>JAXLQJ010000009.1:0-207664 GCA_046331705.1 bacterium | reverse complement strand
GCGCGGCGGCGCCACGATCCGCTCGATGGGCGAGGGCCGCGGCCCGCGTCGCGGCGCGTCGCGGCGCTCGTTCCGCTCGGAGATGGATGGTTGGGAGGTCGAGCGACCTCAGCCTGCGAACGCGGCGCGTCGTTCGGCGCGTGCGACCAGGGTGTCGAGCGGCGCCGGGAGCCGCACGGCCGCGAGCGTGGCCGCGTCCTCGGCGGGCGCGGCGCGGCTCAAGGTGTGCCAGAAGAGCACCGTCTTGCCCTGGAAGCTGGGCTGCGGGATCTGCTCGAGCATGCCGGCCATGGCCTTCGCGGTGTACGTGGTGTCGAGCTTCACGTCCTCGAGCTCGGCGAGGTGCCGCGCGGCCTCGGTCGCTTCGGGCGTCGCGTGTCCGTAGCCACGCCCGAGCGCGCCGAACCGCAGGCTCAGTCGCTCGAAGCCCGCGCCGATGCGCTCGACGTCCGGGGATGCTTCGATCAGCCGCCGGCGCACGCGCCGAACCAGGCGATTGGCGCGGTCGGTGGTGACGCTGGGCGGTCCCAGCACGGCCACGCCGACCACCCAAGTCTCGAGGCGCGCGAGCGCGAACCCCACCACCAGGCCCGCGAGCGTCCCCAGACTGCCCGCGGGGACGTACACGTAATCCGGCTTCGGCATCTCGCCGGCGCGCACCTGCTCGGCCAGCTCGAGGGCCGCCGACACGTAGCCGAGATTGCCGAGCGGCGACGAGCCACCGGGCGGGATCAGGTAGGGCCGGTTGATGGGACCGACGAAGGTGGCGCAGAGCGCGCCGGCGACCGCGGGAGCGTGCGCCCAGTCGAGATAGAGCGTGCGCGTGGCGTGCAGGCAGGTCCGGCGCAGATTCTCGATGGCATGGGGATGGAGCGGCCCCTGCACGAGCACCGCGGTGGTGTCGACGCCGATGGCGCGCGCGTGCAACGCGGTCGCGAGCGCGTGATGGCTGCCGACCACTCCGAAGGTGACGACCGAGCGAGCGCCGCGGCGCTGCACGTCGCCGAGAAGGAACTCGAGCTTGCGGGGCTTGTTGCCGCCGTAGAGCGGGTTCGAGAGATCGTCGCGCTTGATCCAGATCGACGGCCCGCCGACCTCACGGCTCAGCCGTTCGAGCGGCTGGACCGGCGTCGGCCCGGCGAGGATGGGATGGTGCGCGAACGCGGCGGCGAAGCGGGGATCGAAGCGGAACAGCGCCGGGCCGGTGGTCATGACGCGGCCCGTTCGATTCAGTCGTCGTCGCGGGCGAGGGTGCGGCGGATCTCGGCGCCGAGCGACCGGCGGCTGGCGTCGGAGTCGTTCTTCTCCTCGGCGCGCGGCGCGGTGCGGGGGATCGTCTTCCAGAGGTCCTTGACCTCGCTCGGGTCGCGCTTGGTGGAGCTCGCGAACTTGCGCAGCAGACGGGCACGCTTGGCGTTCATGGTTCGTTCCTCCGGATGCGAAACCGCCAAGAGGTAATGGAGGAACGACGCGGGATCAAGAGCCGCCGCGCCGTCCCACCCTCGGACGCGCGGCCCCGAGGCGTTCGGCCGTCGCGAACGGAAGCCGCGGAATCGCCTGCTATGCTCGGCTCGACGCCGGGGCTCGTCGCGATCCGGACTCGAACATGCTCGAATTCCTGCTGCGCTTCGCGCGCGAGCTGTGGTTGGTGTTTCGCGAGGCGTCGTTCTTCCTGCTCTTCGGTTTCGCGGTGGCGGGCCTGCTGCACGCGCTCGTGCCGGCGCGGCTGATCCAGCGGCTGCTGGGCAAGGGGCGGGTCCGACCGATCGTGCTCGCCTCGCTGGTCGGCGTGCCCCTGCCGCTGTGCTCGTGCTCGGTGGTGCCGACGGCGATCGCGCTGCGACGGCGCGGCGCGAGCCGCGGCGCCACGGTGTCGTTCCTGGTGTCCACGCCGGAGACCGGGGTCGATTCGATCGCGCTGACGTACGGGCTCATGGGCTGGCTGATGGCGCTCTTCCGGCCGCTCGCGGCGTTCGTGACCGCACTGGTCGCGGGCCTCGCCGTGGAGATCGAGGGCGGCGGAAGCGACCGCGACGACGCGGCGCAGGGCAAGGCGGACGCCGACGCCGCGCCCGCTGCGACGACGGTCGTCGACCCGTGTTGCGCCGAGAACCTGGCCGGCGACGCGGCGACACCGAGCCCGGCGTCGGCGCTCGTCGACCACGATCACGACCACGACCACGGCCACGCCCACGGACCCGACGCCGGCGAGAGCGAGGTCGTGGGGCTCGACGTCGTGCCGCCGCCCGCGTCGGGCGGCTGGTTTCGGCGTGCGCTGCGCTACGGGTTCGTCGATCTGCTCGACGATCTCTCGCATTGGCTGCTGGCGGGCTTGGTGGTGAGCGCGCTGGTGTCGGCGTTCGTGCCGGCGACGGTGGTGGAGCGCTTCTTGGGCCGCGGCGTGACCCCGATGCTGATGATGGCGTTGATCGGGATCCCGCTCTACATCTGCGCGTCGGCCTCGACGCCCATCGCCGCGTCGCTCATGGCGAAAGGCATGAGCCCGGGAGCGGCGCTCGTGTTCCTGCTCACCGGCCCGGCGACCAACGTCGGCTCGATGGTCATGCTCACGAAGTTCCTCGGCAAGCGCGTGGTGGCGATCTACGTGACGGTGGTGGCCGTGCTGAGCATCGCCTTCGGCGCCTTGCTCGACTTGGTGATCGCGTCCACGGGGATCAAGCCGATGCTCGCGCTCGGTGGCGAGGGCGGCATGCCGATGGCGCTACGACTGGCGTCGGCGCTGGTCTTCGTGGTCTTGCTCGCGACGAGCGTCGCGCGAGCGCCCGTGCCGCCCGAGTTCGTGCGACTCGGCGAGCGCTGCGAGCGCTGGCTCGGGCTTGCGATCACGCGCCGGCGCTTGGGCGCCGCGGCAGGCGTGATCGCCGTGGTGGGTTGGTTGCTCACCGGTCTGCTCACGGTGCGCCCCGGCGAACGCGGGGCGATCGTGCGCTTCGGCCGGATCGTGGCGCGCGATCTGGGCGCGGGCAGCTACCTGCACGCCCCGGTGCCGTTCGCGCGCGGCAGCGTGGTCGCGGTGGATCAGTCGCGCACGCTGGACGTGGGCTTTCGCACGGTGGCGCCCGATCCCGCGCGGGCCGCCGGCGCGGAGGCGCGGCGGGTGAAGGAGCCGCGCGAAGGCTATTTCCTGACGGGCGACGAGAACATCATCGACATCAATCTCACCGTCGAGTACCGCGCCAAGGATCCGGTGGCGTTCGGCTTCGGGGTCGCCGATCCCGAGGCGCTGGTGCGCGCGACCACCCGTTCGGCGATGGTCGAGGTGATCGGGGACCGGCCCATCGACGAGATCTATTCCGAGGGCCGCGCCGCGGTCGAGGCCAACACCCACCGCCTGGTGCAACGCGAGCTCGACTCCTACGGCTCCGGCATCGAGGTCATCCGCGTCGCGCTCCTCGAGGTGCACGCGCCGACCTTGGTGCACTGGAATTTCCGCGACGTGGCGTCGGCGCGCGAGGAAGCGCTCACCGCCGAGCAGACCGCGCGCGGCTACACCGAGGAGACGTTGCCCAAGGCGCGCGGCGAGGCGGCGAAGTCGCTGCTCGACGCCGCCGGTGCGCGCACCTCCGAGATCGCGCGCGCTGCGGCGGAGGCCGGCGCGTTCGGCGCGCAGGCCGACGCTTTCGCCGCGTTCCGCGATCTCACCGAGCTGCGCCTCTACCTGGAAACGATGGAAACGGTGTTGCCCGGGGTGCGCAAGGTGGTGCGGCCGGGTGTGGCCGGCGCGGGGGCTCTCGATCTCTGGATGATGCCCGCGGCGGGCCGAGGCGACGCCGGGAACGCCGCGCCAGCGGGAGGGCGCGCGCCGGGCGTGAGTGCCAACGGCGGCGGCGAGGAAGCCGCGCCGGAAAGCCCGTTCTTGAAGGCGTTGAAGCGAGGCTCGGGCTCTGGGGCAAACCCCGGACCGAACCCATGAGGTGGGCGCGATGAAGCCGTGGGTCCGTGGGTTGATCGGCGTCGTGGTCGCGGCGCTCGTGATCCAGTCGTGCCTGTTCGTGGTCGACGTCACCGAGTTCGCGGTGATCACGCGCCTCGGCAAGCTGCGCGGCGTGGTGCTCGCGGAGGAACGTGGGCTTCACTGGAAGCTGCCGGCGCCCATCGAGACCGTCACCACCCTCGATGCCCGACTGCAGGTCCTCGACCTACCGCAAGCCGAGTACCTGACCAACGACAAGACCAACGTCACCATCGAGACCTATTGCGTTTGGCGGATCCACGATCCGCTGGCGTTCCTTCAATCGGTGGGCACGGTCAAGGGCGCCGAGGCGCGCCTCGGGATCGTGATCGGCTCCGAGCTCGGCGCCGCGCTGGGAAGCGTCCCGTTCGTGCAGCTGGTGAGCACGGATCCGAAGGAGCATCGGCTCGGCGACGTGCTCGCCTCGATCACCCAGTCCGCCGCCACCCAAGCCACGCGCTACGGCGTCGAGGTGCTCGACGTCCGCATCAAGCGGCTCAACTTCCCCGATCAGAATCAGTCGAGCGTGTTCGACCGGATGCGCGCCGAGCGCGATCGCATCGCCAAGCGCTTCCGCTCCGAGGGCGAGGAGGAGTCGCTCAAGATTCGCGCCGAGGCCGACCAGGAGAAGAGCCGCATTCTCGCGGAGGCACGCGCCGAGGCCGAGCGCGTCCGCGGTCAAGGCGAAGCGGAGGCGACGCGCATCTTCGGTGAGGCGCTGGCCAAGGACCCCGAGTTCTACCGCTACCTGCGCACGCTCCAGGCGTATCGGAAGATCCTCGATCCTCAGACCACGCTGGTGCTGCCCGGTGACAGCGAGCTCATGCGCCTGCTGACGCGGGGGCAGGCGGCCGAGACGCCGCGGTCGGCGGGGAAGCAGCCGTGAGCGAGCCGGGAGCGCCCGCGGCGGCACCACGCGCCGCGCCCTCGCGCGCGGTGCGTGCGGCGCTCGTCGTGGCGCTCGCCGTCGTCGCGGGGTGGCTCGCGACCGGCTTCTACACGGTGAGATCGAGCGCCGGCGAAGTGGGCGTCGCGATCGCGCTGGGGCGCGTCGTCTCCGACCACGTGCCGCCGGGAGTCCACTGGAACCTGCCGCCGCCGCTCGGCCGGGCCGCCAAGGTCAAGACCGCCGAGCCCATGTCGATGAGCGTTGGCTTCAAGATCTCGGACGATCTACGCGGGCTCAGCCCGACGCCCACCGAGACGCAATGGCTGACGGGCAACACCAACATCGTGGAAGTGCGTGCGGTGTTTCAGTACGTGGTCGAGGATCCCGCCCGTTACCTCTACGCCGGTGCCGAGCAAGCGGGGCTGGTGCTGCGGCGCGCCGCCGAGGGTGCCTTCACCGAGACGTTGAGCCAGATGGACGTGGACCACGTCCTCACCGCCGGGCAGAACGAGGTGCTGGAGCGCGTCAAGAAGGGCGCCAACGCTCGCCTCGATGCGTACGGCGTGGGGATCCGCATCGTCACCGCGAGCTTCAAGTCCATCGATCCCGCGAGCCCGGTGCGCACCGCGTTTCGCCAGGTCCAGGACGCCGAGGCGGAGCGCGGTCGCCTCGTCAACGCCGCCAAGGGCTATGCGAACGACCTGCTTCCCAAGGCGCGCGGCGAGGCGCAGGGCGTGGTCTCGCAGGCCAAGGCGGTGGCCGACGCCCGCATCCAGGCGGCCAAGGGCGAGAGCGATCGCTTCCTGTCGGTGCTGGCCGAGTACCGCCATGCGCCGGAGCGAACCCGCGATCGGCTCTACCTCGAGACCCTCGAGGAGATCCTGCCCAGGGTGCGCGTCATCGTCTCCGACTCCGGCGCCCGCGCTCCCGACGTCGACCTCCATCTCGTCGAGCCGCCGTGAGGCGCGCCGCGTGTGCGTCGTGAGCGGGAGCGCGCGCGGGCGGGGGTGATCGGCGGGACGGTCCTCAGCCGGCGCGCACCACCAGCAGCTTCAGGTTCCAGGCGGCGTGGGTGACGACGGCGCCCGCGAGCCCGTGACTCGCGTAAGCGCCCCCGAAGATCAGGTTGGCGGCGAGGCCGAAGGCGAGACCGCACCAGTCGAGGCCCGTGGGCGTGGCGCTGGCGTGAAGAAAGCGCTGCTCGAGGGTGAACGTGAAGAACGTGGTCCAGAGCGCGTGCAGCACGAGCGCCGCGCGCGGTCGATCGAGCAGCGCGGCGAGGATCGTCAGGAAGCACATCCGCGCGACCGCTTCCTGGCTCAGCACCGAGCCGGCGTAGAGCGCCAGCGCCTCGGCGCCGTTCGCCGCGTAGAGGCCCGGCGCGGCAGCGGCGTGGGCACGGTCGAACGCGAACCCGGACAGTGCGCCGAGCGCGGCGCCGGTGACGACGAATGCCGGTAGCTGGATCAACGGCCGTGGCGCGGTGGGCGCACGCCGCAACCCCGGGAGCCCGGCGCGCTGCCGCCACATGAGACCGATGAACGCAGCCAGCGCGACCTCGACGCCGACCAGCAGCGCTTGCGCGCCGGCGACCGCGCCCACAGCCAGCCCCTCGGGCAGATGCCCCGGGTTCCGCGAGGCCAGGACCAGGCTCGACGGATAGGCGAGCAGCGCGGCGATCGCCGCCAGCGCGAGGGCGCGTGGCGTCGTGTACGCGAGCCGCTCGCCGAAGGGCGGCTCGGCATGCGGGGCGACGGCTGGCACGGGCTCAGCCAGCGGTCTCGAGCGCGGCGGGCGCCACCCTCGCGCTGGCCACGAGCCCGTCGGCCAGCCAGGTGGCGAGCAACGTCGCGGCGCTTGCGGGGGCTTCGTCCGCGCCGACGAGCGCGCCGACGATCTCGCAGAGCTCGGCGAACGTGCGGCGGTCGCGAAGCGCGTCGAGCGCGCGCCGCTCGACCCCGTCGATCTCGCGGTGCAGCACCTCGTGCTCCCGGCGCCAGATCCGCATCGCTTGGCCGCCCGGGCGCGGTGGCGGAAGTTCCGCCGGAGCGTCGTGTACGTGGTCGGCGGCGTGAGCGTCGTGGTCGCACGCGTCGGCGTCCTGGGCGGCGAGCCAGGTGGCCTGCACCGCCGCGTCGAGATCGAGGACGCGCAGCGCGGCGATGGGCTCGAGCACCAAGCAAGGCCAGTCGTCGGCCGCGATGCCCTGCAGCTCGGTGGCGTCGATGGTCGCCGCGTCGCCGTCGTCGAAGACGTCGACCAGCGCCCACTCGAACGCGGCCAGATCGCCGAGCCCCGGCCGCTCGCGGGCCAGCGCGTGGTCGCGAAGGTAGGACGGAAACGGCGCGCCGAGATAGCGCAGCGAGTAATGGCTCGGCGGGTGCGCGAGCAAGAAGTCGGTGACGAGGTTGTGGAAGTGGACCGGCCCGAGCGCGCGCTCGACCACCGGAAAATCCTTGCGCAGCACGTCGATGAGACGCGCGAAGTACATGTTCGCGTAGATGTCGAGGTGCTCGACGGCGCTCAGGCGCGGGTCTCCCTCGAGCACCTCGGCGAGCAGCGCGCCGTGGGGATCGCCCTCGGCGACGAGCCCTTTCGCGACTCCCTCAGGCGCCGTGATGAGCCGCCACAACAGGCGCTCGGTGCGGTCGAGATTCCAGCCGGCGTCGGGCATGTGCGGTCTCCGCGATGCGGCGCGCCTGATCCAGCTCGCGCTCCAGCTCGGCGAGGGGCGGGATGTGGTCGTCGCGCTCGATGAGGGTGCTCACCGGGCCGAAACGCTCGACCGCGCGCTCGTAGAGCTGCCACACCGGATCGATGATGGGGTGGTCGTGGGTGTCCAGGATGTAGCGGCCGTGATTCGTGTGGCCCGCGAGGTGAAACTGAGCGACGCGCTCGGCGGGGATGCCGGCCAGGTACGCGTCGGCGTCGAAGTCGTGGTTGAATGCGCTCACGTACACGTTGTTCACGTCGAGCAGCAGCAGGCAGTCGGCGCGCGCGGCGAGCGCCGCGAGGAACTCCCATTCGGTCATCGTCGAGGCGCGAAAGCGCATGTAGCTCGACGGGTTCTCGATCAGGATGCGTCGCCCGAGGAAGTCCTGGACCCGCAGCACGCGCTCGGCGACGTGCGCGAGCGTCTCCTCGGTGTAGGGCAGCGGCAGCAGATCGTGGGTGTTGTGGCCGCCCACACCGGTCCAGCACAGGTGATCGGAGACCAGCGCCGGCTCGACGCGCCGCACCAGCTCGCGAAGCTCGCCCAGGTAGTCGAGGTCGAGGGGATCGGTGGAGCCGATCGAGAGCGACACGCCGTGCATCACGATCGGGAAGCGGGCGCGCACCTGCTCGAGCACCCACAGCGGGCGCCCGCCGCGGATCATGAAGTTCTCGGAGATGATCTCGAACCAGTCGACGCGCGGCGAGCCCCCGAGGATGTCGGGGTAGTGGACGGTGCGCAGGCCGAGGCCGTGCCCGAGCGCCGGAATGTCCAAGGATCGCGTCATGGCGTCGTGTACCGGTCGAGTGGCCAGTCTCCCCGATGCCGTCGACGGATAGCAAGCCCGTCCCGGCGGGGTCCGGGGCGGACCGTGCGAGATCTGCTTCGACAGTCGCGCGACCTTCGCCACCGTTACACCGGTGCTTCCACGACCTCGGGGGGAGGCGCTCGGGCGGCTGACGCTGCGCCGTGATCGCACACCGCTCGCGGGAGGTCGGGCGGCTGCGCTCGGCACGCGGCGAGTAGATCTCGGGGCCGATCGCGGTAGACTCGGGCGCCCTCCACGCCGCCACCACCGTGTCCACCACCACCGCTCTCGACGAGCTGCACGCCCTTCTCGGCTCGGGGCATACGCTCGTCTACCTGGTGACGGCCGAGGAGGCGCGCTGGGAGCGCAACGTCCGCGGCCTCGCCAAGCGCGCACGCGTGGCGGTGCTGGGCTGGAGCGAGACCCGCGGGCTCGAGGGCAGCGACGCGGCGGCCGGCGAGTCCGCGCGTTTCGGCGACGCACGCGCGCTGCTCGAGCACATCGCCACGGTGGAGGCGCCGACCTGGTTCGTGCTGCGCGACTTCCACCGCCATCTCGGCGATTCGTGGATCGTGCGGCGGCTGCGCGAGCTGGCCGAGCTTCTCGGCGAACGCCGCTCGGCGATCCTCTTGCTCTCGTCGGTGCTGGTGGTGCCGGCGGAGCTCGAGCGCGAGGTGGCGATCGTCGAGCTGCCGTTGCCCGACGGGCGCGACCTTCGTCCGCTGGTGAAGGCCGCGCTCGCGCGCTGGCGTCCCGCGGCGGCGGCCTCGGCGGCGGGGGCGGCCGGCGACGCCGACCCCGGCGCCCGCGACCTCGCCGAGCGCATCGAGCGCGCGCTGCTCGGGCTCACCGAGCGCGCCGCGGCGCGGGTGCTGGCGCGGGCATTCGGTGTGGCGCGGGCGCCCGAGCACGACGTGGTGCGCGCCATCGTCGCCGAGAAGCGCCGCGTGCTGGCGCGCTCGGAGCTTCTCGAGTTCGTGGATCCCGGCCTCGGGCTCGGTGACGTGGGCGGCCTCGACGAGCTCAAGCGCTGGATCGAGCGTCGCCGCGAGGCTTTCGGCGAGGCGGCCCGCGCCCGCGGCTTGCCCACGCCCGCCGGGCTCTTGCTGCTAGGCGTCCAGGGCTGCGGCAAGAGCCTGGCGTCGCGCGCGATCGCCGATTGCTGGGGTTTCCCGCTGGTGCGTCTCGATCTGAGCGCGGTGATCCGGGCCGAGCGCCAGGGGCGCGACGAGGGCCTCAAGCGCGCGCTGGTGGTGGCCGAGAAGCTGGCGCCGGTGGTGCTGTGGGTGGACGAGCTCGAGAAAGGGTTCGCGGACGCGGGCGGCGAGGGCGAAGGCGCGGTGGCGCGCGCGCTCGCGACCTTCCTCACGTGGATGCAAGAGAAGAAAGCGCCGGTCTTCGTGGCGGCGACCGCGAACCGCGTCGATCGCTTGCCCGCGGAGCTGGTCCGCAAAGGCCGCTTCGACGAGATCTTCTTCGTGGACCTGCCGACGCTCGCCGAGCGCCGGCAGATTCTCGCGATCCATCTCGCCAAGCGGCGGCTCGATCCAGCGCAGCTCGACCTGGCGACGCTAGCGCGTGCCTCCGCAGGCCTCACGGGCTCGGAGATCGAGCAAGCCGTGCTGGCGGCGTGCTACGAGACCTTCGCCGATGGCCGCGAGCCCGGGACGAAGGACGTGCTGGTGGCGATGAAGGGCTCGGTGCCGCTTGCGGTCACGATGGCCGAGCAGATCGACCAGCTGCGCGAGTGGGCGGAGAAGCGCGCGCGCCCCGCGTGCCTCGACAATCGGCTCAAGGACATGATCGCGGAGACGCTGGCGGACGTGGAACGGCCCGCGACGGAGGATGCGTGAGATCGGTGCGCTGCGAACGCTGCGGTTTCGTGCAAGCGGAACGCGCGACGTGCAGGAAATGCGGTGAAGTGCTGCTGGGGATCGCGTCCGCGGCGCCGGCGCCATCGCTGGATGATCCCGGATCGAGCCGGCAGCCGTGGGACGCCGGTGCGCCCGAGACGCAGGCCGCCGCGAGCGCGCTCGACGCGGCCCAAAGCGACGGCGCCGAGCCACGCGCCGCGGTCTCGCCACCCCAAGCGGCGACCACGCCAGCGAAGCCGCCCAAGCCCGCGCCCGAGCCGATCGCGCGTCTGCGCAGCGTGCCACTCACCGCGGACCTCGATCCCCGCGGTGCCGTCCTGGTCGAGTTCCGCTGCCGCAAATGCGATCAGTACGGTGTGATCCTCGTGCCGCCCGAGCTCATGGAGACGGGGATCGAAGGCGAGTGCGGCACGTGTCGGCGCTCGGCGCCGATGACCCGCGTCGAGCTCGCCGCGAAGCGCTTCGATCAGCCGATCGCGTGACGGACGCCGCCGCTCGCCGATCCGAGTGACGCGGCGGCGCCAGGTCAGGGGCGTAGGTCGCGCGCCGCGGGAAGGCCGAACATCGGGGTCGCGGTCCGGGCCGCGTCGACGATCGCCTCGCTCACCAGATCCGCGGCGCAGGCGCCCAGGGCGTTGGGATCGGCGGCGCGCTCGCCGGTGGAGAGCGCGAACACCACGTCGCCGTCGTAGAGCGTGGGCGCGGGCCCGAGCGCGCGCAGCATCCCGGAGGCCGCCATGCGCGCGAGCCGCGACGCACCGAGCTTGTCGAGCCGCGCGTCGGTCGCGACCACCACCAGCGTCGTGTTCTGAAAGCTCGCGCGCTGGATGCGCTTCGGATCGCGGATCAGCCGCGTCGAGCCGGCGAGCGCACGCGACCTCGGTGCGCGCCGCGTGCCGGCGATGGGACGGCCGCTCAGCGGGTCGACGACGTCGCCGTATGGATTGACCACCGCCAGGGCCAGCAGCGCGGTGCCATCGGGAAGCGTGCCCGTGGCGATCCCGAGCCCACCCTTGGTGGCGCACGCGACGCCGAGGAGCTTGCCGCAGGTGGCGCCGGTCCCCGCGCCGACGCAGCCCACGGCCACACGATCGGCACGCGCGGTCTCGCAGGCCGCGCGTGCCATCGCGGGAGTGGGCACGGCGCGGGCGTCGCCGACGTTGAGGTCGAAGAGCACCGCCGTGGGCACGATCGGCACCACCCGCCGACCGACCGGGAAGCCGCGTCCGCGCTCCTCCAGGTACGCCGCCGCGCCCTGGGAGGCGTCGAGGCCGAAGCCGCTGCCTCCCGCGAGCACGATCGCGTGCACCGTGGGCACCAGGTGCGTGGGCTCGAGCGAGTCGACCTGGCGCGTGCCCGAAGCGAAGCCCGCGACGTGCGCGCCCGCGATCGCGCCGTCCTCGGCCAGCACCACCGTGACGCCCGTGCCACCGACCGCGTCGGTCGCGTGCCCGATGCGAACGCCCGGCACGCGGATCGGCCGCAGCTCGAGCGCTCGTGTCGGCGCAGCTCGGGATGAATGGGATCGGCCCATGGCGAGCCGCCGGGGCTACCACGCCGCCACGAGCCCAGCAAGCGCCGTCGGTCGAGGACGCCGCTTCGCCGGCGCCGAGCGAAGGCGGTCGTGCGTCGGAACGCGCCTGAGGGGTGCCGCTCGGCGTCGCGCGCGAGCGGCGGGACCCGCCGCCGTGCGTGGACTCACCCCGGCGGCTCGGGGCCGCGCTCTTGCTCCTTGCGGTCGCGGATGTGGAGCTTGCCGTTCAAGGGCAGGCAATCGAGTCGCACGTTGAGCGAGCCGTCGGAGTTCTCGAACGCCACCCCGATGCGGTTCCAGAACGGGCGTTCCATGCCTTCGCGTTCCACGATGTTCCAGACGTATTTCATGACGGTTCCTCCCAGCAGCGCAGCTGGATCGCTTCCGCGACGTGGGCGACGTCGATGCGATCGTGCGCCGCGAGATCGGCGATGGTTCGGGACACCTTGAGGATGCGCGCGTGGGCGCGCGCCGAGAGCTTGAATCGATCCATGGCGCGCTTGAGCAGCGCGGCGGCGTCGCCGCCGAGGACGCACCAGCGCTCGAGCTGGGCTTCGTCCATGACGGCGTTGGTGGTGGTCTCGTCGTCGCCGAAGCGCAGCCGCTGACGCACCCGCGCTTCCACGATCTCGGTGCGCGCGGCGGCGCTGTCGGTGCCCGATGGCGGGCCGTTGAGCTCGTCGTAGGACGGCGCCGGCACGTGGACGGTGAGGTCGATGCGATCGAGGAGCGGCCCGGAGATGCGGCCGCGGTAGCGCCGCACCTCGCCGGGGTCGCACACGCAGGCGCGGTGCGGGTCGCCTCGGTAGCCGCACGGGCACGGGTTCATCGCGGCGACCAGCATGAAGCGCGCGGGATACGCGATGGTGATGGCGGCGCGCCCGATCGCCACGCGGCCGTCCTCGAGGGGCTGGCGCAGCACCTCGAGCACTCCGCGCCGGAACTCCGGCAGCTCGTCGAGGAACAGCACGCCGTGGTGGGCGAGGCTGACCTCGCCAGGCCGGGGCACGCCGCCGCCGCCGGCGAGTCCAGCGTCGGAGATCGTGTGGTGTGGCGAGCGAAACGGGCGCTCGGTGAGCAAGCCGGAGCCGGCGCGCAGGCGCCCCGCGACCGAGTGGATCTGAGTCGCCTCGATCGCCTCGGTGAACGTCATGGGCGGCAGGATCCCGGGCAGCGCCCGCGCCAGCAGCGTCTTTCCCGAGCCGGGTGGGCCGATCATGAGCAGGTTGTGGCCACCGGCGGCGGCGATCGCCAGCGCGCGCTTGGCGGCGGCCTGGCCGCGAATGCGCGTGAGGTCCGGCGCCCGGCTTCGGCTCACCTCGTCGAGCACGGGCAGCTTCCGCGCCACCACGGGCAGCTCCTCGTCGCCAGCGAAATGCCGCGCCACGTCCTGCAGATGCCGCGCGGCGAGGACGCGCACTCCTTCGACGAGGGCCGCTTCCACCGCGTTCTCGGCGGGCACCACGACGTGCGACACGCCTGCCTCGTTCGCGGCCGCGGCGAGGCAGAGCGCGCCGCGAATGGGCTGGATCGTCCCGTCGAGGCCGAGCTCGCCGAGCACGAGGTGGTCGGCGAGCCGGGTGCCCGGCACCGCGCCGCACGCGACCAGGATCCCGAGCGCGATCGGCAGATCGAGCGCGGTGCCGTCCTTGCGCAGATCGGCGGGCGCGAGGTTCACGGTGACCGGTCCTTCGGGGAAAGAGAAGCCGGCGTGGCGAACGGCGGCGCGGATTCGATCCTTGCCCTCGCGCACCGCGCCGTCGGGCAGGCCCACGGTTTGGAAGGACGGGAGCCCGTTCGGACGCGCGTCGACCTCCACGCGAATCGGATGGCCAGCAACGCCATGAAGCGTGCCGGACCACACCTTCGCGGGAGCCCGCGCGGTTGGCGGCGCTTCGGGCCGATCGTCGGGAGAAGTGGCGCTCGACATGGTGCCTGGCGCAGCGCAACTCGCATGCCGCGCGCGGTCGTCCGCGAGACGCGTGCGAAACACGCGCGAAACCCGAGGAATCCACGGGGGCCAGCTCGAAACACGGCGCACGGCGACGGTGCCGCCGCGCCCCCGCGGGCGCGCCGCCGCGTCCCTCGGGGCGCAGGCTCGACGTCCGCGTGGGTTGCGCGCGCGTGTTCGCCGCGCGCCGCGGCCGGCCGAGCCTCGGTCGGCCTTGACGTGGGTATGCACGCGCGGGAACCTTCGCCCCTCATGTCGACTGCATCCATCCCGAGCGGTTCGCCGGCTGGGCCGGGACGCTTCGTGTACGAGTGGCCGCGCCCGTCGGTGACGGCGGACGTGGCACTCTTCCGGCTGGCAGCGGAAGCTCGCGCGCCGCGCGTCGAGGTGTTGCTCATCCGTCGCGGCCGTCCGCCGTTCGCGGACACCTGGGCCTTGCCGGGTGGCTTCGTCGATCGCGACGAGGACCTCCCTGCCGCCGCGGCTCGCGAGCTCGCGGAGGAAACGGGTGTCCGCGGCGTGCGCCTCGAGCAGGTCGGCGTGATCGGCACTCCCGGACGCGATCCGCGGGGCCACACGGTCACCGCGCTCTACACGGCAGCGCTCCCGACCCGCGCCGCCGCGGTGAAGGCCGGCGACGATGCCGCCGCCGCCGACTGGTTTTCACCGGATGCGCTGCCGGCGCTGGCCTTCGACCACGGCGAGCTGGTGCGCTGGGCGGTGCTTCACTGGCGCGATCGGCTGGGACGCTCGCCGTTGCTCTTCGACCTCCTGCCGCGACGCTTCGACGTGACCGAGCTGCGCCGCGCGTGGACGGCCGTCGCCGGCGGCGCCCAGGGCTTCGGCCCCGCGTTCCGGAAGCTCGCCGCCAACGGCGCGGTGGTGCAGGCGGCGGCGACTCGCTCGGGGGCGCGCGCGCTCCATCGCGTCGATCGCCGCGCGCTCGCCCGCCTCGATCCCCTCGCCCCGCGTGCCGGGCGATGACCGGCGCGAGCTCCGCGCTGCGCATCCTCTACGTGGCCCCCGGCGTGCACGTGCCGGGCAGCGACGGCGGCGCGGCGCACACCGCAGCGCTCACGCGAGCGCTGGCGCGCCGCGGCCACCTGGTGAGCGCGATCGTCGGCGGTCGGGGCGACGAGCATCGCGACGGGGTGCTGTGGCTGCGGCGGCGCGGCCTGCACTCGTTTCGCTATCTCGAGTGGTGCGCGGCGGGCATGGTGGCGCGCGAGCTTCGCCGGGTGCGTCCCGACGTGGTGATCGAGCGTTACTCGAGCTTCGGTGGGGCGGGAGTCCGCGCGGCGCGTGCATGCGGCGTCCCCGCGCTGCTCGAGGTGAATTCGCCAGCCTTCGATCCGCCGGGCTCGCCGCGCGGCCGAATCGATGCGTGTCTTCCGGGGCGGCCGGTCGCGCGCTATCGCGAGTGGATCCTCGACCACTGTGCCGGCATCTACGCCACGTCGCCGCTCCTGGTTCCGCCCGCCCGGCGCGACGCCCGTTTTCGCACCGTCACCAACGGCTTCGACCCCGAGCGCGTCGAGCCCCGCGGCCCGCGCCGAGACCTGGGCTTTCCCGAGGGGACGATCGTGTTCGTGCTGGTGTCGAGCTTTCGCGCCTGGCACGGCGCCCGCGAGCTGGTCGCCGCCGCCGCGTCGCTCGTGGCGCGTGGTCGCCGGGACTTCGGGCTGGCGCTCGTGGGCGACGGTCCCGAGCGGGCAGCGGCGCTCGCCGCTGCCGAGCAGGCCGGCATCCGCGACCGCGTGTGGGCGCCAGGCCGGCTCCCTCCCGACGACGTGCCGGCGGTGCTGCGCGCGTCGCACGTGGGCGTCGCGCCGTTCGCGAGCGGCCGTCACGCCGATCTGGCGATCGGGTTCTTCTGGTCGCCGATCAAGCTCTTCGAATACATGGGCGCGGGGTTGCCCGTCATCACCACGCGCGTCCCGGCGCTCGAAGCGTGCGTGCGCGATTCGGTCGACGGTTTCCTGATCGGCGACGGTTCGGTGAGCGAGCTGGCCGGCGCGATGGAGCGCTTTCTCGATGCCCCCGAGCTGCTGCGAACGATGGGCGCCGCGGCCCGCGAGCGCGCGCTCGCGCAGTTCACCTGGGACGCCCAGGCGCGCATCGTCGAGGAGCTCGCGCGCGCGGCGCTGGGTGGCGCTTCCTCCTGACGCGTGCCGCGCTCGGTGCGCGCGCACCGCTCAGCCCCGAAACGGGGTGTGCTGGATCAGCTCGCGCAGCGTGGGGTAGGGACCGTGTCGGCCCGGCCGATGGGCGAGCCATTGATACTCGGTCAGCAAGAGCCCGTTCCAGCCGACCAAGAGCGCGCTGGCGGCGAGCGCCGCGCGCCACCCGCGCCGCGTTCGCACGCGCTCGAGCACGGTCGCGAAGCCGATGGCGAAGATCGCGGTGGCGCCGATGAGACGGCGACAGCCGTAGGCGCTGCCCAAGCCGTGGTGCACCGTGCCTTCCACGTAGATCTCGGCGGCGAACGCCAGCGCCAGGCCGAGCGCCAGCATCGGTTCCGCGCGCCGGAACATCCCGAGGCCGAGGATGCCGACGAGGGTGAGCGGCGTCCAGGTGAAGAGCCCACCCGCGTCGAGCGACGCGAGCGCCGCCAGCAGGTCCGGCCGCGTCCAGCGCACCCAGGTGTCGCCCTGCGGGACCGTAAGCCATTTCCCGTAGATCTCGTGCCAAACCCACATCTGCGGGAGGAAGGCGATCCCGGCGGCCACGGCTGTGGTGGCGATGAACGCGAGCACGCGCCGTCGCTCCGCGCCGCTCGCGCTCGCGCGCGCGAGCCTCGCCAGGAGCGCCACCGCCGGGACCAGCACGAAGAGCACGTCCTGCCAGCGCACCAGCGTCATGACGCCCGCGCTGAGGCCGAGCCAGAGCGCGCCGCGCTGGGCGAGTGCTTCCCGATGGGCGAGCCACACGCTCAAGAAGGCGGTCACGGCGAAGAACGAGGCGGCGTGCGCGTACGCGGGGGAGACGAGCCAGTAGTAGACGAGTGGTGTGGCGAGCACGGTCGCGAGCGACGCCACGAGCGCGATCGCGTCGTCGTGCCAGCGCCGCAGCAGCCGGATCCCCAGCACCGTCCCGAGCGCGGCGTAGCTCATCCCCGCGAGGCACACGGACCCTTGCGCGAACCAGCCGTAGCCGTCGCTACGGCCGGCGAAGAGCGCGTCGGCACCCAGCCCGATCAGGAAAAATGGCAAGGCGAGGATCGCGCTGCCGACGGCGAACGGACTCGACGCCTTGCCGGTGGTCGTGGGGCTCCACTTGAGCGGCGTCGGCGAGCTTCCGCGCAGCGTCTCGAGGTCGTTCGTGAGGTCGACGTCGTGATCGACGACCAGCGAGGGTAGGTAGGCGTAGTAGAAGAGCGCGTCGCCGGCGATGAGCCGCCCGCGCGCCACGCCGCGCGTCGCCGCGGCGGCGAAGAAGAGCAGCGCGAAGCCGAGGTAGAGCGCCGCGACGATCCGCGCCGGATGCCGCGCCAGCGTTTGCACGTCCGTCAGCGTCGTGTCGCGCAGCACGCCGCGCGCGGCGAGGCGCTCGTCACAACACCAGCGCGGTCGAGAGACCGCAATCGACGTGGATCACCTGTCCGGTGATCTTTCGCGCCAGGTCGCTGCCGAGGAAGAGCGCCGTGCCGGCGACGTCCTCTTGCGTGACGACGTCCGGCAGCGCCGAGCGCCACGCGAAATCGTCCTGCACGTGGCGCCACGCGGCGGTGGCGATGGTGATGTCCTCGTGCTCACCTGGCCCGAGCTCCTCGCGCGCGGCCTCCACGGCGAGGCGTGTGAGCTGCCCGCGCTGGTGATGGGCGGCGTCGGGCTCGCGCAGGAAGGCGAGGATCTCACCCAGCGCGGCGACGGTCTGCACCGGCCCGGGCGACACGGCGTTGACGCGCACCTTGCGCGGCCCCAGCTCGAGCGCCAGGTAGCGCACCGTCGCTTCCAGCGCGGCCTTGGCGATGCCCATCGTGCCGTACATCGGCATCGCGCGTTGCGAGGCCTGAAACGTGAGCGTCATCACGCTCGCCCATTCGCGCAGGTAGGGCGCGGCGAAGCGGACCACGGTGGAGAGCGAGTGCGAGGAGATCCCGAGGCCCTGGGCGTAACCCGCGGCACTCACGTGCGAGGGCGGCCTGTTGAAGAACTCGGGCGGACCGTAGGCCACGCCGTGGACCAGCACGTCGAGCGGGTCGTCGGCGAAACGGCCGAAGAACGCCGCCAGCTCGTCCTCGCTGGTCACGTCGCAGCGCATGCCCTCGATGGACGGCTGCTCCATCAACAGGAGCCGCACCCGGCTCAGGAATTTCTGCTGATAGCCGATCCGCACGCGCGCGCCGTGGGCAGCGAAGGCCACGGCGATCGCCCAGGCGAGGCTCGATGCATCGGCGACACCGAGGACGACGACGTGCTTGCCGGCCAGATCGAGACCGGCGCCGGGGGATGAGGTCATGGTGAGCGTCTCGCGAACGGGGCCGCCGGGTGGATCCGCGCGCGGCGCGGCGGGAACCTAGCACGCGTGGAGAAAGCCTGGAAAACGCACGCGACGCCGTTGCGCGGCGCCGTGTCGCCGGCCACATTCCCGGCGCTTCGCGAACCCTCGATCCAGCCAGGACACGTCCTCGTGCGCATCGCATTGCTCTCGCGTTACGCGCTGCCCTTTCATTTCCAGGGCGGCTTGCAGCGTTATGCGTTCGACGTCGCGCGCCAGCTCGAGCGCGCGGGCGTGGAGGTGGTGCTCTTCTGCGAGCCTCCCGACTCCGACGCATCGCTCGGTGGCTGGGCGCCGACGGCGCGCTTCGTCGGTCATCGCCGCGTCCCGCTCCTCGGGCGGCTGCGCGGCACGGTGATCCTGGATCGGATCACCAATTACTTCCTGTTCTCGCGCGCCGCGGCGCGCGGTGCTGGCCGAGCACCGCGCGCGGCCGTTCGACGCGATCTACGCACAGGGATTGGGCGCCTGGGGGATCGCGCGGATGGTGCCGCGCCTCGGCGCGCGCAGGCCGCGCTTCGTCTGCTTCCACCACGGCATGGAGGAGTTCAAGAATCCCGACTGGCGCAAGCGTCTGCTCTACGCGCCGTTTCGCGCGGCGATCCGCTCGGCAACGCGCCGCGCGGCGGTGGTGATCGTGACCGACGATGGCGCGCGGCGGGAAGCGCGCGAGCTCTTGGGGTTCGCGCCCGCGGCGTTCGCCGTGGTGCCCGCGGGCATCGACTTGGCCGAGATCGCGTCGCTGCACGACGACGCGCTCGTGGCGCGGTGGGCCGAGCAACTCGACGTCGCGCATCGCCGCCCGTTGATCTTGAGTGTGGCGCGCCTCGAGGCGAACAAGGGGATCGACGTGGCGATCGACGCGCTGGCGCACGCGGCGAGCGCCCTCGGCGAGGGATGGCGGTGGGCGGTGGTGGGCGAGGGCAGCCTGCGCGGCGCGCTCGAGTCGCGCGCGCGCGAGCGAGGCATCGCCGCCCACGTGACGTTCCTGGGCAACGTCAGCGACGCCGAGCTTCACAATCTCTACCCGCTCGCCGACCTCTTCGTGCATCCCACGCTCTTCGAGGGCACCTCGCTGGTCACGGTGGAGGCGATGGCGCACCGCCTTCCGATCGTGGCCAGCCGCGCCGGCGGGATCCCGGAGAAGATCGAGAGCGAGCGCAACGGCGTGCTGGTTCCGCCGGGCGACGCCCGGGAGCTCGGCGCGGCGATCGCGCGCGTCCTCGCGCGACCCGATCGCGGCCGCGCCCTCGGCGAGGCCGCGCGCGCCGACGCGGAGCGCCGGTTCGACTGGCCGCGAGTCGTCGCTGGGCTGATCGCGGCGCTATCCCCGGAAGGAAACGCGCCGCGCGCGGCCTGAGCGCGCTGGACAAGCGCGACTCGCGTCCGTAGGCTCGTCGCGCAGCGAGCGGCGGCGGATCGGGATCGATCGCGATCGAGACGCCGCGTTCCGTCTTGGTGCGTGGAGGAACCCGTTGAGCAAGCACCCACTCGTGCCGGTGGTGGTCGCGGCCGCCGCCATGCTCGGCTCGGCGGGTTGTCTCTTCGTCGATCCCGTCGACCTCACGCCGCCCGACCCCGCGGTGTGGATCCCCGCGCCGCGCGCCCTGCCCGAGGCCGCGGCAGGCGCGTCACGGGACGGCGTCGCACCTCCCCCGCCGTCCACGCCCGCCGCACCGTCGGCACCTTCCGGACCGTCCGAATCCGGCGCCTCGCCCACGGAGGCGCGCGCCCGCGCGGCGCTGACGGGTGTCCCCGCGACGCCGACGTCGATCACGGACGTGGCGATGCCGCTCGCGACGGAGCTCGCCGGCGCGCGCCCGATCTCGCTCGCCGAGCTGCTGGCGACGGTGGGAGCCGAGGCGCTCGACGTGCGCATGGCGCAGGAGGACGCGGCGGTGGCGGAAGCCGAGCGGCGCATCGTGCGCGACTCGCTGCTGCCGAGCGTCGCGACCCAGGCGAAGTTCGGTCTGTTGAACGGCTTCACCCAAGGCACCGCCGGCCGCTTCTTCGAGGCGAACTACCAGAACTCGTTTTTCGGCCCCAAGATCTCGCTCAGCTACGACTTGGATGCGGCGCTCTTCACGCTCGCCGCAGCCGAGGAGCACCTGGCCGGGGCGCTCGATGCGATTCGCGTCGAGGCGCACGACAGCTTGCACACGGCGGCCACCGGCTACTTCGATCTGGTCGAGAGCTGCGCCGAGCTGTGGATCGCGGAGAGCTCGGTGCGTCACGGCCGCGAGCTGGTCGATCTCGAGCTCACGCGGGTGTCGAGCGGTGCTGGGCTCGAGGTGGATCTGCTGCGCGCGCAGGCCAAGCTCGCGGAGGCGGAGCGTGGCGTGCTCGAGGCCCGGCGGCAGGTGGCGGTGGCCTCGGCGAAGCTCGTCGAGCAGCTGGGATTGCCGCCCACCACCGAGCTCGTTCCCGCGGAGGATGCGATCGCCGCCGTGGAGCTGATCGCGCTCGACGACTTGAACGAGCTGGTGCGGCGTGCGGTGGCGGATCGTCCCGAGGTGGCTCAGCTCGGGCGGGAGCTGGCGGCGTCGCGCGAGAACGAGGGCTATTGGGAGAACCGCTGGCTCATCCCGCAGCTCAAGCTGACGGCGGAATACGGCGGCTTCGGCACGAATCCCCGCGATCTCGACGACCGCGAGGTTTACACGGCGGCAGCGGAGTGGGCGCTCGACCCCGCCAACCTCTCGCAGCTCGACAAGGCGCGAGCCGCGCGGCGCAAGGCCGAGGTCGCCGAGACGCAGGTCACGCGTACCGTCGCATCCGAGGTGGTGCGGGCCTATCGCAGCTCGCAAGCCTCGGCGGGCACGATCCTCGCCGCCGTGCGCGAG
The DNA here is from genome assembly GCA_046331705.1 of bacterium. Lineage (GTDB taxonomy): Bacteria > JADJOY01 > JADJOY01 > JADJOY01 > JADJOY01 > JADJOY01. The sequence continues at coordinate 186,579 of JAXLQJ010000009.1, read as the reverse complement.
GTGAGGGCCAACGCCGAGTCCTACGAGCTGGCCAAGGTCCGCTACCGAGAGGGCGCGGCGGTGCAGGAAGAGGTGCTGCGCGCCGAGCTCGAGCTGACGCGCGCGCAGAGCGCACTCGCGAATGCGCTGGCGAGCTACGACCGCGCGCAGTTCGATCTGGCGCGCGCCATCGGCGGGCCGGCGCTGCGCGCCAAGTGAGCGCGACCGTCGTCCGACGCGCGCCCACGAGGCCGTCCCGTGGCGGCGACCGCGCGACCGTTCACGGCAGCCACGACCACACCTCGGTGCGCAGGTAGCGCAGCACCGGGCGGATCACCGCGCGCCCGAAGACGTCCGGCCCGATCACGATGCGCGCGAAGCCGGTCATCCCGGGCGAGAGCTTCTCGTCGCTCGGATCCAGCGTCACCACCACGCGCACCTGGTAGGTGTCCTCGCTCTGCTTCATCGACTGCTGAAGGTGCGCCTCGCGGTCGGTGCGGTAGGCGTCCACGTCGAGCTCGCTTTCCGGCGCCGCGGTGCGGACGATGCTCGCCACCTTGCCGGTGACGAGGCGCCCGTTCAGGCCGCGCAGCCGCACGTGCACGGGCATGCCCTCGCGAACCTCGGGGACCGCCGCCTCCTCGGCGCCGACCTCGACGCGCAGGTGGCGGTCGTCCTGAATCACGGCGATGAGGTCACCCTTCTCGGCGACCTGGCCCACGCGCTCGGCGATGTCCTGCGTCATGACCCGCCCGGCGATCGGCGAACGGATCTCGAGCAGGGCCTGTTGCGCCGTGCAGTAGCGGACGCGTTCGGTCAGCCGCTCGACCTCCGCCTGATGCGCCTGGATGTCCTCGGGGCGGGCGCCCTGGCGCGTCTTCGCGAGATTTTGGTCGGCGATCGAGAGGCGCTGCTGGGCGCTGTCGCGTCGCCGTCGCGCCGTCTCGACCTTCTCCGCCGTCGACGCCTTGCCCGCGAGCAGCGCCTGCTCACGCTTGAGCTCGTCCTCGGCGAACGCGAGCTCGCTGCGGGCGAGGTCGCGCTCGTGCTCGGCGATCGCCAGGTCCTCGGGCCGCACGCCGTTGAGCAGCCGATCGAGATCGGCCTGCTCGTGCTTGAGCTCGGCCTCCGCCGTGCGTAGCTGCGTCACGAGCTCGCGGCCGCTCAGCGTGGCGACCAGCTGGTTCGCCTCGATCTCTTGACCCGGCGTCACGTGAACCGCCACGACCTCGTCCGTGAGCTGCGCGCGCAAGCCCACCTCGGCGCCCGCCACCACGCGGCATTCGCCGGAAACCTCGCGATCGTACGGTGCCAGCAAGACCACGATCACGACGATCAAGCCGCCGATCCGCAGCGCCCAGCGCACGGTCTTCGAGCCGCCCTTGCGGACCAGCCAGCGGTACCCTTCGTTGTCCGTCATGATCGCACCGACCTCCTTTCGAAACGCCCAAAGGTACACCGCCAGGCCGAATCCCAGTCCGCTGGGACCGAACCGCGACTCGAGCCACCACCCGCCGCCGATCAACAAGGTGAGCTGCGCCGCGACGAGAAAGACGTAGTAGCCGATGCCGTACGCGCGCAGCCAGAAGCGCTCGCGCTCGCCGAGCGCCGCGGGGCCGGGGCGGCCCGAGAGCCAGGCGCGGGTTTCACCCAGCGCGCGCTCGCGGATCTGGCCGTCGCGCAAGTACGCGCACAGGATCCGGTAGCCGTCGTAACGCAGGAAGATCACGGCGTGCAGCGCCAGGCCGACCACGCAGGGCGGCACCAGCAACAGCCAGAAGCGGCTGAGGTCCGAGTGGGGATCGGCGATCCCCCAGCCCAGCGCCGCGATGGCGAAGATCGCGACCTGCGTCCACAGCCCCGCGGTGAGCACGGTCCAGCGAGCGCGGTCGCGCATGCGGTGGATCGAGTCGCCGGTGTCGCAGTTCACGAATGGAATGAGATCCGCGACCCAGTAGAGGTGGAAGCGGCGCACGCGGCCGCCGAAGCGCCGGCACGCGACTCCCACCGCCACCTCGCGCGGCAGATTCATGAACACGACGGTCTGCGCCAGGGAGAAGATCGCGAGGTTGAGGATCGGCAGCGTGCGCGTGAGCGTGCCGAACTGGGTCTCGTAGCGCTCCCATTCCTGCACCAGCACCGCGATCCCCAGCATCGCCATCGACACGATCGGGACGAGGGTGAGGGGATGGAAGAGCCAGCCGAAGAACACGGCGAGCACGTCGAAGAAGACGTTCACACCGCCCACCGGGGTCGGCGAGGTGGCGAGCGCCGCGGCGAGCGGCGGCGTCGGCGCCGCGACGGCGGCGAGCGGCACCGCGCCGGGCTCGTCGAGAAAGCCCAGGCTACGAAGCTGCTCGATGAACTCGACCACGGTGCGCAGCGCGATCGGTTGACCGGCACGTTCGCTGTAGGTCGCGGCGACTTGCTCCGGGGTACGGCTGCCGTCCACCAGCGCAAGCAGCACGCGCTCGGCCGTCCCACAGGTGTAGGATGTCCCCGTCCTGGGGTCCGCCACCAAAAAGGTGGTCGGGCCGGTCCGGAGGATTTCCAGGTCGGGGCGACGCTTGGGAAGCATGCGACGGTGCGGTGTGCCGACGATGAGCGCAAGTCGAGCGAACCATGTTCATGCGCCGCCGCATCGCGTGGCAAGGGTGACCGCTCGCGAGCGGATCCGCCGCCGGAATAGGGAGAGTCACCAGCGGCGCTGGAGCCGGGACTCCGGTCGCCTGTCGCAGGCTTGGCGGGCGCGCTGTGCGCGCGCTATGACGCACTGCGTGTCGATGATGCTTCCCGCACGATCCCGCCTCCCGAGTTCACTGGCGCCTCGTTTGCATGATCGCTTGAGCGTGAGCGTCCACAATCTTCCGAATTTGTCTGCAAAAGAAGACAGTTCCGGGCGGCTTCCCAGGATGCCGCCGACGCCGTGGATTCATCCGGCGAGCCGTCGCGCTCGGCGGCGCAATCCCATGTTCGGCCTGACGAAAACGCGCCCCGAAGGTTGCGGACTCCGGCGCGCGATGGGTATGCTGGTGCAACGCGTCATATCCGAGGAGATCGCGAGATGAGGCAGGATTTGCTCCGGGGCGCGAGCACCCCTGAAGGACAGCCTCATCCTTTCGTCACGCTGGCGGTCTCGCCTGGCGCGACGTGGGATCCGAGCATCCCGATCGCGGCCGCACGTGCCGGCGCGATCGGTGTCCTCGACCTCACGCTGCTGACCAACGTCGAGTGCGCGCTCGGCACCGTCGCGCGGCTCAACCGCTTCGTCCGTGAGCGTCACGGGCTCGTGCTGCACGGCCGCGACGGCGAGCTCGAGCGCACCGTCCTCGAAAGCGTGGGAGCGTGTGACGTCATCTTGCTGACGCCCGAGTCACGGGAATCCCTGCGCCGCATCCTGCCCAAGTGTCGCCAGGTCGCCCGCCAGATCGGCGTCGTGGTGACGTCAGTCGACGATCTCGAGTCGGTGCGCGAGCTCCCGATCGACTTTCTCATCGCGAAGGGTGTCGAGTCGGGTGGTTGGGTCGGCGGCGACACCAGCCTGGCGTTGCTCGAGCGTTTGCGGACGGCATCGACGTTGCCCGTGTACGTGTGGGGCGGCGTCGGTCCCGCGAGCGCTGGCGCCTATCTGGTCGCCGGGGCACACGGGCTGGTCCTCGATTGGCAGCTGGCGCTCACCCGCGAGTCGCCGCTTCCACGCGGGCTGCGGCATCGCATCGAGATCGAGGGCGGCGATACCGCGTTGGTTGCGCTCGGTGGCGGCTCGTTCTTCCGCTGCACGGCGCGCACGGCCGATCGGCTGCGCGAGCGCTTGGCGGCGGCGGGCATCGCGAACGCCGCCACCCGCGAACAGCGTCTCGCGATCCTCGAGCGGACCCTCAGCGACTGGTCGACGGGCGAGAAGCGTTATCCGTGGCCCGTCGCCGAAGACGCGAGCCTGGCCGTGGCGTGGCGCGCCAAGGCGCCCACCGTCGCCCGCGCGCTGGCCTGGACCCGCGAGCTCTGCGCCGAGGCTTCCACGGGGGCCACGGTTCAGCACTTCCTGGTCCAAGGAGGCGGCATCGCGCCCGCGCTCGGGGTCGGCTATCCGATCTTGCAGCGTTGCCCTGCCGATCCGGCGAGCTGGGAAGCGTTCGCGGGACGAGTCGCCAACGCCGGTTCCCTCGCCGTCGTGCCGCTCGAGCGGCCGCCGCAAGAGTCCGCGCGGGCCGGCCTGGACGCCGTCGCGCGCGCCCTCGACGGACGTGCCTGGTGCGTGGACCTGACCGGCTGCGCGGCGGCGCTCGAGAGCTCGCGCTGGCTGGCGATCGTCGAGACCGTGCGGCCGCCGCTCGCGCTCTTGCCGGAGAGCGCGCTCGACGATCTCGCGGCCTGGGAGCATCACGGCACCCGCGCGTTCCTGGCGGTGGGCAGCGAGGCGGCGCTCGCGCAGGCCGTTGGCCGAGGTGTGCGCCGCGTGCTCTTTCCGGCGATGCCGGCGAGCGGTGCGGGAGCGGCGCCGAGCTTGGGGCTCTGGGACGATCTGGTCCGGTTCCTCGTCGCGCCAGGGCGGCCCGCGGCGGAACGCGCGCACTTGCAGGTGCTGCTCGACGCCGGCAGCGCCGATCCCACGCGCGCCGCGGCGCTGCAGGTCGTCGCCGAGCCGCTGGTCGAGCTGGGCATCCAGGTGGGGCTGGTGGTGCGCGACGTCGCCGACGAGCCTGCGAGCTACTGCGATGCCGCCAGCCGTCACCTCGTGGGTCTGCGCGAGACCACCGTCGTCGTGGTGGAGGAGCCGCCACCGGTGCCGCCGCCGCTCGACATCGCGATCGTCGGCATGTCCTGCTTCCTCCCCGGTGCCGACGACGTCGCCACCTACTGGCGGAACATCCTGAACGGCGTCGACGCCATCTCCGAGGTCCCGGGCGATCGCTTCGACGTTGCGCGCTGGTTCGATGCCGACAAGGCGGCGCGCGACAAGGTCTACAGCAAATGGGGCGGCTTCATCGGCGACATCCCGTTCGATCCGCTCAAGTACGGCATCCCGCCGGCCGCCATCCGCAGCATCGAGCCGATTCAGCTGCTGACCCTCGAGCTCGTCGACCGCGCGCTGCGGGACGCCGGGTTCGGTGAGGGCTACGAGCCGCCCCGCGCCCGCACGGCGGTGTTGCTCGGCGCCGGCGGCGGCATGGGGAGCCTCGGCCTGCACTACGCGTTCCGCGCGCTGCTGCCCGAGTTCTTCGCCAAGGTGCCCGCGGAGCTCTTGAGCGCGTTGCCGGAATGGACGGAAGACAGCTTCCCCGGGGTGCTGCCCAACGTCATCACCGGGCGGATCACCAACCGGTTCGACTTCGGCGGCGTGAACTTCACCGTCGACGCCGCGTGTGCATCCTCCCTCGCCGCCGTCTACCTCGCGAGCCAGGAGCTCACCAACGGCACCGCCGATCTCGCGATCGCCGGCGGCGTCGATCCCATCAACGAGGCCTTCGCGTACACGTGCTTCTCGAAGACCACGGCACTCTCGCCGCGCGGCCGCTCGCGCGCGTTCGACGCGAGCGCCGACGGCATCGCGATCGCGGAGGGGCTCGCCACCGTGGTGCTCAAGCGGCGCGTCGACGCCGAGCGAGACGGGGATCGCATCTACGCGGTCATCAAGGGCGTGCAGGGCGCCTCCGACGGGCGCCACAAGGGCCTCACCGCGCCGCGCCTCGAAGGCCAGATGATCACGTTGGAGCGCTCTTACGCGCAGGCTCGCGTGTCGCCCGCGTCGCTGGGGCTGGTGGAGGCGCACGGCACCGGCACGGGCGTCGGCGATCCCACCGAGACCCAGGCGCTCGGCTCGCTGCTCGAGCGCGCCGGGGCGCGCAACCAGAGCGTCGGCATCGGCAGCATCAAGTCGATGATCGGCCACGCGAAGTCGGCGGCGGGAGTCGCCGGGCTCATCAAGGCGGCGCTGGCGCTGCACCACCGGGTTCTGCCGCCCACGCTGCACGTCGAGAGCCCGAATCCGAAGGCCGGGCTGACCGACGGCCCTATCTACGTTTCCGGGCAGTTGCGGCCGTGGATTCGCGGACCCGAGCCCCGCCGCGCCGGTGTGTCGGCGTTCGGCTTCGGCGGCACCAACTTCCACGCCGTGCTCGAAGAGTACGAGGCGTGCCCGCTCTCGCACGACGAGCGCGCGCCGACGCGAGAGCTGCCGGTCGAGCTGGTGCTGCTGGGCGGCGCCACCGCGGAGCTCTTGCGCGCTCGCTGTCTCGCGATCGCCAACGAGCTCGCCTCGGCGCGAAAGGGCGGGGTGCCGCCGACGCTGGCCGACGTGGCGTACACCCTGCACAACCGTGGGCTCGCGGCGAGCGACGGGTTGCGCGCGGCGTTCGTCGCGCGATCGCTCGACGAGCTCGGCGCCCAGCTCGAGGCGGTGGCGGCGCGGCTCGGGGATGCCGCCAGCGGTGACGCCAAGCCGTCGCGGCTTCCGGCTGGCGCCTGGCTATCCGACGCCCAGCTCGCCAAGCAGGGCAAGATCGCGTTCCTCTTCCCCGGCCAGGGCTCGCAGTTCCCCGACATGCTCCGGGATCTCGCGATTCACTTCCCGGAGGTGGCGCGGCGCTTCGAGATCGCCGATCGAGTGCTCGCCGATCGACTCCCGCAGCCGCTCAGCTCGTACGTGTTTCCGCCGCCCGCGTTCTCGGACGAGGGCCGCGCGCGCGCCGTCGAGGCGCTCAAGGCCACCCACGTGGCGCAGCCGGCGCTGGGCGCCGCGGACGTCGCGGTGCTGCGTCTCCTGGAACGCATGGGCGTGCGGCCGCACATGGCGGGTGGACACAGCTACGGGGAGCTGGTGGCGCTCGGCGCCGCCGGCAGCCTCTCGGAAGAGCAGCTCTTCGCGCTTTCGCACGCCCGCGGCCAAGCCATTTCCGATCTCGCCAGCGGCGACGCCGCGGCGGGTGCCCGCGAGCTCGGGCAGATGGTGGCCATTCGCGGGGCCGAGGCGCAGGTTCGCGAGCTGGTCGGCAACGCGGGCGAGGCTTGGGTCGCGAACCTGAACAGCCGTCGTCAGATCGTCGTCAGCGGCACCCGCGCCGGGCTCGCGGAGCTACGCGCCAAGCTCGACCGCGCCGGGCTCGCGCACACGCCGGTGCCGGTGGCCTGCGCGTTCCACAGCCCGATCATGCGCGGCGCCCGCGAGCGCTTCGAGTCGGTGCTTCAACGCGTGGATTTCGCGGCGGCCTCGTTCCCCGTCTACAGCAACTGGACCGCGGCGCCGTACGCGGCCAGCGCCGGTGCCGCGCGCGCTCATCTCGCGGAGCAGCTCGTGAGCGAGGTGCGCTTCGCCGACGAGATCGAGGCCATGTACGCGGCGGGCGCGCGGGTCTTCGTGGAAGTCGGTCCGAATCGAGTGCTGAGCAAGCTGGTGGGCGAGATCCTCGAGGGCCGGCCGCACGTGGCGATCGCCACGCAGGACCGCGGCGGGCATGGCGTCGCGCATTTCCTGACCGCTCTCGCCAGGCTGCACGTCGAAGGCGCGAGCCTCGACCTCGAGCGGCTGTGGGCCGGACGCGCGCTGATCGACCTGGACGACGAGCGCGATGGCATTGCCGCGAGCGCCGCGAAGCCGCTGGGAAGGCATTTCTGGCTGGTGAACTCGGCGTACGCGCGCCCCGCGCACGAGCCGCCACGGCGCTTCCCGGCGCCCGTGCTCGAACCGAGCAATCCTTCGCAAGCGAAACCCGCGAGCGAGCCCATCGCCGCTACCACCCCCGGGGCGGCGTCCGAGAAGCGGGTGACCGGCCCAGCGCCGGCTCTCCGCGCCCCGGATAGCCCGGCGCGCCGCGCTCCCGAGGCTCGCCAGTCGCGCATTCCCTCACCCAGGTCCCCCATCATGACCAGCTCCGATCGCCCGCAAGATCGAACCCGTACTCCGCGTCCCGCGTCGCCCCCGAGTGCCGCGGGACGAAGTGGCGAGGCCGACGCCGAGCCCGTGCGCGAGTTTCAGGAGACGATGCGTCGCTTCCTGGAGACGCAGCAGGCGGTGATGCAGGCCTATTTCGGTGCCAGCGACGACATCGCGACGAGCGCGCTGCCGGTCCGCGAGGCATTCGCCGCCGTGGAGTCCCCGTCGGTGGCTTACGAGCCGCCCCAGCGTCCCATCGCGCCCGCCGTGGCCGTCGAAGCGTTGCCCGCCGTGGCGACCGCCGCTGCGGAACCCACCGCACCGCCGCGCCCGCTTTCCGTGTCGCTCGCGTCCGCGAGCACTGCGGCTGCGCCGCCCGCTCCCGTGGCGCGCGCGGCGGCCGCGCCCGCACCGCAGGCACTCGATCACACCAGCGAGCTCAAGCGCATCGTGACCGAGCGCACCGGTTATCCGCCGGAGATGCTCGAGCTCGACGCCGGTCTCGAGTCCGATCTCGGCATCGACTCGATCAAGCGGGTCGAGATCATCGCCGCGTTCCGGCGCGCGGCCGTGCCGGCGATCGCGGAACCACCCGCGTGGTTCATGGAGGCGATGGGCACCGCCACGACCCTGCGCATGATCCTCGATGGGGTGGCGAAGCTCGCGGCCGGGGCCGGCGAAGCTGCCCCCGTCGCCAGCAGCAGGCCGGCGCCCCCCGCGGCGACACCCGCGGCGCCGGTGGCTGCCGCGGGCGGGAGCGATCGCGTGTCGCTCTTGCGCACGATCGTCACGGATCGCACGGGCTACCCGCCCGAGATGCTGGATCTCACGGCCGGGCTCGAATCCGATCTGGGGATCGATTCCATCAAGCGGGTCGAGATCATCGCCGCGTTCCGCAAGGCCGTGGTCCCCCACGTCGCCGAGCCGCCGGCGTGGTTCATGGAATCCATGGGCAGCGCCACCACGCTGCAAGCGATCCTCGACGGCGTGGAACGACTGGCGGGAGACGGCGCGAGCGCCGCTCTGGCGCAGAGCGCACCGTCGAGCTCGCCCAGCGCCGCCGCGTCGACGGGATCGGCGCCGGGCTCCGCGAGCGATCGCACGGAGCTGCTCAAGACGATCGTGTCGGACCGAACGGGATATCCGGTGGAGATGCTCGACCTGCACGCCGGGCTCGAATCGGATCTGGGGATCGACTCGATCAAGCGGGTCGAGATCATCGCCGCGTTCCGGCGCGCCGCGGTGCCCTCCGTGAGCGAGCCTCCCGCGTGGTTCATGGAGGAGATGAGCGCGGCGACGACCCTGGACCGGATCCTCGCGGGTGTGGCACGGCTCGAGGCAGAGGCGGCCGGACCGGTCGCGCGAGCGATTGCCGTCCCTGCGCCCTCCGCGCCGGCGTCCGCGCCGAGCGCGCCGCGCGTCGAATCCGGCGGCGACGATAGGGTCGCGCTCCTGCGCTCGATCGTGTCGGACCGCACGGGCTATCCGGTCGAGATGCTCGACCTCGACGCCGGGCTCGAGGCCGATCTCGGGATCGATTCCATCAAGCGCGTGGAGATCATCGCGGCCTTCCGTCGCACCGTCGTCCCGGCGGTCGCCGAGCCTCCGGCGTGGTTCATGGAATCGATGTCCTCGGCGACCACGTTGCGCGCGATCCTCGACGGCGTCGCGAAGCTCGAGCGGTCGAGCGGCGGCGCGGGAACTGACACGGCGACCGCGGCAGCGCCCCTCGAGGGCGAGCCCGCGCGCGTCGACGACGGGCTCGACGGCACCACGCTCGAGGCACTCGCCGACGAGTCGATCCACGTGCCGCGCTCGGTGGTGCGCGTGGAGGAGATCCCGCTCGAGGCCGGTGCCTCGCGCGAGCTGCCCCGCGGAACCTGGGTGCTCACCGAGGACGGCGACGGGCTTGCGCAAGCCCTCGGCGGCTTGCTGCGCGCCCGCGGCGTACCGATGGTGATGCTCGAGCCGGGCGAGCTGGCGACTCGCGCCAAGGCGGAGGCCGCGTTCGCGCGCATCCGCAGCAGCGTCGGTCCGATCGGCGCCGTGCTGCACCTCTTGCCGCTGCGCGAGGCGCCGTCGTTCCCCGGTATCTCGGGCGCCGAGTGGCAGCGCCACGTGGCGGACGAGCTGCGCGGCGCGCTCTTCTTGCTGCAGGCGTTCGCGCCCGAGCTCAAGAGCGGCGGCGCCGCGGCGCCACTGGTGGCGGCGCTCACCCGCGGCGGTGGCGATTTCGATCCGGCGCGCGCCGAGGACTCGGCGCAGCCGTGGCGCGGTGGTCTTGCGGGGTTGTTCAAGTCCGCGGCGCAGGAGTGGCCGAAGGCGCGGTTCCGCGTCGTCGACTACGACCGCGCTCCGGACGCCAGCACGTTGCTCCGCGAGCTCGCCGCCGACGGCCCGGTGGAAGTCGGCTACCGCGGCGCGCGACGGCTGGCGCTGCGTGCGGTGCGCGCCGACCTGCCGAACGGGCACGAGCGCAAGCCGGTCTTCGACCTGGGTGCGAAGACCGTCATCCTCGCCACCGGAGGGGCGCGGGGCATCACGGCGGAGATCGTCCACGAGATCGCGCGGCACTCTCACGCGACGGTGGTGCTCGCTGGCCGCTCGCCGGTGCCGGACCACGACGAGGACCCGGATTCGGTGGGCGTGAGCGATCGGGCCGAGATCCGGCGGCGGCTGCTGGCGCGCTTGCGCGCGGAGGGCGGTACGGTCGCGCTGACGCCGAAAGCGGTGGAGGACCGGATCTCGCGGATTCTGCAGGCGCGCGAGCTGCGACGGAACCTGGCGAGCATTCGCGAGGTCGCCTCGCACGTCGAGTACCGCGTCTGCGACGTGCGCGATCCGCTTCAGCTCACGGGGCTGGTCCACGAGATCACCGAGCGCTTCGGTGGCATCGACGTCGTGCTGCACGGCGCCGGCGTGATCGAGGACAAGTACATCGTCGACAAGACGGCCGAGTCCTTCGACCGCGTGCTCGGCACCAAGCTCGATCCGATGCTCACGCTGACCGGCCTCTTGGATCCGGCGCGCATCAAGCTCGTGATGCTCTTCAGCTCGGTCGCCGGGATCTTCGGCAACGTGGGCCAGGCGGACTACGCGACCGCCAACGAGGTGCTGAACCGCATCGCGCGCCGCTTGCACTCCACGTGGCACGGCAAGGTCGTGTCGATGAACTGGGGACCCTGGGTCGGCGCCGGCAGCATGGTCACGCCGGAGGTGGCCGAGCAGCTCGCCTCGCGTCAGTTCGGGCTGGTGAGCGTGCCGGTCGGGCGTCAGGCTGCGTGGCTCGAGTTCCTGCACGCGCCCGACCAGGATGTGCGTGTGGTGGTGGGCACGGGCGGCTGGCTCGAGGATCGGCCAACGGCGCAACGAGAACGACCGAGCGCACGAGTCGCGGGATCCGCCGGCGATCGATGATCCGCCGCGCGGAAATCGACGGGGCGACGCGGTTCGGTCGACCCCGGGTCGAAACCATCGTCCGCACGAGACGCTGAGCCATGGAAGACATCGCGATCGTGGGCATGTCCTGCCTCTTCCCGGGCGCGGGGGATACCCGGGCCTTCTGGCAGAACGTCGTCGGCGCGGTGGACGCGATCACCGAGGCGCCCGCCGATTGGTGGCCCGATCGCTACGGCCGCGCGAGCGGCGCCGAGGCGAGCGAGGCCAAGTCGAACGATCGCGTCTACACGACCAAGGGCGGCTTCCTGGGTGAGCTCAGCCGCTTCAAGGCCGCGCGTTACGGGGTCATGCCGTCGAGCGTGGACGGCGCCGAGCCGGACCACTTCCTGGCGCTGCGCTGCGCGTTCGAGGCGCTCGCCGATGCCGGGATCCCCGACCGGCCGCTCCACCGCAAGCGCACCGGCGTGATCCTCGCTCGCGGGCTCTACGTGAACCGCGGCACGCTGAGCTGGGTGGCGCACGGCTGGGCCGTCGACCAGGTCATGGCGGTGATCGCGCGGCTGCACCCCGAGCTCGACGCCGCGACGCTGGTGGCGATCAAGGACGACGTGAAGGCGGCGCTGCCGCCCTTCAACGCCGAGATCGTGCCCGGCCTCGTGAACAGCGTGATGTGCGGCCGCATCGCCAACCGCCTCGATCTGATGGGCCCGGCCTACACCATCGACGCCGCTTGCGCGTCCACGCTGATCGCCGTGGAGCACGGCATGCGCGAGCTCGCCGCCGGGCGCTGCGACGCCGTGTTGGTGGGTGGCGTGCAGGTCTCCACGCCCGGACCGATCCATCTGCTGTTCAGCAACCTCGACGCAGCGAGCCACTCGGGCCAGATCGCTCCCTTTGGCGCCGAAGCGGACGGCACGTTGCTCGGCGAGGGATGCGGAATCCTGGTGCTCAAGCGCCGGGTCGACGCGGAACGCGATGGCCACCGGATCTATGCGTTGCTGCGGGGAGTCGGCACGGCCTCGGACGGCCGCGGCCTCGGACTGCTCGCGCCGCGTTTCGAGGGGCAGGTGCTGGCGCTCGACCGCGCGTACGAGTCGGCGGGAATCGATCCCGGCACGGTCGGCTTGATCGAGGCCCACGGCACCGCCACGGCGCGCGGGGACGCCACCGAGATCCAGTCCTTGGTGGCGTGCTTCGGCAGGCGCAAGGCGGAGCGCGCGACCATCGCACTGGGCGCGGTCAAGTCGATGATCGGTCACCTCTTGCCGGCGGCGGGCGCGGCCTCGCTCATCAAGACCGCGCTGGCGCTTCATCATCGCGTGCTCCCCCCGACGCTCCACGCCGACGAGCCCAACCCCGCGCTCAAGCTGGACGAGACGCCTTTCTATCTCTCCACACGCGCGCGGCCCTGGATCCACGGAGATCGGAGCTCGCCGCGGCGCGCCGGCGTGAACGCGTTCGGCTTCGGCGGCATCAACGCCCACGCGATCCTCGAGGAATACCTGGGCGGCGACGAGCGGACGCTGGAACGACTCGAGCGCCGCTGGCCCGTGGAGCTGGTCGTGGTGTCCGCGCCCGACCGCGCCGCGCTGCTGGCGCGCGCGAGCGCGCTCGCCGATTGGCTCGACGCCAACACGGATCTCGAGCTCCTCGACGTCGCGGCCGCGTGTCAGCGCGAGGCGGGCGCGTCGCGCTTGGCGATCGTGGCCAAGGACGCCGCGGACCTGGTCAAGAAGCTCAGGCAAGCGGTGAAGCTCCTCGGGCAAGCGGATCGCGAGAAGATCCAGGACCGCAGCGGCGTGTTCTGGTACCAGCGACCGCTCGCCCGCGAAGGTCGAGTCGCCTGGCTCTTCCCCGGGGAAGGCGCCCAGTACGTGAACATGCTCGCCGATCTGGCGCGGCATTTTCCCGAGGTGCGTCGCGAGTTCGACGTCACCGACGCGGGCTTCGCGAGCCGCAGCGGCGGCAAGCCGGTGAGCCCGGTGATCTTCCCGTTACCGGGGGACGAGCAGCGGGCGGAGGAAGCGCTGCTCGGCTTGGAGGGCGCCGTCGGCACCGTGATCGCGGCCGAGCGCGCGCTGATGGCCTTGCTCGCGCGCTTGGCGGTGCCGGTGCACGCGATCGTGGGCCATTCGAGCGGCGAGTTCATGGCGCTCGAGGCCGCGGGCACGTATGGCGTCGCCGACGAGGACGCGCGCATCCGCGCCATCGCCTACGGCGCGGACGTCGCCACCCGCATCGCCGGCCAAGGGCTCGCGAAGGCCGCCGTGCTCACCTCGGTGGGCGGCGCCGATCCGGTCGCGGTGCACGAGGTGCTGGAGCGTTCGAACGGTCGCCTGGTGGTGGCGATGGACAATTGCCCGAGCCAGCTCGTGATCTCGGGCGACGAGGACGCCACCCGCGAGGCGCTCGATGGCCTGCGCGGCAAGGGCGGGCTCTGCGAGCGCTTGCCGTGGGGACGCGCGTATCACACCGAGGGCTTTCGCGCGGCCTGCCCGATCCTCGCCGAGTACTACGCCACCGTCGGCGTCGGCACCCCGAAGGTCGAGCTGTGGTCGTGCGCGACGGCCGCCAAGTTTCCCGCCGAGCCGGGAGCCGTGCGCGAGCTCGCGGTGCGCCAATGGCATTCCAAGGTGCGCTTCCGCGAGACCATCGAGGCGATGCACGCCGACGGCGTGAGGCTCTTCCTGGAGGTCGGACCACGCGGCAACCTCACGAACTTCGTGTCGGACACGCTCGGCACCCGCCCGCATGCGGCGGTGGCGCTCGACGTGCGCCGCAAGCACGGGATCGAACAGCTCTGCCGAGCGCTCGGGATGCTGGTGGCGCACGGCGTGGACGTGAGGCTCGACGCGCTCACCGCCGCCCGCGGGCCGCGCGAGATCGCTCTCGGCGAGCCGCTGCGGCGCTTGCCCGAGGATCCCCCGTTGCCGTTCGCGCTGCCCGAGCTCACGCTCGGCGACGCGACCGTCGCGCGCGTCCAGGAGCGCATCGGTCGTGTCGCGCCGGCGATGCGCGCCGATGCGCCGGTCGCGGCCCGCGCCGAGCGCGCGAGCCCCGCGTCGAGCTCGTCTGCCGCGCGCCCGCTCGCGCGCGGGCTGATGCGCGCCGGAGCGGTCGCGTCGGCACCGCCGCCGAGGAGCGCCGGCGCCGGCACCCGGGCCGGAAGCCGCGCCGCTCGCTGCGGCGCAGCACGGACCCGCGCTCTCGCCCGTCGCGCCGCCGACGAGCGAGCCGCGCGTCCCGGGCGCGAGCCGCGCGCGCCGCCGCGCGCTGGTCGACTATCAGGAGACCATGCGGCTCTTCCTCGATACCCAGGAGCGCGTGATGCGAAGCGCGCTCACGCGTGGCCACGCGCCGGCGCCGCGCGCCGCTTCCACACCGCGGGCGGTCGCGGATGCGCCCCCGCCGCAGGTCGCCCCCGGCTCGTCCGATGCGCCAGCGCTCGCTCGGCGGACCGACGCGACTCCGCTCGTCACGCGGGTGATCGAGCACGAGCCCGGGCAGCGGATCCTCGTGGAGTGCGAGCTCGACTCGGACCGCCTCGGTTTCCTGATCGATCACACGTTCTTCGGCCGCGAGCTCTCGGTCCGCGATCCCTCGTTGCGGGGCTTGCCGATCATGGCGCTGGCGATGTCCGAGGAGCTGATCGCGGAAGCGGCGTTGTTGCTTCACCCGGGCTTGGTGGTGCGCGCGCTCGCGGAGGTCAAGACCGCGGGCTGGCTCGTCTTCGATCCGCCGGAGCGCACGATTCGCGTCGAGGTCGTGTGCGAGGGCGAGCGCAAGGCACGCGGCCGCGTGCTGGGCGGCGACGGTGCCGCGAGCGCGCCCACGATCGTGGAGGCGCTCGTCGAGCTCGCCGAGAGCGCACCGGAGCTCGGGCCGCCGGTGGTGCCGGATCAGGCAGAGGCCCCGGCGCGCATCCGCCCCGAGGACATGTACGGCAGGATGCTCTTCCACGGACCGGCGTTCGCCGGCATCGTGTCGGCGGAACGGTGCGACGCGCGAGGCGTGTCGGCCACCCTCGTGCAGCCGGACCCGGACCTGCTGTTCCTGCCGGAAACTCCCGGGGTTCCCGCGATTCCCGCCGCGCTCATCGACACCGCGGGCCACGTGCCCGGCCTCGAGATCCTGGGTCCGTGGCGGGACGAGGATCCGACGATCACGCTGATCTTCCCGAACGGCTATCGGCGCGTCGAGTGGAGCCGGCTGAGCGATCCACGCGCGCCCTTGAGCACCGTCTCGACCGTGGTGCGCGAGGGCAATCGCGTGCTCTCCGACGTCGAGATGCGCGAGCCTTCCGGTCGCGTGGTGCTGCGGGTGATGGGGCGCGTCGACGAGACCGTCGAGCTGCCCACGGCGCTCTACCACTACGGCTCCGCGCCGCGAAAGCCGGTGATGACCCGCGACCTCTCCGGGCTGTTCGCGGGAGTGCCCGGGATCGAGCACGCGCTGGTGTGCGAGATCGGCACCATCGGCAGCCCGATCGTGGTGAAGCACCTGTGGCAGCGAGCGCTCGCGCACATGATCCTGAGCCGCGCCGAGCGCGCGACGTTCGAGGCGCTGAAGCGGCCGCCGGTGCTGCTCGCGGGCTGGCTCTTCGGTCGTGTCGTCGCCAAGGACGCGGTGCGACGGTGGGGCAAGCTCGACGTCTGCATGGCGGACGTCGAGATCGTGAACGACGGCGAGGGCGCGCCCCGCGCGGTGCTGCCCGGTGCCTCGTTACCGGCGCTGAGCTTGGCGCACAGCGGCTTCGCTGCGGTCGCCGTCGCCGGCGACCCGCAGCGGTTCGCGGGAGTCGGCATCGACGTCGAGCCCGTCGGCACCATGGACGTGGCGCTGGTGAACGACGCGTTCAACCCCTCCGAGCGCGCGCTGTTGCTGAGTGCCGCGCGCGCCACGGGCCAGTCGCAGGACGCCTGGCTCATCGCGGCATGGGGTGCCAAGGAGGCGGTGGGCAAGGCGCTCGGCAGCGGGGTGAAGGGCGGACCGCGCGCGATCGAGGTCGTCGCCGCCGACGGCTCGCAGGGGCGCATCACCGTCGAGCTGAGGGGCACGATGGCGGATGCCTTCCCGGCCTGGGCGCGCCGCAAGATTCACGCGTATCGCAGGATCACTTCCACGGAGACGCATTCCGTCACGTTGTGCTTACTCACTCACGAGGCGTCCTGAGACGCCTGCGCGAGCAACGGGCGAAGCGGGATCGCAGCGCGGGGGCGCGATCCTTCGCCGGGACCCACGGCTCGAGGAAAGGACCATGAAGACCATTCTCTTCGGACTCGACGGCGCGACGTACACCGTGCTCGATCACATGGTGGCCCAGGGCGTGATGCCCAACTTCCAGAAGTTCCGCGAGGAGTCGACGTCGTGCCGGCTGCGTTCCACGCCGCTGCCGATCACGCCGCAGGCCTGGACCACGCTCGCCACCGGGCGCAGCGCCGGCAACCACGGCATGCACGACTTCCTGCGCTACGAGCCCACCCAGGACGGCGTCTACTTCCGCGTCAACGACTACCGGACGATCGCCGTCGAGACCATCTGGCAATACGTCTCGGACCAGGGCAAGCGCGTCACCGTGCTCAACTTCTTCGGCACGGCGCCCCCGCCCAAGATCAACGGCCACGTGATGCCGGGCTTCGTGCCGCCCAAGCACCTGCGGCGTTCGAGCCACCCGTCGGACCTCTTCGCCAAGCTCCAGCACGTCGACGGTTTCGACGTGAACGTGCTCGGTCTCGACACCAACATCGAGAAGATGGGATTGCAGAAGCTCGACCCGGATCAATGGGTGGAGTGGATCGATCTGCACATCCGGCGCGAGAAGGCCTGGTACGGCATCCTCGATCACCTGATGCGCACCGAGCCGAGCGACCTCACGGCCATCGTCTTCGACGGCGTCGACAAGATCCAGCACTTGGCCTACCGCTACCTCGATCCCTCGACGATTCCCGGCAATCCGCTCGACTGGGAGAAGAAGGTCATCGAGCGCTGCAAGGTCTACTTCAAGCAGATCGACGATTTCCTGGGGGCGGTGGTGAAGCGCGCCGGCAAGTGGGCGCGGATCTTCATCGCTTCCGACCACGGCTTCACGGTCACCACCGAGATCGTCTACGTGAACAAGTTCCTGGCCGACCACGGCTACCTGACGTGGCGCGGCGAGGTTGCCGAGGACGCGAAGGAGGCGGTGTTCGTCGACAAGCTGCCGAACTTGGTGAGCGCCATCGATCTGAAGAAGACCAAGGCGTTCGCGATGACGCCGAGCTGCAATGGCATCTACATCAACCGGCAGCATCTCAGCGCGGCAGAAGCGAACCAGGTCCGCGACGAGCTGATCGAGAAGCTCTACAAGCTGAAGGGGCCGGACGGTGGCTTGGTGGTGACCGAGATCAAGAAGCGCGAGGATTGGTGGCCGGGCCCGTACACGGAGCGTGCGCCGGATCTGACGCTCACGCTGCGTGACCACGGCCTGATCTCGATCTTGAACGGCAAGGCGCAGGTCGTGCCCCGCGAGGAGCCAGCGGGAACCCACCATCCGCACGGAGTGCTGCTCGGCCGCGGTCCCGGCATCGTCGAAGGCCAGGAGCTCGAGGTGCGCGACATCATCGAGGTGCCGCAGCTTCTGCTGCACAGCCTCGGTCTCGAGATCCCCGGCGACTACGAAGGCTCGTTCCCCGCCAACTTCTACGAGCCCGAGTATCTCGCCAGCGATCCGCCGCGGAAGACGCACGGCGCGGTCGCCGCGACCGCGAGCGCCGCGGCCGGCGACGATGCCAACCTGGACGAGGACGAAGAGGCGGCGATCATGGAGCGGCTGCGCGGCCTCGGCTACCTCGAGTGACGCTCGTCCGCTCCGCCCCGCGCGCACACGTTCCGCTCGAGTCGGTGGTCCCGTGACCGCGCGCGTTCTCCCGGCGAGCGCCGCTTCCCCCGCCGAAGCGGGGGCGGGGCGCCCGCTCGCGCTGAGCGCGGGCCATTTCCGCTGTGTGGCCAAGCGCGGCTTCGGCGACGGCCGAAACTCGTACGCGTGGGGCTGCGCTTGGTTCAAGAATCACCTCTACGTGGGCACCAATCGCCACATGTTGGTGCTCATGAAGGCGCGCTTTCCGTACACCGTGCCCACCGAGGTCTGGCCGGTGCGCATGCCGGCATCGGTGTTCGATCTGGATCTCGCGGGCGAGGTCTGGCGCTACGACGTCGACGCCGACGTCTGGAAGCGTGTCTACAAGAGCCCGATGACGATCGGCACCAACGACAAGCCGGTGCCGGTCGCCTATGGCTTCCGCAACATGGGCGTGTTCCAGGGCAAGAGCGATCGCGAGCCGGTGCTCTACACGATCCCGTCGTGCGGCTCGTACGGGCAGGGACCGGTGCTCTTGCGCTGTGAGGACGGCGAGCATTTCGAGCAGGTGAGCAAGCCCGGGCTCGGGCTCGACGATCCGAACGTGGTCTCGTATCGCGGGGTCGTGCCGTTCAAGGGCAATCTCTTCATCACCCCGTCCGGCTCTCGCGGCGGTCTCTGCAACGAGGCGTTCAACACCTCGGTGCTGTGCACCGACGACCCCCTCAGCCAGCGGTGGCACGTCTCGAACCCGCCCTTCTTCGGCGACCCCACCAACCGCGGCATCTTCGACCTGGGCGTCGCCAACGGCTTTCTGTACGCCGGGACCATCAACGTCCGACATGGCGCGCAGCTCTGGAAGACCGATGGGGAAGGGCCGCCGCCGCACCGCTGGACGTTGGTGGCCGATCGAGGCTTCGATCGCGGGCCGCACGACGAGATGGTGCTTTGCTTCGCGGAGCACCGCGGCGCGCTCTACGTGGGCACCGGCATCCAGAACGGCGGCCACGACCGCATCAACAACGTCGGCCGCGCGGCGTGCGAGATCGTGCGGGTGTGGCCCGACGATCGTTTCGAGCTGGTCATGGGCGAGCCGCGCATGACGCGTTTCGGCTTCCAGTCGCCGACCAGCGGGCTCGGGCCCGGCTTCGACAACTTCTTCGCGGGCTACTTGTGGCGACTGCGGGCGCACGAGGGCGCGCTCTACGCCGGGACGTTCGACGTGGCCTCGTTCCTGCCGTACGCGGATCGCAACGCCTGGGACGAGCGCGTGCGGCGACTCATCGATCCGGTCACGCTGGAGCGCTACCTCGAGCTCAAGGGCGGCGCCGAGCTCTGGCGCACGGTCGACGGCGACGATTGGACGCCGGTGACCCGCAACGGCTTCGGCAACGTCTACAACTACGGCATCCGGGCGCTGCTCTCGACGCCACGCGGTTTCTTCGTCGGCACCGCCAATCCGTTCGGCCCCGAGGTCGCGGTGAAGGGACCGAACGGCTGGCGCTACGAGGACAATCCTCGCGGTGGCATCGAGATCTGGCACGGCTCCTTCGATCACCACGGCGAGGGTGACCCGGTCGCCGAGGAGATCGCGCTCGCCGGCGGGTTCGAGCTCGAGGCCGTCGTGCGCGAGCCGACGCTGCCGGCGGGGGTCGAGCTTCCGCTCGGCGGCGAGTCCACCGACGTCGTGGGCGGCGAGGCTTTCCTCGATGGACTCATCGCCGACGTCGCGCATCGCGCCGCCGACGAGCAGGGCGGGGCCGTCGAACGGGGCCGCGATCCCCAGATCGCCCTCGCTGGCCTCGGTCCCGATCCCATCGCGCCCGCGTTCGCGGTGACGGCCGAGATCGACGCCTACTTCGTCGGCACCGCCATGCGCCAAGCCGGGCTGTGGCGACGGGGCGGCGCTGGGCTGCGGAACGTCGGCGCCTGGCGCGAGGACGTATCCACTCCCGCGCAGGCCGCGGAGGCGATGGTGAGCGAGCTCGTGCGGCGCGTCGCCGCGCCCGAGCCCGGTGCGACTCCCACGCGCATCCTCGTCGTGGGGACCGGGCCGGAAGATCTGGAGCGAATCGCCGGACGCGAGCGACCGGACGCGCGCATCGCCGCGCTCGCGGCCGCGCCGAGCGGCCGCTTGCCGGTGGCCGACGAGTCGTTCGACGCGCTCGTGTGGATCGAGGGGTTGCACGCCGCGCGTCGCGGCGGCGCGTTGCGCGAGGTGTTGCGCGTGCTGCGCCCCGGTGGCGATCTGGTGGCGAGCGATCTCTTGTCGGGACGATTGGGCGGCGATCTCGAAGCCGAAGCGCTGTTGCCCGCCGCCGATCGCGAGGCCGTGCTGGGCGGCTACGCGCGCGAGCTGGAAGCCGCGGGGCTGAGCGAGATCCGCCTCATCGACGTCACCCGCGAGGGCTGGGAGCGCTTCTACCACCACAGCCGCCAGTTCTTCGCGACCAAGACGCTCCTCCAGCAGCTCGATGCCGCTCAATGCGCCGAGGTGCTCGCGCTGCTGCCGGGCGGCAGCGGCGTGGTGGTGGCGCACGCGCTGGTGCACGCGCGTCGCCCGGTGGCGCCGCGCGGACGAGGTGGGCGGTGAGCGCGGCCGTCGAGCGGCGTGAGCCCGCACGCGGTCCGGGCGCGGATCTCCGCGGCCAGGTCGCGGTGGTGACCGGCGGATCGAGCGGGATCGGGCTCGCCGTGGTCCGCGAGCTGGGACGCCGCGGCGTGCGAGTGGTGGTCGCCGGGCGCGACGCCGCGCGAGTGGCGGCCGCGGCGGCGAGCGTCCCGGAGGGGCTCGGCATCGCCGATTGCGACGTCCGCGAGCGCGGCTCGATCGAGTCGCTCTTCGCCGCGACGCTGGCGCGCTTCGGCCGCGTGGACCTGCTGGTGACCAGCGCCGGCCTCGGCGCGAGCCCGCGCTCCCGCAAGGGCCTGCCACTGGCGCTCATGCACCTGAGCCGCGAGGAATGGGACGACGTGGTGGACACCAATCTGCGCGGTGCTTTCCTGTGCTGCCAGGTGGCTGCACGGCTGATGCGCGAGCGCGGCGGTGGTCAGATCCTCAACGTCTCGTCGGCGCCCGCGGCCCGACGTGGCTACGCGTACGCGGCGAGCTATTGCGCGTCCAAGCACGCGCTCAACGCGTTCTCGCAGTCGCTGGTGGAGGAGCTCGAGCCGCACGGGATCCGCGTCATCACCATGCTGCCCGACATGGTCGACACGCCGATGGTGCAAGGCACGCAGCTCACCGTGGGCGGTTTGCTGCGTCCCGAGACGGTCGGCGAGTTCGTCGTGGACTGCCTGGCGCAGCCGTGGGACGTGCGCTTCGATCAGCCCGTCGTGCTGCCGTCGAGCGCCGGCTCCTATCAGCAGAAGGGGCATTGAGCGAGTCCCGGTCGCAGGCGGGGATCGCGGCGGCGGGCGAGGAAGGAAGAGGGCGAGGAGATGGAGATCGGCGGTGCGGTGGTGATCGTCACGGGTGCAGCGCGCGATGCAGGTCTCGCGATCGCGCGCGCGTTGCTGGCGCGCGGTGCGTCGGTGCTGGCGGTGGACGCGGACGGGGACGCGCTCGCCGCGTTGCCGGCGACGCTCGCGAGCGAGGCGCTCGCGACGCACGCGTGCGACCTCGCCAGCGCCGAGGCGTGCGAGGGGATGGTCGCGGCCGCGCGGGAGCGCTTCGGCAAGCTCGACGCCTTGGTGCACGCCGCCGGCCTGGCGGCGAAGCGCACCGTCGGCGCGGGTGGGTTGCTCGAGGTGGACGACGGCGGCTACGAGGCGATCGTGGGTCCGGAGCTGCGCGGGGCGTTCTTCGCCAATCGCGCCGCGCTCAAGGCGCTCACCGCGCAGCGGCGCGGCGAGGTCGTCAACGTGGCGGCGACCAGCGGCCGCAAGGGGCGCGCGTTCGACTCGATCGGCAGCGCGGCCCAGGCCGGAGTGATCGGCATGAGCGAGTCGCTGGCCGAGGAGGTGCGCGCGTTCGGCGTGCGCGTCCAATGCGTCCTCGCTCCCACCGCGCTCGAGATCGCGGGCGGAGACGGCCCCGCCGGCGGCTCCCCGTCCGGCGAGCGCATCGCCGACGCCGTGCTCTTCTGTCTCGGCCTGCCTGCCGATGCGTGTTGCGAGAATCTGGTGGTCCAGCCCTTCAGCGGCGGCCGGTCGCGCGCGCGCAAGGCCGCGACGCGGCCGAGCGCCGACGGCTGAACCGCGGGGGTGTGCTAGACCGGACGTTTTGGCGAAGCACAACGCCGAAAGGAGAATCGAGATGGCGGCACAAGGGGGACCGGCTACCCGCGATGCGGTGTTGGCCGACGTGATCAAGGTGCTCACCGAGCTCACCGCGGACTGGGACGTCGACTTCGGCGCCGGGCTCGGCGAGGAGACGCGCTTGGTGAACGATCTGTCGTTCGAGTCGATCGACGTCGTGCACTTCGTCACGGCGCTCGAGGAGCACTATCAGCGTCGCGATCTGCCGTTCCAGGACATCCTCATGGAGGATGGGAAGTACGTCGAGGACATCCGCGTCGGTGACGTCGTCGATTTCCTCGCCAAGCAATTCGGCGCGGCGTGAATCGTCGCGCGCGAGCTCGCCCGCGTCTCGCGGCGACGGGGACGGGCGAGCGGGGTCACGCCGGCGCGGGTACACGGTGACGCAGGCGCTGCGCGAGAGCCGTCGGGCGGAATCGCGACCGCTGCTCGCCCGCGGCGAACGGCGCGCACGCGCGGCGGCGGGCCGGGTGCGTCGCACACGAGAGGAGAGGTGGCGGCATGGGTAGGCTCGACGACCAAGTGATCATCGTGACGGGGGGCACCGGCGGGATCGGGCGCGCGACGTGCCGCGGGATCGTGGCCGAAGGCGGTCGTGTCACCGTCGCGGACGTGTCCGCCGAACGCGCCCAGGAGCTCGTGGACGAGCTCGGCGCGGAGCGCGCGCTGGCGTTCGCCTACGACGCGCGCAGCGAGACCGAGAACCAGGCGCTCGTCCAGGCGACGTTGACGCGCTTCGGCCGGCTCGATGGTCTGGTCGCCGCGGCGGGCATCCTGCGCAAGCGCGGCACGCCGCCCAAGCCGGTGGCGCAGATCACGGTCGAGGAGTGGGACGACGTCATCGCCATCAACCTGAAGGGGACCTTCCTGAGCAATCGCGCGGTGCTGCCCACGCTCGTCGCGCAGCACTCGGGCTCGATCGTGAACGTGTCCTCCGTGTCCGGTTTGGTGGGGCGCGCCCACGATGGCGCCTACTGCGCCTCCAAGTTCGGCGTGGTGGGCCTGAGTCAGGTGCTCGCCGAGGAAGTGCGGCGCGACGGCGTGCGCGTGCAGGTGATCTGCCCGCACGCGATCGACACGCCGATGTGGGAGCAGAATCATCCGGTGCCCAAGCCCGGCGACGCGCTGCCTCCCGAGCGGGTGGGCGAGCTGATCGTGGCGCTGCTGGCGCTGCCGGCGGACACCACGCTGCTCAACGTCCAGATCGCGCCGCTCGGCGCGCGCAAGCGCAAGCCGAAGCCCGAACCCGCCGCGGGCTGAGCCATGGACTCGAGCGCGGTCGAGATCCGTCTGCAGCACGACGGCCGCGAGCGGCGCGCGCTCGTGGTCGTGCCGCCGACGCTCGCCGCCGGCACGCGCGTGCCCTTGGTGGTGGCCTTCCACGGCGGCCTGGGGACCGCCGCGCTGATGCGGCGCCAGAGCGGTCTCGACCGCGTGGCCGCCAAGCACGGCTTCGTCGTCGCCTACCCGGACGGGATCGGCCGCTTCCGCGATCGGATGCTCACCTGGAACGCGGGTGCCTGCTGCGGCTACGCGATGCGCGTGGGCTCGGACGACGTGGGCTTCACGCTGGCGTTGCTCGACGCGATCGGCAGCCGCGTCGAGGTCGATCCCGCGCGTACCCATGCGGTGGGATTCTCGAACGGCGGCATGTTCTGCTATCGCCTCGCGTGCGAGGTGCCGGAGCGATTCGCGGCGATCGGCGTGGTGAGCGCGACGCTCACCTTCGATGGGCCGGCGCCGCGCCTTCCCACCCCCGTCATCCACGTGCACGGGCTCGCGGACCGCAACGTGCAGTTCGCGGGCGGCATCGGCGAGAATCAGTTCTCGCGGGTGGACTACCGGCCGGTGCCGGATACCATCGCGTGGTGGCGTCGCGTCAATCGCTGCCGAGCGGCGGCGGTCGAGACGGTGGACGGCAAGGATTGCCGGATCGAGCGCTTCGCGCCGGATGGCCCGGAGGGCGCGCCGGTCGTGGTGGTCACGCTGCCCGAAGGCGGTCACACCTGGCCGGGCGGCGTCGACATCTCCGAGCACCTGAACACCGGCCGCCTGGTCGCGACCGTCGACGCCTCCGAGATGCTCTGGCAATTCCTCGCCGCGTTCCACCGCTGACCCGGACGAGGTCAGGCGCGGCCCGGCGCGGGCCTCAGCTCGACGGCGGGGAAGGCGGCGCTGCCGGCGCCCGCTCGGCGCCGAAGGTGCGCTCCACGCGTTCCAGCAGCTCGCTCGCCTCGGGATAGCGCGCGTCGATCGCGACCGCGGCGCGCAGCACCTCGAGCGCCTCGGTCACGTTGCCCTGGTCGAGATGGATGCGCCCCAGCTCGACCAGCGCCTTCGCCTGCTTCGCGTCGAGCTTGAGCGCGGTGCGGAACGCGAAGGCCGCGTCGCTCGGGAGCTTCATCTCCACGTAGAGCTCGCCGAGCTTGAGCCAGGGCAAGGCCTGCAGCGGCGCCATCTCGCACGCCGCCTTGTACTCGCGCATGGCCTCGTCGAAGCGCTTGTGGCTGCGGAACACGTCGCCGACGCCGATGCGGCCCTGGTAGTTGAGGGGATTCAGCCGTTGCGCGATCGTCACCTGCTCGATGGCGCGCTGCTCCTCCCCCTGGCTCACGAGCAGATGGGCGAGCTTGAGGCGGGCCTGGATCAGGTTGGGATTGAGGCGCAGCGCCGCCTCGAACGAGCGGATCGCCTCGCCCTCGCGGCCGAGGTGCATGAGCACCGTGCCCTGGATGACGTAGGCCTTGTCACGCTTGTCGTCGGAGGGGCGCGGCTCGCCCTCCTTGGTTTCCTCGGCTGCTGCACGCCGGGGCGGGTTCTCGCCGATCGCCACCGCGCGCTCGGCTGCCGCGAGCGCCTCGTCCCAGGCGCCGAGCTCCATGTGCACGTGGGCGCGGACCAGCCACGCGGTGGCGAGCTCCGGGTCGAGAGCGAGGGCGTGTTCGATCGCGGCGAGCGCGGCCGTGAACTCGGCGCGCCGCGCCAGGATGAGCCCCTTGCCGAGGTGCGCCTCGGCGAGCTCCGGGTTCTCCCGCACGGCGGCGTCGAACTCGACGAGCGCCTGGCCGTGGCGGCCCTTCTGGAGCAGCGCCTTGCCGAGATTGAGGCGGGCGAGCGCCGTGTTGCCGATCGGCTTGAGACGAGGTGCGGCTTCCGACATCGCGACGCGAGCGTAGCGGCGAGGCTTCGCGCCGATCAAGCGGCGGCGCGAAGCGCGCGCGCCGCCGTGCGCTGGCGCCTCAGTTCGCGGTCGGCAGCACCAGCTGCGAGGGGTGGCTCACGTCGTGAAAGATCGTGTTCTGCGCCACCAGGAAGGGTGCGTTGGCGTCGTAGAGCGTGCCGCCGTCGTTGCGGTTGGCGTAGTAGCGCGGGTAGTTCGACGAGCTCACGATCACGCGGATCTTGTGTCCCGCCTTGAACGTGATGGCGGTGGCCGGCAGATCGACCTGGAACGAGTACACGCTGCCCGGGGTCAGCAGCTGCTGCTGGCTGACGCCGTTGCGGAAGCGACCCTTGCGCGCGCCGTCGGTGACGAGCATCGAGGTGCCGTCGGGCGCGACGTCGGTGAGGCGAACGACGAAGTCCGTGTCGGTTCGATCCGAGGAGGCGTAGAGCAGGACGCTCGCCTTGCCGGCCAGGGTGACGTCGCTCGCCAGCGTCTCCGACGTGAACGTGATCGCGTCGCCGCGGGCCTCGACGGTGGCCTGATCCTGGGGCCCGCTCGGCATCACGTCTTCCTGGAAGTTGGCGCCGCCCACGGTCGGCGAAGGATCCGCCGGGTCGTAGCTGAAACCGGTGGCGGCGGTCGACTCGATCGGCGGTGCCGCGACCAGCGCGCCGCCGGTGCCGAAGTAGAGGACGTGGTTCGAGGCTTGCGCCGGCGGCCAGTCCGTCGCTTCTTCCCAGCGTTGATTGCCGAGGTCGTACCACTTCACGCGTTCGCCGCTCGGCCCGTCGCCCACGCCGCGCAGATGCTTGTCGAAGAAGGCGACGGTGTCGGCGGCGGCGATGCCCGCGGCGTCGGCGTAGGTCACGGCGCCAGCGGTGTCCTCGTCGACGTGCTCGTGCTGCCACGGGCCGACGAGCAAGCGGTGCTCGTTGCGTACCGCGGCCGAGCTCTTCGTCACCAGGCTGCGATAGGAGGAGACCAGGTCGTCGGTGCGGTGGTCGTACCAGCCGCCCACCACGAGCATCGGCACGTCGAGCTCGGAGGCGTAGTCCGACCCCGACTCGACCGCGTTCCACCAGCCGTCGCGGGTCGGGTGCTGGAGGATCGTGCTCGCACCCAGGCTCGAGACGCCTCCGCTCAGGGCGTCGACGTACTCCTTGCGCTCGGTCCCGTTCGGGAAGTAGTTGCCGTAGGTGGTGATGAAGCCGGCGACTTGCGGGACGGCGGCGAAGAGGTGGGGCGGATGCTCACGCGCCGTCTGGAACTGGACCACGCCCAGCGCCGATGGGCCCCAGGTGCCGACCTTGCCGTCGCTCCAGCTCTGCTGGGCGATCCACTCGACACAGTCGTAGCCGTCTTGCCCGGGCTTCGCCGAGGGGTTGATCGCGCCGACGGAGCCGAAGTAGCCGCGCATGTCCACGATCACGAACGCGTAGTTGTCGGCCTGGAACGGCAGCTGAAGCTGGTACACCGATCGATCGTAGGGCGTCTGGATCAAGATGGTGGGCCAGTGGCCGGTGGAAGCGGGGAGGTAGACATCGGCTGCCAGGAACTTCCCGTCTCGCATGGGGATCTGGACGGGCTGCGCCGCAAGGCGGCAACCGCTCGTCACAGCCGCCAACACGAGGGCGGAGAGCGCGAGCAGCCCGCGCGCCGTCGTCGATTGCCGTCTCATGACCTGGATCCCGTCGATTCTTTGACTCGAATAGCCCGAGGACGGCGAACCGGAGGTGCATCGGGTGTACCAAATCAGCACCCGAGATGCGGCGACCCTGACGGGGTGTAATCAGCAATGAATTCAAAGTGTTGGTCCATTCTTGCCGGGAGGTTTTTGCCGCCGTCGTCAGGAATGCGACTGAGCGGAGTCAGGAATCCTGCACCGTGTCGAGCACGAACTGCCCGGTCCCCGTGGGCATCTTGCCGGCGGGGCAGCGCGAGGAGCCCAGCGCGAGGAGCCTGGCGCCGTGTGAAGCACGACGCGCAACAGCCTCCGAGCGGCGCGGACGCCGTGGAGCGCCGCACGCTCGCCTCGGTGTCTCCACCTCGCGAGACCGCTTCTCGAGAGCGCGTCGCGAGCCTGCTTCTCGGGTCCACGGCGCAGTGCGTCGCGCCCCGCCGCAGCGCGCGCTCCCTCGGGTCGACGCCGCCGACCTAAGGCGCCGATGCGGTTCCGGATTCCCGCCGAATCGTGCCCCGAGATCGGGCGACAGACGGCGCGTTCCTGGCCATACTCGAACGCTATCGTTCGAGCGCCGAGCGGCAGCGATCTCGCTACGCCGCTGCGCCGCTTCCACATTCGCGAGGTGTGACCGACGATGAGTGAGGCTCGACCGCTCAAACCAACGATCGACGATCCCTTGGCCGAGGGCCCGGCCGCCGCTCCCAAGGACGCGGTCCTCGCGCCCTACGATCAGGCGCTCCGCGATGGCGAGGAGCTGCGCCGCCGCCCGTTCGAGGCGGCGGGAACCGCGGCGCGCATCCGCCAGCACGCGAAGGAGCGGATGACGGTCTGGGAGCGCATCGAGGCGCTCCAGGACGCGGACGCCCGCCCCACGGTGCTGTGGCAGAACTGGGGCAAGAACCTCGACGGCGCCTCGATCGTCACCGCCGTGACCAAGCTCGACGGGCGCGACGTCGCGATCTACGGCCACGACTTCACCGTGCGCGCCGGATCGATGGACGCCACCAACGGCCGCAAGCTCGCCAACTTGATCTACCTGGCGGCGGAGCGCGGGATTCCCCTGGTCGGCATGAACGACAGCGCGGGGGCATACGTTCCCGCGGGGATCGGCGGCCTGGACGGCTACGCCGAAGCGTTCACCGCCTTGCGCAAGGTGAGCGGGGTCGTCCCGAGCATCATGTGCATGTTCGGCTTCAATGCCGGCGGCGGTGCCTATCTGCCGCGCCAGGGCAGCTTCATGATCCAGTGCGAGGGCACGTTCTTCGGCCTCACCGGCCCGGGCGTCGTGAAGAGCGTGCTCGGCGAGGACGTGACCCCCGACGAGCTGGGCGGGCCCAAGGTGCACGGCGCGAGCGGAGTCGTGGACCTGTGCGTCCAGGACGAGCTGGCGTCGTTGCGCACCGCACGGCGGCTGCTCTCGTACCTGCCGAGCTCGAATCGCGTGATGGCGCCCTTCGAGCCGACCACCGATCCGATCGACCGCAAGACCACCGAGATCGACACGCTCTTCCGCAAGGCGTTCAACTCGCCCACCGGCTTCAACACGCCCATGGACGTGTCGATCGTGATCGAGCGGATCTGCGATCACGGCGACTACTTCGAGATCCAGCCCGACCGCGCCCGCAACGCCATCACCGCGTTCGGCCGCTTGGGCGGCCACGTGGTCGGCTTCATCGCCAACAACAGCGCCGTGGCGAGCGGCCAGATCGACGTCGACTGCGCCTACAAGATCGCGCGCTTCGTGCGCTTCTGCTCGATCTACAACATCCCCACGGTCTTCATGGAGGACACCACCGGCTTCTTGCCCGGCAAGGAGCAGGAGAGCCGCGGCATCGTCCAGGCCGGCCGCGCCATGCTCGACGCGATCATCGACGTGCGCACGCCGCGCATCCTGCTGATCCTGCGCAACGCCTTCGGCGGTGCCTACGCGGCGTTCAACTGCTACGCGACCGGCGCCGATCTGGTGCTCGCGCTGCCCACGACCCGCGTGGCGGTGATGGGTCCTGCAGGCAAGGAATACGTCTACAAGGACGATCTGCGACGCCTCCGCGCGCGCGCCGCCGCCCTCGAGCACGAGGAGACGGAGACGCGCACGAAGTCCGGCGCGAGCCACGACGACGCGGCCGCCGAGGGGCGGCGCATCGCCCAGGAATGGCTCAAGGGCGAGGAAGCGCAGATCAACCTGCGCTACGAGCGCGAGCTCATGAACCCCCGCGAAGCGCTCTCCCTGGGCTCGATCTCGGAGATCGTGATGCCGGCCGATCTGCGCTCGGTGCTCGGTCGCAACCTCGAATCGTTGCTTCGTTCCTACGTGCCTGGCCCGATGAATGGGCCGCAGCGGGAGTTCCACTGATGACCCCCGACGCCGCTGTCACCCATCCGTACACCGCGAATCCGTTGGTTCATCGCGAGCGCCGGCTCGCGCAGGCGTCGAGCGAGTGGGTCCGCTCGTTCACCTGCGAGGACATGAGCGTGCTCATCGTCTGCCGCGGCCCGATCCGCAAGGAAGCGATCGAGGTGTTCCGCGAGATGGGCATGGCCCGCGTGGGCATGCTGCTCTCGGAGCGCGACAGCATCGTGTTCCCGCGGGCGCTCGCGCCCGAGCTGCGGATGATGCCCCCCGAGCACGTCCACGCGGTCCCGGATTACACGGGCGCGACCAGGGAAGAGCGCGATCAGCGGATCGCGCAGATCGTCGCGATCTGCAAGGAGCATGGCTATCAGTTCGTCTTCGCGGGTTACGGCTTCATGGCCGAGGACGCGCACTTCGTGCGCTCGCTCGAGGAAGCGGGGCTCGGCTTCATCGGCCCGTGCTCGTACACGCAGGGCGCGGCGGGCGCCAAGGACGAGGCGAAGCGAACCGCGATCGGCAACGACGTCTCGGTCACGCCCGGCATCAACGACGCGACCGTGCGAACGTTGCTGCGGAAATATCCCGACGCGCGGGCACTGGCGCGTTGCGCGGCGGAGCATCACCTCGAGGGCGAGCTCGTCGCCAAGCCGGGAGTCGCGCTCGAGGCGCTGGCCGAGCAGGTGCTCGAGGCGTCCTATCACGCGCGAGTCGATCTCTTCTCGATCGACGAGCTCGCCGACACCATCCAGCTCGAGGCGCGCCGCCTGCTGACGGAGAACCCGGGACGACGTTTCCGCCTCAAGGCCATCGGCGGCGGCGGCGGCAAGGGGCAACGCATCTTCTCCGAGGCGGGTGGGGTGCCGTCGCTGGTGCGCGAGATCCTGCAAGAGGTGAAGGCGACGGGCGTCGGCGACAACAAGAACATGCTCATCGAGCTCAACGTCGAGTCCACGCGCCACAACGAGATCCAGATGCTCGGCAACGGCGACTGGTGCGTCACGTTGGGCGGGCGCGACTGCTCGCTGCAGATGCACGAGCAGAAGCTCGTCGAGGTCTCGATCACGCAAGAGGCGCTCGAGGCCGCGGTGGAGGATGCGCGCGCAGCCGGTCGCGCCGAGCACGCCGCGGTGCTCACTCGCGATCTCGCCGTGCTGGCGCGCATGGAGGCGGAGGCCGAGCGCTTCGGGCGCGCCGTCAAGCTCGACAGCGCCTCGACGTTCGAGTGCATCGTCGAAGGCGATCGCCACTACTTCATGGAGGTGAACACGCGCATCCAGGTCGAGCATCGGGTTTCCGAGCTCTGCTACGCGTTGCGCTTCGTGAACCCGGACGATCCGCGCGAGCACTTCGACGTCCACTCGCTGGTCGAGGCGATGGCGCTCGTCGCCCGGCACAAGGGACGCCTGCCGCGGCCGAGCCGCGTCGTGCGCGACGGCGCGGCGCTCGAGGTGCGGCTCAACGCGACCGATCGCGCGCTGCAGCCCGCGGCCGGCGGGGTCATGGTGTCGTGGTCGGATCCCATCGAGTGCGAGATCCGCGACGACCAGGGCATCTCGATCAAGAACCCCGACACCGGCCTCTTCATGCGCTACCGCCTCGCCGGGGCGTACGACTCGAACATCGCGCTCTTGCTCGCGACGGGCGCGAATCGGCGCGAGAGCTGGGCCAAGCTCACCGAGGTGCTGCGCCGCACCACGCTGCGCGGCATCGACCTCGCCACCAACCTCGAGTTCCATCGCGGCATCATGACGTGGTTCCTGCACCGCGATCCGTGGGCGAAGCCCACCACCAAGTTCGTGGTGCCGTATCTCACCGCCGTGGGTGAGCTGGGGCGGGAAGCGGAATCCATCGATCTCGACTACGCGTTCCACCAGATCGAGAAGCGCCGCGTCGCCGCCGCCAGCCCGGAGGCACGCGCCGCGACCGCCCAGGTCTTCGATTCCAAGGAGACCCTCGTGGAGCGGCCGATGCGCCGGCTCTTCGAGGAGCCCCACGTCCTCTCGGCCTGGCTTTCCCAGCACATGCACGACTACCGCGTCACCGACCAACACCTGGTGTGGTTGCGCAACCCGCTGCAAGTGCTCGCCGACACCATCCGCCTGGTGCACCTCGACGATCCGGACGCCGCCGCCGCCGAGCGGATCTGGGACCACGATCGGGAGATGCTCGAGGTGGGGCTCGCCTTCTACGAACGACTGGCCGCGCGCGTGCCGGCGAACCTGTCGTGGCCCAAGCTCGATACAGCGCTGCGCGGGGATTCACCCGCGTTCGGGTTCGCGCCGGACGCGTGGGCGCGCGTCCAGGCGGCGCATCTCGGCCACCAGCTCGGCCTCGAGATGCTGGGCGTGATGCCGCTGCTCGGCGCCAAGGTCGGCTTCTTCGACCTGCGTCTGCGCGACGATCTGGACGTGGAGATCCCCGCGCGCTTGCTCGACACCGTCCACCAGGAGGCGATGCGCAAAGTCCTGGCGCCGCCGCCGGAGCAGAAGTCCGACGAGATCGTGGCCGCCATGGGCGGTACCTACTGGAATCGCGAAGCGCCGCACCTGCCGCCCTTCGTCGAGCCGGGCACGCACTTCGAGAAGGGCCAGCCCCTCTACATCATCGAAGTGATGAAGATGTTCAACAAGGTCTACGCGCCGTTCGCGGGACGCGTCGTCGATCTCTTCGTTCACGAGAGCAGCGTCGTGGTGCGAAAGGGCCAGCCGCTCTTCCGCGTGGTTCCCGACGAGAAGCTCGAGGTCGAGGACCCGGGTGCGCGCGCGCGACGCATCCGCAGCAACACCGACGGCTACCTGGAGAAGCTCCTCTGATCCGGGCGTGACGTGCTGCGCGCCGGCCGAGCGTGTCGGGATCGCGAACGCGCTCCCATTCGCGTTGGCCGGACGCGCGGCGCGGTCAGGCCAGGTCGTAACGCTTGAGCTTGTCGTAGAGCGTACGCAGTCCGATCCCGAGCCGTTCGGCCGCGAGACGCCGATTCCCGCTCACCGCGTCGAGCGCGCGCACGATCGCGTCACGCTCGAGCGCGTCGAGCGTGACGGGCTCGCCCTCCCTGTGTCGGGCGCGGGCAGCGCCGCCGCCGATCGCGGCGGGTTCCGGTCGCGCGGCGATTCCATCGAGGTGCTCGGCATCGATCGTCTCGGCCTCGGCGAGGATCGCCGCGCGCTCGAGCGCGTTGGCGAGCTGACGCACGTTTCCCGGCCACGGCGCTTCGCGCAGGCAGCGCTCGGCCGCCGGGCTGAGCGAGAGCGGGCCGCGCTTCAGGTCGCGGCGGATGCGCTCGAGCAAGGCCCGCGCGAGGGGCGCGATGTCCTCGTGGCGCTCGCGCAGCGGCGGCAGGTGGATCGGAAAGACCGCCAGCCGATGGTAGAGGTCTTCGCGAAACCGTCCCTCGCGCATGAGCGTGCCCAGGTCACGGTTGGTGGCGGCGATCCAGCGCACGTCGGCCTCGATGGCGCGGTGCCCGCCGACGCGCTCGAAGCAGCGCTCCTGGAGAACGCGCAGCAGCTTCGCCTGTAGGTCCGGTCTCAGCTCGCCCACCTCGTCGAGGAAGAACGTGCCGCCGGCGGCGAGCTCGAGCCGTCCGCGGCGGCGCTCGTGCGCGCCGGTGAAGGCGCCGCGCTCGTGACCGAAGAGCTCGCTCTCCAGCAAGTGCTCGGAGAGCGCCGCGCAGTTGATGGCGACGAATGGGGCCGCGGCTCGATCGCTGGCGCGATGGATGGCGCGCGCCGCCACTTCCTTGCCCGTGCCGCTCTCGCCGGTGAGCAACACCGTGGCCTGGGTGCGCGCGACCTTGTGGATCGCCTCGGCGACGCGGGCCATCGCGGCGGCGCCGTAGGTGAGCGGCGGCGCGCCGTCGCCGTCGCGATCCGCGCGGTCGGCCAGGGCTCGCAAGCTGCGACGCTCGGCGGCGCGGTTCACCAGCAAGCGCAGCTCGGCGGGGCCGCTCACCGGCTTGCGCAGATAGTCGAAGGCGCCGAGCTTCATGGCCTCGACCGCGCTCTCCACCGTGCCGTGCGCGGTGAGCACGATCACCTCCACCTCGGGTTGCTCGGCGCGCAGCTTGCGCACCACGGTCTCGCCGTCCACGCCGGGCATCTTGAGGTCGGTGAGGACGACGTCGAACGCGTGGCGGTCGAGCCGCCGGAGGGCATCGGCGCCGTCCGGGCTCTCGGTGACCGCGTGGCCGTCGAGGGTGAGCGCCTCGGCCAGGAACGAGCGCACGCCCTCCTCGTCGTCGACCACCAGCACCCGTGCCATCGCCGAGCCTCAGTCTCCGGGAAGCACCACGCGGAAGACCGCGCCGCCGCCCTCGTGATTGAACGCGTGGATCGTGCCCTGGTGCAAGTCGACCAGGCGGCGAGCGACGGTGAGCCCGAGCCCGGTGCCCTGGGTGCGCGTGGTGTGGAACGGCTCGAAGAGGTCGGCGGGATCGCCGGGCGGCAACCCGGGTCCGTGGTCGCGGACGGTGAGCGCGAGATCGCCGTCGTGAAGCGCGGCCGAGACCTCGACGCTCGCGCCGGGCGGTGACGCTTGAACCGCGTTGCGAATCACGTTCGTCAGCACCTGGCGCATCCGGTCGGGGTCGAGCATCCAGGTGGAGGGCGCGCGCGAAACGTCGATGCGGACGCGGCGCGCGTCCACCTCCGCCGCCGCATCCCGGAGCAACGCCGCGAGCGAGGTCGGTCGGCATTCGATGTCCGCGGCGCGCACGAACTCGAGGAGGTCGGTGGTGAGCGCCTCGAGGCGCACGGCGTCGGTCACGACGCGCTCGGCCTTGCTGCGTGCGGCGCTCGAGTCGCTCAGCATCTCGACCAAGAGCTGAGCGTGACCCTTGAGCGACGCGAGCGGGTTGCGGATCTCGTGCGCCAGCACCGCGGACATCTCGCCCAGGGTCGCGAGCCGGCGCTCGTGCTCGAGGCTGCGCTCGAGGGCGTCCTCGCGCACCCAGCGCCGTCCCAGCGCGACGGCGCCACCCACCAGCGCGAGCGCCGCGACCAACCCGGCCGCCATCGTCCCGCGCGCTTGCTCGGCGAGGCGATTGGCGATGACGGGGACGTATTCGATCACGAACACCGGCGGACCGAGCTCGCGCGGTCGCCCGAACGGCGGGGGCGCGTCGCGTCCGGGGCCGCGCGGCGGCAGCGGGCGCGAAACCAAGCGCATCACCGCACCCGCGTGCTCGGCCGTCCCCGGCCGCAGGCGACGCAGCTCGCCCTCGAGCTCCTCGACGGCGACGCTCGGCACGCCCGCGTCGAGGTGGATGCGGGCATCCGGTCCGACGAGGGCGACGTAGCGCAGCCCATCCTCGCGATGCTCGTCGAGGCAGTTCTCGAGGTCCGCGGGGCGTGGCGGCGGGCCGTCGGGGCCACCGAGCCGCAGGATCGTTCGCAGCATCGTGTCGCCCTCGCCGAGGGCCACCGTCGCCGAGGCGCGCTGGATCGAGAGATACGCGGTGATCGTGGTGGCGAGCAACGCGCCCACCACCAACGCGGCGAGGGAGGGTACGAGCCAGCGACCGAGCTGCGCGCGCGGCCCGCGGGTCACGCGTGGGTCGCGCGTGCTCCGAGCGGAGGGGGCGGCGTTCATGCGGTCACGGCTCGGGCCGACGGGATGGGGCCGAGTCTAGCCCTGAAACCGGTGAGCGCATTCCGGATTCCCGTGTATCGCCGGTGGTCAGGGGGCCGCGCCAGCGGCGCGTCGGCGAGCGATCGCGAGACGGCTCGGCGGTGGGGCCCCGGAGAAGCCGCGCCTTCGCCGGGGCGTGGGTCCGTCGAGACCCCCGAAAGACGCGGAGCGAGGCGTTGGGCGCGGGGCGCCGGCGCGCGTTCAATCGCCGTGTGCCGACTCGTCGTCGCGGGAATCTCGCGGGTCGGGCTCCGGGCCGCGCCGCGGGCCGGGGTCGCCGTCGCAACGCGCGGATCGTTCGGCGCGGGGCCGGCCGGCGCGGTCGCGCTCCGGCGGCGGGGGCGCGAGGGCTCCACGCAGCCGCTCGGGCAGCAGCGCGCGGATCGCCAGCAAGACGTCGATCCGTTGCTGCTCGGCCGTGCGCTCGAGCTGGTCGAGCTTCGCTGCGTCTGCGCGGATCGCGTCGTCGGTGCTCTTGGAGTCGGCGAGCTGCTCCCGCAGGTGGCGTCGCGCGCTCTCGATCGCCCGGCGCGTCGCACGGCGTTTGCCTTCGGTTTCGTCGAGCACGGCGTAGACGCGTCCGCGGGTGGATTCGTCGAGCTCGAGGGCTTCGATCCGGTCCTCGAGCGGCGGCGGCGGGAAGGGGGGTGCCGCACGCGCCGGGATCGTCGTCGCGGCCAGCGCCGCCAATGCCATCGACAGGTGCTTGCGGGTTCGCGAGCGGGATCGAAGCCGAGCGGTGTGCATAGCCATTCTCCTCGCTGTGGATGCGTCGTGCGATGCGTCGGGACGCCCTGTTGCGGTGAGCATGAGCAACCGCCACGCCAAGGCGCGGGCATTCGCAGCGCGACCGATCGTGCGCGAAAGGGCGAGGGAAATGGACGGCTGCTGCGAGTGGGGCGCGCCAGCGATCCCGCGGCGCGGGCGCCGGAGGTGCGGAAGTCGCATGGGTGAGCTGCGAGATCCGCAGCACGCCGCACGCTCGCCGTTCGCCACTCGCGGCGTCGTCGACGCGCGGCGCGCTCGGATCACCGCGAATTGCCTCGTGATCGTGCTTGGCGCCGAGCGACGCGGCGGCCGGCACGCGCGTTGCGTTGGCGCGGCCGTCGAACCCGCAGCACGAGGGAGGGGTGAAGCGATGCGAACGATTCGAGGAACGTGGGTGGCAGCGCTGGCGTGTGTGGGCTGGATCCTGGCGAGCGCCGCGCTGGCGCAAGTACCCCCGCCACCGCCGCCGCCGGGCGGGTTGCCGCCGGTGCCCGTGCCGGCGGAGAACCCGATCACCGAGGCCAAGCGCGTGCTGGGCAAGATCCTGTTCTGGGACGAGCAGCTCTCGAGCGACGACACGGTCGCGTGCGGCACCTGCCATCAGCCGACGTTCGCCGGCAGCGATCCGCGCCTCGCGACTCATCCGGGAGCGGATGGAGTCCGTGGCACGCCGGACGACGTCCAAGGCTCGCTGGGTGTGATCCGAGCGGACAGCGGCAACGTCTACTTCGCGGACCCGATCTTCGGGCTCGATCCGCAGGTGGGTACCCGCGAAGCGCCTTCCGTCATCGGCAGCCAATGGTCGCGGCAGCTCTTCTGGGACGGCCGCGCGGGGCCGGCGTTCGTCGATCCGCAGACCGGCGCCACGGCGATCGCCCAAGGCGGCGCGCTGGAAGCGCAGTCGGTGGCGCCGCCGCTCAACGACGTGGAGATGGCGCACGAGGATCGCGATTGGGCGGAGATCACCAGCAAGCTCGCCGACGCGAAACCGCTGGCGCTCGCCCGCAATCTGCCCGCCGACGTGTCCACGGCGCTGGCGTCGCACCCGACCTACGCATCGCTCTTCACCCAAGCGTTCGGCGACGCGGCGATCACCTCGCAACGCATCGCGTTCGCCATCGCGACCTACGAGCGCACGCTGGTCCCCAACCAGACGCCGTTCGACGCCTTCGCGGCCGGCGACAGGAACGCCCTGACACCGCAGCAACAGGCAGGATTCAACGCCTTCCAGGCCACGACCTGCGACACCTGCCATCGACCGGGAATCTTCTCCGACGACAGCTTCCGCAACATCGGCTTGCGGCCGGCGGGCGAGGATCTCGGGCGCCAAGCCGTCACCGGCAACCCCGCCGATCGTGGCCGCTTCAAGGTGCCGACGCTTCGCAACGTGGGTCTCAAGACCGAGTTCATGCACAACGGCCAGCTGCGCAGCCTGGAGCAGGTGCTCGACTTCTACTTGCGCGCCAATGGCCAGGTGCAGTTCCCGGACAACCAGGACCCGCTGGTCCAACAGATCCAGATCCCCCCCAACCAGGTTCCCGCGGTGGTCGACTTCCTGCGCAATGGCCTCACCGATCCGCGCGTCGCGGCGGGGACCTTTCCGTTCGATCGCCCGACGCTCGCCGCTTCGCCCGGCCAGTGCAGCGACGGCGTCGACAACGATGGTGACGGCCTGACCGACGCCGACGATCCCGGCTGCGCGAGCGGCGGCGATACCTCGGAGCACGCGGTCGGAGCGAGCTGCGACGACGGCCTCGACAACGACGGCGACGGTGGCGTGGATCTGGCCGACGCCGATTGCGCGACCCTCGCCGACGACGAGAACGGCACCACGCCGCCGCCGCCCCCGACCGGTTGCGGGTCGGTCGCCGGCCTCGCCTACGTCGGCGCGCCGATCCCGCTGCTCCGGCGCATGCGCCGCCGGCGCTGAGCGGCCGCCCCGCCCCCAGGGGCGCTCTCGTGACAACGAATCTCGCCGAGGGGACGGACCCTCGGCGAGATTCTCGCTTCGACGCGCGGGCGCGCTACGGTAGCGGCATGCGCTCGCAGCTCTCGCTCGGATGGCGGCGCCGGCGCTCGCGCCCGGACGCCAGCGACGGTTGGCGATCGGCGGCGTTGGCGGGTGCGATGGCAGCGAGCCTGCTCGGCGCCAGCGGCTGTGTGTTCCAGCCGGGCCAGATCGCCGGACGCGGCGCGCCGGATCTCGAACGGGTGCGCCTCTCGTTCGGGTGGGGCGAAGCGAGCCCCGCGCAGGTGAAGCTTGCCGAGGACACGCACGCGTTGCTCGC
Organism: bacterium; assembly: GCA_046331705.1. GTDB lineage: Bacteria > JADJOY01 > JADJOY01 > JADJOY01 > JADJOY01 > JADJOY01. The sequence goes on along the minus strand of JAXLQJ010000009.1, from coordinate 148,349 downwards.
CGAGGCCGTTCGCGCCGGCACGCCGCTCACCAGCGAGGCCATCCTGGCGAGCTTCGATCGCGCGCTGCGCGGCGCCCTCGCCGACGAGCGCTGGGCCGGCGTGCTGGGTGATGGCTCGATCGATTGGTACGAGGCCGGCCTCGATCTGGGCGATGGCAACCGGCTGCACGCGAGCTTCGACGTCGCTCGCGAGCGCGGATTCGTGCGCGTGCTGACCGAGATCGAGCAGCCGAGCGGGTCCAGCGTGCGCGCCGCGGTGTGGGGCGGGGGAGGCGCGGAGCCGGTGTTCAAGACCCGCGACCTACCCGTCGCCGGCTTCGGCGGTGTCCGTCTCGAGGTCGGCGCCGCGTTCGAGAATTTCCAGGACCTCGTGCTCGCGCGCCTGGCGTTTCCCGGACGCGATGGAAAGCGGCTGGGGGTCTACCGCTGTTTCCCGGCCCACCAGCCCGAGTGGACCGCGTACTCGTTCCAGACCCCTCAGGATCTCGACGAGCAGGAAGCGGCGCTCGAGGCGCTGCTGGCGCGCTTCGCCGTCGACGACCGCTGGTTCTTCTCGAACCCCGACGAGGACCTGGCACGCCTCTACCAGCAGATCTCGCTGGTGCGCGCCGACAAGTCGCCAACCGAGCGCGTCGATCGCTTGCTCGAGATCCTGCGCGTGGCCGGCGAGGAGGAGTTCCTCGCCAGCCTCGCCTCCGTGCGCTTTCCCGACGGGCCGGTGCTCACCGTGACGCGCCAGCAATTCCACCGCCCCATGATCCGCGTCGAGGTGGGTGAGGACCCGGTGCGGCTCACGTACCTCTTCCCTGGCGCGCTCGGCGTGGCCTACGACAGCGGGCCGATCCCGCGTCGCTTCCTCGAGCGCGCCCGCCAAGACGAGTCGTTCAACTTCGGCACGTTCTTGCCGGATCTGTGGCGCGGCGAGAACGAGGAGCTCTTCGTCGACGTCTACCGGATGAATCGCGCGCGGGCGCTCGCCGCGGGAGGCGGCGCGGTCGACGAGCAGCGGCTCTTCGAACGCACGGTGCGCGACCTGGCGGGGATCGGCACCAGCTGGGAAGCCGAGACCGTGCGCATCGGCGGCAAGCAATTCGAGATCCGCATCACGGAGTCCGACATCGAAGCGCTGTGGAGCGGCCTCGATCGGGCGGGCGGCGCGGCGCAGACCCTGCCGCGCGGAGCGCGCGCAGCGATGCCCGCACCGGGTGCGGCCAGCTGGCGGCTCGAGCGCTACCAGGAGGGCGGCCTGACGTTCTACCGCGACGGTTCACTCGTCTACTACGAGGTCGAACCCGACGATGCCGGCAGCGACGGCGGGCTCGATGCGGTGCGACGAAAGCTGCGCACTCGCTTGCCCGGGCGCTACGACTATCCGCTGGCGTTCAGTGGTTTTCGCGACGAGCACTTGGCGCCCGGGTTGTTGCTGGTGATCCCCGAGCCCCAAGAGATCCGGGTCATCGGCTCGGCGCGACTGCGGGCGCTGGTGGACGCGGCCTGCCGCGAGGAGAGCTACGACTATCCGGAGCTGGTGTACGCGCTGGTGTGGAACGAGTCGCGCGCCGGCATCGACAACTTCTTCCGCTTCGAGGAAGGACGCCTCGACGCGGTGGCCCGCATGCGCTCCGAGCTTCGCGGGCCCGAGCGCGAGCGCTTCGAGGCGCTCTTCGGTCGTTTCGGCGCCTTGCTCGCGGGCTCCTACGGCCCCGGCCACGTGCTCTACGAGACCGCGTGGGCGATGGGGTTTCGCGGCTCGCCCGGCGAGCTGGCGGACCCCGCGGTGAATCTGCGTTACGTCGCGCGCTACCTGGCGGTGAACGGCATCGACCGCAGCGCGTCCATCGAGCGAGTCAGTCGGATCTACAACGGCCCCGCGCACGCGCGTAACGGCTATTCGCTGCGCTTGGAGCGCAACCTGGCGCGTGCCGCTCGTGCGTACGCGACCGCTCAGTCGGCGTCGGGCGGGTAGAGGCTCGCGATGCGCACGGCGTTGAAGCCGCCGTGCTTCGGGAAGCGCACGTCGAGGACCTTCTCGTCGGTGGTGCCGTCGAGCTCGCTCAGCGCCGCGGCGAGCTCCAAGTTGAGGCCGCTGTAGACCAAGCGGTTGCCGTTCGCGAGCACGTCGAAGTCGCCGCCCACGGGCGTGAAGATCGGCGGTTGGTGGTCGGGGTCGACCCAGCTCCACGTGACGGCTGCGGTGCCGGCGCGCTCGTCGATCGCGAGCTCCGTCGCTCGGCTCACCAGCGAGTCGAAGCCGTTGTCGTAGAGCCAGACGTGCTCGTCGCGCGGCCCCACCTGCACGCTGTGCTGGCGAAGCGGGAAGCGCGCATCTCCCACGCGCGCCAGGAACGGCCATCGGTCGTCGCCCGAGGTGTCGTCGCGATCGTCGCCCAGCACCCAGCGCAGCGTGCCCGCGCGGTCCATCTTGAAGATCAGGTGCTGATTGAGCGAGCTCACCACGAACGATTCGTCGCGTGGCACGTAGACGACGCTGTTGAGGTGCGTCCAGTCGCGCAGGCCGGGGATTCCCGGGTACTGCCCCTGCCAGAACGGGATGCTCGCGTCCGCCAGCACCCGGTGCGGGTCCAGCACGTCGAACATGTGCCATTGCTGGACGACCTGACCGTCGACCGTCGCTTCGGTGATCACGTCGCCGACCATCGGGAGGGTCGAGCCGTCGTCGAAGCCGGAGATCGAGCGCAGCTCGGAGCCGAGCAGCAACAGATGGCCGTCGGGGCCGAGATTGGGCTCGTGGTGGATCGTGTCGACACCGAGCTGCTCGGGGAGGATGCGCGTCTCCGAGCGCGTGAGCACGTCCACGAGGTACAGCGCTCGCCAGCGTGTGTCGAGAAACGCGATCCGCCCGTCGGGGAGTTGCCGGGTGCCGGCGAACGTCAAGGTCTCGGCAGGTCGGTAGTACCAGACCGGTCTCCCCGCGGCATCGAGAGCGATGAGCCAGCCGCCGCCGATGCCGCTCAGGCCGATGAGCGTGAGCCCGGGTGCCATGCGCTCGGGCACCGTGCGCTGGACGTCGATCTTGGGAAACCCATCGGGCACCGGCCCGGTGGTGACGCCGAGCGATTCGTCGGCGATCACGTTCTTTCCGGCGATCCGGAACCGGTATTCCGTTCGCGGACGCAGCCCGACGACGAGGGCGTGGTGGTCGGTACCGTCGGGCGACGTCGCGATGCCGGCGGACGGCACCGGCCACTCGCGATCCGGTCCGATGACGGTGACCGTTGGCGAGATCGCCGTGGCGCTCGTGAAGCCGAGCGTGACCGCCAGCGGGTAGTCCGGGTCGGTGTCGACGCGAGCGTCGGAGATCGCGATCGTGGCGCCGTTGGACGTGCCGCATCCGGACGCGAGCGCCGCGGCGGCGAGGGCCACGAGCGGCACCACGGCGAGCCCGAACCACCGCTCGCGAGCGCGTGGGGACGCCGCGGCTCGCGCTAGGTCAGCGGAGGCGGAGGCGCGTTGGCGCAGTCTGGGGAGCACGGTGGGAGAGGGAGATCGAGGCTGCCGGCCAAGGGCGGCGGCCGATCTTCGCGTCTCGCGTCGGCGCGCGGCAAGCAGCCACGCGGCCTCCGGCGCCGGTCCCCGGGAGCGACGCGCGGGCCGCGCCAGCGCCGTCGTGGGCGCGCGCGCCGAGCGTCGCCCGTGACGGGACTCGTGACGGCGGCGTGCCGGGGCGGTGGGGCGGCTATCTTGGTTCGGCTCGTGCCTGGCGCGCACGTCACGGAAACGTCACGGAACGATCGTCCGCTCGATTCTCCGACCGATGACCGCAATCCGCACGCGAGCCTCCGTGCAAACGTCGCCCGAGCCGCTCGGGCCGCCGGCGCACGACGGAGCGGCGCTGCACCGCCTCGTGCATCCGCGCTCGGGTCGGCGAGCGACATGCGCGCGTCGGACCGGCGTCCTGCACGACGGCGGCACGGATACCGACATTTCCGTATGCAGCCAGTGAGCGTGGAGAGTCGATGAAGATGATCCGAATGCTGCTGGCGCGAGCGCGCGCAGCGGAAGTGGGCCGTCTCTCGTGGCCACGGGGCTACGCGCTCGCGATCGTCACGAGCGTCTGCGCCGTGATCTTCGTCGTGGTGCTGGCGAGGCTTCAGGGCGCGCACGGGCACGCGTCCGGATTTCCGCTCCTGATTCTCCCGGTGCTGGTGAGCGCGTACCTCGGGGGGGCGGGTCCGGGTCTGCTCGCGACGGCCACGGTGCTGCTCGCGGCGTGGGTCGCCGTCGAGCCGCTCGACTCGGGAGGCGATCTCCCGGCGGCGATCGCGCGCGCTCGATGGGTCGCCCTCGGCACGGCTGGCCTCGCGGTGGTCTACGTGTGCGAACGGCTCAAGCGCGTGGCCCGGCGCGCCGACGCCGCCCAGGCCCTCGACGAGGCCACCCTCGCCAGCCTCGTCGAGGGGGTGGTCGTCGCGGACGCGAACCGCTGCATCCGATCGATCAACGCGAGTGGCGAGCGGCTGCTCGGCTGCGCGGAGCGCGACGCTCTGGGACGATCCCTCGACGCGGTGGTGCGGCTGTCGCCGGCGCTGGTCTCGGCGCCGTCGTCGGACGATCGCGATGCCATGGGCGCGCCGGACCACGAATCCGAGCGGATCTTGCGCACCTTGGACGGCCGCGAGGTACCGGTCACCGTACGCGTCTCGCCCTTTCGCGACGCGCACGGTCAGCCCGACGGGCTCGTGGTCGTGCTGCGCGACGATACCGGTGACCGCGCGGCCACCCGTGCCGAAGCGGAAGCGCGTGCGCTCGAGACCAAGCTCGCGGACGTGGCGGCGAGCGCGCCCGGCGCGCTCTTTTCCTTTCGCCTCGACGCCGACGGCACGCAGAGCTGCCCGTACGCCACTCCCAGCATTCGCGCGATCTTCGGGGTGGGCCCGGAGGAATTGGTAGGCGACGCGTCGCGGATCTTCGCGGTGATCGCGCCCGAGGACGTGCCGCGGGTCGCCGCGGCGATCGGCGAGTCCGCGCGAACCCTCGAGCCTTTCCACGAGGACTTCCGGGTGATCCACCCGGTCAAGGGCCAGATCTGGGTGACGGCGAGCTCGATGCCTCACCGGGATCCGGGCGGCGGGGTGCTGTGGCACGGCATCGTGTACGACGTTTCCGATCGCGTGCTGGCGACCCGTGCGTTGGCGGCCAGTGAGCTGCGCTTTCGTTCCTACGTCGAGAACGCTCCCGATGCGGTCTGTCTGCTCGATCGCGACGGCAGGTTGCTCGATTTCAACGCGACGGCGATCCGGATGCTTGGCGGCTCCCCGGACACGATGCGGGGAGTTTGCGTTCTCGACCTGGTAACCGAGACCCACCGCGCCGGGGGGCAGGCCGATCTCGAGCGGCTCGCGCGGGGCGAGACCGTCGACACGCAGCTGCCGCTCGAGACCTTCGACGCGCGCGCGCTGTGGGTGGCCGTGCGCGCCGCGCCGCTCGGCGACGGCTCGATCCTCGCGTACGTCCGGGACGTCACCGCGTACCGACGTGCCGACGACTCCGCGCGCGAGAGCGCGGCGCGGCTGGCGGGGATCATCGAGTCGGCGATGGACGGGATCGTCAGCATCGACGAGGAGCAACGCATCGTGCTCGTGAATCCCGCGGCCGAGGCGATGTTCGGCTATCGCGAGCGCGAGCTGATCGGGCAGTCCCTCGACGTGCTGGTGCCGGAAGTCGCTCGCGCGGCGCACCCGCAGCTGGTGCGTGCCTTCGCGGCGAGCGGGACGACCCGGCGACGGATGGGGGCGGTGGGCGAGGTGAACGGCCGGCGCGCCGACGGCGAGACCTTCCCCATCGAGACCTCGATCTCGCAGGTCGCGATCGGCGGGCGCAAGCTGCTCACCGCCGTCGTGCGCGACATCAGCGGACGGCGTCGCGCGCAAGCCGCGTTGCTGGCGAGCGACGAGCGCTTTCGGCAGCTCGCCGAGAGCATCCGCGAGGTGTTCTGGCTCACCGACGTCGAGAGTCAGGCGGTGATCTACGTGAGCCCGGCTTACGAGACGATGTGGGGACGGAGCGTCGAGGACCTCTACTCGTCACCGCAGAGCTGGATCGACGCGATCCACAGCGAGGATCGCGGCCGCGTCGTGGAGGCGCTGGCCAAGCAATACGTCGGCACCTACGACGAGGAATACCGCGTGGTGCTGCCCGACGGCAGCATCCGCTGGATCCGGGACCAGGCCTTCCCGGTGCGCGATCCCGAGGGGCGGGTGATCCGGATCGCCGGCGTCGCCGAGGACGTCACCGCGCGTCGCCAGCTCGAGGAGCAGCTCCGCCAGGCGCAGAAGCTCGAGTCGGTGGGGCTCTTGGCGGGTGGCATCGCGCACGACTTCAACAACCTGCTCACGGTCATCGCCGGCAACACCGAGATGCTCCTCGGAGACCTGCCGCCGGAAGGCACGGCGCGCGAGCTGGCGCTCGAGATCGAGCGCGCCGGGGAGCGCGCGGCCTCGCTCACGCGCCAGCTGCTGGCGTTCAGCCGCCGTCAGGTGCTCGAGCCCAAGGTGCTCGATCTCAACGCGATCGTCACCGACACCGAGAAGATGCTGCGGCGCTTGCTCGGCGAGGACATCTTCCTCGAGGAGAACCTGAGCACGAACGTGGAGCGGGTGCACCTCGATCCCGGGCATCTCGTGCAGGTGATCCTGAACCTGGCCGTGAACGCGCGAGACGCGATGCCCAAGGGCGGCAGGCTCACGATCGCCACGGCGGCGGTGGAGCTCGACGAGGAGCATGCCGCTCGTCATCCGCGGACCGTGCCAGGACACTACGTGATGCTGAGCGTCTCCGACACGGGATGCGGGATGCCGCCCGAGGTGCTGGCGCGGATCTTCGAGCCGTTCTTCACCACCAAGGGGCCGGGTCGCGGCACCGGGATGGGGCTCGCGGTGGTGCACGGCATCGTCGAGCAAAGTGGCGGGCACCTGGAGGTCGAGAGTCAGCCGAACCTCGGTACCACGTTCCGGATGTACTTCCCCGCGGTCGAGGCGCCGCTCGCGGCGCGCCACGAGGCCGAGCTGGTGGAAGGCGTGCGCGGCAGCGAGACGGTACTCTTGGTGGAAGACGAGGAGAGCGTGCGACGGCTGGGCGAGCGGGTGCTGCGTTCCTTCGGCTACGCGGTGATCACCGCAGCCGACGCGGGGCAGGCGCTCGAGCGTGCCGCGGCGCACGCGCGGCCCATCGATCTCTTGGTCACCGACGTGGTCATGCCCGGGCGGGGCGGTCGTGAGCTCGCGGACCTGCTTCGCTCGTCGCGGCCAGGGATCCGGGTGCTCTTCACGAGCGGCTACACGGACGACGCGGTGGTTCGCCACGGGATCCGGCAGAGCGACGTCTGGTTCCTGCAGAAGCCGTTCACCCCGCTCTCGCTCGCCAAGAAGATCCGCGAGGTGCTCGACCAACGCTAAGGGTTTCCGCGCAGCCGATCGGCGGCTAGAGTCGAACATTCGCCGCTGCGGTCCCTTGCACCGTGGCGCCGTCGTGCCATGCGTCATTCGCTCGCCCGCATCCCGGCTCGCGTGAGCCTGCTCTACGCGGCGGCGGGCGGGCTCTGGATCCTGCTCTCCGACCGGGTCGTGGAGGCGCTGCTCTCCGATCCCGTCGCGCGAAGCTCGCTGCAGACCTACAAGGGTTGGCTCTTCGTCGCGTGCACGGCGGCGCTGCTCTACGTCCTGCTGCGCGCCGACCTCGAGCGCTTCAGCGCCGAGGCCGACGCCCGCCGCAGCGCCGAGGTCGCGCTGGCGCGTAGCGAGGCGCTCTATCGCGCCATCGCCCGCAATCTTCCCGGCGGCGCGGTGTCCGTGGTGAGCCCGAGCCTCGCACCGCTGATCGCCGAGGGACCGCTCGCCGCCGAGCTGGCTCGGCGCGATCGGTTGGTGGAGGGTGGCGAGCCGAGCGCCGAGGACCACTTTCGCGCGGCGCTCGCAGGCGAGGCACGCAGCGTCGAGGAGAAGCTGGGCGAGCGATCGATCTGGGCGCGCTTCGTGCCGCTGCGCGGCGACGACGGGCGGACCGTGGGCGCCATGCGGCTGGCGCTCGACGTCACCGAGCGGGAGCGCATCGAGCGCGAGCTGCGCGAGGCCGAGGAGCGTCTGCGGCAGGTCGTCGAGAGCATCCGCGAGGTGTTCTGGTTGCGAGACGCGGCCCGCGATCGCGTGGTGTACGTGAGCCCGGCTTACGAGTCGGTGTGGGGCCGCAGCGCGAGTCGGCTGCTCGCCGAGCCTGGCGAATGGCTCGACGCGATCCATCCGGAAGACCGGGAGCGGGTCGTCGCGCTCGGCGTCGGGACGGGCGGCGGCGCTGGCTACGACGTCGAGTACCGCATCGTGCGGCCGGACGGCGAGATTCGCTGGATTCGCGATCAGGCGTTTCCCGTCGCGGACGCGAGCGGCGGGCTCACGCGATGGAGCGGTGTCGCCGAGGACATCACCGAGCGCCGTGTGCTCCTCGAGCAGCTCCACCAGACTCAGCGGCTCGAGTCGATCGGGCTCCTGGCGGGCGGGATCGCGCACGACTTCAACAACCTGCTCACGGTGATCGGCGGCAACTGCGAGCTCCTGTTGCGATCGCTTCCCGCCGACGAGCGCTCGCGCGGGTTGGCGCGCGACATCCAGCTGGCCGGCGAGCGGGCCAGCTCGCTCACGCGCCAGCTGCTCGCGTTCAGCCGTCGCGAGATCCTGGAGCCGGTGGCGATCGATCCGAACGCCGCCGTGGCGGAGACCGAGAAGCTGCTCAGGCGCTTGCTCGGCGAGGACGTCGAGCTGGTGACCCGGCTGGACCCGCAGGTCGGCGACATCCGGATGGATCCGGGGCACCTGGCGCAGCTCCTCGTGAACCTCGCGGTGAATGCGCGCGACGCGATGCCGAAGGGCGGCCGGCTCACGATCGAGACCCGGACCGTGATCCGCGACGAGCGCTACGCCGCGAGCCATCCGGGCGTCGAGCCAGGACGGTTCGTGGCGATCGACGTCGGCGATTCCGGCACCGGCATGAGCGAGGAGGTGCGCGCGCGTGCCTTCGAGCCGTTCTTCACCACCAAGCCGCGGGGGCAGGGCACGGGCCTCGGGCTGGCGGTGGTGCACGGCATCGTTCGGCAGAACGGGGGCCACGTCGAGCTCGAATCCGAGCCTGGCGTCGGCACCTGCATTCATCTGTTCTTTCCAGCGCTCGCCGAGGCCGCCGTGCCGGCGCCGCGCACCGTCGCCGACGCGCTGCGCGGCCACGAGCAGATCTTGCTGGTCGAGGACGAGGACGCGGTGCGGCTGCTCGCTGCGCGCGGTCTGAGCAGCTTCGGTTACCAGGTGCAGGCCGCGCGGAACGGCGACGAGGCGCTGGCGCTGCTCGCTCGTGACGACCTGCAATTCGCGATGCTCGTCACCGACGTCGTCATGCCAGGGCTCGACGGGCGCGAGCTGGCCGACGCCGCGCGCCGCGGCCACCCTTCGCTGCGAGTGCTCTTCACCAGCGGCTACACCGACGACGCGGTCTTGCGCCGCGGCGTGGTCCAGTCGGAAGTGTCCTTCCTGCAGAAGCCCTACACCACGACCTCGCTGGCGCGGAAGATTCGCGAGACGCTCGATCGTCGCTGAACCGAGCCTCGGACGCCCACTGGCGTTGGCGCGGGCGAGACGCGCGTGCCAACGGCCGGTGGCGGTGGCGGTGCGCCGCGACGGATGCCTGACGCCGTACGCGCGCTCACGGCTCGCCGCTGTCCCGAGAAACGCACGCGCGTCACGGATATGGCGATCGAAAATCGCCTGAAATCCGCACGTTTTCGTTAGGGGCTCGGTGCCCGCCCGAGGATTGACGAACCGTGCCCAGCGCGCGTCACGCGGGTGACGGATGGAGCGCGTCGAAGCCGCGGGCTCGCGCCTTGCTTCGCCTTCGCTCCCGGGCTCGGCGCTGCTCCGAGGGGCAGTCGACCCGCGTCCCGGAGAAGGAGTCGACGTCATGTCGCTCGTTGAGCGTGCCTCCGGGGTGCGCTGGCTCGGGTGTGCGTGGATGGCGATGTTGGTGGCGTGTCCGGACGGCGCCCCGCCGGATTTCGAGGGCATCCTGGCGCTCACGTCGTCCCAGGACGAATCCGCGACGCCTCGTCTCAGGCTCGAGTGGAAGAAGGGCTACGACGCCTCGGCGTTCAGGTTCGACGTCTTCGCCGCCGTGGATCGCGATCCGGACGCGAGCACCGGATCGCCGGATCGGCTCGCGTCGCTGCCCTCGACGACGCTCGCTCTCGACGTCGATCCGCGGACGCTCTTCGCGGGCGCGCCGCCCGCCGACTACCGGAGCCGCGACTATCGCTTCGTGGTCGCCGCCTTCGAGGAGGAGGACGGCCTGGCGCGCACCAGCGAAGTGGCGTCCATCCTGCCGGCGACGCAGGACGCGTGCGGCTGCAGCTCGTCGCCGACGGTGACGGTTCCGGGCGTGGGAGCGGTGCCGTTCTTGGCCGCGTGTGCGTGGACCGAGGTCGAGGGCGCGCAGGCTTGCCATTGGACGGCCCGCACCGACGTCCCGAACGACGATCCCGCCGAGCCCGACGAATACGGCGTGCTGCGCGCGGAGATCTACTTCCATCCGCAAGCGTCGGCGCGCCGACCGGTGGTGCTCGCGCTTCACGGCGGCACCGCCTACAGCGCGCTCGGCCTCGAGTACGCGAGCGTCGCTCTCGCGAGCCATGCCGTGATCGGCGAAGGCGGCGACCACGCGCGTGGCAATCTGGTCATCGCTCCCCAGATGCGCGACGCGTTCGCCGGCACGCCCGGCACCACCGCCGAGGGCGAGGAGATCGCGCGCGTCGAGAGCGTCATCGCGATCGTGGGTTTCTTCGAGGATCTGGTGACGCCGGGAACGGCCCGCTACCAAGCTGCGCTGGCGAGCTTGCTGGCGGCGCGCTTCGACCGGATCGCCGTGTCGGGCGGATCCGACGGCGGCATCACGTCGGCGGCGGTCGCGGCCACGCCCCCGGGGCCGCTGCCGTTCCCGCACGGCGATCTGGTCTTCCCGACCGTTCCGTTCCGCTCGCGCATTCGCGCGGCCTTCATCGTCGCGCCCGGCGCCACGGCGAGCCCGCATGCGATGAACCTGAAGGACGGGCCCACCTCCATCGGTGGTCAGATGACCATGCCGGTCGCGGTGCTTTCCGACGACATGGATCTCACGGATTCGAACGATACCGCCGCGAAGGTCTACGCGTACATGACCGCGGACGATCCCGATCCGTCGTCGCCGGAGAAGGACCGCTACCTCTACCACGTGCACAACGGCCAGGACGACACGATCCCGTCGCGCAACGTCCACGTTTGCCTCGCCGATCCACGTGGATTTCCGGATGCCAATCTCTGCGACGATCGTTTCAGCGTCGACGTGCTGGGGTTGCCGATCGAGCCTTCGATGCTCGACCACCATCGGCTGCTGCGGCATCACGTGCGTGCGTTCCTCGATCGCTACCTGTGGGGCGACGAATCGATCTCCCACGCCAGCCTGGTCGCCCCCTGGTTCTCGCCCAGTCACCCCACTCCCGATCCCGGGCAGCCCGCGAGCGGCTTCGACGCCGACGGCTACCCGGTGCCGGTGGTCGTCGAGGAGACGGGGCCCGCCCGCTGACGCCGCGCCCCCGCGGGCAGTGACGAGCCCGCAGCCTTCGCCACGGCCCGGCGTGGCGACGTGACTGCACGTCGGTCCGCGATCGTGAGTCCGAAAGGCCTGCTCACGCGCTGCTGTTGGCGGCGTGTGAGTTGCTTTATCTTTCCGCCGAGCGGGGCCCGGCTCGCCGGGAGACCGCGGAACGGTCCGCGCGCCCCGCATCACCGGAAAGGAGCTTGAATCATGAGGATTCGCGGGGGTTGGGGCATGCGAGCAGCGCTCGCCACCCTGGGGTGGATGGCGCTCGGATGGAGCGGCGTGGCGCGCGCCGAGGCGCCGGAGGTGCCCGCCTGGGAGGCCGCCAACCCGATCAAACCGTTACCGGCGGAACCGCTGGGCATCACGGAGAAGCTCGCCGCGCTACCGAATCCGCCCACCCCGGAGACGGTGCGGCTGGGACGCTGGCTCTACTTCGACAAGCGGCTCTCGGCGGATGGCACGGTGGCGTGCGCCTCGTGCCACAAGCCCGAGAACGCGTTCTCCAACTAGCGTCTCCACGGGAATCCGCGGCCAGAAGGGCGGGCGCAAGGCGCCGTCGTTCGTCAACCAGGCGTGGACCATCTACCCGAACTTCTTCTGGGACGGGCGCGCGGCGTCGCTGGAGGAGCAAGCTCTCGGCCCGATCGCGAACCCGATCGAGATGGGCAACACCCACGATGCGATGCTCGCGACGCTCCGATCGATCAAGAGCTACCCCGGCTACTTCAAGCAAGCGTTCGGCGACGAGAGCATCACCAAGGAGCGGGTGGCCAAGGCGATCGCGGACTACGAGCGCACCCGCATGAGCGGCAACTCGCCGTGGGATCGCTGGAAAGACGGTGACGAGAAGGCGGTCTCGCAGCAGGTCAAGGACGGCAGCAACCTGTTCTTCGGCAAGGCGCTCTGCATGCAATGCCACCTCGGCCAGAACTTCACCGACAGCTCGTTCCACAACCTCGGCATCGGTTGGGACGCCGCCGCGAAGAAGCTCAAGGACGAAGGACGCTCGGCCATCAGCAAGAAGGTGGAGGACACCGGCGCGTTCAAGACGCCGACCGTGCGCGACGTGGCCAAGCACGCTCCGTACATGCACGACGGCTCGCTCGCGACGTTGCGCGACGTGGTCGAGCACTACAACAAGGGCGGCAACCCGAATCCGCACCTGAGCCCCAAGATCAAGAAGCTCGACCTCACCAAGAGCGAGGTCGACGCGCTGGTGGCGTTCATGGAAGCGCTGAACGGCGAGGGCTACCAGGACGTGGTGCCCACGGCGTTTCCCCAATGAGCCGATGAGCGCACGGGAGTCGCCAGCCGTGCGCTGGGCGGCGCGGTCGTGTGGAACGGGTCGCGGGCGAGCTTGCCCGCGGCCCGTTTTCCTCGTGGAGACCTGGCGGTGACGGAGGCGTCCATCCGCGTCGCGCTGCTCGGCACGGGCGCCATGGGCGAGGAGATCGCGCGGCTGGTGATGGCGAAGCGCGGCCTCGCGCTGGTGGGCGCGCACGCGCGGCGTGCGGCGCGTGCGGGGCTCGACCTGGGGACGACGTTCGGCTGGGAACGCGAGGCGGGAGTCGCGATCAGCACCGACCTCGCCGAGCTCGTCGATCGCACGCGGCCGGCGATCGCGCTGCAGGCGACCTGCTCGACGCTCACCGATGCCTGGGAGGAGATCGAGGTGCTCGTTCGTCGTCGCGTGCGAGTCGTCTCGATCGCGGAGGAGCTGGCGTTTCCGTGGGCGCGCTGGCCCGGGCGCGCTCGTGCGCTCGACGCGCTGGCGCGGGAGCACGGGGTCGCCGTGCTCGGCACCGGCGTCAACCCAGGATTCGTGCTCGACCTGCTGGTGGTGGCGCTGAGCGGCGTGTGCCACGCGATCCAGTCGATCCGCGCCACCCGGGTGAACGATCTCTCTCCCTACGGGCCGACGGTGTTGCGATCCCAGGGAGTCGGGCTCTCGCCCGCCGAGTTCCGCGCGGGAGTCGAGCGCGGCGAGGTGGTGGGGCACGTCGGGTTTCCCGAGTCGATCGCGATGATCGCCGCGGCGCTGGGGTGGCAGATGAGCGAGGTACGCGAGACGCGTGAGCCGATCGTCTCGTCGGTCGCTCGCCACACGCCGTTCGTGGCGATTCGCCCCGGCGACGTGGCCGGCTGCCTGCACTCGGCGACCGCCGTGCGGCGCGATGGCGAGGGTCGGATCGAGCTGATCCATCCCCAGCAGATCGTGCCGCAAGCCGAAGGGGTCTCGACCCGGGACGAGATCGTGATCGAGGGCACGCCCCGCGTCGCGCTCTCGGGCTCCCCGGAGATCCCGGGTGGGATCGCGACCACGGCGTTGGCGGTCAACCTGATCCCGCACGTCCTGGCAGCGCAGCCCGGGCTGGTGAGCGCCATCGATCTGCCGGTTCCCGCGGCGCTCCTGGGCGATGCGCGCCGAGCGGTGGAACGGCTGCGGCGCGGCGCGCTGGGCGTGGGAGGTTCGCGTGGATCCTGAGCGGGCGGCGCGCGGCGCGTGGGTGGAGATTCACGCGGTGATCCTCTCGCCCGGCGAGCGCGCGCCGAACGTGCCCGCCGACACGCGCGCGTTGCCGCTCGAGCTGCGGGTGCGCGGGTTCCTCGTGGATGACGCAGCGGTCCGGGGTGACGGCGTCGCCATTCGGACTCGCGCCGGGCGCGTGCTGCGGGGTCGGCTGGTGGCGATCCAGCCTGGCTACGACCACGGTTTCGGCGCCCCGGTGCCGGCGCTCGCCGAGGTCGGCGAGGAAGCGCGGGCGCTGCTCGCGAGCGCACGCGAGGAGCGCCGGTGAGCGACGGCGCGTCGTACGCCGCGGTGCTGGCGCGCCGGGATGCGATCGTCGCCCGGGCGGTGGGCATCGACTACGCGCGCTACGCCACCGGTGTCGTGGCATTCGATTACGAGCGACTGCTCGCCGACACCGGCTACGACCTCGCGACGGTGCGGGAGATCCAGGCGCGGACCGCGGTCGGCCGTACCCCGCTGGTCGAGCTGCCGCGCCTGAGCGCGCTGGCGCGTTCGCTCGCCGCGCCGGGCCACGGCGCGCGAATCGTGGTGAAGGACGAGGCGCGCAATCCATCTGGTTCGTTCAAGGACCGGCGCGCGTCGGTCTCGGTGCACCACGCCGCCGAGCGCGGCTTCGCCGGCGTGGTGGCCGCGACCAGCGGCAATTACGGCGCGGCGGTGGCATCGCAAGCGGCCAAGCGCGGGCTCGCGTGCATCGTGGTGCAGGAAGCCTTCGACAGCCGCGGCGTGGCGCAGCCCGAGATCGCCGAGAAGACCCGCGCCTGCGAGGCCTATGGCGCCGAGGTGCTGCGTCTTTCCGTCGGACCGGAGCTCTTCTACGTGTTCCTTCGGGTGCTCGACGAGACCGGCTTCTTCGACGCGTCGCTCTACACGCCCTACTCGATCCTGGGGATCGAGACCCTGGGCGACGAGATCGCCACCGAGACCCGCGCGCGCTGGGGGCGATTCCCGGACGTTGTCATCGCGACCCACGCGGGCGGTGGCAACGTGACCGGCACCGCGCGCGGGCTGCGACGGGCTGGCGCGCATGCGACGCAGGTGGTCGGCGCGAGCGTCGATCTCGCCGGGTTGCACATGGCGTCCGACCGCGACTTCAATCGCAAGTCGTTCACCACCGGTCACACCGGCTTCTCGATGCCGTTCACCACCTGGCCCGATCGCACCGACGTGCCGCGCAACGCCGCCCGTCCGCTGCGCTATCTCGATCGCTTCGTGACCGTCACGCAGGGGGAAGTGTTCTACGTGACGCAGCTCCTGGCCGAGCTCGAGGGATTGGAACGGGGCCCCGCGGGCAATACCTCGCTCGCGGCGGCCTTCGCGATCGCGCGCGAGCTGCCGGCGGACGCGATCGTGGTGGTGCAGGAGACCGAGTACACCGGGGCTGGCAAGCACCCGCTGGCGCAGCTTGGCTTCGCCGCCGCGCACGGCATCCGCATCGAGCGTGGCGATCCACGCACCAGCAAACCCGGCGAGTCGATCGTCATCCCCGAGCATCCCGCACAGCTCGCCGTGGTGGATCTGGATCTCGACGAGGTGCGTCGGCTCTATCTCGACAAGCTGCTGTCGGTGGTGGGCTCGCTCGACCGACTCAGCGAAGCGGATTGGATGTTTCTCGCCGAGGACACGCGGCTCTCGCCCGAGCGCGTGAAGGAGGTGCTCCATGGGCTCGCCGGTGCGTGAAGACGATTTCGCGATTCGGCGTGCGCACCTGGCCGCGCTCGGCGACGCGGAGCTGCACGCGCGCTTCTGGGATCTCGTCGAGCGGCTGGTCGAGCCCTTGATCGCCGAGGCACGCACCCACACCACGCCCGCGGTCGAGCGTTCCGTGCTCCTGCGCATGGGGTTTTCGAGCGTGGAGGCGAAGGCCCTCGTCGAGCAGATGACTGCGCGCGAGCGGCTCGCGGGCGGCGCCGGTCGCTGGGTGCTCGAGGCGGCGCGCCGGTGGCGTGTCCCCGTGCGCGAGGCGGGGCTCGCGCTGATCCGCGGCGAAGGCTGGGAGGACCTGCCGCGATGAGCGCTGCCGCATGAGCGCTTCGCCGCTCGATCCCGAGGCGAAGCTCGATCTCGATCGGGTGCTGGCCGACCTGGCGAGCTATCGGCCACGCCGCCGCGGCTGGTCGTGGCGTGTGCGAGTCGCCGATCAGCGGCTCGGTCCCTTCGTGTATCGCGACACCTCGGCGCCGCTCACGCGCTCGATCCCGTTGCCCGCCGCGCACCATTTCGGCGACGTCGATCCGCAGTGCGAGATGGTGCTCACCACCGAGATCGCGTCCGGTCGCTTCGAGGACGACCTGCGCCGGATGCGCATGGCCGCGTGGCACGGCGCGGACCACCTCATGGTGATTCGGACCGCCGGCCAGTCCCACGTCGACGGCCTCCTCGAAGGCACGCCGGAAGGCGTGGGCGGCGTGCCGATCACGCGCAAGCAGCTTCGCGCCACGCGCAAGGCGCTCGACTGGATCGAGGACGAGGTGGGTCGACCCCTGAATCTGCACTCGTACGTGAGCGGGCTCGCCGGACCGGAGATGGCGGTGCTGTTCGTCGAGGAGGGCGTGGCGGGCGCGCACCAAGACCCCCAGTACAACGTGCTCTACCGCAACATCGATCTCCGCCGCTCGTTCGTGGACGCCGCCGAATCCAAGCGCATCCTCGCCGACGGCGGGCTCTTGCAGATCGACGGCGCCCACAACGCCAACGCCACCGCCAAGGAGGCGTGGAAGGTCACGCCCGAGCTCTTCGTGCAGCACGCCGTGAATGCCGCGTTCTCGCTGGCGGCGGGCTTGCCACGCGAGCGCATCGCGCTCTCGACGGTGCCGCCGACCGCGCCGCCGGCGCCGAAGTTGCGCCTCGATCTGCCGTACGCGGTGGCGCTGCGCGAGCTCTTCCACGGCTTTCGCTTTCGCGCCCAGCAGAACACCCGCTACATCGAGGCCGATACCGCGGAAGCGACCGTCACCCACGTCCTCGACACGCTCGTGTCGCGGCTCACCTCCGCGGACGTGCAGAGCACCATCACGCCCGACGAAGGGCGGAACGTGCCGTGGCACCTGAACACCGTCGCGGCGGTGGACGCCACGCGTCAGACCCTCATCGGGCTCGATGGGCTGAGCGAGCTGGTGACGATCCGCCGCGACGGCCCGCTGGGCGTCACCGCGCGCGAGCTGATCGAGCGCGCCGTGCTGTTTCTCGAGGAGATCGAGCGCGCGGGCGGCTATCCGGCGGCGGTGGCGCGCGGCGAGTTCGTGGACTCGGGCTTCTTTCCCGAACGCCGGGGAGACGGCATCGTGCGCGAGCCCGGGCGCGGCGTCGGCGCCGGCACGGTGGTGCGTCGCGATCCGGGCTACGGCGCGCCCGTGTGCAGCCACTTCGGCGACAACGTCTACCCCGCCGGTGCGTGCAGCGACTACGGCGGCTGCACGCTCTGCAACCCCGAGCGCATCCAGTACCTGGACGAGCTCGACGATGGCGATTGCGTCACGCGGCGCTTGGCGGCGGTACGGGCGGATCGAGCGCGAGGAGAGATTCGCCCCGAGGTCGAGCACGCGAACGACTCGGTGGTATGCGTGACGGTGCTCGTTCCCGAAGCACCGGAGCTGGCCGAGGCGGCCGCGCTCGCGATGGTGGAGCGCATGGGGCTCGAAGGGGCCGCGGTGCTCAGCAGACGCGTGCTCCATCCCGCCGAAGGGAGCGTGTTCGAGATCAAGGGCCGATTGCGCTTCGCAGTGAAGCGCGGCGAGCTGCGCCTGCCCGAGCGGCCGATGCTCTTGGATGCGCGGGAGATCGAATCGTTCGTCCGGGCGCGCTCGCTGGTGGTGGTCGGCGGCACGGTGGGCCAGGACGAGCACTCGGTGGGATTGCGCGAGATCCTCGACATCAAGCACGGCGGCCTGGAGCGTTTCGGATTCCGGTGTCACGACCTCGGTACCTCGGTGCCGGTGGGCAAGCTGCTCGATGCGGCGGTCGAGACCCGCGCGTGCGCGGTGCTGGTGTCGACGATCTTGAGCCACGGCGAAGTCCACCGGCGCGAGATGCGGCGCCTCGCGGATCTCGCCGTGGAACGCGGGCTGCGCGCGCGCTTGTTGCTGGTCGCGGGCGGCACGCAGGTCAGCGACGAGCTGGCGCGCGGGGCTGGCATGGACGCGGGTTTCGGTCGCGGCACGCGCGGGCACGAGGTGGCGAGCTTCGTGGTGCGCTCGTTGCGGGCGCGGGAGACGCGGGGGTGAGCAGCGCGCCGCGGAGCAACTCGCCGCGGGCGCTCGGCTCGATCGGTCAGGACCGATCGAGCTTGCGGTGAAACGTGATGGAAACGTCGCTACCCGATGCTCGCTCGCGCGCCGAGCTGCTGGTGGCCGACATCGGCAGCACCCTCACCAAGGTGAGCGCCTTCTTCGGCGTCGAGCGCGGCGCGAACGTGCGGTTCCTCGGCCAAGCCGCGGCGGCAACGACGGTGGCCGAGGGCGACGTGGGTGTGGGTCTCGACCGCGCGATCGCGGGCTTCGACGACGAGGGCATCGACGTCCGTGGTGCGCCCCTCTTGGCCTGCGCGTCGGCAGCGGGTGGGCTCCGGATGACGGTCCACGGGCTGACCACGGACATGACCTTGCGCGCCGCGCGGGAGGCCTCGCTCGGCGCGGGCGCGCGGGTGGTCCTCGCCACCGCGGGTGCCTTGGATGCCGACGATCTCGCTGCGATCGCGCGCCAGCGGCCGAGCGTGATCCTGCTTGCGGGCGGTGTGGACGGCGGCGAGCGCGATCAGGTGATCGCCAACGCGCGGGCGCTGGCCTCGCTCGGCGCGTTCGCGCCGGTGGTGTTCGCGGGCAACCGTGCGGTGCGCGGCACGGTGGAGAAGATCTTCGCGGAATCCGGTGTGAACCTGATCGTGACCGAGAACGTCTACCCGAGCCTGGACCGGCTGGAGATGGGGCCGGCCCGCCGCGCCATCCAGGACCTGTTCGCGCGTCACGTGATCCTGGCGCCGGGCATGGATGCCGTGCGCGCGCGGCTCGGCGGGGATCTGGTGCCGACTCCCGCGGCGGTGCTCGCGGCCACCGAGCTCCTCGCCGCGGTGCTCGGCGATCTGGTCGTGGTCGACGTCGGCGGCGCAACCACCGACGTGTGCTCGGTGATCGACGACGCGCCCCGGCCGCCGGGCGTGGTCGCCGCGGCGCCCGAGCCGCGTGCGAAGCGCACCGTCGAAGGCGATCTGGGCGTGTTCGTCAGCGCTGCGGGCACGGTGGCGGCGGCGCCCGCCGAGCGCTTCGAGCTGACGGCGCTCGCGGCGCTCCCCACGACGCCCATCGAGCGTGTGCTCGCAAAGCGCCTCACGCGAATCGCCGTCGACGAGGCGCTCTGGCGGCATGCCGGCGAGCGCCGGACGGAGTGGGGTGCGCGCGGCGCCGTCGAGGTGATCGAGGGGCGCGACCTGAGCTCCGCGCGGTGGCTCGTCGGAACGGGCGGAGCGCTCACGCGTCTCGACGGTGGCGCCGAGACCCTCGCGGCGTTTCGTCGTGATCCACGCGGCCGAAAACGGTTGCCGCCCGAGGACGTGCGCGTGGCGATCGATCGCCACTACGTGATGGCGGCCGCGGGGGTGATGGCCACCCACCATCCGGAGGCCGCCCGCGCGCTGGTGCTCGAGAGCCTGGGCGTGAGCGCGGCCGTCGCCAGCGGAGCGCGCGATGGCTGAGCCCTTCGTGCGCTTCGATCTCGCCAAGATCGAGGCCAACGCGCGCGCCATCGTCGCGGACTGCGCGCGCCGGGGGATCTCCGTCGCGGGAGTCACCAAGTGCACCTGCGGCGATCCCGACGTGGCCCGGGCGATGCTGAGCGGTGGGGTGGTCGAGATCGGTGAGTCGCGCCTCGAGAACGTGCTGCGGTTGCGCCGCGCTGGTGTCCGCGCGCGATTCCTGCTGCTGCGCGTGCCGCCGCTCTCCGCGGTGGAGCACGTCGTGGATGCCGTCGACGTGAGCCTCGACTCCGAGCTGGACGTGCTCGCCGGGTTGTCGGCGGCGGCGCTGCGGCGGGGGCGGCGCCACGACGTGGTGCTGATGGTGGACCTCGGTGACCTGCGCGAGGGGATCTGGCCCGACGACCTGACGCGGTTCACGCGAGAGGCGCTGCAGCTCGCCGGGGTGCGAATCGTCGGCGTGGGGGCCAACCTGACGTGCTTCGGCGGAGTCGCGCCGACCCGCGAGAACATGGCGCGGCTCGTGGCACTCGCGGACGAGGTGGAGCGGACCTTCGGGCTCGCGCTGACGTACGTGTCGGGTGGCAACTCGAGCGCCCTCGAGCTGATCGCCGCCGGCGGGATGCCGGCGCGCATCAACCACCTCCGCGTCGGCGAGGCGATCTTGCTCGGCAGGGAGACGCTTCATCGCCGCGCCTGGCCGGGCACGTCGCAGGACGCGTTCGAGATCCAGGCCGAGGTGATCGAGCTGAAGGAGAAGCCGTCGCTGCCGATCGGCGAGCCGGCGCAAGACGCGTTCGGCCACGTGCCCCATTTCGTCGACGCCGGCGACCGGATCCGCGCGCTCCTCGACATCGGTCGCGAGGACGTCGACCCGGAAGGGCTCACACCGGTCGATTCGCGGGCGCGTGTGCTGGGCGCGTCGAGCGATTACCTGATCGTGGACGTGACGGCGATCGCGCCGCCGGTGAAGGTCGGCGATTTCCTGGCGTTCGTCCCGAGCTACGCGGCCTTGCTCGCCGCCATGACGTCCCCGTATCTCGCGAAGCGCCCCGTCAGGGGATGACGCGGGTGCCGGCGCGGCCGGCGAGGATCGCCTCCGCGCTCTCGAGGGCGCCGATCGCGGCCCATCGGCCGGTGCGCTCGACGAAGCGGCACACCGCTTCGACCTTGGGTGCCATGGAGCCCTCCGCGTAGCGCCGCGCGCGCAGCTCGGCGGCGCGGACCGAGCCGAGCGGCGTGCGGCGCGCGCCCTCCCAGTCGTCGTAGACCGCATCGACGTCGGTGAGCAGCAGCAGCGCGTCGGCGTCGAGGCCCTGCGCGAGCAACGCCGCGGACAGGTCCTTGTCGATCACCGCCTCGACTCCCTCGAGCCCGCCGCTCGCGGTCACCGCGACCGGGATGCCGCCGCCACCGGTGCACACCACGATGACGCCCGCCTCGAGCAGCAGCCGGATCGTCCCCAGCTCGCGGATCCGCCGCGGCTCGGGCGAGGCGACCACGCGCCGAAAGTGCTCGCCGTCGCGCGCGAGCGCGAAGCCGTAACGCTCCGCCAGCCGCGCGGCTTCCGCTTCGTCGTAGCCCGGCCCGATCGGTTTGGTGGGGTGCGCGAAGGCCGGGTCGTCGCGCTCGACCTCCACCAGCGTGAGCAACGTCGCGATCTCGCGATCGGGCAGCACCGCGGCGAGCTCCTGCTCGATCAGGTATCCGATCAGCCCCTCGCTCTCGGCGCTCAGCACGTCGAGCGGCCAGTCCCGCGATTCCACCGCGGCGCGCGCCTGCAGCGCGAGCAGGCCCACTTGCGGGCCGTTGCCGTGGGTCACCACCAGCTGGTGGGCGCGGGCCAGCGGCGCCAACGCGCGCGCTGCGTCGCGCACGTGAGCGCGCTGCAGCGGCACCTCGAGCGGCTCACCGCGCCGCGCGAGCGCGTTGCCGCCCAGTGCCGCCACCAGTCGCATCGCGTCCGCTCAGCGCGCCGCTCGCCCTTCGAGCGCACCCGCGAGCAACGCGTCGAGGATCGCCATCGCGGTGTGGAGGCGGTTCTCGGCCTGGTCGAAGACCACCGAGCGCGGCCCGTCGACCACCTCCGCCGTGACCTCTTCGCCGCGATGGTCGGGAAGGCAATGCATGAAGATCGCGTGGGGCGCGGCGCGTTCGAGGAGCGCGGCGTCGACTTGGAACGGCGCCAGCGCCGCGAGCCGCTCGGCTCGTTCGGCGGCGGGATCGTTCATCGACATCCACACGTCGGTGTAGACGGCGTCCGCGCTGGCGACGGCTTCCTGGGCATCCTCGGTGACCACGATGGCGCCGCCGGTGATCGCGGCGATGCGACGCGCCTCGCGGACGATCTCCGGGTCCGGCGGGTATCGCCCCGGCGTGCCGACACGCACCTCGAGCCCAGCCAACGCGCCCGCCTCGAGCAAGCTGTGCGCGACGTTGTTCCCCGCGCCCACGTATGCGAGCCGCCGGCCTCGGAGCGAGCCAAAGCGTTCGTGCAACGTCAGCAGATCGGCGAGGCTCTGGCACGGATGGTGGAGGTCGGTCAGCGCGTTGACGACCGGGATCGTGGCCGCGGTGGCGAAGCGACGGACGTCGTCGTCGGAGTAGGTGCGGATCACGAAGGCGCGGGCGTAGCGGCTCACGACGCGCGCGGTGTCCTCGATGGTCTCGCCGCGGCCGAGCTGGAGGTCGTTCGCGCCCACTCCGATGGGCGTGCCGCCGAGCCTGGCCACCGCCGTCTCGAACGAGATGCGGGTACGGGTGGACGGCTTGTTGAAGTAGAGGACCACGGTGTCGCGCTCGAGCGGTGCCGCCCGGCGCGGCGCGGCCTTGAAGGCGAGGGCGAGCTCGAGGAGGTACGCGAGGTCCGAAGGTGCGAGATCCGCGCTGCGCAACAGATCCTTCAGCACGATCCCTCCGCGGCGCCGTCCATCCGCGCCCGCGCGCGTTCCAGAAAGGCGTCGACGAACGAGCCGAGGGTGGGCTCGCCGGCGTCGGCGTATTCGTAACGGGCGCGCAGCACCGGTTGCGGTACGTGGATCACGCCGGCGAGATCGATGGGCGTGCCGGAGACGACGATCTCGGCGCGGGAGCGGGCGATGGTCCGTGCCAGCGCCTCGCGCTGCGCCTCGTCGTAGCCGACCGCCGGCAGCACGCAGCCGATGTGCGGGTAACGGTCGAAGATCGCGCGCACCGCCGGGGTGGCCGACTCGCGCGGGTCGACGATCTCGAGGGCACCGGACGCGCGGGCCGCGACGTAGCCGGCGCCGTACGATGCGCCACCGTGGGTGAGCGTGGGGCCGTCCTCCACGACGATCACGCGACGTCCGCGGGCGCGCTCGGATTCCGCGAGCACCACCGGCGAGGCGGCGCGCACGATCGGGGCCGCGGGGCGAAGCTCGCCCAGCGCCGCCGCGAGCCGTGCCACGTCGGCGGGCGCCGCGGCGTCGCTCTTGGCGATCACGAGCACGTCGGCCATCCGTGCCACCGCCTCGCCAGGGTGGTGCGTCGTGAGCTGATCGGGCCGCAGGGCATCGGCGAGAACCACGTGGAGATCCGGAGCGACCAGCGGGAAATCGTTGTTGCCTCCGTCCCAGACGATGACCTGCGCCTCGCGCTCGGCGGCCGCCAGGATCGCCGCGTAGTCGACTCCCGCGAACACCACGTGACCGTTCTCGAGGTGGGGCTCGTATTCCTCGCGTTCCTCCAGCGTGCAACGCGCGGCGTCCAGGTCGGCGGGGGTGGCGAAGCGCTGCACCCGCTCCGCCGCCAGCTCGCCGTAGGGCATCGGATGGCGAAGCACCGCGACCGCGAGCCCGTGAGCGCGCAATCGCCTCCCGAGCCAGCGCGCGGTCTGCGACTTGCCGCAACCCGTGCGCACGGCGCTCACGGCGATGACCGGCCGCCGCGACGCGAGCTGGGTGCGGCGCGGGCCGAGCAGGCCGAAGTCCGCGCCCGAAGCGAGCGCGCGCGACGCCACGTGCATGACGTGGGCGTGGCTGACGTCGCTGTAGGCGAAGATCACCTCGTCGACGACGTGCTCGCGGCAGAGCTCGGCGAGCCGCGACTCGTCCTCGATGGGGAGACCGTCGGGATAGAGCGGCCCGGCGAGGCTCGCGGGGTAGCGGCGCCCGGCGATCCCGGGAATCTGCGCCGCCGTGAACGCGACGACCTCGACGGCCGGATCGTCCCGGAACACCACGTTGAAGTCGTGGAAGTCGCGTCCCGCCGCACCGGCGATCAGCACGCGCCGGCGGCGCTGGGGCTGGGGATCCGTCGCCATGGGCGCTGGCGGCGACGCCGCGGTGCCGCGCTGCAGCGCGGGCCGCGGGAGCGTCGCTCGCTGCAACCTACAGCTTGTGAAACACGCGAAACAAGGCCGCGCGCGGATCGGGAGGTTATGGTGCGCGTTCGATCGTCGACGGGACGATTTCCTTCCAGGAGAGTGGAGACATGAGCGCGGATGCCGTGACCGAGCGCGCGGTGCTGGACGCCCTGCGGCGGGTCCAAGACCCCGACCTGCATCGGGACATCGTGGAGCTCGGGTTCGTGAAGAACCTCACGATCGCGGGCGGGAAGGTGAGGTTCGCCATCGAGCTCACCACGCCGGCGTGCCCGGTGAAGGACCGGCTGCGCGACGAGGCAGAGGCCGCGGTGCGCACCGTCGCCGGTGTCACCGAGGTGGACGTGACGATGACCGCGAACACCCGCGGACGTTCGCTTCAGCACCAGCGCATGTTGCCGGGCGTGAAGAACCCGATCGCCGTGGCGAGCGGGAAGGGCGGCGTGGGGAAGTCCACCACGGCCGTCAATCTCGCGCTGGCGCTGCAGCAGACCGGCGCCTCGGTGGGCTTGCTCGACGCCGACATCTACGGTCCCAGCGTGCCGATCATGCTCGGTATCGACGAGCGCCCGGGGATGGTCGGCCAGCGCCTCATGCCCATCGAGCGCTACGGCTTGCGCGTGATGTCGATGGGCTTCCTCATCACGGAATCGACGCCGGTGGTGTGGCGCGGCCCGATGGTGCACAACATCCTCCAGCAATTCCTCACCCAGGTGGAGTGGGGCGAGCTCGATTACCTGGTGATCGACCTGCCGCCGGGAACCGGCGACGCCCAGCTCACGCTCACCCAGACCGCGCCGCTCGCGGGCGCGGTCATCGTCACCACGCCGCAGGACGTGGCGCTGGCCGACGCGGTGAAGGGGCTCACGATGTTCACCAAGGTGAACGTGCCCGTCCTCGGCATCGTGGAGAACATGAGCTACTTCCTGTGCCCGCACTGCAACGAGCGCAGCGAGATCTTCGGCTATGGCGGCGGGCGGCGGAAGGCGATGGAGCTCGGCGTGCCGTTCCTGGGCGAGATTCCCATCGTGGGCGCGATTCGCGAGGGCGGCGACAACGGCCGGCCGGTGGTGATGGCCGAGCCGAGCTCGCCGGTCGCCAAGGTCTACGGCGAGGTCGCGGGCGCGCTGGCCGCGCGGCTCTCGATCATGAACGTGGACGGCCCCGCGATCTTCCCGGGCGCGCCGATCACGTGGGTCTCGAACTGATCGGAAGGGGAGGGCGCACCGTTCGCCGGGCACGACGGCGCATGCGCCTGCACCGCGAATCTCGCCCTCGCAGCGCGCTGCTTCGGCAGCGCCGGGAGCGGACGCCATGTCGCTGAGCACACGCCTTCGTAGCTTCTTCGCCGAGTCTCCCATCGCACGCGAGCGGCCGGTCGAGCGTCTTCGGGCGCTGGTCACCGCGCAGGAGGCGAACGCGTTGCGAGCGGAGCGCATCGTGCCCGACCTGCGCAGCGATCGCTTTCGGCGCGACCTCGCCAACGTGGCGGAAGGTGATCGCGCCGCGGCAGCGGATCTGCGCGGCCTGCTCGCGCACTTCGGCGTCGCGGCGCCGGAACCGGTGCGCGACGTCCCCCGCCTCGACGGCATCACCTTTCAGAAGCTCTCGGCGCTCGCCGAGGCCGAGGCCGAGCTGGCCCGCGAGGCGCTGAGCCTGGCGTCGATCGAGGAAGAGCCGCAGGCGCGCGCGCTGCTCGAGCGCGCGGGCGATCGCCACCGCACCCAGTCCACCGAGATCGCGCTCGCGGCCACGCTGATCACCAGCTTCGTGCGCTGAGGCCCGCGCCGCAGCGTGCTCGCGCGACGGGCTCGTCCGGCGCCGCGAGCAGCGCACCCGCCTGCACGGGATCAGGTCTTGATCGGGTAGCGCAGGAACAGGAACCAGCCGAGCAGGCAGATCGCGCCGGCGATCGGGCCGGTGAGGACGACTCCGAGCGGGTTCGCCGTGGTCTTGCCGAAGTGATCGAGCAGCGCCGCCGCCAGGAACGGTCCCAAGCCCTCGGCGAACTTGGTCAAGAGCCCCTCGGCGCCGTTGTAGATCCCCTCGCGCCGGTAGCCGGTGCGCTTCGCGTCGAGATCGATGATGTCCGCCATGATCGGTCGCGGCAGCATGAAGAGCGTCGCGACCGGAAACGTGCACAGCGCGTAGACGGCGTACGCCTGGGCGAGCGGGGCCCCCACGGGATAGCGACCGATGAATCCAGCGCTCGCGATCACCACCGCGAAGCCCAGGAACCCCCACAGCATCACGCGCCGCTTGCCGGTGCGATTGACCAGGCGATCGATGACGAAGAAGAACGGGATGCTGCCGAGAACGATCACGCCCTGGAGGTTGCCCGCGGCGGACTCCGGGTGCGCGAGGTGCAGGATCACGTCGGCTTGGTAGGGCATGACGACGATGATCGCGTTGAGGCCGACGCGAAACGCGATGAAGGCCAACGCGTAGGGCCGGAACGCCGGATTGCGCAAGGTCTCCACCAGCGACTGGACCGGGCCGTAGGGCACTTCCTTCGAGGCGTCGTGAGGCTTCTCGCGAATCACCGCGATCGAGACCCACATCGACGCGAGCGAGATCAGGCTCAGGAGCGCGGCGGTGTATTTGTAGCCGTCGGTGAAGTGGAAGCCAGCGAGCATGCCGCCGTGCTCGTGTCGATCGATGAGCTGGCCGGCGACCACGCTCGACAGCACCGTGCCGATCACCTCGAACACGGCCATGTACGCGCCGACGCGGGTGCGCTCGGCCCCGGGCTCGGTGACCTCGGGCAGCAGCGAGCAATACGGCCCGACCGAGGCCGTGTACGCGATCCAGAAGATCGAGCGGATGCTCGCGAGCCAGGCCACGTTGAGCCAGCCGACCGTGGCCAGCGGCGGCCACCAGATCGCCATGAACGCCACCGTGCAGATCGGCGACGCCACGGCGATCCAGGGAATCCGTCGGCCCCAGCGGCTGCGCGTGCGATCGCTCGCGTAGCCGATCGCCCAGTCCGCGAGCGAGTGGACGATCTGACCGATCAGG
Source organism: bacterium (assembly GCA_046331705.1). Lineage (GTDB taxonomy): Bacteria > JADJOY01 > JADJOY01 > JADJOY01 > JADJOY01 > JADJOY01. The sequence continues at coordinate 121,142 of JAXLQJ010000009.1, read as the reverse complement.
TTCACCCAGCCAATGACGAGGGCCGGCACTAGGATCGAGCGGCCGCTGTCGGCGGGCGGCGCGAAGTAGTAGAGCTGCCACGCCACCAAGAACCCGGGCAAGAGACCGTTGCCGACGGTACCGCTCGCGAAGAGCACCCGTCGCGTCGTCGAGAGCGAGCGCTCGTTGGACGGCGGCGCGCCGCCGTTCGCGGGTGTGGAGTCGGCGGCGCTTGCGTCGCTCATCGGGCTCTCGCGGGGCGCCGAACGGTACACCGCGTTGCCGGGTGACGCAATTCAGCCTCGCTCGGTCTCGCTCAGCCTTGCTTGGCCTCGCGCGTCTGCGGGCTTCGCGCTTCGGCCGGGCGTCTCGGCGTGGTGCTTGGGCGCTCTGGCGATCGTCCCCGCGCGTCGGCGCGCGACGATCGCCCGGCTGGTCGGCTGCCCCGGCCGACCGGCACGCGGTAGAGTCGTCGCGTCGTCCCTCTCGGTTCGCGCATGCCCATCGCGCTGCTCGTCCCCGCCGCCGTCGCCTTGGTGCTGCTGGTGCTGCACGCACGCGTGTGGCGCGGCGGCGGCACGGCGGCGGATTTCTTCGGGCTCGCGTTCGTCTACTTCGTCGCGAAGGAGAACCTCTCGGTCGCCGGGTATTTCCACCGGTACTTCTATGCGTCGGAGCCGGTGCTGCGGCTCGGCGCCGCGCCGCTGGGCGTGGTCGTGGGCTGGCTCTTCACGTCGTATGTCGCCTGGACGCTGGCCGAGCGCCTGCTCGCTCGCTTTCCCGGTGCTCGCGGCGGATGGGTACACACGGTCTTCGTGGCGATGCTGGTCGCGGCGTCGATCTCGTATCCGATGGAAGCGGTGGGCACCGCACTCGGCTGGTGGCGCTGGACCGTGGATGGCGTCCCGTGGGTGGTCCCTGCGCCTGGCGATGGCGGGCACGCGTGGGTCACCATCCCTCCCGTGCCGCTCTTCGGGTGGGCGGTGTTCGTCGGCGGTTTTCTCTTCTGGTGGGGAACGAGCGCGCGCTGGCTCGCTCGCTGGCCGGTGCTGCGCTGGTTGGCGTTCGGTGCGGGGACGGCGCTTCATTTTCAGGCGATTCATGGCGACGGCGGCGGGCCCGAGCTGCTCTTCGGTGTGCTCATGGCGGCATTCCTCGTTTCGGTGGTGCTGCTGCGTCCGGCCGCCGGAGCGGACGGAGAGCGGCGGATCGAGCGGCCCTCTCGAGCGGCGTTCGGCGCGCAGCCGTGGCCGGTGCGCCACGCGATCGAGATCGGCCTCGGGCTCATGGCGACGGTCCTGCTCTCGCTCGTGGCGCTGCGGACCCGCGAGCCGGATCATCTCCTCACGCTGGTGCCGCTGACGCTCTTCTGGGTTGCGACGCTGCCGGTCGTGCCGAGGCGCGCGCTCGCGCTGGGCTGGGCACTCGAATGGCTGATCGGTCTCGCGACGTTCTCGCCCAAGGTGTTCACCCTCGGGCTCTATCCGTGGCTGTTCTTCACGGCGCTCGCGGGCCGCGTGGCCGTCGCCTGGTTGAGGCGGCGCGCGGCGGGGATGGCCGCGTGGCGGGCCCAGCGCTCCGCCGGCGCGTCGCCCGCGCCGCATTCTTGACACCTCGCGCGGTGGTCCAATACATGTTGGCCGCGCCCACGCCGCCGGCGCCTCGGAAGAGTGGATCGTTCCGATCCGGTGGCCGTCGCGTCTCCCCTGCGCGACGAGCGGCGCGCACGGCCTCGCCGCATGCCGTGCACGCAGGATCCAGCGCCCATCGAATGGCTGAGCGAGGACTCGAACCGTGTCGTACTTGATCGCAGTCGTGCTGCTCGGGGCGATCGTCTTCTTCCTGTACAAGGTGATCGTCGCGCCCGCGGAAGAGGTGGTCGAGGTGAAGAAGGGCGCGGACGCGCGGCTGCCGGAAGGTGCGCGGGCCGTGACCACGTTCCCGAGCACCCAGGCGCAGGTGTTCACCAACGAGCAGTCGCGGCTGGTCGAGCTGGGCGCTGGCGAGGCCTTCGGTCCTGCCACCAGCTCGACGAGCCTCAAGTACGCGATTCAGTCGGGCGGCTGGGTGATCGTCCACGTGCCCCTCGGCGGCGCCGACTGGAAGGGTCAGCGGCGGTTGCACGTGCTGGCGCGCGGCGCCAAGGCTCCCACCGCCATCCGCGTGGTGGTGCAGACGGATGCAGGCGAGTTCTTCGCGTGGCACGACAACGCCTTCGCGGGCGCCGATTGGGCCTTGCTCTCGATCCCGTTCGGTCAGCTTCAGGACGCCAGCAACCGGGCCTTCGGCGGCCAGCCGGTGCGCGGGCTCAACCTGGAGATCCATCCGGACCGCAAGCTCGCGTTGCGCGGCGAGGAAGAGCGGCAGCTGCTGCTCGGCGGGATCTGGCTCGGCGCCGCATGAGGCGTTCGCCCGGGAGCGAGCCCCGCGGGCGCTGAGCGAGCAGGCATGGATCGGTTCCGAGCGGCGTTCGTCGCGGTGCTGCAAGGCCGCTACGGGCGCAGCCTGCTCGGGCGGCTGTGGCTGGTCTCCCCGGTGCTGCTGGTGGTCACGCTGGTGATCGCGTTGCACTGGCTGGTGGGCGCGAGCCAGGCGCTGTCGGTGCTGTCGCTGGTCCTCGGGATCGTGCTCTGGAACTTCTTCGCGGGGGCGACCTCCGAGGGAATCGGCTCGATCCCCGCGCGCCGCGCGTTGCTGCAATCCGGCCCCGACGCGACCTGGGTGCTGATGGCGGCGACGGTGAGCGTTCAGCTCATCGAGCTGGTGCTGGGGCTGGCGACGTTCCTCGCCTGCCAGCGCTGGCTCGGCCCGCGCGCCGACGGCACCGCGTTCGCGGCGCTCGTCCCGCTCGCGATGCTGGTGGCGCTCGCGTTCGGCGTCGGGCTGCTGCTGGTGGTGCTGCGCGCGCGGATCGGTGACGCCGATCATGCGTGGAAGCTGGTGCTCGCGATCGGCTTCTGGGTGACGCCGGTGGTCTACGAGATTCGCATGGTGCCGGATTCGCTGCGCGCGTTGGTCGAGCTGAATCCGATGGCCCGGATCATCGAGGAGGTCCGCGGCGCGATCCTGCACCGCGTGGTTCCCGAGCCGGACCACGTGGGCGTCACGATCGTGCTGTCGCTGGCGATCCTGGCGGCGGGGCGTGGGTTGGCGCGGCGCTCGGCGGCGCTCATCACGGAGCGCGCGTGAGCGCGGGCCCGCCCACCGTCGAGGTCCGCGATCTGGTCAAGCGCTACGAGCCGCGTCCCGGCGAGCCGGGACGGCGGCTCGGATCGGTGGTGGCGCTCGACGCCGTGAGCTTCACCCTCGCTCCCGGCAAGACGCTGGGCGTGATCGGGCGCAACGGCTCCGGCAAGACGACGCTGCTCAAGCTGCTCGCCGGCACGCTCGCGCCGAGCGCGGGCGTGGTGCAGGTGCGCGGCACCGCGCTCGGCTTGATCGAGATCGGCGGCGGCTTCGACGAAGCGCTCACCGGACGCGAGAACGTGCTGCTCTTCGGAACGTTCCTCGGGCTCAAGCGCCGAGAGGTGACCGAACGATTGCCCGAGGTGGCGCGCTTCGCCGGGCTCGCGAGCGAGCTCGACCGGCCGTTCGCCTCGTATTCGAGCGGGATGCGCATGCGCCTGGCGTTCTCGACGGCGCTCTTGCGCGACCCCGACGTGCTGCTCCTCGACGAGGTGCTGGCGGTGGGCGACGAGGAGTTCCAGCACAAGAGCTTTCGCCGCATCGACGAGCTCAAGCGGCGCGGCAAGACCATCGTGCTGGTGAGCCACTCGCTCGAGACGGTGCGCGGCTTCTGCGACGAGGCGCTGTGCCTCGAGCGCGGCCGCGTGGTGGCGAGCGGCGAGACGGCCACGGTGATCGCGGCGTATCTCGACCGGGTGTGGAGCGCCGAGCGTGAGCTCATCCTCGGCGACACGCGCGAGCGCGTGGCCGAGCTCGAGGCGATCGATCGGCGTCTGGCCGATCTCGACGAGCGAGCGAGCGCCGGAAGCTGGCTGCCCAGCCGCTTTCGCGCCGGTCGCGAGCGAACGAGCAAGGCGGATCTCGAGCAAGCCCTGCACGAGCTGCGTGCCGACCTCGACGATCGCTTCCAGCGCGTCCTCACGTTCCTCGAAGGCCGTGCGGCGCTCGGACGCGACCTCAGCTTGCGCGAGCAATTCTCCTCCGAGGACCTGGAGGCGCTCGGCCGGGTGCTGAGCGAGGCCTCCCGCTACTACACGGACCCGCACCGCACCGAGGAAGTGCTGGTGCGCTGGAAGGAGCTCGCGTATCGAGAGATCGAGCGCGCGGCTCTCGCCGGCGAGCGCGCAGCGGAGGCGCGCGCGCGCCGGATGCTGGCGGAGGCACTCGAGCGCGAGGCTCGGATCCACGAGGGCGGCCCCGCCCGCGACCGCGCGGTCCTCGAGCACCTGGAAGCGCTCGCTGGCCTCACGCGCGCCGCCGAGGCCGGCGAGGGCGACGCGGTGGCGCGCATGGTGGAGGTGGTGGCCGACGAGATCCTCGGGCGCGGCGCGATCCGAAGCGACGGCTTCGCGGCGTGCGCGATCACGCAGCTGGAGGGCGCGGCTCACGATCTCTTCCGCGACCCGCGGGAAGGCGCCGGGCGCGCGCGACGGGTGGTCTTCGACCGCTGGCTCGCGCTCCTCGGGGACGCGCCCAGTGAGCTCTTCCGCCGCGTGAATCCGCGCTGGATGGTCGAGCGCTTGCGCGAGCACGCCGCGCGCGCGGCGCTCGACGGCGCGGCAGGCGAGGGCGAGTGGCTCGCCGAGGCCGAAGAGCGCGTGTTGGCGCCCGCGGCGGCTGCCGGCGTCTCAGCGCAGGGTCCGTTGCGCATCACGGGCGTGCGTTTTCTCGACGGGCGAGGACGTCCCATCGAAGCCACCGAGAGCGGTGCACCGCTGGCGATCGAGCTCGCGTTCGAGGCCAGCGAGCCCATCGAGACGCCGATGTTCGGTGTCGGCATCCACGAGCCCGGCGGGTTGCTGCTCGCGGCGCCCAACACCAGCGCGAGCGGCGCTGCCGTCGGCACGATCCGCGGCGCCGGAGTGGTGCGGCTCGCCATCGCCGCACTGCCGTTCACCCCCGGTGTCTACCCGGTGAGTGTCTCCGCGATGAGCCGCTCGGGCGAGCGGCTCTTCGACTACCACGATCAGCGCTATCGCTTGCGCGTGATCGACCCCGGGGGCACCGAGCTGCTCGGCCGCGTGCGCCTCGCGGCGAGCTGGTCGGTGGAGTCGAGCTGACCTCGCCCGCGCGACGCGACCGGGCTCAGAGCAGCTCGCTCAAATTGCGCTGGATCTTGCGGATCGCGTCCACGACCTGATCCATGTCGCGGCGCGTGCCCATGAAGAGCGGGTGGTGGATCCAGAGCGCTTCTTGATACGCCGCGCGCTCGGCGATCGGGCAGCTCGCCGAGTCGTTGGTGATCGCGTCGCCGTAGCGCGCGCGGATCTGCGGATAGTCGGCGGCGGTCACGGTGAAGAGCGGGCTCTGGTAGAGCGGGATGTAGAAGTACGGGTCCACCTCGATGCCCTCGGCGGTGAGCGCCTCGGCGAAGCGATCGCGCTTCAAGCCGCCGAATCCCGCGGGGTCGTAGCGCAGGATCACCTGGTAGTTCGCGGTGCGTGTGATCCGCGGGTCGCGGCGCAGCGGCCGGAGGCCGGGAACCTCGGCGAGCGCCTGGTAGAGATACTCGGCGTTCTGCTCGCGCAGCAGGGTCTGCGCTTCGAGGCGCTCGGTCTGACACGCGAGCACCGCGGCCTGCCACTCGCTGATGCGGTAGTTCCAACCGACCATCCAGCCGTCGAAGGAGTCGTAGCCCTCCATCTTGCGGCCGCAGTTCACGAGTGAGTGGCAGCGCTCGGCGAGCTCGGGATCGCTGGTCAGGATGGCGCCGCCCTCGCCGGCGGTCATGAGCTTCGAGCTCTGGAAGCTGAAGCTCCCCAGATGACCGATCGAGCCGGCACCGCGATCGTTCCAGCGGGCGCCGTGCATGTGGGCGCAATCCTCGATCACCGTGAGGCCGTGCTTGCGGGCGATCGCCATGAGCGCGTCCATGTCCGCCATCCGGCAGCCCAGGTGCACCGGGATGATCGCCTTGGTTCGCGGCGTGATGGCGGCCTCGACCGCCTGGGGATCAAGGCAATAGGTCTCGGGGTCGATGTCGGCGAAGACCGGCACCGCGTTCAGGTAGACCGGCGCGGCGCCGGTGGCGATCCACGTGTACGGCGTGACGATCACCTCGTCGCCGGCTTTCACGCCGGCGGCACGCAGCGCGATCTCGAGCGTCACCGTGCCGTTCGCGGCGGGAATGCAGTAGCGCGCGGTGTGGGCGGCGGCGAAGGCCTCCGCGAACGCCTTCGCGTGGACGTTGGGCGATGGGTAACCGCCCCAGTTCCGCGACGCGAGCACGTCTTGCAGTGCCTTCGCTTCTCGTTCGTCGTGCACCGGCCAGGCTGGAAACGGCTCGCTGCGGACGGGCTTGCCGCCGTGAATGGCCAGCTCGGACATGGGTTCCTCCTGGGATCGGTGGCGAGATGGCGCGTGGCGTAGATCAGGTGCCCGTGCCCGAGGTGGGCGCCGGCGGCGACGCCTCGACGGCGGGCGGCTCGGGGGCGCTGCTCAGGTCGAGCGGCACCTCGAAGGTGAGCGTCTTCCAGTCCTCCATGTTGTAGCCGGCCTGGGTGAACACATCGAAGAGCAACGTGCCCTTGTGTCCAGGCTGCTCCCAGATGCCGCGCCGGGCGCTCGCGCATACCTTCACGAAGTCCGCGGCGGACTGGATCGCGCCCTGCTGGCGCGGACCGTCCGGACCGACGCCCTTCACGCGGATGTCGAGGATGAAGTCGCCCCGGCCGAGCGTGCGCCGCGTCCCGGGGAACGTCACCTTGGAACCGACGCTACCCGGCTCGATCTTCATCACGCGCAGGCCGGCGGCGAGCTTGAGCATCTGCACCACCGCGTCGTCGCGATCGGCGACCTCGATGCCGAACGTGTCGGGGCGGTTCGTGGCGGTCGCGGCGCGGACGGGCTCGCTCGTCAGCGTCACGCCCAGCGCCACCCACAGGCCGAGCAGAACCAACGACGATCGACGGCTTCGGCGGGCGTTCATCACCATCGCTTCTCTCTCCTTCGCGCGGCGCGGCACGCGCGCGTGCGCACGGCCTCGAGCCGGTGCGACGAGCCGGTCAATAGATCGGCCAGTCGAGGATCCACTGGATGTGAAAGGCCTCGGCGAGCACGCCGATGGCGAGCAGCACGACGTACGTGACCAGCAGGCCGAGATAGATCCGCGCCCGCAGGGCGCTGGGAGCGCGATCCTGTGTCCCGGGCGCGGGCTCGGGCATCTCAGCCGGTTCGAGCGAGTCGGCGGGCGCGCGTACGTCCGTCATGGTTGCGCGGAATCAGGCGCGGTCGATCCTGCCCGGAGCGGGCGAGCCCAGGGCGTCGGCGGCGATGGCGTCATCGCCGCCGCGCGCGTCGAGCACGTTCGTCGCGACGGAGACGCTCGCTTCCCACGGTCGCAAGGGAAGCGCTCGATCGATGCGATTGAGCAAGGTCTCGAGCCCCTCTCCCGAATGCGCCGAGAGAATGACACCCGAGCTGGCACGCTGCAAGGCGAGCAGCGAGTCGCGATCGGCGGCGTCGGCCTTGTTGAGCGCCAGGATCACCGGGATGTCGCCGAGGCCGAGCGCGCCGAGCGTCGACTCGACGATCGCGATCTGGTTCTCCGCGCGCGGGCTCGACCCGTCGACGACGTGGAGCAAGAGCTCGGCTTCGCTCAGCTCTTCCAGCGTGGCGCGAAACGCAGCGATCAGATCCTCCGGCAAGTCGCGGATGAACCCCACGGTGTCGGTCAGCACGGCGACCCGGCCGGACGGCAAGCGCAGCTTCCGCGACGTCGGATCGAGGGTGGCGAAGAGCCGGTCCTCGGTGAACACACGACTGCGGGTGAGCTTGTTGAGCAGCGAGGACTTGCCGGCGTTCGTGTAACCGACCAGGCCCACCACCGGGATGCCGGTGCGCTCGCGGCGCGCGCGACGTCCCGCGCGCTGGCCGGCGAGGGTCTCGATCTCGCGCTCGAGCCGCGCGATGCGATCGCGCGCCTTGCGGCGATCCTCCTCGAGCCGCGTCTCGCCCGGCCCGCGCCCGCCGATGCCGCCGCTCAGCCGCGAGAGACTGTCGTCGCGGGCCTTCAGGTGCGGCATCCGGTAGCGCAGCTGTGCCAGCTCCACCTGCAGACGGCCGTCGCGCGAGCGGGCGCGCTGGGCGAAGAGGTCGAGGATCAATCCGGTGCGATCGAGGATCTTGAGCTGGGTGAGATCGGAAAGCGCCTTCGACTGCGACGGCGAGAGGTCTTGGTCGAAGACCAGCACGGTGGCGCCGTTGCCGAGGGCGCGGATGGCCACGTCCTCGGCGCGACCGCGGCCCATGAAGGTGTGCGCGTCGAGCTTGTCGCGACGCTGGAGGATGCGATCGACCACGACGAGCCCCGCGGAGGCCGCGATGCGCTCCAGCTCCTCGAGCGAGTGCCGTGCGTCGTCTCCGCCCTGGCGCGTGACCGAGACCAGGATCGCGCGCTCGGCGCCTTGCTCGACGCCGATGGCGCCGAGCTTGCGATCGAACTCTTCCTCGAGCGCGCGGATCGTCTCGTCGAAGGGCAGATCGAGATCGTGGACCGCGCGCGGCGGCAGGATGCGCCACGGCTCCTGACCGTCGCTGGGCGGCAGCAGATGCGCGATCGCGATCGGTCCAGCACGGCCGTCCGCGGCGATCGCCACGGTGGCCACGACGTCGAGCCGTAGCAAGGCGAGGTCCGTGAGGTCCTCGCGCGAGAGCCCCGGCTCGTCGAGGCGGGTGTGGATCAAGCGCAGACCGCGGAAGCGGCTGCGACCGGCGCGCACGCGCCCGAAGTCGGGAATCGGCGTCGAGTGCGCGGAGCCCACGATCACGTGGCGCACGGCGCCCGTGCGATCGACGAGCGCGCCGATCTGGCGCCCGGTCTCGGCGCTCAGCTCCGCCAACCCGTGCGCCAGCTCCGGCGTGACCACGCGCGTCGGCGGCACGCGCCGGCGATCCAGACGTTCCAGACGACGGATCTGGTTGGGCTTGAGCCCGGTGAGGTTGCCGCTCAGGTGCGCGATGGGAGGCCTCGCGCAGGTGCCGTGCCGTGCCGCTCGGCGGGCGTCCGCCACAGGGACGAGAACGTCATGGCTCGGGATCTCGGGCGCCGCCGGCGGGCGGCGTCACCTGCGCGAGGACCCAAGCGAGGTAGGGGGCGTGCCCCTCGGCCACGTCGAACGCGAGGACCTCGGGGACGCTGTACGGATGCAACGCGATCACGCGGGCGCGCAACGCCTCCACGCACTCGCGGCGGGTCTTGATGACCAGCAGCGATTCGGTGTCGTCCTCGATCTTGCCCTGCCAGCGGTAGATCGAACGGATCGTGGGGACGAGGTTCACGCACGCGGCGAGCCCGTCCGCGACGAGCCGTCGCGCCAGCGCAGCCGCGGGCTCTCCCGCGGGTGCGGTGACCAGGACGAGTGCGACGCCAGTGACCAAGCGTGAGCCGAGGACGCGAACTCCGAGCGCGCGCCCAATCTAGGGACGACCCGGCACTCCGTCAACGCGCCGGCGCCCGCGGCGTCATGATGCGGTGCGCGTTGACTTCGATTTTTTCACGCCCTTATCCTGCGGCCCGTCGCACCCCGGCACCCCGAGGAGATCGCCCATGAGTTGCTCGCAGCCACCGTCCGCCAGGCGCTCGGTTCGTCGTTCGATCTGGGCGCTGCTCGCGCTGTTGGCGCTGCCGCCACGCGGCCACGCCACCACCGTCGCGCCGATGGACGTCCGCACGCTCAGCCAGCGCGCGGATGCGGTGGTGGTCGCGCGCTGCGTGGACGTCACCTCCGGCGTCGATCCGCTCACCCATCGGCTCGGCACGGTGGGTCGCTTCGTCGTCGACGAGGTGGTGAAGGGCGCGGGTGTAGCGGGAGAGGTGAGCGTGGCGCTGCCGGGCGGTGTGGCCGGTCGCGAGGCCGCGCCGGTCGCCGGCGTGCCGCGTCTCGAGCGGGGCCTGGCCGCGGTGCTCTTCCTGACGGCGCCGCGCGCCGACGGCGCACGCGGTGTGCTCGGCATGGATCAGGGCGCGTTCGAGATCACCCACGCAAGCGACGGTGCCCGGGTTCGGGGCGCCGCGGGGGAAGCCAGCTCGGGTGCGAGCAGCGCGCGCGCCGGGACGAAGCCGCTCGCGGAGTTCTTGGACGAGGTGCGCAGTCATCTGCGCTGAGGCTGCGGCCCACCGGCGCGGCGCGCGACTCGAATCGATGGACGGGAGGCGGATGTGATGCGACGACACGCAAGCGGTGGGCGCGGCTGGGCGGCGTTGGGTGGCGGTCTCGCGTTGCTGGTCGCGAGCGCGCCTCCCGCATGGAGCTTCAGCCAGCTCGCCGACATCGGTAGCGGCGGCAAGGTGATCTACAGCCACTGGAACGCGGATCAGCTCCCAATTCGGTACTACGTCGATCCGGGCGGCACCGGCGTGCCCGGCATCGACGCCGTGGAGCTGGTGCAGCGTGCGTTTGACGCCTGGCAGGCGGTGTCGACCTCGTCGATCCGCTTCGAGTACGGCGGGCTCATCCCCGATCCCGACGGCGACCACAACACCACCGTCGAGGACGTGGACCGCCTCGACGCGTTCCAGAACGACGGCCGCATCGACGTCATCTTCGACGACAGCGGAGTGTTCTTCGATCGCATCGCGGGGCCGGACAACGGCGTCATCGGGCTCGCGTTTCCCGTGATCGACATCGAGGACGGCCGAATCGAGGACGCGGACATCGTCATCAGCGTCCCGAACATCACGCGCTTCGCCGCGGATTCCGACCTCGAAGGCGTTCTGATCCACGAGATCGGACACCTGTGCGGGCTCGGCCATTCGCCGGTCTATCCCGAGGTTCCACCGGAGCAGGTCCCGACGATGTTCCCGTACGTGGGCTTCTACGGCGATCCCGCGGGCCAGCGCTCGCTCACGGCCGACGATCGCGCGGCGATCTCGTACGTCTATCCCGAGCCGTCGTTCGCGAGCGACTTCGGCACCATTCGCGGAAGCATCACCGAGGCCGACGGCGACGCCGGCTTCGGCACCCACGTCACCGCGGTGAACGGGATCACGGGCGAGGCGGTGGGAGGGATCGCTGGCTACTTCACCGGCGACAGCCATGACGGCACGTACTTCATCCCGGGTCTCGAGCCGGGCATCTACTCGGTCTTCATCCACGCGATCGACGGCAGCGAGGCCGCGGGCTTCGTCAGCGGCTTCAACATCTCGGGGATCTTGCGCTCGACCTACGGGAAGCCGTTCGCCACCGAGTTCTTCAACAACACGCTGGAGGCCGCGGCGGCGACGCCGGTGACCGTGGACGCCGCCTCGACCACCCGCGGCGTGGATTTCGTCCAGGACATCGAGAACGGCGGGGCGCCGCTCGCGACCAGCGTCACGACGCGGCCGGATTCGGGCGGTCACGGCGGTGGTGGCGGCGGTGGAGGCGGAGGGGGCTGCCGCGTGGCATCGGCGGGCGACGCCGCTGGCGCGTCGGGCGTGGTGTCGAGCGGCGCCGTGCTGGCGATCGCCTGGCTCGGGTCGCGAGCGCGGCGAGCGCGGCGCCCGCGGCCCGTCTGAAGGCGATCCCCGCCGCCGCAGCCAGCCGCGCGTCGTGGGTATGACGACGACGGCGCGCACCTGTTAGCTTGCGCGGCGCTCGCGCATCGCAGCGGGCACGCCGCTCGGGCTCTCCCGCCACCGAGCGGCGCCGAGCGGAGAGCGTGGCCGGCGCATTCCGCGTGACTGCAGGTCCGTTCGATCCTGATTCGTTCCCGGAAGGCGTGCTTCGTGGCTCGGCGGGTCCTCTCCCTCGATCGATTGGAACGACGCTTCGCGGGTCGCCGCTGGGGCGGAGCGCTGGCGCTGGTGCTCGCGTCGGTGCTCGGCTGCGGTGGCGGGAGCGGTGGCGGAGCTGCGGGCACGAGCGTCCGCATCCGCGTCGACGCGACCCAGGTCACGGGTGCGATCGACCGACATCTCTGGGGCACCCAGATTCTCTGGACCGGTCCCTCGAACGGCTTGCCGGACAAGGTGACGACCGCCGAGGACGCGGCCGCTGCGCACGCCAAGTTCTTCTCGTACGTGCCGCTGGTGCGCGACATGCGCCCGACCGTGGTTCGCTATCCGGGCGGGCTGTTGTCGAATCACTACGACTGGCGCGACGGGCTCGGCCCCATGGAAGCGCGGCCGGTCGATCCAACCAGCGGTCGCAACATCGTGGTGGGCAGCGACGAGTTCGGGCAGTTCTGCGAGCAGATCGGCGCCGTCGGGATGATCACCGTCAACTGGGCCCTCGGACCTGGCACGGCGGCGGATTGGGTCGAGTACATGAACGCGCCCAACGACGGCTCGAACCCGCGCGGCGGCACCGACTGGGCGGCGGTTCGCGCCGCGAACGGCCATCCCGCGCCCTACGACGTGCGCTACTGGGAGATCGGCAACGAGCTGCGCGGCGGCGACTTCTTCATCAATCTCTACGCCACCAGCCTGTCGAGCTTCCGCGTCGAGATGATGAAGGTGGACCCCTCGATCCGCATCGGCGCCATCGGTTTCGGCACCTACTACGAGCCCGAGTTCAGCTTGCAGTGGTACAGCACCATCGAGAATCTGGCGCCCGATGGGTTTCATTTCTGGGCCAAGCACCTCTACGCACCGAGCTCGCTCGCGCCCAACTACGGCTTCGAGATGACCCAGCCGGGCGTCACGGTGGAGGACACGCCCAGCTTTCCCGCCGACGCCACCTACACGTTCTCGTTCTCGATCGTGAACGCCTCGGGATCCGGCGAGGTGCCGAGCGTCGATTTCCTGGTGGACGGAAACGTCCAGCAGACGTTCGCGATCGCCGGAAACGAGACGCCGACGCCGCAGGTGTCGCTCACCCGGGGACCGCACCGGATCGGTCTCAGGCTCACGAACCGCGGGATCGTGCGAGTCTTCCACGAGGTTCCCGCGACCGCGTCGCGCCAGCCGACCACCGTCGTGGACTTCAAGAACGATCCGGGCGTGCACCAGGTGATCATGGCGGGCTTCCAGACGCTCGAGACCTTCCTCTTCGAGCCCGCGGGAACGCTCGGCGATCACGCCATCTACGGCACCGAGAACAACACCGTCTACAACTTCCAGGAAGCGATCACGCGGCACGTGCATCTGCGTGAGGCCTTGTCGCTCGCCGACCTCTTCAACGTGATGGTCCGCAACGGCGTCCCCGTGTCGACCACCTTCTTGCTCTACGAGGAGGACAACGGCCTGGGCCAGATCCAGGGCGTCTCGCGCTGGTCGAAGACGGGCGCGAGCGGCAGCGACCAGCCCCGTCCGCGGCCCACCTATTGGGTGCAGAAGCTCTACAGCGAGAACCTGGACGAGGGCGATCGGCTCGCCGTGGACGTGGCGAGCCCGGTGTTCCACGTCGGGCTCGACGCCGGGCTCTCGATGGGATTCGTATCGAGCCTGGTGACGCGCGTCGACACCGTCGCGTCGGTGGCGGGGCGCAGCCCCGAGGGAGATCGGCTCACGGTCATGGCGCTCAACAAGTCGAGCGACGATCCCATGCCGGTCGCGATCGAGCTCGTGGGCTTCGAGCCGCGCTCGGGCGAGCAAGCGATCGTCACCGGACCCACCGGCGGGTCGACCAACGAGCCGGAGGATGGCGCGCCGTCGGTCACGCTCACGCGCCATCCGCTGACCGAGGTGGGCTCCACCACGATCGTCACGTTGCCGCCCCACTCGGCGAACGCGATCGTGTTCCGTCGCTGACCGAGCGCTGGCCGCGGCGGCCTCTCGCCGGTGTCGCTTCACAGTTCTTCACGATCGGACAACAGCCACGCAAGGGTGGCCGGACACGTTCTCTTCCTGCTCTTCCTGCGCTCTCGACTCGAAACCGCGTGCGGCGAGGGCCAGCCGTGATCCGGAAGCCGCGGCGCGCGAATGGATGCACACCGTGAATCCAAGCTCGAATTCCCGCATCCGTCTGGCCGCGTGGCTCGCGCTCGCCGCGCTGGTGGCGGCGGGCGGCGGCTGGTGGGGCTACCGCACCTGGAAGGCGAAGCCCCCGGTCCGCTACGAGACCGCCGCCGTCGATCGTGGCGCCGTGGTGGCGAAGGTGACGGCCACCGGCACGCTCTCGGCGCTCGTCACCGTGCAGGTCGGCAGCCAGGTGTCCGGCCGGATCCAGGAGCTCTTCGTCGACTTCAACTCGCCGGTCGAGGCCGGACAGGTCATCGCCAAGATCGATCCGCAGCTCTTCGAGGCCGCCGCCGCGCAGGCGCGCGCCAATCACGCCGCGGCGGTGGCCAACCTCGCCAAGGCACGGGTCCAAGCCGAGGACACGGCGCGCCAGCTCGCCCGCAGCGAGACGCTCGCGGCTCGCAAGCTCATCGCGCTCGCCGACCTGGACGCGAGCCGCACCTCCGCCGATGCGGCCAAGGCCGGCGTGGCCGCTGCGGCGGCGTCCGTCGAGCAAGCCGCGGCGGCGCTGCACCAGGCGGAGGTGAACCTCGCCTACACCACGATCGTGTCGCCGATCCACGGCATCGTGATCTCGCGCGCCGTCGACGTCGGCCAGACGGTGGCGGCGTCGCTGCAGGCGCCGACCCTCTTCGTGATCGCCGAGGACCTGCGCAAGATGCAGGTCGACACCAGCGTCTCCGAGGCGGACATCGGCAAGCTCACGCCTGGGATGGAGGCGTCGTTCGTGGTCGACGCGTACCCCAACAAGCGATTCGTGGGGAAGGTGCGACAGATCCGCAACGCGCCGCAGACGGTCCAGAACGTGGTGACCTACGACGCGGTGCTCGACGTGAGCAATGTCGAGCTCGAGCTTCGACCGGGCATGACGGCGAACGTCACCTTCGTGTACGCCCGCGCCGACGACGTCCTGCGCGTGCCCAACGCGGCGCTGCGGTTTCGGCCGCCCGCGTCCTTCGGGGCCGCCAAAGCGGCGAAGCCGTCGGGCGGTGACGGCACCGGCGCCGCTGGCGGACGCGGCACGGGCAAGCGCGGCGCGCGCGGAGGCGGTGCCACGGCGGGCGCGGACGAGGGCGCGGGCACGCGGACCGTGTGGCGGCTCGAGAGCGGCGAACCGGTTGCGGTGGCGATTCGAACCGGACTCTCGGACGGCACGCTCTCGGCGCTCGTCGAGGGCCAGCTCGCCGTGGGCGACGCGCTCGTCACCGATGCCTCGACACCCGAGGCCGCCGGATCGTCGTCGTCGCGTCGCAGTGGTGGGCCGCGCTTCCCGGGGCTGTGAGGAACGCGTGATGAGCGCCGTGGCCCGGCCCGTGGTGCGGGTGGAATCGGTCACCAAGACCTACACGATGGGCGATGTCGAGGTGCGCGCGCTGCGCGAGGTGTCGCTCGACGTGGCGCGGGGCGAGTTCGTGGCCGTGATGGGCTCGTCGGGCTCGGGGAAGTCGACGCTCATGAACGTGCTCGGCTGCCTCGATCGGCCGAGCTCCGGTCACTACTGGCTGGACGGAGTCGACGTCTCGGCCCTCGACCGCAACGAGCTGGCGCGGATCCGCAATCGCACCTTGGGGTTCGTGTTCCAGAGCTTCAACTTGCTGGCGCGCACGTCGGCGCTCGAGAACGTCGAGCTGCCGCTGATCTACGCGGGCGTTCCCACCCGCGAGCGCGAGCGGCTCGCGTTCGAGGCGCTCGCCCGCGTGGGGCTCGCCGAGCGCGCGCAGCATCACCCGAATCAGATGTCGGGCGGTCAGCAGCAACGGGTGGCGATCGCGCGTGCGCTGGTGTCGCGACCGCAAGTGATCCTGGCCGACGAGCCGACCGGCAACCTCGACTCGCGCACCAGCATCGAGGTCATGGCGCTGCTCCAGGAGCTGTGGCGCGCGGGCATCACCATCGTGCTGGTCACGCACGAGGCCGACATCGCCACGTACGCGTCGCGCATCGTGGTGATGAAGGACGGACGGATCCGCTCCGACCAGGCCCAGACGCCCGCGGACGCCGCTGCGGCGAACGCCGCCCAGCGCGACACGACCGCGGACGACGAGCGGGCGTCGGTGAGCGCATGAGCCCGCTCGAGACCCTGCGGATCGCCCTGCGCGCGCTGGCGCGCAACAAGATGCGCTCGTTCCTCACGACGCTCGGGATCATCATCGGCGTCGGCGCCGTGATCGCGATGGTGGCGATCGGCGAGGGTGCCAAGGCGCAAGTGGAGGCGGCGTTCAGCTCGATGGGCTCGAACCTGCTCATCATCCTGCCCGGCTCGACCACCTCGGGCGGCGTGCGCGGGGGCTTCGGCAGCCAGCCCACGCTCACCTGGGACGATCTCGAGGCGATCCGCGAGGAGGTCCCCTCGGTACGCGCCGCCGCGGCGGTGCTGCGTACCAACAGTCAGGTGCAGAGCGAGGATCAGAACTGGAGCACCAGCGTCACCGGCACCTCGCCCGAGTATTTCCAGATCCGCAGCTGGGCTGCGGCGAGCGGCGCGCTGTTCTCGGCGGCGGACGTGGAGGGAAGCGCCAAGGTCGTGCTGCTGGGCAAGACCGTGGCGGAGAAGCTCTACGGTGCCGCCTACGATCCGGTGGGCGAGTTCGTGCGGATCAAGAACGTGCCGTTCGCGGTGGTGGGCGTGCTCGCCGCCAAGGGGCAATCGCCGACCGGTCAGGACTACGACGATGCGGTGTTCGTGCCGGTCTCGACGTACCAGGGCAAGATCCAGGGCGGCTTGCAGAAGTACATCGGCGGCGTCGTGTTCGTGGGGGCCACCAGCACTGCCGAGCTGATGCGGGCCGAGCGACAGATCACGGCGCTGCTGCGTGATCGCCACCGGCTCGCCGAGGGAGACGACGACGATTTCTCCATTCGCAACCTGACGGAGATGGCGAGCGCGCGCGCGCAGGGCACCGAGACGCTCACCTCGCTGCTCGCGAGCATCGCGGCGGTGTCGCTCCTGGTCGGTGGGATCGGGATCATGAACATCATGCTGGTGAGCGTGACCGAGCGCACGCGCGAGATCGGCCTGCGCATGGCCGTGGGCGCGCGGCCGCGCGACATCCTGACGCAGTTCCTGGTCGAGGCGCTCGCGCTGGCGGTGGCCGGCGGGCTGATCGGCGTGGGGCTCGGCATCGAGAGCGCCGACCTGCTCGCCGGCCGATTCGGTTGGCCGTTCCTGATCCGCGCGGACGTGGTCGCGATCGCGGTGGTGTTCAGCGCGGCGGTCGGCGTGATCTTCGGGCTCTATCCCGCGCGCAAGGCGTCTCGCCTCGATCCCATCGAGGCCTTGAGGTACGAATGATCGCTCGCAACCGCACCGCGAGGCGGGCGGGCGCCGCCGTGCTCGCATCGCTTCTCGTCGTCGCCGGCGTGGGACGCGCAGCCGACACCAGCGACGCCGGCCCTGCGTCGGCCGCCGCCGCGCCGGTTCCCGCCGTGCTGACGCTCGCCGATGCACTCGCTCTCGCGGCGCGCGCTCAGCCCAGCGTGGCCATCGCACGCGCCAACAGCGATGCCGCCGCCGCGCGCGTCGATCGAGCGCGCGCCCCGCTCTGGCCCCAGCTCACGGGCGAGGCGGGTTACGAGCGCACCACGGCGAACTTCACGTCGCGCCCCGGTTCGCTGCCGCGCTCGACCAGCTCCGGACGCTCGACCACGCCTACCTTCGACACCTTCGACTACTGGTCTTTCGACGTGCGCGCCAGCCAGCTGCTCTACGATTTCGGGCAGACCACGGGCAAGCGCGATGCGGCCGAGGCGAGCCTGGACGCCGAGCGTGCGAACGAGCGCTCGACGGACGTGGACGTGGCGCGCGACGTGCGCAACGCCTACTTCGCGGCGCGCGCCGCGCTCGACCTCGTCACGGTGGCGCGCGACACGCTCGCCAACCAGGCGCGGCACCTGGAGCAGATCTCGGCGTTCGTCGAGGTCGGCACCCGCCCGGAGATCGATCTCGCCCAGGCGCGCACCGATCACGCCAACGCGCGCGTGTCGCTGATCGAGGCCGAGAACTCGTGGGACACGGCCAAGGCGGAGCTGCGCCGCGCGATCGGCATCACCGACGACGCGCCGTTCGAGGTGGGTGACGACGAGATGCCACCGGTCGACGCCGAGGACGCGAGCACCGACGTGCTGCTGGCGACGGCGAAAGCCACGCGCCCCGACCTTCACACGCTCGCGGCGCGCTTGCGCAGCCAAGAGCTCGAGGTCGGCTCGGTGCGCGGCGGCTACGCGCCGACGCTTAAGGCCACCTCCACGCTCTCGGATGCCGGCACGCGGATCGACGACACCACCTGGAACTGGGACGCAGGCGTGGCGCTCTCGTGGCCGCTCTTCGAAGGTGGGGCGACCCGCGCCGCGGAACGCGAGGCGCTGGCCAACGTCGCGGTGGCGCAGGGCGAGCTCGAGACGCTCGAGCAGCAGATCCGCCTCGAGGTGGAGCAGGCGCGGCTCGGTGTGCGCGGCGCGAAGAGCTCGATCGCCGCCGCCGGCGAGGTGGTGGTCAACGCGCGCGAGCAGCTCAGGCTCGCCGAAGGACGCTACGAGACCGGAGTGGGCAACGTCATCGAGCTGGGCGACGCGGAAGTGGCGCTTTCCTCGGCGCGCGCCCAGGAAGTCCAGGCGCGCTACCGCTTGGCCTCGGCGCGCGCCGACCTCCTGCGCGCGCTGGGACGACGCTAGTCGCTCGCCGGCGGCGGATCGGCGAGACGAGAGGCGCGCGGCGCGGCCGGGACAGGCGACAGGCGACGAGGTGAGTCACCGCGGCGGTCCTCGCGCGATCCGGATCGACGGCGCTTGCGACCATCAGGGGACGTGGGTGGTCCAGGTGTTCACCGAGCCCGACTCGAAGTCGTCGTCGAAGATCACCGCCCGGCATGCGACGGTGATCTGGTAGGGGCTGGTCGCACCGCCGTACCCGTCGACCACGACCGCATACGTTACGTCGGCGAGCGCGGTGAACGTCACCGACTCGGCGGCCGTTCCCGAGACCGACGATGCAGCGACGCAATTCGACCCCGAGCACGTTCCGCCGGGCGAGGCGAGCACCATCAGGTCGAGATCGGCCGTGAGCCCCGTCAGGTCGATCGTGACGCGGACGGGCTCCGCCGCGGAGAAGCGGTACGCGTACTCCGGCCCGGACTCCGACCAGGGGACGCAGGAGTAGTCCGTCATCGCGTTGGTGCTGCCGGTCTGGTCGTTGGCCCAGGAGTCGGATGCACCACACCGAAGGTCCCAGGCGGGTGCACACGCAGGCGCGCAGCTGACGGCGATCTGGTACGAGCCGACGGAGTCGGCATAGCCATCGACGACGAGAAAGTACGCTTCGCCGGCGCTCGCCGTGAACGTGAGCGACTCGGACGCGAGGCCCGAGCTCGCTGAGAACGCGTCGCAGTTCGATCCCGAGCAGACTCCGCCGGGCGCCGACAGCGCGAAGAGATCGAGATCCGCCGAGAGGTCCGTCAGGTCGACGGTCACCTGGGTGGTCGCAGGGGAAGAGAACGAATACGTGAACTCGGGTCCGGACTCGGGCCACGGGATGCACGCGTAGTCGAGCTCCACGTCGGTGCTTCCCTCGCCGTCGTTCGCCCAGGAGTCGGAGTCGCCGCACTCGAGTGTCCACGCGGGCACGCACGAGCTCGCTCGGGTGCCGTCGGTGTCGGTCGCTGCATCGAACGGCGGTCGGCTGGCTGCGTCGCGCGCGGCGATCACGGGTGCGTCGACCCGCAGCTCGTCAGGGTTGCGGCCGGCGTCGCGCGCGAGCTCGACCGGCGCGAGCAGCGGCCGTTCCCGAGGCTCGCGCGGTCGATCCTCCGCGCCGAAGCCCGCGACGGTGCACCGGTCCTCGGGCCGGACCGCGAAGCGCATGGCGGCAGGGAGATCGTCGCCGCTGGCCAGGACGTTCGATTCGACGGCGAGGAAGAGCGACAGCACGACGATGGACGTCGAGCGCAGCCGACTCATGGTGCCCTCCTCCACGGCGATCTCCCGGGCGGAGCGGGGTGTCTCTTCCGACGCGCGGGGCGCACGGATGCGGTCGTGGGCAGGCGTCCGCCTCTCGCCGTGGGCGATGCGGGATGCCTCCACGCGGGTCTGCGCGCCCGCGGGAGGTGTGCCTCCACGGTTGCGGACGTGCTCCGCACCCATCCAAGCAGCTCGGCGGCCTGATCGCGGCCATGAGCTTCACCGGATCCCGTGCCGTGTCCGGGAGTCGATGATGATTCGTTAGTGCAAAGCAACGGCCGTCGCCGGGCTGCGACGATCACGAGCAAGCCGCGTCACGGCGCTACGCGCGAGTAATGTTCCGAGCGATCCCCCGTTACCCACGGGCGAGCCCGGCGATCCATCCCGGCGCGCCTGCAACCGTGGCGGCCGGCTTCCGGATCGAGCTGCGTCACGCGCCCGAGCGCCCCGGTATCGACCCTCGCCGTGGATCTCTGCGCGAGCCGGTAGGCGAGCCGACGAGCGCCGCGAGTCGCCTTGGGGGTGGCCCCTCCGCGGCATTGCCGCTGCGGGCGGGGGGCTGGAAGAGCCCGAACGTACGCCGTGTTCCGCCGATCGGCCGAGCGGTCTCCCCGCTCGCCGTCGATCTCTGCGCGAGCCGGTAGGCGAGCCGACGAGCGCCGCGAGTCGCCTTGGGGGTGGGCCCCTCCGCGGCTTTGCCGCGGAGGGCGGGGGTCTGGAACAGACCCCCGCAACAACTCAGATCCGCGGCACCGGGCTCGACACCGTGCCAGCGAGCTTGAGGCCGTAGAAGCCCTCGTTGTCCTTCTTCATGCGCGCACCGGCGAGCAGCATCTCGGCGGCCTTGAGACCCGAGCCGTCCGGTAGCTTGAACTTGACGTCGGCGTTGAGCTGGCCGTTGGCGATCGAGCGCCCACGCAGCGTGATGGTTCCGGTGGCGGCACCCTCGAGGTCCGGCCCCGCCAGCGCGAGCTCGGTGATCTCGAGCTTCGAGCCATCGAGTGTGGCGTCGACACCGAGCTTCGCGAAACGGATCGGCGCCGGCAGGATCGCCAGCGCGGGCGAGACTCCCGGCGGCACGGTGCCATCGAGCGCTTCGAGGTGGAAGGAGCCGTTGCCACCTTCGGCGGGACCGCCGGCGAGATCCACGTCCACCTTTCCGCCGATCGAGCCCTGCAACCCTGCGCCCAAGCCGGGGATCTTGGCCTTCGCGAGATCGATCCCGTCGAATCGCGCGGCGATCTGCCTGTGGCCCTCCGCGGTGAGGGCCGCGGTGCCGTGCGCGCTGCCACCGGCGAGCCGAGCGTCGAAGCTGACGCCGCGCGCGCGTCGCACGAGCTTGGTGTAGGCCGGCGCGAGATCGAGGCGATCGATCGCCACCGCCTGGCTCGCGGGAGCGCCGGGCGCCGTCCAGGAGACACCGCCCAGCCGCACGCCGCCGAGCGGCGTGGCGCCGATCTCGTCGAACGCGATCTGTCCGATGCCCAGCGCCGCGAGCCGTTGCTCGATCACGGGTCGCAAGCGTCCATACGGGAACCGTAGGTAGGTGAAGTACGCCACCAACAGCAGCCAGGCCAAGGCGAGCCCTGCGTAGCGTGCCGCGCGTTTCATGAGCGCTCTCCCGCCTGCGCCTCGAAGCGCGAGACGGTCAGGCTCACGTCGAAGAGTCGCTTGCCTTCGTCGCCGTGCGCGTCGAGGCGCAGCCGGCTGACCTTGAGGTGCTGGCGCGAGTTGTTGATGCCGACCAAGAGCTTCACCAGCGGCTCCTGCGCCAGCGCCTTGAGCTGCATCTCGACGGCGACCTCCTTGTACTCGGCGTCGCCGGGAGGGACGGGGCGGTTGCGGATGGTGGCAACCGCGTCCTGCGCGCCGGCCTGATTGGCCAGATCCTGGACCGTCTGGGTGAGCGAGCTGCTGGGGCCGGCTTGTGGAGTCGCCTCCTCGACCTTCTTCTTCTTGTCCCGATACTCGGCGATGAGTGCCTGCATCTTGTCGAGCCGACGACCGCCGTTGGCGATCTCGCGCTCCAGCCGATCGATGCTGCCCATCATGCCGTCGACGATGCTCCACGCGAGCAGCGCGGCCAGCGCCGCGCCCGCGCCGACGATCAGCTTGCGCTCGCGCGGCTCGCGCCGCAGGAACGCTCGCCGCGCCTGGGTGAAGAGCCCCTCGATCACGACTCACCTCCCGCCGCTTCCCCGCGCGTGAGCTCGAGGATCATCGTGAAGCGCACGACGTTGCCGTCCTTGGATTGATCCTGGACGCGCACCTCGCCGAACGGCTCGACCCCGGTGAGCGCGGTCTTGAGCTTGTCGATGCTCTCGAAGTCGCTGCAATGTCCCTCCACCGTGACGCGCGAGCCTTCCATCGTCATGCCGTCGAGGGTCACGTCGACGTCGGCGGGGGCGGCGGCGGAGAGCGCCCGCATCACCTCGGCGGGGGGCGCCGAGGAGGACAGCAGATTGATCTTCTTGTCCAGGATCCCGATCTGCTGACGCGTCTGCGCTTCGGGATCCTGGATGGGCACGTTCTTGAACTCGGTGCGGAAGATCTCGACCACCTGATTGCGCACGCCCTGGGCTTGCTGGCGCAGGCTCACGTAGCGCACCACGTAGCTCACGATGCCCGCGAGCAGCATCACCGCGATCGGTAGCGCGAGCGGCGCCACGCGTCGCGTGATCTCGCGCACGTCGCGGCCGTACGCGAACGCGCCGTGACGGAAGTTGAGGCTGCTGCCGCGCACGGCGCGCGATCCGCGCAGCGCGAGACCGTAGGCCACGGCCCCGTCGGGCCACCAGCCCGCTTCCGCCGCCGCACCCTCGGGCGGCGCGGCGAGCGCGGCGTCGACGCCGGTGCGTGCGCTCACCGCGCGGTCGAAGCCACGGGCGCGCGCGGCACCGCCGACGAGCATCACGCGCTCGATCTGGATGCGCTCCTTGAGCTCCACGGTCCGCAGCGACAGCGCGATGTCGTCGGCGATCGCACCGTAGGCCTCGCGGAGCGCCGCCACGGCGGGCGCGTCCTCGGCGTCGGGCTCGGCGCTCGGCACGACGTCGGCGCTCGCCGAGAGCTCGAGCTTGCGCGACTCGGCCGCGTCGGTCTCGAGGCCGACCCGAGCCGCCAGCGCGGCGGTGACCGATTGGCCGCCTTCGGGCAACGTGCGCACCGCCACCAGGCGGTCGCCGTCGAGGACGATCATCCGCGTGACCGCCGCGCCGACGTCCACCACGGCGCGCGCTCCTCCTCCCGGCGCGATCGCGACGGCACACGTCCAGAGCGCCATCACGTCGAGGTCGAGGACCCGCGGCTCGAGGCCGCCCGCCGTGAGCGTGTCGACCGTCGCCTGGATCGTGCCTTCGGGCGCGACGGCGGCGGCGATGCGCGCGCCCTGCTTGTCGCTCGCCAGGATCTGGTGGGTGATGTGCTGGTCGTCGATCGCGACGGGTACCAGGCCCTCGACCTCGCCGCCGACGGTTTGCTCGATGATCTTGGGGTTGGAGAACGGCATCGGGAAGAGCAGCAGGCTCGCCGACTCGCTTCCCAGCGCCGCGATCACGGACTCGTAGGGGCCCTTCGCGGCGGCCCGCAGCTGCGCGAGTCGCTCGACCAGCGCCGGACCCTCGGCGCCCTCGCGTGCCACGCGCGCCGACCACAGCACGGTGGGCGTGCGCCCGCTCGCCACCGCCACCGCCTTGATGACGGCGTGTCCAACGTCGATTCCTAGCGTGATCGGCATGTTTCCTCGTGACCTCGCGCGGCGCGTCGGTCGTCGGGTCAGGTCGCTCGCCAGTAGACGAGCTCCGTCACTCCGTCGCCGTTGCGGTTCACCACCGCGCGCAGAAGCTTCAGGTTCTCGGGTTGGGTCGGAGTGTCGCCGTCGTCGGAGCTCGGGATCAGGCTCGCGGTGCTCGAGATCGTGAAATGCGACGAGCTCGCGCGGAAGAGCTCGAGCACTTCCTTGAGCCGATCCGGGGTCATCCAGCTGAAGCCGGAGAGGAAGGCTTCCAGTGCGTTGTCCTCGGTTCCCTGGATCTTCTGGAACGGCTCGTCGGTGCGCTTCTGGACGATCTCGTCGAGCGCCGATGCGTCGGCCTCGGGCATCAGCACCGCGAGCAGCTCGCGCGGAGCGGTGTTGACGTTCACCTTGGCGTCGCTCGAATAGGGCGTGACCAGGTCGGCGATGGCGCGAAAGACCTTGGCGTCGATGCCGCGCACCAGGCGCAGCTCGTCGAGCGTGCTCAAGGCGCGGTTCTTGGTGCGATAGGGCGGCTTGAGCCGCTCGTAGAAGTTGATCTCCGCACCGTCGGGGCCGTAGGGATCGTCGTCGGGATCGAGCCAGTCGATGAGCGCGGGCGCGACCTCGGGCGGCGCCTCCACCGCCTCGAGCAAGCGCGTGAAGGCCTCGTAGAGGGGCGCGTCGACCTCGTATTGCGGCGGCTGCGGTTGCCCGTTCTGGGGCGGCGGCGTGGTGCGCTTGAGGAGATAGTTGAGCGGGAACTTCCGCTCCTCGTCGACGATCGAGAGCGAGACCAGCGCCTCGTCCACCGGATACGCGATGGGCGCCGCCCAGGTCTCGCTGGTGGCGTCGAACTCGTTGTCGCGGGCGTCCTCGGTGAGCAGCGAGCGCGCCGCCTCCACGCCGGACTTGGCGAGGTAGTAGAAGCGCGTGTCGAGGGCGACATTGCTCGCGATCTTGGCGTCGATGCGGGTGAGGTACTGGGTCTCGATCTGGATGCTGGCGACCACCGCGATGATGAGCAGCACCAAGAGCAGCGCGACACCGCGCTGCGACGAGCCCGGGCGGCGCAGGCGCGGCGGCGCCACGCGACGGCGCCTGCGGGGCGTGCGCTCAGCGGACACGGACCACCTCCGTCGGCGGCGGCTTCGCGAGCGCCAAGCGCGTGACCGACGTGAAGGCGACCTCGCGGCCCTCGGCGTCGGCCAGCACCAGCGTGGTCTCGACGGCCTGCGGCAGGATGCCGGTGTTCACGTCGTCGCTCAGCGCCTGCCCCTGCTCGTGGGCGAGCTGGTCGCCCTGCGCGCGCGCGTCCCAGCGCTCCTTCAGCGTCTCGGTGCCGTCGAAATAGCGGAAGTTGAGCGCCAGCACCTTGTTGCTCAGCACCGTGAGGACGCCGCCTTGGTCGTGATCCTCGTCGAGGTAGGCCTTCTCGCGGCGTACCAAGAGCGGCATGCGGGTCTCGGGGTCGGGCCGGATCCGGTACTCGATCTCGGCGAGGTCCGACTCCGGCGCGTTGGGATCGAGGGCGAGGTGATTGAGCGTCGCGAAGACCAGCCGATCGGTCGGGCGGCCGCTCGCTCCCGTGCCGTCCTCGCCGACCATCACCATGTTGGGATCGTCGGGAAAGATGGCGGCGCTCTCGAGATCGTCCTGGATGCGCTCCAGCACCAATCGCGCGGTCTCGTTGAGCTCGCGGCTGCGCTCCACGGTCTGGTAGGCGCGGATGCCCTGGTCGAAGGTCTGGTACACGCTGATCATCAGCAGCGCGAAGATCGCGATGGCGATCAACATCTCGATCAGCGTGAAGCCGCGGGAATCGGCGAGCGCGCGCATCAGTGCATGCCTCGTCCGAGGGTGAGATCGACGTTGCCCTCCAAGATCTCGACCTCGCCGCCGATGGGGCTCACCACCAGCGTGAAGGCACCGTCGCCGTGCTCGCGACCGAGGTGGATGACCGCCGGCTCGACGTAGCCGCGCGGCAGGAAGTGAACCTGGGCGACCCCGAGGGTGCGCAGCGCTCCGTCCTCTTGGGTGGTGCGGACGCCCTGGAAGACGACGCCGTCGGGCAGCTGGCGCACTCCCGCGAGGGTGCTCGAGTCGCGCGCCCACTCGCAGCGGTTGTCCTCGTCGGGAACGCACTTCGACACCCAGTAGCGTCCACCCTCGAGGTCGAGCTCGAGCCGATAGATGCCGCGGGTGGCGACCGACTCGCCGTGAACGAAGCGCGCCGCGCCCGCGATCATGCGCGCCGCCGAGCGCAGCCGTGCGCCGGTGACGTCCTGGAACGTGGGGATCGCGAGCGCCAGCGTGATGCTGAGCAAGAACACCACGATCAAGAGCTCGATCAGCGTGAACCCGCGCGCCGCGCGCGTGCAGCGGGGACGCGGCGGTGAAGCGCTCCGGGCGGATCGAGGCGGCATCACGGCTGGCTTCACGCTCAACTGTCGGGCGGGTTCTGATTGGGGTCGGCCGGCTGGTCGGCGGCGTTGCGATCCACGACGAAATTGGTGAGCTGGTAGTCGCGGACCGCGCTGCCTTCCTTCCACACCACCCAGAGTCGCACCTCGCGCACGGTGGAGGCGTCAAGGCCGGGCGGTGGCTCGACGACCGATTGCCGCCACGCGAACGCTGCGGCGTTCTCGCCGAAATCGCCCTCGGTATCACCGAGCTCCGGAAAACCCGCGAGCTCGACCCGCGTCATGCGCTCGCGCGCCAGCAGCGTCGCGATCGTCTTCATCTTGGCGCTGTAGGCGAGGTTCAGGCTCACGTTCATGCCGCCGAGCAGGGGGATCAGCGCGATCCCGAGGAGCGCGACGGCGATCAGCACCTCGAGCAGCGTGAAGCCCGCGTGCGCCGTGCGCACCGAGGCGCGGCGTCGACTCGGCTGGCGCCGGAGCGTGAGCATGCGCGGGGTCCCCGGGGCGGCCTTTCACTCGGTCAGGTTCCAGTTGCCGATCTCGGCGTCGGTGCCTTCGCCGCCGGGTGCCCCGTCCGCGCCGTAGCTCCAGATGTCGACCTCGCCGTGCACGCCGGGCGACGCGTAGAGGTACGGGTTGCCCCAGGGGTCCGAGGGCATCCGCTTGATGTAACCGCCGTCGCGGTAGTGCTTGGGCACGCGTCCCGTGCCAGGGGGCTGCATCAGCGCCTGCAGCCCTTGCTCGGTCGACGGGTACATGCTGTTGTCCATCTTGTACTGGTCGAGGGCGCTCTCGAGGGATTGGATGTCGCTCTTGGCCTTGGTGATCTTCGCCTTCGGCACCTCGCCCGAGACGTTGAGCGCCACCACCGTCGCGAAGATCGCGATGATGGCGACGACCACCAGGATCTCGATCAACGTGAAGCCGCGCTCGTCGCGTCGCGCCAGGCGGGACGGGCGAGCGCGTCGCCGTCCGTTCATCGTGAGCTTCATGGGCAAACCTCCTTCGGAACCGGCACGTTCACGCCGTCGTGATCTGGTTGAGCTGGAAGATGGGCTGCAGGATCGACAGCGCGATGAACACGACGATCCCGGCCATGATCAGGATGATGATGGGCTCGAGCAGCGAGGTGAGCCGCATGGTGGCCGTGGACACCTCGTTGTCGTAGGCGTTGGCGACCTTGCCGAGCATGTCCTCGAGCTGCCCGCTCTGCTCGCCGATCGCGACCATGTGGATGAGGATCGGCGGGAAGACGCCGCTGGCCTTGAGCGGCGCGGAGATGCTGGCGCCTTCCTGGATCGAGCCGCGTGCGTCCTGGATGGCGTCGGCCAGCACCCGGTTCGCCACCACCGCCTCGACGATCTCGAGCGCCTTGAGGATGGGGATGCCGCTCGCGAGCAGCGTCGCCAGCGTGCGCGCGAACCGCGCCACCGAGATCTTGAGCAAGAGCTCGCCGAAGATCGGCATCTTGAGCTTCACACCGTCGAGACGGCGCCGGCCGCGCTCGGTCTTGCCGTAGCGGGCGAGCGCCGCCAGCCCCGCCACGATCGCCAGCACGATCAACCACCACCAGGCGCTCAGGAAGTCGCCGATGCTGATCAGCGTCCGGGTGAGCGGCGGCAGCGTCTTGTTCATCGTGAGGAAGATCTGCTTGAGCTGCGGGATCGCCTTGGTGAAGATCAGGAACACGATCACGCCGGCCACCGTGAGCATCAGCGCCGGGTAGGTGAGCACCGCCTTGATCTTGGCGCTGTTGCGGGCGTGCTCCTCGAGGTAATCGGCGAGCCGCACCAGCACGATGTCGAGGGCGCCCGAGGCCTCGCCGGACTTCACCATGTCGACGAAGAGCTCGGGGAAGATCCGCGGGTGCTCGCGCAGCGAGTCGGCGAGGCTCACGCCCTCGTTGACGCGCTCGCGCACCTTGGTGAGCGCTTTTTGCAAGCTCTCCTTCGATTGTTGCTCGAGGGTGGCCTGCAGCGCCGCGACCAGCGGCATGCCGGCGCCGGTGAGGGTCGAGAGCTGGCGCGCCACCACCGAGACGTCCATCACGCTCACGGACTCGAAGAGCGACCGGAGGCGGAAGCGTCGTTCCAGCAGGCCGCTTTGCGCCGCGGCGGTCTCGGCCACCAGGTCGCTGGCGAAGATGCTCTGCTTGCGCAGCTTGGCGCGCGCCGCCCGGGGGCTGTCGGCGTCGATGATGCCCTTGACGGGCTTTCCCTTGTCGTTGACGCCGCGGTATTCGAAGACCGGCATGAGCGCTCACACGTGGTCGCGAGGACCGACCCTCACATCACGTCCTGGGTGACGCGAATCACCTCTTCGATGGTGGTGATGCCGGCGAGCGCCTTGCGCGCGCCGTCGGCGCGCAGCGTGAGCATGCCGCTCGCCATCGCGGCGCGCCGCACGGTGGCGGTATCGCCACGGCCGAGGATCGCGTCGCGCACCGTGTCGTTCACCACGAAGAGCTCGTAGATCCCGGTTCGGCCCTTGTAGCCGGTGCGCATGCAGGCGTTGCAGCCCGTGCCCTTCCACATCACGCCGTCGGGCAGGTCGGCGAGGGTGAGGCCGATCTCTTCGATCTCGCCCACCGCGGGCTGGTAGGGCTTCTTGCACTGTGGGCAGATGACGCGCACCAGGCGCTGAGCCAGCACGCCGAGCAGCGACGATGCCACCAGGAACGCCTCGACCCCCATGTCCACGAGCCGCGTGACGGCGCCCGGGGCGTCGTTGGTGTGGAGCGTGCTGAACACCAAGTGGCCGGTGAGCGAGGCCTGGATCGCGATCTCGGCGGTCTCGAGGTCGCGGATCTCGCCGACCAGGATCACGTCGGGGTCCTGGCGCAGGATCGAGCGCAAGCCGCTCGCGAACGTGAGCCCGATCTTGGGATGCACCTGGATCTGGCCGATGCCGCGGAGCTGGTACTCGACCGGGTCCTCGACGGTGATGATGTTCTTGTCGACGGAGTTGATGCGCGTGATGCCGGCGTAGAGCGTGGTGGTCTTGCCGCTACCCGTCGGTCCCGTCACCAGCAAGATGCCGTTGGGCCGGTGGATGAGGCGCTCCATGGTGTTGCGATGATCCTCGAGCAGCCCCAGCTGCTCGAGGTCGAGCACCACGGTGGCCTTGTCGAGGAGTCGCATCACGATGCGCTCGCCGTGGGCGACGGGGATCACGCTGACGCGGATGTCGATGTCCTTGCCGCCGATCTTGATGCGGATGCGGCCGTCCTGCGGTAGCCGCTTCTCGGCGATGTTGAGCCCCGCCATGATCTTGGCGCGCGAGGTGATGGAGCTCTGGATGCGCTTGGGCGGGCGCAGCACGTCGTGCAGGATTCCGTCGATCCGGAACCGCACCACCAGATCGCGCTCGAACGGCTCGATGTGGATGTCGCTGGCGCGCTCCTTCACCGCTTGCGCCATGAGCGTGTTGAGGAGCCGGATGATCGGCGCCTCGCTGTCGGCGTCGAGCAGGTCCTCGGGCTCCTCGAGCTCGTGCGCGAGGGTGTCGAGGCTCTCGATGTCGAGATCCTCGATCATGTCGCGCGCCGAGTCGCCGGCCACGTCGTAGGTGCGGTTGACCACGTCCAGCAGCGCCTTGGGCGAGGTGACGACGAGCCTCGGCCGCGCGCCCACCAGCCGCGCCACCTGATCGATGGCGGCCAGGTCGAGCGGGTCCGTCACCGCGAGGCGCACGGCACCGTGCTCGCGCGCGAGCGGCAGCAGGCCGAAGCGTTTCGCGAACGCGATCGGCACCAGGCCCACGACCTCGGAGCTGATCTCCTGGGTCGCGAGGTCGCCCACGAACGGCAGGCCGAGCTGTTGCGCGAGCGCCTGGCCGACGTCGGTCTCGTCGACGCGCTTGAGCCCGATCAGCACCTCGCCGAGGCGCCCGCCCTTCTGGGCTTGGACCGCGAGCGCTTCGTCGACCTGGTCCGCGGTGACGACACCCGCGCGGACCAGGATCTCGCCGATGCGTAGGCGCGCGAGGCTCGTCACGCCTCCTCCTCGCTCTCCGTCCACAGGATCGTCGGCGCGCTGCCCGCTCGGCCCTTGGGCTCGAGCACCTTGGCGCGCACCAGCTTGCGGGACTCGGCGGACACGGCGACCTGGAACGCGGCGTTCACCTCGCGCGCGGTGCGCGACGCGTCCACGAGATCGAGCGAGATCTTGACCTCGTGATCGCCGCCCGCGACGCCGTTCACGAACAGCGTGAGGGGGGCCGGCGTGTCGAGAAGACCGGTGTCGGCGTGCCGGGAGAAGATCAGCTCGCCGTCGACGTAGACGAGCAAGCCGACGACGCGCTGCGACTTCCCGGCGGCGGTCTGGATGCTGAGCGTGAGCGGGCTCGACTCGAAGCCCGGCGGTGGCACCGGGCCGAGGGCCGCGCGGACCGGCCCGGCGCGCTCCGGGCTGACCGTGGCGGAGCGCGCCGCGGTGCTTTCGGGAGCTTCGGGCTCGGGCACCACCTCGAGCGTTCGCGGGGGCGCCGCCGCGGGCGGAGTCACGGTTGCGGCGGTCGCGGCTGCAGTTGCCGCCGCGGTCGTGGCCGTGGCGGCCGGCAACCGGGATGGCGCTGGTGCGAGCTGCGAGGTTGGGCCGGCGGCCGGCGCGCTTGCGCCGCCGCGCCCGGTGGGAATGAGACCACCCGGTGCCGCCGCGGGACCCGACGGCGTGGTGCTCTCGAGGCCTTCGGTGCTACGGCCGTCCACGGCGCGCGGCGGCGTGTACGTGAACGTCTTGGTCGGCGCGACCGGCACGTCGGGACGCGGCGGGTACTGCTCGCGCGCGCGATCGAGGTAGTTCTCGGCCGGGTTCACCTGGCCGCTGCCCTTGTAGAAGTCGTTGCTGTCCTGGCGCTTGTTGTTGGTGATCATCGAGAGATCGCCGTCGTCCCGGATGACCCGTGGTGTGAGCAGGATCATGAGGTTGACCTTCTCGACGTGATCGGTATTCACCGAGAAGAGCCATCCCAGGTAGGGGATGTCGCCGAGGTACGGGATCTTCGACTCGATCGTGGTGGTGCGGTCCTGGATCAGGCCGCCGATCGCCACCGTCTGGTTGTCCTTCACGATCACGCGGGTCTCGGCGGAGCGCTTGGTGGTGGTGGGGCCGAGGGTGGTGAGGATCTGCGTGTTCGAGGTCGGCACCACCGCCGAGACTTCCTGGAAGATGTCGAGGCGGACGTAGCCGCCCTCGCTGATCTGGGGCGTCAGCCGCAGCGTCAGGCCGACGTCCTGGCGCTCCACCGTCTGAACGGGGTTCACGCCGCCGTTCGAGAACACCGTGCCCGTCGGGAAGGGCACCGTCTGGCCCACGACGATCTGCGCTTCCTCGTTGTCGGTGGTCAGGATGTGCGGCGTCGAGAGGACGTTGACGTTGGAGTTGGCCTGGAGCGCCTGGATCAGCGCCGCGACCGCGGGCACCTCGACGGTGTTGCCCTGCGCGTCCTTGATCTGGACTGTTTCCGTGGAGGTGAGCGCCGCTCCGAAACCCGCGGGAAAGTTGGTGATCGGATCGGCGAGGACGTTGCCGATCGCCGAGCCCGAATCGCCGAGCGTCGAGCGCACCAGGCCCACCATGTTGCCGTCGCCGGTGATCGAGGACGCCTGGACGCCGAGGGTCTGGGAGTCGTCGAGCACCACCTCGAGGATCGCGGCTTCGACGAAGACCTGACGACGTCGCACGTCCAGCTCGTCGATCACCGGTCGCAGCACGCGGAAGTCCTCGGGCGACGCCGACACCAGCAGCGAGTTGGTGGCGGGATCGGCGGTCACGGAAACCTGGCCGGTGAACTGCTCGCCGGCCTCGGCAGCGGCGCGGGTGACCCCGCCGCCCGTGTCCGAACGGTTGAGCGGCGCGGCGGAGCCCAGCGTGGAGCCCAGCCCGGCGACGTTGCTGCTGGTGCCGCCGAGGGTGCTCGAGGTGCCGAAGCGGCTCGACGACGACGAGGAAGACAGGTTGCGGTTCCGCGAGCTCGACCGCGAGCTCAGCCCGCTGCCACCACCGCCGCCGCCCAGCAGCTGCGCGAGCACCTCCACGATCTCGTCGGCGCGCGCGTACTTGAGGTGCACGACGTTGAAGTGGGCGCGACCCGGCGGGGCGTCGAAGTCGAGCTGACGCACCAGCTCGCGTACCTTCTCGATCTCGGCCTGGCCGGCGACCACGATGATCGAGTTGGTGCGCTCGTAGGGCAGGATCTTGGCTTGCTTGCCCGGCGAGATCTCGACCTCGGCGGGCGTGCCACCGGGGACACCGCCGGGCGTCGGCGGCCGCGGCGTGGGATTCGTGCGGATCGTGCGTCCGGGTGTCGCGCCGGTGTCCTCCGGGCTGGCGAGGATCTGCGCCACCTTCTCGGCGATGTCGGCGGCGGCGGCGAACTGGAGGCTCAGCACCTCGATCTTCTGCTCGCTCTCCTGCACGTCGACGGCGGCGATCATCTCGAGCAGCCGGCGGATGTTGGCGCCGGTGTCGGTGATGATGAGCGTGTTGGTGGGCGGGTACGGCACGATCGACGCATCGCGCGAGATGAGCTGCTGAAGGACCTGCGCGAGCTCGGCAGCGTCGACGTACTTGAGCCGCACCATCTGCGTGACGATCAGCGACTCGACGGCAGGCTCCTCACGCCCGGAAGCGGTGGGGATCCCCATGCCCTTCACGTCGCGTGCGAGCACGATCTTGTACTTGTAGGGCGGACGATCGAACGGCACCAGCGTGTACTGGCCGCCTGCGTCGAGCGCCGCCTGGAAGAGCTCGAAGGCTTCGTCGGCGGTGACGGTTTCCTGCGAGAAGATCGAGACCTTCTGGCGCACCTTCTCTTCGAAGAGGATCGTCCTGCAGGTGATCTGGTTGATGATCTGGACGAGCTTCTCGATCTCGATCTTGTGGAAGTTGAACGTGTACTTCCGGGTGGGGTCCGGCTTGGTGCAAGCGGGATTCTCCGGCACGGGCGCCTCGGGCGCGGCGGGCGCCTGCGCCCACGCGGCGCTGGCGAGGACCATCCCTGCGAGAGCGACGCCGATCAGGGCGACGATGGGGCGAATCCGCATTCGCATTCCAACCTCGTTCGAGTGAGTAGGCACGCGAGGCCGTTCCGTGCGCGGCGCGCGTCAGCGCACCTGGTAGGAGAGCGTCTCTTCGTGGTTGTTGCGGAGCACGGTGACCTGGAAATCGCGCGAGCTGCGTAGCTCCTGGAACACGTTGAGCGCCACCGCGGGATCGTTGAGCTCGTTCGAGTTCACCTTGCGGATCACGTCACCGTTGCGCAGACCGATCTGATCGAAGATCGAGCCGCGCTTGATGCTGAAGAGCCGAAAGCCGTTGGTCTTGCCGTCCTCGAAGTTGGGCACCGCGCGTGCCTGGGTCAGCAGCTCCGAGAGGTTGGTGAGCTGGTTCTCCACCATGCGCGAGTCGAGGGTGAAGCTGCCGTCGGGATTGCGACGGATGCCGTCCGCCAGCTCGGTGGCGGGGGCGGTGGGCGCCACCGCGGCGCCGGCGGCGCGAAACGGCGGGTTCGCGCCCGGCTGATCGCCCTCGAGCTCGATGGCGATCTGTTCCCGGCGTCCGCCCACGTCGAGCACGATTCGTTGCGGGTCCACGGACACGATGTCCGCTTCGTCGCCGAGCCTGTCGCCGATCGCGTAGAGCTTCGCCTCCTGGGCGCCGGCGCGCTCCTGCACCACGGCGACCGACTCGGCGGCATCGGCCGAGACGACCGTGCCCACCAGCTCGAAGCGCTGCGAGAGCGCGCTGGTCTGGAGCGGCCCCTTGTCCTCTTCCTTGCTCTTCGTGGGCGCCGGCGCGTCGGGCGAGGTGATGCGAAACAAATTGCGCTTGAGAACCGGTTCCACGTAGTAGCGATCGTTTTGACGCGGGCGCGACCGGGCGCCGGCGGCGCCGGCGACGTTTCGAGCCACCACGCCTTGTCCTGCAGCGAGGCGGTTCGCCACCACGTGAGCGATCAGGTCGGCCGCGGCAAGCGCGGTCACGACGAACGCCAGCCACCGCGCGAGTTGCGCTGCTCGTTTCATCGATGGGTCCCGGGCCCGCAAGAGTGGCAGTCCGCGCCACGAAAAGAAACGGGGCCGGCGCGAAATCCGCTGGCTGGGGGGGCGTTTGCGGAGTCGGCGGCGCGCGTCGCGAGGGCGGATGCAGGCCGCGCGCGCGGCGCGCGGCGGTACGACTCGGGTCGGTGGCCGCGCCGCACGGTCAACGCACCTGGTAAGCGAGCGTTCGTTGCCGCTGGTCGCGCAGCAACTGGACCTCGAGCTCGCGGGAACTCCGTAGCCCGTTCAGGGTGGCGAGCGTCGCCTCGATGCTCGTGAGCGGCGCCGAGTTGACGCGCTGCACGACGTCGCCGTCGCGCAGCCCCAGCCGCTCGAAGAGCGAGCCGCGGCGGATCCCGAGCACGCGCCAGCCGCCGAGCTGGCCACCGACGAGGGCCGGTGCCGAGCGCGCGTCGGAGGCGAGCGGCGTGGGGTCGCGGACGACTCGATCGAAGGTCGCCGCGTCGATGGCGATCGGTTCGCCGCGCGTGTCGTCGGACGCGACTTGCGGCGCGCGCGCGTCGCTCGCGTCGCCGACCGCGGCGCCGGTGTCGACCACCGACTCGAGCTCGAACGACAGCGCCTGGACGATCCCGTCGATGGCCAAGAGCACGCGCCTTCGCTCGATCGCGAGGACCTCGGTGCCGCCCTCGAGCACCTGCCGCGGGCGCACCGTGAAGGCCTCGGTGTCGCCGCCCTTGGCGCGCAGGATCGCTTGCGACTCGCGCGGATCGCTGCCGACGACGGTGCCGATGAGCTCGTAGCGTCGCGCTGCGGCGGCGTTCGGGACCGGCGGGGCGGGCGGCGGCACCGCCACCGTGCGCTGCGCTCCGAACAGGTTTCGCTGGAAGATCGTCTCGAGCGGAGGGTCGCCGGGCGTCGCGCCGCTCTCCGTCCGCGCGGCGGTCGCCAGGCGAGACGCGGCCGTCGCGAACGGTCGATGCGACGGCGGAAGCGAGCGCGCGGCGAGCACCGCGAGCGCGTTGCCGGCCAGGAACGCGCTCACCACGAACGCGGTCCGCCGCAGCTTCGCGGCCAGGCGCGCCTCGCGGGATGGTCGCGCGCGACGGTCGGGTAGGGGAATGGGGCGGTTCACGGCGGCGGCATCCAGGCTACGCGGCACAATAAAGCGAATTAGTTTATTGTGTCAAGCGAGCGGTTTAATTATCGTCGGGTTACGAGCGCTTCTCATCCGCCGCGCGCGCGTCCTATTCTGAGCGCAGTCGCGGAACGAGTGGCACGAGTCTCGATGGGCGCACGGCGGACGCGACGGGTGGCAGCGTGACGGGATTCGGCGAGTACCTTCGACGCAAGCGCCGCGAGGCCGGCTTCTCGCAAGCGCGGCTCGCCCAAGAGATCGGCGTCACCAACACCTACATCCACCTGCTCGAGAAGGGCCGGGTCGACGCGCCCACCGAGCGCCGCTGCGAGCAGATCGCCGAGGTGCTCGGGCTGGACGTGGAGGAGACCCGCGAGATCGCGCGCCGCGATCGCCTCGCGCACTACGTCGAACGCCAAGGCTGGTCCGCCGAGCAACGCGCCCTCGAGCCGACCGCCGCCGAGCCGATTCAGCTGACCAGCCAGGAGCGTGCGTTGATCCGCCTGGTGCGCAGCCTCGACGCGGACACGCGCCGCGACTTCGAGGGCATGATCGTGATGCTGCTGCGGCACCGGCCCGAGGACGAGATCCAGGAGCACGTGCGCGCGTTCGCCACCCAGGGTCGACGCTCGGCGGGATGAACGCGTGACGAATTCGATGCGCCAACGCCGCAAGCTCGTGCTGGGCATGATCGCCGGCGAGGCGATGGTGGTGCTGCTCTTGGTCTCGAACGCGTGGCTCGAGTTCGACCGAGCCGAGCAGCGCGTGGTCCTGCAGAGCCGCGTGGACGGCGAGCACGCGGTCAACGAGGCCGAGGCGTTCTTCCGCGCGCGGCCCAACGCGAACGTGCGCGAGGCCGGGCCCGCGTTCTTCTCCGAGATGAACAAGCGCCGCACGCCGACCGTGATCGAGACCGGCGAGCAGTGGCGCCCCGAGTTCCAGCAAGCGCCCCGCGCCGAGGTCGGCGCGCTCGCCAGCGCGAGCGACGCCGCCAAGCTGCGTCCCGCGCAGGTCGACGTGATCCGCACGCTGCGCAAGGTGGCCATCTCGATCCCGATGGGCGCCGCCGGCGATCCGATCTTCGGCACGCTGGTGATCGAGCACGACCGCCGTCGGATCGCCGAGCAGTCGGTGCTCGATCCCGCGTGGCTCTTCTTCCAGCTCGTGCTGTTCGTGCTGCTCAGCTTCCAGGTGTGCCTGACCGTGGTGTCGCTCAATCGCCGAGATCGGGTGACGGTCTTCGAGAAGGGCTACCTCAAGGAGCACGCCATCGGCGCGCTCAAGATTCAGCACCGCCTCCTCGGGCAGATCATTCGCGACCACGAAGGCGAGCCCGACGAGGTCGAGAGCCCGGTCCCGGTGCGTCCCGCGAACGAGTCGGGACGGGGCAAGGTCATTCAGCTCGACAAGCTGGCGCGCAAGCCGGTCGAGGATCGGGGGCCGCGGCGATGAAACAGCGCGGACGGCTCGGTGTTGCGGCGCTGGTCTTGCTTCTCGCGCTCGGCTGCGCGAGCTCGAGCGATTCCGGGCTCATCCAGGATGGACCCGTGCTGCGTACGATCGCGAGCGACGGCTCCTTGGTGGTCGAGGGGCGCGCGTTCAACCTGAGCGAGCACGCGCTGGAAGCGGCGCAGGTCGAGATCGCCGTGCGGCGCGACGATCGCCAGCCGATCGTGGTGGTCTTGCCGCTCGGCGCCGGCGGAAGGGTCGGCGCGTTCGAGACCGTCTCGTTCCGGGTCGAGACCGGGATCCGCGCCGACGCGTCGGCGGAGGTCTCGGTCACGTTCGCTCCCGGCGAAGCACCTTGACGGCGGCCTCCGCCAGCCGCTAGGAACTCGTTCGCAGCTCGCGCGCGCTCGTCGCGTGGCTCCGGCCGCTCGGCGCGAGCGGCGGCGGGGGCCCGATCGAGCGTATGCAGCTCGCTCGAGAGGGACCGAGATGGACTACCGCTCCGCATCGCAATCGCACGGGACGTCGCCGCTCAAGGCAGCCGGCCTCTTGGTGGGATTGCTCATCGTCGTGGCGCTCGCCTTCGCGCTGGGAATGAAGGCCGGACACGAGCTCGATCTGTTGCGTCGCGACGAGGGCGCCGAGCCGTCGCGCGTCGCCGAGCGCGAGGGACGGGCCGCCGAGCAGGCGCACGCGGGCCGCGACGGCGCGACGGCGCCGAAGCGCGGCGGCGAGGGTGCCGGCGGCGCGCGCAACGATCCCGAGCCTGCTTCGAGCGAGCCTCCCACGACGAAGCCGACCGCGCCAGTCGCCAGCGAGACCAAGGCCCCGGTGTCCTCGGCGCCAGCGCCGGCAACGTCCGTTGCGGCAGCGGCGGCGCCGTCGGTCACGGCGGCGCCCAGCACCACCGCGAGCGTCCCTCACGGCGAGCGCGGCTCGTCGGCCGCATCCAGCACCAAGCCGGAGGCCGCGAGCGTGGCCAAGGTCACGCCGCCGGTACCGACGCCCGCGGTCGACTACGGCATGTTTCGCTCGACCGCGGGGAGCCCCTCGCCAAAGCCCGCCAGCGAGGCGGAAGGCTCGCGCGCAGGAACGGCGGCGACTCCCGTGGCGCCACCCGTGAAGGCGCCCACCCCGACGGCGCCCACGCCGCCCAAGACGGACGTGGCCACAGCGGCGCGCGATGCGCGCGACACCAACGTCGCCGTCGCCAAGCCGCTGCCTCCCGTGACTCCCAAGAAGCCTGAAGCACCGCGCGACGCGCGCAGCGCGTCCGCGCCCAAGCTCACCATCGCTCCGGAGGCGCCACCCAAGGCTCCCAAGCCGGACGAGCAGGCGGCGCCCGGGTTCGTGATCCAGGTGGCGGAGCTCGATAGCAAGACGGACGCGGATCAGCTCCTCACGCGCCTCAAGGCGCACGGCATCCAGGGCACGGCGGCCAGGGTGGATCTGCCTTCGGGGCCGCACTACCGCGTGCGGGTCGGCCGCTACAAGACGATGGCGGACGCGAAGGCCGCTCAGAAGAAAGTGGCGGCCGCCGGGTTCGGTGGTGCGGCGATCGTGTCGAGTCGCTGAAGTCCCGTTCCATCCCGCGTCGCGACGCTATACTCGGCGTTTCTTCCAGCGCGCTCTCGGTCTTCGCCGCGTGCGCTCGCTCGAGCGACGATGAGCCCTTGCTTTCCCGACCTGCGTCAATTCCGCGATTGGGCCTCGCGCGGCAACGTCGTGCCCGTGAGCCGCGAGGTGCTGGCGGACCTCGACACGCCGCTCAGCGCCTTCCTCAAGATCCGTGGCGATCGCCAGGCGTTCCTCCTCGAGAGCGTCGAGGGCGGCGAGCGCTGGGCGCGTTTCAGCTTCCTGGGGCGTTTCGGCGCGCGTCAGGTGATCGCGGACGGCGCGTGTGTGCGCATCGTCGACGGCGAGCACACGGTCGAGGAGCACCCGGGGGCCTCTCCGCTCGACGTGCTGCGCCGCGAGCTCGAACGGTACCGCCCGGTCGACGTGCCGGGGCTGCCGCGGCTCGCCGCGGGCTTCGTGGGTTACCTCACCTACGACATCGTGCGGCATTTCGAGCGTCTGCCCGATCGCAAGCCGGAGGTGCTCGGCTTCCCGCGCATGCACCTGAGCCGCACCGACGCGCTCTTGGTCTTCGACAACATGCGCGGCACGATCCGGGTGATCCGGAACGTCTTCCTCGACGAGGAGCCGGACCTGGACGCCGCCTACGCGCGCGCGGTCGCGGACATCGAGGAGCTGATCCGCGAGCTGCGCGCGCCGCTCGCCGCGCCCGAGCCGAGCGCGCCCGAGCCTTCGAGCCCGGCGGCGTGGCGCTCGAACTTCACTCGCGCCGACTACCACCGCGCCGTCGAGAAGGCGAAGGAGTACGTGCAGGCGGGCGACATCATCCAGGTGGTGCCCTCGCAGCGCTTCAGCACCACGCTCGACGTCCGGCCCATCGATCTCTACCGCGCGCTGCGCGTGGTGAACCCGTCGCCCTACATGTTCTTCCTCGGCTTCGACGAGGGCATGCTGGTGGGCTCGTCGCCCGAGCTTCTGGTGCGCGTCGAGGGCGCCGAGGTGATGACCCGGCCGATCGCCGGCACCCGGCCGCGCGCAGCCTCGGTGGCCGAGGACGAGGCGCTCGAGCGTGACCTGCGCGCCGATCCCAAGGAGATGGCCGAGCACGTGATGCTCGTCGATCTCGGCAGGAACGACGTCGGGCGGGTGGCGCGCGCCGGCACGGTGCGGGTTCCCGAGCTGGCCGTGGTGGAACGCTACAGTCACGTGATGCACCTCGTTTCCCACGTGGAAGGCCGGCTGCGCGAGGACCGCGACGCGCTCGACGCGCTGCGCTCGGCATTCCCGGCCGGGACGCTCACGGGCGCGCCCAAGATCCGCGCGATGGAGATCATCGAGGAGCTCGAGCCGAGCCACCGCGGCCCCTACGGCGGCGCCGTGGGCTGGGTCTCGTTCAATGGCGACATGGATTTCTGCATCACCATCCGCACCCTGGTGCTCGCCAACGGCGAGATCCACGTGCAGGCCGGCGGCGGCGTGGTCGCGGACTCGGATCCCGAGCGCGAGTACCGCGAGACGGTCAACAAGGCCCGCGCGGCGCGCAAGGCGGTGGAGCTGGCGCGCGGCGGGCTCGAGAACCTGAGTCTCGTGGAAGGCGTGCCGCGCGGCGGCGCGACCGCGGAGGAGCCCTGACATGCTCCTCATGATCGACAACTACGATTCCTTCACCTGGAACCTCGTCCAGTACCTGGCCGAGCTCGGCGAGGACGTCGTCGTGAAGCGCAACGACGAGATCGGGCTCGACGAGGTCGCGAGCCTCGCGCCGGACCACGTCGTGATCTCGCCGGGGCCGTGCACGCCCCGGGAAGCGGGCATCAGCGTCGAGCTGATCCGGCGCTTCCGCGGCAAGATCCCACTGCTCGGCGTGTGCCTGGGGCATCAGTCGATCGGTGCGGCGTACGGCGCCGAGATCGTGCGCGCTCGCCGGTTGATGCACGGCAAGGTCTCCGAGATCCGGCACGACGGCGCGGGCGTCTATCGGGGGCTCGCCAACCCGTTTCGCGCCACCCGCTACCACTCGCTCGCCATCGACGAGGCGACGCTACCCGCGGAGCTCGCCGTGACGTCGCGCAGCGAGGACGGCGAGATCATGGGGGTCCGCACCGCGGATGGGCTGGTGGAAGGAGTCCAGTTCCATCCCGAATCGATCCTCACCGAGTCCGGACGCGAGCTGCTCGCCAACTTCCTGCGCGTCCAGGTCGGCGCGAACGCCACGGACGACCGGCGAGGACGACGCCCATGACCGCGCGACCGGAAGGCCTGCTGCGTCAGATCCTGGATCGCAAGCGCGAGGAAGTGCTGGCGCTGCGCAAGCGCTACAGCCTGCGCACGCTCGAGGACGCCGCGCTCGGGCGGGGTGCCGCGCGTGGGTTCCGCAAACGCATCGACGAGGCGAGCCCGGAAGCGCCGGCGCTGATCGCCGAGTTCAAGCGCGCCTCGCCGTCGAAGGGCCAGCTCGCGAGCGGCGCCGAGCCCGCCGAGCGGGCGCGCAGCTATGCGGCCGGTGGCGCGCAAGCGATGAGCGTGCTCACGGACGAGGGCTTCTTCCGCGGCACGCTCGACGACCTCGAGCGTGCCCGCGACGCCACCGAGATCCCGGTGCTGCGCAAGGACTTCATCGTCGATCCCTATCAGGTTCCTTGAGACGCGCGCCGCCGGCGCCGACGCGATGCTCTTGATCGTGGCCGCGCTCGATCGCGCGCTGCTGGGCGAGCTTCTGGCCGCGGCTCGCGAGGTGGGGCTCGACACGCTCGTCGAGGTCCACCAGGCCCGCGAGCTCGATCTCGCGCTCGAGCGCGGTTCCGATCTGGTGGGCATCAACAACCGCGATCTCACCACCTTCGAGACCAAGCTCGACGTCACCCTCACGCTCGCGCCCGAGGTGCCGCGGCACGTCCCCGTGGTCTCCGAGTCCGGCATCTTCACGCGCGAGGACGTGCTGCGCGTGGGCGAGAGCGGCGTGCGCGGGGTGCTGGTGGGCGAGTCGCTGATGCGCGCCGACGATCCCGTGGCCCAGATCCGTTCGCTCCTCGGGCGGGGCGGGCTCCGATGATCCGCGTGAAGATCTGCGGCGTGACCACCGCGCGCGATCTGCAAGCGGTGGTGGACGCGGGCGCCGATGCGGTCGGCTTCAACTTCCATCGCGCCAGCAAGCGCTGGATCGATCCGTCCGTCGCCGCACCGCTCGCCCGCACCTTGCCGGCCTTCGTGACGCGCGTGGGCGTCTTCGTCGACGAATCCCGCGAGTCGATCGAGTCGATCGCGGCGCAAGTGGGACTGGACGTCATCCAGCTGCATGGCGCCGAGCCTCCCGAGCTCGCGCGCAGCTTGAG
Source organism: bacterium (assembly GCA_046331705.1). Taxonomy (GTDB): domain Bacteria; phylum JADJOY01; class JADJOY01; order JADJOY01; family JADJOY01; genus JADJOY01. The sequence continues at coordinate 79,488 of JAXLQJ010000009.1, read as the reverse complement.
CCGACGCGTGATCCGTGCCGTCCGCGCCCGCGACGAGCGGGATCTGGAAGGCGTCGAGGAATACGGCGCGAGCGCCGTGCTGGTGGACGCGTTCGTGCCCGGGCAAGCCGGCGGCACGGGCGTGCGCGGCGACTGGAATCTCGCGCGCGCCGCCGCGCGGCGCTTCCCGCTCATCCTCGCCGGCGGACTGGATTGCGAGAACGTCGCCGACGCCGTGCGCCAGGTGCAACCCTACGCCGTCGACGTCGCGAGCGGCGTCGAAGCGGCACCCGGTCGCAAGGACCCGAGAAAGGTACGGACATTCGTGGAGCGCGCCCACCATGCCTTCGCCGCGATCGAGGCCCGCTCGTGAGACGCGCACGCGAGCCGCGCGCTCACGCGGGAGTTGGTTCGGTGCCCGACGAGCACGGGCGCTTCGGTCCCTTCGGCGGCCGGGGCGTCCCCGAGACCGTGGTCCCCGCATGCGTCGAGCTCGAGCGGGCCTGGCGCGAGGCGCGCCGGGATCGTGCGTTCCGCCGCGAGGTCGACGACCTGCTGCGCAACTACGTGGGCCGGCCGACGCCGCTGACCCGCGCGGCGCGGGTCAGCGCAGAGCTCGATCCGGCTCTACTTGAAGCGCGAGGACTTCTTCGTCAGCATGGGCGCGCACAAGATCAACAACACCATCGGCCAGGTGCTGCTCGCGCGGCGGATGGGCAAGAAGCGCATCATCGCCGAGACCGGTGCCGGCCAGCACGGAGTCGCGACCGCCACCGTGGCGGCGCTCTTCGGCCTCGAATGCGTCGTCTACATGGGCGAAGAGGACATCGATCGCCAGGCGCTCAACGTCTTCCGCATGCGGCTCATGGGAACACGCGTGGTGGCGGTGACCTCCGGCACCCGCACGCTCAAGGACGCCACCAGCGAGGCCATCCGCGACTGGGCCACCCACGTCGAGAGCACCCATTACGTGATCGGCTCGGCCGTCGGGCCGCACCCGTATCCGTGGATCGTGCGCGAGCTCCAGTCGGTGATCGGACGCGAGACCCGGCGCCAGATTCGCGCGGCGACCAAGCGGCTGCCGGACCTCCTGGTCGCGTGCGTCGGCGGCGGCTCGAACGCCAGTGGATTCTTCCATCCGTTTCTCGCCGACCGCGCAGGTGCGCATGGTCGGCGTGGAAGCCGCGGGATTGGGCATCTCGACCGGCCAGCACGGCGCGTCGCTGGGGCGTGGCAAGCCGGGCGTGCTGCACGGCAGCCTGAGCTACGTGTTGCAGGACGCCGACGGGCAGATCCTCCCCGCGCACTCGATCTCGGCGGGCCTCGATTATCCGGGCTCGGGGCCGGAGCTCTCGGCGTGGAAGGCGCAGGGCCGTCTGGAGGTCGACGCGGTCACCGACGACGAGGCGCTCGAGGGATTCCAGTATCTGGCGCGCAAGGAGGGCATCATCCCCGCGCTCGAGACGGCGCATGCGATCGCCTGGGTGCGCCGCGCCGCGCGTCGCAAGCAACTGCGCAAGGGACAGCTGGTGGTGCTCAATCTTTCGGGACGCGGCGACAAGGACGTCATGAAGGTCTCCGAGCGGCTCGCCAAGGAGCTCGCCTGATGGCGCCGAATCCGGTCGCCGCCGCGGCCCTCACCGACGGCGTTCCCAGCCCGTGGCTCGTGGCGAGGCGACGATGAGCCGGCTCACCACCTCCTTCGCCGCGGCGCGCGCCAGCGGTCGTCGCGTGCTGGTGCCGTTCATCACCGCCGGCGATCCGGACCTCGCGACCACCGAGAAGCTCATCTTCGCGCTCGAAGCGGCGGGCGCCGACGCCATCGAGCTCGGCATCCCGTTCTCGGATCCGCTCGCGGATGGCCCGGTGATCCAGCTCTCGAACGCACGTGCGCTGGCGTCGGGCACCACGCTTCGTGCGATCCTGGACATGGTGGCGCGGATTCGCGGGAAGGTGCGCGTGCCGCTGGTGCTCATGGGCTCGATCAACCCCATCCACGCGTTCGGCGCCGAGCGCTTCGCGCAGGCGGCGAGCGCCGCCGGCATCGACGGCATCATCATCCCGGACCTGCCCATCGAGGACGGCGAGCAGACCTTCGGCCGCTGCGCGCCCACGACATCGACACCGTGTTGCTCGTCGCGCCCACCACCAAAGCGGCGCGGCTCGCCGAGATCGGCCGCAGAAGCCGCGGCTTCGTCTACTACGTGTCGCTCACGGGCGTGACCGGCGAGCGCACCAAGCTGCGTTCGGATCTGCCGGCGAGGATCCGCACGGTCCAGCGGGCCGTGGATCGACCGGTGCTGGTGGGCTTCGGCATCAGCACGCCCGAGCAGGCCGCCGAGGTCGCCGCGGTGGCCGACGGGGTGATCGTCGGCTCGGCGGTGGTTCGCCGCGTACCGGGCGCGGGGGGCGCGCGCGGTGCCTGTGAGCGAGTGGCTTCGTTCGTGCGCGAGTTGCGCGCGGCACTCGATCGAGTGCCGGCAGCCACCCGCCGGAGAGCGCGCTGATGGCCTGGTTCAAGAAGGAAGGCGAGAGCCGCGTCTCGATCCCCAAGGGGCTCTGGCTCAAGTGCAACGCGTGCAGCCAGATGCTCTACAAGAAGGAAGTCGAGCGCAACTTCAGCGTCTGCCCGAAGTGCAACTATCACTTCCGCATCTCCGCGCGCGAACGGATCGCGATCATGACCGACGCGTCGAGCTTCCAGGAGCTCGACGCCGAGCTCGAGCCGCTCGATCCACTCGGGTTTCGGGACCCGGCGCGCTACCCCGATCGGGTCCGCGACGCCCAGAAGAAGACGGGCTCGCGCGAGGCCATCGTCACGGGCTCGTGCCGGCTGGGCGGCGTGCCCTGCATGATCGGCGTCATGGACTTCCACTTCTTCGGCGGCAGCCTGAGCTCGGTGGTGGGCGAGAAGATCGTTCGTCTCGTGGACGCGGCGATGCGCGATCGGCTGCCGGTGGTGATCGTGTCGTCGAGCGGCGGTGCCCGCATGCAGGAAGGCACCCTGAGCTTGATGCAGATGGCGAAGACGGTCGGCGCGCTGGTACGGCTTCGCCGCGCGGGGCTGCCTTACGTCTCGCTGCTCGCCGATCCGACCACCGGAGGAACGGTGGCGAGCTTCGCGACCGTCGGAGACGTGATCCTGGCCGAGCCGCGCGCGCTCATCGGCTTCGCGGGTCCGCGGGTGATCCAGCAGACCATCAAGGAAACGCTGCCCGAGGGATTCCAGCGCTCCGAGTTCCTGCTCGAGCACGGCTTCATCGACCGCATCGTCGAGCGACGCCACGTGAAGGAGACGCTGGCGCGCATCCTGAGCCTGCTCCTGGGGCAGGCGCACGCGCCCGGCAGCCGGCGGTACCTCTCGGCGCACGAGGGCGCGACCGGCGCAGGCAATGGCGACGGGCAGGCGTTCTCCGGCACGACCTGAGCGCGCGCGTTCGTCGAGTCGTCGCTCGCCGGCCACGCGCTTGCCGTCATGGGTGCGGCGGAGCGACGCCGCCACGGCGCGCCGGCGTCGGGCGCTTCGCTACCTCGACGCGATCGATCCGCGCGACATCCGCCCGGGGCTCGAACGGGTGCGCGAGGCGCTCGCTCGTCTCGATCACCCGGAGCGACGGCTACGGATCGTGCGGGTGGGCGGCACCAACGGGAAGGGCTCGGTCTCGGCGCTGATCGCGGCGGCGCTGCAACGCAGCGGCCTCGCGGTCGGCCTCTATACTTCGCCGCATCTCGTCGACGTGCGCGAGCGCATCCGGGTGAACGGCGCCGCCATCGGCTGGGCGGCGCTGGCGAACGGCATCGCGCGGGTCCGCCGCGCCATCGAGCGGCCGCCGGCGGTGCGGCTCACGTACTTCGAGCTCGTGACGGTGGTGGCGTTGCTCGAGATGGTGCGCCGCCGGGTGGACGTGGCGGTGCTCGAGGTGGGGCTCGGCGGACGCTGGGACGCCACCAACGTCGGCCTGGCGCCGGTGGCCGTGCTCACCAACGTCGAGCTCGACCACACCGAGTTCCTGGGCACCACGCGGCGCGCCATCGCCCGCGAGAAAGTCGAGATCGCGAGCCCGGGCGGACGCTGCGCGCGTCGCGAGCGGCGCCGCGCGGCGCGTGATCGATGCGCACGCCCGCGCCCACGGGATCGCGGTGCAGACGCCGCCGCTCGCGACTCGCGGCGCCGGCGCGGGCGGGGTGGTGAGCTATCGCGGCAAGCGCTTGGTGCTCGAGCGGGCGCCGCTCGGATTGCTCGGCGCGCATCAGGTGGGCAACGCGGTGCTCGCGCTGCGGGCACTCGAGTGCATCGCGGAGCTCGGGCTCGCGGTCGACGCCGCGGCGGTGCGCGCGGCGCTCGCCGAGACACGCTGGCCGGGACGGCTCGACGTCGTGCGCGGGCACCCGACGTGGATCTTCGACGGCGCGCACAACCCGCACGGCGCTGCGGCATCGGCGCGAGCGCTGGGCGCGCTGGTGGCCCCGTTCGCGGGTCCGCGCGTGGTGGTGGTGGGTGCGTTGCGCACCAAGTCGCCGGAGCGGTTGCTCGGGTCGCTGCGGCGCGTGCCCTGGGACGCGGTCGTGTGCACCACCGTGCCGCGCGCGGACGCGGTCGCCGCCGCGGAGCTCGTCGATTCCGCGCGGCGAGCGGGAATGCCGGCCCACGCGGTCGCGCCCTGGCCGCGGGCGCTCTCCCGGGCTCGCGCGCTGGCAAGGGCCGACGGAGTCGTGGTGGTCATCGGCTCGCTCTACCTGGTCGGCGCGGCGATGAAGCGGCTCGGCGTTCCCGTGACGCTCACGCGGCGACGCGCGCGGGTGACGCGCGGGTGTTGACACACCGAGGTGACGGGCGGATGTTACCGCGCGCTCGACGGTCCCACTCGGCGGCGCACGCGGCGCATCCGGCGGAACCCGGGCGCGTGCCCGAGCCGAGCACCACCCCGCATCGATCCGGAGTCGAGAGCGCGATGTCGATCCTTGAATCCCGGCGTCGTTCCATCACGCCGCTCGTCGTCGGTTGGCTGTGGCTGGTCGGGATCGGTGCCGCGCCGGCGCGTGCCCAGGACGCGCTCGAGCCGCTCGCGACCTTGCAGTCCGTGCGCGTCTCGTCGGGCGCCGAGCAGACCGCGATCTTCCTCGACTTCGATCGACCGGTGCCCTACCTCGATCGGTTGCGGCCGAGCAGCGATGGATCGTCGTTCGAGGTGCAGGTCTACGCGGCCGCGGTCGGCGCGCGCGCCGTGCCGCGGGTGGACCCCGCCGACCCGCGCGTGCGGCGGGTCGAGATCACTCCCACGGGCGGGGAAGGGGAGCGCGGCGGCTTCGTCGTGCGTATCGACGCGGTGGCCCAGGTCGTGACCCGCGTGAGCTCGCTCACCTCGCCGTTTCGAATCCTGATCCTGGTCGTGGATGCTCCGGGGACCGCGGTGCCCGCGCCGCAGACCAGCGTGTCCGTGACGCCGGCACCACCCACCGGCGCGCCACCTGCGAGTGCCGCCACGGCGCCCACGTCCACCCCGGCGGCCACCGCCGCGCCCGCGGATCAAGCGCGCCACACCCGCGTCGCGGCGGCGACGCCCAAGAAGAAAAAGAAGCGCTCCAAGGTCGCCGCCGAGTCGTACGACGCGGAAGCCCTGGGTGGTGACGAGAGCGACGAGGATCTCGCGGCCGAGGACGACACCACCGCGACGACGACGGCGGCGGCGCCCACGCTCGGTTCGGGCGGCAAGGTCCAGCTCAACGCCGATCGCGTGGTGCAGGATCGTCAGTTCGACGAGTTCATCGCCGAGGGCAGCGTGCACGCGGTCTACGGCGACATCGCGATTCGCGCGGATCGCGTGGTCTATCGCGCGGCCTCGAGCGAGGTTCAGGCCGACGGCAACGTGTGGGTCACCTGGTCCGCCGGCACCCTGCGCGGCGCCTCGGTCAACGTGAGCCTCGACACGCTCACCGGCGTGGTCTTCGACGGCTCGTTCAGCTCGGTGGACGGCGAGGTGAGCTTCCAGGGCGCCAAGATCGAGAAGACCGGAGAGAGCACCTATCACGTCGAGGACGCGAAGCTCACGAGCTGCGCCTGCGATCCCCCCGATTGGTCGTTCACGGGTGGGGACGTGGACATCACCGTGGGTGGCTACGCCAGTGGCTTCGGCACCACGTTCCGGCTCTGGGACGTGCCGGCGATCTGGGCGCCGTACCTGATCGTGCCGGTGAAGACCGATCGCGAGACCGGGCTCCTGATCCCACGCTTCGGCTACTCGGATCGCCGCGGCTTCCAGCTCGAGCAACCCTTTTTCTGGGCGATCTCGCGCAACGTCGACGCGACGTTCACCCTCGAGACCTCCACCGAGGAACGTCTGGGCGGCCAGGTCGACTTCCGCTACATCCGCACGCTGAGCAGCGCGGGCGAGATCTCCGCTCGCTACTTCCAGGAGAAGGACGCGCGGGACGCCACCACCGACGGCTCGGGCAACCCGGTGAGCGGCAAGGTGGAGCGTCAGCGCTACGCCGTGGAGGCGTTCCACGACGAGATCCTGTCGCCGGGAGTGCGCGGCAAGGTGCTGGTGGACGTGCTGAGCGACACCGAGGTGAACCGCGACTTGAGCGACGACGAGACCCTGCGCGCGCAGCGCTTCTCGCAATCGAAGGTCACCCTGACCTCGAGCTGGAGACGGTGGAGCCTGCTGGGCGCCGTGCGCTGGTACGAGAACATGGTCACCGACTCGAACAACGAGCTGCAGGAGTTGCCCGAGGTCACGTTGCGCGGCATCCGCCAGCCGGTTCCCGGCACGCCGGTGCTGCTCGACTTCCGCAGCGACGCGACCGACTTCTATCGCCGTCAGGGCGCCGACGGGTTGCGCTGGGACACGAGCCCGCGGTTCTTCATCCCGATCGAGATCTCGCACTTCAACCTGGAGCCCTCGATCATTCCCCGCACCACGCTCTACTACGCGGACGCCACCATCACCGACGAGCTGACGGATCCCCTCACGGGCGAGACGTCCACCACCACCCGCCTCGATCGAACCAGCGCCGCGCGGTTGTTGCCGCAAGTGAACGTGACGCTCGACACCACGCTCTCGCGGGTGTTCCGGGGCGACCCCAAGGACCCCCACGAGACACGGTGGAAGCACGAGCTCGATCCCTACGTCGTCTACGACTGGATCCCGGAGGTCGACCAGAGCGGGCTGCCGTCCTTCGATCGCACCGACCGCATCGCCCAGAAGTCGCTGGTCACCTACGGCGTCGAGCAGACGCTGTTCTCGCGGACCGGCGGCCAGGGCAACATCCAGCAGTGGGTGGACGTGATCCTCGAGCACTCGTTCGATCTGCTCGGCGACACCTGCGAGAACGGCGTGTGCCCGGTGCACGGCGAGCTCTCGTTCGCGCCCTGGCGCGCGATCTCGATCGGGGCCTACACCGACTGGGACCCGGAGGCCCACCAGTTCGCGGACTACACCCTCAAGGTCGGGCTCTCGGACGCGCGCGGCGACCGGTTCACGACGCGCTACCGCTTCGTCGCCGACCGCATCGAGGACGTGAGCGCGGGGGGACGGCTGGTGCTGTGGGAGGGCACCGCGCTCTACGGGCTCACGCGCTACGACCAGCTCAACTCGCAGCTGCTCGAGAATCGCGGCGGTCTCCACTTCACCGCGCCCTGCGACTGCTGGGGCTTCGATCTGTGGGTGATCGACCGCACCAACCCCGAGGAAACCAAGGTCGGCATCCAATTCAACTTCGAGGGGCTGGGCTCCGCCGGTCAGGCACCGTGGTGGGGGAGCCGCAAGGATCGGCGCTCGTCGCTCGTCAGCAGCAGCCCGTGAGCGGCTTTCCGCGTTGGAAGATCGTCGCCGCGCTGGCGAGCGGCGTGTTGCTGGTGGTGGCGTTCCCCATCCATCCAGTGCGGCCGCTCGCGTGGGTGGGCCTCGCGCCGCTGCTGGTGGCGCTGGCCGGCGAGCCGTGGCGGCGACGATTCGCGCTCGGATACCTCGCGGGCATGGCGCTCTTCCTGGGCGGGCTCTACTGGTTGGTCGAGACCATGCACCACTTCGGCGAGCTTCCGCTGCCGCTGAGCGTGCTCGGCCACCTCTTGCTCTCGGCCTTCCTGTCGCTCTTCGTGGCGACGTTCGCGGCGCTGGCGGGTCCGCTGGGGCTCGATCGCGGGCGCGGGATCTGGGGACTCGCCGCGCTCTGGACCGCGCTCGAGTACCTGCGTTCGTTCTTCCTCACCGGCTTTCCCTGGCTCACGCTCGGGTACAGCCAGGTGGGCTTCCTGCCGATGGTCCAGATCGCCGATCTGACCGGGATCTATGGCGTGAGCTTCGTGCTGGTGGCGAGCTCGGCCGCGGTGGCCTTGGCGTGGCGATCCTGGACCGGAGAGGTGCCGGTGCCGTTCGCGCACCTGGTGGCGCTGGTGCTGGTGGTGGCGGGAGTGCGCGCCTACGGCTTGGTGCGCATGCGCGCCGTGCCGGCCGAGAGCGAGCCGATCCGGATCGGCCTGCTGCAAGGCAACATCCCTCAGGACATGAAGTGGGACGAGGAGTTCCGCAGCCACACGATCGACGTCTACCACCAGCTCGCGACGCGGGCGGCGGCGGAGCCCCTCGACCTCCTGGTGCTGCCCGAGACCGCGATGCCGTTCTACTTCCAGCGCGGCGGCGCGTGGACGGAGCGCGCTCGCGATCTCGCCCGCCTCACGGGACTACCGGTGCTCTTCGGTGCACCCGCGTATCGGCTCAAGGAGAACCTACCGGCGGCGCCGGGTCGCCCGCTCACCGCCGCCGACGTGGAGAGCCTGAACCGCGCGTATCTGCTCGCGCCGGACGGCACCGAGCTCGCGCACTACGACAAGATGCACCTCGTCCCGTTCGGGGAATGGAGCCCGTTTCCGTTCCTCGAGAAGATCGTGGCCGGGGTGGGGAATTTCCATCCCGGGCGCGAGCACGTCACGTTCGCGATCGGCGACCGGATCCGCTTCGCGGTGTTGATCTGCTACGAGGCGATCTTCCCGATGGAGGCGCGCCATGCCGTCGCCGCTGGCGCGCGGCTGCTGGTGAGCATCACCAACGACGCGTGGTTCGGGCGCCTGGGGGCCCCCTATCAGCATCTCGAGATGGCCCAGGTGCGCGCCATCGAGAATCGCGTCTGGCTCGCGCGCGCCGCCAACACCGGCGTCAGCACGTTCGTCGATCCCTGGGGCCGCCGCGTGAGCGAGACCGGGCTCTTCGTGGATGGGACGCTTTCCGGAGCGGTGACGCTGGGGCCTGTCCTCCAAAGCTTCTACTTGCGTTACGGTGACGTTTTCGCGCGTGGCTCGGGCGGCGTGGTGCTGCTGGTGCTCGTGGCGCGAGGCATCGGCGCTCGGCGTCGACGCGCGCCCGGCGACGACGAGACGCGGCCTTGAACCGAAGTGGTGCGGACCGTGGGGGGATGGCGATGGTCGACGTGCAAGAACGGCTGCTCGAAGCCGAGGGACGACTGACGAAGGTGCGGGGAAAGATCTCGGACCTTCGGGGGCATCTTTGACCTCGATGGCAAGCGGCGCAAGCTCGACGAGCTCGACGCGCTGAGCGCTCGGCCGGATTTCTGGAACGACCGCGACAAGGCGCAGGCCTCGCTGCGCGAGCGCAGCCAGGTTCGCGCGGATCTCGACGCATGGGGCAAGGCGGACTCGGCGCTCGAGGACGCCGCCGTGTACGTGGAGATGGCGCGCGAGGGCGAGAGCGAGGCGGTGGGCGAGCTCGAGCAGAAGGTGGACTGGCTCGAGAGCTGGACGCGCGAGCGCGAGCTCGAGCGCATGCTGGCCGGACCCGAGGATCATCGCAACGCGATCGTCGCGATCCACGCGGGCGCAGGCGGAACGGAGGCGCAGGACTGGGCGGAGATGCTGTTGCGCATGTACCGGCGCTGGGCCGAGCGACACGGCTTCGAGAGCGAGCTCGTGGATCTGCTCGCCGCGGACGACGCGGGGATCAAGAGCGCGACGTTGGCGCTACGCGGTTCGCATGCGTACGGCTACATGCGCGCCGAGCGCGGCGTGCATCGCTTGGTGCGGATCTCGCCCTTCGACGCCGCCAAGCGGCGCCACACGTCGTTCTGCTCGGTGGGCGTGTCGCCGGAGATCGAGGACGACGTCGCCATCGACATCAACGAGGACGATCTGAAGGTCGACACCTACCGCGCCTCCGGGGCCGGCGGTCAGCACGTCAACCGCACGGACTCGGCGGTGCGCATCACGCACCTACCGACCGGCATCGTGGTCCAGTGCCAGAACGAGCGCTCGCAGCACAAGAATCGCCACACCGCCATGAAGCTCCTGAAGGGACGCTTGCTCGAGCTCGAGCTCGAGGAGCGGGAGCGGCACCTGGAGAGCCTGTCGGGCGCCAAGAAGAAGATCGAGTGGGGCTCGCAGATTCGTTCCTACGTGCTGCAGCCCTACCAGATGGTGAAGGACCACCGCACCGGAGTGGAGTCGGGCAATCCCACGGCGGTCCTCGACGGCGACCTCGACCGGTTCATCGAGGGCTATCTGATGGGTGAGGGGGCGGGCGAATCCGCTTCGGACGGGATCGACGTATGACGATGGCGGCTCCGGAGTTTCCCAACGACTTTCGCCCCACCCACCGCGCGAGCGCGATCGTCGCCGAGTTCGGCGAGCGCGCCGCGGTGGGCGCCGAGCCGCTCGCGGACGAGGTGGCGATCGGTGGGCGCGTGGTGTCGAAGCGCGACATGGGCAAGGCGGGCTTCGCGCACCTCCTCGACGGCACCGGCAAGATCCAGATCCACGGCCGCAAGGACGTGCTCGGCGAGGACGGCTTCGCGGTCTTTCGCGCGCTGCGGCCGGGCGACGTGGTGGGCGTGCGGGGGCGTCCGTTTCGCACCAAGACCGGCGAGCTGACGCTGGCGGCGCGCGAGGTCCGGCTGTTGGTGAAGGCGCGTCGGAGCCTGCCCGAAAAATGGCATGGCCTGCGCGACGTCGAGACCCGCTACCGGCGCCGCTACCTCGATCTCATCGCCAACGAGGAGGTGCGGCGCGCGTTCGCGATTCGCGCCCGCGTCGTGGGATTGGTGCGGTCGTTCCTGCTCGAGCGCGGCTTCCTGGAGGTGGAGACGCCGATGTTGCAGGCGCTGCCGGGCGGGGCGCTGGCGAAACCGTTCGCCACGCACCACAACGCCCTCGACGTCGATCTCTTCCTGCGCGTCGCGCCCGAGCTCTTTCTCAAGCGCTTGGTGGTGGGCGGGCTCGATCGGGTCTTCGAGATCGGCCGCTGTTTCCGGAACGAGGGGCTCTCCACGCGCCACAACCCCGAGTTCACGATGCTCGAGTTCTACCAAGCGTTCGCGACCTACGAGGACTTGATCGAGGAGGTGGAGGCGCTCTTCGTCCACGTCGCCGACGGCCTCCACCGCGACGGGCTGCTCCCCGATCCGAAGCGCCTCACCTGGGGCGAGCACGCGATCTCGTTCGAGCGGCCGTTCAAGCGGCTGCGGCTACGCGAAGCGCTCGCGGAACGGCTAGGCGTCGCGGTCGCCGACCTCCTCGAGCTGGCGCGCGTGCGCGAGCTGGCGCGCGCCCACGGCATGCCGGTCGAGGAAGGCTCGAGCGCCGGGGAGATCACGCTGGCGCTCTTCGAGCATCTCTTCGAGAGCGAGCTGGTGGACCCGACGTTCGTGATCGGCTTCCCGGTGGAGACCTCGCCGCTCGCGCGTCGCAACGACGCCGACCCCACGCTGGTCGACCGCTTCGAGCTCTACGTGGGCGGGCGCGAGCTCTCGAACGCGTTCAGCGAGCTCAATGACCCCGCCGACCAGCGGCAGCGCTTCCTCGATCAGGTCGCGAGCGATCCCAGCGGGCTGCGTGCCATCGACGAGGATTACGTGCTCGCGCTGGAGCACGGGCTGCCGCCCACCGCCGGGTGCGGAGTGGGCATCGATCGGCTGGTCATGCTCTTCACCGGCTCGGTGTCGATTCGCGACGTGCTGCTCTTCCCGCAGCTGCGTCCCGAGGTCGCCGAGGAGGTCGCGAGCGCCGCGATCGCGGACGCCGAGGAAGGCGGGCCGAGCGCGTGAGATTCGAGACCTTCGTCGGCTGGCGCTACCTGCGCACACGCGGCAAGCAGACCTTCGTGTCGGTGATCTCGCTGATCACCCTGGCGGGCTTCACCCTCGGGGTGGCGGCGCTCATCATCGTGCTGGCGGTGCTGACCGGGTTCGAGGACGCGCTCAAGGCGAAGATCCTGGGGATCAACCCGCACGTGATGGTGCTGCGCTTCGGCGGCGGGATCGACGAGCCCGCTCGCGTGCTCGAGGTGGCGAAGGCCGATCCCGAGGTCGAGGCGGCGACGCCCTTCGTGTACGCCCAGATCATGCTCAAGAACGACGTGTCGAGCGCCGGTGTGGTGGTGCGCGGGATCGATCCCACGACGGCGCCGCAGGTGATCGAGGTGCTGCGCGAGCTGAAGGAGGGCCGGCTCGACGATCTGCACCCCGGCGGTCAGGGGAAGCCCGGCGGCGTGGTCCTCGGCAAGGCGCTCGCGAGCCAGCTCTCGGTGGGCGTGGGGGATCGCGTGGACGCGATCTCTCCGGTCGGCGCGATCACGCCCTTCTTTCGCACCTTCGGCTCGCGTCCGCTCGAGGTCGTCGGCATCTTCGACTCGGGGATGCACGAGTACGACAACTCGCTGTGCTACGTGCACCTCGAAGAAGGCCAGAGCCTGCTCGGCATCGGCAAGCAAGTGACCGGGGTGGAGCTACGGCTGCGCGAGCCGCGCCACGCCGTCGAGGTGGGCGAGCGCGTGCAGAAGGCGCTCGGCTTCCCCTACAGCACCCGTAACTGGATCCGGATGAACGAGAACCTGTTCGCGGCGTTCGCCCTCGAACGGTTCGTCTACTTCATGGTGGTGCTGCTCATCACGCTGGTGGCGGGCTTCAACATCGTCAGCACGCTCATCATGGCCGTGCTCGAGAAGACCAAGGACATCGCGATCCTGAAATCCATGGGTGCGTCGTCGTCCAGCATTCGCAAGATCTTCCAGGTGGAAGGGCTGGCGGTGGGGTTCACCGGGACGGCGCTGGGTGTCACCGTCGGCCTGGTGACGGCGCTCAACCTCACGCGCTTGGCGCGCGCCGTCGAGGCGGTCTGCCACTGCACGATCATCCCGCCCGAGGTCTTCTACATCAACGAGGTGCCGAGCAAGGTGAACCCGCTCGACGTCGTGATCGTGGCCGTCACCGCGATCGCCATCTCCTATCTGGCCACGATCTATCCGGCCTGGCAGGCTTCCCGCCTCGATCCGGCCGAAGCGCTGCGCTACGAGTGACGGTCGCGCCTCGTCTCCCGCCCGCACGACCCTCGTGAGCCCGATGAGCGACCTCGAAGCCGAACGTCCGGGCACCGGTGCGAGCCGCAGCCACGTCGCCGGTGCGCTGGCGATCGCCGTCAGCGGGCTCACCAAGACCTTCCAGAAGAAGGCCGTGAGCGTCGAGGTGCTGAAGGGCGTGGACCTCGAGCTCGAGCGCGGCTCGTCGGTGGCGATCATGGGCGCCTCGGGAGCGGGGAAGTCCACGCTGCTTCACGTCTTGGGCGGGCTCGAGCGGCCGACCGCGGGGTCCGTGGTGATCGAGGGACGGGACGTGTACGCGCTTCCCGAGATCAAGCGGTCCGAGCTTCGCAATCGCTCGATCGGATTCGTGTTCCAGTTTCATCATCTGCTGCCGGAGTTCACCGCGCTCGAGAACGTGATGATGCCGGCGCTGATCGCCCGCGAGCCCGAGCCTGCCGCGCGCGCGCGCGCCGCCGGGTTGCTCGAGGAGGTGGGCGTTGGGCACCGGCTCACCCATCGTCCCGGCGAGCTCTCGGGCGGCGAGCAGCAACGCGTGTCGCTGGCCCGAGCGTTGGTGATGGACCCCGCGGTGGTGCTCGCGGACGAGCCGACGGGCAACCTCGACGTGACCACCGGCACGCGCATCTTCGACTTGCTGTTGGACATGAATCGGCGGCGCGGTACGACGCTCGTGGTCGTGACGCACAATCCCGAGCTCGCCACACGGATGGAGCGGTGCTTGCGGATGTTCGATGGCCGGTTCGTGGTGGCCGGCCCGGAGCGAGAGGCGAGCGCATGACGAGTCGTCGGCAAGGACGCGGCATCCGGTGGGCAGCGCTCGCGGCGCTCGCCGCGGCGTGGATGGGGTTGGTGGGCGCGCGCTCGGCGGGCGCCGCGCCGCCCACGGTCGAATCGGTGCGCTTCGTGGGCAACCGCCTGGTCGAGAGCGATCGGCTGATGCAGGAAGTGCGCACCCGCATCGGCGCTCCGCTCGATCCCGACGTCGTTCGGCAGGACGTGAAGGCGCTCTACCGCCTCGGCTACTTCCGCGACATCGAGGTGCGCAGCGAGCCCGGCGCGGTGGGGACGGTGGTGACGTTCGTGCTCACCGAGAACCCGCGCATCAAGGAAGTGCGGATCACCGGCAACGACGAGATCAACGAGGACAAGATCCGCGAGGTGATCACGGTCAAGCCGCGCGAGCTGCTCGACGAGGACAAGGTCCGCGCGGACGTGAAGAAGATCCACGACCTCTACGACACCAAGGGCTACACCCACGCCCAGGTCGAGAGCGAGCTGGTGCCGAGCGCCGAGACGGTCGAGGTCGTCTACAAGGTTCGCGAGAACGAGGAGGTCTACGTCGTCGAGGTCGCGTTCGAAGGCAACGAGCACTTCGAGAAGGACGAGATCCTCGACGTGATGGAGACCAAGGAGAAGTGGTTCCTGAGCTGGCTCACCGAGCGCGGGCTCTACCGCAAGGAGCAGCTCGACGGCGACGTCGCCCGGATCTCCTCGCTCTACTACAACCACGGCTATCTCGATCACCGGATCTCGGATCCGCGACTCGATTTCCGCGACGACGGGCTGCACGTCACCGTCGGCATCGACGAAGGCCCGCAGTACACGATCTCGGGGCTCTCGCTGGCGGGCGATCTGCTGCCGGACCCCGACGGCAAGCCGCTGATCGACCGGGTGGAGTCGAAGAAGGGCGAGATCCTGAACCGCGATCAGCTGCGCCAGGACATCCAGCGGCTGACGGAGGCGTACGCCGACCAGGGTTACGCCTTCGCCAAGGTGGACCCGCTCACCAAGCTGGATCGCGACGCGCGCACGGTGGAAGTCGTGTTCCAGATCGAGCAGGGCAAGAAGGTCCACTTCCGCCGCATCGAGGTCGAGGGCAACACCAAGACCCGCGACAAGGTCGTGCGCCGCGAGCTTCGGGTCAGCGAAGGCAGCACCTACTCGGGCGCCCGCCTGCGGGTGTCGAAGCAACGCCTCGAGCGGCTCGGCTTCTTCGACACGATCGACTTCGAGGAGGCGCGAACCAACAAGGACGACGAGGTCGACCTCAAGGTCAAGGTCAAGGAAGGCCAGACGGGAACGCTCTCGGCCGGTGCCGGCTTCTCGAGCGTCGACGCGTTCCTGGTGAACCTGCGGGTCACACAGCACAACTTCCGCGGCCTGGGCGAGAGCCTGACGGCGAACGCGGACCTGGGTTCGCGCCGGCAGCTGGTGGACCTCGAGTTCACCGAGCCCTACGTGCTCGACACGCGGATCTCCGCGGGACTCTCGGTCTTCAACGATCAGCGCGAGTTCAACGACTTCACCCGCAAGCGCCTGGGCGGCAGCGCGACCCTCGGCTACCCGTTGATCGAGTTCATCGACGGAAGCCTCACCTACGGCTTCGAGCACGTGGAGATCACCGACGTCTCGTCGAGCGCATCCTCGATCTTGCGCAGCCAAGAGGGCACCGACGAGATCTCGAGCATCACCGGCGCCATCCGCCGCAACACCCTCAACAACCGCTTCGATCCCACGCGCGGCTCGGACAACGTGCTGAGCGCCGAGCTCGCCGGTGTGTTCCTGGGCGGCACCAGCGATTTCTACAAGCTGGAGGCGCGCACCGCCTGGTACGTGCCGGTGGTGTGGGGGACCGTGTTCTCGGTGCGCGGCCGGATCAGCTTCGGCGAGTCGCTCGAGTCCGGTCAGGATCTGCCGCTCTTCGAACGCTACTTCGTGGGCGGCATCAACTCGGTGCGCGGCTTCGACGTGCGCTCCCTCGGACCCAAGGATCCCATCACCGGCGACGAGATCGGCGGCAACAAGCAGCTCATCTTCAACACCGAGTTCATCTTTCCCATCGTGCCGAGCTTCGGCCTCAAGGGCGTCACCTTCTTCGACGCCGGCGAGGCTTATCCCGAGGGTCTGGGTTTCGACCTCGACAAGCTGCGCACCTCGGTGGGCTTCGGCTTCCGGTGGCTCTCGCCGCTCGGGCCGCTACGACTGGAAATTGGCTATCCTCTGCGCCGCCGCATCGGCGACGACGCGAGCTCGCTCCAGTTCAGCGTCGGCGCTCCGCTCTGAGCCCCGGGAGCGACGCCGCGCGATTGCACGAGATTCCGATGGGCCGCGCGTTCGTCGCGGTCGAGAGAAAGGACGAGACGATCATGGTGCGCACGGTCAGAGCGTTCGTCGTGGGGTGGCTGCTCGCCGCCGCCCCGCTGGTGCTGGTCCAACCCGCAGCCGCGCAGGACGCCGGGCGGCTCAAGATCGGCGTCGTGGACCTGCAGCGGGCGCTGACGACGTCGAAGGAAGGCAAGGACACCAAGGCCCGGCTCGAGGCCGAGGTCAACAAGGCGCAGACGCAGCTCGATCAGATGTCCAAGGAGCTGCAGAAGATCCAGGAAGAGGTCGAGAAGCAGCGCCTCACCCTCAAGGACGACGCGCTCGCGGACAAGCAGCGCGAGATCGAGAACAAGAAGAAGGAAGCGGTCCGCTACCGCAGCGACGTGCTCGACGAGCTCAAGCGCAAGGAAGGCGAGGCCACCCAGCGAATCCTCAAGGCCCTCGCCGACATCGTGCAGAAAGTGGCCAAGGACGACGGTTATTCCCTGGTCTTCGAGTCCCACAACCTGCTCTACTCGGACGGCGCCTTCGACCTGACCGACAAGCTGATCCAGCGCTTCGACGCCGAGGGTATGCCCAAGGCGAGCGCAGGCGAGGGCAAGGGTTCCAAGCCGTGAGGTGAGCGCGGCGCAGCGGAGGCGAGCCCGCGGCGGGCGTCGCTTCGGCAGCGCCGCGAAGCCGTCGCCGTCGCGCCGCTTCGCGACGTCGGGGGGCCACGAGCATGCGTCTCGCTGAGTTGGCAAACGCGCTGGGCGTCGAGCTTCGCGGCGCTGGCGACGTGACCGTCGAGCGGATCGCGCCGTTGCAGACGGCCGGTGCCGGCGCGCTCTCGTTCGTCGCCCACCCCCGCTACCGCGCCGCCGCTCGTGGCTGCGGCGCGACGGCGCTGCTCGTGACTCCCGATCTCGCCGACATCGGTGGCAACGTGCTGGTGACGCCGAACGTCTACCTGGCCCTCGCCAAGGCGCTCGAGCTCTTCCATCCGCGCCCGCGCCCGGCGCCGGGCGTGCACGCCACGGCGGTGGTCGCGGGTTCCGCGTGGATCCACGCGTCGGCGTCGATCGGGCCGGGCGCGACCATCGGTGAGCGGACGCGCATCGGCGCCGGCACCGTGGTGAGCGCGGGCGTCCACCTCGGCGACGACTGCACCGTGGGCGAGAACGCGCTGATCCACCCCGGCGTGGTGGTTCGCGAGGGCGTGACGGTCGGCAACCGCGTGGTGCTGCAGCCGGGTTGCGTGATCGGCGGCGACGGCTTCGGCTTCGCGCCCACGCGCGACGGGTGGGTGAAGATCCCGCAGGTGGGCACGGTGGTGCTCGAGGACGACGTCGAGGTCGGCGCCAACACCACCATCGACCGCGCGACCCTGGGCGAAACCCGTATCCAGCGCGGCGCCAAGCTCGACAACCTGATTCAGATCGCGCACAACGTCGTCGTGGGGCCACACGCCGCGTTCGCGGCGCAGGTGGGCATCGCCGGCTCCACACAGGTGGGGGCGTGGGTCCAGCTTGGCGGACAGGTGGGCGTGGTCGGGCACATCCAGATCGGCGATCGAGCGCGCATCGGTGCCCAGTCGGGAGTACCCGGAGACGTCCCGGCGGGGGCGGAGGTGACGGGGCGACCGCCGGTGCCGCACCGCGATTTCCTCCGCATCAAGGCGGCGGAGGTCTCGTTGCCCGAGCTGAGGAGCCGGGTGCGCGCGCTCGAGCGCGAGGTCGCTCGGCTCGCCGCGGCGCTCGCCGAGCGCGCGGGCGAATGATCGCTCGCCACGAGGCGCGGGGCAGGGGAGATCGATGACCGAATCGATGGTGCGAACCGGGGAGCAGGCGGTGCTGGGCGCGACCGACATCATGCGCCTCATCGCCCATCGCTACCCGATGCTGCTGCTGGACCGCGTGCTCGCCATCGATGGCGAGCGGGCGGTCGGCCTGAAGAACGTGACCGTGAACGAGCCGTTCTTCCCGGGCCATTTTCCCGGGCGTCCGCTGATGCCAGGGGTCCTGATCGTCGAGGGCATGGCGCAGCTCGCCGGGGTGTGGGTCATGCACCAGTCTCCGCCCGAGGGCGACGGTTGGCTGCCGAGCCTCACCGGTATCGACGAGGCGCGCTTCCGCCGCCCGGTGGTGCCGGGCGACACGCTACGTTACGAGCTCGCCAATCCGAAGGGACGTCGCTCGCCAGGGCTGATCTTCTGGCGGTTCGACTGCCGCGCCACGGTCGACGGCCAGCTCGTCTGCGATGCCGTGATCAGCGCGGCGTTCTCGCGGTTGCCCGACGAAGCCGGCGCGCGCGCCCGCGGAGAGCGTCCATGATCCATCCGACCGCGATCATCGCGCCCCAAGCCAAGCTCGCGCCGGACGTGTCGGTGGGGCCCTACACCGTCATCGGCCCGGACGTCGAGATCGGCGCGGGAGCCATCCTCGGTCCGCACGCGGTCGTCGACGGGCACACCAAGCTCGGCGCCAAGGTGCAGGTCTTCCAGTTCGCGAGCGTCGGAGCACCGCCGCAGGATCTCAAGTACGCGGGCGAGCCGACCCGGGTGGAGATCGGCGACGGCACCATCCTGCGCGAATCCGTGACGATCCACCGCGGCACCGCCACGGGCGGCGGGCTCACCCGAATCGGCGCCCAATGCCTGGTGATGGCCTACGCCCACGTGGCTCACGACTGCGTGCTCGGCGATCGCGTCATCCTCGCCAACGGCGTCCAGCTCGCCGGGCACGTCGAGATCGAGAGCCACGCCATCCTGGGTGGGTTGAGCGCGGTGCACCAGTTCGCTCGCATCGGCACCTCGGCGATGCTCGGCGGCGGCACCATGGCGAGCAAGGACGTGGTGCCCTTCGTTCATTGCTCCGGCAACCGCGACGTCCAGCTGCACGGCATCAACAGCCTCGGCCTGCGTCGCCGCGGGTTCTCCGACGAGCGCATCCGCAGCCTCAAGGCGGCCTACCGGATCCTGTTCCGCTCCGGCCATCGGCTGTCGAAGGCGATGCAGGAGGTGGAGGCGAACGTCGAGCCGACCGAGGACGTCCAGCACCTGCTGCGGTTCATCCGCGAATCCGAGCGCGGAATCCACGTGTGACGGAACGCGAGCCCATCCCCGTCGCGGTCGTCGGCACCGGCTATTACGGCAGCCGTCACGTCGCGAAGTACCGCGGCCTTCCCGGAGCGCGATTGGTCGCGGTGGTGGACCGCGCTCGCGAGCGCGCGCGCGCGGCGCTGGGCGATCAGCCGGCCGAGATCCTCGCCGACGTACGGGAGCTCCTGGGCCGCGTGCGCGCCGCGAGCGTCGCGGTGCCGACCACCGCGCATCGCGAGGTGGCGGTCCCGCTGCTGCGCGCGGGCATCGACGTGCTGGTCGAGAAGCCGCTCGCGGCGACGCTCGCCGAGGCCGACGAGATCATCGCCGTGGCGCGGAGCACGGCCGCGTGCTGCAGGTCGGGCACCTCGAGCGCTTCAACCCGGTGGTGCGCGCGGTGGAGGGGTGCATCGAGCGGCCGCTGTTCGCGGAAGTGCAGCGCATGGGGCCCTACACGCAGCGCGCGAACGACGTCGACGTGGTGCTCGATCTCATGATCCACGACCTCGATCTGCTGCTGCACTGGGTCGCCGAGCCGGTCCGTTTCGTTCACGCGGTCGGGGTGGCGGTGCTCACGAGCAACGTGGACATCGCCAACGCGCGCATCGAGTTCGAGGGAGGATGCGTCGCGAACGTCACGGCCAGCCGCGTGAGCGTGGACCGCACCCGCAAGATCCGGCTCTTCCAGCCCTCGGGCTATTGGTCGCTCGACTTGGACAAGAAGTCCGCGTCCGGATTCCGGCGCGAGCCGGCGCCCCTGGGTCCCGCCGGCGCGAGCATCCAGCCGGTGCTCGCGGACATCGTCGACGGCGACGCGCTCGCGACCGAGATCGAGAGCTTCCTCGACTGCGTCCGCGATCGGCGTGATCCGGTCGTGACCGGTGGCGACGGGCGGCGCGCGATGGCGCTCGCGGATCGAATCCTCGAGTCGATGGCGGAGCACCGCGGCCGCGTGGCTCCGAGCTTGGGCATCACCGCGACCTGAGCGGCCGCGCGCTCGCGCTTCGCTCGGAGAACCGCTCACGTGACGAACTCGGCGCCGATGGCAGCGATGGACGTGGACACGCTCGCGCGCGCATCGCGCGGTGGCGAGGCCGCCCAGGCGGCCGCGCCGCTGCGGCGCGTCCTGATCGTCGCCGGCGAGGCCTCGGGCGATCAGCACGCGGCGCATTGGGTCCGGGAGGCCCGCAGGCTCGATCCGTCGCTGCGCTTCGTGGGGCTCGGTGGTCCGCGGATGCGCGCCGAAGGCGTCGAGGTGCTGGTGCGCGCCGAGGAAGTCGCCGTGGTCGGGGTGTTCGAGGTGCTGGCCCATCTCGGCGCGATCCTGCGTGGATTCTGGACGTTGGTCGCCTACGCGCGCCGCGAGCGGCCGGAGCTCGCGGTGCTGGTGGATTTTCCCGACTTCAATCTCTTGCTCGCCCGTTTCCTCCAGCGCGTCGGCGTCCCCATCGTCTACTACGTGAGCCCGCAGCTCTGGGCGTGGCGACGCAGTCGTGTCCGGCTCATCGCGCGGCTGGTGCGGCGCATGCTGGTCATCTTCCCGTTCGAGGAGGATTTCTACCGGCGTCACGGCGTGGACGTGCGCTTCGTCGGCCATCCGCTGGCGGACCAGCCGCCGGCGCGCACCACGCCCGAGGAAACCCGTGCGGCGCTCGGGCTGGGGCCGGGCGAGCGCTTGATCGCACTCTTGCCCGGCAGCAGGCGCGGCGAGGTCGGGCGCTTGCTGCCGTGCATGCTCGCCGCCGCCGAGCAGCTCGCCGCCCAGCGGCCCGGGTTGCGCTTCGCGTTGCCGCTCGCATCCACCCTCGGCGACGAGGACGTGGCGTCGATGCTGGCGAGCGCGAGCGTGCAGGTGATGGTGCGGCGCAACATGCTGCGCGAGATCCTCGACGCCGCGGACGTCGGGATCGTCACCAGCGGCACGGCGACGCTCGACGCGGCGCGCGCCCATCTGCCCATGGTGATCGTCTACCGCGTCACGCAGTTCACGTACTGGCTGGCGCGCGCGCTGGTGCGCGGCGTCGCTCATTTCGGGATGCCCAACATCGTCGCGGGTCGCGCGATCGTCCCCGAGCTGCTGCAGGACGCGGCGACGCCCGAGCGCATCGCCAGCGAGGTGGCACGCTTCCTCGACGACGCGCAACACGCTGCCGACACGCGGGCGAATCTGGCGGCGGTGGATCGGGCGCTCGGCGCGCCGGGAGCGAGCGCCCGCGCTGCCGCTGCCGCCCTCGAGGTCGCCGCGCCACCGCGCCCGGCGCGGCCACCCAGGCGCACCTCGACCGGGCGGCTGGTGGCGCGGCTGCTGCCGTACTTTCGTCCCCACGTGGGCAAGCTCGGCATCGCGATCGCCTGCATGTTGCTGGTCGCCGGCATGACCGCGATTCAAGCGCCGCTCTTGCGCACGATCCTGGACAAGGTCTTCATCCTCAAGGACAAGCAGATCCTGTGGCCGGTCGCGGGCGCGGTGGTGCTGGTGTTCTTCCTCAAGGGCCTCGGCGATTACGGCCAGTCGTTCCTGATGCAGACGCTGGGGCGGCGGGCGATCTCCGATCTGCGCGCGGACCTCTTCCACAAGCTCGTCGAGCTGCCGCTTCGGTTCTTCCACGACAACCCCACCGGCACGCTGCTGGCGCGGGTCACCTACGACGTCGAGCTGGTGGAGCGCGCGGCGGTGCGCAGCGTGGTGACGTCGGTGATGGACGTGGGCACCCTGGTCGCGCTCACCGCGATGGCGTTCTGGATGAACTGGCAGCTTTCGCTGATCGGCGTGCTGGTCTTTCCGGTGGCCATCGCGCCAATCGTCACCTTCGGCCGGAAGGTGCGCCGCGCCAGCCGCAAGGCGCAGGTCACGATGGGCGATCTCGCCAGCTCGCTGCACGAGACCGCGGTGGGCATCCGGGTGGTGAAGGCGTTTCGGCTCGAACGCGCGATGCGCCAGCGCTTCGACGCCGAGAACGAGCGGATCTTCCACCTGCTCAAGCGCATCATCCGCGTCCAGGCGCTGAGCTCGCCGCTCATGGAGTTCCTGGGCTCGCTCGGCATCGCCGGCGTCCTGCTCTTCGGCGGCACGCAGGTCATCGACGGCGGGCAGACGCCCGGTCAGTTCGTGGCGTTCCTGTTCGCGCTCCTCAACGTGTACCGACCGGTCAAGAACCTGAGCAAGATCAACAACGCGGTGCAGGAGGGCCTGGCGGCGGCGGATCGCATCTTCGAGGTGATGGACACCGAGTCGACGGTGCCCGAGAAGCCCGGCGCGAGCCCCCTCGGTGACATCCGCGGCGAGGTGCGCTTCGAACGCGTCACGTTCGCGTACGAGCGCCAGCCGGTGCTCGAGCGCTTCGATCTGACCGTGAGGCCGGGCGCGGTGGTGGCGCTGGTCGGTGCCAGCGGCTCGGGGAAGAGCACGATCGTGAACCTGGTGGCGCGCTTCTACGACGTGCAGGAGGGCGCGCTCACGATCGACGGTCACGACGTGCGCGACGTCACGCTCGCGAGCCTGCGCGACAAGATCGGCCTGGTCGATCAGCAGACGTTCCTCTTCAACGACACGGTGCGCGCCAACATCGCCTTCGGTCGCCCGGATGCGACGTTCGCCGAGATCGAGGCAGCAGCGACCGCGGCGCACGCCGATGGATTCATCCGCGCGTTGCCCCTCGGCTACGACACGGTGATCGGCGAGCAAGGGGTGCGGCTCTCCGGTGGGCAGCGCCAGCGCATCTCGATCGCGCGGGCGATCCTCAAGAATCCGCCGATCCTGCCCTGAGCGAGGCCACCAGCGCCCTCGGCGGCGCTTCCGAGAAGGAAGTCCAGGCGCTCAACGAGCGTGCGCGACCGCACCGCGTTCGTGATCGCCCATCGTCTCTCGACCATCGAGCACGCCGACCGCATCCTGGTGCTGGCCGAGATGGATCGTGGAGGACGGCACCCACGACGAGCACTGTCCGCGCGACGGCGCGTACACGCGCTATCGCGAGCAGTTCCGCGCGCGACGGCGACCAGCGAGCCCGGCGCGCACGGCGAGGCGCCGGCTTGAGCGACGCGAAGCCCGCGCGACCCAAGAGCCGCTGGCGCCAGTTCCGCAAGCGACAGCTGCAGCGCCTCACGCTCTGGGCCAGGCCTCCCCTCGCGGCGCTCTCGTCCGGCTGGTGGCTCACCTGCCGGGTGCGCATCCTGGAGGCCGAGCGTTATCCGGGCCTGTGGCGCCGCGGCCCGTTCGTGCTCGCTTTCTGGCACGGCCGCATGCTGGCCTTTCCGCAGATGCTGTGGCCCGACCAGCCCATGGACGTGCTCATCTCCGAGCATCGCGATGGCAACCATCACCCGCACGATCCGCCACTTCGGCATCGGCGCGGTGCGCGGCTCGTCGAGCCACGGCGCCAAGGGCGCGGTGCAGGAGATGATCCGGCGCCTGGGCGAGGGCGGCAATCTCGCCATCACGCCCGACGGCCCACGCGGCCCGTGCGAGGTGGCCGCGCCCGGCGCCGCGATCCTCGCGTCGGCGGCGGGCGTACCCGTGACGCCCGTTTCGTGGGTGGCGAGTCCCGCGACGAAGCTCGGGAGCTGGGATCGATTCCTGCTGCCGGCCCCGTTCGCGCGCATCGTGTACGCGATCGAGCCGGACCTCACGGCGCCGCCGGGGCTCGACGCGGAGCAGATCCAGGCGCTCACCGAGGAGTTGACGCGCAGGCTCAACAACGCCAGCGCGCGAGGCGCGCGGCTCGATCGCGCCGGCGATCGCTCATCGACCCGCGACCGGCGACGGGCTCGAGCCTGGTCTACCGGCTCTACGACCTCGCGCTGATCGTCGGCCTGGTGGCGCTCACCCGCTCTGGATCTACCGCTGGTTCGCGACACCCGAGGTGCGCAACCGACTGGGCGAGCGGTGGGCCCGCTACGCACCCTGGTTCGGGCGCATCTCTTCGGCAGGCCGCGACCGATCTGGATCCGCGCCGTCTCGGTGGGCGAGGTCACCGCGATCCTGCCGCTGGTGCGCGCGCTGGCCGCCCCGCGTGCCGACGGCACGCCCGGCGATCGCGTGGTGCTGAGCACGGTCACGGTGACCGCCAACCAGACCGCCGCGCCAAGGCGCCCGCGGGAACCGACGTCCTATATCTGCCGCTCGATCTGGGATTCGTCACGCGCCGTGCCATTCGCGCCATTCGCCCGCGGCTGTTCGTGAGCACCGAGAGCGAGGTCTGGCCGGGCTTGCTGCGTGAGCTCGAGCGCGCGTGCGTGCCCACGGCGATAGCGAACAGGCGCGTCTCGGAGCGCAGCGCGCGGCGGTATCGCACCACCTTCGGCTTCCTCGCCGGGGCGCTGCGGCGAGTCGGGCTCTGCGTGCAGACCGAGGAGTTTCGGGATCGGCTCGCGGCGATGGGAGCTCCCCGCCGAGCGCATCCAGGTGTTGATGATCTCAAGTTCGATCTCGAGATCCAGACCCTCGACGAGGACGCACGCGGGCGGCTGCGCGCGGGGGCTCGGCCTCGCGGGGCGCTCGCCGAAGTGGTGGTCGCCGGAAGCACCCGAGGGCGAGGACGAGATCCTGCTCGCGGCGCTCGATCAGCCGGCTCCTCGCCGCGGGCAAGCCCGCGGCGCTGGTGCTCGCGCCGCGCCACCCGAACGATTCGAGAACGTCCCGGCGCGGCTGCTGAAGGCGCGGCGCGAAACTACGTGCGGCGCTCGCAGCCGGGCCGCGAGGCGCGAGCGCGCCGACGGTCCGCATCCTCGACACGATCGGTCAGCTCGCCCAGGTCTACGGCGCCGGCGACATCGCCTTCGTGGGCGGCACGCTGGCTCCGATCGGCGGCCACAATCTGCTCGAGCCGGCGGCGCGAGCTTTGCCGTTCTGTTCGGCCCGCGGAAAGCTGCGAGGATCGCGAGCGCGCTCACCGCTGCCGGCGCGGCGCTGCGGGTCGCGAGCGCCGCCGAGGCGGTGCAACTGTCGAGCTTGGCGGATCCGGCCCGCCGCGCGGCGATGGGAAGGGCAGGGCGAGCGCTGATCGCCACCGGGGCGCGACGCAACACCGTGGACTGCTTGCGCGCGCTCGTCGAGGGCGGCGAGACTACGCCGGCGGATCATGCTGACGCGAGCCCGGATCGAGCGCGCATTCTGGTCGGAGGCCGGGTCCACCGGCTCGCGAGTCGCGGACGGGGCGCTGTGGGCGTGCTCGCTGGTCTTCGAGACGGTGGTGCGCGTTCGCAACCGCGTGCCTACGACCGCGGCGTGAAGCCGGCCTGCCGCGTCGGCGCGCGAACGATCTGTGTGGGCAACCTGCGGTGGGCGGCTCGGGGAAGACGCCGCTGGTCGCGCATCCGCCGGTCCAGGCCGGCGCGGTCGTTCGGTCGCGATCGTGAGCCGCGGCTACGGCAGATCGCATGCGGGCGAGCCGGCGCGGGTGGCGGAGAACCGACCCCGCCCGTTGCAGCGACGAGCCGGTGATGCTGGCGCGCGCGGTGCCGTGCTTCGGTCATCGTGGGCGCCGATCCGGGCGTCGGCGCGCTTCGCGGTCGAGCGAGGCCGCCACCTCCTCATCCTGGACGACGGCTTCCAGCACCGTCGCCTGGCCCGCGACCTCGACCTGGTCGTGGTGGACGGCGGGCGCGGATTCGGCAACGGCCATCTGTTGCCGCGTTCCTGCGAGAGCCGCCGAGCGCGCTCAAGCGCGCGGCGCTGGTGCTGGTGAAGCGCGCACCCGAGGGTGATCCCTGGCAGGAGCTGATCCACCATGGCATCCGCGACCTGGCCGAGGGCGTGCCGGTGCGCCGCTTCGCGCTCGCGCCGCGCGCGCTGCGTGATGCGGCTGGACGCGAATCGCCGCTCGCGAGCTTGCGCGGTGAGACGGCCGTGACGGTGGCCGGCATCGGGAATCCGGGCGCGTTCGTCGCGGCGGTGGAGCGCCTCGGCGCTCGCGTTCTCGAGAGCCTGACCTTTCCCGACCACCACGCGTACACGCACGCCGATGCGGCGCGGATCGCGGCGGTGGCGCGGGCACGGGATGCGCGCCGGATCGTGACCACGGCGAAGGACTTGGTGAAGCTGTCCGGCGTCCTCGACGTCCCGACGCTCGCGGCGCTCGAGGTCGGGGTGGTGCTCGATGACGAGTTCGACCTGCTGGGGTGGGTCGCCCAGGCGCTCGAGACGGAGTGAGGGCGGCGCCGCCCGAGGGCCGGTCGGGGCCCGGACGCGGGCCGCCGCCGGCGAAATGCAACGGCGTTGGGGCGGCGAGGTGACAACGCCGCCCGAGGGTGCTATGACGCGCTGCGCAAATCCAGGACTGCGCGACCCGAACTACCCGCACGCTCAGGATTTTTAGTTGACATCCCGGAAACACCGGCATAGATTCAACCTGTGTTTGACTGCGAACGAACGGGTGATCTCCACCCACACGTTGAAGGAGTGATCACGATGAAACGGTTCTGGCGTAGCCATTCCGTGGTGCTCGGCCTCGCGTTGGCGCTCACGGCCTCGGCCTTCCGCCCCGCGCACGCCGAAGAAGATGCGATCCAGCCGCACCCGAGCTTTGCCGGTCCCAGCGGGCTGATCCTGGTGCCGACGGCGAGCACCCTGGATCAATTCAAGTTCTCGCTCGGCGCGATCGCCGACATGCGAATCCAGGACGCCAACCTCCGCGACACGATCTCGCACGTCAACGAGCTGCGGGTGGTGGCGGCGGTGGGCTTGCTCGACTGGCTCGAAGTGAGCGCCCGGCTGCCGTTCGTGTGGAACGCCAACCGCGAGCAGCTCGGCGATCCGAACGGCGAGCACAAGGGCATCGGCGACGTCGCCGCCAGCGCCAAGGTTGCCATCCTGAAGGACGGCAAGCTGCTGGGCGACGGTGACAAGATCGCGCCCATCAACGTGGCCGCGCTCGTCACCTACCGGTTCGGCGCGACCGGTCGCGTGGATTACCGCGACAACATCGATTCGCTGATCGGCGGCGAGGGGCTCGAGCGGGACGTGATCTCGGTGGGCGGTCTGGTCGACCTGCCGATCGATCTCGGTCGCAAGGGCGAGTACGTGTTCCAGGGACCGATCCTGCTCACCGCCGGCCTCGCTGGGAACTTCGTCCTCGGCAGCCAGACCGGCGCGGGCCCCGCGGAGAAGGTGGACTCGACGCTCTCGTACCATGGCGGCATCGAGCTCCCGATCTACGGTAACTACTACCTGCCGGGCGAGAAGTTCGCCCTCGAAGGCGTGGTGCACGGCGAGACCAACGATCTCTCGAACGCCGACGACGATCCGCTGTCGGTGTTCGCGGGTGCGCGCTACGGCGTCGGCAACGGCATCGGTATCGCCGGCGGCGTCGACTTCGGTATCAGCAAGGCGGTCGACGATTACCGCGGCATCGTGGCCTTGAGCTACGCCGGCCCGGTGGCTCGGCCGGTGGTCGAGGCCGCTGCGGCTGCGGCGCCGGTCGAGAAGATCGTCGAGCGTGTGGTCGAGAAGGAGCGCTTCATCCTGCCCGACGTCAACTTCGCGTTCGACAAGCACAGCCTGACCCCGCTCGGCACCGGCAAGGTCTACCTGCTCGCCCAGTACATCAAGGGCAAGAAGGTGAAGTCGGTGGAGATCGACGGTCACTGCGACGAGCGTGGCTCGGACGCCTACAACGACAAGCTCGGCACGCGTCGCGCGGACACCGTCAAGGCGGCGCTCATCAAGTTCGGCGTGCCGGCCTCGGTGCTCAGCACCAAGAGCTACGGCGAGAAGTCGCCGCTGATCCCGGCCAAGGGCGAGTGGGCGTGGAGCGTGAATCGGCGCGTCGAGGTCGTGATCACGCCGGAAGGTGGCGAGCCTTCGCGTGGTCTGCCTGGCGTGACCGCGCCCATCCCGGCTCCGCATCCGTGATCTGACTCGAACCATCGGTTGCTCGCGGCCCTCCCACGGTGTGGGGGGGCCGCTTCGTTTTCGGCGGCTCGACTCGCGGCACATCCGGCGGATTCGTCGCGCGAGCGTCTGCTATAAGGCGGTCCGACCGTGCGCGGACGGTTCGTTCGTGGCGGCGCAGACCGCGGTCGAGCGCCACCGACGTCGGGAGGCTTGGGGCGGTGGGCGAATACCAGCGCGACAGTGCCGGCCAGCCGGATTCGCCGGCGGGCCCGACCCTCGTCACGTCAGAGGCGTCGCTCGTGGTCTCGCTGGCCGCGTGCGCGGTGCTCGTCGCTGGTTTCGCGGTGCTGGTGCTCGGTGTCGCGCCCTCGGGGGCGTGGCGAGACGTGGACGAGTTCCAGTGGGCAGCCGCGAGCCTGGGGGTCCCGCACCCGCCCGGATCTCCCGTGCCGGCGATGCTCGGCAGGCTCGCCGCGCTGCTGCCGGTGGGAGCGATTGCCTGGCGGGTCAACCTGCTCTCGTGCTTGGCGGCGGCGGTGGGGCTCGCGGTCGCCTATCGCCTCGCGATCGCGTTGCTCGCGATGGCCTGCCCGCGATTGCCGCTGAGGACGGGTTGTCTGGTCGCCTCCCTGGCACCGCTCGCGCTGGTGGGCTCACCCGTTTATCGCGAGCACGCGGCCACCGCCGAGGTCTACGCGCTGCAGGCGCTGCTCACCGGGGTGCTCGCGCTGGCGTGGTTGCGCACCGCGGTCGCTCCCGGGGCACGCCACGACCTCCGGCCGCTCGCGGCGCTGGTGCTGCTCACGGCGCTCGGCACCGGAGTGCACGTGTCGTTCGCGTTCGACCTCGTCGCGCTGCTCGCGTGGTGGCTGGTTCGCGAGCGTGGCGCGATCACTCCCCGCGCCGCGGGCGTGCTCGCGAGCCTGGTGCTGCTGGGCGGCGCGGTGTTCGCGTACGTGCCCGTGCGCGCAGCCGCTCGCCCCTCGATCAACTGGGGTGACGCGGTGACCTTGGATCGCCTTCGCTATCACCTGACGGACGAGAAGGACTGGGAGCACCACGACGAGCAGAGCGCCGAGTCCGCTCCCGCGCCGGTGGGCGCAAGCGCAACCGGCGTTCCTGCCGGCGCGTCGTCCGCGGCGTCGAGTGGAATCGGCGCGATGGTGCGGGGGATCGGCGCTCGCCTGGCCGGCGCGGCCGTGTGGTGCGGCTTGCTGCACGGCTACCTGCTCGAGCAACTCGGGTGGTTCGGCGAGGCGCTGGCGATGGCCGGGCTGGCCCTGCTCGCGCTGCGGGCGCCCGCGGCGGGCTGGGTGGTGACGCTCTTGATCGCCGCGCACCTGGCGTTCGCGATCCCCGTGGGGAAATGGGCGAATCCGACGGGATACAACCCGATCTATCTGCTGGCGGCAGCCCTCGCGTGCCTGCCGGTGGGCGCGCTCGCGGCGTCCCGCGCCGGCTCGCGAGCGGCGCTGGCGCGACTCGGCGTGGCGGTCGTGGCGCTCGCGCCCGCCGCCGCTCGCGTGGCGAGCGTCGGCGACGCGTTCCAGCGATACGCCGAGGACGTCCGGTCCGACGACCTCACCCGTGCGATGGTGCGTCCGCTGGCGCCCGACACGATTCTCCTCGCCGCGCACCTGTGGCCGCTCTTCGGCTATCTGCGCGAGGTCGAGGGCTATCGAACCGACGTCGACGTGGTGTTCCGGAACGAGGTGTACGAGACCCAGCGCATGCGCCTCGATCCGGGACGCGTTCCGGACGTGGCGGTGCCACAGACCGGCGCGCTCGAGACCCGGGCCGATCGGGTCGTGCACATGCGTGCGTTCCTCGACCTCAACCATCGCCGCGGGCGCCCGATCGCGTGGCAGTCGGAGGCGGACGATCTCTTCTTCCGGGTCCGTCCCGCCGGGTTGCTGTTCGCCTACGCTGCTGCCGAGGGTGGCGACGATCGGCTCGCGCCCACGGCGGATGCCCCGCTCGTGCTCGCGGATTGGCTCACGAGCTTCCAGGTGGGCGGCTCGCGTCGCTTCTGGTTGCGCGAGGTGGACGATTTCGAGGAGGCGATCCTGCCGGTCGCGCGCTACGCCGGCTGGCAGGCCGCCATGCTCGCCTGCGAGGACGCGGCGGAGTGGTGGCGACGCAGCGAGTCCGTTCTCGGCCCGTGGAAGGCGGGGATCTCGTGGGTCGCGGGCCTCGAGGAGCTGCTCGAGAGCTGCCCGCGCGAGCGCGAAGCGCGCGCTCGGGGCGGCGCTTCGTGACGTCGCGCATCCGGGTTCTGCCCGACGATCTGATCAATCGCATCGCCGCCGGCGAGGTGGTGGAGCGGCCGTTCTCGGTGGTGAAGGAGCTGGTCGAGAACGCGCTCGACGCCGGCGCCAGCCGGGTCTCGGTCGAGCTGAGCGGCGGCGGGAAGGAATGGATCCAGGTCACCGACGACGGTAGCGGCATGAGCGGCGACGAGCTGGCGCTCGCGCTCACCCGTCATGCGACCAGCAAGCTCGCCGGGGCGGAGGACCTCGACGCCATCGCGACCCTCGGGTTCCGCGGCGAAGCACTGCCCTCGATCGCGGCCGTGTCGCGTCTCGAGATCGTGAGCCGGCGCGCGGACGATCTCGCCGGCCACCGGATCCGCGTCGAGGGCGGGCGGCTGCAGGCGCGCGGCGAGGCGGGCGCGCCGCCGGGAACGCGCGTGGTGGTCTCGGATCTCTTCTTCAACACCCCGGCGCGCCGCGCCTTCCTCAAGGCCGATGGGACGGAGCTGCGTCACGTCGCGGACTGGATGCAGCGACTGGCGCTGGCGCGGCCCGCCGTCACCTTCACGCTCGTCCACGAGAGCCGCACACTGCTCGAGGCTCCCGCCGCGTCCACGCTCACCGATCGGGTGCTCGCGGTGCTGGGTCGCGACGTCGCGGTGTCCATGCATCAGGTCGACGGGATGGAGGGCGACGCCGCGCTGCACGGCCTGATCGCCAAGCCCGGCGTGACCCGGCCCACGGCGAGCGCCCACTACGTGGACGTCAACGGACGCGTGATCCGCGACCGCGGGCTCATCCACGCGGTGCTGAGCGGATATGGCTCGCTCAATCCCGCCGGGCGCTACCCGATCGTGGTGCTGCGTCTCGAGATCCCCCTCGACGCCGTCGACGTCAACGTGCATCCCGCGAAGACCGAGGTCCGTTTCCGCGACGCCGCCGCGATCCACCGTCTCGTCCACCACGCGGTGCGCGATGGGCTCAAGATGGCGCCCTGGATCGGCGCCAATCGCGAGCGCGGCGAGCTCGGGGATCGCGAGGCCGCCGAAGCGCCCTTGGTGTCGGTTCCATTCGCGCCGCTGCCTGCGGCGCCGGCCCCCGCCGCCGAACGCGAGGGGTTCGCGGCGTTCGTGGGTCGAGATCTTCCCGGTTGGACCTTGCGCGAA
Source organism: bacterium (assembly GCA_046331705.1). Lineage (GTDB taxonomy): Bacteria > JADJOY01 > JADJOY01 > JADJOY01 > JADJOY01 > JADJOY01. The sequence goes on along the minus strand of JAXLQJ010000009.1, from coordinate 47,749 downwards.
CGGCCGGAACCCGCGACTCCCGCCCCGACGAGTGCTCCCGAGGACCGCTCGCCCTCGGCCCCCTCCGAGCCCGGGCGTTCGCTCGGCGAGGGCTTCTTCGGCTCCTTGCGCCCGATCGGCCAGCTCCACCGCACGTATCTGGTCTGCGAAGGTGGGGGTGGGCTCGTGCTCATCGATCAGCACGCGGCCCACGAGCGCGTCACCTTCGAGCGATTGCGCGCGCAATGCCTGGGCGGAACCGTGGCGGTGCAGGAGCTGCTCATCCCGGAGTCGCTCGAGGTGGGGCCGGTGCGGGCGCAGCTGGCGGCGGAGCGTGCGCCGTTGCTCGAGCGGTTGGGATTCGGGCTCGAGCCGTTCGGCGGTGGCGCGGTGCTGGTCAAGCACATCCCGGCGTTGCTGGTGCAGCACGGCGAGCTGGCACGCCTCGTGAGCGAGCTGCTCGACGCCGACGAAGGGCTCGCCGCGCCCGCCGGCGCTGCCTCGTCGGCCGCGCTCGAGGAGGTGCTCGGCCGCATGGCGTGTCACGGCTCGGTGCGCGCTGGACGGGTGCTCTCGCTCGACGAGATGCGCGAGCTGTTGCGCGCCCTGGACCAGACCGATTTTCGCGGCAACTGCCCGCACGGGCGGAACGTCATCCTCGAGCTCCCGATCGCGGAGATCGAGCGCCGGGTGGGGCGGCGATGACGGCTCCGCGGCCGCTGGTGATCGTCGTGTGCGGACCGACCGCGGTCGGCAAGACCACGCTGGCGGTGGCGCTCGCCGAGCGCTTCGGCGGCGAGATCCTGGGGGCGGACTCGCGACAGGTCTATCGGCGCATGGACGTCGGCACCGCCAAGCCCACGCACGACGAGCGCGCGCGGGTGCCGCATCACCTGGTGGACGTCGTCGATCCGGAGCAGGACTTCGATGCGGGATCCTTTCGTCGCCTCGCCGAGAGGGCCCTGGCCGACATCGCAGCGCGCGGGCGTGTGGCACTGATCGTGGGCGGCAGCGGCTTCTACGTACGCGCGCTCACCACCGGGCTACCCGAGCTGCCGAGCCCGGATCCCGAGGTGCGCGCGGCGGTGCGCGCCGAGCTCGCCGCTCACGGTGCGCCGTGGTTGCACGCGAAGCTCGCGTCCGTCGACGCGCCCTCCGCTGCTCGGCTCCACCCGAACGACGCCGTGCGCGTCGCGCGAGCGGTCGAGGTGCACCGTCAGACGGGGCGTCCGCTCAGCAGCTTCGGGACCGCGACGCCGATCGCGTCGCGCGTCGTGCGGGTGCTGGTGGATCGGGGGCGCGCCGAGCTCGACGCGCGCATCGAGGCGCGGGCTCGCGCGATGTGGCGGGGTGGCTTCCTGGAGGAGGTCGCGGCGCTGCGCGAGGCGGGGATTCCGCCATCCGCGAAGGCGCTGAGCGCGCTCGGCTATCGCGAGGTCTGGGAGCATCTCTCGAGTGGCGGCGGCGCGTCCGGCGCGCGCGCGGAGGCGACCCTCGCCGCGATCGTGCTCGCCACCCGGCAGTTCACGCGGCGGCAACGCGCCTGGTTCCGGCCCGCGGACGACGAGCGCATTCTTCATCCGGAATCCGATTGGGACGCGATCGTGGGCATCCTCGAGGCCGCGCTGGCGCCGCCCGACCCGCGTCGAGCCGAGGACGTGGCGTGAGCTCCCGCGCGTGAGCCTCGCGAGCGAGCGACGCATGACCACGCGCGACTCGCCGGGCGACACCCGCAAGGCGATCCGACGTGCCGCGTGCCTGCTCGGGTGCGCGGGATGCGTGCTCGTCGGAGCCGCCATTGCGCGCGCCGACGAGCCCCCCGCGGAGAAGCACGAGCTGGGAATCACCTGGGCCTTGCTTCCCATCGTGGGTTACAGCCCGGAGACGAGCGCGTCCGGTGGCGCCAAGTTCCGCGAGAGCGATCTCTTCGGCTGGGGCGCGGCGTTCGACGTGCAGGGCAGCTACGCGCTCGAGCAGCAGCAGTACGCACGGATCGCCCTCGAGGACCCGCACCTCTTCGGCTCGCGCTTCTCGCTCGCGAGCAGCGTGGCGTGGGAGTCGGACCCGGGAAAGGAATTCTTCGGTCTCGGCAACGATTCGCTGGGCCCGGATCCGGCGTCGACGCATCTCTTCCAGGATGCTTCCGCGCGACTCGCGCTCGGCGTCTGGCTCACCGCGCAGCTTCACTACGGCTTCAGCGCCGAGGTGCGGCAGGTGGAGCTCGGGCGTCCGCGGCACGACGGCCAGCACCCCACGAGCACCCGCGAGCGATTCCCGGACCTCGCCGGCGTGGGCGGCGGGCAAGTCCGGATCCTGCGCCTCGATCTCGTCTACGACGACGCGCCCGAGGAGCTGAGGCCGATCGACGGCTGGCACCTCGCAGGCTTCGTCGAGGAGGTGGGGCCGAGCCTCGACAATGCGTTCAACTACACGTTCTACAGCGCCGAGGTCGCGCGCCGCCTCGGCATCCATCGCGATTGGCTGGTGCTCGCGGGACGCGCGCGCGCCCAGTACGTCGAGGGGGTGCCGAGCGAGATCCCGTTCTGGGCGTATCCGAGCCTGGGCGGGGCCGACACCTTGCGCGGCTACTTCCCCGACCGCTTCCTCGGCAGGGGCAGCGCGCTCGTCAACACCGAGCTGCGCGTGAAGGTCGCCGCCTTCGACTTCTTCGACCTCTGGCGCGTCACCATCGACGCCGTCGGGTTCGGCGACTTCGGCCGTGTGTATCTCGCGGAAGAGGCCTTCTCGAAGGAGGTCGTGCGCGACTGGAAGGCAAGCTGGGGAGGCGGCGTCCGCTTCTTCTTGTCCTCGGGCCTGGTGGCGCGCGTCGACGTCGGCTTCTCCGACGAGGAGCAAGCGCTCATCTACCTGCGCTTCGGCCAGATGTTCTGACCGGCCGCGCGGGCGTGGCTCGACTCCGTCGGCTCGTGGCGCGCAAGCCCGTTCAGCGCGCTGCTCGCGCGGCGCTACGTTCGAGGCAGAGGCCGAGGAGCAGGTCCTCGATCGCCAGCGTGACGTTGGCGCTGCTCAGCACCGCCTGACGCACCCGTGCGGTCTGATCCAGGAGCTCGGTGGCGCGCCGCCGCGAGATCGCACCGATCACGCCGCCGACGGCCTCGCCGCGAGTGCGTCGCGCGACGAGCTCCGCGAGCACGGCGAGCAGCTCGGCGCCGACCTGCCGATCGCCGTCCACGTCTTGCGCCAGGTCGAGCGCCGGCAGGACGGCGCCACTCGCGAGCGCCTCGAGGCGGGGCTCGAAACGATTCGGCTCCAGGGTGCCCGCGTCGCAGAGCTCGATGGCACGCGCCGCCGAGCCGCCCGCGCGGGCGATGGCTTGCGCGACCTGCGCCGGAACGACGCTGGTGCCGAGGTGCGCCTCGAGAATGCGCGTGAGGCTCGCGGGATCGAGCGCCCCGAAGCGCAGCTTCTGGCAGCGGCTACGGACGGTGGCGAGGAGCGCGCTCGGCGCCGAGCTCACCAGGATCAGCGATCGACCCGGACGCGGCTCCTCCAGCGTCTTGAGGAGGGCGTTCTGTCCCTCGGGACCCACGCGGTGCGCGTCGAGCACGATCGCCACGCGCGTCGGGCCCTCGACCGGGCGCGCGGCGAGCCAGGCGTTGAGCTCGCGGATCGTGGCCACGCGGATCGTGCTCGACGCCTTGCCGTCGAAGTCGGCCTTGGTGGCCACGCCGCGGGCCACCGCCGCGTCCTCGGGAAGCACGACCCGCAAGTCGGCGTGCACCGAGCGCTCGAGGCGCTGACAGGAATCGCAGCGCCCGCAGGCGTCGATGCCGTCGCGCTCGGAGCAGAGCAAGCTGGCGGCGAACGCGCGCGCCATGTGCTCCTTGCCGACGGAGTCGGGGCCGTGGAGCAAGTAGGCGTGGGCCGGGCGGCCGGTCTCGAGCGAGCGCGCCAGCACCGCCGAGGGGTGCGGCTGGCCGTGGACGCTCGAGAGCTTCATGCGGCACCCCGCACCGTCTCGGCGCGCGCGGGCGCGGCGAGGTTCTCGATCAGCAGGCGCTCGAGCAGCAGCGCGGGGTCGGTGGGCGCGCTCTTGAGCGTGCGGTCGAGGGCCGCGAACCCGCGCAGCAACCGCACCAGCTCGGCGGTGCGATAGCGCAGCGCGCCCTGGAACGTGCGGTAGCAGCGGAAGGGATGGCCGCTGGCCAGCGGGCGGGCCTCGGGCCACTCGCCGAGGAGCGGGAAGACGCGCATCTCGAAGTCGCGGCTTGAGGTGCCGCGCTGGAACTTCCCCGCGAGCGGGCCGTCGACCAGGACGCGCGCGCGCAGCAGCCGTCGCGTCTCGCTGGCGAGCGCGGCGGCGACGCGCAGCACCTGGCCGATGACGTCGGTCTCGCCGTTGGTCAGCAGCGCGCGCAACCGCGCCAGCGTGTCCGCGAGGTTGCGATCGCCGAGGCTACCTTGCAGCAGGTAGATCGGGTCCTCGCGATCGCGCGCCACCAGCAGCGTCACGGTCTCGGCATCGACCACGCGGGCGTCGCCGAGATACGCGGCGATCTTCTCGACCTCGCGCGTGAGGCGCTCGGGATCGGGCGGGACGCGCTCGAGCAAGGCGCTGCGCGCGTCGCTCTCGATCCTGAGCCCGAGCTCCTTGGCGAGGCGGTCGAGCGTCACGGCGATCTGCCGGTCGGCGTCCTTGCCCGGCGCGACGTCGAGCGCGACGACGCGCCCGCGCTCCTTGATCTCGCGCACCACCGGATGGGTGCGCTCGACCTTGCGAGCGGTGACGATCAGCGTGTTCGCTGCGGTGCGCTCGCTGGCGAGCGCGGTGGCGAGCAACGCCGTGCCGCCGCTCGGCGGTGGGATGTCGCGGCTCTCGCGCACGAGCTTGGCGTGGAGCGCGGCGCGCCACTGATCGAGGCGGTCGCCGCGGGCGATGGTGGTGCCCAGCGATTTGTTGAGCGCGTCGAGCGCGGTCTTGGTGCCGCGCGCGAGGTCGGCGAGCGAGAAGCCGGCCTCCGAGAAGAAGACCGTGGCCTTGCGCGCGGACTCGTCCTCGCGGCCCTGTTCCCACAAGTCCGCGAGCTCGTTCACGAGCTCCGCTTGATCGCGCTTACCCGCGAGAAACGTGGCGCCGAGCACCAGCACCACGCGCCGACCGCCCAGCAGCGAGACCGAGCAGAGATCGTCCGCCACCTCGGAGGCGCGCGTGGCGGCGCCGTCGTATTTCACCAGGTTGAAGGTGCGATCGGCCTCGGGAACGATCGCGTAGGCGAGCCGCCGCGCGGCGTCGCGCAGGCTCTGTTCCGCTTCGCCGGTGAGCAGGTACGCGGGGAGGGTCTTCCCCTTCGCGATCTGTTCGAGCAGCTCCTCGAGCTCGGCGGCCATGGGGGCGGGAAGGCGCGCGCGGTCCTGCGACGAGCTAGGCGCCGCGCGCGGAAGGGTGGGCGCGCTCGCGCCCGACGTCACGGGACACGAGCCGCGATCGATCCAGGTCGTGGCGGGTCATTCAGAGGTAGGTGAGCCAGGCGCGGTGACGCTCGTCGGCGCCCTTGACCGCGCGGAAGTACGCGTCTTGCAGCGATTGGGTGATCGGCCCCGGCTTGCCGGTGCCGATCGCGCGACCGTCGAGCTCGCGCACCGGCGTCAGCTCGGCGGCGGTCCCGGTCATGAAGAACTCGTCGGCCATGTAGATCTCGTCGCGGCTGAAGCGTGTCTCGACCACCGAGAGACCGCGATCGCGAGCCAGCGTCATCACCGAGTCGCGGGTGATGCCCGGCAGCGCGGCGGTGAGCGGCGGGGTCTTGATCACTCCGTCGCGCACCAGGAAGACGTTCTCGCCGCTCGCCTCGCAGACGTAGCCCTCGGTGTCCAGGAAGAGCGCCTCGTCGTAGCCGTCGCGCTTCGCCTCCATCTTGGCGAGGTACGAGTTGACGTAGCCGCCGCAGACCTTGGCCTTGGTCATGAACGAGTTGACGTGCGGCCGGATGTACGAAGAAACCCGCACCCGGATCCCATTCTTGAGGCCCTCCTCGCCGAGGTAGGCGCCCCACGACCAGGCGGCGATCATCACCTGGGTCGGATTCTTGTCCGGATAGAGTCCCATGGTGCCGGCGCCGAGAAAAACCAGGGGGCGGATGTAGGCCTCGGCGAGCTCGTTGGTGTGGAGGACGTCGAGGATCGCCTGGCTGATCTGCTCGTCGGAGTAGGGCACTTTCAGGTAGACGGCGTAGGCCGAGTGGCGCAACCGTCGAACGTGCTCGGGCAGCCGGAAGATGGCGCTGCGGCCGTCCGTGGTCTTGTAGCAGCGGATGCCTTCGAAGACGCCCACGCCGTAGTGGAGGGTGTGCGTCAGCACGTGCGTCGTGCCGTCCTTCCAGTCCAGCATCTTGCCGTCGAGCCACAGCTTCTTGGCTTGCACCGTCATGAGGTTCCTCGACCCGAGCGTGAGAGGGAGAAGGGGCGCTGGCGCGCCGCGAGAAAGCGGGCGACTTTACCACTCGAGATCCGCGAAATCACGGCGCGCGCGTCGGTTCTCGGACCTGGCGCGGCTCGGCGCCGAGGGCCGCGGACCGGCCCGCGCCGGGCTGGTGCGCCCGCCACCATTCGACCGCGGCCCGCACGCCTTCGCGCAGCGAGACGGCCGGCGCCCACCCGAGCGTCGCCAGCGCCTTGGCGTTGCTGCAGAAGAAGTCGCGCGGCGACTCGCCGACCACGTGCAGGTCGAGCGAGTGGACGTGCACGCGCTCGAGCGCGCGCGACGCGAGCCGCGCGCCGAGCGCGAGGGCCTCGGGCAGCTGGCGCGGCCGCAACCTGACGCCGAGCGCTTCCGCCATGGCCTCGAAGAAGCCGCGGGTGGTGTAGATCTCGCTGTCGGCGATCCAGAAGAGCTCGCCGCCGATGCCGGCGCGCGTGCTCGCCGCCACCAGCGCGTCCACGACGTTGTCGACGTACACCATGCTGCGCCGGTTCTCCCCGGAGCCGAAGAGCGGAGGTCGGCCGGAGGCGACCATGCGCATGAGTCGCGAGCGTCGCTCGGGCTGGCCGGGTCCGTAGAACATCGCCGGACGCAGCACGACCGTCTCGAGACCGCCGGGGCGGTTGCGATCCAGGGTTGCCAACTCGGCGTCGCGCTTGGTGCGGCCGTACTCGGTCTCCGGGTGACAGGGGTCGGTCTCGGTGAGCGGTCGGCCGTCGCGGTTGTAGCCCTGGGCGGCCTCGGAGCTCACGTAGCAGAAGCGGCGGGCGCCGGCGTGCTCCGCAGCCTCGAGGAGATGCCGGGTGCCGTCGACGTGGATGGCGCGATAGTCGGAGAAGCGCTGCGGGTGAACGATGCCGGCGCAGTGCAGCACCGCGTCGACGCCGGCGCAAGCGCGCTGGGCGGCGGCGGGATCGCGGAGGTCGCCCTGCACCCGCTCGACTCCGAGCCGCGCGAGAGCCGCGTCCTGGCGGTCGCGCTCGACGAGACAGCGAACGGGCCGGCCGTCGGCGACGAGGCGCTCCACCAAGCGTGAGCCGAGCCAACCGGGCGCACCCGTGACGAGAATGGTCATGCGCGGAGATCCTCGGGTGGTGCTCGGGACGGGACGGGGGCGACGGTGCGCGCGGCGCGAAGCGGGACGCGAGCCTACCATCCGTGCGCGCCGACGCTGCAAGGGCCGCCGAGGTGGTCGCGATATGATCGCCGCCGCTTCGCAACCCGGCGCACGGTGGGCGCCGCACGCGGATTGCCGGCTCGATCACGCCATGAACTGCACGCTGGTCCGCCCTCCCGAAACGTCGAATCTCTATTATTCGGCGGCGTACGCCGCAGCGCCGCTCGGTCTCGCGTACGTCGCCGCGAGCCTTCGGCAAGCCGGGCACCAGGTGCGGGTGGTGGATGCGATCGGCGAGGCGCCGGCGCGCCTCACACCGCTCGACGCTGGCGGCAAGCGAGTGAGGCGCGGCCTCGCCGACGACGAGATCCTGGAACGCATCCCGGTCGACAGCGCGCTGGTGGGCTTCGGCGTGATGTTCTCGCAGGACTGGCTCGAGGCGCGCACGTTGATTCGGCGGGCGCGGGCGCGGCTGCCACGCGCGGCGTTCGTCGCCGGGGGCGAGCACGCGACGGCCCAGCCCGCGGGAGTGCTGTCGACGTCGCCCATCGATTACGTCCTGGCCGGCGAGGCGGATCGCACCGTCGTCGCGCTGGCCGAGCACGTCGCCGGGCGACGGCCGATCGAGGAGGTCGCGAGCTGCCATTTCCACGGCTCCGCCGGCGCGGTGCGCCGGACCAGCGCCGTGGTGCGCGAGGCCGACGTCGATGCGCTGCCGTGGCCGGCGTGGGATCTCGTGCCGATCGAGAACTACCTGGCCGGCGGCCACGGCTGGGGCGTCGATCGCGGGCGGAACATGCCCATGCTCGCGACTCGTGGGTGCCCCTATCGCTGTACGTTCTGCTCGAGCCCCGCGATGTGGACGACGCGCTGGGTGGCCCGTTCGGCCGCCGACGTGGTGCGCGAGATGCGCCACTACGTCGAGCGCTACGACGTCACCAACTTCGATTTCCAGGATCTCACGCTCGTGATCTCGCGGGAGTGGGTCGTCGAGCTCGCCGAGCGCATCCTCGCGGCGCGCCTCGCGGTCACCTGGCAGCTGCCGTCCGGCACCCGTAGCGAGGCGCTCGACGCGGAGCTGTTGCGGCTCGTGGTTCGCGCGGGCTGTCGCAACATCGTGTACGCGCCGGAAAGCGGCGCGACGGAAACGCTGGCGCGCATCGAGAAGCGGCTCGATGCCGAGCGCTTGCTCGCGTCGATGCGGGTCGCCGTGAAGAGCGGTTGCAACGTCAAGGCGAACTTCGTGTTCGGATTCCCGCACGACCGCTATCGCTCGTTGCTCGGCAACCTCGCGTTCCTGGTGAGGCTCGCGGCGGCCGGCGTTCACGACGTCTCGATCGCGCCGTTTCGCCCGTATCCGGGATCGGAGCTCTTTCGCAGCCTGTCGCGTGCGGGACGAATTCCCGAGCCGCTCGACGACGCGTACTATCGGAGCCTGTCGGCGATCTCGGAGAACCTGCCCGGCGTCACGAGCCCCGGCGAGAGCTACTGCGAGGTTCCCGGGCCGGTCCTGGACTCGATTCGTGCCCTCGCGACGCTGCTCTTCTACGCGGTCTCGTGGACGTTGCGGCCGGTGCGCGTCTTGCGTCTGGCGAGCGCACTGGTGACCGAGCGACAAGAGTCGCGGCTCGACAAATCGTTGATCGAGATGAAGCGACGCTTGCTCGGCCACTCGCGACGCGTTCGCGGGCCGGCGTGAGTCCGGCCACGCCCAGTGCGATCGTCGCGCCACCGGCGCGCGCCGCGGGCCGTGCGGCGTCCATCCTCGGGCACGCGCTCAGGCTGGGCAATCGCGCGCTCCTGCTCGCGGTCCACGGTCTCATCCTCACGTGGATGCTCCACCCGAGCCGGTTCTGGATCCAAGGCGTCGCGTTCGTGACGCTGTTCGCGCTCGGTCCGTGGCTGCGCAGCAGGCTCGCGCCGATGCGGACGCTCGGGGCGCTCGGCGCATTGCTGCTCTACGCGCTGGTGCTCTGCCTGTGGCGCGGCTTCGCGTATCTCGCGGACCCGGTCGGCTCCCTCGCGATCCTGGCGGTCCCGGTGGCGGCGCAGCTGCTCTGGAAACGCCCACGCTGGTTGCGCGCGGCGCTGATCGGCTACCTCGCGTGGGTGGCGTGGGATGCGCGCTACGCGCCGCCGAGCTTCCTGTGGCGGCTCGCGATCCTGCTCACGCCACTCGCCGTCGACGTGCTGTGGTTACGACCGTCGGTCCTCGAGCGCGTCGGCCCACACGTGACCTCGAGCTTCCTCGTGATCCTCGGCTCGGGAGCGCTGGGTGGCGCGCTCTATTTCGCGCCCGATCGCTCCGATCACCGCGCCATCGCCGCGCAGCCCGGTGTGGTGCTGGTGGCCGAGGCGGGGCGCTCGGAGCTCTCGCCGGCGAGCCAGGTGTACTCGGTGGTGCCGGATTGCGAGGATCGGCACGCCGTGGTGACCGTTCACAAGGCCTCGCGCGGACTCTTCGCGCTCGACCTCGGATCCGGAAGGCTCACTCCGTTCCTCGACGCCCGTCGTCCCGTCGATGCACCGGTCTTCTCCTGCGAGACCGATCGCCTGTGGGCGGCCGACACCGGCACGCAGCGCGTCTTCGGGCTCGCCGCCGCGCAGTGGTTCGAGAGCGAGCCGGTGGTGACGCTCGAGGGCGTGCCCGCGGGTCCCGGGCGGATCGAGCTCGCGCGCGAGCGCGATCTGCTCTGGCACCTCGATTCGTCGCGCAACACCGTTCGCGTTCACTTCCTCGCGAGTGGCGCGTTGATCGCCGAGGACCGTTCGTTCACCAGCGGGGTGCTCCCCCTCGACGGGCATCGGATCATCGCCGTCCACAACGGGGTCCTGAGCGAGCGGGCGCTGCGCGCCGACGCGCCCGGAGCGACCCCTTCCTGCGATGGGTGCAGCGCGCACCTCGAGGTGCGCTGGGAGCTGCCGCTCGCGGGGGACCGGCGCGTGTTCCTGAGCGTGATGCCGAATCTCGCTTCCCACGACGTGGTCGGTGACGAGCACCGGGCCTTCGTGCTCTCGACCCATCAGGGCTGGCTGCACGCGATCGATCTCGATTCCCGCCGCGAGACGGCGCGGGCGCGGGTGCCCATGGGGGGGCGCTTCCTCGCCTACGCCGCGGAGCGAGACGTGGTGATCGGCTCGGGCTGGACGGAGGGCACCGTGTTCTTCTTTCGCGGCCGCGATCTGGCGCATCTACGCACGGTGCGCGTGGGTGCCCGACCGCGGATCGTGTCGCTGACCCACGATCAGCGGCGCGTGCTGGTCGGCAGCGGCGCGGGCGTGCTCGCGATCGAGGTGCCGGCGGCGGATGCAGCGGGCGGTCCATGAGCATTCCGCGGGGGCCGCGCAGGCGGGCCGACCAACCGTTGGTCGGCCCCGGCGCGACCGGTGTAAGCTCGCCTCCCCCTCGCGGCCTCCTCGAGATCGTGATCTTGCCCGCGACTCGTCCCAGCCGCCTCCGCCGCGTCGTTTCGCGCCGCCGCAGCTCGCGACGCGGAGGTCGACCGTGAGCGCACGGGTGCTCTTGGTGCGGCCGTGGAGCCGGCGCATCCCGACCGTCGTGCCGAGCCTCGGACTCGGCTATCTGGGCGCGGTGTTGACGCAGGCGGGGCACGACGTGGCCGTGGTCGACGGCATGCGGGACCGCCTGGACGAGCGCCGGTTCGCCGCTCGGATCGAGCGCGAGCACTACGATGTGATCGGCTTCCAGTCGTTTTCCTGCGATCTGCCGCAAGTGCGCGCGCTCGCCGGGATCGCGCGGCAGCGTTTCCCGAAGGCGTGCTTGCTGCTCGGCGGCCCGCACGCGAGCGCCGATCCGGAGCACGCCCTCGGCTATCTGCCCGAGATCGACTACGCGTTTCGCGGCGAGGCCGAGCGCGGCCTGATGGAGCTCGTGGACGCGCTGAGCAGCGGTCGGCCGGTGGACGGCGTGGAGAATCTCGTGCGCCGCGAGGACGATCGCGTGGTCGCATCGGCGACGCGCTTCGCCGAGGACCTCGACGCCATCCCGTTCCCGGCGTGGGACCTGATGCCGCCCGCGTCCTATCCGCCGGCGCCCCACGGCGTGGTTGCCAACGGCTTCCCCGTGGCACCGTTTCTGGTGACGCGCGGTTGTCCGTATCTCTGTGCCTTCTGCGACGCCGTCAGCACCGCGGGCCGCCGGCTGCGGGTGCGCAGCATGGCGAACGTGCTGGCCGAGATCGACGTGCTGGTCGGCCGTCATGGAGTTCGCGAGCTGCACCTCGAGGACGACAACTTCACCACCAGCCGCAAGGTGGTCCGCGCGTTCTGCGAGGCGCTGCTCTCGCGCGCCGAGCCGATCACGTGGTGTTGTCCGAACGGCATGCGCCTGGACACCGTCGACGAGGAGCTTCTGGCGCTCATGCGTCGGGCTGGCTTGGTCGCGTTCGCGGTGGGGATCGAGTCGGGCTCGCCGCGGGTCCTCGAGGCGATGCAGAAGGAGCTCGACTTGCGCATGGTCGAGGAGAAGCTCGCGATCGCGCGTCGGCTCGGCATTCGCACCACCGGCTTCTTCATCGTCGGCTACCCGGACGAGACCGAGGACGACGTGCGCGCCACGATCCGGCTCGCGCTCGATCTCGACCTCGACCACGCCCAGTTCTCGAATTTCCTGCCCTTGCCGGGAACGCGCGCCGCCGCGGGAATCGAGGACGAGCGCCCGTCGTGGGAGCACTTTCTGACCACCGGCGGCGGCGCCCGACGGAGCGACGCGCTCGACGTGCCCGGGTGGCAACGGCGCGCGTTCCTACGCTTCTATCTGCGACCGCGCGCGATCCTCGCGATGCTGCGCCAGATGCGAAGCTTTGCGCATCTGCGCTACCTCGCGAGCCGCGCGTGGCGGGTCTTCGCATGAGCGAGCGGCGGCGCGTGCCGAGCGTGTCCACGTGCGCGTGACCTTTCTCGGCATCGGCTGCGAGCAGCTCGCGGTGAGCCTGCTCGCCGCGCTGGCGCGCCGCGACGGTCACACGGTGGGGCTGGCGTTCTCGGCGGCGCTCTTCGACGATCGCTACTTCCTGCGCGTGCCGGCGCTGGCGCGGCGCCTCGACGACACCGCGGCGGTGCTCGCCGCGATCCGCGAGCAACGCCCCGACGTGCTCGCGTGCTCGGCGCTCACCAACTCCTACCGGTGGATGCTCGCCGTGGCGCGCGAGGCCAAGCGTGCGATGCCGGATCTCCAGGTGGTCTTCGGAGGAGTGCACGCATCGGCCGTTGCGGAGCGGGTGCTCGCCGACGAGTGCGTGGACTTCGTGTGCGTGGGCGAGGGCGATGTCGCGTTTCCGCGGTTGCTCGCGGCGCTCGAGCGAGGCGAGTCGCCGCAGGGGGTCCCCAACCTGCGCTACCGCGGCGGCGATGGCCGGATCGTCGCCGGGCCGCAGCTACCGTTCTTCGCGGACCTCGATTCGTTGCCGCATTTCGACAAGGCGCTCTGGGAACGGCACCTCGACGTGGCCCACGTCTACCTGACGATGGCGTCCAGGGGCTGCCCGTATCGCTGTACGTTCTGCTTCAACAACTTCTTCGTCGAGCTGGCGGCGGAGCCGCGCGGCAAGTACGTCCGGCAGCGCAGCGCGGAGCACGTGCTGGAGGAGCTCGGCGCCGCCCAAGCGCGCTACGGGCGCCTGCGCCTGGTGAACTTCCAGGACGACGTGTTCACGGTCGACAAGGATTGGCTCGCACCTTTTCTGTCTCGCTATCGCCGCGCGATCGGCGCCCCGTTCCGGTGCATGAGCCATCCCCGCTATCTGGACGCCGAGGTCGCGCGCTGGCTCGCCGAGGCGGGCTGCGTCGGCGTCCAGGTCGGCGTGCAATCGGTCGACGACGAGTTCAAGCGCGCGTCGCTCAAACGCTACGAGCGCACGGGCCAGGTCGAACGCGCCATCGCCAATCTCGAGCAGCGGGGAGTGCCCGTGCAGGTCGATCACATCCTCGGCCTGCCCGACGAGCCCGCGGACGCGCAGCAGCGCGCGTTGCGCTTCTACGCGGAGCACACACCGACCCGGATCTCGGTCTACTGGGCCACGTACTTCCCCGGGACCGAGATGCTCGCGCGCGCGGTCGCCGCGGGCAGCGTCTCGACGGCTCAGGCCGACGCGATCGCCGACGGCGAGCTGATTGGCTACCACGACACCGCGCGCGAGCGCGCGAGCGATGGCGGCGGTGCGTCCCATTCGCGGGCGCTCGCCGCATACGCGCTCGCGTTCCGACTGTTGCCGCTCGTGCCGCGCTCGTTGCGCGGCCGCGTGGGCCAGCTTGGGATCGAGCGCTGGCCCGAGCTCGCGGTGGTGCTCGCCAGCTGGCTCGCGCTGGGTGCAGGGACGCTGCGGCGCGCGGGGGTCGAAGAGCGCGCGTATCTCCGCCACTACGCACGCGGGCTGGTGCGACGCGCTCGGGGGCGGCGCGAGCGATCGTCCGCGCTTGCTCGACGGGCGCGGCCGCTGCTCGCGAGCTGAGGATTCGGACCTCGGCGTCGGCTCGGATTCGACGCCCCGCACCCCGCCGTTGCTTGACGGGGGGAGGGGCGATCGGTAGCTTCCGCACGCGGCTCGAAGTTGCGGAAAAGCGCCGCGAAATCATGACGAACCGACGTTCTCCCGCCGTGGCTGGGCAGTTCTACCCAGGCGACCGTGCCGGCTGTCACGCCGAGCTCATCGAGATCCTGGGCGAGAGCCCGGAGCGGCGGCACGAGGCCGCCGCGCTGGGCGCCGCCGTCCCCGTGGGCGGTGTCGTGCCGCACGCCGGCTGGGTGTACTCGGGTGCCGTTGCCGGCTGCGTGCTGCGCGAGATCGCGCGTGGCGTCACCCCCGACACGGTGGTGATCTTCGGCGCCGACCACTGGGGCGAAGCACGCCAGCGCGCGCAGCTCGATCCCGAGGGGAGCTGGCTGACCCCGCTCGGCGAGGTGGCGGTGGACGCGAGCTTCGCGGCGCGGGTGCTCGATCGCGCGGCGGGGGAGATCGAAGCCCGCGCCGAGTCGCACCGCCGCGAGCATTCGATCGAGGTCCAGGTTCCGCTGGTGCAGGAGCTGTGGCCGAAGGCGCGCATCGTGCCGATCCTGGTGGGCCCGCGGGTCGGCGCGGCCCAGGTGGGCCGCTGGGTCGCGGACGTGGCGGGCGCCGACGAGGCAGTCGTCGCCATCGGCTCCACCGATCTCACGCATTACGGACCCCACTACGACTTCACGCCTCATGGCCGAGGGCGCGCGGCGCTGGATTGGGTGAAGCACACCAACGACGCGGCCATTCTGGCGCTCGCCACCACGATGCGCGCGGATGAGATCGTGGCCGAGGCACTTCGCCACCAGAACGCCTGCGGCCCCGGTGCGATGGCCGCGGCGATCGCGTTCGCGGTGGCGCGGGGCGCCACGCGCGGCCGCTTGCTTTCCTACACGACGAGTCACGACGTTCGTCCGCGGGGAGAGCCCCAGGACTTCGTCGGTTACGCGGGCATCGTCTTCGACGCGCGCCACGCGCGACGAGCGGCGCCGCTCGCCTGATCGCCACGCGCGGCGCGAGCGTGCCGCGATCCACCGGGAGACCTGCCGCATGTCCGAGGTCGTCGTCACGCGTTTCGCCCCCAGCCCGACCGGCTTCCTGCACGTCGGCGGCGCGCGGACCGCGCTCTTCAACTGGCTCCTGGCGCGTCACTCGGGTGGCAAGTTCTACGTGCGCGTGGAGGACACCGATCGCGAGCGCAACCGGCCCGAGCTGTTGGTGCCGATCCTCGCCGGCATGAGCGCCCTCGGCATCCAAGGCGACGTGTTCGAGGACGCCGACGATGCCTACTTCGACGCGCTGCCCGCCGGCGACCCGTGGCAGCGGCGCGCCGTCCTTCAATCGAAGCGGCTCGCCGCGCACCAAGCGGCTGGACGGGCGCTGCTCGAGCGCGGTGCGGCCTACCGGTGCGTTTGCACGCCCGACGAGCTCGCGGCGCGGCGCGAGGCGGCGCAGAAGAGCGGCCGGCCGCCGGGCTACGACCGCCGCTGTCGCGAGCGCACCGACACCCCCGCGGACGCCCCCGCGGTGCTGCGGTTCAAGGCGCCGCTGGTTGGCGGCGTGGGCTGGACGGACGGCATCAAGGGTGCGCTCCACTTCGAGTGCGAGCAGATCGAGGACTTCGTGGTGCTGCGTTCCGACGGGACGCCGACCTACAACCTCGCCGCCGTCGCCGACGACGCATGGATGAAGATCACCCACGTGGTGCGCGGCGACGACCACGTCTCGAACACTCCCAAGCAGATCCTGCTCTATCGTGCGCTCGGCTACGCGCTGCCGCATTTCGCCCACGTGCCGATGATCCTGGGCGGCGATCGCTCGCGACTCTCGAAGCGCCACGGCGCCACCAGCGTCACCTCGTATCTCGACGAGGACGGCTTTCTGGCGGACGCGCTGCGGAACTACCTGGTTCGGCTGGGCTGGAGCCTCGGCGACCAAGAGGTCATCAGCCTCGACGAGATGGTGGCGGCGTTCACGCTCGAGGGCTGTGGCACGGCCGCGGCGGTGTTCGACCGCGACAAGCTGACGTGGCTCTCGGGTCACTACATGCGCCATCGCGACGCGGCGACGCTCGCCGGCGAGTGGGCGCGCTTCCTGGCGTTGCCGGAGCGCGCTGACCAGCGCATCGAGGTGGCCGCGAGCGAGCACCTGGTCCGGATCGTCAAGGCGCTCCAGGACCGCGCCAAGACGCTCGCCGAGATGACCGAGCTCGGCCGCTTCTTCCTGGTCGGCGACGAAGACATCGCGCTGCCGCCGCCGGATTCCAAGGACGCGAGGAAGTGGCTCAACGCCGACGGTCTGGCGGCGCTGCGCGAGCTCGCGGCGGCGCTGGACGGCATCGAGCCGTTCGAGACCGCGGAGATCCACGCGGTTCTCACGCGCCTCGCCGAGGCGCGCGAGGGCAAGATGGCGCGGGTCGCGCAGCCGGCGCGCATCGCCGTGAGCGGCGGCACCGTGAGCCCGCCGATCGACGAGACGCTGGCCATCCTGGGGCGCGAGTCCGTGCGTCGTCGTCTCGAGCGCGCGCTCGCGCACTACGTCGCCGGTTGAGGGCGGCATTCCCGCACCGAACGAGGAGCTCGTCGTGACCCCGATCCCCCAGCGCGACATCAAGTTCTGCCCGGGTTGCGCGGCGCCCGTGAAGCCGGGTGTCCGCTTCTGCGGTGAGTGCGGCTTCGAGATCGCCGAGCTGGGCGCGCGCAAGGCCGCCCTCGGCCCGACCCTCGCGATCGTCGCGGCGGCGACACTCTTCGTGGGCGGCACGGTGCTGCTCGCGACGCGGCTCCGGGGGCCGGAAGCGAGCGCGGGCGGCGCACCACGGGGACCTGCCGACGTCATGCGCCAGGCCGCGACACAAGGGCAGGGGGTCGCATCGACGGCCGCAGGAGCCGCGAGTCAGCCGGCTGTCGCCAAGGCGGACATCGAGGCGGCGCTCAAGCCGCTGCGCGATGCGGTGCAAGCCGACGCGAGCTCGATCGATGCGCGGCTCAGGCTCGGCTACGGCGTCTATCGCGCCGCCAGCCTGCTGCCGGAGTACGCCGACGAGGCGAGCACGATCTTCCGCGAGATCCTGAAGAGCGACCCCGAGAATCTCGACGCGACGGTCGCGCTGGCCAACGTCTACTACGACCTGGATCGCGCGGCGGATGCGATTCCGCTCTACGAGAAGTTCCTCGCCAAGAACCCGGACGAGGCGAGCGTCCGCACCGATCTCGCCACCATGTACCTCTACGCGAATCGGCGCGACGACGCGATTCGCGAGTACCAGAAGGTGATCGCGGCGCATCCGGACTTCGTGAACGCGTACTTCAACCTCGGCAACGCGTATCACGCGAGCGGTGACTCCGCGAAGGCGCTGGAGGCGTACCGCAAGGCGCAGGACCTGAAGCCACCCCCGGAGGTGGCCCAAGGGATCGAGAACGCCATCGCCAAGCTCGAGGGACGCGCACCCAAGAACCTGATGCCGCCCGGATCCGCGGACGGCCTGCCTCCGGGGCACCCGCCGCTCGACGGCTCCGCGGCGGCGCCGGTCCCGGCGACGACGGCGACCGGCCCGCAAGGCGAGGTCGAGGCGCTGTTTCGCAACCACCCGATCCTGGGCAGCAAGGTCTCCCAGATCGAATGGGATCACGACACCCAGGTGAAGGTGTGGGTGCGCGGGTTCCCCATGAGCCAGATGCCGGAGGCGATGCGCGCCGTGTTCCTCGGCAAGCTCGCCGCCGGGCTCACCGACATCCACAAGCGTGCGGGGACGAGCGAGCCGTATCGCGCCGAGCTGGTCGACGTCGACACCGGCGAGGTGCTGGCGAGCGCCGAAGGCTGACGCGCCGCGAGCGCCGCCGACCGCCGCACCGATCGGACGGGTGGCTCCGTCAGCGCTTCTTCATCAGCTCGGCGAGCGGCACCGGCCGGCCGTCGCGGATCGCGTAGACCTCGCCGTCGACGAGGTCCACGGGGATTCGCGTGGCCATCCGGGCCGGATCGTCGATCCAGCGCGTGCCGTTCGGGATCTCGCGGCCGGCGGCGATGGTGACGCCCGCGCCGAGAAAGCCCCGGTGCCCGACGGCGATGCCCAGCAACAGCTGGTGGCTCGCCACCACCCGATCGCGATCCCTCACGGGCACCGCTCCGGTGAAGCTGGTGTCGAGATGCCACACACCCGAGCCCAGGTAGGCCTCGCGTCCCACGACCGACATCTGCACTCCCGGAAAGCTGGTCTCGCTGCCGCGCATCAGCACCGAGAAGCTCGCGATGCCGTTCCACGCCACCCGCGCTCCCTGACCGATCACGCTCCACTGCACGCGGGCGTGCTGACCGATCTTGGCGCCGTCGCCGATGATCGAGCCGCGCACCACCGCTCCCGCGTCGATCACCACTCCCCGGCCCACGACGCAGCCCTCGACGCTCGCGGTGGGATGGATGAAGGTGCGGCGCCCGCGATGGTTGAAGCCGTTGAGCAAGCGCCCGAGGGTCCACGGAAACGCGCGCAGCAGGCGCCACGCGAGCCAGAGCCAGGTGCGTGGCCGCCGCACCCGGGCCGACGCCTCGCAGAGCCCGCCGACGATGTTGGCCATGTGCAGGTGCGACCAGTGTCGGATGTGGAACACGTGCCGGGGCGTGATGCCCATCGGCATGCGCTCGCCGGGGACGAAGGGTGGGGCGCTCGTCGGCAGCTCGCGCTCGCGCGGGTCGAGCACCAGGGGCTCGAAGCTCTCCGCGTCGCGGCGCGTGAATCGCCCGTCGGCGCACCAGTAGACGTCGTAACGATGGACGCGCGTGCCGCCGACCTGCGCGGTCGCGAGCTCCATGAGCGGGGTCGTGAAGCGCGTGAACGCGCAGTCGGGCAGGGCGAGCGCGCGGCTCGTGCCGCTCGCTTCGGCCGCCGCTCGGAAGGCGCGGATCGCCGCGGCGCCGGCGAGCACGTGGCTGCCGATCACCAGGCAGGGCGCGCCGGAGGGAATCGCGCTCTCGTCTGCCGCCGGGACCACCGAGAAGCCTTCCGATTCGAGCACCCGCCGCATCCATTCGCCGAGCGGCAGCGTGAAGACCTCGAGCTCGGCCGCCGGATCGTTCCACGGCGCAACGGGGTCCGGGTTGGCGAGGACGTAAGCGTTCACGAGGGGCCTGGGCGCGCCGGGAAGGCGAAGCGCGAGACGCGACGATTTAGCGGAAGGCGCGCCGCGCCCGCAAGGCACGGGGGGAACGCGACGCGCCGAAGGCTGCTTGCCGAAGACTGCTTTGACGGCCGAAACCGAGCGCTGTAGCTTCGCGCGCCGCACGCGGAACCGGTTTCGCGAGCGCGCCTTCCAAGCGAGGAAACCATCGGTGGCCACGCCCGCCTACGTTCTCGACAGCCGGCGCACCATCGCGCCGTTCGGCGATCCGGTCTCTCGCACCTGGCTCGGCGATCGTCGGCTCGGCGAGCACCAGGATCGTGCCTTCGCCGATCTCGGTCTGCCGGCGCGGCGCGTGAGCGATCTCGGCGAGATCTCGGATCCCGAGTACCTGCTGATCGTCGACTACGTGTTCGTTTCCACCGGCCTCCTGCGGCGATTCCTGGAAGCGGCGCGTGCAGGCGGCGGCAACCGGGTGCTGGGGGTTCCGCGCGGTCCGATGGTCGAGTTCACCCACCCGATCCAAGGCCTGCGCTTCGAGAAGGACTTTCGCTACCCGTCGGGCGAGCGCGCGCTCTACGACGTCTTCTACGTGCGGGAGCGAGTCACGAGCCTCGACGAGCTGCGCGCGCGCTCGAGCGCCGAGGTCGTCGAGCTTCGGGAGCGGACGTTCCCCGTGGACCTCGGCGCGATGGGTGCGCGCGGCCGATCGATGGCCGTGCCCCTCTCGAACGGTGTGGTGATGCACCTCGGCCACTGGGTTCACGTGTGGCAGGCCAACGTGTTCACGATCGGCCTGGCTTGGGCGCGCGAGGCGACGGCTCGCAAGGCGTGGCTCGCGTGGATCCTGCTGCGGTCGCTCTTCGCCACCACGCGCGGCAAGATCGCGTACGGCTTCCTGGGCCGGCTGAACGTGATCGGCAAGGGCTGCCTGATCCATCCCAGCGCCACGGTGGAAGGCTGCATTCTCGGGCCGGGCGTGCACGTCGGCGCGGGCGCGCAAGTGCGTTTCTCGCTGCTCGGTGCCGGGGCGTCGATCGGCGAGCAGGCGATCGTGAACGGGTCGGTGGTGGGCGACAAGAGCATCATCGCGCAACAGGCGATCCTGAACCTCTCCGCGATCTACCCGGAGAGCTTCGTGAAGACGATCCAGGGCGGGTTGGTGGGCAGCGAGTCGTTCGTCGGCGGACGGGTGCGGTTCTACGACCTCAAGCTGGAGGGCTCCATCGAGGTCGAGCACGACGGTGGATTCGCCGACACCAAGCTCAACTTCCTGGCCGGCTGCGTCGGGCACAAGGCCTCGATCTCGGGCCCGGTCTGGTTCTACCCCGGCCGCGCGATCCCCAACGGCTATCGAATCATCCAGCACCCCAAGCAAGTCGTGGGGCGCATCGCACCCGATCTCTCGACCACGGAGTTCCTGGTCAACCAGGGCGGACGGCTGATCCCCGTCTCGGAGACGCGTCGACCCGCCGCGCCCAAGCCCGAGACCAAGACCTGAGCCCGCGCGCCGCCGGGCGCTCGCCCGCTCAGACCGGTGGGTGCCGGTCGCGGGTGCGGTCGAGGACGCGCGTGGTGCGGTTGGTCGAGAAGCGGCGCGGCGAGGGCTGGCGCGGCTCGGGGCCAGCCGAGGAGTCGACCGCCAGCAGCGCGGCCAGCACCGCGAGGCAGTAGAGCGCTCCCAGGAAACCGGTGACGAACGGGCTGCGGGTTACCTCGAGCAGCGCGGCGCCGGCCATGCCGCTGCCGATCAAGAAGAGCAGCGCGCCGAGCGCCCGGGTGGTGCGCTTGTAGCGAGCGAGCACGACCAGGAGCCCGCCGGCGGCGCCGAGCGCGACTCCCACGAGCAAGAGCCCGATCGGCACCCACGGATTGAGCGGGGTGGTCACCGACGCTGCTCGGGCGGGTGGTGGGGAGCGCGCGTCAGCGGGCGCGCGCGCCGTGGGGAGGCGCGCGGTGGTCGATCACGTGTATCGTCTGAGGATGCGATCGCGTGGCTCCCGCGGACTGGGTGGCGGCGTCGCGAGGAGAGAATCGAATGAAGCGACGAAAGCAACCCTGGCTCGCGCTGGCTTGGGCGGTGGTCTTCGGCCTGGCCGCCGGCAAGGCGGCGGCAGGTTACATCGACCACATGAGCGATGCGAACGACATCGGACGCAACAAGGTGCCCCGCACCGGGACGCGGCCGGTGCTGGTGCTTCGAATCGAGATCGGCACGGTGGCGGACTGGAGCTCCGTGGCCGATTTCTACGATCCGGCCAACGCGAGCGACGGATTCTCCCGGTACTGGGAGGTCCAGTCCATTGGCGCCTATCGCCCCGAGGCGGTGTTGCCCCCGCCCATCCACTTCGACACCTGTCCGATGCCGCCGCCCCACGACGATTGCGTGATCGACCGCGGTGACGTGACGGCCCTGGTCCCGGCCCTCGGCATGTTGCGCGACGTGCTGCGCCGGGCGCACGACGAGCTGGGCGTCGACTTCAGCCAGTTCGACTCGAACGCCGATGGATGGACCGACGGGGTCGCCGCGATCATCAACACCGACGTGGGAGGGATCGCGCTGCCGGTGGCGGAGCTCTCGGAGACCTTGACCGGCTTCACGCCCGCGGATTTCACGTTCGACGGAGTGCGCGTCAACGCGGTGGCCGTCGCCAAGCTCAGCGACACGCGGAACTACCTGCACGAGTTCGGTCACCTGATCGGTTTCGACGACATGTACAACGAGGACGCCCTCGACGGCACCAACCCCGCGCTCGGGCTCGAGCCGAACCCGGGCAGCGCTTGGTCGCGGATGGGCAGCGGCTACGGGCGATACACCAGCCTCAACGCCGTGGATCGCGTGAAGGCGGGCTGGGCCACCGTCGTGCCGGTGACGAGCACCCTCGCGGCGGCATTGGTGCCGCCGGTGCTGGAAGGCGGCGTCGTCTATCAGCTCGGCAGCGGCAACGAGTACTTCCTGATCGAGAACCGGCGGCCGTCGAGTCCCGCCGATGCGTGGTACCCGTGGGACTCGGACGTCGCCGGCAGCGGCGGGCTCGCGGTCTACCGCGTGCTCGAGCTGCACAAGCCGAATCCGACCTTCACCATCATTCCGCGTCTGCTCGAATGCCCGAACTGCAACGAGTTCAGCCCGTTCATCTTCTTCGAGCAGGCCGACGGCGCCTTCGAGTACCAGTCGGAGGCTGGCTTCGATCACGAGAAGGACCCCGCGGATTTCTTTGCCACCGGCGACCAGCTGGTGCCGCGTCCCGACGACACCTCGCCGCTGTCGCGGACGAACCTGGTGCTGCGCTCGAATTACCTCTCGGGCGCGGTCAACGGTGCGGCGATTCGCGACGTGGACGCGGATGCGTCGTACCCGGACGTGGTGGCGCGCTTCGAGCCGATGGCGCCGCCGGTGTGCGGTCAGGTGCCGGGAGGTCGCGCGGCCGCGCCGCTCGCGAGCCTGCTGCCGCTGGTCGCCGCAGGGCTGGGCGCCGCGCGCGTGCGAGGCCGGTGGTCGCGGTCGCGCAGCGTCGCCGCGGCGGAGCGGAGCTGAAGCGGCGGTACCGCAGCGGCGCCGTGGCTCGGGTCCAGGCGGTCCGCCCGGCCCACGTCGCCCGGATGGGCGCGGGCGCCGCGACGGACTGGGGGCCGCGTGAGTGATATCTTCCCGAGCCTCCGTCGCTGGTCGTGCTTCGCGTGCAATCGCTTCCCACCGAGAACGCGCTCCGCGCGGGCGCCGAGCCGCGGCGTCCGCGGCTCGCGAGCCTGTCGGTCGTGCTGCCCGCGCGCAACGAGGAGGGCAACGTCGAGCTGGCGGTCCTCGAGGTGTGGCAGGCAGCCGCCGCAGTCGCGGACCATGTCGAGGTGATCGTCGTCGACGATGGCTCGCAGGATCGGACAGCCGCCATCGTCGAATCCCTCCGTTCGGGCGTCGCCGGCCTTCGCCTGGTGCGCCATGCCACGAGCCGCGGCTACGGTGCGGCGCTGCGCAGCGGCTTCGCCGCGGCCACCGGCGAATGGCTCTTCTTCACCGACGCGGACCGCCAATTCGACGTGAGCGAGCTCGCGCGTCTGGTGGCGCTGAGCGAGAACCACGACGTCGTGGCAGGCATCCGCGCGCGCCGGCGGGACCCCGCCCATCGCCGTGCCATGGCGCTGGCGTGGAACCGTTTCGTGTCACTCACGCTGCGGGTGCGGCTGCGGGACGTCAACTGCGCGTTCAAGCTGCTGCGCGCCGAGGTGGTGCGGGCGCTCGAGCTGACGGCGAACGGCGCCGCGTTCGGTGCGGAGCTGGCGCTCGCCTTGGAGCGCCACGGAGCGCGCATCGCCCAGCTGCCCGTCTTCCATCGGCCGCGGAGCTGGGGACGGCCCACGGGGGGCAACCCGCGGGTGATCGCCGACGCGTTTCGCGAGTACGCGGGGCTGCTCGCGCGTGCCCGGCGCCCTCGGCCGGGTCGTCGAACGGCCACGCTCCGGCCGATCGCCGCGCACCCCCAAGCCACGATCTCGCGAGCGCGCTAATCTCGATCGATTCTCCAAAACCAGTGCGCGCCGCGCGGACGTGGCCCGGCGCGCCCCGATTCGCGAGGAGCTCATGAACGAACGCACGCTCTCCATCATCAAGCCGGATGCGGTGGCCAAGAACAAGATCGGCGCGATCCTGGCGAAGTTCGAGGACGCGGGTCTGCGCGTCGCCGCGACCAAGCGCATCCAGCTCACGCCCGCCCAGGCGCGAGCGTTCTACGCCGTTCACAAGGAGCGTCCGTTCTACGCGAGTCTGTGCGAGTTCATGACCTCGGGGCCGGTCGTGGTGAGCGTTCTCGAAGGGGAGAACGCGATCGCGCGGAACCGCGAGCTGATGGGCGCCACCGATCCCGCGAAGGCGGCCGAGGGTACGATTCGCAAGCTCTACGCGACCAACATCGAGCGCAACGCGGTGCATGGGTCCGACGCGCCCGAGACCGCCGCCGTCGAGGTGGCGTTCTTCTTCAGCGGGCTCGAGCTGCCGCCCCAGGAATGAGCGACGCGCTCGCGACGAGGGCCATCAAGTCGATCACTTGATGGCCCTCTCGATCGATGGTACCGTGCGATCCGTGACCCCGATGCACCGGAGAGTCCGCACATGACGACGCAAAAGCGCAGGCGGTTCGCGGCGTGGTGGTTGCTCCTCGCCGTCTTCGGCTGTGGGCCGGAGGTCAAGATCGTGTCGCCTGCGGATGGCGAGGTGGTCACCGACTCGAGCTTCGTCACGCGCGTGACGTTCAGCGCGCCCGCACGGACCTTCGAGATCGTCCTCGACGGCTCGGATGTGTCGCACGGATTCTTCGTCACCAACGATCAGGCAGCCGGCCTGGTCTCCGGCGTCACCACCGGCGAACACGTGCTGTCGGTCTACTACCTGTCGGATTCCGGTTTCGAGGACACCGACCAGGTCATCTTCTCGGTGTCGGTGCCGGTGTCGCTGGACTCGATCTCGGCGAGCCCGCTCACGCTGAGCCTGACCGCAGGCGCCACCGCGAACCTGACGGTGACCGGTCACCTCTCGGACGACAGCACGCAGGACCTCACCAGCGACGCGAGCACGGTGTTCGCTTCCAGCGACGCCTCGATCGTGACCGTCGCCGCGGGCGGGGCCGTCACGGCGGTGGCCCCGGGAAGCGCCACCATCGGTATCGCGCACGACGGTCTGTCGACGACGGTTCCGGTCACGGTGGCGGCCGCCGCCGGCTGAGCCGGGCCGGCGCTTGCTCTCGCGCGGCGCATGACCGACGCCGTCTCGCGCCACGCGCTCGTGTGCGCGGCGGGAAAGCGCGTCTCCGTCGCGGTCTCGCCCGACGCGCTCGCCGGCGGCGCCTTCGCCGCGCAGCGCATCGCCGACGTGCTGCACTCGGTGTCCGGGCGCGCGCCAGTGCTGGGGCTCGCCACGGGCCGATCCGTCGCACCGATCTACGCGGCGCTGGTCGAGGTCTTCCGACGTCACGAGCTCGATGCGCGCCAGCTCGTCACGTTCAACCTGGACGAGTACGTGGGGATTCCATCCGATCATCCCGCGAGCTTCCGGTGCTTCATGCACGCCCACCTCTTCGATCCTGCCGGCATCCCGGCTTCGTCGTGCCATTTCCCGGATGCTCACGAGAGCGATGGGAACGACGGATTCGAGCGCTTCGAGCGCGCGATCCGTGCCGCGGGCGGCATCGATCTTCAGCTCCTCGGAATCGGCGTGAACGGTCACGTCGCGTTCAACGAGCCGGGCTCGGATCCCTCCAGTCGCACGCGTCGCGTGGCGCTGGCGTCCGCCACGCTGGCGGAGAATGCACCGTCCTTCGCTGGGCTCGGGCCGATGCCGCGCGAGGCGGTCACCATGGGGATCGCGACCATCCTCGAGACCCGCCGGGTGCTGCTGGTGGCGTGGGGACGCGCCAAGGCCGAGCCCCTCCGGCGCGCGTTCCACGGCGCGGTATCTCCGGAGTGTCCCGCGTCGTTCCTGCAGCTGCATCCCGGTCCCGTCGAGCTGGTGGTGGATCGCGAGTCCGCGCGCGAGCTCGTGCTCGCCGACGAGGGCGGCACGTGAGCGTGGCGCGCTCGCGCCAGTCCACACACGCTACACTTCCGCCGCCATGAGCAGCTCGAGTGGAACGCTCTTTCGCGTCACGACCTTCGGCGAGAGCCACGGGCCGGCGCTTGGCGTGATCGTCGACGGCTGCCCGCCGCGTCTACCGATCGCCGCCGCCGAGATCCAGCTCGATCTCGATCGGCGCAGGCCCGGGCAAAGTCGCTTGACCACGCCGCGTGGCGAGCCGGACCAGGTCGAGATCCTCTCGGGTCTGTCGCGCGATGGTCTCACGCTCGGCACGCCGATCGGCATGCTCATCCGCAACGTGGACGCGCGCGGCAAGGACTACGAGGAGATGGAGGAGGTCTACCGTCCTTCTCATGCCGACTTCACGTACGACGCCAAGTACGGCATCCGCGAACCGCGCGGCGGCGGCCGCGCCAGTGCCCGCGAGACCGCGGCGAGGGTGGCCGCGGGGGCGGTGGCGCGGAAGCTTCTCGACGTGGACGCCGGCATCGAGGTCGTCGCGTACGTGACCCAGGTGGGATCGATCGTGGCGCCCGTGGATCCGACGCGGATCCGCCGCGCCCACGTGGAGCGAACCGCCGTGCGCTGCCCCGACGAAGCGACGGCGGCGCGGATGATCGAGCTGATCGACGAGGTCCGGCGCGAAGGAGACTCGATCGGCGGCGTGGTCGAGGTGGTCGCGCGGGGGGTGCCGGCGGGTCTCGGCGAGCCGGTATTCGACAAGCTCGAGGCGGACCTGGCGAAGGCGTTGATGTCGTTGCCGGCGTCCAAGGGCTTCGAGGTCGGCAGCGGCTTCGGCTCACTCGGCATGAAGGGCAGCGAGCACAACGATCCGTTCGTGATCCGTCAGGGCCGGGTGCGCACCAAGACCAACCTCTCGGGCGGCATCCAGGGCGGGATCTCGAACGGCGAGCCGATCGTCTGCCGGGTGGTCTTCAAGCCCACGGCGACCATCCGCAAGGCGCAGCGAAGCGTCGACGTCCACGGCAAGGCGCGCACGCTCGCGGCGCGCGGCCGCCACGATCCGTGCGTGTTGCCGCGCGCCGTCCCGCTCGTCGAGGCGGCGGTGCTGCTGGTGCTCGCGGATCACCACCTGCGGCAGCGCGCCATCGCGCGCTGAAGCGCGCCCAGGGCGGTGGCGCGACGCGCGCACCCGCGCGCGCCGTTCAGCCGTTCAGTCGTTTCAGTCGCTCCATCGCGGCGCTCTGCAGCAAGGTCGCGAGCGGTCCGCTGGTCGCGAGCGTCAGCGTCCGATCCAGCAAGCGCGCGATGGGAGTCTTCGGGAAGATCTCGATCGGCGGCGCCGCTAGCAGCTTGTTGAGCGCCGGCAGGCCCGTTTCCGCGACCGTGCGCCCGGCGAGCGCCAGCGCCATCAGGCTGGCCGCGGCATTCGCGTAGGCACCTGGCGGGAAGTACGAGGCCTGCATCTCGAGTGTGCGCGCGATCTCCGGATCCTCGGCGACCAGCTGCGAGAGGCCCTTGGTGTCGCCGAGCTGAACCACGGCCCGATCCGGATCGTGCACCGCGCCCATCAGGCGGTCGTAGCAGTCGGGCGCCGTGATGCAGTCGAGGACGAACTGCGGCTTGACTTGCGCGTCCACGGTGCCGGTCGCCGTCGGCACCTTGAACGGGACGCTGGCGTGCCCGTCGAGGACGGCGCGCGCGCCGCTCACGTCGACGCGGACCAGTCGGAACGAGCCCTTGGCGGCTTCCGCCCAGCCGTGCTCGCGAACGCGATCGGCGAATCGCTTGAGCGCCGGCGGATCGAGCGCCTGCACGCCGCTCGCGATCAGGCGATGGACGAGGATCGGCGGCGGCGGCCCGGGCTGTTCCTCCGTCAGGTCGGCCGCGAAACGCTGGCGCAGTGTCTCGCGCGCCGCCGCGGCGACTTTCGGGTCCGGGTTGCGAAACTGGTTCATCAAGGCGCCGTTCTCGCGGATCTCGCGCAGCTTGACCCACACGCCTGCGACCGCGGTCGGCCCGTCGCTGAACACGACGAGCATCGGCGCCTTGGGATCGGCGGCGTAGTCGAGGATCGAGCCCAGGTCGGAGCCGAGCTGGACGGCGACGGCGGAGAACACCAGGACCGAAAGCGCGATGCCGCCGGCCAAGGCCGCGAGCACGCTGCGCGTGACCCAGCCGAGCGCGACGACCACGCCGAAGACCAGCACGAAGCCGAGCAGATTGCCGATCACGACCTCTCCCGAACGGGCGCCGACGCGGCGCCGCGCGAGTCTACCAGGGTTCGGAAAGCCGCGGGGTCGCGCGCTCGAGCGGCGCGCAATGCGCCGGGAAAGGGCGCGCGTCGGTGCGGCGCTCCGGCCGGCGCCGCACCTCGAGTGAACGACGGCGCCCGGGCACGGCGGGCGCGCTCACACCAAACGCGCCAGATTCAACGCGGCGCCGACGTGGGGCGCGAACGCTTGGTTGATCTCGACGTGATTGGCGCACGGACACGTGCCGCAGCGCAGCACGTCGAGGGCGCGGAAGGCGGCGCCGAAGGCCGCGGCGCCGTCGCGCAGCACGTTGCCGCCGGGCGGGCTCTGCTTGTTCTCCGCGCAGATCACCACGTCGCCGTCGACCTGCACGCGGCAGAAGAGGAAGCCGCCGGCGCAGCGCGACCACGCCAGGTCGGGCCAGTCGCGCAGGTAGCGCAACCCCTCGACCGAGTTGGCGATGACGCGCTCGGCGCCGTTGCGTTTGGCCGCGAGCAACGCGTCGATCGCAGCTCGGTACGCGGCGGCCTCCGGATACACGTCGCTGCGATTCTCGGGCGGATCGAAGACCGGCTGGAACGTGATCGGGACGTCCTCGCGTGCCCCGATGGCGAGCAACTCGTCGACCGAGCCCAGGCTCTCGCGATGCAGCACCACGGTCACGCGACGCTTGATTCCCCGTTCGCGTGCCAGCCGCAGGCTCTCGATGACCTTGTCGAAGGAGCCCTCTCCGCGCACCGCGTCGTGGACGGCGCGACCGCCGTCGAGGCTGGTGGTGAGGTCGCTGATCCAGCGCAGGATTGCCGCGTGGCGGGTGAGGAACGTGCCGTTGGTGTTGAGGCTCACCGACAGCCCGAGCTGGTGGCCGAGCTCGGCCAGCTCCTCGACTCCCGGGTAGAGCAGCGGCTCGCCGCCCGTGAAGACCACCTTGCGGCCACCCAGTCGGGCGATCTCGCGCAGCAACCCGCGCACCAGCTCGATGGGCAGCTCGATGCGTTGGTCGCTGGTGCGGGTGCAGTAGTCGCAGCGGAAGTTGCAGCGCAGCGTGAGCTGGATGCCCACCACCAGCGGCGTGCGCGTCTTGAGGTAGCGCGCGCCTGCGAAGGGCAGCGCCAGCGAAGCGGCGGTACGGAGGTTCATGAGGCTCGTGGCTCGGGCGATTCGCGGCGGGCGGGGCGAGCGCCAGTATCGAAGAACGGCGCGCGGCCGCGCAAACGATGGGCTCAGGCCCGCGCCGAAGCGGCGACCGCGGCCTCGAAATCCGCGATCACCCGCGGATCCTCGCAATACGCCGTGTATTCCTCGACCAGGTGACGGGCGGCGTCGCGGATCCCCGTCGCGAGCGCGCTCGCTTCCTCGGCAGGCAGCACGGAGTTGCTCACCAGCAGCTCGAGCCACGCAGGGAGCGCCATCAGCAAAGCCACCGAGCGGTGGAGCGACCCGACGACGGGATCCGCGGTCACCTCGAGGTACGCCGCCGAGCTGCGCGCGTCCGGGATCAGGTAGCCCGCGCGCTTCGGGACGCCGCGCAGCGCCTGCTTGGCGCCGCGCCCGCGCGGACCCGCGAGCTCGAGCATGCGCTCGGTGAGGTAGCTCGTGACCTCGGCGCGCGCCATCTCGGCGCGGGCGCGCGACCAGCCGTGGGTGCGGACGAGCTGGCCGCAGAGCTCGAGGGAGAGCAGGAAGGTGGCCTGCTCGGCCTCGTCCACGGTGGTGACGGCGAGCAGCTCGGCGAGCGTGAGCGGCGCGATGCCGCGACCGGTGCGGCGCTGGATCAGCTCCGCGAGAAATCCAGTGTCCACCGGCCCGAACTGTCCCAGGCGCGCCGCCAGGTCGGGGCCGTTGGGATCGAGATCGGGGTCGGCATCGAGGGCCGCCGCGATCGCGGCCTGGGCCGCGATCTCGCGCAGCTCGAGGACCAGCGCGGACTCGTCGTCGGCCTGTTCCTCGTGGGCCAGGGCGATCACCGAGGCCCGCTCGACGGCGGCGAGACGGCCGTGGTAGCGGAACGCGTCGAGAAGCCGCAGGAGCTCGTCGGGATCCTCGTTGGCGTGCGCGGCGGCGTCGAGCAGCGGTGCGTCGTCGTCGCGCGCGAGCGAGATCCACGCGCGCAGCGTGCGATCGAAGGTACCCATCTCGCGCGCCAGGTCGGATTGGTGCGCCGCCGCCTCGTCGAGGAGACGCTCGAGGTCGGCGCCGCGCCCGGCTTGCAGCAGCTCGATGCCGATGTCCTGGAGCAGCTCGAGTCCTTGGTCGGGATCGATCGGCGGCGATTCGCGCAGGCGCTCGAGGACGAGCTCGACGCGGCGGTCGAGGGGCTGATCGTCGAGCGCATCCCAGATCGGGTCGGGCTCGGACTCCTCGTCGGTCTCGAGCTCGTCGTCGTGCGAGTGGTCGTGATCGCAGTGCTCGTGATCGTGGTGATGGTCGTGGTGATGATCGTGATGGTGCGCGTGATCGTGCCCGCCGTCGTCACCGGGATCTCCGTGATCGTGGCTCGGATCGTCGCAGACGTGGTGGTGCTGGTGCTCGCGCTCGGCTTCGCGGCGCGTTTCCTCGTCCCGGGCGAGGCAGCACTTCTTGTACTTCTTTCCCGACCCGCACGGGCAGGGGTCGTTTCGTCCCACGCTGACGGCGTTCATCTCGCTCCTCGTGCTCCGGTCCCGGTCGATGGGCCCGCGAGTCGCCGCAAGCTAGCGATGGCACCGACCGGAAGAAAGGGGCGCCCGGGGCGGCGGCGGGCCTACCTCGAGTTGCGCGGCTGCGAGACAGCCTTCATGCTGCGCGGCACTCGCAGCCGAGCACCGCTCGTCGGCGCCACCGAATGACCGTCTCCGTTCCCGCGCCTCGACGCACGCGACGTGTCGCCGCGCTCGTCCTCGCCGCCGCCGCGGCAGGCCTGGCGACCAGCATCGTGCGTGGCGACGCGGCGCGGCCGTGGGACTCGTTCCTCGGCGACGACCTGGCGCTCGCCGTTCGCGACGTCGCGGGGCTGTGGCTGGGCGCGCTGGTCGCGGGTGTGAGCGCGCCGGCGATCGCCGGCAATCACGTGCCCGGACTGCCGCTCGCGGCGCTCGGTCTGTCGTGGGTGCTGGCGTCGTGGCTTCCGCCGGACGCCGTTCGCCACGGCGCCACGCTCGGCGCGCTCGACCCCGCGCGCGAGAGCGCGGCGCTGGTCGAGCTTCTGGCGCTGGCGGTGGCGATCGCGATCACCACCACCGCGTGCTGGCTGGTGGATACGCGCATCACGTTCCCGCGGCTCTTCCCCGACGAGCGCGATCGGCCCGCGGGCAAGCACACCTCGCGGCGAGATCTCGTGGAGCGCTTGATTCCCCACGCGATCGAGGTCGCGTCGCTGATCGGCCTCACGGCGTGGGCCGTCGGCGGCGGCGAGGCCGCCGCGTGGCGGAAGCTCGCCGTGGTGGGTGCCGCGCCGCTCGCCGCGGCGATCGCTCAGCGACTGCGCCCGGCCCGCGGCACGATCTGGACGGCGCTCGGCGTGCTCGCGGGGCTGGCGCTCGCGGCGCACGCCGCGGGACGTGCGGTGCTGACGAGCGACGCTGGCGCGTTCCTCGGCGCCGGCAAGGCGTCGGTGCCGTGGATGGCGGGCCTCATGATGGCACTCGCGATCCTCGCTCGAAACGCCTTCGCAGCGCGCCCGCGAGCAACGTCGTCGCCGCCGCGGTCGACGTGAGCGCGACGCCCAGCTGAAACGGACGCGGCACGTAGCGCATGCGCACCAGGTGGTGCCCGGCGGGCACCGGCACGCCGCGGAACATGAGCTGGGTCGGGAGGATCGGCGTCGTCGCACCGTCGACCGTCGCTCGCCAGCGTGGATCGTAGGGATCGAGGACCACGAGCAGCGCGGGGCGCGCGGCATCCACGGCGACGGTGAGCTGCTGCGTATCGAGCGTCAGCACGGCGGCGGTGCCCACGGCGGCGGTGCCTGGCACCGCCGAGAGCTCGGCGCGCTCGAGGTCGCCGAGCGGCGCTCCGCTCTCGACCAGCGCCTCCTGGCGCGGATCGATCGATCCTCCCGGGGCCGCATCGAGCTGCGCGAGCGCCGCGTCCGCGCTCGCGACGCGTCGCACGCGCGAAGCGAGCGCCACGAGGGGCAGCGCGCGCTGGCGCCGCGCGACGGCGATCGAACCCGGTTCAGGATCGGTGACGACGCGTGTCACACCCAGCAGGTCGAGCCGCGCTTCGTGCTCCACGCCGGCGATCCGATAGCGTCCGGCGTTGCCGGTGAAGAGCACCGTCCGTGCGGGGATCAGCCCGATCTCGCCGGTCACGGTGCGCAGGTCGCGAGCCGCGAGCCAGTTGGGCACGATCTCTCCCGACTCGTCGCCGATCCCGTAGCTCGTCAGGAACGTCTCCGGAATCGGTTCGCTGCGATGCGCGACGCGCGCCAGCACCCGAGCACCCGCGGGATCCGATGGCTCCCCCGCGGCACCGATCAGCGGATCGATCGCCGTGGCCATGCGGCCGAGCTCCGGCGGCAGCGGCCGAATCCAGTCGCGTGCGCCGACGCCGAGGTCGATGGCGGTGAGCGTGAGCGCCGCCAACGTCGCGGCGCGCCTGCTGGCACCCGCGCGCGCGCGCCCCAACCACACCACGCACGCTCCGCTCACGATCACGAGCAGGCCCGCGCGCAGGCAGCCCGCGCGCGCCACCGCGAGGGCCGCGGCCAAGGCCTCGGGCGAGCGGTGGAGACCCACGTCGGGAACCCACGCGCGCCACACGCGTGTCGCCCAGGGCTCGCTCGCCGCGATCAGCGCGAGCAGCGCGGCGGTGACGAGGCCGAGCCCGGCGAGCGCGCCCAGCGCAGCCCGGCGTGGAGCGGCGAGCGCACCCACGCACCGGATCGCGTCGAGCCCGAGCCCCGCGAGCACAGCGAGCGGCAGCGCACCGATGACCAGCATCCGGCTCGGGATGCGAAACCCCCGTAGCGGCGGCACCAGCCACTCGAGCGCCGGCGCGAGCGGCAGCCGCGATCCGAACGCGAAGACGAGACTGGCCAGCGCGATCAGCGCGAGCCGTGACGCATGCCGGGCCCGCAGCGCGATCGCGCAGCCCGCGAGCACCAGGGGGAGGATGCCGACGTAGAGCGGCACCTGGCCGCCCACCGTGTCGCCCACGTAGCCGCCGCGGTATTCGTTGCCGAGGAGATCCGGGACCAGCAGGCGGCTGAGGCTGCGCGGCGTGAGCAGGATCCCGGGGTCCTCGCGTCGCGCCAGCCCCCACGCTCGGTGCGATTCGGAGATGGCATCGAGCGTCGGTAGCACTTGGTGCGCCGCCAGCGCGAGCCCGAGCATCCAGGCTCCCGCCAGGGCGAGCCACGATGCACGCTGCCGTCGCCGCGCGCGATCGGCAGCGAGTCGCGCCACCGCGTACGTCGCCGCCACGAGCGAGCCATAGGCCACGTACTGGAGGTGTCCGGCGAGCAGCATGAGCGCGATGGGCGCCGCGGCGGAAAGCAAGGTGAGCGCGCTGCCGCTGGCGATCCCCGACTCGATGATCCACAGCAGCGCCGGCACCCAGGTCACGACCGCGAGCTGCGGTAGCTCGCCTGCGGCGATGCGGCTCATCAGCGCCTCGGAGGCGCCGTAGGTGACGCCTGCGAGCGCGGCGGCCGCGGGCGAAGCGCCGAGTGCCCGAGCGAAGCGTTGCGTGAAGCCGCCGGCGAGAGCCGAGTGCACGAGCCACCACAGGGTGATCGCACGCGGCACGTCGAGCACGAGGTTCGCGAGCGACAGCGGGTAGGCGAGCGAGACCACCGCGAGGCCGTGAAAGGGCAAGCCACACATCACGTACGGGTTCCAGTGGGGCCAAACACCTCGCGCCATCTCTTTCCAGGCCCAGCTCCACCAGGGGTAGAGCTCGCCCAGCGTGTCGAATCCGTAGATCAGCTCACCGCGAACCAGCGCGGGGCCGAGCAGCAGCGCTGGCAGCAGCACGGGCGCGAGCGCGGCCGCGACGCGGACGGGTGCGGACACGGGCGAGGAGCGCGACACGCGAGTCGGGAACGAGAGCGATCGAGTTGGCCGGTGGCTTCACCGCGAGTGCTTCTTATCGTGATCCGGGGCGCGAACGCACGCGCAACGCGTGTCGCCGACTGCGCCGCCGACTTGCCGCGAGCGCTGCCCGTTTCCTACCGTGACCCGCGCGCGCCGCCTCGCGAGGCCGGGCGGCGACACCTCGTCATGGAACGCGCCCCATCCGCCGCCGCACCGATCGGTCCCGCTGCGTGGGTCGCCCACCTCGCGTTCCTGGCCGTGCTCCTGGGAGCGCGCGCCGCGCTGCCGTACGCCGATCACCTGACCTCGCCGGCCACGAGCTGGACGATGGAGCACGCGATCTCCGCCGAGCTCGTCGAGGCGGGACGGCGTATTCACGCCACCACGGGCCGATCGTGGGGCTACGAGCCGCACTTCGCCGCCGGTTATCCGTTCGCGTTCCTGGAGCACAACCTCGTCTCCCACGTGTACGCCGCCGCGCTCTTTCCGGCGGTGACGGCGGGGCAGTGGGTGCGCTTCGGCGTGATCGGCTGCTGGGCGTCGATTCCGCTCGTCGTGGGAGCGTCGCTGCGCGGCTTCGGCTTTCCGCGCCGCGCAGCGCTGCTCGGCACCTGGGTGGCGGTCGGCTTGCTCGCGACCTCCGAGCTCGAGCTCTTTCGCGCGGCCGGCCCGATCGTGGGCGGTTACGTCAGCGTCTGGCTCCTCGCCGCGCTCGCCGGTGCCTACGCGTATCTGGCGCGTGGCCGGAGGCGCGGCGCGGTGGGCTTCGTGGTGGCGAGCGCGGTCGCGACGCTCGTGCACAAGGGCGCGGTCTTGCTGTTGCCGGTGCCGATCGCCGTGACGTTGCTCGCGTTCGGCAGCGGCGCGCCGCGCCGTGCGCTGGCGCTGGTGGTCGGCGGCGTCGCGGCGACGTTGCTGGTGAACGGGTGGTGGATCGGCCCGATGCTGCGCTTCGCCCACTGGCGAAGCGCCGTGCCCTGGCCGCTCTGGTTGCAGCACGACCTGCTCCGACCGTTGCGCGAGGTCCTGACGCCGGTGGCGGGCTTCGACGGCTTCGACGCCGGCGCCGCGCTGGGACGCCGGCTGTGGGGCAGCTGGCTCGCCCGCGACACGGTGCTCGTCGCGGGCGTCTTGGGCTTCGCGCGCTGGCGTGAGCCGCGCCTCGCGCGGGTCCTGGCGGCGAGCATCGCGTGGTGTGGGGGGATCGCTTTCTACGGCTCGTGGATCGCGGGCATCGCGGCGTTCGAGCCGTTTCGCTACGTGCTCGCGTATCGTCTGCTCTGGGTGGTCCCCGCCACGGTGGCGCTCGCGAGCCTCGCTGATGCGATCGCATGCGCTCCGCGGCGCCATCGCCGGCTGGTGGCGATCGCGGTGGTGGCGGGCGTGGTCGGGCTCGCCGAGCTGCCGAGCTATGCCTGGTTCGTGGCGCGCGCGCGCCCGAGCGACGTGCCGCCACCGAGCATCACGCTGCTCGCCGACTGGATCCGGAACGAAGCGCCGCCGCGCGGCCGGCTCATGGTCGAGGATGCGTGGATCGGCAGCGACGATCCGGGCCCGTACGACGGAAGCTACGCGCTCGGGCCGCTCGCCCTCGAGACCGAGCGGGAGCTGATCGGTGGACCCACACCCTGGATCCGCCTTCGTCATCGCTTCGCGAGCTTCACCGCCGGCGAGGCCTTCGGCGCCCGCTTGGCGGAGCTCTCGCCGGAGCGGCTGCGGCGGGATCTCGAGCTCTACGACGTCACCGCGATCGCCGCCTGGCACGGCGAGAGCCGCGCCGCCTTGGATGCGCTGGTGCCCTACGTGAAGCCGGTGGGCGAGCGCGGCCGCTTCCGGCTCTACGAGGTGGCGCGCGAAGCCTCGAGCTTCGAAGAGGGACGCGGGCGTGTGAACGCCCGCTGGGGCGCGCTCGAGCTCGCCGATGTCGAGCCTGCGGATGGCCAGATCGTGCTGCGCTACCACTGGGCGGACGGAATGGTTGCCGTTCCGAGCGGCACCGTGGAGCCCGTTTGGATCGGCGACGATCCGGTGCCGTTCGTGCGCGTCGTCGCGCCGCCGCGCGCGCTCGAGCTCAGGCTCGCTCCGTGAGCGCGCGCGGCGAAACCCCCGCGCCCGCCACACCCCGCGGCTCGTTCGCGGTGACGGCGACGCTCTTGCTGGGGATCGTGGTCGCGTTCCTGGCGCCGGCGCTTCGGCCGGGCGGGATGGTGTTCGGCTGGGACACCGTCGGCGAGCACTACTTCTGGGAGTCGTGGGTGTGGGAGCGCTACGCCGCCTTGCGATCGGCACTGTGGAACGGCCACGTGGGTGCCGGGTTTCCGTTTCCGGCGCAGGGCACGACGGGAGTCTTCTATCCCCTGGCGTTCCCGCACCTCTGGCTCGCGCACGGTCAGGCGATGGACGTCGTGCTGGTGGCCCATCTGTGGCTCTTGGCGCTCGGCGCGGCGGCGCTGGTGCGCCGCTTGGGCGCCGCACGCGGAGCCCAGCTCTTCGCGGGCAGCGCAGCGCTCGTTGCCGGGCCGGTGGTCGGCTCGGTGCTCCTCGGCGGGCGCGCGCAAACGTTCGCGTGGGCCTGGATTCCCTGGCTGTGGCTCGCGACGGAAGCCATCGTCACCCGTGCGCGCTGGCGAGCCGCGTTCGGCGGGGCCGCGGTCGTGGGGCTTTCGGTGCTCGCGGGCCAGCCTTTCGCCACGGCGCAGGCGCTGCTCGCGTCGTCGGCGTACCTGGCGATCCGGCGCGGACAGGCGCGCTCGGGGCTGCCGTGGATGACGCTGGCGAGCCGCTTCGGCGTGATGGTCGTCGTCGGTGTGGGCATCGCCGCGCCGCAGGTGGCTTCCTGGCTCGAGTATCGGCGGCACGTCGGCGGCGCGGGCGAGCTGCCGTCGGCGCTGGCTTCGCTCGGCGCGCTGCCGCCCCGCCAGCTGGTCGCCGCGCTCTTCCCCGGCTTCTTCGGCGATGAAGCGACGGCGTACTACTGGGGCCATTTCCTGCAGTCGTTTCTCAACCCGTACCTCGGTTGGGCGGTGCTGGTCGCGGTGCCCGTCGGGCTGAGCGGGTCGCGGCGCGCGCCGGCACGCGCGCTCGGCGCGGTGGCGCTCGGCGCCGTGGCGCTGGCGCTCGGCGAGCACCTGGCCGGGCTGGCGCGCGCGTGGCGTCTGCTGCCCGGCGTCGCCGCGTTTCATTTCCCGGCCCGCTGGCTCGGGCTCGCGGCGCTCGCTTTCGCCGGCGCCGCTGCGCTCGGGGTCGCGGAGCTGATCGAGGCCGAGCGCGACGCGGCCGCGTGGCGCACGGCGCGGCGCGCCGCATGGGGACTGGTGGGCGTCGCGTGCGCGATCGCCGCGTGCACGACGATCGGCAGCGACGACGCCTTTCCCGTTGGCTGGCGGGCGATCTTCGACGCGGCGCAGGCGGACCCGATGCGCGCGGTGGCGGCGCAGGCTCAGCCGATGGAGACGTGGATCGGCACCGCGTTCGCGCACAGCCAGGCGGCGCTCGCGCGTGGGTTGGTCGCGGGGCTCGGCGTGGCGATGTCGCTCGCGGTGCTGCCAAGGCTGGGGGCGCGCTGGCGCGCCGCGCTGTTGCTGATGCTGGTCTTCGTCGACGCGGGTGCGTTCGAACGACGGTTTCTCTTCCACGTCGCTCCCGACGCGCTGGCGGCGCCCGGCGAGCTGATCACCGCCATGCGCTCCGATCGCGAGCCGTCGCGCTACGCCACGACTCTCGCGCCGCTCGCCACGCCGGCGCCGGAACGCGTTCGCGAGCACTACGCAGGCATCGATCAGTACGCCCAGAGCTTCATGCACGCTGGCAGCCTCGCTGGGCTCGACGCGCTGCAGTGGGGCAGCTACGGGCTCGAGACCACCAACCGGCTCGCGAACCAAGGAATGATCTTCGCGCAGGGCTTCCCGCGCGATCGGCGGATGCTGGACCTGCTCAACGTGCGCTGGCTCCTCGCACCACCCGAGGCGGTGTCCGTGGCGGATCCCGGCGCGCTGCGGATCGCGCCCGACGCGCTGGGATACGAGGCCCTCGTGCCCGTGGCCCGTAACGACAGGCTGACGCTCTTCGAGAACCCGCGCGCGGTGCCGCGCGCGCAGGTGCTCGACCGCGTCGTCTACGTCGCCCGCCCGGAAGACGTGTGGGATCGGCTGGCAGCGGACGACTTCGATCCGCGCCACGACGTCGTGCTCGTCGCGCGCGCGCGCGGCGCCGGCAGCGCGCCTGCGCTGGACACGGCGCCCGCCGCCCGCAGCGTCGAGTGGCTTGCTCGCGACGACGGCGATCTGCTGCTGCGCGTGAGGGGAAGCGCGCCGGGCTTCTTGGTGGTCGCCGAGAGCGACTATCCGGGTTGGCGCGCGCGAATCGACGGCGCTCCCGCGGCGATCGAGCGCGCCGACGGCGCCCTGCTCGGGCTCTTCGTGCCCGCTGGCGAGCACGAGGTGCATTTCCACTATCGCCCGCCGTGGCTCTGGCCATCGCTCGCGCTCAGCCTCGCGTCGGCGCTGCTCGCCGGCTTGGGCGCGCGCTGGGCGGGGCGAGTCCGCGCAACCGCGCGACCAGCCTCGCGCGCGGGCACACCGTCCTTGCCGTCGCGAGAAGCGCCTGGGTAGCCTCGCGTTCGTTCGCGCCAACGCACCACCGTCACCGAGAGCAATCCCCCGGCTCGCGGGTGGGTGGCGCAAGCAGGGGCGGACGAGCGACGACGCGGGCGGGGGCGGCCATCGATCTCGGTCTCGAAGCGGGCGCCGAACGGCGCGCGAACGCAGGCGCGGCCGACGCGGCACGCTTGGCACTGCCGCCCCGCGACCTCGACCGCCTGGCCCGCGCGTTCGCGAGCGCGTCGCCGTTTCCGCACCTCGTCCTGCCGGCTTTCGTGGATCCGGAGCGCGCGGCGCGCGCCGCGGCGGTGTTCCCGAAGGCCGACGCGAGCTGGATTCGCTTCGTCCACTGGAACGAGCGCAAGTACGGAAACTCGCGCGTCGAAACGTTTCCGCCCGAGCTGCGCGCTCTCGTCGAAGAGCTCTCGGGGGCGGAGTTCCTCGCGCGTTTGAGCCGCGTCACCGGCATCGCGGGGCTCTGCGCCGATCCCGATCTGTGCGGCGGTGGCTTGCACCAGACCCCGCGCGGCGGCTTCCTCAACATCCACAGCGATTTCGGCACGCATCCGCGCCGCCGGCAGTGGCGTCGCCGCGTGAACTTGGTGCTGTTCTTGAACGATGCGTGGGACGAGGCGTACGGCGGCGCCCTGGAGCTCTGGGAGGGCGACATGAGCCGGTGCGTCGTGCGCGTGACGCCGCGGCTCAACACCTGCGTGATCTTCCGCACCGGTCGCGATTCCTGCCACGGTCATCCCGAGCCGCTCGACTGCCCTCCCGGGCGCACCCGTAACTCGCTCGCGCTCTACTACTTCACCGAGGAACCGAGTCCCGAGCCGGCGCGGTCCACGGTGTATCGGCCGCGGCCCGGGGACGGCGTCCGGGGCCTCGCCATTCACGCCGAGAACGCGGCGTTGCGCATCTTCGATCGACTGCGCGGCGCCGGGGTCGTGAGCGACGAGGGCGCGAGCCGCTGGCTTCGGCTCTTCGAGCGCCGCGCGTGGCCGGGTCGTTGAGCGCCGCTGAGCCGATCCGGCTCAGGGGCGTGCCGGACGCGTGAGGCCGCGCACGTCGACGCGGACCACTCCCGCCGCCGAACCCACCCACAGCGCGTCACCGGCGTCGTCGAGCCAGGCGCGACGAGGGCGCTCGCCGACGAACCAGTCGCCGAGCACGGTGAGGTCGGGCAGGCGCAGCAGGTAGACGCGCCCGCGCAGATAGTCGCTCGCGGTGAGCAGCGGGAGCCGCGGGTGCCCGCGGAGGTAGCGAATCCA
The DNA here is from genome assembly GCA_046331705.1 of bacterium. Lineage (GTDB taxonomy): Bacteria > JADJOY01 > JADJOY01 > JADJOY01 > JADJOY01 > JADJOY01. The sequence continues at coordinate 7,921 of JAXLQJ010000009.1, read as the reverse complement.
GGCCCCCAGGTCGCGCTCGGCGAGCACCTGGTGGCGGGTGGGATCGTGGAGGACGAGGCGCGAGAGCGCCACGCTCACGTCGCCCCAGGGTGTCGCGGTCACCGTGGTGGCGCTCCAGCTCGCGGTGCGGTAGACGCTCTCGATCTCGAGCGGACCGTCGCGGCGGGCGATGCGCGCGGCGTACGACCCCGCAGCGTCGAGTCCGGTGAATCCCGCCGCGTCCGGTCGCGTGTCGAAGCTCGCGAACGGCAGCGTGCCCGCAGGCTCGAGGGTCTCGCGCTCGCGCAACACCGTCGAGCCGCAGGAAACCGTCCACAGGTCGAGCGATTCGAGCGCGGTGACCGCGGCGATCTGCGGATCGACACACGGGAGCTCGGCGTGTCGGATGCGCTCGAGGGTCACCGCATCGACGATCGACAAGCGCGGCTCCATCGCGTCGCCCACGGCCAGCACACCACGGCGGCAATCGAGCACGGACGTGTAGCTCGGCTCGATCACGTCCTCGCCGCGTGCGAGCGTGCGACCTTCGGCGTCGATGCGGCGCAGCCGCGGCCGGATGCCGTCTGGACCTCCGCCCACCCAGCGCGACGTCGAGATCGAGCCCACCAGCGCGCCCGTCCCGTCGCACGCGGGTGCGGTCAGGGTGATGTGCTCACCGAGGGTCGGATCGCGCCAGAACGGGTAGGGCAACACCACGTCGACACCGTGCTGTCGCTCGATCCACCGACTCTCGGCGGGGCGAAAGCCCATCAGCAGCGCGAAGCCGCGGCCGATGAGCACCTGGCCCGCCAGCAGCACCACCAACGGCGCGGCCCGCATGGTGCGCGTGGTGGCATGCCGAAAGAGCCCGAGCTTCCACGCGAGCCAGCTGTCCGCGGCGCCAGCGAGCACGAAGTTCCATTGATCGCAGCACGCGAGCAGCACGGCGCCGACCGCCCACATCCGGCGCGCCCCGCGCGTGCTGCCGGCGGGATGGGTCGCCTCGGCGCTCGCGAGCCCAGCGGCGACGAGCGTCAGCACCGCCAGGCTCGGCGCGATCCCCCACAGCACCACCGCGACACACGTCGCCAGCAAGCCCGCGCCGGCGCTCGCGAGCCAGCGGCTCACGCGCACCAGTCGCGCGAGCCCCGGCGAGTCCACGAGGTGAGCGACGTAGAGGAAGAAGAGCGCCGCCGGCACGATCCGGCTCGTTCCCGAGATCGTGAGCAACAACACCACCGGCATCAGCGCGAGCGCGTGAAGCCAGCAGTAGAGCTCGCGAATCAGCGGCACGAAGCCGCGGCGCATCGATGCGGGCAGCACGCGCTCACGAGCCAGCAGCCGCGCCGCCGCGAGCGCCGTGACGGCGAGGACCGTGAGCGTCAGCGACACGCGATCGCGCTCGCCGAGGACGCGGACGACGATCGCGAAGGGCAAGGCCATCGCGCGAAAGAGGGTCAGCAGCCCACCGCCCCGTGGATCGGGCTCGATGAAGACCTCGATCACGAGTCCGGAGATGGCGACCAGCGCCGTGGCGCGGCATGCGGTGAGCGCACGCGCGCGCCAGGAGCTCGGTGTCGGCGTGGAGGACGTCACGGCGGTCGGATCACTCGGTGGATCGCTCAACGGCGCCTCGAACGCCCAGGCGCGAGCCTGCGATGCAGCTCGGTGGCGATGGAGCGCACCTCGCCCGAGCCCGCTCAGCTCGCGCGAACGACCCAGCGCGGAGCGGGGCTGGGGTCGGCGGGGCCGTCGTCGTCCGGTCGGAAGACCAGCAGCACCGAGGTGGCGCCGTGCGTCGACACCTCGACCGGCGGACGCGCAGGGCCGAGCAACACCAGGGCGTCGCCGGAGGCGGCGGCGATCTCGCGCGTGCCGTCGGCGAGCGCGGCGAGGTTCACGGTCCAGGATTCGCGCGTCGCGACGTGCTCGATCGTGACGGCGCCGGTGGCGCCGAGGCGGATCTCGACTCGGGAGGGCGCGTCACGGCGCTGCGGCGCGCGGCGCAGGCGGGCCCGCAAGCGCGCGAACGCACCCTCGCGAAGCACCAGCACCAGCACGACGATCAGCATTCCGTCGGCGAGCAGGGATAAGATCGACACCTTCGATGCCTCGTGCGTGGGTGATTCGCGGATGGGAGTCGGGGGACGCCGCGCGCGGCAGCGGGTCGCGGAGCCCCGCTGCCGCTCGCCGCGCCGTCGGCCGCGGCTCGGCGGCTGGAACGCCCGGTATCTAGCATCACCTCGGAAGCGGGGACCACCACGATGCAGCGGCGCGAGCGCGGGGGGGCGTGGCTGCTCGTGCTCGTGAGCGTGTTCGCGTTGAGCCGAGCGATCGCCGGGCTGGGCTGGATCGACGCCGAGCGGCTCGGTGCAGCGGGCGGCCCGACCACGCTCGCGCTCGACGACTTCACCGGCCGGGTCTTCGTCGGATCGTGGAATGCCCAGACGGTGGTGGCCACCGATCGACCGGGCGCGATCCAGGGCGTCACGCTGGTGCGGGGACATCGGCCCGCGGCGCTCGCCTGGTCGCCACGGGAGCGGATGCTCTTCTTCGTCTGCTACAGCCGCGACCACGTGTGCGCGGTCCACGACGCCCCGGACCCCACCCCTCCCGATTGTTTCTGTCCCGAGTCGGGTGATTCCGCTTCCCGGCGCTGGCAGCGCTGCGAGGCGCGTCACTCGCCGTTCACCGTTCCCGAGGGCGGTTTCGAGGGACAGGTCGAGACGCTCGTCCGCGAGCCGACCAGCGGCGCGCTCGTGACCATCGCCGGACACATCGGATCCGGCGTCGGCTTCCACAAGGACTTCGCGTGGCTCACGGCGCTCGCATGGAACGGCCACGAGCTCGAGACGCGCGCGCCGGGCGTCGACCTGGCCGGTCCCTATCACGACCACAACGCCCTGCCGCTGACGATGCGGGGAGCGTCGGGACCGCTGCTGCTGGTGCGCCCGTCCGCGGCCTCGCTGGTCGAGATCGCGTGGCCCGGGCTCACGACGCTGCGGGAGGTGAAGGTGGGATCGCTACCGCTCGCGATCGTGGCGCTCGCGGACGGTGAACGCTACTGGATCGCGGACGGCGCGCGCCCGCAGATCCTGGAGATCGCCGCGAGCACGCTCGCCGTGCGCCGGCGGCTTTCCGTACCCGAGCCCGTTTCCGTCCTCGCGCTCGACGCGTCCCGCGCCGAGGTGTGGGCGGTGTCGCGGGCCGGCGATCGCGCGGACGCGCTCGCGGTCGACTCTGGCGAGATCGTACGCCACGTCGACGTGCGGAAACCCAGCGCGGCCGTCGTCGACGAGTCCCGCCGTGCGCTCTGGATCGCGAGCCTGGGCGATGGGCAGCTGCATCGCGTGGAGCTCGAGGGCGCGGGAGCGCCGCTCGCCCGAGCGGAGCGCGGGAGCCCGGCGCCGTGAGCGAAGCACGCGCAGCGACCACGGCCGAACGGGCGCGGCGCTCGCTGGCGCGGCTGCTGCTGGTCCTCGGGATCCTGGTCGTCGGCTACGCGCCGTTCCTGCACTTCTTCAACGCGCTCTACTACGCGGGCATGCACGCCGGGAAGTCGGTGGGCAGCCTGTGGCTCTCGTGGGCGTTCACGCTTCAGGTGCCGCTGCTCGGCTTCGCGTTCCTGGAGGGCGCGGTGGCGCTCGGGGTGGGCGATTCCCGGCCCGCGTCGATCGCCGCCGAGCGGGCGGGTCTCGCGCGCGTGGCCGCGTTGTTCGCTGCAGCGAGTGTGCTCTCGGGGCTGCGCGACGTGCTCCTGACCGAGGTGTACGCGACTCGCTTCGGAGCCGGGGTCTTCTTCGCGTGGCCCGCGGCACGCGAGCTCGCGAGCCCCGCCGCGCTGGCGTCGCTGGCGTTAGGCCTGGCGCTGGTGAGCGCGCACATCGGTGCTGGCGGCGAGGGAGCGGTCGTCGGTTCGCCTGCAGCAGCTCCCGCTCAGCGCTGGTCGCGCGCGGCGCTCGTCGCGTGCTGGCTCGCTCCGCTGCTCACGATCCCGAGCATGGGTGGCGAGGTTCACTTCGACGTGCCGACGCGATTCGTGCACGTCTGCGAGCTCGTGCTCGTGACCGCGCTGGCGATCGACTGGGCCGAGCGACGCTCCCCGACGAGCGCACGGGCGACGCTCCTCGCGGTGGTCCTGGCGGACCTCGCGGCGACGTTGCTGGGGCCGAGCGCGTTGCCGCTGCTCTACGGGCGCGGCCGGGATTGGATGCTCTACGAACGCCTCCAATTCGACCACGGTCGTTTCGTGAACGGCGCCGTCGCAGCCCTGGGCGCGCTGGCGCTGGCCAGTGGCGCGCTCGCGGGGCTCCTTCGATCTCGCGGCGGGCGCTGGCTGGGACTGCAGACGGCCATGGCGACGGAGCCCGCCGAGCGGCGGGATCGCTCGCGGGCGATGTGGGTCCTGCACGTCTTCCTGCTCGTGTCGATCGGTTGGTTCGTGACATCCATGAGCGGGCTCACGCTCGTCTGGCTGCACGATCTGGTGTTCGGTGTGGGTGGTCCGATCGCCTGGCGGACGGCGCGTCCGCGACTCGCGGCGCAGGCGATTCCGACGCTCGAGATGCTCGCCTCGTGGGTCGGTGCCATGGCCGCGGCGCACCTCATGGTGTCGACGGCGCTGCGGCTCGACGTGGCCATGGGCGGTGCCAGCGCTCCTGCCGGCAATCGCGACACCTCGGATCGGCAGGCATGGGTGGCGTTCTTCGCCGCGACGCTGGTGCTCTGCGGGGCGGTCGTCGCGCGCGTCGGGTGGCTTGCGCTGGCCGCGCACGCCGGTCGCTGAGCGCGGCTCGCGTCAGTCGCCGTCAGTCCGCGCGGACGTTTCGCGAAGAAGCTCGCGACGGCTTCGTCACGAGGCCGGGGAGCGGGCGTCGGCTCGCGGTGCGCTCGCCGGCTCCGCCGCCACGCGCGCGAGGGTCTCGGCGAGACGCTCCGCGATGAGCCGACTTCCTTCCGCGTTGAAGTGGACGTGATCGCTCTCGGGTCGCAGGAAGAGCTCGGGGTGATCGACGAACGGCGCGGTGACGTCGAGCGCCGTCGCTCCCGTGGCGCTCGCGACCTCGAGGAGCGCCGCGTTGTAGGCGTGGTGGATCGGCGTGTAGGGCTCGTGCTCGCTCAGGTACGGCGACGTGAGCAGCACGACCCGGGCACCACGCATCCGCGAGCGCGCGACCAGCGCCTCGAGATTCGCGCGGTAGCGATCGAGTGGAACGCGCAGCCCCGGTCCGGGCACGTAACGACCCTTGCCGACTGCGCGTCGCAGCATCTGGTAGAGGCCGGAATCGTCGAGCACGGCCTGCGCGCGGAGCACCCAGCGCGGTGGCAATCGCACCTCGTGGTCGGGCTTGCCGCCCATGGCCGGGGAGTGATCGTTCCAGGCGAGCTGCACCGTGACGATGGTGGGCGCTGCCGCGGCGCCGTAGGCCGCGAGATAACGCAGCGCCTGCTCGGTGGTGTAGCCAGGCACGCCCGCGTTCCACACCGAGACGCCGCCGTCGAGGCGCGTGGCGAGCAGCGGTTCCAGCATCTCCGGGTAGCCGTGGCCGTCGTCCATCACGGTGACGGAGTCGGCGAGGCAGAGCACGCGATGGCGCGCCGCGGACTCGAAGCGCGGCTCGGCCTTGTGAGGAAGCTTCCAGAAGAGCACCGGGTCGCGCTCGACGTAGGCGCGCTGGGTGAGCAGGATCGGAATGCTCCAGGCCGAGCGAATCGGGGGCGCGGGCAACAGTCGGCCGAGCGCTTCCAGGAGCGCGAGCGCGAGGGCGAGGGAAAGCGCGGTCCAGCGCAGGCGCCGAATCGGCCCCGGAGCACGCCCGCCGGATCGAGCGCGCGCGCCCGTGGCGGTCATCGCGACTCGCTCGAGCGCGGCTCGCGCACCCGTCGCAGCCACGTGATCCAGATACCGAACGCGACGAGCGTCACGGCGATGCCGGCGATCCAGGAGCGGGGCCGGTAGCGCAGCACGACCGTGTGCGTGCCCGCGGGGATCGGTACGGCGCGAAGCGCCAGGTCGGCGCGGAGCACCGGCGCGTCGCGACCGTCGATGGCCGCGCTCCAGCCGGTGTCGAAGCTGTCGGCGACGACCAGTAAGGCGTCTCGCGCCACGTCGACGTCGATGACGAGCCGCTCGTCGCGCTCCTCGCGCAGCGTCGCGCGGCCACCGGCGACGCCGCGCGATGCGAGGGCGAGCGTGCTCGTCGCGCGCGGGTCGAGATCGTCGCGGACGAGCACGGCGGTCGAGCGCGCCACCTGGGGCGCGAGCAGCCGCTCGCGCGCGGCTGCGGCATCGCCCGCGATCTCGACGCGCTCGGGAATGAAGACGCGCGGGCTGGGCGAGGGGTTCTCGAGCAGACGAAGATCGTCGAACGTGCCGCGGTCGAGCCACTCCCCGAGCGCCTCCGCCTCGGGCGGCGGGTCATCCCGGGGCACCAGCGCCCAGCGCACGCCCAGCAGATCGAGAATGGGCCGATCGCGCACGGTCTCGTGCTCGAAGCTCGAGCTCACGCCAGCCAGCGCTCGGTATCCAGCAGGCACCACGAAGAACACGCCTGCCACGTTCCGCCAGCCTTCCGCCATGGCGCGGTGCTGGTACGACTGCGAGAAGCGATTGAACCCCGGATAGCTCTCGTCGAAGAACCCGGGGCGCGAGACCGCGGTACCGGGCACGAGGGTCACGGTACGGCCGAGGGGCTGGGACGCGAGGAGCTCGCGGATCGGCGCCGGTGTTTCGAGGCGTGCCCGAGGCACCGTGCCGACGGATTCGTGTCCGCTCAGCCAGAGATCGACGGAAGCCAGAACGAGCAATGCCCATGCGGCCACCTGCGACGCGAGCGATCGATCCCGGGCGAGCAGCAGCAACACGGCGGCGGCGCTCGCCAGTCCCAGCGCGAGCTTCGTCCCGTTCTCCGCGTCCCGCACGCGGATCAAGCGGTGGTAGTCCCAGTCGGGATCGCGACGCTCGGGCTCCGGTCCCAGAAACGAATCCACGCGCGCCCGCAGGCCGTGCTCGAGCTGCCAGAAGCGTTTGGACCACGTGGGCTGCCGATGCACGAACAACGCCACGAGGAAGATCGCGAGCGCTGCCGGCACCATCACCGCACGCAGCGCCTGGCGCCAGTCGGGCGCATGCCACACGCGCGGACCGAGCGCCGACGACAGGCCCAGACCACCGCTCACCGCGAGCGCCAGCACGCCGAGGTGCAGCCAGCGCACCGGCATTCGAAAGAATGCGAATCCGGGCAGCACGGCGTACATCCAGCGGTGCACCGGCGTGTAGGCGCTGAAAGCCACGAGCAACCCGAAGAGGCCCATCGGCGCGAGCAGGAGCGCGCTGCGTCGCAGACGGCCCGTGACGGCCCACGGCAGCGCGACCAGCGGCACGAGGCCGACGTAGGGCGTCGACATCTCGCGGATGAAGCCGCCCCAATAGACGCTGTCGTTGGCGGTGCCGAAGAAGCCGGGGACGAAGGCACGGATCAGCTCGAGCGGGTGGATCGCGCCCATCGTGGAGGTGTTCCAGTCGAGGCCGCCGCCGCGATTCGAGTGGCTCACGTATGCGAGCGCGGGAAGCAGCGTGATCCCCGCGAGCGCGACGCCGAGCGCCGTGGCGAGCGCCGCCCGCGGCAGCCCGCTGGTCCAGCCGCGGCGCGCGTCCGGATCCAGCGCGCACGCCGTCAGCACGAAGATCGCGAGCCCCACCAGCGCCTGGTACGCGTACTGGACGTGACCCGCGAGGATCGTGAGCGCGATGACGCCGGCGAGCCACGCGAATGCGCGCCGCCGCCCGCGCAGGCCCTCGAGGGCGAGCGACAGACACCACGGCGTCCACGCCATCGCGTGCAGATGCGGCATCTCGCCGAGCGCCACGTGGCCGGCGACGAGGCCGCTCGTCGCGCACGCGACGCCGGCGACGGCCGCGCCCCAGGGCTCGGCGCCGAGG
>JAXLQJ010000008.1:0-224210 GCA_046331705.1 bacterium | reverse complement strand
GTGCCGAAGACGCACGGTGGGTGCTGGACCTCGCGCAGTCGGAGGGCCAGTCGCTTGGGCGCGCCGAGACACGGGTCTCGGCGCACGCTAGGCTTCCGCGCTCACGACCGTTTCGACGCGCCCGTAGCGCATGTCGCGCGCGGCATTCACGAGGGTTCGGCATGGCACGTTCTCGATCCGGCGCGCGCTCGTCGAGCGCGGCCGCCACCAAGCAGGCGGCCGCTTCCGCACCGCTTCTCAGGCTCGGCTTGCCCAAGGGCAGCCTGCAGGACGCCACCGTCCGGCTCTTCGCCAAGGCCGGCTGGAACGTGGTCACGAGCGGGCGCGGCTACTACCCGCCCATCGACGACACGGAGATCCAGGCTCGGCTCATCCGCGCCCAGGAGATGGCGCGCTACGTCGAGGACGGGCTGCTCGACGTGGGCCTCACCGGCCGCGACTGGGTGCTCGAGCAGAACGCCAAGGTCCACGAGGTCGCCGAGCTCCAGTACGCCCGCGCCGGCCTCGGCAAGGTCCGCTGGGTGATCGCGGTCCCCGAGGACTCGTCGATTCAGAAGGTCTCGGATCTGAAGGGGAAGCGAATCGCGACCGAGCTGGTGGGCTTCACCAAACGGTACTTGAAGAGCCGCGGCGTGTCGGCGCGGGTCGAGTTCTCCTGGGGCGCCACCGAGGTGAAGCCGCCCGAGCTGGCGGACGCGATCGTCGAGCTGACGGAAACGGGCAGCTCGCTGCGCGCCAATCACCTGCGGATCGTGGAGACCATCCTCGAATCCACCACGCTGCTCATCGCCAACCGCGATTCGTGGCGCGATCCCTGGAAGCGCCGCAAGATGGAGAGCCTGGCGCTGTTGCTGGGCGGCGCGCTGCGGGCCGAGACCAAGGTCGGCCTCAAGATGAACGTCCCCCAGAAGCAGCTCGCGGAGGTGCAAGCGCTGCTGCCCGCGATGCACACGCCCACGCTGGCGACGCTCTCCGATCCGGGTTGGTTCAGCCTGGAGGTGGTGGTGGACGAGCCGCTGGTGCGCGACCTGGTGCCGCGGCTCAAGCAGCTCGGCGCGACCGGCATCATCGAGTACCCGCTCAACAAGGTGGTGCCCTGAGCTCAGGTGTTCGGGGGGGGCGCGCGAGACGTGGGCGGCCGCCCGAAATCCCGACTCGTCCCACGATTCGTCTCGGGTAAGATCCAACGCGGCGTCCATCCATGAGCGATCCAGCCCTCTCGGGAATGCAGTTGCGCGTCGACATGGGCGCGCTCAAAGGCGTGCGTCTCACGTCCGCGGACGGCTTGGTGCTGTCACTCGTCGACGGCTCGCGAACCGTCGATGCGATCGTGAAGTCGGCGCCGCTCCCGCGCGACCAGGTGCTGGCCGCGGTCACGCGCTTGCGAGACGCCGGCGTGTTGCTGGCGCCCGGCGAGAGCGCGCGTAGGGCGCCGCCCGCCGCCGCGCCGCCGCAGGCTCGGCACACGCGTCCGCCGGGGGCGAATGCGGAGGTGCCGTTCGTCGAGGTGAAGACCGACGAGGTCGTCGCCAACCCCGCGACCTGGGTGAAGGACGCGATCCGGGCCGGCGCCGAGCCTGGCCACGATCCCACCCCGTCGGCGGTGAAGCGCCAAGCGGAGGTGGAGGCCGAGTTCCTGGAGCGCCTCGATCTGGACGGAGCACCCGAAGGCGAGCCCGTACCGGCGCCCATGCCGGCGCGCCGCAAGCGCGCCGCGCCGTGGCAGCCCAAGGGCAAGGTCGAGACCGGCAGCCTCAAGAACGAGCCGATCTACCGGTTGTTGCGCGACTACTACAACGACAAGCGCACCGGATTGCTCCGCATCGAGACCGACAAGGACTGGCGCGAGCTCTATCTCTTCCGCGGACACCCCAACTACGTCCGCGAGCCCAACCCCAAGTACAAGTTCGGTGAGTCGCTCGAACGCAGCGGTCTGGTGAGCCCCGGCGACATCGCCGAGGCGCAGAAGATCGCGCAGAAGGAGAACCTGCTCCTCGGCTTGGTGCTGGTGGAGCTCGGCAGTCTCACCGAGTTCCAGATCAAGGGGATCGTGCGGACGCTGGTCGAGGTGCGGATCTCGGACGTGTTCGGCTGGGACCGCGGCACCTACACCTTCACCGCCGACGATCGTGAGCGCGACGACCTGGTGCTCACCCAGATCGACATGAGCCGAGTGCTCTTCTTCGGTCTCAAGACCAAGTTTCCGTGGGAGAAGGCGCGCCTCGAGCTCGAGCGCGACCAGGACCGCTACGTCGTCCACAACCCGGACATGGTGCAGGCCGTGCAGCGGCTCAAGCTCGCCGACCGCGAGCGCCGCTTTCTCGACGGCGTGATCGACGGCTCGCGAACGCTGCGACAGATCATCGGCTACTCGACGCTCAAGGGCTCCTCGACCTGGCAGCTCATGCACGCGCTGGTGGTGACGGGCATCGTCAAGTTCCAAGAGAACGCGAAGATGGACGTCGTCTCCAGCAAGGCGGCGCTCGACGTCGACAAGAAGATGGGCACGCTGCGCGGTGCCACGCACTTCGACGTGCTCGAGGTGCACTGGACCGCGCTCGACCACGAGATCCAGTCGAGCTACGAGCGGCTCCGGCGCGAGTATGCGCTCGAACGCCGGGAGATCCAGGCCGCCTCGCAGGAGACTCGCGACAAGACCCGCGAGGTGCTGGATCGCATCGAGCTCGCCTACCGCAGCGTCCAGACCGCCGAGGCACGGCGCAAGTACCGCGACACCGTGATCCCCGCCGACAAGATCAAGTTCGCCGCCACCTTCAACGTCCAGCAGGCGAAGAACTTCAAGTTCATGGGCGACCTGCGCCAAGCCAAGGAGTGCTTCGAGCGCGCCCGCGAGCTCATCCCCGGCATGAAGGTCGATTTCTGACCTCCCGCTCGCCGCTCGGATCGAGTCGCCGCTCTGCGACGGCCCCCGGGCGGATCGCGCTTCGCGTTCGCGAGCGAGCTCGCGACGCCCGACTCAGCGCGACGGCCAGATGCGGCGAGCGATCGGCAGGCAGATCAGCATCACCGCGCCGTTGGCGAGGCCGAACCACGGCGGCGGCAGCACGAAGGGCGCCCCGATCCGCCAGCCCATCCAGTTCATCGCGAGCCGCTCGGCGTTCGAGACGAGGAGCAGCACGCCGCCCCAGTACTGGATGTCGTTGCTGAGCGGGCGCAGCAGACGAAACACCACGGCGCCCCCCAGCCCCACGGCCCATGCGATCCACACGTAGGCGTCCTTGCTCGCCGCCCAGAGCTCGGATCGGCCCGTCATCTTGTCGAGCGCCCAGATCGGGAAGAGCGCGAGGATGGCCAGCAGCAACCAGAGCGTGTTGCGCTGGTTGCGGCGGTGGTCGGCGGTGAATCGGAACGCGAGCTGCCGCGGCGTGGTCCGCATCATCTGCGAGCACGCTCGGCAGTAGAAGCGGCGGTACGGCTTGAGGCCGTCGAGGGGCACGACGCGACCGCAGCCGCGGCACTCGACGGTGGGCGGCAGCTCGAGCGGGGGACGTCGCGGCCAGCGGGGCTTGGTCGCAGGGATGGGAGCGTCGGCGCTCATAGGCCGAAGGGAACCGTCGCCTCGTTCACCTTGTACTTGAGATGCTCCTCGATGTAGGTGCGAAGCGTGTCGCGTGCGATGTCGCCGATGTCGGCGAATTTGAGGCCCATGCCGGGCCCCCGGGACGCCTGTGCCTCCTCGCGCTTCGGTCGAACGTAGACGACGCGGGCGCTGAGCTCGAGCATGATCTCGAGCGCGGGCAGGCGAAAGCGCAGCTTGAGCTCGGAGCCGAGCGGGTTGGGCTCGGGAGTCTCGAGGAAACAGCCGCCCAGGCCGATGGTGCGCGCATACGCGGTCTGGACGCGGTCGTCGGCGCGATACTCGACGGGGAAATGGACCGAGACGCGGGCGTGGCGCCGGTGCGGCGGGGTCTCGTTGCCGCGTAGCAGGCGGTTCACCAGATCGCCGAGCTCGCCGGGCAGGATCGACTTGTCGAGGAAGCCCGAGACCCCGAGCGATTGCAGCTCGCCGTCGCTGCGCTTCTCGAAGAGCGGCTCGATGACCCACACCGGCGCACCGACGAAGACCGAGGGGTCGGCGAGGCGTTCCAGCAGCTCGTTGCCGCCGAGCCGCGAGTCGAGGAGGTTCACGATCACCAGCGCGAACTCGCCGCGCTGGCCGACGACGTGCTCGAGCGCCTGCGCGGCGCTGGTGGCGAGCACCACCGGCACCTTGACCTCCTTCACCAGCTCGCTCAGCAACACGTCGTAGAAGTCCGTGTCGCCGAGGATGAGCACCGCGCGACCGTGGGTGCTGAGCTCGATGGGACCGGTGCGCGGCCCGCCCTGCGGCGCGCTCGCGGCCGGAGGGTGGTGCGCGCGTGCACCGGCGGGTGCCGCCGCCGGCGCGGCGCGCTTGCGGCGCAGCTCCTCGATGGCGACCTGGGTGGCGTCGAGGAACGCGGCGGCCACCTCGGCGAAGCGGAAGACGTACTTCTTGTCCTCGGTCTTCACCACCAGCTTGGGCTCGCGGCCGCCTTCGAAGCCGACGTCGAGCACGCTGCGCAACGGCACCGCGACCTCGTGGATGCCCACGCTGCGGTCGAGCTTGCCGGTGGGCACGAACACCAGCCGCTTGTTGGTGAGGTGGAGCAGGCCCTCCGCCGCCAGTATCCAGTTGAAGGAATGGGTGGCGGCGCGCACGTCGAGGATGCGCTCGTCGCGGAGCAGCTCGAAGGGATCGCTCACGGCGGGCCGGGTTCCGATGCTCGAGGGCGAAGGATTGGGCGCGCGATCGTACCTTGGCTTGCGGGCGCTTGCGAAGTCGTTCGCTTCGTTTTCGCTCGGACGTTGGTGTTTCCAGGGTCCGCCGGGCAATTCGCCCGAGGACCGGCCCGGGCGACTCGAGCGCATCGCGTGTGGTAAATGCCCTCCACGCGATCGACGGCAGGCGAGGAGGCACGGATGGGCGACCTTCGGCGGCACGAACGACGGAAGATCGAGCTCAAGGCCACGCTCAAGGGAATCGATCCCAGCGGCCACCAGTTCACGCGCGACGCCCAGATCGTGAACCTGAGCCGGGGCGGCGCGTACCTGATCGCGCAGGGCGCCGTGCCCACGGGACGTGACGTCGATCTGCTGTTGTGGTTCGGCGATCCCGAGCGGCCCGCCGAGGCGCCCATCGCCGAGCGCTGCTCGTCGCGCGTGGTGCGGGTCGAGCCGGTGATGGTGGCCGACGGCGGCGTGGGTGGGGTCGTGAGCTCACGGCACGGCATCGCGGTGAGCTTCGTGCGCGAGCTGGATGTCGCCTGAGGCACGCCTGCGGGCGTGCCGCGCCGGCATTCGAGATGGGTTCCTGGCCGCCGTCGGCGCTGGCTCGCCGCGCCCGACGGCGCCGCGCAGCGCTCGGGCTCGTCGCGGCGGCGCTGCTGCTGGTCGCGGGCGGCGCCTGCAAGACCGCTTCGTCGCCTCCGGCGCGCGACAAGCCGTCCACGGGAGCGAACGCCGTCGCCACCCAGCCCCGCTGGGTCTATCTCTACGCGGGTAGCGTCGAGATCCGCGCCGAGGTCGCGGCGACGCCCGAGACGCGCCAGCTCGGGCTCATGCACCGCACGGCGCTCGAGCCGTCGAGCGGCATGGTGTTCGTGTTTCCCGAGCGCCGCGCGCTGGATTTCTGGATGCTCAACGTGCCCATGGCGCTCTCGATCGCGTTCCTCGAGGACGATGGCACGATCGTGCGAATCGAGGAGATGGCGCCCGGGGACGGGATTCCCGCCGAGGACCAACGCCGCTATCACTCGGGCGCGCCGGTGCGCTTGGCGCTCGAGATGGCGGCGGGCTGGTTCGCCGATCACGGCATCCGGGCCGGCGACAAGCTGGATCTGGGAACGCTGCTTCGCGACGTGAAGCCGAGCTGACGCAGCCCGTCTCGATCCGAGTCCCGCACGTCGGGAGGGCGTTCACTCGCGGGCGCCGGCGATCTGATGCGCGAAGGTCCGTCGCACCAACTCGGGCGTGAATCCGCGCACCACCAGCAGCGCGATCAGCAGACCCGCCACCGCGGTGCCCAGGCCGGTAGGCGCGAAGAGCGCCGTCGCCGGCGCCGTCGACGAGCCGAGCGTGCCCAGCAACTGCCCCGCGACCAGCGCCACCGTGGCGAGCGGCGCCACCACACCGAACACCAGCGCGAACGCGCGCCGCGGGATTCCCGGTCGCGGCTCGGGCGCGAACACCTCCCGGTAGAGCCGCGCGGCGCCGTAGCGGGTGATGCCGAGCCCCACCAGCGCGGGTCCCAGCAACGCGAGCGTCTCGCAGATCCAGCTCTGGGCGTCCAGCACCGCCATGGACATCGCGGCGGGGAACCCGAGCACCGCCGCCAGACCCACCAGACCGCCGGCGATCCGCACCCGGTCGGTTCCGAGATCGACGCCGATCCGCACCACCGTCTCGAGCTGCGCCACGAGTGTCAGTACCGTGGCCAGCGCGAGCGCACCGTAGAGCGGCACCGCCACGATGGCGCCCCAGCTCGCCCGTGCCAGCAGCGTCGGCACCCACACGAACATGAAGCCGCCGGCGCGCGACACCAAGTTGCGACGCACCGCCTCGGAGGCCTCGGCGCCGTAGGCGAGCGGGATCAGCGCCAGCGTCGCGAGCAGGCTCGCGATCGCGCAGCCGAGCACCACGCGGGCCACAGCGCGCGAGCGGCTCGTGCCCGGCTGGATCGAGCCAGCGTAGGTCAGCATCCAGCCCCAGCCGGCGGCGCTGGTGCCGATCGCTTGCAGCAGGCCCTGGTACCAGAGCCGGGGCTCGAGGAGCCGGCTCCATTCGATCCGAAACACGTGGCCGAGCCCGCTCGCGCCCCCCGAGATCGTGAGCCCGCGCGCGGCCAGCACGAACAGCACCGCGAACACCAGCGGCACGGCGATCCGGTGCAGGCGCTCGATGCCGCGCCTGAGCCCGCGGCTCACGATGGTCCAGGTCAACGCGAGCGCCACCACCAGGTACGGGATGGTGTCCCAGGTGCCGGCGAAGCGCGACCACGCGATCTGATGGTAGTAGGTCTGCCCGGCGAGCGGGTTGGCGAAGAGCTCGCGGGTGAGCGCCTGGAGGAAGTAGCGGATGCACCAGCCGCAGACGACGGCGTCGAAGCAGAGCGTCGCGAAGGTCGTGAACGCCAGGAAGGTGCCCATCGAGGCGCGCTTGGGATCGCCCAGGCTGGCGAACGCGCCCACCACGCCCAGGCGCACCCGCTGGCCGAGCGCCGCCTCGCCGACCAGCAGCGGATAGCAGACGAGCGCCAATCCCGCCGCCCACGGGATCAGGAACACGCCGCCTTCCTGTGCGATGATCCGCGGAAAGCGCCACACGTTCCCGGTGCCCAGCGTGATGCCGAGCGCCGTCAGCACGAAGGACCACTCGCTGGTGAATCGCTCGTGCGGTGCGCGCATGCCGCGAGGCTACGGGATTCATCGGCGAATGTCAGGGTGTTCATGAAGGTGGCCTACGTGCTCGGCCGATTCCCGGTGGTGTCGGAGACTTTCGTCGCGGGCGAGATCCGCGCGATGGAGGAGCTCGGCCACGAGGTGCGCGTGTTCGCGCTGGGCGAGGGCGACGACGAGGGGCGCGGGCTGCTCGGCGGCCTGCGCGCGCCGGTCTCGGTGCTGGCGCGCGAGCGGACCGCGCGCGCGCTGGCGCGAATCGCGGCGTTCGCGATCGCACGGCCGTGGGCCACGTTGCGTGGCCTGATCGGCGCGCGAAGGCTGGGCGGCTGGCGCGAGGCGCGGCAGCTCGTGCGCGCGCTTTCTTGGGCTTGGGACCCGTGGCTTTCCTCGGCGGATCGCATCCACGCTCACTTCGCCAGCGAGCCCGCGCGGGTCGCGCACCGGCTGCACGTCGCCACGGGGGTGCCGTTCGGCGTGACCGCGCACGCCGTCGATCTCTTCCCGCTCGCCGCCGACGTCGCGCGGCGGCTCGCGCACGCGAGCTGGTTCGTCACGGTGTGCGACTACAACCGCGCGTGCTTGCGCGAGGCCCATCCCGAGCTGGGTGGCGAAGGTCTCCACGTCGTGCCGTGTGGCGTGGATCCGGAGCGGTTTCGGCGTGTCGGGCGGCAGCGCCCGGTGCCGCCGCGGCTCGTCGCCGTGGGTCGGCTGGTGCCCAAGAAGGGATTGATCGATCTCGTCGAGGCGGCGCGCCGCTTGCGCGAGCGCGGCCTCGCCTTCGAGGTGCGGATCGTGGGCGACGGACCCGAGCGCGCGTCGCTCGAGGAGCGCATCCGCGCCGCGACGCTCGAATCCCAGGTCCGGCTCCTGGGGGTGCTCGGCCACGAGGCGGTGCGCGACGAGATCGAAGCCGCGACGGTGCTGGTCCTGCCGGCGGTGATCGCGCCCGACGGCGATCGCGACTCGATGCCGCTGGTGCTCAAGGAAGCGATGAGCCTCGAGGTCCCGGTGGTGGCGACGCGGGTCGCCGGCTTGCCCGAGGCCGTGGCCGAGGATTGCGGGAGGCTCGTCCCGCCCCACGATCCGGCTGCGCTGGCGGATGCGGTGGCGGAGCTGCTCGCGGCGCCGGAGTCCGCGCGGGAGGCCCTCGGGCGCCGCGGCCGCGCGCGCGTCGTGGAGCGCTTCGACATCCGCGCGCTGACGGCGGATTTCGCGCGCGTGCTGGAGAATGCCCGGGGCTCGGCGTGAGCGACGTCGCGCCCTACTTTCGCTACCCACGGGCGGACGTGGTGGCGCTGGTGCCCGCGTGGTGCCAGCGCGTCCTGGACGTCGGCTGCGCCGCAGGCGTGGTCGGTGCCACCCTCAAGCGTCGTCAGGGCTGCGCGGTCACCGGCATCGAGCGCGACCCGGTCGCCGCCTCGGCGGCGCGCGCGGTGCTGGACGAGGTGCTCGAGCTCGATCTCGAGACCCCCGACGTGGACTGGGGCGCGCGTCTCGGCCGCGAGCGATTCGATTGCCTCGTCTAC
Organism: bacterium; assembly: GCA_046331705.1. Lineage (GTDB taxonomy): Bacteria > JADJOY01 > JADJOY01 > JADJOY01 > JADJOY01 > JADJOY01. The sequence goes on along the minus strand of JAXLQJ010000008.1, from coordinate 215,245 downwards.
GCCGACGTGCTCGAGCACCTGCGCGAGCCCGCGGCGCTCTTGGAAGCGCAGCGCGGATTGCTTCGCCCCGGCGGGGTGGCGATCGTCAGCGTTCCCAACGTCCGCCACTATCCGGTGGTCCTGGGTCTCCTGCGCGGCGAATGGCGTTACCAGGACGAGGGAGTGCTCGACCGCACCCATCTGCGATTCTTCACGCGCCGCTCGCTGCTGACGTTGCTCGCCGAGAGCGGCTATCGCGCGGCGGAGATCCACGGCGAGATCCACGCCTCGCGCGCCGCGCGCTGGATCGGGGGCTTGAGCTTGGGCCGCGCACGCGATTTCCTGACCCGCCAATTCCTCGTTCTGTGCACCCGCGCCGAGGATGCTTCGCGACCATGACGACGTCCCGAGACTCCGTGAGCTGGCTCGGGCGCGCGCGTGGGCTCGTTCTCGGCGCGCTGCTCGGCTGGCGGCGCGCGCGCTTCCTGACGCGACTTCGGCTCGAAGCGCGTTGGCGCGGTGTCGCGCTCGACCTGGCGGTGGGGAAGAACTTCGTGGTGGGGAAGGGGGTTCGCGTCGAGCTCGGCGGGCGCCGGGTTCGCCTGACGCTCGGTGACGACGTGACGTTCGCGGACGCGGTGCGGTTCCACCTGGTGGATGCGGTGGTCGAGCTCGGCTCGGGCAGCGCCATCAAGCGCGAGTGCCTGATCCACGTGTTCGGCGGACACTTGGTGCTCGAGGGAACCTGCGGGCTGAGCCAGCGCTGCATCGTGCACTGCGCCGAGTCGATCTCGATCGCGCGCTGGACCGTGATCAGCGAGTACGCGACGCTCGTCGATTCCGCCCACGAGGTGCCGATGACGCCGGTGGCTCGCAACTGGCTGCGCGACGAATCCGCCGTGGAGAAGGCACCCATTCGCATCGGCAGCTACGTGTTCGTGGGAGCGAAGGCCACGATCCTGAAGGGCGTCACCATCGGCGATCACGCGGTGGTGGCGGCCAACTCGCTGGTGACCGCGGACGTGCCGCCGCTCACCACCGCGATCGGTGTGCCCGCGCGCCGCATCGCGCGCCGCCCAGTGCCCACGCCGGAAGGCGCGTGAGCACGCTTCGTCGCGTTCTGCGCACCAGCGGGCTGGTGCTGGCCGGGCAGCTCTTCGGTCGGGTCACCGGCGCGATCGTCTACGTGGCGATGGGCCGGCTGCTCGGCAAGGCCGAGCTCGGCAGCTTCAGCTTCGTGGTGGCGTACGTCGGCATCTTCCAGGTGATCGGCGACCTGGGGTTGCAGCAGATCGTGGTCCGCGACGTGGCGCGCGAACGCCCCGATCGCGCGCGGGTGGTGTTCAACGCGGCGCTGCTCCGGCTGGTCCTGGCGCTCGCCGCGTGCGCCGCGGTGATCGTGCTCCTGCCGTGGGTGGGCGCGGACCATCGTTCTCCCGAGGTGCGCTGGATGGTGATCGCCGGCTGCGCGTGGATCCTGAGCTACGCGTCGCTGCCGTTCGGTGCGGTGTTCCGCGCCACCATGCGCATGGAGACGCCGGTCGCCGCCAATGCCGCTGGCAATGCCGCGTACGTGGTGCTCGCCGTGCTCGGCATCCTGCTGGTTCGGCAGGCGTGGGCCCCGTGGCTCGCGCTGGTGCTCTCGAGCGTGCTGCCCGCGCTGGTGATTGGTTACCGGGGCGCGCGCACGCTGCGTCCGGACGCACGGCCGAGCCTCGGCTTGATGGTGGAGCTGGCCTCGACGAGCTGGCCGCTGGCGCTCAACTCGCTGCTGATGGTGGTCTACAACCGCGTCGATCAGGTCATGATCCAGCACTACCTGGGACCGGCCGAGCTGGGCGGCTACGCCGCAGCGGTCAAGCTCATGGAGCTCTGGAACGTGGTGCCGTTCGCGGTCATGTCCGCCATCTTTCCGCTGCTCTCGCGCTACGCGGGAGTGGACCGCACGCGCCATCGCGAGGTCCTCGAGCGCACCCTCGAGCTCTTGGTGATGGTGATCGTCGCGGCGGTGCCGTTCATGATGCGATACGGCGGCTGGCTGCTCGGCCTCGTCTTCGGACCGACCTTCGTGAGCGCCCACCGGGTGCTGGTGATCCTCACGGTGGCCGAGCTCTTCCTGTACTTCCTGTTCGTGTTCCGGGATGCGTTCGTGAGCGAGGGGCGCGAGCGCCTGGTGCTGGTGTTCGCCGCCAGCACCATGGTGGTGAACGTCGTGCTCAACATTGCCTTGATTCCGCGGCTCGGGATCGAGGGCTCCGCATGGGCGACGCTGCTGGCGTTGGTCGGCGTGTTGGTCCTCGCCTTCGCGTTGCCGAGCGTGCGCAGCTACGGATGGCTCGCGTTGCGCGCGCTGGTGCGACCGGTGGCGGCGGCGATCGCGGCGGGGATGGTGTTGGCGCGATTCAGCGCGTGGCCGGTGGCGAGCTTCGCGGGGGCCATCGTGACCTATGTCGGGCTGCTCGCGGCGACCGGCGCCATCGACCGCGCCGAGCTTCAGTTGGTCCGCGACGTGCTACGCAATCGCAAACCGCCGAGCGCTTCGTGAGCGCCGGGACTCGTTTCGATCCAAGGAGGCAGGCACATGACCAAGTGGCGATGCACGATCTGCGATCACGTCTACGATCCCGCTCTCGGGGATCCCGCTGCAGGAGTTCCTGCTGGCACGCCCTTCGAAGCCTTGCCGGACGATTGGACGTGCCCCGATTGCGGCGCGACCAAGGCCGATTTCGTTCCGGCGTGATCCGGCGCGAGCCGGCTCGCAGCGACGCGAAGCGGTGACGCGCTTTCCGCTGGCGCGTGGCGTGTCACCGCGCAATGACGGGCCAGGTGAGGTGCTTGTCACGATTGCGTGACGGCTCCGTGGCTTGCTAGCCTCGATTCCGCAGCACACGAAGTCCCGGGCCACACCATGGGGGTGAGGCCCGCGCGCGGCTCGAACGAGCCCCGCGCGCGACCGCGAGGGCGACGTGGTGCGGCGGGGAGGCTCGTCGATGTCGAAGCAATTCTCGGTTCGCGCTGGTGCGCTCGGCGCGCTGCTCGCGGCGGCCGCGGTCGGATGCCAGCCGACGGTGACGCGCGATGCGTATCTGCAGGACGCCACGCCGACGAGCATGGTCGTGCGCTGGCGGACCAATGCCGCGTCCGATTCGGTGGTGCGCTACGGAGCCTCACCCACCACGCTCACGTCCGAGGTGAGCGACGCGACGATGACCACGGAGCACGAGCTCACGCTCACCGGGCTCGCGCCGAACACCGGCTACTACTACTCGATCGGCACGTCCACAGCGACGCTCGCCGGGGGCACTTCGGACTACAACTTCCTGACCCAGCCCACCGTCGGCCAGCCTCAGCCGATGCGCATCTGGGTGCTCGGCGATCCGGGGACCGGAACCGGCGCGCAACAGGCGGTCCGCGACGCCTTCTACACCTACACCGGCACCCAGGACCCGGATTTCTGGCTGATGCTCGGTGACAACGCCTACACCAGCGGCACCGATACCGAATACCAGCTCAAGCTCTTCAATCAGTACCCGACGATGCTGCGCAAGCGCGCGCTTTGGTTGACCCTCGGCAACCACGACGGCGGCAGCGCCGACTCCGCCACCCAGACTGGCCCCTACTACGAGAACTTCACGCTTCCCAAGAGCGGCGAGGCTGGCGGCGTGCCCTCCGGCACCGAGGCGTACTACTCGTTCGACTACGGCAACATCCACTTCATCTGCCTCGACTCCTACGAGACGGACCGTTCCCCCACCGGGGCGATGATGACGTGGATGCAGGCGGATCTCGCCGCCGCCTCCGCCGATTGGCTGATCGCGTTCTGGCACCATCCGCCTTACAGCAAGGGCTCGCACGACTCGGACACCGAGGGCGCGCTCATCGACATGCGCCAGAATTTCCTGCCGGTGCTCGAGAGCTACGGAGTGGACCTGGTGCTCGCAGGCCACAGTCACTCGTACGAGCGCTCCTACCTGCTCGATGGCCACTACGGCTCGTCGTCGACGCTCGTCCCCTCGATGATCCTCGACGCGGGCGACGGCCGCGAGGACGGCACCGGCTCGTACGTGAAGCACGGGCTCGGTGCGATGCCGCATCTCGGCGCGGTGTACGCGGTGCCGGGGAGCTCGGGGCAGACCAGCGGCGGTCCCCTCAACCACCCGGCGATGTTCGTGTCGCTCAACGTGCTGGGCTCGATGGTGTTGGACGTCGCCGGCGACCGCCTGGACGCCGCGTTCGTGAACTCGCTGGGCGACGTGCAAGATCACTTCACGCTCGAGAAGCTGCCGAGCTGATCTCGGCGTGCGCGGGCTCGCCTCTCGGTGGGTGGTGTGGCTGGGCGTCGCGCTGTGCGCGGCGCCCAGCGCCGTTCGGGCGGACGACGACGTCGCGTCCCGCGTTCGGGAGCTGACGGCCAAGATCGAGGCCAGCCCGCGCGATGCCTCGCTCTACGCGTGGCGCGCCGATCTGCACCGCTTCGCGCGCGATTACGACTCGGCGCTGGCCGATTGCGAGCGGGCACGTGCGCTCGCGCCCACCGCCCCGCGGATCTGCGCCGTCTGCGGGCGCGTGCTCGACGATGCGGGATACCCGCGCGCCGCGCGCGCCGTCGCCGAGACGGGGTTGGGGAGCGACCCTCGCGATCCCGAGCTTCGGCTGCTGCGTGCCCGCGCCCTCGTGAAGCTCGGTGACGGCTACGCGGCGTGGGACGATTTCAGCGCGGTGATCGCCGCCGCGCCTGCGCCCAGCCCCGATCTCTACCTGGAACGCTCGAACGCGGTCGCCGGGCTCGGCGGCGACCTCCGGGAGCGCGCCCTCGGCGGGATCGACGAGGGGATCGCGCGCCTCGGGCCACTGGTGACGCTCGAGCTCGCGGCGCTCGAACACGAGGAGAAGCTCGGGCGCGTGGAGGCCGCGCTGGCGCGCATCGATCGTCTCGCCGCCGACGCACCGCGGAAGGAGACGTGGCTGATCCGGCGCGCCGAGCTTCTCGCGCGTACGGGACGCGAAGCCGAGGCGCGCGACTCGTTCCAGCGAGCGCTCGCGGCGATCGACGCGCTGCCCGAGCACCTGCGCAGCACCCGCGCGACCCAGGCGCTCGCGGAGCGGGCCCGCGCGGCCCTGGGCTCGCCAGCCGCCGCCCCTGCCGCAAAGCCCGCCAGCCCCTGACGCGCCTTCGCGATACGCTCGGGTCGTGCCGTCGGCTCGCCGGGGCGAGGCTCGATCCGCCCCGCCGTCGAGCGCGCGACGGTCGAACGGATGACGGCCCGAGCGATCCTGCACGTCGACATGGACGCATTCTTCGCGTCCGTCGAGGTCCGTGAGAATCCGCGCTTGCGCGGTCTACCGGTGCTGGTCGCGGGCGCCGGCAAGCGCGGGGTGGTCGCGGCGGCGAGCTACGAAGCGCGCGCGTTCGGCTGCCGATCGGCGCAACCCACGGCGGTCGCGCTTCGGCTCTGTCCCGAGGCGGTGGTGATCTCGCCGCACCACGATCTCTACGCGGAGGTCTCCGACGAGGTCTTCGCGATCTTCGAGCGCTTCACGCCGCTGGTCGAGCCGCTCTCGATCGACGAGGCGTTCCTCGACGTCACCGGCACCGATCGCCTGTTCGGACCGCCGCGCGCCGTCGCGGAGGCGATCCGCGCCGCGGTGCTGGCGGAGACACGGCTCACCTGCTCGGTGGGGATCTCGGCGGTCAAGTTCATCGCCAAGATCGCCAGCGGGCGCGACAAGCCCGACGGGCTCACCGAGGTGCCGCCCGGCGAGGAGCTGGCGTTTCTGGATCCGCTCGCGGTCGGCGAGCTCTGGGGCGTGGGACCGAAGGCTGCCGAAGCCTTGATCGCCCGTGGCATCCGGACGGTGGGCGACATCCGGCGTCGCGACGCACGCGAGCTCAAGCGGCTCTTCGGCGAGTCGGGCCTTCATTTTCATCGTCTCGCCAACGCCGTCGACGAGCGTGCGGTGGAGCCCACGCACGAGCTCAAGCGCGTGAGCCACGAGGACACGTATGCCGACGACATCGTGGGCCGCGTCGCCATCGAACGCCATCTCCTCGATCAGGCGACGCGCGTGGCGGACCGGCTCACCCGCAAGGGAATGCGGGGTCGCAAGGTCCACCTCAAGATCCGCGACGGGAGCTTCGTGACCGAGACGCGTCAGCTCACGCTGCCGCGCGCGACGGCTCAGGCGCGTGAGATCTACCGCGCCGCCTGCGCGCTGCTCGACGCGGTGCAGATCGAAGGCCGCAGCTTCCGCCTCACCGGTGTCGGCGTCAGCGATTTCCTCGAACCGGAGGCGGAGACCCAGCTCGAGCTCTTCGCGGATGCGCCGCCCGATCCGAAGCAGGCGCGCGCCGAGCGCGGCGACGCGCTGCAGGGCGTCCTCACCGCCGTGCGCGAGCGCTTCGGAACCAAAGGTCTCTATCCCGCCGACACCGATCCGCGCGCTCCCGACGATCGGCTCGGCGGTAAGGCCCTCGCGCGCAAGAAATCCGATCCCTGAGCCGCCAGGGCGGCGTCGCGTGCAGCCGCTCGGAGCGGACGAGTGCCGTCGCGCCGCTCATGCCAGGCATCGCGGTGCCGCGTCCGCGTGCGTGAGCAGCGAGGAGGATCCCGTTCCCTCGCGAACGAGGACGGGTCACGCCGTCGCGACGGTGATTCCGACCTCTTGGCCGTAGGAGAGCTCGAGGGTGTTGCCGTCGGGGTCGGCGAGGAACGACCAGTACCCGACGGGTGGGCCGGAGTCCATCGGCGGGCGTCGCAAGCAGCCCTCGCGCGCCGCCTCGGCGCTCAGCCGGTCCACGTCCTCGCGGCTCGCGCAGCCCACGCCGAGGTGCTCGAACGAGAAGAGCCCCTTGGCCGCGCGCAGCACGAAGCGCGGCACCCAGCGCGGCAGCTCGACGCACACGATCACGAACGGCCTCGTGCGGTCGCTGAGCCACGCGACCCGAGTGCGGGACGTGCCGTCGGCGCGCTGATGCACCACCTTCATCTCGGCGTACTTCGCATAGAACGCGATCGTGCGATCGAGATCGCTCACCATCAGCGCCACGTGGGTGAAGCCGTGATCGATGCTCATCGCGTGTCGACCTCCTCGCTCGTCACGCTGGGTGGTCACGCGCCGCCGCGCGAGACGTGGTGACGCGAAGGATATCCACGTCTTTGACGAGCGGAGCACGCCCGCTCATCCTGCCCGTCGAGCGAGCGAGGGCGCGAGCGAGGGAGGTGAGCCGTGGCGAAAGCGAGCACAGGCGACGGTGCAGAGAAGCCCAAGCGGACGACCACGCGGGCGCCGCGTGCGACTGCGGGTGGCGGCCGGCGCAAGAAAGCCGCCGTGGAGCCCGCGTCGCGAGGCCTGCGCGCGCCGGAGCTCGCGGGCGAGGCGCCGCCGGCCGAGATCTCGGCGCTGGTCCGCGAGATCGAGAACGATGGCGGCTCGGTGCTGGGCACGTATCGGGATCCGCTCGGCGGCCATTGGCAGGTGCTCGCGGGACTGCCGATCGAGCAGGTCGCGCCCACGCCGTTCCAGCGCGATCTCTCGGAGGCGCACGCCAATCGCCTCACCAAGGTGATCGACAAGATCGGCCGCTTCCTCGATCCGGTGATCGCCATGCGTCAGGGCGAGCGCAGCTACTGGACGCCCAACGGCAATCATCGGCTCTCGGCGATGAACCGCCTCGGCGCGCGTGCGATCGTGGCGCTGGTGCTGCCCGATCCGGCGGTGGCCTACAAGATCCTGGCGCTCAACACCGAGAAGGCGCACGCCTTGCGCGAGAAGGCGCTCGAGGTGATCCGCATGGCGCGCAGCCTCGCCGCCAGCGACGGACGCACCGAGGCAGACTTCGCCCTCGAGTTCGAGGAGCCGGCGCTGCTCACGCTGGGCCTGTGCTACGAGGAGCGGCCGCGTTTCGGCGGCGGCGCCTACCACGCGCTGCTCAACCGGGTGGACGGGTTCATCGAGGAGCCGATGAGCCAGGCGCTCGAGATCCGCGCCGAGCGCGCGCGTCGCGTGCTGGCGCTCGAGGAGGCGGTGGTGGCGGCGATGGCGGCGCTCAAGGAGCGGGGATTCGAGAGCCCGTACTTGCGCGCGTTCGTGGTCGCACGCGTGAACCCGATTCGCTTCTACAAGGGGAGCGAGGCGCCGCCCTTCGACGCGACGCTCGACCGCATGATCGCAGCGGCGCGACGCTTCGACGCGGGCTCGGTCAACGCGTCCCAGCTCGCTCGCGCATCCGGTCCGCCCGAGGAGTGACGGCATGGCGCTTCGGGTCGCCAACTGCAGCGGGTTCTACGGCGACCGGCTGAGCGCGGCGCGCGAGCTCGTCGAGGGCGGGCCGATCGACGTGCTCACCGGCGACTACCTGGCCGAGATCACGCTCGCGATCCTGGCGCGCGACAAGGCGCGGGATGCGACGCGCGGCTACGCGCGCACCTTCGTGCACCAGGTGGAGGACGTTCTCGCGGCGTGCCTCGACCGCGGCATCCAGATCGTGTCCAACGCCGGTGGCCTCAACCCACACGGGTGCCGCGCGGCCATCGAGGTGGCGGCGCGACGGCTGGGGCGAACGCCGCGCATCGCGGTCGTGGAGGGGGAGGATCTGCTGGCTCGATTGTCCGAGCTGGCGGACGCAGGCGAGCTACTCGCGAACGGCGTGACGGGTGCGCCGTTCGCGACTCTCGGTGAGCCGGTGGTCGCCGCCGCGGCGTACCTCGGTGCGTGGCCGATCGTGGCGGCGCTCGAGGCTGGCGCCGACATCGTCGTCACCGGTCGGGTCACCGACTCGGCGCTCACGCTGGCCCCGGCGATGTGGCGGTTTCGCTGGCGCTCCGACGACTGGGATCGGCTGGCGGGCGGCATCGTGGCCGGGCACCTGATCGAGTGCGGCACCCAGGTGACCGGCGGCAACCATAGCTTCTGGCGCGAGATTCCCGAGCTCGCGGCGATGGGGTTTCCGATCGCGGAGATCGAGGCGGACGGGAGCTTCGTCGTCACCAAGCACCCGGGAACGGGCGGCATGGTCTCGCGCGACACGGTGCTCGCTCAGCTTCTCTACGAGATCGGTTCGCCCGCGTACCTGACGCCCGACGTCACGGCGCACTTCGATTCGGTGCTCGTGGAAGAGGTGGGACGCGATCGCGTGCGGGTGAGCGGCGCGCGGGGGTCCCCACCGCCGCCCTCGCTCAAGGTCTCCGCGCACTACGCCGCGGGCTTTCGAAATCACGTGGACGTGGTCATCGGCGGCGCCGATGCCGCGGAGAAATCCCGCGCGTTCGAGGCGCTCTTGTGGAGCGCCGTGGGCGGACGCGAGCGATTCGCCGAGGCGCGAGCCGAGCGATTCGCCGATCCGGCGACCACCACCAGCTACACGCGTTTCGCCGTGCGCGATCGAGACGAGGCGCGTGTTGGCCGCGCGTTCAGCAACGCCGCCGTCGAGCTCGCGCTGGCGAGTGTCCCCGGCATCACCTTCGCGGGCCCGCCCACACCGGCCGTCGCGTGCGCCGGCACGTGGCCGACGCGTGTGGCGCGCGAACGGGTGATCGCGCGGGTGTCGATCGGCGAGAGGGTGCTCGAGGTCCCCGCGCCGGCGCTGCCGCCCGTGCACCGAGCCGTGGACGAGCGCGCGCCCGCGCCGCGACCGAGCGCCGCGCGTGTGGTCGCGCCCGCGTCACGGCCGCGGCCCGGCACCTTGCTCGGCGAGGTGTGCGGCGCGCGCTCGGGGGACAAGGGTGGGGACGCGAACATCGGGGTCTGGGCTCGTGACCCTGCGCGCTACCCGTGGCTCTGCGAGTACCTGACAGCGGAGCGGGTGCGCGACGCGCTGCCCGAGCCCTTCGGCGGTGCGATCGAGCGCCACGAGCTCGGCAACGTCGCCGCGCTCAACTTCGTGCTGCGCGGCTATCTGGGCGAGGGCGGCGCTGCCTCCGCCCGTCTCGACAACCAGGCGAAGCTGCTGGGTGAGATCTTGCGCTCGCGCCCCGTGGCGAGCTCGCGCGACTAGGTGCCTGGCGCTCGTTGCGCCGCGCACCGTGCCGGGCTCCGCGCGCCACGCTTGCTCGCAGGTCTCACGAGGCCTCCGTCCCGAAAGAAGCGCGACTGCTTTCGCGCCCACCCCGAGCCAGCCTGCAATCGCTCGCCAAGCCGAGCCCAGCTTTCCTGGAACCACGGCACCGTCGAATCGTCAGCAGCAGCCGCTGGTACACGGAGCGACGTACACGGTCACGTAGTCCGTGCTGGTGACGCTGCCCGCCGTGGTCGTGAGCTTCACCGAGCTCAGTCCCTTGGGCAGCAGCACGGACGGTTTGGCGCCGCTCGCCGATCCGCCGCTGAAGCTCCACGCATGGCTCACGGCCGCGCCGTTCGGAGTGGCGGTCTGCGAGGCGTCGAGGCTGACGTAGGCGCCGGAGGAGCTGGTCGCTACGGTGCAGACGTCGGCGCCCGCGTCCGCCACCACCGACCCCAGGTAGTCCGTCACGGGCAGCGTTACGCCGCTCATCGGATTCACCCACACGTGAACCAGCGGCGTGGCGCCGCGTACGTAGTCCGGATTCGCGTATCCCGCATCGGTCGTGTACACGTGCGGCGGCAGCGACGCGACGTTGGTCGTGAATTCCCAGAGTGGCACCGTGTTCGTGGGAGGGTTGGGCGTGTCGCCGGGAAGAGCCCAGAAGATCGGCTCGGTCTGCGGTGAGCCGCCGGCGAGCAGCGCGCGCGGCCGGCACGCGGCGTCCGACCACCACACCGGAACCAACCCCGTCACCGCCCGATCGCGCGCGAAGAAGGCGGCGGCGCGATTCGCCGTGCTCGCGCGCAGCCCCGACTTGGTGACCAGGTTGCCGGGCAGCGTTCCACCGGCCGCCGCGATGCCGAGATCGTAGACCGGAACCGGCAACGCCAGCCGCGCGTCGCCGAGATCGAGACGCATCATCTCGTTGTTGTATTCGTAGCGCGGCGTGGGCGTTTGGCCGCTGGTGAAGAGCGTGGTGTAGGTGCCCTCGAAGTAGAGGAGCTTGCCGCCCTGCTGGTCCAGGAACGCATGGTGGTTGGGGTTGTAGAAGCTGTAGTTGTCCTGGGTCATGACCTTGCGCGCGTAGACCCACGGCCCCATCGGCGTATCCGCCTCGGCGAACCAGACCTCGCCCAGGAGCGAGGTGGTGCCGAGGCCTTGCGTGAAGATCTGCACGAAGCGTTTGCGGTGCTCGTTCCACGCGGTGTGGGCGCCGTGGGCGAGCGGTTGCTCGAGGGTCTCGGGCTCCGCGTAGTGCCCATAGAGCGTTTCCTCGGGCGCGACTCCCGCCGAGGTGGCCGAATCCCCCGAGATCGGCGGCGTGCCGGTCTTCCACGTGTAGACCAGACGACCGTCGCCGTCGCGGACGAGCTGGGTCGAGCTGCCCTGCGCGAGCGCGGTGAACGCTTGATACGTGCGGGGATCCACGATCGCGCTCGCCGTCGCGGGGACGCGCACCGGCGCGTCGTGGAGGCCGGTCGTGCCGATGTAGCGCGGCTCGAAGTGGACGTAGCGCGCGCTGCCGTGCGTCCAGTCGAACGCATGCCCTTCCGCCTTCACCACCTCGTTGCCGCTGAGCACGACCGGTTGCTCGAAGACGTGGGTGGCGTCGTTGAAACGTGCCCAGCCCTGCTGGAGCGGCGTGGCGAGCCCGGGAACCAGCGAGTACTGAGCGAACAGTCGCTCGACTCCGTTGCCGTCGGGGACCGCCACCAGGCTCCCGACCCAGGCCGCCAGGAAAGCGGTGTAGCCCGGCGGATTCGGCACGGTGCTGCTGGGGAGCATCTCGGCAGCGGAGCCATCGGCGCGGGTGAAGTACACGTGATCGACGCCGTCCGCGGGGTCGAGCCCGCCTTGCCCAGGCAGCAGCGACGTGGCGCCCGTCGACTTGAAGTTGCCGAGCGGGTACTGGGGGAAGTTCGTGTCGCCCCAGATCCAGAACGCCTTTCCCTGGTAGACGGTGCTCAGGACGGAGTCCGAGCCGAGCACCTTGCCGTTGAGCAGCGGCTGCGCGGTGGGTGCCGCCATGCCGAGGAGGTCGCTGTCGCGATAGATGCCACCGCCCGTCTCTCGATAGAGCCGCTCGGCGACGTTGATGCGCGTGAGCGCGACCTGGCCGCTGCCGCCCGGTGTCGTGGTGAACGAGGCGGTCGCGGGGGTGTAGCCGAAGCTCGCGATCTGGAACGCCACCGGCTGAGACATGAGCGCCGGATCGTGGAACGCCACCCATCCCTTCGAGTCGGTCTGGTAGGTGCGACGAGGCGACGTCACGTGGACCAGCGGGACTCCGCGTCCGCTCGCGGCATCGATCACGCGGATGCGAAAGCGCGCGCTCGGCGCAGGGACCGGCCCGCCGAGCAACGTGGTCTCGTCCGTCCCCGGTGCGCAGCTTCCCGGGTCCTGGCCCGCGATCGGCGTCATCAGCACCGTGGCACTTCCACCCTCGGTCACGATGAACGCCTTGCCGGAGAAACCGAAGCCGTCGGGGTCGGGGAAGCTCTGGCCCTTGTAGCCCTGGCGAGTGATGTGGAACCACACGCTCTGACCCATGAGCCCTGGCTCGTAGAACGCGATGTTTCCGTTCGCGTCGCTCACCAGCTCCACGTCGTGGATGGTCCGGAAGCGCGCGCACCCGAGCGGTTGATTGGTGCTGGCGTCACGCACGTTGAACGCGAACCACGCGTGCGCGGCGCTGGCGAGGGTCGGGAACGCCAGGGCCGCGAGCAAGGCGGCGCCGCCGATCGAGACGTAGGCGCGTGCGAGTCGAGTGACGCGAGCGTGCTGGGTCATGCGGCCCCCCCGGGCAGGAATCCATCGAATCGGTGTGGTGACGCGCGGCGGCGAGCGTCACGAGCAAGATCGGCACCAACGTGCAACCGGTCGTTCGTCGCGCGCGGACCACGCGCTGCGCTCGGTTCGCGAGTGGCGAGCGCGAGGGACGATCGCCGAGCCGCCAACCCGCGTTGGCGCCCATCGCCAACCCTGGGAAGCGGTGGCTCGGCTCGGGGGCGGAACGCGCGGGGGTTCCGCGCGGGAAGCGCCGCACGTAACTTGTCCGCGCCATGAGTGCGGCCGAGCGAGTCGCGGAAAGCCTCGATGTGAGCGTGATCGTGCCCACGCGCGATCGGGCGGGCCTGATCGGCGGTCTGCCGATGCGCTTGGCGCGGGTGCGGCACGAGCACGTCGCCGCCGAGTTGATCGTGATCGACGACGGCTCGAGGGAGCCGGTGACACCGAGCTTGACCGGCGCACGAGCGTTCGGCCGCGAGGTGGTGGTGCTGCGCCAAGGCCGCTTCGGACCGGCCCGCGCCCGGAATCAAGGAGCGCGCCGAGCGCGGGGGCGGGTGCTGGTCTTCTTCGCGGACGACCTCGATCCCGACCCCGACTGGCTCGTCGCGCATCTGCGCGCGCACGCCGACGTCGCCGCTTCGTCGTCGCAGCCGACGGCCTTCGTCGGCCGCGTCGAACCGCCGGCAGACGGCGGCGACACGCCGTTCGATCGCTTCGTCTGGCGCACCGGCGTTCACTTCGACTTCGCCGCCGCGGAGCGTGAGTCACGCGCGCCGGGTGGCGTGTCCTTCACCCGCTTCCACACCTCCAACCTGTCGATCGCGCGCGCGGCGTTTCTCGCCGTCGGCGGCTTCGACGAGGGCTTCGAGATCGCCGCGTGGGAGGACGTGGAGCTCGGCTACCGGCTCACGCACCGTGGGGTCGCCGTGGGCTGGGCCGGTGATGCGTCGGTGCGGGCGCTGCCGCGAAGCGGGCGCTCGCTCGGCGAGTACCTCCGCTGGCGCGAACGCGCGCTGCCCTCGGCGTATCGCGCGTTGCGCCAGGCGCCGGTCCTCGCGACGTTGGTGGCGCGGCGGCGGCGGCCGCGCTGGCGCGGGTTCGCGCATCGGCTGCTGTGGCGCGCGATCGCCGTGTGCGACGTTCTCGACCGCCGTGGCGTGCCGCTGCCGAGCGAGCTCTACCGGCGTTTGCTCGGCCATTTCCAGCCGTTCGTGCCGGCGCCGCCGGGAGCGGAGACTCCGATCGCCGCCGGTCGGATCGTGCGCGATCCGATCACGGGCCGCGCGCGCTTCGATGCGCGCGGCTCCGACTCGCTGATCGCGGGCGAGCTGCTGCTCGAAGCCCTGGTGCCCTTTCGGCGGCGGCTCGCCGGCGCGGTGCTCGATCTCGGTTGCGGCGACGGGCCGCTGCGCGCACCGCTCGAGCTCCCGCGCGACGGGTACGTGGGCATCGATCGCTCGCCGCGCGCCAGCGCCGCGAGCGTGCGCGCCGACGCGGCCCGGCTGCCGATCTGCGACGCGCGCTTCGACGGGGTCGTGGTCGCGGAGGTCCTCGAGCACGTGCGCGCACCCGATCTGGTTCTGGCGGAGGTGTTCCGCGTCGCGCGTCCCGGGGCCTCGGTGCTGGTCTCGGCGCCGTTTTTCTATCGAATCCACGATGCGCCCGAGGACCGCTGGCGTTTCACCGAGGATGGCCTCGCGTTGCTGCTGCGCGGCGCGGGCTTCGAGATCGAGCAGATCCGTGCGGTGGGCGGGGCGGGAGCCGTGATCGCGGATTTCCTGGCCCGGAATCTCGCGACGCTTCCCGGGGAGTGCGTCGCGCGCTGTGCGCGGGCGCTGCACCTGCGCTGGCTCGAGCGGCTCGGCGGCGCGCTCACGCACCGCGGCTCGGTGGCGGCGCAACGCGCCTTTCTGTGGACGCGTGCGATCGCGCTTAGGCTCGCGACCCGTCACGGCGAGACCGGCCGCCTCACGCGCTTCCTGTGGGACCGCGGCTCGCGGATGGCGAAGGGCTACGTGGTCTTGGCGCGGAAGCCGGGGTCGCGCTGAATGCGATCCACTGCGCGAAAGCGAGGGTGGAGCCAGCGAGGGCGCGGCGCCCCGCCCGACACTCGCTGGCCCGCGCCGATCTTGCTCCTCGCGTACACGTCGCGGATGGGTGGAGCCGAGCGCAGCCTGCTGGAAGCGAGCGCGCGTCTCGATCGTCGGCTCTTCGCGCCGATCCTGGCGTTGCCCGGAGAAGGGCCGCTCGCGGACGCTGCGCGCGCGCGGGACATCGAGGTCTACCTCGACGGCACGCCGCACTTAGGTCGCCTCGATCCGCTGGCGTGGTGGCGCGTGGTCCGCGGGCTCGCGACGGTCGCGCGCGAGCGAGGGGTGCGGCTCATCCACGCGGGCACCGTGTGGCGGCTGACGCGGGCCGCGGCGGTGGCGCGGCTCACGGGCATCCCCGCGATCTGTCACGTTCGCGACGAGGATCTGGGGCTCTTTCGCAGCGCGCGATTTCGCCTCGCGGCGCGCGAGATGGAGCGGCTGATCGCCATCTCGGCCTCGGTGATGCACGAGCTGGTGGCGGCTGGGCAGCATCCGCTGGCGGTGCCGGTGCTGTGGAACGGCATCGACGCGGCGCCGTTCGAGAGCGCCGCCGGCCGCCAGCGCCTGCGCGCGGAGTGGGGGGCTCGGGAGAGCACGCCGCTGGTCGGGATGGTGGGCAGCATCGAGCCGCGCAAGGGCCAGCTCGACTTCGTGCGCGCGGCTGCTCACGTGGCGCTGGTGAAGCCGGACGCGCGCTTCGTGATCGCCGGCAGCGATCTGCACGGCGTCTGGAGCGACTACCGCCGCGAGGTGGAGCGGGCGATCGGCGAGCGCGGCTTGCGCGAGCGCGTGGGCTTCGTCGGTCAGCGCGACGACGTCGCCGACGTGATGGCGGCGCTCGACGTGGTGGTCGTGCCCTCGCACCGCGAGCCGTTCGGGCGGGTGGTGCTGGAGGCGATGGCGGCCGCCAAGCCGGTGGTGGCGTACGGCGTGGGGGGCATCTGCGAGATCGTGCGGCCGGGGATCACGGGGATGCTCTGCGAGCCCGGCGACGCCGCCGATCTGGCCGCCGAGGTCCTGAGCCTGATCGCGGAACCCGAGCGGGCGAGGGCGCTGGGCGAGGCGGGGCGCGCCCGTGTGCGCGAGCACTTCGGCCTCGACCGGCACGTGGCCGACCTCGAGATCATCTATCGCGGTCTCTTGGGTGGATCCGTCACGACGGCGTGACCGCGGTGGATCGGTCCACCGACATGCGGGGAAGCCGCCGCGCCGGGATCGCGGCGCGGCGTTGGACGGGGCGGTGCGAGACGCCCCCGCGTCCGATCACAGCCGCTTGGCGTAGATGAGGCGATCGTCGCCGGGCGAGTAGAAATCGCGCACCCGCGCCTCGATCGTGAGCCCGGCGCGTTCGTAGAAGGCGCGCGTGTTCGCGTAATCCGCGCGCGAGGACGTCTCGATCAGCAGCAGCCGCCCGCCGTCGGCTCGCATCGTCGCGAGCACCGCGTCCACCAGCAGCGTGCCGATGCCGCCGCCGTGGAGGGTGGGATCGACGGCGATCCAGTAGAGGTCGTAGGTGCCCGTCGTGAGGGGCGTGGTGCCGAAGCAGACGTAACCCAGGACGCGACGGTCGTCGGTCGATTCCGCGACCACGAAGTGGTACGGATCGGGCTGATCGGGCCGCGCGAAGCTCTCGTCGACCAACGACAGCGCGACCTGGATCTCCTCGGCCGTGAAGACGCCGGTGCGCTCGAGGATCGCGCGGATGGGCTCGCGATCAGCGCGGCTGATGGGTCGCGTCGCGACGCCAGCGGGTGCGCGCGGAGTCGACGATGCGGAAGATGAGCTCATCGTAGTCCCAGCCGTGGTGGCGCGCCGAGCGCGCGTAGCCGGCTTGCGGATCGAGGTCGGGATTGGGGTTGACCTCGAGGATGCGGATCTCGTGTTCCGGCGTGAGCCGCATGTCGATGCGTCCGTACTCGCGCAGCCCGATCGCGCGGTAGGCCGCCAGCGCCACGGCGCGGGCGCGCTCGGCCACGTCCTCGGGGATCGGCGCCGGGCAGATCACTTGGGTGCCCTGGTATTCGGGGCTGTCGGGGAACCACTTGCCCGCGTAGGTGACGATCGGCGGGATGCCGGGCGGCAGCTTGAAGTCGATCATGGAGAGCGGCAGCGTGAAGGCGTCGTCGCCATCGCCGAAGACCGCGACGTTGAGCTCGGGCCCCGACACGAACTCCTCCACCAGCGCGTCGCCCTCGACCTTCTCCATCAGCGCGCGCGCACGCTCGTACGCGGCCGCCGCGGAGGACACCACGGAGGAGGCATCGATGCCCACGCTGCCGTCGTCACAGCCGGGCTTGACGATGCAGGGGTAGCGAAGCTCGCCGAGCAGCGTGAGCGCGGCGCCACGCTCGAGGCCGGGACGGATCGCGCGGCCGCGCGCGTTCGGCAGCCCGAGGCCGTCGAGCAACGTCTTGGCGAGCGGCTTGCGCTGACAGAGGCCGAGCGTGAACGCCGCGGCGCCGGTATACGGCACGCCGGCGTGCTCGAGCATCCAGGCCGCGGCCGATTCGAGCATCGCCCGGCCGAGCAGCGACTCGATCAGGTTGAAGACCCCCGAGGGACGCACTTCCTCCAACACGCGCAGGATCGACGGCGCGTCGGTGACCGAGCGAGTGAGCACCTCGACCCCGCGCCGCTCGAGGGCGCGCGGGATGGCGTGGACCGATTCGAGGACCGCCTTGACGCCTTCGGGATCGGGACCGAGCGAGAGCTCCACGTCCACGGAGTAGAGGACGAGAATCGGGCCGTTGGGGTCGGTGTGCGTCATCGCCGGGAGCCGTTCGAGGGCCGCGCGCGATTGTACGTGTCCCTCGGGTCGATGCAACACTTCGCAGCGGCGCACCTCACGCGGGCGCCGCTCTCGCCTCGTCGCTCCTCGCCATGGCCATCGGTCTCGACGTCCGCATCCTCCAGGAGTCGGGAGCCGCGCGTGGCATCGCGACCTACATTCGCGGGCTGCTCGCCGGCTTCGAGAGCGCAGGCTTCGCCGAGCAGGTCGTGCGGTTTCGCTACCGCGAGCCCGAGCCGCTCGGCGTGGTGTCCGCGGAGCTCGGTTTCGCCGAGCTCCATCGCGTGTGGCGCGAGCAGCGCGTGCTTTCCGACGCGCTCAACCAGCTGCTGCTGCCGGTGGAGGTGGGCTGCGCCGAGATCGACGCCTTCCACGCGCCATCGCCGTACGATCTCGCGTGGTGGTATCCGGTGCCGCTGGTCGTCACGATCCACGACGTGGCGCCGCTGGAACGACCGGGCGGCATCGTGCGCACGGGCCTCGAGCATCGCTTCCTCTATCGCTTCGCGCGCCGCGCGGCGCGCATCATCACCGTCTCGGAGTTCTCGCGGGCCGCGATCCTGCGGCACCTGCCTCTCGATCCGGAGCGCCTGGTGGTCGTGCCCGAGGCCGCCCAGCCGGGCTTGGCTCCCGCGAGCGCGGATGCGGTGGCGGCGACGCTGGGACGGCTGGGGGTCCGCCCACCGTACGTTCTGCACGTGGGCGGCTACGATCGAGCCGAGCCCCGGAAGGACGTGGCGACGCTGATCGCTGCGTTCGCCGAGCTCAGGCGGCGCGAGCACGATGCGCGCTTGGTGTTGGTGGGCGGCGGCGGTGCGGGCGTTCCCGATCTCGTCGCCGCCATCGAGCGCCATGGGATCGGCGCGCACGTGGTTCGTACCGGCTTCGTCTCGCCCCCGGATCTGGCGGCGCTCTACACCGGCGCGAGCGCGTTCGTGTTCCCGAGCACGTACGAAGGTTTCGGGCTGCCGGTGCTCGAGGCCATGACCTGCGGCGCGCCGGTGCTGGCGGCGCGCGCGGGATCGTTGCCCGAGGTCGGCGGGGATGCCGCGCTCTACGCGCCGCCGGGGGACGTGGCGAGCTTCGCCGGCACGCTCGCCGAGCTGCTCGAGCGCGGCGATCTGCGGCGCGAGCGGATCGCCCGCGGCCTCGCTCGCGCCGCCGAGTTCACCTGGGACCGCACCGCGCGGCTCACCTGGGACGTCTACGGCGCCGCGATCGAGGAGCCCGCGGCTCGCTTGCGGCGCCCGCGGAATTGGGATTGATTCCCGCCGCCGCTCGATCGAACCCGCGTCCCGTCATGCTCGCCGTCGCACGCTCTCGCCCGCTCAAGCTCGGAACCGACGGCCTGGTCGCCGCCCTGGCGACGCTGGTCGCGCTGCTCTCGGCGCTGGCGATTCCGCGCCTCGATCCCTCCGTCACGGTCTTCGTCACCGCGATGGCGGCGCTCTACGTGCTCAGCTTCGGGCTGGTGCTGGTGCGGCCGGGGCACGGGCTGGTGGTGTACGCGTTGCTGCTGCCGTTCTGGGAGTGGCTGCGGCTCAACTTGGTCAACCGCGACATCGTGAGCTACGGCTGGGCGACGCTCGGCACGCGTTGGGAAGAGCTCTTCTTCGTGCTGATCTTGCTGGGGCGTCGGCGCGCTCATCTCAAGACCGCGCTCACGTCGACGCCGATCCTCGACTTTCTGCTGCTCGGCTACCTGGCGCTCCAGCTCGCGTATTTCGCCGCGCAGCATTTCCACGTGCAGGCGCTGTGGGGCGTGAAGGTCGATTTCGCGTATCTGGTGCCACTCTTGCTGTTGCGTTTCGCGTACCTCGAACGTGACGACCTGCGGCGGATGTTCCTGGTGTCGGTGTGGATCGGCGCGGCGGTCGCGCTGTTCGGCGTCTACCAGGTGTACTTCCTCGAGGAGAGCGATCTCACGGCGCTCGGCTTCGGCCGGCAAAGCCCGTTCGGCGCCTTCATCCCGTGGAACTTCAAGCGCGAGTCGATCGGCATGTTCCGCGCGATCTCGGTGATCGGCGATCCGCTGTCGCTGAGCACCTATCTGCTGGTGCTGCTCTTGTGGGCGATTCCGGTGGCCGTGTACTACCCGAACGGTCGCGTCGCGCACCCGCTCAAGCTGGTGGTGGCGGCGCTGGCGGCGGGGCTCTACTTCACGTTCACGCGCTCGGCGTGGATCGGCGCGGCGGCGGGTGTCGCGATCGTGCTGGTGGCCATGGCGCGCCGTCGCGAGACCGTGCTCTTCGCGTTGCTGGGCTTGATCGGTGCCGCGGGGCTGTTGGTCGCCACCGGCGGCATCGAGTTCATCAAGGTGACGCTGGCGCTCGGTGAGCCCAGCTCGCGCAACCACTTCCGCGAGCTCTGGGACGGCGCCAAGTACATGCTCGCGCACCCGCTCGGCATCGGGATCGGCAAGGTCGGGCGCGCGTTCCTGCGGTTCATCGGGATCGGCACGGGGTTCGGCGTCGAGAGCTGGTTCCTGCAGATCGGGATCGAGCTCGGGATCCTCGGGCTGGCGCTCTACGTCGGGCTCAGCGCGGAGGCCGCGCGCCTCGCGTGGAAGGCGTTCCGGCGGGCGCGGGACCCGTTCCTGGAGACGTTCGCGCTGGGTGCCATGGCCTCGTGGGTCGGGCTCACCATCTACGGCATCACGCTGCCGGCGTGGGGTTACGTGGCGGGGCCGTACCTGGCGACGCTGGTGATCGCGCTGGCGGTGTTCCACGTGCCGCGCGCCGATGCGCTCGCCGCGTCCAGCACACCGCGGTGATCGTCGGCTGGCGCTGTCCCGCGTGTCGCGCGGCGCTCGAGGATCGCGCCGCGGGGCTCGCGTGCGCGGGCTGCGGCGCGAGCTTCGCCGCGGCTGCGGGCGTGCCGCGGTTCACGCGGCTCGGCTACCGCTTCGGCGTGGCGGAGCTGGATCGTGCCGAGGCGACCGACGAGCCGCTGATCGAGGAGTCGCTGTCGGCCGAGATGCGCCGCTGGCTGACGCATCCGGGGCGCGCGGACGCGGCCTTGCTCGCGATCGAGAATCCCTCGACCGCGGTGGTGCTCGACGCCGGTTGTGGCTGGGGTGGGCTCTCGTTTCCGCTCGCGCGCTGGGTTCGTGAGCTGCACGCGGTCGATCCCACCGTCGGCGCCGCGGACGCGGTCGCGGCGCGTGCCGCCCGTGACGGCGTCTCGAACCTCGTCGCCGCGAACGCCGACCTCTTCGCGCTGCCGTTCGCCGACGCCGTGTTCGACGCCGTCGTGGTGAACGGCGTCCTCGAATGGGTGCCCGTCTCGCGCACGGACGTGTCGCCGCGCGAGGCGCAGCGCCTCGCCCTGGTCGAGGCGGCGCGTACGCTCAAACCAGGCGGGCGGCTCTATCTGGCGATGGAGAATCGCTTCGCGTTGCGCTACCTGGCGGGCGCGCGTGACGAGCACACCGGCTTGCGATGGCTCACGCCGCTGCCGCGGGCGCTCGCCGATCGCTATCACCGCTGGCGGAAGGGTGGGGCGCCGTATCGATGCTTCACGCACGGGGTCGGCGGTCTGCGGTCGCTGGTCGAGGACGCCGGGCTCGAGCTGCGCTCGGTGTGGGGACCGCTTCGGGACTACCGCTATTTCCGTTTCGTCGTGCCCATCGCGCCGCGCCCCGAGCTCACGCTGCTCGCCGCCCGCGGCATGCCGTTTCCCTCGTGGGAGGCGCGTGTGTTCGTGGCGCTCGCCCGCGCCGTGGCGGCGCTCGGCTCGCCGCGTTGGCTGGTTCCGTTTCTCTTCCCGTGCGTGGCCTTGATCGCGCAGCGACCGGCCGCAGGCGAGCACCGACGATGAACGAGCTGCTCGCGGCGCTGGGGCTCGAAGGCGCCACCATCGAGCTCGTCGTCTCGGGACGGCGCAGCCTGACGCTGATCGTGCGACCCGCCGGCCTGGGGCGGCGGCGCGTGGTGCGCGTGCACCGCGGCGAGGGCGAGAACCGCGTGGCGCGCGAGTACGAGGCCCTCGCGGCCCTGCGCGCGCACGCGCCTGCTTCGTTCGCGCTCAGCGTTCCCGAGCCGCTCGCCCGCGCGAGTGTCGGGCCCGGCGAAGCGGCGGTGCTCGGTTTCCTCGAGGGCGCTCCGCTCGCGCCGGCGAGGTCCGTGACCGCGCTGCGGTCGCAGCTCGAAGAGGCGCGGATCTGGCTGGCGGAGCTCTGGTCGGTTCCGGCGCCCGCCACCTTCGGCGAGCGCTACTCGTGCGCCGCCGTGCTCCGGTCGCTCGAGAGCGACGTCGCCGTGAGCGGTCCGCGTGTGGTGGCGAGCTTCAGCGCGGCGCTGGCGGCGGCGCACGCGCTCGACGCGAGCCCGGCGGTCTGGTGCCACTTCGATCTGAGCACCAGCAACGTGCTCCGCAGCCGCTCGGGGATCCGCGTCGTGGATTGGGAATACGCGCGTCGCGGCCATCCGCTCTACGACTGGTTCCGGTTCGTCGTGCAGATGGGGCTCGCGTGGCGCGCGCGTCCGCCGGACCTGAGCGGGCCGCTCGCCGACGACGAGCAGATCCTCGCGCCGGTGCGGCGGCTCTTCTTCGACCCGGGAGCGCTCGCCGATGCGATCGCCGCAGAGACGCTCGCCGCGTTGGCGCTCGCCGGCTTGGACCTGGCGCACGCGGACGCGTCGTTGCGCGCGGTGTTGCTCCAGTATCTGGGACCGCAGATGCCGTGGCGCGACCGGCGTGCCTTGATCGAAACGGTGCTCGGCGAGCGTTCGGTCGTGAGCCGTCTCGTGTGACGCGCGCCCGCGCCGGTGCCGCTTGGCGCGGCTCGCGGGCATGGGCTTTCTTGAGCGGGGAGTGATCCACCCATGCCGACCAGCCAGTGGTCTCAGATCGGAGTGCTCGTCGATGCGCTGGTGCGCCTCGAGCCGCGGACGCTCCTCGACGTGGGCGTGGGGAACGGCAAGTGGGGCTTTCTCGCCCGCGAGTACCTGGAGGTCTTCCCGGGCAAGGTTCCGTACGGCACGCGCACGGTGCGCGTCGAGGGGATCGAGGCGCACGAGCCGTATCTGGGAGCGGTCCACGAGCGCGTCTACGATCGCATCCATCGCGGCGAGGCGCTGGAGGTGCTCGCGAAGCTCGACGACGGATCGTTCGACGTGGTGCTGCTGATCGACATCCTGGAGCACATGACTCGCGAAGTCGGCCTCGCGGTGCTCGAGCACGCCACCCGTGTCGGGCGCGTGGCCATCGTGAGCGTGCCGCGGGACTTCAAGGAGCGCGACGAGTTCCTCGGCAACCGTTACGAGCAGCACGTGACGCCGTGGTCGATGGCCCAGCTGCGTGCGGCGGGCGCGCGCACCTTCCTCGTGAATCCCGCGAGCCACATCGCCGTGCTGTCGCGTGCGCCGCTGCCGGCGGCGCTGCGCGTGGGCCCGCGAATCAAGCGCTGGGTTCGTCTGTGGGCGCGCGGGCGGCTCTATTGACGAGCGCGCCACGCGCCGCGCCGCGCTCGGCCCCTCCGTCGGCGGACTTCTGGCCGCGGCCGAGCTGGCCGCTCCGCCGCGGATGGCGCGCGCTGCGCCGACTCGCCTACGAGCTCGCGAGCACGCTCGCGCCGCGCGCCGAGGTCGGCCCGCTCGACCTCGCGGCGCTGCGCCACGTCGTGGTGTTGCGCGACGATCGGCTGGGAGACGCGCTGCTCGCCACTCCGTTCGTCCGCGCGCTCAGGCGCGCTTGTCCGAACGCGCGAATCACGGTGCTGGCCAGCACGACCAACGCCGCGGTCTTCGCTCGCCTCGCGGAGGTGGACGAGGTCTGCGTGGGCGGCGCGCGCTGGCGCGATCTACCGGCGACCGTCCGCCGTCTTCGCGCAAGCGGTGCCATCGATCTCGTGATCGATCTCTACTCGTGGACCGAGCTTCGGCCCGCCGTGCTGGCCTGGTGCACGCGGGCGCGCCACCGCGTCGGCTACGACCGCGATCGGCGCGCGTTCCTGCACACGCGCCGGATCGCGCTGCGAACGGACATCCGCTACGAGGCCGAGCGCAACCTCGATCTGTTGCGCGCGCTCGGCGTCGCGTGCGACGAGGGCGCGCTCCCGCGATTCCCCGTGCGCGCCGAGGACGTCGCGCAGGCGCGCCAGGCGCGCGAGGCGTGCGCGCTGGGTGCGGCGCGCGATTACGTCGTGCTGCATCCCGGGTCGGGTGCGCGTTACCAGACCTATCGTCGCGTGGCACCGGCGACGCTCGGCGCGGTTGCGCGGCGGCTGACCGACGAGCAACGCGTCGACGTGTGGGTCACGGGCTCGCTCGCGGAGGCGCCACTCGCGCAAGCGGTGGTGCGCGCGGCTGGCGTCCCCGCCGTTCAGTCCCTCGCCGGGCAGCTCGATCTGGGCGGCTTGGCGGCGCTCCTCGCCGGTGCGCGACTCGTCGTCGTGCCGGATACCGGTGTGCTGCATCTGGCGGTGGCCGTCGCGGCGCGCGTGGTCGCGATCCTCGGGCCGGTTGGCGACGTGAACGGCCCGGAGCGGGTGCTGCCGCGCGGGGAAGGCGTCGTCGCGGCGCGCGTGGATCTCGGCTGCGAGCCGCTTGCGTGCAACATCCAGCGCTGCCGGCGCGTGGCGTGCCTCACGAACCTCGACGCGGAGGTCGTCGGGCTGGCTTGCGCGCGTGCGCTCGCGGCCGCCGCACGCGCTCCCATCGCGGGCGAGACGTGAGCCGGGGGGCGCGCCGGATTCTCGGCGCGTGGGCGTCCGACGTGGGCGCGTCGCTGCTGGCGAGGGCGCCGGTGAGGCGCTCGGCGCGCCCCACGCGCGGCAGCGCGATCGTGGTCGAGCTGTCGCGGCTCGGCGATGCGATCCAGGCCTACGCGGTCGCCGTCCATCTGCGCCGGTCGCGGCGCTTCGACTCGGTGGCGCTCGCCGTGGATTCCGCCTATGCCGCGCTCTTCGAAGGGCAGGGCGGGATCGATCGGGTCGTTGGCGTACCGCGAGGTGGACGCCGCATCCGCGACCTCGTGGCGCTCGCCCGTTCGGGTGGCGACGCGATCGTCAACGTGAGTCCCTCCATTCGCAACACCCTCGTCGTGTTCGCGTCCGACGCCGCGACGCGGGTGGGCTACTTCGATTGGACTTCGCCGCTCACGCCGTTTCGCGATCGGCTCGACGTCGTGCTGCGCGGAGCGAGCGGTGCGGCTTGGCGCACCGTGCCGCCCGGGACGCCGCTCGCGATGCGCGCCGCGGCGGTGCTCGAGCTTCTCGACGCGCCGTCGATCGTAGCGACGGCGCGCTTGGTGCCGTCGCCGGCGAGCGTGGCGCGGGTTCGGGACGAGCTCGCCGCGACCGCGGCGCAGCCGAGCGGGGGGATCGCCGTCCTGCACCCCGGGGCCACCTGGCGCTTTCGTGGTTGGCCGACCGATCGGTGGATCGCGCTGGGGCGCTCGCTCGTCGCGTCCCACGCGGCCCGAATCGTGGTCCTCGGGAACCGTGCAGAGACCGCGACCGTGGGCGCAATCCGTCACGGGCTCGGCGCGCCGGCGACGGCGTGGGTGTCGCGGCCGCTGCCCGAGGTGGCGGCGCTGCTCGCGTCGGCGTCGGTCTTCGTGGGCGGCGATTCCGGTCCGCTTCATTTCGCCTGCGCCGTGGGAACGCCGGCCGTGGGGCTCTTCGGCCCGGCGAGTCCGGTGCTGACGGCGCCGCTCGGATTCGAGGGGATTGCGCTCGATCCAGGTTATCCATGCTCACCGTGCGATCAGCATCGCTGCGTGCGGCCCACCGAGCCGTGTATACACAGCCACACCGTGACCTCCGTCGCTCGCGCGGCAAGCCAGGTTTGGCGAAGCGTTTCGCGCGGATGAAGCAAGAGCGACGGTTGTTTGACAGGGGTAGGTCGAAATGGTACGACACGACCGAATTCGAATTCCTCTCGCCGAAAGATCCTGTGGGGCTTCACGTTTCCTGGAAGCCGAGATGCGAATGGCGGGCCTCGGTCGCAGACGAGTCCACCGACCCAAGCGCACCCACCGATGAGCCGATGGGCGTCCGCCGGTGTCCGTTGCCGGCCTGAAATGCGGACGAGTGGATTGACGACGAGGCCGAACGCTCCGTGATCTCGACCACCCCAGGGGACCGCGTGGAAGAGCCAGCCGCCACTCGCACGGCGACGCGCGCCGAGCTGCACCCACTACCACCCGCCGCCGCGGTCGACACCGTCGAGCGCGCAGCCGAGGCGACCGCGCAGCCGGAAGGCGGCCTCCACGAGCCGCGCACGGACCTCGTGCCGTACCCGGTGAAGCGCGTCGATTTCATGGGCGTGCCCCTCGACGTGCTGCGCACCGAGGACGTGCTCGCCAAGATCGGTGAACTCTGTGCTCAAAACGGCCGGGTCCACACGCTCATCTACCTGAACGCGCACACGTATTGTCAGAACCTGTCGGACCCCCAGTACCGCGACGTGGTTCGCAACGCGGACCTCGTCTATCCCGACGGGATGTCCATCGTGTGGGGGTCGCGGCTGATCGGCCGGCCGGTGCCGGTCAAGCTCACGCTCTCGGACCTGATCCACCCCATCGCCGAGTATGCGGCACGCAACGGCATGGGCATCTACCTCCTGGGCGGAAAGCCGGGCGTCGCCGCACGGGCGGGCCAGGCCCTCAAGGATCGCAATCCGACGCTGCACATCGCCGGGACCCAGCATGGTTTTTTCAGCCCGGCCGAGAATGCTACGATCATCGAGTCGATCAATCGCGCGCGTCCGCACATCCTGCTGGTGGGGATGGGCGCGCCGTATCAGGAGAAATGGGTCGGGCAGAATCTGGAAGCGCTGAAGGTGCCGGTGTGCATCCCATGCGGTGGCCTTTTCAACTTCCTCTCCGGCGAAACACCACGCGCCCCCCAATGGATGAGCGAGAACGGGCTCGAGTGGTTCTTCCGGCTGTGCGTGGAGCCGAGGCGGCTCTGGAAGCGTTACTCGTATGAGAACCTCCGATTCGCCTGGAGCATCGGGCGTCATCTCCTCCGCCGAGCCCAAGCCGGCCGTCACGACGACGGCTGATCGACCCAAGACCAACGACGTCACGCGGCCCGCGGCGAACGCCGCCAGCGCCGCTGCGCAGCACCCCTGGGCGGTCCCGCCAGCGCTCGGTGCCCTCGACACCGAGGCGCAGGGAGCCGACTGGACCGGGCGCGCCGAGCAATCGTTGTTCGACGCCCTCAAGCGTCACTACGACGTGGCGCTCACGGTCTTTCTCGCCGTCGCCGACGGCGTGGCCGTGGTGATCAGCTTCTTCCTCGCGCTCTTCCTGCAGCAGCTCACGATCGATTGGTGGCTCTTCTACCCGAAGCTCCTCGAGACCTTCGGTGGCGTGGGTGCGGACCTCGACGCCGCCGCCGTGCGTGAGCTGATGGTGGGGCTCGCCGCCTGGACGCCGGCCTTCTTCGTGCCGGTGTTCTGGCTGTTCGGGCTCTACCAGCGCGAGATCAGCATCATGAACGTGGGCGAGGTGCGGAAGATCGTCCGCGGCGCCCTGTTCGGCGGTCTGGTGTTCGCCGCGTTGCTGTTCTTCCTGCCCGGCACCAAGGTGTCGCGGCTCATCATCGTCTACGTGCCGTTCACCATGATCGCGGTGATGGTGGCGCTGCGGACGATCTTCTATCAGATCCACCAGCGCTATCACGCCCGTGGGCTGGGCGTGCATCGCGTGCTGGTCTACGGCGCCGGGCAGACCGGACGTCGACTGGTGCGGAAGCTCCAGCGCAGCGGCGGGCTCGGGTATCACCCCGTCGGGTTCGTGGACGACGACGAGTCGAAGCGCGGGATGCGCGTGCCCATCAAGGACGGGGACAACGTCGGGCTGCCGGTGCTGGGAACCTTCGAGAACCTGCGCTGGGTGGTCGAGAACGCGCAGATCCACCACGTCTTCGTGGCGGTGCCGTCGTTGGCGCAGGAGCGCAGCCTGGAGATCCTGCGCGTCTGCAACGAGCTGGGCATCGGGTTCAGCGTGATCCCCGCGCTCTACAACCTGATCGTGCACCAGGTGGCGTGGAACGAGATCGAGGGCATTCCGCTGATCACGCTCAAGTCGCTGCGCTATCGAGCGGTGGCCGACGCGATCAAGCGCATGTTCGACATCGTGTTCGCGTCGTTGGTGCTGTTCCTGCTCGCGCCCCTCCTGTTGTTGCTCGCCGTGGCCGTTCGCCTCGACAGCCCGGGGCCCGCCTTCTTCTCCCACACCCGCATCGGCAAGGACGGCAAGCCTTTCCTGATCCACAAGTTCCGGTCGATGTACACCAGCGCGCCGCCGCACGGCGTGACGCCGCGGGATCCGACCGATCCCCGGATCACGCGCCTGGGCGCGATCTTGCGCCGGTTCTCGCTCGACGAGCTCCCCCAGTTCGTGAACGTGCTCAAGGGCGACATGAGCACCGTGGGGCCGCGCCCCGAGATGCCGTTCATCGTCGCGCTCTACGACGACTTCCAGCGTCAGCGATTGAACGTGAAGCCGGGTGTCACGGGGCTCTGGCAGATCAGCGAGGACCGGGCGGGCGAGATCCACGCCAACATGGACTACGACATCTACTACATCGAGAATCAGGGCTTCCTGCTCGACCTGATCATCATTCTCGCGACGGTGTTCTTCGCGGCGCGCGGTCGCGGCGCGATCTGAATCGAGCGCGAGCCGAGCGCGCTCGATTCGGCGGGTAGCGTGCCAGCAGTCGGTCCCTTCGGGCTGCGCGGCGCACCGCCGCGCCGCTCGCTCAGGGGTCGGTCAGCGAGGCCGTGAGCTCGCGCGCCACCCGCTCGATCGTTTGCTCGAACGCGGCCACCCGGGCGCGGGCTTCCGCGAGCGCGTTGCCGAGCTCGAGGGCCTCGCGATCGGCTTGCGCGGCGCGCTCGACGGCCTCGGCGAGACTCTTCTCGATCTCGCCGATCCGGGTCTGCGCCGTGCTCAACCCGTGCCGGGTCGCCGTCAGCTCGGACTCGAGCTCGGCCTTCCGGCGCTCCGTTTCCTCGAGCGCTTCCTCGAGGCGCTGCAGCTCGGCCGCGTCGCGTCGCGCGCGCTGGTCGAGGCTCGCGCTCGCCTCGAGCTGCGCACGATGCTCGGCCTCGAGCTCGGAAAGTCGCGTGCGGGTCGACGCCAGGTCGGCCTCGAGCGAGCTGACGCTGGCGCGCGCAGCGGCGAGGTCGGCGTCGAGCGCCGTCAAGCGACCTGCGGCGTCGGTGGCCTGCTCGCGCGCGTCGCGCGCCGCATCCGCGAGCGCCGTCTCGAGCTCGCCCACGCGGCTCTCGAGCGTGGTGGCGCGTGCTTCGGCCTGCTCACGCGCGGCGAGCTCTTGCCTCATCTCCTCGTCGCGCGCGCTCAGCACCATGCGCGACGATTCGTTCAGGCGGGTGATGGCCTCGAGGAGGCCGCCGACCCACTCCGGGATGGCGTCGAGCCGATCGCCGATCGCGTGGAGGAACGCCTCCGCGCCCATGTCCGTGCCGATCGCGCGCGCGTGCTGGGCGAAGCGCTCGAGGTCCTGGAACAGGCTGCGGCGCAAGTCGCCGAGCACGGGGTCTCCCTCCGGCAGCGCGCCGTAGCGGGGATCCTCCTCGATGCGCTCGGCCAGTCGCTGCACCGCCTGGAGGATGCCGACGCTGACCACGTTGCGATCGAGCGTGGCCGCTTCGAGCTGATGCGAGAGCCGCTCGCGTTCGGCGGAGCCGGCGGCGCCTTCGGCGCGAGCCGCGTCGAGCTCCTCGTGCAGCCGTGCGCGCTCCCGTTCGAGGGACTCGCGCGCTTGCTCGCCACCCGAGCGAGCGCTGGCCAGCTCGGACTCGAGGCTCGCGACGCGCGCTTCGAGCTGGGCGCGCTCGTTCTCGCGCTCGATCCAGCTCTCGATCTCTTGACGGTGTCGTTCGCGAAGGCGTTCCAGCTCTTGGTGGTGGGCGGCCTGCATGGCTTCTTGCTCGTGGCGAAGGTGGTCGACTTCGGTGCGCAGCTCGGTGGCAGTCTCGGTGGCGTCGTCGGCGTGGGCGGCGGTCGATTCCAGCTCGGCGACGCGAGCGCGCAGCGTGTCGAGCTCGCTCAGCGACTCTTCCAAGCGGCGGGCGATCTCCGCGCCGCGGGTGAGTCGCCCTTCCGCGCCCTCGGCCTTGCCGCGCCAGTCGTCGCGCTCCTCCCGCAGCCGGCGGATCTCCGCGTCTCGGGCCGCGAGCTCCTTGCGCAGGCGCCCGTCGTCCAGGTCGGGGGCGGCAGCGGCGGGGAAGGCGGGCTCGCTCGTGGCCGTGGCATCGCCTTCGAGCAGCTCCTCGCGAAGATCGAGGAAGCTCGTCGGCCGGCGCGTGGGGCCGACGACGCGCGGCGCGCGATTCGCCGGCGGAGCGGTCCGCGGCGCGGCAGGCTCGGGGGATGTGGGGCGGCTGGTCGACGCCTCGCCGTCCAGGCGATCGCGCTGCTCGAGGAGCGACTTGAGGCGCGCCGCCATCGTCGGAAAGCGGCGCATGAACTCGGCTTCCGACGGCGCCATGCGCCGGGCCTCGGTCTGGATGAGCTCGATCTCCGCCCGGATGTCGGTCAGAGCCATCGATGTCACGTCGCGGATTCGCATCGCGTCGGCCGTCATGTGCGGGATCGCCCTCCTTGTCCCAGATCGAGTGTAGCGTGTCAACGCGGGTCCCACGTCCTCGCGCGCGAAGCCTGGGCCGAGCCTCGTTCCGATCAGTCCGTGTGATCAGTCCGTGTGATTTCGAATCCGTCGGCGGGTATGGTACTGCTGTAGCCCGCTGGCGGGCCGAGTGACGCGCGCTGCTGGACGCGAGCGCCGGCTCCGATCGTCATCACCGTTCGATCTCGAGGAGAATCGCCTCATGCTGGACTCGACCAAGTCGCCCAACGGTATCCGCAAGGTGCTGTTGGTGTTTCCGCCGACACGGGTGGGATCGGAGCAGATCCTCGCGTGCATGCCGCCGCTCGGCGCCATGTACCTGGCGGCGACGTTCCGGCGTCGCTACGACGTTCAGATCCTCGATGCCACGGCGGAGGGTTTCAGCAACCGGCGCATCCTCGACGACGGCTTCCGTCAGGTCGGGTTGCACCCCGAGGAGATCAAGGCGCGCATTCGCCAGTACCAGCCCGACGTGGTCGGCGTGACCACGCTCTTCTCGTCGTCGTATCCCTGCGTGGAAGAAGTGCTGCGGGTCGCGAAGGAAGTGAACCCGGGTGTCGTCACGGTGGTCGGCGGCACGCATCCGAGCTTCCTGGCGCGGCAATGCCTCGAGCAGAATCCCCATCTCGACTACATCGTCATCGGCGAGGGCGAGATGTCGGGGCTCGACCTCCTGGACCGGCTGAACGCCGGCGAGAGCGTCGAGGGCATCGATGGCCTCGCGTGGCGCGAAGGCGGCGAGGTGCGGATCACCCCGAAGACCACCTTCATCGAGGATCTCGACAGCTTGCCCTGGCCGGCGCGTGACCTCATCGATCTCGAGGTCTACTCGAGCGCCAACCGTGCCCACGGCGTGTACTCGAAGGAGGCGGTGACGACCACCATCCAGTCGTCGCGCGGCTGCCCGGCGAAGTGCACGTTCTGCTCGTCGATGCGCTTCTGGGGTCAGAAGTACCGAGGACGATCGGCCGAGAGCGTCCTGGGCGAGATCGAGCAGGTCCGCAACACCTACGGCATCCGCGAGTTCCAGTTCGAGGACGACAACCTCACGATGGACCGCAAGCGTGCCAAGCACCTCTTCCAAGCGATGATCGACCGCAAGCTCGACATCGTGTGGTCCACGCCCAACGGCGTCGCGATGTGGACCCTGGACGAAGAGATGCTGACGCTCATGAAGAAGGCGGGCTGCTACGAGGTCACGCTGGCCTTCGAGAGCGGAAACCAGGAAGTGCTGCGCGACGTCATCAAGAAGCCGACCAACCTGAAACACGCCGAGAAGGTGGTCGAGGCCGTCAAGAAGGTGGGCCTCGATCACAACGCGTTCTTCATCATGGGATTCCCCGGCGAGACCACGGCGCAGATGAAGGAGTCGTACAACCTCGCGAAGCGGCTGAAGCTGCAGAGCGCGTGGTTCTTCGTCGCCAACCCGCTGCCGGGGACCGAGCTCTACGAGCAATGCCAGGAGAAGGGGCTGCTGCGCGAGGGCTTCGATTTCACCAACACCGCGTACACCCGCTCCGCGTTCAACACTCCCGAGTGGGCGTCGGGCGAAGTCGAGAAGCTGGTCCAGTCGTCGCTGCTCAAGATCCAGCTCCTCAGCCACCTGCGTCAGCCGATCCATCATCTCAAGCGCTATCTCGCGCGGCCCGAGTGGACGTTCGAGCTCGGGGCGCTGCTGATGAAGCGCGCCTGGCGCTGGGCGACCAAGCGACGCGGCGCGCCCCCCGTGCTCACGCACCCCTCGTTCACGCCCACGGGTCCCAAGCTCGAGGCGGGAAGCCCCGTCACCCAGGTCGAGCGACGGAACGCGGCGAAGGAAGCTGCGAAACGGCCCGCCGACGTCGTGGTCGACGTGCACGTGCCCGTGCGCTTCCAAGATCCCGCGGAGCGGGCCGCGGCGCCCGCCGCCGGCTGATCGCCGCTCGCTCGGACGCCAGGCGCGCCGCGGCTGCCCGAGTTGAGCCGGCTGCCTCGCGGTGCTAGACCGCGTTCGGGAGCCGTGAGGGGAGAGGTGGCGCGATGGTGGCTGCGATGTTCGGACTGGGAATGCCGGAGCTGATCGTCATTCTCGTGATCATCATCATCGTGTTCGGGGTCGGGCGCCTGCCCGAGCTCGGCTCCGGGCTCGGCCACGCCATCAAGAACTTCCGCAAGGCCACTCGGGAGCCGGACGCCATCGACGTGACGCCGCCCAAGGGCGAGTCTCAGTCGGAATCGCCGTCCTCGGGTTCCGAGCGCTCGTCGACCGACGCGGGCTCCAAGTCCTCCTGAACGACGTCGTCGGGGCTCGCGGCGCGTTCGAGCGGCGGGCTGCCCGCTCGTTCCCCGCGCCGTCGCAACACGGCACGAGCGCGTTCACGCACCAGCGCGTGGACGCCAGGATCGCGGCCCAGGATCGCCAGATCGCCGCCCGACAGGAACGTCACCAGGTTCAGCGAAATCTGGATCGGCGTGTTCGGGTTGTAGATCAACGCTTTGCGGACACGGTAGCGGTTCGACCAGCGGGGATTGGCGAACACCCGCAGCAACACGTCCGGGTGGACCGGTCGGCGCGACGTCACCCGCAGCACCTCGCGCTCGGTCATGGCGGGGTTGCGCAGCAGGTTCTCGACGACGTCGGGATTCGGGTCGGCGAGCAACCGATCGAGCTTCTGGCGCGGTAGCCGCCGCGCGAGCGCCTTGCGCTCGCCGAGCGTCAGCGTCTCGCCGCGCGGCGGCGCGAGTAGCCCCGACTCCTCGTTCGGTCGCATCCCCGCTGCGAGAAAGAGCTGGCACACCTCCGTGTGCCCGCGCTGACGCGCCTCGCGGTAGAGCCGGCTCACGCGCTCGTAGCCGAGCCGCCGCGCCAGCTCCTCGCCGGGAATGAGGGCGAGGGCGCCCTGATGGTCGAGCGAGGGACGGCGCGCGGCGCGCGCCATCAGTCCCGCCAGCAGCTCGACGGCGTCGCCGTCGTCGGACTCCGTCACTTCCTCGGTGAGCACCGCGAGTCGCATCGCGGACTCGGGAAGTGCCTTGAGCCGCGTCAGCAGCCGGTCGACGCGATCGGCGCCGTGGCGCTCGTCCCGCCCCTCGGCCATGGTGTCGTCGTGAATCGCAGCGGGATGGGGCCGCAGTCGGTCGGCGCACGCGCTCGCGCGCAGGACGCGGGGACGCGGTTCAGCCGCCGTTCGTGGCCGCGGACGGAAACGAACGAGCCTGCGCGCTGAGCTCGGTCCGGTTGGCGTCCGACGGCACGTTCCAGAACACGAGGGTGAAGGGGATCGCGCCCATCGAGTCGAGCTTGACGTTCGACCCGCCCTCGCCGATGCGCGTATCCAAGGCCGCCTCGATCTCCGCGCGTGGGAGTCGGGTGAGCGACTCGGGTGAGGGATTGTTGCCCGCGTAGCTCGCGGCGCGGCCGACCTCGCGGCCGTCGGTGGTGCGCAGCACGCCGGAGACCCGGACCACGTACACGGTGAAGCTCGAGGTGTTGCGCACGACCCCGCTGGCGACGTAGGCGAGCCCGCCCTTGATCTTGACCAGCTGGCCGTCCGTTTGCTCGAAGGCGAACGTCGGCATGCCTGCGGGTTGCGCGGCGCCTCCTGCGCTGGCCCCGGGGGGTTGCTGCGTGACGTACCAGATGCCGGCCCCGGCCGCGACGGCGATCAGCACCACCGCGATCGCGATCCACACCCCGGCCGATCGCGAGCGCGTTCCCTTGGAGCCGCTTGCGCGGCGCCCGGTGGCGGAGTCGACCGAGCGCGTGACGGTGCGGGTGCGCGGCGGCACCGTCGGCGCCGCTGCGGCACGCGCGAGATCCGTTGCCGGGCCGGCGCGCGGCGCCTCCAGGGCATCGGTGGGAGGGTGGGACTGATCGTCCTCGTAGATGTCGTGAAGGCTTCGCTCGCGCTCGTGGGGCGATTCCGGGGCCGGCGCCGCGGGATTCGCCGTGCCGGCCTTCGCGACCGTATCGGAGCCGATCTCGAGCTCGATGGTCGGTCCGCCGAAGTCGTCCTCGCCGAGCTCGAAGGAGTCCGAGGCGCGTCCCGCACCCGACGTCGCCGGCGCAGCATCGGATTCGGAGCGTAGCTCGTCGAGGATGGCGTCGAGGTCGAGCGCAGTCGTGGTGGGCATGGGTGGCGGCTCGGCGGGCGCCGTGCTCGCCAGCGCCGGCTGCGCCACGTCCAGGCGCAGCGCGTCGCCCGCGGCAGTCCCGCCCGCGGTTGCGGCGGGTGACGCGCTGGGTGATGGTTGGGCGCGATCGAGATCGCGCAGCACCTGGTCGAGGAGCTCGTCCACCTCGCCGTCGCCGGTCTCGGCTGGAACCGATGGGCGCGCCCGCGGCTCGCTCGCAGGCGGTGCGATCCGCGCCTCGGGCTCGTCGTCGACCAGCGAGATGCCGAGGGATTCCGGCGATACCTGCGCCCACGGGTCCGCGCCGCCTCCCGATCCCGACTCCGTCGTGTCCTCGCCGTCCTCCGATCCGTCGAACGCCGTGCGGTTCGGCGACGTCAACGAGCCCGGCAACGGCGTTCGATCGAGGATGCGGTCGAGCGCCGCTTCCAGGGCCGGATCGTCGGCGACCGGCAGGATCTCGGGGCCGCCGCCCGCAGCCGCACCGCGCCCTTCTTCCGCCGCACGCCGCGCGACGAAGATCGTGTTGCAGTTCTTGCAAAGAACGCGAGTGCCGGTGGGACTGATCTGCTGATCGGGGACGCGCAGCTCGTGATTGCAGTGCGTACACCGGATCAGCATTCGATGTGGTCCCCGCGGCGTGCGAGTCGGCAGGAGGAGAGTTGGCGAGCGATCAAGGTAAGGCAGAACGCGGGTGCCCATCAACCGACGTTCACGCGGGCGTCGCTGACGACGCCGCCGGCGCCGGCGGAGCACACTCGGTCTATACTCGCGCGCTCCTCGCGCCACGACTGGCGCCAGGCGTTGCCTTCGACCTCCCACGCTCGCGCCTCGTGTCCGTGAATCGCGTCTGCCCGCACCGCTCGCCCACGCGTGTCTCGGCACGGCGCCTGCGCCGCGCCGCGCTGGCTCGCGTGGCGGCGGCCCATGTGCTGCTGGTGGTCGTGACGCTCTCGGCGGCGCGCGCGGCCGAGACGAGCCCCGGGATCGGTCTCGGCCCATTCGCCCTGCTTCCGGCCCTCGGTCTCGAAGCCGGCTACGACGACAACATCCTGCTGCGAGCGAGCGACGCCGAAGCCGACGAGGTGCTGCGCGCCGTGGCCCGTTTCGACCTGCGTTTGCCGCGGCCGGGCCCCGACCAGGCCCGTGCCGCTCCGCCACCTCCGGACTCGGAGCGGCCGATCGCGACCCCGAGCGAGATCCTCGATGCGCTCTCGCCGCGGTGGGTCTTTCCGAGCGACTTCGCGCCACCGGTCGCTGGCGAGGATCCGCCCGTGGTCGCGCGCCGCGCCGCCGGGCTGAGCCGCGCGCGACCCGCCACCACGCTGGACGTGGGTTACGAAGCGTCGGGCACGCTCTTCGTCGACCACGACGAGTTCAACACCGTGGACCAGTCGGTCTCGGGCGCTGCGCTCAAGACTCTCGCCGGCGGCTTCGCCCTGGGCGCCGCCGGCGAGTGGATCGATCGCACCACCGTCTCCAGCGATCTCACGGATTTCGCCCAGTACGCCTCCGACGTTCGCCTCGCGGGCGCGGACTTCGATCGCGGCGCGGGCGGCGTCCTGGTGGGGTGGGAGCCGACGTCCGCCTGGTACCTCGAGGCGGACTACCTCTACTACGTCACCAGCCTCGGTCCCGAGCCCTACGACCTCTTCGGCTTTCACGTCCACGAGGCCGCGCTCAAGGTTCGTCGCACGCTCGACACCGGCTGGGAGCTCGAGCCGCGCGTCGATCTCGGCCGCATCGACGGCGAGGCCGACGCCGAGTCGCTACGGCGTTCCGGGCTGGTCCCGCCATTCGTGCCGCTCGATTTCACCGGCGATCCGCGGGCGGCGTATCTCGCGCAGGGCTCGTTCGCGGTGCGCGGCCCGCTCACGCCCAAGCTCTCGATCGACTCGCGAGCCGGCATCCAGAGCCGCACCTTCGACGAGACCACGCTCGACGGCTATCTCGACTTCCTGGTCGAGGCCTCGCTCCAGTGGAAGCCACAGTCGAACCTCGAGATCGAGATCGGCGGCTCGAGAGCCCCCATCGACGTGTTCGGCTCCGACGGCAGCTTCCTGGTCCGTAACGAAGCCGTCGCGCGCGTCGCGCTCGAGTTCCTGCGCGATTGGGACGCGCACCTGCGCGTCGACGGCGGCATGGACACGTTCGATCAGTCGAGCTCGCTGACGGGCCGCCAGCGCGAGGATCAGTTCCTGGGCGGCGAGCTGGGAGTCGGGTGGCAGCCTCAACCGTGGCTGCGCGTGGAGGCGATCGGTCGCAGCCGCTGGCGATCGAGCAACGTGTCCGAAGAGGACACCGAACGCAGTCGCATCGCGCTTCGGTGCTGGCTTCGGTACTGAGCGTTTTCGAGACTGAGCCCGTCGCGCGGTTGGGCGCCGCGATGCTCGGCGATGCTCGGCGCGCCGCTCAGCGCGGCGCGAGCCAGCCTCGGCCACCGCGATCGCGCGGGCTCGAACCCTGGGCACCCTCGTCCGAGTCGGGCTCGGGTTCCGGCGCGCGGCTCTTGGCGCCGCCTTTCGCATGCTGCGTGGGAGGAAGCGGCGCGAGGGTCTCGCCCAAGCCGTACTGGGGCGAACGCTGGTACTCGGGCAGCGCTCGCCCCAGGTTGGCCTCGAGCGCCGTCACACGCGCTCGATCGGCGGGGTGGGTGGAGAGCAGCTCGGGCGGCTTGCCGCCACCTTGCTGCTCGGCGCTGCGTTCCATGCGCACCCAAAGCCGCGCTGCCTCACGCGGATCGTAGCCGGCCCGCGCCATGTAGATCTGGCCGATCTGATCGGCCTCGGCCTCGTTCGAGCGGCTGAACGGCAGGGCGACGCCGACGGTGGCGCCGAGCCCCAGGCCCGCCATGATGATGTCGGCGTTCTTGTTGTTCGAGAGCGCGGCGCCTGCGACCTCGAGGCCGAGGTTGGTGAGGGCGGCGGTGCTCATGCGCTGTGCACTGTGCTTGGCGACCACGTGGCCGATCTCGTGGCCGAGCACGGCGGCGAGGCCGGCTTCGTTCTCCACCACCGGGAGAATGCCGGCGTACACCCCGACCTTGCCGCCCGGGAGCGCGAACGCGTTGACCTCGTCACTGTCGAAGAGCTGGACCTCCCACGTGACGCCCTGCGTCTCGGGGCCGGCGCTCGCCACGATGCGCTGCACCACTCGATCGATGACGAGCTTCGATCGCGTGTCGCGGGATGGGCGCGTTTGCTTCTGCAGCTCGGCGAAGGCCTGCGAGCCGAGCTGAGCCATCTCGCCGTCGTCGAAGAGGACGAAGGCGCTGCGTCCGGTGACCGGAGTCGTGATGCAGGAGGACCCGGCGACGCCGAGCGCGAGCGCCAGCACCAGCGCGTGCAGCACGCGGAAGGGGCGCGGTCGTCGGATCATCGTGGTGCGGCGTTCACTCGCGGTGTGGCGTGGTCGAGGGTTCGAGCACGACGGTGGCGCGTACCTCGCGCGGCCCGTTAAGCGATTCGACGAAGAGCTCTCCTGCCAGCCACGGATCCGTCAGGTTCCAAGCGTAGCCGGAGAACGGATCCTCCGACATGCCCGTCGAGGACGCGAAGTAGCCGAGCTCCGGTTGCGCGAGGTCGATCACGAAGCGGCTGGTGGGCCCGAGCGTGGCCAGACGCGTTCCGTCGCTGCGCCGTACGTAGCCGGCGGCGTTGACCGTGTAGCGATCGCCGGGATGCGCGTACGGGCCGACCTCGAACCGA
Source organism: bacterium (assembly GCA_046331705.1). Taxonomy (GTDB): domain Bacteria; phylum JADJOY01; class JADJOY01; order JADJOY01; family JADJOY01; genus JADJOY01. The sequence continues at coordinate 177,168 of JAXLQJ010000008.1, read as the reverse complement.
TGCCCGAGGATGGGGAGCAGCGCCAACGGGTTGGCGATGCGCACCACGTGGAACGCGCCCCAGTTCCAGCCGTCGGGCTCGTCGCCGCCCTCGGCGGTGAGCTCGGCTCGTGCCTCGGCGACGGCCTGCGCCACGCAATCCCCGCGCGTCTCGCGGGCGGGGGTGGCCAGATCGTCCCACCACGGCGAGGCGGCGTCCGGCCAGATGCGAAGCAACGCCTTGGTGGGCAGGTCGCCGACGGAGGCGAATCGCTGCCAGCGATCCGATCCGAGCTCGTCGGCGAAGGCGCACCGCGGCAGGGCCTCTTGCGTCAGCTCGAAGAGCGCGCAGCCGGGCGACTCGCGCTCGCAGCGCCCGTCCCAGCTCGCCAGCGCGGCTCGGGCGACGGCGAGCTCCGAGCGGCCAGCGAGATCGGCGAGCAGCGCGGGGAGCAGCTCGCTCGCGAGCCCAGTCGCGACGTCCAGCTGAAGACGTCGGAAGTCCTCGGCGCCGTGGCGTGGCCGCGCGTCGAGCGCCTCCGTGATGCGCGCGGCCCGATAGCCGAGCTCGAAATGTCCCGGCCTCGGCGAGCTCCCTGGGGCCGCCGGAGGCGCCGTGTTCGCCGCAACGATGCGCGCCTCCGGTGGGTCGAGGAGCGCGTAGGGGTCGGCGCCGCCGGCGATGGGCGCAGCGGCACGGCGCGCGATGTGCCCCTGCGTATCCGCGAGCATTAGCGTCCACGAAAGCGGCCCTGCTCGCAGCGCTGCCGCCGCGGAATCGGTGGCGGCGACGTCGTGGGCGTCGATCAGCGCGCGAAACCCTCGCAGCTGGCGAGCGGCGTCCGTCGCTCCGAGATCCACGCGCAACGCCGTGCCCGGGTCGAGGCCGACTGCCTCGGCGGCGAGCACCGGCGCGCCCCGAACCGTCCTGCGCGTCACCTCGACCGCCGAGCCGAAGCGCGGCACGATCGGCGGCGACGGCGCCGCGTCGTCGACGACGGACGATTCCGCCACCTGCTGCACGCCGCCGGTGCGCAGCAGCGTGCTGGTCGCGCCCCACGCCAGCCGGCGCGAGTGGCCGACTGCGAGCAGCGGCGTGCCAGGAAGGAACAGGCCCTGCGCGTCGATCGTGCCCGCCGCGACGTGGGCGAGGTACCAGAACGTGGGCGCGCGATCGAGGATCACGTGCGGATCGGCGGCGAGCAGCGGCGCACCCGACCGCGAGCGTCGACCATCCACGACCCACGCGTTGCTCCCGAGCATGGAATCCGAGAGCGGCGAGAGCGCGGCCAGGGGCACGAGCGCGGGCGACGGGTGGGCTGCTCGCGAGATGACGGGATCCGCGAGGTCGACGAGGATCTCGGGAGGCAGCAACGCGAACGCTCGCTCGCGGCCCAGCGCTGCGACCAGATCGAGCGCCACGGCCTCCGCACGCAGGCTCGGCACCTGCCCCACGAGGCCGAAGAGCTCGAGCAGCAGCAATGGATCGCGCGGCCGCCACGGGCGCGGCCGCACCGCGAGCACGCGAAAGCACGCCGGCCAGTGGGCCTCGAGGTGGGTGAGCCGCGCGTTCGCGCCCGCGGCGAAGCGCTCGAGCTCGCGGCGGGTCTCGGGATCGGCCGATTGCCACGCGCGATCGGCGCGCTCCACGAGACGAAGCTCACGCGCCAGCCGGTCGAGCGACACCGCATCGAGCCCGGCTCCGAGCGGCAAGTCTCCGAGCCATTCCGAGAGTGTCCCTTCCGCCACGCGCACGAGCATCTCGACCTGACACGCGCGATCGTGGGCTTGAGCGAAGCCGAGCCCCGCCCAGACGTCGGATTCGTCGGTTGCGGCGACGTGGGCGATGCCGTAGGGATCGCGGCGCACGTAGACCGGCGCGACCGTCTCGCCGATCGCGATGCGCTCGTCTCGTGCTGGTGGACCGGCGAGCCAGGCCTCGGGAAAGGCGAGGGCCACCGCGGCTACGGCGAGGGACGCGCCGACGATTCGCATCGTGAAGCGCAGCGCACGGCGCGGGGGCGGGCGATTGGCGGGGTCACGCACGGCGGTCATCTACGGGAAAAGGTGGCACAGTAGCGTTCGCGCAGGCTCGCGTCACAAGCCGCGTGCCCGCCCGCCGAGCCAACATGAGCCGAGCCGAGCGCCTCAAATGGGAACGGATCTACGGCACGCCCGATGCCGTTCACGGGCTCGAACCCACCGCGTTTCTCGTGGACGCGGTGCGATTCGTCCCGCCGGGGCGAGCCCTCGTGGTGGCGATGGGAGAGGGGCGGAATGCGGCGTTCCTGGCGCGCGCCGGATTCCGGGTGGAAGGGATCGACGTGTCGCTCGCCGCCGTGCGGAAAGCGACCGAGCGCGTGCGCCGCGAGGGCGGAAACCTCGTCGGCGTGGTCGCCGATCTCGACGACTTCCCGCTACGCGAGGCGCGCTACGACCTGGTGTGCGTCTCGAACTTCCTCGATCGCTCGCTCTTCGAGCCGATCGCCCGCGCCATTCGTCCCGGCGGCGCACTGGTGTGGGAGACCTTCACCCGCATCCACGCCGCCTTCGGCTCGCCGCGCAGCCCAGCCTACCTCCTCGATCCCGGCGAGCTGCGCACCCGCTTCGCGGACTTCGAGCTGTGCCGCTATCGGGAGCGGATCCTCGAGCGCGACGGGAAACGCCGCGCCGTCGCCAGCCTCTTCGCGACGCGTCAGCGAAACGGCACCGCCGATGGCGTCATGTATCGCCCGTGACTGCTCAGCCAGCGCAGCAAGACTTGGGCAAGGACACCAGCATCTCGGGGTGGTCCGCCGAGCGCCCTCGGGGATCCTTGCGACGGTAGCGGTCGAGGATGCCGCCCAGGTCCATCGGGTCGACGACGTCCAGCACGAACCGGGGGAGATCGCCTTCGGGAACCCACTCACGAAGCTCGGCGGACGCAGGAACGGCTGGTCGACGTCGTACGCAAGCAAGTCATTGGAGATGCCGCGGGCGTCAATGCTGCGGATAGTCTCCTTCAAATCAGGCGTCGGCGCCCGCAGCGAAGCGAGGACGACGGGGACTCGACCCAACCTCCACGCGGGAGCCATTTCCCGACAGGCGCCCAGCTCGAGACGATCAAGGTGGTCGAATACGAGCGCGCGGGGGTACGGGTCCGGCAGGCGACCGACGTGCGCGGCGCGGTGGCCGATCTGCTGAAAACGCCGAGAATTCCGCTACCTCCGAATCTTCACCGGCTCGCCGAGGCCCCAACCTCCCAGCAACACGACCTTCCGCCCACGGTTCGCCACAACTCCTCGTGCTCGCCGCGAGCTGTGTGCCGCCGCCCGGTCACCCAGCGTCACGCTCGGCTGAGTGCTTTCGTGCGCGCGACGGATGCCGCGCGAGTGTGGGCGCATCGGCGCATCGGCGCGTGCGCGGTCGTGCTCGATCGACCGCGGAACGGGACGGCGCGTGCGCGGGGTCAGGGAGTGATGCGGTAGGCGTGAGCGCCGGGATAGTAGTGAGCGAGGATGTCCGTCATGCTCGCTTTCGTGCGAGCCATGCCGATGGCACCGGCTTGGCAGAGGCCCACGCCGTGGCCGGCGCCGGCGCCGACCAAGGTGAAGACGGCTGGCTCGGTTCCGGCCATGGCGATGGCCTGGACGGCGAATGCGGAAGAGGGCAGGTCGCCGAGCGCCTTGCGGATCGCCTGCTCGCCCTCGATCCGCCGGCTGCCGGCGGTGCCCTCGATCGTGACGACGGTGGCGCGTCCCGACGCGCCGCGTGCGTCGACGCGCAGCGCCTTGATCTTGCCGAGGTTGGTTCCACCGCTCGCGAGCCGCGCCAGCTCGTCGGCGCTGAAGGAGCGCGTCCAGCGGTGCTGGCCGGGCTGCGCGCCGCGCGAGCAGAAGGTCTCGGGAGGGGTGAGCAGATAACTCCAGAGAGTCGCCTCGGCGCTGAAGTCGGGCAGCGTCGTGGCCGTCGCCTCGAGGTCGGCGCGCGCTCGTAGCACCGGGTCCGGACGCTGCTTGGGCCAGATCGTGTCGTTCGCTTCCAGGATTCCGCCGCAGTCGGCGTGGTAGGCCGCGTCCACCAGCTCGCCGTCGTGAAGCAGCACGAGCCCGCGGGTGGCGTCCACCGCGGCGTCGCTGGTCGCGCTGGCTTCCCCGAGGCCGCGGTAGCGCTGGCAGTGGACGTCGTCGCAGACGTCGTACGGGTCATTGCTGTGCCGTCGGCGCGTGAGGCCCGCGAACGCTTGGGTGCGAGCGATCAACGCTTGCGCCTCGAGCGCCTGGTCGGGCGCGTCGGCGGGGATCTGCGCGGGTACCACGCCCTTGAGGTAGCTCTCGATGCCGATCTCGTTGATCGCCAGGACTTGGCCGTTCGCGCCTGCGGTCAGCACCACGGAGTCGCGGTAGCGCCGCACCTCGTGCCAATCGCCGCGGTGCAGGTAGACGCTGTCCGAGCCGTCGCAGCGGACGCGTGCAGGACCCGGCCAGGTCGCGATCTCGACGCCGTGCGAGGTGGTGAGCGTGAGCGTTCCGGAAGGTGCCGACTGGATGCCGGCTTCCGCGGCGCACGCAACCTGGTGGCTCTCGATCAGCCGCCGGCAGATCCGCTCGACCTCCTCGGGCGGCCGGCACGGGCCGAGCACCAGCCGGGCCTGGCGGTGGTCGATGAAGGCGTCGGGCCCCGTGAGATCGTCCTTGACGCGGATTCCACGCACCTCGACGCGGGGAAGCTCGCTCTCCTGCGCGAACGCAGCGGCAACGCTCTCGGGACGGATCTCGTCGACGTTGGCCGTGATCTCGAGGACGGGGCAGACGCCGCCGACGCCCGGCTTGGGATCGGTGAGCGAGGCTCGCAGTGCCACGCCTTCGCGCAGCGAGATCTTGCGCGCGCGCTCGTCCTCGAGATGAACCGAGAGGGAGCCCGGACAGCTCAGCTCCCAATCGTTGGCCTCGCCGAGCCCCACCTTCAGCGTGGTTTGCGATCCCGCGTAGGACGAGGGCGCTGCCAGCTCGGCCTCGACGACGTGACGTGGGCGACCCGGGACGCGCGTCTCGACGAAGTCGGGCGTGCAGCTCGCGAGCAGCGCCAGCGCGGCGCACGAGAGCGCGCCGAACGACGCGCGTCGCGCGCGGGCGAGTGCGGGAGGGGTGACGGGGCGCATCGGCGGCGAGAGACGCCGGCGCATTCTGAGCGATCGCGCCGAGTCGGGCAATGCGACGGCGCCACCGCGCGGGGGCTCGCGCGAACCGCGCGCGCACGGCCCGCTCGCGATCGGCGGCGGCACCGCGCGCCGATCGGTGAGTGAGCGTTGCACCGGCGGGAACGCGTCGCTACGTTATCGCGCGCAGCGCGGGCGCCCGTTCGCGCGTCGCTCGGGGGAGACCGTGACCGCAACCGCGATACGAATCGCCGACATCGCTGGCCACGTCGGACGCGACGTGGTGGTGCGCGGATGGGTCGTCCACCATCGCTCGAGCGGCAAGATTCGCTTCCTCGAGCTGCGCGACGGCACCGGCTATCTGCAATGCGTGATGGGCAAGGCGGACGTCAGCCCCGAGGTGTTCGCGCGGTTCGACGGCGTGTCGCTCGAGGCCTCGGTGTGCGTGACCGGCAGCGTGCGCGCCGATCCACGTTCGCCGGGAGGATTCGAGCTCGGCCTCAAGGATCTCGAGCTGATCGGTGCGTCTGCCGATTACCCGATCAGCCCGAAGGAGCACGGCGTCGGCTTCCTGATGGACGAGCGCCACCTGTGGCTGCGCTCGCGGCGACAGCACGCGATGCTGCGCGTCCGCGCCGAGGTGATGCGCGGCATCCGCGAGTACCTGGACGGCGAGGGCTATCTGCCCATGGACGCGCCGATCCTCACGCCCAACGCCTGCGAAGGAACCACCACGCTCTTCGAGCTTCAGTACTTCGAGCGGAAGGCGTATCTGTCGCAGAGCGGCCAGCTCTACAACGAGGCGGCGGCGATGGCGTTCGGCAAGGTCTACTGCTTCGGCCCCACGTTTCGGGCGGAGAAATCGAAGACGCGCCGCCACCTGATGGAGTTCTGGATGGTCGAGCCGGAGGCCGCGTTCCTCGACCTGAACGGCGACATGGCGCTGGCGGAAGGCATGGTCGCGCACGTGGTCCAGCGCGTGCTGGACCGCTGTCGCGCCGACCTGGCGGTGCTCGAGCGTGACGTCACCAAGCTCGAGAACGTGCGGGCGCCGTTTCCGCGGATCAGCTACGACGAGGCGCTCGAGGTCATCCGCGGCGCTGGCGGCCAGATCCCGTGGGGTGACGATTTCGGCGCCGACGAGGAGACGCTGCTGAGCCAGGCCTTCGACAAGCCGGTGCTCGTGCACCGCTACCCCGCCCAGGTGAAGGCCTTCTACATGAAGCGCGACCCGGCGCGGCCGGAGGTGGCGCTGTGCGTGGACATGATCGCGCCGGAGGGCTACGGCGAGATCGTGGGTGGCGGCTGTCGCGAGGAGAGCCTCGAGGCCCTCGAGGAGCGCATCCGCGAGCACGGCCTGCCGGTCGAGACCTTCAAGTGGTTTCTCGACCTGCGCCGCTACGGCAGCGTGCCCCACGCCGGCTTCGGCCTGGGCGTCGAGCGCACGGTGGCGTGGATCACCGGCGTGCCGCACGTGCGCGAGACCATCCCGTTCCCGCGGCTCCTCGACCGCATGTACCCATGACGCCGCGCAGCCGTGTCGCGCTTCGCGCCGCGTTCGTGCTGGCGGTGATCGGGCTGGGGCTCGCCTCCTACCTGACCTTCCGGCACTTCGCGGCGGCGCACGGCGGGCGCAGCGTGTGCTCGCTCAACCTGAAGCTCAACTGCGACGTCGTGAACACCAGCGAGTACGCGGAGCTGGTGGGGATCCCGATCTCGGCGCTCGGCGCCGCCTTCTATCTGGCGATCCTCGGCCTCAGCGCGTTCTCGCTCGCGGCGCGACCGAGCCTGGTGCCGTCGCTGCTCTCGCACCTGACGGTGTTCGCGACCGGCTCGGTGGCGTACTCGGTGTTCTTGGCCGGCGTGTCGCACTTCGTGATCCGACACTGGTGTCTCTTCTGCATCGGGCTCTACGCGGTCAACGTCGGCTTGCTGGTGACGGCCGCGGTGGGCGCCGGCATCCCGATCGCCGACCAGCTCGCGATCGTGCGCAACGATTGGGCCGCGATCCGCTCCAAGCGCTGGCTCTTCGCGTCGCTCGTGGCGGCGGCGGTGGTGCTCGTCGGGGCGGTGGCGACGGCCACGGTGATCCGCGATCAGCGGCGCGCGACGCTGGTCTCGGAATGGGCCGCGCTCGAGCCGGCGCCGATCGTCCTACGCGGCGACGAGCCCAGCCGCGGCGCGGCCGACGCGCCGATCGTCATCGTCGACTACTTCGATTTCCTCTGCCCGCACTGCAAGAAGGCGGCGCAGGTGCTGGAGCGCGTCGTTCGCGAGTTCCCCGGCGAGGTGCGCCTGGTGCTCAAGCACGTGCCTCTCGACAGCGCCTGCAACCCGTGGGCGAACCCGCATCCAGGCGCCTGTCAGGCCGCCGCCGCGGCGCTCTGCGCGGGCAAGCAGGGGCACTACTGGGAGATGCACGACTGGCTCTTCCTCGATCAGGCCGAGATCGACGACAAGAACGTGGTGGCGAAGGTCGCCGATCTCACGAGTCGGATCGGGCTCGACCGCGCCGCGCTGGACGCGTGCGTGGCGGACCCCGCCACGATGGAGCAGGTGCGCCGCGAGGTGCGCGAAGGCATCGCCGAGCTGCGCATCGACTCGACGCCGGCGATCTTCGTCAACGGGCGCGGGATCATGGGTGCCCTCGACATGGACACGTGGCGCAAGCTGATTCCCAAGGCGCGCGAGCTGGCTGCGAAGAAGTGAGCGTCCGGTTGCGGTGAGGCGGCCGCGACGGGCGCACGCGCGGTGCGGTGACGGGGCGCTCAGGGACCGAACGAAGCCGCGAGCCAGCGCACGAGCTTGAGCACTGCTCCATCGAGGTGGCGCGGATCGCTGAAGCGGTGATCGGCTCCCTCCACCACGTCGAGCTCGCGGCGCGGGTGCCCGATGGACGCGAAGAGCTCGCGGCCGTCGCCCACGGGCACCACCTCGTCGGCGGAGCCGTGGATGATCAGGACCGGCGCGCGCACCCGAGCCGCGGCGGCGGGGATGTCGATGCGCTGCGCGTCCTCCATCAGCGTGAAGCGGACGCGACGGCCTTCGCTGAGCGGCAGATGGCCGTCGTGCCGCCAACGATCGTAGGTCGCTTGCGAGAGCATCGGGCTCGGCACGCGGTCTGGGCGCGCAACCGCGGCGAGGGTCGCGACCGCCACCACGCGCGCCGCCGCGGGACGATCCGAGCCTGCGAACAGGAAGGCCACCGCGCCTCCCATGCTCGAGCCGAAGAGCGCCAGTCGATCCACCCCGCGGTTCGCGAGGAAGCTCACGGCCGCGTCGAGGTCCTCGACCTCGCGGGTGTAGGTCATGTCCTCGAAGCGGCCCTCGGACGCTCCGCAACCCGCGAAGTCGAAGCGCAGCGCGGGAAAACCACGCGCGGCGAGCTCGCCAGCGAGGCGCACGTGCTTGAGCCCCGAGCGGCTCGACTCCATGCCGTGGCAGAGCACCACCGCGATGCCGCGCACCAGGCCCTCGGGCGGCAGGTGCAGATCGCCGCCGAGGCGCTCGCCGCGCGCGTTCCGGAACTCGACGCGCTCGATCACGGATGCGACGCGCGGGGAAGGCGATCGTCGAGGCCGACGTGGTCGAGCAGATCGGTCATGCGCTCGACGAACGTGGTGGCGCCCGCGGCTTCCAGGTCGGCGCGTGCGCCGATTCCCCAGGTGACTCCCACGAAGCGCGTGCGCGCCGCTGCCGCGGTCTCGACGTCGATCGCCATGTCGCCCACGTAGAGCGCCTCCTCGCTCGTGGCGCCGACGTGGCGCAACACTCCGAGGAGCGGCTCGGGATCGGGCTTGCGCACCGGGGTGGAGTCGCCGCCCACCACCATCGCGAACGGTCCGAGCCCCAGGCCGTCGATGATGGCGCGCGCCGGCGCGCTGGGCTTGTTGGTGACCACCGCCGTGACGAGCCCCGCCGCGCGCAGCGCACCGAGCGTCTCGAGCACGCCGGGGTAGGGCCGCGTGAAGTCGAGGAGGTGCTCGGCGTAGATCGGCATGAAGCGCTCGACGAACGCCTCCGGCTCGAAGCGCGGGCGCTCGGGATCGGACGCCGCCGCGAGGCAGCGCAACGCCAGGTTGCGCACGCCGCCACCGATGAAGCCGACGACGGTGGGCTCGGGCAAGCGCGCGAGACCGAGCGCCGCGAGCGTGCCGTTGGCCGCCACGGCGATGTCGTGGCGGGAATCGACCAGCGTGCCGTCGAGATCGAAGACCACGAGCCGTGTGCCGCGATCAGCCATCGGAGACCACCTGCGAGGACGAAAGGCTTGCGGGATCGCGCGAGACGGGTGGGCTCACATCTGCTCGACGGTGCCGATCCCGAGCAGCTCGAGCCCTTGACGCAGCACCCTCGCCACCACGTCGCAGAGCGCGAGCCGGCTCGCGCGGGTGTCGGGGTCGTCGGCGGCGAGCACGGGGCAGGTCTCGTAGAATTTGTGGTAGCGCGACGCCAGCTCGTAGAGATAGGTGCAGAGCACGTGCGGGAGCAACTTCTCGGCGACGGCGTTCACCACCTCCGGAAAGCGCGTGAGCGCGAGCGCCAGATCGCGCTCCGCCGGCGCGCCGAGCACGATCGGCGTCTCGGCGCTCGGCACGCTTACCGCCTTGCGCAGGATCGAGCGGATCCGCACGTAGGCGTTGATGAGGTAGGGCGCGGTGTTGCCGTTGAGCGCCAGCATCCGATCCCAGTCGAAGACGTAGTCCTTGGTGCGATCGGTGGAGAGGTCGGCGTACTTGACCGCTCCGATGCCGAGGGTCTGGGCGATCGCGAGCTTCTCCGCCTCGCCGATGTCGCTCAGATCGCGCCCGCCGGGCCGCTCGACGAGCGCAGCCCGCCCGCGCTCGACGGCCTCGGTGAGCAGGTCGACGAGCTTCACGGTGCCGCCCGCACGGGTCTTGAAGGGCTTGCGGTCGGGGCCGAGCACCGATCCGAAGCCGACGTGCTCGGCCCGCACGTGGCTCGGCAGCCAGCCGGCGGTGCGAGCCACCGCGAACAGCATCGCGAAGTGCTGCGCCTGCGGCTCGCCCACGACGTACGCGATCCGGTCGGCGCGAAGCTCGCTCACCCGGAAGCGCAGCGCCGCGAGGTCGGTGGTGGCGTAGAGATAGCCGCCGTCGGCCTTGCGCACGATCATGGGCAGCGGCTCGCCGTCCTTGCGCCGGAAGCCGTCCGGGAAGACGCACGTGGCGCCCTCGCTCTCGCGCGCGAGCCCGAGCGCTTGCAGGTCGCCCACGACTTCCGCGAGGCGCGGATTGAAGAAGCTCTCGGGGCGGATGTCGCCGTCGGTGAGGCGCACGCCGAGGTAGGCATACACCGCGCGGAAATGGCGCTCCGACTCCTCGACCAAACGTCGCCAGAGCGCGAGCGAGCGCTCGTCGCCGCCTTGCAGCGACACCACCCGGGCGCGGGCGCGCTGCTTGAAGTCGTCGGAGGCGTCGAACTGGCGTTTGGCGGCCTGGTAGAAGGCGTCGAGATCCTTGACGCCGAGCTCGGCGGCGTCCGCGGCGCCGCTGTCGATCAGGTGCTCGATGAGCATCCCGAACTGGGTGCCCCAGTCGCCGACGTGGTTCTGGCGGATCACGCGATGACCGAGGAACTCGAGCACCCGCACCAGCGAATCGCCGATGATCGTGGAGCGCAGATGACCGACGTGCATCTCCTTGGCGATGTTGGGCGCCGAGTAGTCGACCACCACGGTGTGGGGCGCGTCGGTGGGCGCCACGCCGAGCGTGGGCTCGGCGCGCAGCGCCATCGCGGTCCGGGCGATCAGGCTCGCGTGCACGGTGAGATTCACGAACCCCGGGCCGGCGATCGACGGCGGCTCGCAGAGATCGTCGATGCGCAGCTGGCCCACGATCGCGTTGGCGACGTCGCGCGGCGGGCGCCCCACGCTCTTCGCGAGCTTGAGGGCGGCGTTGCACTGGTAATCGCCGAAGCGCGTGTCCTGCGCCGCCTCGACGAGCGCCGCGCGATCGAAGCTCGCGCCTGGGAACGCCGCTTCCACGGCGGCCGCGAGGCGCTCGGCCAAGAGAGTCGGGATCGAGTTCATGGTTGGGAGGGTGCAGACGGAGGCGCGGCGCGCGCCGCGCCTCGTGGGATCAGGGGTTGCCGCGGCCGCGCACCAGCTTGCCCGAGGCATCGCGCGAGAACGCGAGGCGCTCCACGACGCGGCCGCCGATCAGATGCTGCTCGACGATCTCGTCGACGTCCTCGGCCGTGCGCACCAGGCCGTACCAGACACCCTCGGGATACACGACCACCGTCGGGCCGATCTCGCACTGGTCGAGGCAGCCGGCCTTGTTGGCGCGCATCCGCCCCTTGAGGCCGCGCTTCTCGAGGGCCTCCTTGAAGAGCTCGCGGACGCGTTCGCCGCCCTTTTCCGCGCAGCAGCCGCGTGGATGACCCTTCTCGCGAACGTTCTCGCAGATGAAGATGTGACGCTCGAAGATGGACATGCTCGATTCCCCCGGATCGTTCGAGGCGCGGGAGGTTAGCAGGTTGTCGAGCGAACGTTGTTTCAGGCGCGCGAACGGGTTGACGTGGCGGTCGATCGGGGCTTACGTGCGCGCGATGAGCGCTCGCTCGCCGAAGCCGCGCGCCTCGGGATGCGCCTCCCGGGGCGCCTTCTCGACCCTGGCTCGCGCCGTCGCGTGTTGCGCATCGCTGCTGCTCGGGAGTCTCGGCCACGCGCAGACGCCAGCGGAGCTTCCGCCCCCGGGGCCGGGCGCGCCGGACGCGTGGGAGCTCGCGCTTCGCGGTTCGTTTCAGCGCTTGAGCGACGGGGTCGTGTCGTCGCAGGTGCAGGTCGGCACGCTCCTCGGCTACTACGTGCACCCGAATCTCGAGCCGTTCGCGAGCTTCGCTGTCGATTTCCAGCGCTCCGAGATCCCCGACGGCGGCGCCAGCGCCAGCGCCACCAACCTCGCGTTCGGTGCCGGCCTGCGGGCGTCGTTCGAGGTCGCCGATCGGCTCCATCCGTACCTGGCGGGCTCACCCGGGTTGCTGCTTCGCACCACCGACATCACCGGCACCGAGTCGGACGATCAGCTCGACTTCGTGGCCTCGGTCCAAGCCGGGTTGCAGGTCGTGCTCGTGCCGCGCGTCGTGCTCGACGTCGCCGTTGCCTACGACCGGATCTTCTCCGAGCACGGCGAGGACCTGTTGACGGTGCCGCTGTCGCTCGGCGTTTTCTTCTGAACGAGCGGGTGCGAGGCTTCGGTCGCCGGGACCGCCGTCGTCGTCGCACCGCACACCCCGAGGAACCTCCATGGACGCGCGCATCGAAGTCGCCTTGCTCTTGATCCTGTTTCTCTTCCCCGCGGTCGTGAAGTTCGCGACCTACCGGGTGCGGTTCGGCAAGATGCCGATCGGCATCAGCGATCGGAGCTCCGGCACCGAGCGATTCCTGGCCGGCTCGCTGATCCCGCTGGTGGGCGGGCACTACGTGGTGGGCGTGCTCTACCTCTGGGATCCCGAGATCCTCGATGCGATGCGCCCCTTCAGCGGGCTCGCGACCGCGACCGTGCAGACCTTCGGCTTCTTGATCGCCCTGGCGTCGCTCGGGCTCACCGGTTGGGCGCAAGGGACGATGGGCGAAGCCTGGAAGATCGGCATCGATCGCGCCGGCGTGGCCGAGCTGGTGAAGCACGGTCCGTTCCGGTGGATCCGCAATCCGATCTACACCGGCATGATGGGCGCGAGCGTCGGGCTCTTCCTGCTGGTGCCCTGCGATCCCTCGCTGATCCTCGTGATCCTCACGGTGTACGGGCTGCAGATCCAGGCGCGTCTGGAAGAGGACTTCCTCGGCGAAGAGCACGGCGACGCCTATCAGGCGTGGGTCGCCGTCACCGGCCGGTTCCTTCCGCGGCTAGGAAGCCGTTGAGGACGCGATCGTCAGCATCGCGTCGTGCAAGCGCCCGTTGGTGGCGAGGATCGCGCCCGCGTCGATCGCGAACCGGCTGCCGTCGAGATTGGTGACGCGGCCGCCCGCCTCCTCGACGATGAGGCTGCCGGCGGCGACGTCCCAGGGCTTGAGCTCGAGCTCCCAGAAGCCGTCGAAGCGGCCCGCGGCGACGTAGCAGAGGTCGAGCGCTGCCGAGCCGTCGCGGCGCAGTCCCTGGCCCGCCATCAAGAAGCGGCGTAGCAGGCCCACGGTGGGCTCGGGGCGCTCGTGGATGGTGTAGGGGAAGCCCGTCACCAGGAGCGCGCGCGAGAGCTGCTCGATGGCGGACACACGCATCGCCGCGCCGTTCAGGGTCGCGCCAGCGCCGCGGCGGGCGGCGAAGGTCTCGTCGCGGCAGGGGTCGTGCACGACACCGACCTCGATCCGTCCCTCGACCTCGAGCGCGATCGAGACCGCGAAGAGCGGGTAGCCGTGCGCGAAGTTGGTGGTGCCGTCGAGCGGATCGACGAGCCAGCGCGGCCGTCCGGCGCGCGCCGTGCCCGACCCCTCCTCGGCCAGGATCGCGTGGTCCGGGAACGCGGTGCGCAGCCGGGAGACGATGTGCGCCTCGGACGCGCGGTCGGCCTCGGTGACGAGATCGATCTCGCCCTTGTGCTCGATCGTGAGCGCCTGCCCGAAATGCGCGCGCAGCACCTCGCCGGCGCCACGCGCGATCGCGGTCGCGGCAGCGAGGGGATCGGGACCGGTCATGGCGGGGGGGAGATCGCGACGGGAGCGTGCGCACGGAACCGCGCCAGGCGGTCGACGATCCGCGCACCGGCGCTCGTCAGAGGTTGGTCACGTCCTCGGTGGCCGGTTCCGTGAGCAGGCGCTGCTCGATGAACTCGACCTTCTGGCGCAGGCTGCGGTCCGAGAGCAATCGCTTCTCGAGGGTGGTGAGCGAGTGGATGACCGACGAGTGGTTCCGTCCCACCAGCTCGCCGATGCTGGCGAGGCTCGCGGGCGTGTACTTGCGGCAGAAGTAGAGCACCACCTGCCGCGGGATCAGCACCTCCCGCCGCCGCGAGCGAGCCCGCAGCCGCGCGGGGTCGAGGCCCCAGGCGCGCGCGACGGCGGCCATGATCCGCTCCGGGGTGAGCGTGGCCGCCTGGCGTTTGCGGTAGGGCTTGAGCGCTTCCTCGGCGAGTGGAAGGGTGACGGGCTCACCCGTCAACGAGGCCAGCGCCAGCACGCGATTGAGCGCCCCTTCCAGATCGCGGACGCTCACCGTCGCGACCGACGCGACGGCCTCGGCCACGCCCTCGGGCAACGGGACGCCGCGCTCGGTCGCTCGTCCGGCGACGATCGCCACGCGCGTGCCGTGCTCGGGTGGATCGATCTCCACGACCAGGCCCGCGCCGAGCCGTGAGCGCAGCGGCTCGGCGAGGTCGGGGATCGACGCCGGATTGCCATTGCCGGTGAGCAGCACCTGCTTGCCGTCGGCGAAGAGCTCGTCGAGCGCGTGGAAGAACTCCGACTGCGTGCGCTTCTTGCCCGCCAGGAACTGCACGTCGTCCACCACCAGCAAGTCGACGTTGCGGCGATAGCGCTCCTTGAAGCTCTCGATGCGGCCCTGGGCGATGGCCGCGACCATGTCCGCCAGGTAGCGCTCCGCGGGCGCGAACGCCACGCGCGTTCGCGGCCGCAGCCGGATGAGCTCGTTCACCACGGCGCACGCGAGGTGCGTCTTGCCGAGCCCCACGGGTGCGTTGAGGAAGAGCGGGTTGAACCGCACCTCCGGTGCTTCGACGATGGCGCGCGCCGCGGCGACCGCCAGGCGATTGCTGGGGCCGACCACGAACCGCTCGAACGTGAGCAAGCGCGCGGCGGCCGGCAGGGGATGGGTCGAGCGCGCCGGCGGAGCGGTGGGGCGCGCTGCTGGGGGACGCGCGCCCACGGGGACGTGCCCTGCTGCCGCGAGCGCCGCGCCCGCTGCCACTCCAGCGCGTTTCGGTGGAACCAGGTAGAGCGGGCGGGAAGGCGCGCGGTCTGGCGGCTCGGCGGGGTCGTCGGTCGCGTCCTCGCCGAAGGTCAGCACGAGCTGGTACGGGCGGCCGGTGCGGTCGGGCAACGATTGCTCGAGCTCGCGCAGGAAGTGCTCCCGCACCCAATCGTGCGTGAACTGATTGGGCGCCGACACCACCACCTTCTCGTCCTCGAGGCGCACCAGACGCAGCGGTCGCAGCCAAAGCTCGACCAGATGCGGGGCCACGTGGGCCTCGAGGTTGGTGAGGGTCTGGCGCCAGATCTCTTGAGCTGGGCTCATCGCGAAAGGGACGACGACTGGTGGGGAGTGACGAGATGCTGATTCGAGACCCGCGCATTATCCAGATCCGTGAGCGAAGGGGCAAGGCGCGTATCGCCGTGTGTCGCGGAGGGTGTCGGCGCAGTGAATCATCCACACCGCGAAGCGCGCGGATTTCGCGAAATCGTGGGGCTCGGAGTGCCGGGAAACGCGGGATTTGGCGGGTCTCGGCGGGCTCGGCCGCGAAGCGTAAATGATCTCGGCGAGTTATCTCGTTATGCGCCGGTTCTGAACAGCTTGTGTGCACAACTTTCTGTGTCCCGGCGAGATCGATTTTCCCGAATCCATTGAGATCGAGATCGAAATTAGTCGAAATGTCTCTGTGGGGGGGGGCAGCCATCCACAGGCTCGAATCCCCCTTGTTTTGGCGCGATCGCGCGCGATCTCGCGACGTGCCTCGCGGCGTGCGCCAGCGCCATTCCGACCCCGTCGCACGCAGCACGGACCTGGGTCGGCCGGCAGAGCACGCGAATCGTCCGCTCGAGCGCCGGGCGTCGGACAGGCAAGCGCGGCACGTCCTCGGCGCCGGCCGCGCTGGCGCCCAGCGGGCAGGGCCCTCGCGCCGCGCGGTGGCGCCGAGCCGCGTCCGCGCCGCGCCGTCACAGCGCGGCTCGCGAGTCGACCCAGGCCCGAGGGGCAGGCACACGCGCGAGCGCCAAGAGCGAGACCGCGGCGGCGCCCTAGGCAAGCGGGTAAGTGCCCCACCGCGCGGCGCCGCGACCGACGCCCAACGCGCGCCCGCCTGTCCACGAGAAGTGTCCGCGCGTCGCGCGCATCCAGGGCGCGCCTCCCGAGTGGCTTCACCGCCGGGTCGCGGGCCACGCGCAGCCGGGGTTGCGCGGAGATGACGGACCAGGGCGCGAGGCGCGGACAACGCTCGTGCGCATGCTCGTTCACCGGCGCGTCCACCGGCGCGATTCCACGGCCCATAGCGCCAGGGCGCTTTTCGCGCACACCGTCGCGGCCCATCACGCCCGGGTCTGGGCGGTCGCTGCGCGCCGGCTCACGTCATCTTGGGTGGTGCGCCGACCCGATCCACGGCGAAGAGAAGAGCGTCTCGCCGGCCATGATCTTGTCGCCGTTGCGCAGTGCGTATTCCTTGACCTCGGAGCCGTTGAGGAAGGTGCCGTTGCTCGATTCCAGGTCGCGCACCCGGAACTCGAGGTTGCGATAGGAGATCTCGGTATGGCGCCGCGACATGGCGTCGTCGTCGACGCGGACGTCGGCTTGCTCGCCGCGTCCGATCACCGTGGTGCTCAGGCTGAGCGGGAAGGTGCGCCCTGCTCGGTGCCGCTCAGCACCTTCAGCGTGGCGCGGATGTTGGGCGGGATCTTCAGATCGTCGGCGCCGATCGACGGCTTGTCGTAGACGAAGGTCTTGTTTTCATGGCTCATCTCGCTCGCAAGCGCGGGCCCGAGGTCGAGCTCGCGCGGAGAGCGCACCGGGGGACCGATTGAAGCACGCGTCGCTCACGGTCGCAATGCGCGCACATCGTCGGGTGCTCGACGGCGATGCCGCGTTCCTGCGCGGTCTAGGGGCAGGCTAAATAGACGCGCGATGGCGACGAGCGAACGACGTGCTCCCCGAATCGATGCGCCATGCGCGCGTCGCCATCGAAGGGATCGAGCGCGGCGCCGCCGGCGAGGCTCGGGTGAGCATCATCATGGGGCTGCACGCCAGCCTGATCGAAACGCACTCGCCTCCGTCGAACTCCCATGGCCCCCGTGGCCGCGCCCTCGCCGGATTCGCTTCCCGATTCGGGCAATACCGCACATCCTCCGCAGCATCGCCGCGGGAGGATGAGCGAGATCTTCCTCGCCAAGCGCGTGGGACCCGGCGGCTTCGAGAAGCTGGTCGCGCTCAAGCGCCATGCTGCCTCACCTGATGCGCGACGAGCGCTCGGTGGCCCGACCTGTTCCTGAGGGCGAGGCCAAGCTCGCGGCCCAGCTCAACCACGCCAACGTCGTCCAGATCTTCGACTTCGGTCGCCTGGGCGGCACGTACTTCATCTCGATGGAGTACGTGCACGGCAAGAACCTGCGCGACATCCTCGATCGCGTCGGCGCGACGGGCGGCGTGCTGCGCCGCTCGAGCACGCCCTCGGCATCGTGCGAGAGGCGTGCGCCGGCCTCGGCCTACGCGCACGGCCGTTCCGCCTACGACGGCACCGCTCGAGATCATCCACCGCGACGATGTCGCCGCAGAACGTGTTGAGCTTCGACGGCGAGGTGAAGATCACCGACTTCGGCATCGCCAAGGCTTCGCTGATCTCGAGCGAGACCACCGCGGGCACCGTCAAGGCAAGCTCTCGTACATGTCGCCCGAGCAGATCTCGGGTGACGCGCTCGACTCATCGCTCGGATCTCTTCTCGGTCGGCGTGATCCTGTTCGAGAGCTGCTCGCGAGAGCAAGCTCTTCCCCGACGACGTGAGCCTTCCAGGACCATCGAGCGCATCCAGCAGGTCGACGTGCCGATGCCGCGCGACGTGAAGACGACATCCCCGTCGAGGTGGGGACCTGCTGCTCAAGGCGCTGGCGCGCTCGCGCAAGGAGCGCTTCCAGAGCGGCCGCGAGATGGAGCTCGCCATCGCGGACGTGATGACGCTGCTCGGGCTGGTCTCAGGCCCGCACGAGCGCGCGCGCTTCCTGCGCGGGCTGTTCGCGGAATCCGAGTCGCTCGCCGATTGGATGGGCAAGAGCCGCCGCTCGGCTCGGTGCCACGCCCGCGCCAGTGCCACGCGACGCGTCACGTCGGCGCCCGGGCCGTTGCCCGGCAGCGAGCCGGTGTCGTTGAGCCGATTCCTGCTGGTGGCGGCGCTCGTGGTCAGCATTCGTCGGCGGCAGCGCGCTCGTGAAGCGTTTCGGCTGGAAGGGCGCCGACGATGCCGGTGCCGGAGCGCTCGGCGCTCCAACGAACGCCACGGCGGCGGTACCCCAGGCCGACAGTGGCGCCGAGCGATGCGCCCGAGCGGGGCCGAACGCCGGAGTGAGCGGCGGCGCGGCGGGTCCGTCGTCGGCCTATCCCGCGGCTCGGCCGATGGAAGTGACGTCGCGTCCGCCCCGGAGCGGCGATCTGGCTCGATGGCAAGCGACACGCACAAGACCACGCCGGCGCGGCTCGAGGTCGCGGTGGAGTCGGCCTCGATTCGGCTCGAGAAGGACGGCTACGACCCTCGCACCACGCCCATCGTGGTCGACGCCAATGCGCCGGGCGTCGCCGTGGAGGTCGAGCTGGTGCCCAAGCGGTCACCGTGCAGATCGCCACCGATCCGGCGGGCGCGTCCGTGAGCATCGGACCGCAGGTCTTCACGTCGCCGCAGACCGTATCGGTCAAGCCGGGGCGGTACACGGTGCGGTCGAGGCGGGCTTCCAGACCATCGCGACCACCGTGAACATCGAGGCCGCCCGCGCCAACGTGTTGCGCTACGAGCTGCGGCGCGCGTCGTTGAGCGGTCTGGTGACGCTCAACGGGCCGTTCAGCATCGCCAGCCGCAGGACGACGAGAACGAGCCGCTCGGCCAGACACCGCTGGTTGGCCACTCGACCAGCGCGGGCATCATCGGTTCCGATTCGTGAACCCGCAGGTCGATCTCGACGAGACGGTGTCGGTGGACGTGCTCGCCGACGATCACGTGCGCAAGCTCTTCAAGTTCGCGGGCACGGTGGTCGTCGACGACGGCGTCCGCGAGCTGCGCGTGGACGGCAACTCGAGCCGCGCCGCCGTTTCGAGCTCCTCGATCGGAAGTCATCCCGTGCGCATGGTGCTCGCCGACGGGCGTACGATCGCGTCGACCGTGCGCGTTCGGCATGGCCAGGAGGTCCACGTGCCATGACGGAGCTCGGCAGGCCCATTCGCAGGCTGGCCGCGGCGGCGCTCGCGTGCGCCGTGTGCTGGCGGGCTGCCCCAAGGACGCGTCCGAGACGGCGCGCAAGGCGCGCAGGACGCGGGTTTCCTCGTGCAGGTGGCGCTCAACGACTATCGCGCCGGGCGTTACGAGTCGGCGCTCAAGAACCTGGAGCAGGCGCGCATCAAGTCGCCGCAGGATCGACAGATCCACTATCTGCGCGCGGTGGTGATGATCGAGCGGGGCGAGTACGGTCGCGCGGTCGAGGCCGCACGCCGCGACGCCGGCTTCGGCGACCGCGCCCGGCGATCCGGAGCTGCTCAACGTGCGCGGTGTCGCGCAGCTGCGCGACCGTCGCTTCGACAGAGGCGATCAGGATTTCCAATCGGCGCTGGCACCCGAGAAGCAGTACGCGACCCGAGGCCGTGCTCTCCAATCTGGCTGCCGCGTACGCAGGCCAAGGGAAGGTCGACGACGCGATCGCGACGTACTGGAAGGCGCTCGACCTCAAGCCGACCGACGGCGTCCTCCGGACGGCGCTCTGCCAGACGCTCGCCGCCGCGGGACGAACCGAGGTCGCGTTGCGCGAGTGCATCCGCGCCACCAGCGGCCGCGCCGAGGGCTATCCACCCGCGTTCGATCAGAAAGGCGACATGCTGCGGCGGCTCGGCAAGAACGACGACGCGATCGCCGCCTACCGCAAGGCGTTCGAGCTCGCGCCAGAGGGCGTCTCCAGGAAGCGATCCGTCGCAAGCTGATCGAGCTCGGCAGCGACGACGAGCGTCACGGGCAAGCGCAAGGATCGCTGGGAGCTGCCGGCGACGCTGCCGGACGAGGTGATGCCGACACTGCCGGAGGAATCGCCGCGCTGAGGTTCGTCGCGGACGCCGTGGGTGCGTCCTGGCGGCGGTTCACACCTGCCGATGGGTGCGGCCGCGCCAGGTGAGGCCGAGGCGCAGCACGGTGCGCACGATCGCGGTGGCGATCCACATCCCGAGGATCAGCGCCGCGCCGAGCGGCTAGGCCTAAGCCCGCGCTCGTCGATCCCCGCGGTGAGGCTCATCGCGCGGCGCACGCATTGAAGCGCCATGAGCTGCGCGGCGCCGAGGCCCGCCAGCGCGGCGGCGAGCCGCCATTGGTCGTGGTAGCGGCCCCACCACGACATCGCCTGGATCCACGACAGAAACGGCATCCACAGGAAGAGCGCCAGCATCGCGATCACCGGGAGCATCGCGACCGCGAGACGGCGGCGCCCGTCGAGCAGCATGAAGTTCTTGACGAAGCCTTGGCGCAGATCGCCGAGCGTGGGGCCGAAGCCCTTGGTCACGAGCTCGGGCGCGAGCAGCATGTGGAGCTTGAGGCCCAGGCCTTCACGCGCTTGGCGATGATCCAATCCTCGCCGACCCGCGACCAGATCAGGTATTCGTAGCCGCCCATCGCGTCGAACGCCGTGCGCCGGAAGAGCAGAAATGACCGCGTTGGCATCCGGGGATGCGGGGTCGTTGATCGGTCCAGTCGATACGACGGGAAGAGCCCGAGCGTGGGTAGAAACGCCCGCTCCCAGGAAATCGTGAGGCGCACGCGCGGGAACACGGTGAGCAGGTCGGTGCCGTGGGCTTCCGCCACGCCACCGCTTCGAGGATGGCGCGCGGCGAGCTCGGTGTCGGCGTCGACGATCAGCAGAATGAGCGCCGCGGGCAGCAGCGGCGCCCTGGTGGATCGCCCAGTTCTTGCCGGTCCAGCCCTCGGGACGCTCGCTCGGTGATGACCCGCACCCGCGGATCGCGGGCGGCGATGGTGCGGGCGATCTCACCGGTGCGATCCGTCGACTGATCGTCGAGCACCACGATCTCGAGCGCCGCGTACTCGGCGGCGGTGAGGCGCTCGAGGCAGGCCGCCATCGTCGCCGCCTCGTTGCGCGCCGGCACCACCACGCTCACCAGCGGCGCGGGGTCGGGAGCGGAAGCGGGCCGTGGGGCTCGAGGCTGAAGATAGCCGCGATCGAGAATCCAGCAGCGCGCGGCCGCAGGTAGCCACGAGCGAGACGCCATGGGCCGCGAGCCAGAAGGTGGGATGGAACATTGCGGGCAGCCTATTTATCCGCTCGAGCCAAGCGAGGCCACGGTGCCGAGCTGCGTCAAGCAGACGCACCTCGGCGGATCACGACGACGACAATTGAAATAATTGATAACAAGTAAATCGGTTGACTCTCATATCAACTTGATAGCTTGATTCGCGTCTCGTCGTGAGCGGCGCCATGCCGCTCGGAAAGAAGATCCATGAGACGCCCTGCGCACCCGGTCAGCTCGAACCTCCTTCCCTTCGGCTCCTCGCTCGTTCGCCTGCGCGTGCCGGCCGGCTCCGGCTTCACGCTCATCGAAGTGCTGGTGGCGATCGCGATCGCTGGCGATGTTCACGACGATGATCGCCGTTCCCACGGTGCGCCACATCCGCGAGGCGCGCATCACGGCGTGCAGGCCCAGATCAGCAACCTGGAGGCGGCGCTGCGCAGCTACAACCTCGACAACGGCCGCTACCCCACGAGCGAGCAGGCTGCTGGCGCTGGTCGTCGCGCCGGGCACGGCGCCGGCCTCGCGCACTATCGAGCCGGCGGCTACTGGGAGCGCGACTTCATTCCCAGAGGATCCCGTGGGGCGGCGAGTACCAGTACCTCTCGCCCGGCGTTCCTGGAGAAGATCGACGTGTGGAGCTTCCGGTTCGGACCACCAGCCCGGCGGCGAGGGGGATGGTGCCGATCTCGGCAACTGGGATCTCGGGCGGCGCTGAGGACGAGCAGCGGCGCGCGACGAGCCAGCCGCGCAACGAGCGCACGGCCCCTATCGCGACCCGCGTCAGCAGCAGTCGACCGCTGCCCGGAGCACGGTGGAAGCGCCGCGCGCGAGATCCTCGTCGCGGACGAAGACGTAGAGGACGCCGCTGTCGGCCCACACGAGCTCGCGTCGGTCGGGTTCGAGCCGAGGCGATCGCTGGCCCGTCGATCCCGCTCGGGCTGGGCGATCTGCGCCAGCAGGCCGCCAGCGATCGCCGCGGGTCGCAGCGTCTCGAACCCCGCAGCGTCCTCGGATCGCCCTGCAACCCGAACGCGACGCCCGCCACGGCGAGCGTCGCCTCGAAGCCGGTGCCTTGCATCGAGCGCGGGTGGCCGAAGAGCTGGTGCCGGGGCCGATCGGCGTCGGTGTGCTCGGCTACGAACCTCTCGAAATTTCCTCGCGATGCGGCGGCGGGATGGGATCCGCTTCGGTGCGATAGCCCGGCCATGGCTCGCGCTCCGGAAGGTCACGGGCGCGCCGGTAGACGGATTCAGGCTCCTCGCCGCGCCAGGCGCGGGGCTCCGTGATGCTTGGAGATTCGTGGTGAATGGGGCTCGGGAATGTGACCACGCGGCACGCCTCGAGTCGAGCCGCGCGCTGAAGCAGGGCGCGTTTGGGTGTGAACGGCGCATCACCACGCCGTGGGCGTCGAGGCGATACACGACCGCGATGCCATGGCGCGCGCTGCGCTCGTAACCCATCGGCACGTCGTCGGCGTCGCAGAAGATCCAGAGCACGCCGTCGCGCAGCGAAGACCGTCGCCGCCGGACTCGCCCGAGCTGCGCGAGATCGAGCTGAGCGACGAATGCGAGGGGCCGTCCGTCACGCTCGGGCCAGGTCACATCGCTCGGCAGATCAGGTGCGCCGCCGAGCTTGGACGCGCCAATCGGAATCGAGGCGTCGACGCATGCGCTCGCGGCGAGGCGAAGGCCGGGCAGGGCGAAGCGCGCCAGCGTCGCGGCGGCCTCGACTCGCCGCTGGCGTGCAGCCGCGCCGGGTCCCGTTCAGAGCCGTTCCACGACTCGCGCGCCGCCGCTTGCTCGGATTCGGTGCACCGGTCCCACACCGTGCCTTCCCAGCCGTGAATCGAACCGCTCGTGCCGCACCGTGCGCGCTCCCAGCGAATCGCAACCGTGTCCGGATCGAGCGCGGCGACGTGGGCTCGTCGCAACGGCCCGCACCCGTGCGCCAGCCGCACGACGTTGGTCTGAAGCGCGTCGTCGGCGTGCGGCGAGGTCACCCACGCCACGAGCGCCCCCAGGAATCGCGCCAGGCTCGCGCTCGCCCGCGTGACGCGTGCGATCGAAGCCGTGCTCGTCGAGCAGGTGCCGCAGGTCGGTGACGTACGACGGGCACGCGTGCTCGCTCCGCGGCTCGCACTGGGCCGGCCGCGTCCGATGGTCGCCCAGGAGCTCGCGACTCGTGGTAGGGGCGGCCCTTCCAGTACATCTCTTTCTTGAGGAAGAAGCGCACCACCGATTCCCACTGCAGCTCGGCGAGGACGGCGGCGCCCAGCCAGAAGAGCCATGGGTGGATGTGGTCGAGCTTCAGGATCATGCCCACAAGCGCTGACTCGTGGCCGCGGCGAGGCACGCGGCGAGCGAGCACGTGAACGCGGGCGATGCGAAGGCGAGACCTCGCCGAGCAGCGCATACCCGCTCGCGAGCAACGCGGGGAAGGGCGAGCACGAAGGCCAGCAGGAAGATCGGTCCCAGCAGGTTGAGCCACAGCTCGCGTCGATCGATCTCCATCGCGCTGCGGGATGCCCCAGCCGCGCTTCCAGGTCGCGCAAGCTCTCGTAGAGCTCGAGCTTCGCCGAGCTCGGGCGCGAGCGCCCAACGGATCGCGAAGCCCTTCGCCTTCACGTTGCGCGCCAGCACCAGGTCCTCGACCACCTCGTACGGGATGGCGGCGTGGCCGCCGATGGCGTCGTAGCAATCGCGCCGAAACGGCATGTACGGGCCGTTGGCGTTGGCGCGCGGGTGCTTGGGGTCGTGGATCTTGTCGAATTACTGGAACGCCGCGAGCTGAAAGATGAGCGTGTTCACGACGCGGTCCCAGAAGCAGCGGAACACGTTTCCCGGGATCAGCGTGAGCAGGCCGGTGTCGTGGGCGCGAGCTTCGAGCACGGTCTGCGTCACGACCTGCGGCGCGACCTGCGTGTCGGCGTCGAGGAACAAGATCCACTCGCCGTGGGTGCGCTCGAACCCTTGATGGAGCGCGTAGTTCTTCCCCATCCAGGTCGAGGGGCATTCGGCGCCGCGGATCACCTTGACCGGGGATCCCGAGCGGCGAGGCGCGCCAGGATCCCGGGAGTGCGGTCGCTCGAGCGATCGTCCACCACGATGACCTCGAGATTCGGCCAATCCTGCGCCAGCACGCCCGAGACGCAGGTCTCGATGGTCTTCTCCTCGTCGCGCGCCGGGATGACGACGCTGACCAGCGGTGGACTCACCGGAAGATCGCGGCGCGTACGCGGCCCGAGCTTGGGCAGGTCGCGATGCACTTCCAGCCACGTCGCGAGGGCCCGGTGGAAGAGCATCACCAGGAAGAGCGTGGTGCAGACCAGCGCCGTCACGGGTCCGCTCGGTGCGCGCGATGCGCTCGTACCGCTGCGGGCGGCGACTTCGCCACCACGAAGACCCGGTGGAGGACGATGTCGCCGGGGCCGAAGATGGAGCTCGCGATCCTCGAGCACGCGCAAGCCGTGGCGGCGGAAGAGCTCGAGCCATTGGTCGCGGTCGCGGAAGTAGTACTTGAAGTTGGTCTTCCACTCGGCGAGCCCGAGCCACGTGAGCAGCACCATGAAGGCGTCGAAGAGCACGTGATTGCGCACCAGCCACCAGCGATTCTGCTTGTTGTCCAGACGTCCTCGACCAGCACCAGCTCGTTCTTCGCCACCCGCACCATCTCGGCGAAGTTCTTCTCGAGGATGGGGCTGTGATGGAGGACGAGATCTCGGTCACCAGATCGAACGAGCCGTCCTGGAAGGGCAACCGCTCGCCGTCGAAGCGCACGAACGGGCTCGACCACAGGTTGTTGTGCGCGATGTCGACACCCACCGGCGTGGCCGGAGTCTGGGTACGCATGCACTCCATCATCGCGCCCACGCCGCAGCCGATCGAGCACCCGCCCGCGCACCCTGTCATGAAGCTCGCGAGGATCTTCCCCGAGTAATCGAGCTGCCCGGGCATGACCCGCTTCTCGAACCAGTTGTGCTTCTTGGCGCTCATCGAGGATCTCGGTTGCCGTCGCTCGCGCGGCTGCCGCGCGCTCGCTCGCCGGCTTCACGGCGGGCGATTTGCTAGCACGCCGCCGCGACGCGCGCCAAGAATCCGGCGAGGTCGGCCTCGACGGCCAGCGGCGGTGGCGCTACGTTCGGCGCGCGATGACCAGCGCGACCACGGATGGGAACCGCCCCGCGCAGCCGGCGAGCTCTTGGTGATCAGGTTCGAGGGGGATCGAGGCGGATGCCGCGCTGCTCGACTTCTTGGACCGCGAGTCGATCGCCGGTGTGATCCTCTTTCGTCGCAACGTCCGCGACGCCGCGCAGGTGGCGCGTCTCGTCCGCTCGTTGCGGGAGGCGGCGCCGCGCCTGCTCGTGGGGATCGACGAAGAGGGCGGCAAGGTGCGGCGGCTCTCGGCGGACTTCACCACGTTTCCCTCGATGGATCTCGTGGGGCGGATCGATTCGGAAGCGCTGGTGCGCGAGCTGGCGCGAGCGATGGCCACTCAGCTCCAGCATCAGGTGAACTGGGACTTCGCACCGGTCCTCGACGTCCACTCCAATCTGGCCAACCCGATCATCGGTGCGCGTGCGCTTTCATCGGATCCTGCGGTGGTGGCTCGGCTGGGCGCCGTGTTCATCGAGGCGCTGCAAGGCGCGGGCGTGGCGGCGTGCGGAAAGCATTTCCCCGGCCACGGCGATACCAGCCTCGACGGCCACCTCCAGCTACCCGCCGTCGATGCAGCGCGAGGTCCTCGACGCCCGTGAGTTGGTGCCGTTTCGCGCCGCGGCGCAGGCCGGTGTTGCGTCGATGATGACGGCGCACGTTCGATGCCGCGCTCGATCCCCGCCGCACCGCCACGCTTTCGCCGGCGATCTGGAAGGCTTGCTGCCGGCGTGACATCGGCTTCGAGGGCGTGGTGGTCGCGGACGATCTCGAGATGCGCGCCGTGAGCGATCACGCCACGCCGGAGCAGCTTGCCGTCGCGAGCGTCCAGGCGGGTGCGGACGTGTTGCTCGCGTGCAAGCCTGCCGCGAGGTGCAGGAGCGAGGTGATCGACGGCCTGCGGCAGGCGATCATCGCTGCAGGCGCGCGATCGCTCAGTCCGCGTCGACGCGAGCGCGGCGCGAATCCGCGAGCTCGCCGCGCGCTTCACGCTCGACGCCGCGCTCGTCGACCCCGATCGCGCCACCCAAATTGCCGGCGCGGCGCGACCGCGGTCGCGCGCATCCAGGCTCTCGCCGGCGCGACGGTCGCGTGATCCCGCGGGCCGCCGCCCGCGCGGAGTCGATTCACACCAGCGCGACGCGCAGCACCTCGGTGAGCGAGGTGATCCCGCGCTGGCACTTCGAGATGCCGTCCTGGGGCAGCGTCTGCATGCCCTGCTCGCGGGCGATCGCCTCGATGCTGGTGGTGGTCGCCTTGGCGACCAGCGCCTCGCGGATAGCGCTCGGTGATCGACACCAGCTCGAAGAGGCCGATGCGCCCGACGTAGCCCTTGCCCAGGCGGTGCTCGCAGCCCGTGCCGGCATACCAGGGGCCGCTCGGCGGCGTGAGGCAGTTCGCTCGGAGTTCCTGATCTCGACGTCGGTGGGCTTCACCTCGTTGGTGCAGTTCGGGCAGAGGCGCCGCACCAACCACTGCGAGCACGCCCACCGTGGCCGATGCGAGCAGGAACGGCTCGACGCCCAGATTGATGAGCCGCGAGAAGACGCCGGACGCCGAGTTCGCGTGTACCGAGGTGAAGAGAGCAGGTGGCCGGTGAGCCCCGCCTGGATGGCGATCTGCGCCGTGTCCAGGTCGCGGATCGCCCACCATGATCACGTCGGGGTCCTGGCGCAGGATCGACCGCAAGCCGCGGGCGAACGTGAAGTCGTTGGCCTCGTTTACGCCCGTCTGCGTGAGGAAATCGAGGTCGAACTCGATTGGATCCTCGATCGTGACGATCTTCACCAGCTCGCCGCGGTTTTCCTTCGGCCTTGAGCGTCGAGTAGATCGTGGTGGTCTTGCCAGGGCCGGTGGGGCCGGTCAGGAACGCGATTCCCTGCGGCATCGAGATGAGGCGGGTGTAGTCCTCGAGCACGTGCGAGTCCGAAGCCGAGCTCGGTGAGGCTGTAGGGCGCCACTCGCGCTGCATGATGCGCAGCACGATCTTCTCGCCGTGCAGCGTGGGCATCACCGACACGCGCAGGTCCACTTCCTCGCCGCCGTCGCGCACCGTGTGGATGCGGCCGTCCTGGGGCGGAGCTTCACGAAGGTCTTGAGCCAGCACTTCACGCGCGAGGAAACGTTGGTGTAGAGCTTCGGTGAGAATTGGGCGACGTCGTAGAGCACGCCGTCGATCCGGTACTGCAACGCGATGTAGCGGTCCTTGGGGTCGAAGTGGATGTCGCTCGCGGAGGAGCGCCACCCACGTTCTGCAGCGTGTAGTCGACGAGCTTCACGATGTCGACGCTGCGGGCCGTGGTGACCGCGCGGATGCGCTCGCTCACCAGCGGCAGCTGCGAGATCGACATGTGCTTGCGGCCGAGGGTGATGGTGTCGAGGCCGGACGGCATGTCGCGGTTGACGGCGCTGTCGATCTTCTCGATGGCGCGCCTGGCGCCGCGCGACTTGAAAGAGCAGCACGGCGAACGCCGCGAGCACCGCGATCGCGGCGCCGGCGGCGATCAGGACGGTGCGCTCGACGGGAATGCCGAACAGGAGTTGGGAGCGTGCTTGGCGAGCCGCTCGAGCTGCTCGTCGACGCGGAGGAAGGATCGGGATCGGCATCGCTCGAGCGCGCGCCGACGGGGACTCGTCACGCGGCGCGCGGCATGATAGCAGGGTGGCGACGACGGCGACGCGCTCCGCGAGACGCGCCGAGAATCCGCCGACGGAGAACCGGGTGAACGCGTATCTGCTGGGGGCCTGCGCCGTCGCGACCGTCGCGTATCGATTCGTGGCAGCGCTGACGCGACGGCGGCGCCTCGAGCGCGCCAAGGCGCTCTTCGAGGCCTACACCCGCCGCCACCAGCAGGCCACGACCCCCTGGGCTCTCGGAGCTGCTCGAGCAGGACGCGGCGGTGGTGGCGCGCACGATTCGTGCGGCGCCGTCGATCCGGCGCGGCTCTCGTACTTCGACAGCACGGATCGCTATCCGTTCTTCGCTGATGGCGACATCGGCGTGCTCGAGAACTTCCTGGCGCCGCGCACGCTGATCCGGCGCAGTACCTGGTGCTCCTCGAGGCCATCCGCTACCACCGGCGCCTCGAGCGCGAGGCCATCGACCCGCGCACGTGGCTGCGCTGGATCTTGTTCCTGCCGCGCGATTGGCTCGACTATCTGGGCTGGCGCACGGTGCGCACGCGCATGCTCGTCACCGCCGTCCAGCTCCTCTACTGGCCGATTCCGTCGCCTTCCTGGCCCGCTTCGCGTGGCAGCGCTTCGATCTCGGGCGGCTGCTCCGTTCTGAGCCGCCGTTCGGCGCCGCTCGGCGGATCGTGATTTCACGCTCCTGATTGCAGTTACGCCGCGGGTCGTGTTACCGGGAGTGGAGCCGGCATGCGCGGCACCGTTCCGTCGCCGTGGTCCGGCTGGACGCGATCATGGACGTCGACGATCCCGACCCCAGCGAGCGCCGACAGTCGCAGCGCGTTCGGGTCAACGAGGTCGTGCAGTTCGAGGTCGGCGGGAAGCGCGTGGTGGGGCTGCTCACGGTCATCAACGAAGGCGGTTTCTTCGTGACCACGCGGTATTTCCTCAACCCGGGCGTCGTGACCAAGTTCGAGATCGACTTGCCGGAGGCGAGGCCGATTCCTGCCTGTCTCGTGCGAAGTGGTGCTGGTGAACAGCCCTGCACTACGACTGGCGGCTGCCGATCGGGATGGCGCTGCGCTTCGTGTCGATGGACGAGCTGACCACCACCATCATCGACGCGTTCCTGACCAAGGCCCGCGAGCGCTTCGCCAGTGACGGCGCGCGCTGCGTTCGTTGTCGCAGCTGCGCGCCGGCCGTGGCCTCAGTCGGCGCCAGATGGTCTCGTACCAGGGGCGATCGGCGGGCTTCGCGTCGCCGCCGTCGAGCTGCATCTTGGTGCGGATGCTCGCGAGCTCCCAGCCCGTGAGGTTCGCGAGCATGCGGGCTTCCTGCGCGGCGCGGCGTCAGCGATTCGCGATAGCGCCGCCCGGCGTCGCATTCCATCGCACCCGCGAATGGATGCTGCAGCACGTAGCGTCCCTGGAAGCTCTGTCGATCGCCGGTGGTCTGGAACACGAGGTCCTCGGGAAGTGCGCGGCGTCGTAGCGCACGTGGAGCGCGTGACGAAGGTGTCGACAGCGCCGCCGGGGACGGGGAGGACCGGCATCGGCCGGAACGCCGGCGCTCGCGAATCCATGGGCGTGGGCTCGCCGAGCCGGAACACGCCGAGCTCGCGCAGCTCGGCGGACGAGCGGGTCGGCGGCGCAGGGGTCGCACCAGCTCATGTCCCACGCGTATTCGAGGAAGACCGCGCGCATGTCCGCGTCCCAGCGCTTGGCGAACATCGCTCGGTAGAAGTCGCCGAACTCGCCCCTCACGTACTCGGGGATCGTCGCGCCGGTCGGCCGCACGGTCTGCGGTAGTTGGTGGATTCGACGCGACCCTGGCGGGTGAGGGCATAGACGAAGGCTCCTGGGGACCATCGGCGTTCACGGTGCCGAGGCGGATCGGCTTGGCATGAACTTGGGACTCTCGTACGCCACCCGCGGTGGCCGCAGATAGTGGAACCCGAGCTTCGCCTGCTCGCTCAGATTCACCTTGGCCACGAAGAAGCGCATGTTCTGCTTCAGGTAGCTGCCGAGGATCGCGTTCCTTCCGGTCGGGATTCGGTGGCCGCTCTCGCGCAGCCAGCGCTCGAGGCCGTCGGATTGCTGTGCGGAAGGATGAGGATGTCGTACTCGCCGACGGTGTATTGCGCCTCGATCTTCACGCCAGGCTCTGGGCGCGTGCCATGCCCGCGACGCTCGCGGCATGAGGGACTTGGCCGGCCTTCATCTCCATTCGATCGTAAGCCGTCATCTGGCACGGGTCAGGGTCCTGGTACTCGACGAGGCGCGGCGCGGTATAGGCGTCGAGGTGCTCGAGCACCGCCCGATCGCCGACGTGGATTTGCTCGCGCTGGATGAAGGTGGGCACGGGCACCTGTCGCGAACTCCTTCGGGTCGCCCTGAAGTCGTTGCTCATGGTGATCACCGTGCGATCGCCGTCGCGCACCAGCACCACCTGGCTCGCCTTGTTGAAGAGCTTGGTGTCGGCCTTGGCGACGAAGAAACCGCAGAAGGCGGCGGCGGGCGCCGCCCCGTGGTCGCGAGAATCGCGACGGCGAAGGCGAGTGCGAGCGTGCGCTTCATGGTCGTTCTTCCTTTCACGCGGCGGCGAGTGCCGGTGCCGAGACTCGTGTGACGGGACGATCCCACTGGTAGCGCGGCCCCCAGGGCAGCCGTCCACGAGCGGGGTGAGGTGGAACGAAGCACGACCAACGACCACGCACCAGTCCGTTGGTTCAGAACAGCCGAAACTGCACGTACCAGGCGCCGGCGGCACCAGCGCCGCGAAGCCGATCAGCAGCCGCGCGTCAGGGTGGTGCGCAGGTCGGAGATCATGAAGAACGCGAACAGCACCAGCGCCCCGCTCTCCAGGCGATGAAGCGGGATCGCCATCGGCTCTCCGAGCCACGCGGAGCGCCCGAACACCAGCGCCACGTAGGTCGCGAGGAATGCCACGGTCACGTCCGAGCGCGCCGATCGCTGCACCACCAGCAGGCCGGCGAGCGCCAGCGCGGCGGCGAAGATCGCCGTGTTCCCCATTGCCCCGACGAGATCCACACCCGGTCGCTCGCTGCCAGCATCACGGCGAGCGCCAGGTTGGTGGGAGTTGAAGACGTGCTTGTCGCCCATGCGAATCGCGGAGCTTTGCTGGCGATCAGCGACGTGCTGGTTCCTCCCCGCGAGCGCGGGCGCGGGTCGCAGCAGCAGGCAAAGCGACAGGCTCGAGATCAAGGCGCTCTTGAGCTCGAGGCGGGGCACCCGCACGGCGCTGCTGAGCACGACCTGGGAGGCGAGCGCCGCGCCGACGGTGATCGCCACCTGGGCGGGCGGCAGGTCGAAGCGCAGCACCGTCAGCCCATACGTCACCAGGGACGCGAGCACCGCGATCTGGAACCAACGCGGATCGGCGCGCCGCGCGCGAGCAGCGACCGGACGTCGACAGGGCGGGGTCCGCGCGGTGCCGTCATGGAGGATCCTCCTCGAGCGGGGGCTCGCGATTCGTCGAACGGTCGCATGCGGTAGCGCGCCGGGCGGCCGAAAAGGTTGTTCACGCGCGGAGCCGTGCAGGCGGGTGCTTTGATCAGCCTCGCCCGGTATGAGAGCCTGGAGAGACAGACCCGCTCCTTCCCGGAGGCTCATCCCGTGCGTCTCGCGTTCTCGGTCGTGAATCGTCCCCGCCGTTCGTCGCGCTGGTGGTTGCTCGTGCTCGCAGCGGGCCTCGCCTGTGGAACGCTCGGATGGGCCGGCTCGTATCGCTACACCGCTGCCGGCAGCTCGCCGGTGATGACCGACCTCCACGCTGAGCGGCACCGAGCCCAACCTCACCATCGACCACTACGGCATCTCGATCGCATCGCCGGCCTGCGAAGCGCACGTGAGCGGTTGCGCCGCGCTGGTGAACACGACCTTCAGCAGCTGGCGCCACCGGCTGCACCCTCGTCACGAGCCCGCCGGGGTCACCTCGCCAGGTGCGCCCGCCACGATCAACGTCTCGGGCACCTCGGTGACGAACAGCGCGGGGCTGGTGACCTCCATCCGCTTGGTGATCCCAAGCTCAACCCGAGCGCCGTCGTGGTCGGCCGAGTCACGGCGTGCGACACGGACACCGACGGCGACCGGCTGAACGATTGCGCCGAGACCAACACGGGCATCTACGTGAGCCCGACCGATACCGGCACGGATCCCTTCGACGCGGACACCGACGGCGGCCTCCTGGACAAGGACGAGGTGCTCGGCACCGCGAGGCGATCCTCGACCTGCCGGGGCTCGGCGTGAGCCCGGTGCGCAAGGCATCCTCCTCGAATACGACTGGTTCGACGACAACGCGGAGCCCGCCGTCTGCGGTCCCGGCCGCCGTCCCACGCGAGGCGATCGCCGACCGCGTGGCGCAGGCGTTCGCGGCGAGCCCGGTCTCGAATCCCGACGGAACCACCGGCATCACGCTGATCCAGGACGCCCGGAGCAGGGCGGCCTGCTGAGCGGCGAATTTCGTCGCCGACGCCGATGGCGTCATCGACGGCGGCGTCAACGCGCCGACCTTCCAGGCGATCAAGGCCGCCAACTTCGCGGCCAATCGCCAGGACTATTACTACGTGCTGATGCCGCATCGCTACGGCACCTCGAGCGGCAGCTCAGTCAGGCCGAGCTGCCGGGCAACGACCTCATCGTTCGCTCTACTGCTACGGCAGCACGTCCAACGTGGCGAACACCATCATGCACGAGCTCGGTCCCCAACCTGGGCCTCACCACGGCGGCTGGGACTGCAACTACAAGCCCAACTACAACTCGGTGATGAACTACCTCTACCAGTTCGATGGCATCGACACGAACTGCACGCCGCCGGGCAACGGACTCCTGAGCTACTCGATCGGCGATCGAATCGACCTCGACGAGAACGACCTCGACGAGAACCGCGGCACCTGTGGCGCGCCCGCGTGGGACTGGAACGGCAACGCCACCATCGAGTCGGGCGTGGCCCTCGATCTCAACTCCGGCGATACCACGCAATTCATCACGTGCTTGGGCGTGATGAACGCGTGCTCAAGGATTGGGACGATTGGGCGAACCTGAACTTCGCCGGTCTCACCCAGGACACCGATCTCACCCACGGCCCGCGGGAGATCGTCGAGCTGCGACAACCCGCCGCCCGAGGCCGCGCACGCCGCTGAGCGCGCGCCGGCGCCAGGTCCTCGGTTCCGCGGTCGTCGGCGAGCGCGCTCACCAGCGGGCGCGCATCTCTTCGGCCCGCTTCGAAGAGCCGCTCGATTCGGATGGTCTCGTCGCGCTCGGTGCGCACGCGCTACCGAAGAAGTGCCCGAAGCAGATGTGCGCATGGGCGGCGCCGAAGCCGAGCTGGACGTCGAGGCGCTTCTCGAACGCCGGGGTGAAGCAGAGATCGACGAACCCCGAAGGCGTCTCGCACCGGATCGTCCAGGGACGGGTGTAGTCGCGCGTGTCGTACTCGACGCCAGCTCCTCGCCGATCTTGGTGAGGCGCCCGTCGATCGCCAGCGCGTTCTCGGTGAAGCCGGTGCCATCAGTCCATTTGCCGCCGAATTGCAGCCCGACCACCCGCCCGTCCGCGTGCCCCGAGGCCGAGGCCGGGTTCCAGGTGGTGCGGTACGGCCAGAGCCCGCGGCCGTAGTCGAGGCAACCGTAGCCCTCGTTCGCCTCGCCGAACTCGTGAGCGACGCCGTCGAGGTCGCTACGGTGCCGCGCGCCGGCCGGGTGTTGTCGCGGACGTGAACTGGAAGCGCTCCGGCGCTCCACGGAATCACCACGCTCAGCGTCTCGTGGCCAGGCGGATGGGCGACCAGCACGTCGGCTTCCAGGCGATGCCCGCGTAGGTTGCGAAAGCGCGCCTCGAGCCGGAGTGCCTTCGGGCTGCTCGCGAATCGCCAGGAAGAGCGAGGGCGCGACGTGGATGTCGCCGCCGGCGACGGTATCGGGTTGGCGAAAGCCGAGCGCCAGCAGGATCGCGAGGCCGTGCTCGATCCAGCGGCGCGCGCCGAGGTCGAGGAATGCGACGGTCACGAGGCCCAGGTAGTCGAGGTCGCGTAGGTGATCGAGCGTCGCCGTCGCGATTGGTGACGGCCCAGTAGTCCCAGCGCTTGCGCCGCCCCCTGATCGCGGAGGTTGCACCGGTGCAGGGTTTGCGCGACCACCCGCGCGCCGGGGCGCGAGCGTGCATCTGCGGTGGTGCAGAGGTCGACGGGGCCGGTGAGCTCGGGCTCGTGGGTGG
Organism: bacterium; assembly: GCA_046331705.1. Taxonomy (GTDB): domain Bacteria; phylum JADJOY01; class JADJOY01; order JADJOY01; family JADJOY01; genus JADJOY01. The sequence goes on along the minus strand of JAXLQJ010000008.1, from coordinate 142,874 downwards.
TGATCATGGCCGGCAAGGGTGGGCGTTTCGTCGCCTCGCTGCAATGGCCCGCGCGGACCCCTGCGGGATGCCGGCGACACGCGAGGTGCCCCGCAGCGCGCCCGCGCGCCGATCGCGTGAGTCGGCGCTTGACGCAGACCCTGGAACGAGGGTTAAACAACCGGTTAGTTGAACCGCTCGTTTGGTCCTTGCGATGAAGGCACCTCGTCCCCGCGGCTCCGAAGCGACGCGCGCCAGGCCCTCCTCGACGCGGGGCGCGGCTCTTCGCGGGGCATGGTTTCGACGGCGCCACACCGTCGAGGAAGGATGGCCGCGGCGCGCGTCCAGCAAGGCGATGGTGAGCTACCACTTCGGCGGCGGGCGGCTCTATGCCGCCATCCTCGACGAGAGCTTCGCCCTTGCTGCGCGAGCGCACCAACGTGCTGCGCGCGGCGCCTGGCCAACGGCGGATCGCCTGCGCGGGTGGATTCGCATCTTCGGTGAGGTGGTCGCGTCGCGGCCGCTCTTGCCGACCATGATCGTGCGCGAGCTGATCGACGGCGGCGAGCGGCTCGGCGCCACGGGATCGGATACCTGCACGAGCTGCTGGCGACCGTGCACCAGGATCGTGGAGGAGGGTGCGTGTGGGAGTTTCGCGCCGTCGACCCGACCTCACGCACCTCGCGATGGTGGGCGCGCTCAACTTCTTCGCGGCGACCACGCGCTTTCGCGCGCGGGTGGTCGCGAGTGGTCAGGTGCCGCGCGCCAAGGCGCCGTCGGTGGCGGAGTTCGCGCGGCATCTCGAGGGATTGCTGATCGAGGATCGAGAATCGATCCCGGAAGCAGCCGCGCGGCACCACGCGGCGGACGGGAAGGCGACCATGAGGCGAGGACGAGGCGATGGGCGGTGCATTGCTGCTCGCGGCGCTGGTCGGCGGTTGCACCGGCAAGGCCGCCGAGGGCGAGCTGCGCGCGAGCAGGCACGTCGAGGCGACCGAGGTGCGGGTGTCGAACAAGGTGGCGGGTCGCCTCGCGGTGGTGCGGGTGCACGAGGGCGACGTGGTCGACGCGAGGCGCGGAATCGCGCGCCGATCCCGTGGACGTCGAGCTGGCGATTGCGGGTGGCGCGGGCCGAGCGCGACCAGGCGGACGCGCAGCATCGGCTGCTCCTCGCGGGAGCGCGCGCGTCGAGGAGATCGCGGAGGCGCGCGCCGGCATGGCGACCGCACAGGCCGATCTGACTTCCGCCGAGAAGGACCTGGCCCGGGCCCGCGAGCTGCTGGCGCGCGGCTCCGCCACCAGCAAGGCCCGCGACGACGCTGGCGCGCAGGGACGTGGCCGCCGGACGAGTCGATTCGGCACGCGAGCGGCTGCGCCGGCTCCGGGCCGGCGCCCGTAGCCAGGGGCTCGATGGTGCGCGCGCGCTCGCCGGTGCCGAGGCGCGCGTGGCGCAACTCGAGCAGCAGCTCGCCGACACCGTGGTGACGAGCCCGCTCGCGGGCCTCGTCACCGGAGAACCGCCGAGGCCGGCGAGCAGGTCGCCAGGCGCGCCGATCGCCGTGCTCACCGACGTGCGCAACGCGTGGCTCTCGGTCTACGTCCCCGAGCCGGACCTCGACTGGATCCAGGTGGGCCAGGAGTCGCTGGTGCGCACCGACGGCGGCGCGGAGCGTCGCGGCCGCGTCACCTTCGTGGCGTCACAGGCCGAGTTCACGCCCAAGAACGTCCAGACCCGCGACGAGCGCGTGAAGCTGGTGTTCTCAAGGTCAAGATCACCCTCGCCAACGACGACGGCCTCTTCAAGCCGGGGATGCCCGCCGAGGCGCTGCTCACGCGCCCGGGGCGCGCGAGCTGAGCTGCGGCGGGATCCGCGCCAGCGCCGATCCGCTCCATCGTCGGACATGAACGAGTCGAACGAGCCCACGGCGCCGGCGCTCGTCGAGGTCCGTGACCTCGTGCGTCACTTCGGCACGGTGACCGCCGTCGACGGCGCGAGCTTCACCGTCGCCAAGGGCGAGATGTTCGGCCTCATCGGCCCCGATGGCGCGGGCAAGAGCACCACGCTGCGCACCATCCTCGGGCTGCTCGTGCCCGACGCCGGCGGAGTGCGCGCGTGCGGACTACACCCGATCCAGGAAGGCCGGGCGCTCGCTGGGCGCGTGGGCTGTATCTGGCCGCGCGCTTCTCGCTCTACGGCGATCTCACCGTCGACGAGGGCGTCGCTGTTCTTCGCCGAGGTCCACGACGTTCGACGCTGGAAGCCGCGCCACGACGAGCTGCTCGAGCTGCTCAAGATGGCGCGCTTCCGCACCCGTCTCGCCGACCGCCTCTCGGGCGGCATGGAAACAAGCTCGCGCTCGCCTGCACCCTGATCCACAGCCCCGAGCTCTTGATCCTCGACGAGCCCACCACCGGCGTGGACCCGGTGTCGCGCCGCGACTTCTGGCGCATTCTCTTCCGGTTGCAGCGCGAGGGGCTCACGTTGCTGCTCACCACTCCCTATCTCGACGGGGCCAGGCGCTGTCAGCCGTGGCACTCATGAGCAGCGGGCGCGTGCTCACGATCGCGAGCCCGACGCCTGCGTGACGTGGCGCGTGCCGAACACGGGGCGCTCCTCGAGGTGCTGGCTCGGCCCAAGCGGGCCGCACAGGACTGGCTGCGAGCGCGGCCGAGGGTGGGCGACCTCGAGACCTTCGGCGAGCGGCTGCACGTTCAGATCCACGGTGGGGCCACGGAGGCGCTCGCCGAGCAGTTCCGCGTCGCGCTGGCGGCCGAGGGGCTGGAGGTGCTGGCGCTGCGCGCGGTGGCGCCGTCGCTGGAAGACATCTTCATCGCGCGTGCGCAACGCCGAGTCGAGCGCGCCGCCGGCGGCAGCGCGCCGAGGAACGAGCATGAGCCGACGCGGTTGGATCGCGAGTCTCTCGGTCGGGTGGTTCGCGGCGACGGCGCTCGCCGCCGGTCGGCGTCGCCGCCGGCCGGCCTGGCGTCGGGCAATTCGTCCGCCGCGCCGGCGCTCGAGCTCACGCTGGCGGAGGGGCGCTGACGCGAGCGCAGGCAGCTCGGCGCGCTTGGGAGCGCTGGCGGCGTTGCACGGCGCCGCGGAAGCCGGTCTCGCGCAGGCCCAGGCCGCGCACTGGCCGGAGGTCGATCTGACGGCGGGTTACGCACCAGTCGAGCGTCCCGGAGCTCGCTTTCGCGCTGCCCGGCGCGCCGCGCCGAAGACGATCTTCCCGAACATCCAGGACAACTACCGCGCGCGAGCCCTCGGTGGGTCTGCCGCTCTACACGGGCGGACGCCTGAGTGCCGCGGAAGAAGCCGCGCGCGGCGAGAGCGCCACCACGGCGGAGGACGTCCAGACCGGGCGCGCGGCGGCGCGACGCTCGAGACCACCGCGGCCTTCTGGTCGCTGGTCACGGCGCGCGAGAGCACCGCGGTGCTGGACCGCGCGCTCGCCGCGTTCGAGCGCCACCTGACGGACGGACGCGGAGGCGGCACAGCAGGTGGGCATGGCCGCAGACGTGCTCGCGGTCGAGGTGGAGCGCGACCGCGCGCGACGCTCGCGCGCCTGGACGCGCAGAACCACAGCCGCGTCGCCAACGCGGATCTCACACGCCTCATCGGCGCGGCACCCACGACGCGCGTCGGCCCACCGAGTTCCGCCCGCGTTGCCGAGCCCGGTCGCGACCGAGGTCGAGGCACTCGTCGAGCAGGCGTACGCCTCGCCGAAGCACGGCGCTGGTGCGTCGCGTGGAGGGGCCGCGCGCCCGCGTGCGAGCGGAAGAACTGGCCGCGGGCTTCGTTCGCCGCCGGCTACGACGAGGCGCGGCCCAATCGCACGCATCCTGCCGCAGCGGGACTCGTGGGATTCGAGCTGGGACGTCGGGGTGAACGTGTCGCTCTCGGTGTTCGATTTCCCGGGCGCACCCGCGCGAGCGTGGCACGAGCGCAGGCACAGGCGGACGCCGCCGCGCGGTCAGCTCGAAGACCTCGAAGCGCGGATCCGGCAAGACGTGACCGCGCGCCTGACGGACCTCGAGGAAACGGCGCTCAGCGCGGTCCAGGTCGCCGAGCGCGCGCTCGCGTCGGCGAGCGAGAACGAAACGGGTCTCCGCCGATCGCTATCGCGAGGGTGTCGCGCCGTCGTCAGACGGCTCGACGCCGAGGAGCTGGCGCTGATGCGCGCCGGCCTCGATCGCACCGCGCAGTGGCCGCGGCGCACCTGGCGCGGGCGACCTTCGACCGCATGCTCGGTGCAGGGCGGAAGGGGCCGTGAGCGATCCGCGCAGCGGTCGCGAGGTCGTCGCGGGGGCGCCGCCGCCGGTGATCACGCGCGCGCTCGCCAAGCGATTCGGTCCGTTCGTGGCGGTCGAAGGCCTCGATCTCGAAGGTCCACGCCGGCGAGGTGTTCGGGTTGCTCGGCTCGAACGGCGCCGGCAAATCGACAACGGCCATCCGCATGCTGTGTGGGCTGTCCCAGCAGCGGCACGTAGCGCGCGTGCTCGGCATCGACGTGGGTGGATCCCGAGGAGGTGAAGCGGCGGATCGGCTACATGACCCAGCGATTCAGCCTCTACGAAGACCTGACGGTTCGCGAGAACCTCTCGTTCTACGGTGGAATCTACGGCCTGACGATCGCCGCCTCGCCGCGCGCATGCACTGGGCGATCGAGATGGCGACACTCGCAACGGCAAGGAAGACCTGGTCACGGGCTCTCGCTGCCCGGGGGTTGGAAGCAACGGCTGGCGCTCGCGTGCTCGCTGTTCCATCGAGCCTGCAGGTAGCCTCGACGAGCCCACGGGCGGGATCCGATCTCGCGGCGGCGATTCTGGAGCACCATCGATTCGCCTGCTGCCGACGGCGCCTACGGTGATCGTGACCACCCACTACCTGGACGAGGCGGAGCGCCGGCAGATCGCGGTACTATGCACGCGGGCGCTTGGTGGCGCTGGGCAGCGTCGCCGAGCTGGAAGCGTGTTCGTGGGCGCGCCGTGCTGGAAGCGAGCTGCTCCGTGCCACCGCGCTGATGCGCAGGCATCGCTCGAGGACGCCCGGCGTCCTCGGCATTCCGCCTTCAGTACCCGGCTGCACGTGGTGGTCGAGGACGCCGAGCGCGGCCTCGCTGACGTGCGGCGCGCGCTGGAAGCGGACGGCAACGTGTCGGCGCAGGTCGAGCGCATCGTGCCGTCGCTCGAGGACGTGTTCATCCACTCGGAACGCGCCGAACGCGAGCAAGGGGCGGCGAGCGGGCGGCACCGTGAGGAAGATCTGGGCCGTGGCGCACAAGGAGTTCCGGCAGGCGCGGCGCGATCCGCTCACCCTCGCGATGCTCCTCGGCCTGCCCACGTTCATGCTCTTGTCACGGCTACGCGCTCAACTTCGACGTGATGCACGCGACGCTGGCCATCGAGGACGCACGACAAGTCGAGCGTCAGCCGCGAGCTCGTCGACACCTTCGTCGCGTCCGGCTACTTCGATCGCGCCGCGGATCTGCCCGCCGGTACCGATCTCGTGGCGCTGATGCAGCGGCGCGATGCCCAAGCGGTGCTGGTCATCCCGGAGCGCTTCGTCGCCGATCTCGCCGGGCGCGCCGCCCATCCAGCTCGCCCTCGACGGCGCCAACGCCAACACCGCGACCACGCCCGGCTACGCGTCGTCCGTCTCGGCGGCTCTCAACGCGGAGCTGGCGAGCGCCGTGATGGACGGTTCCGGGCGACGTCTCGCCGGCGATCCGGGTGGGAGCCGCGCGTTTGGTACAACCTCGAGCTCAAGTCCACGCAGTTCCTGGTTCCGGGGCTCATCGGTTTCATCCTGATGCTGACGGCGGTCATCTCGACCGCGCTCTCCGTGGTGCGGAGAAGGGCGCGGCACCCTGGAGCAGCTGCGCGACGCTGCTGTCGAGCGGCCAGCTGATCGTCGGCAAGCTGCTTCCCTACCTCGTGATCTCGCTCGCCGCGACCACGCTCATCCTGATCGCGGCGCGAGTGCTCTTCCACGTCCAGGTCCGCGGCGTACGCGTCGCTCTACGCGGCGACGCTGCTCTACCTGATCGAGCGCCTTCGGCTGGGGGTTCCGGTCTCGACGCTGGTGGACAACCAGGCGATGGCGTTCCAGATCTCGACGCTCACCTCGATGATGCCAAGGGGATCTTCCTGTCGGGCTTCATCTTCTCGATCCGCCATGCCGCACGCGCTCAGCTCGTGACCTACGCCGTGCCGGCGCGCTACTTCCCTGGTGATCGCCCGGGGCGTGATCCTGGCGAGCGGGACTGGGGCCGTACCTGGAGGAGCTCGGCTTCCTGGCGCTCTACGCCACCGTCGTGTTTGCGCCAGCAAGCGGCTGAGCTGCAGGCCACCTGATGAGCGTCTTTCGTCACGTCTGAAAGGAAGCCACTCCAGTTGCGGCGCGATACCGCGATGCTGCGCGCGATGCTGATGGCGCCCATCATGCAGGTGATGGCGTTCGGGTACGCGGCCAACACCGACGTGAAGCACGTGCCGATCGTGGTGGTGGATCAGGATCGAAGCTTCCGCGAGCCGCGATCTCGTGGATCGGTTCACGGCCCTCCCGGCTACTTCGACGTGGTCGGCAGCGAGGACACGACCAGCACCGTCGAGCCGTGGCTGATCCGACGCAAGGCCGACCTGGCGTTGGTGATCGCACCGGACTTCGGCGGAGACCTGGTGGTGGTCGCAGCGCCAGCGTGCAACTTCGCCGACAAGGCCTCGACTGAACTCCAGGCCGTGGTTGGGCTCGGCTACGCCAATCGCATCCTCGCCGTGGCGGTGCCGAAGCCACCAGCGGCGGATGCCGGCGCCACGGCCCTGCTACACGGCCGATCCCGCAGCTCGAGCTCGTGCCGCGCGCCTGGTTCAACCTGGACCTGAAGAGCCGCTGGTTCTACGTGCCGGCGATCATGCCGACCATCCTGCCCGCGACCATGATCCTGCCCTCGATGGCGGTGGTCCGCGAGAAGGAGAACGGCACGTGCTGGAGCAGCCGGAGCGTGACCCTGTGCGCCCGTGCGTTTTCGGTGGTCGCGAAGCTGCTGCCTTTCTTCGGCATCGCGATCCTCGATCTGTTCGCCGTGACGGCGCTCGGTATTCCTCTTCCACGTGCCGCTCACGGCAATTCCCCGCGGCCCTGGTGCTGCTCGATCCCGTTCATCCTCACCGCGCTGGGATTGGGGCTGCTCACGTCGACGCTGGTGCGCACCTGGTGCAGCAGGCGATGCTCACGTCGACCTTCCCGTTCATGGTGCCCATGATCTACCTCTCGGGTCTCGCCTCGATCGAGAACATGCCGTGACCTGATCCAGCGCCTTCGCGACCTACGCCGTGCCGCTGCGCTACTACGCGATCATCGTGCGCGGCGTGCTCCTGAAAGGCGCCGGCTTCGCGACGCTGTGGCCGCAAGCCCTGGTGCTGGTCTGCTTCGCCACCGCCGCCATCACCGCCGCGCTGCGTTTCCGAAAGAGCTTGACCGAGGCGCTGGGAACCGGCTGGCCCGCCCGCTGCATGCGCGAGGTGCAGGGCGGCGGCGCTCCGTCGCCGCCGAACCGTGCACGAGGCGCCGGTACTGGTCGCGGCCGACGACGAGGTCGCTGTAGCCGCCCTCGGCTCCACGGCGACGCGAGCCATCGGCCCTTTTCCGAAGGGGCGGGGCGGGGCAACCTGCGCGGCTCATGTCGCTCACGATCGGGATCGACGCCGGGCTCTTCCCGCCTCGCGGACCACGGCGGGCTCGCGGTGTATCGGCGCGAGCTGATCGCAGCGCTGGCTCGCTTGCCGGGCGATCATCGGCTGATCGTCTACGGCCGCGAGCCGCCGCGGATCGACGGCGCAGCTGGCGAGCGTGTCGGGATCCGCGACGTGGGCGACGCGACTGGCTCGCGCGAGTGCCAGGGAGGATTCCGCAGGTCTGGCCGCCGCGCGCCGCGCGCCGCGATGGCGTGGACGTCCTCCACTTCCCACTCGGCAGCGGCAGCCCGCTGACGGTGGCGTCGTGGACGTGGTGAGCGTCCACGACCTGCTCTGCGTCCGGTCCTTGGCGCTCGACTACGGGCACGCATGCGCGGCTTGCGGTTTCGCGTGCGGAAGCGCTGGCATCGTCGCGCTGATCCCCGCGAGCCTGGTGCGCGCACGGCGGCTGGTCGCCTCGAGCGAGGCGACGCGGCGGGATCTGGTCGAGCTTCTCGGCGTGCCCGCCGAGCGGATCTCGCTGGCGCCGCTGGCGGTGGTGCACCGCGCTTTCGCGCCCGCCTGTCGAAGGCGGAGGTGGCGCGATTCGTCGCGAGACGCGCGGGCTCCGGCCCGGCTACGTCTCGATCTCGTCGATCGATCCGCGCAAGAACGCACATCGTCTCGTCGATGCCTACGCCGAGCTGCCGTTCGCGCTGCGCGGCGCACCCCCTCGTGGTGCTGCTCACCCAGGACACCTACGCGCGGAGCTTGCGCGCGCGAGCCGCGGCGCGGGTGTCGCGCACGGCGGGCGTTTCGGCCGCACGTCGGCGACGAGGAATTGCCACCTTCGTCTACGCCGGCGCTGCGCTGCTCGCGTTTCCGTCGCTCTTCGAGGGCTTCGGCTTGCCGGTCCTCGAAGCGATGGCGCTCGGTGTTCCGGTGGTGGCCTCGCGAGTCGGTGGCATCCCCGAGGTGGGCGGCGACGCGGTCGAGTACGTCGATCCGCTGGCTCGAGCCAGCCTCGATCGCCGCGGGCGTCGAGCGCGTGCTCGCCGACTACCCGCTCGCCGAGCTGATGCGCGACGCGACCGGCGCGCGCCGCCTCGTTCACCTGGGAGCGCACGGCCGAGGCGACGCTCGCGGCGTACCACGGCGGCCTCCGCATGAGCGCGGCCGCGGCCTGGGGGTCGCCACCAACGCCGCGCTGCTGCTCGCGGGCGGTGTGTCCGCGCGCTTCCTTCAATTCGTCGGGTTCTGCTTCACCCACGTGCTCTCGCGCGCCGACGTCGGCGATCTTCGCCTCGCGCTCTCCGTGGGCGCGATGTGCTTCGAGCCCGGCGACGGTGGCCTCGATCCGATGAACAGGTCCGGGCACTACCCGCGTCGATGGTCGCGAGGCGCGTCGCTTCGGCGCCGCGCTGGTCGCCAAGGCGCTCTTACGGCAGCGTCAGTCTTCGTCGCCGTGGCCGTGCTCTCGGCGCTCGTTCCGACCTGGCGTCGCGACGGGCGGTGTGGCTGGTGGTCGGCGGTTGGTGGCTCGGCAGCTTCGACGCACGTTGAGCGCGGTGTTCGCGGCGCACGAGCAATTCGTGTGGAAGGGGGCTGCTCGATCTCGGGCGCTCGACCACGCTGGCGCTCGGTGGCGCGCTCTGTGGCTCGCCCACGGGGCCGTTGCGCGGGCTTGGTTCATGGTGTCGCCGAGGTGGTGCAGGCGGATTCACTGTCGGCGTCCATCGGGCGCGCTGGCGCGTGGTGCCGCGCTTCGACGCGCGTCTCGCGCTGCTGCTGGCGCGCCAGGCGTGGCTGCCGAGCTCGGCGCTCGCCTCGATGATCTACCTGGTGGGCGATCGGGTGGTGCTGTGGAGATCTGCCGGGCGCGCCGAGGTCGGCGTGTACGAGGCCGTCTCGCGAGTCCCGCTTGCGTTCGCGTGCTGCTGGCGGCGCTCGCGAGTGCCGCGTTTCTCCGCCATCGCGGGCCGCGACCGCGAGCGCGCGCAGCGCATCTACCGCGAGACGCTGGTGGTGCTGGTGACGCTCGCCGTGCCGCTGGCGGCAGGGCGGCGCGGGTGCTGGCTGATGCCGGCGTGGCGCTGCTCTATCCCGCGGATTGGCGCGGCCGCGGCGCGTCCTTCGCCGCCATCTGGATGGTGGTGGGGGCGGTGATCTTCGTGTCGTACGTGCGAGCGCCGCCTGGCGCTGGGCCGCACGGTCGAGCTCTCGCGCATCGCCGCGGCGCTCGCCGCTGGCAACATCCTGCTCAATCTGATGGTCGATCCGTGGTTTGGAACGCGGGCGCCGCTCAGATGCTTTCCGCCACGCAAGCAGCGGGGCTGCTGGTCGCGTATTCGCGGATCGCCGGTCGCGAGCTCGGCCTCGAGGGTCCGTGGCGGGTGCTACGGCCCGGCGTGCTCGTGGCGAGCGCCGTGAGCGCTCGTCGCGGTGCATGTGCCCGGACCCGTGCTGATCCGCGCCGGCGCTGGCGTCGCGGCGTATGCGGCAGCGCTGGCTGCGCTCGGTGCGTGGCCGCGCGAGGCGACCGCGACGCTGCGCGAGGTCGCTCACGGTGCCGATGCTGCTCGCGCCGCCGCGCCGCTGCCGTTGCCGGCGTGAGACCGGTCGTGGTGGCGGCGAGCGACGCTTCAGCGTTGCTCGAGCAACCAGGCCGGCGTGCTGGATCACCTCGGGGAAGGTCGCGAGGCCGAGCTTGCCCTTGATGCGCGCCCGGTAGGTCTCGACGGTCTTCACGCTGAGGCACAGGCCTGGCGCGATCTCGACGGTCGAGAGCCCGGCCCCCATCAGCTCGAAGGCGTGAAGCTCGCGGATCGGAGAGGGTCTCGACCCCGGATCGCTCGTCCCGACGAGGCCCGCTTCCCAGGCGCTTGAGCACCTGTTCGGTGATGGCGGAGCCGCGTAGACCTTGCCGGCGAGCACGGGAGCGGATGGCGCCGAGCACCTCGGGACCGCAGCTCTTCTCGATGTAGCTCTGCGCGCGCAGCGCGCGCTCCGCGAGCGACCCGGGGTGCATCGACCACACCAGGATCTTGACGGTGTGGCCCTGCGCGCGGATCTGTCGAATGAGATCCGCCGCTGCGCTTGGCGAGGCTGATGTCGACGACGGCCAGGTCCGGCTGCTGGGAAGCGATCAGCGTGAGCGCCTCGGCGGGATCACCGGTGCGCTCGAGACTACCAAGTCTGGTTCGGCGCCGCATCTGGCCGCTGTCGTCACGCACCACGGGATGGTCGTCGACCACTGGCGGGCTGTCGGCGCGTCGGCTGCGCGCGGCGCGCCTTCCCGGCTCAGCCACCGCTGGCCGCCGTGGCGAGCGTGCACGCGACGCGCGTGCCCTTGCCGCGCTCGGACTGGAGCGTGAGCCGCGCCCGATCAGCCCGGCACGATTGCGCATCAGCCGCAGCCCGAGCCCGCCCGCGCCTTCACCGGCATCCGGCGGCAGCCCGCGCCCATCGTCCGCGACGATCAGCGTCACGGCGCCAAGTCCTCGTGCCAGAGCGTCACCCGAACGTGCTTCGCGTCCGCGTGACGGATCGCGTTGTGAAGGGCCTCGCGGGCGATGTTGAAGAGGTGAGTCGCCGCGATCCCATCCACCACGATCGCGGCCGGTGCACCCTCGAACGTGCAGTCGACGCCGCTCTGGTCGCGCACCCGATCCACCAGGCTGGCGAGCGCGCGTCGCCGAGGGTCTGCGGCTCGACGCGCATCGGCACCAGGCCGTGGGCGAGGGCGCACCGTCTTGCGCGCCCGACCCAGGCTCGCGACGAGCTTGGCGGCGAGCTCGCCCTCCGGCGCCCGGCGAGGCGCTTGGCGAGCGCGCTCGAGAGCAATCCGATACCCGTGAGCTCTTGGCCGAGCTCGTCGTGGAGCCCTGTCCGATTCGTCCCTGCTCGAGCGCCGAGATCTCGAGGACCTCGATCTGCGCCCGGCGGCGACTGAGATCGTGCAGATTGGCGACGAACGTGTGGTGCTCGCGCATCGATGCCGTGGTGAGCGCGATCGGCACCGGCGACCTCATCCTTGCGCCTGCTCCACGATCTCGGTGCGCGCCGCCGCGCGGCGGGCTGGTGCCGCGGCGCCGCCCCGCGGGAAACGCTCGGCCAAGAGGGCGACAGATCCTGTCCCAGCAACTCGGCGGCGCCAGTAGCCGAACAAGCGCTCGGTCGCCGGGTTGACGGAGTCGATGGCGCTGTCGGGCTCGACGGCGACGATCGCGTCGGTGGCCGCATCGAGGAACGCGCGCAACTGGTTCTCGCGATCGCGCAGGCCTTGCTCGGCGCGCACGCGCTCACTGATGTCGACCGCCAATCCGCCGACGAAGCGCGTGCCGTCTTCCGCGTGAAACGGGAATTTGTTGGCCAGCTTACCGTGGCGGATCCCGCCGATCGGTGTGCAGGATTCCTCCACGACCTCGATCGCCTGCTGAGCTTCGATCACCGCCTGGTCGTGCCGTCGGAACGGCCTGGAGCAGATCTCGGGTGGAAGAGGTCCAGGTCGGTCTTCTTCGACCCAGTCCGGCGTAGCCGCCGAGACGTTCCTGAGCATGGTTCAGGAACACGCAGCGCCTCGTCTCGTCCTTCATCCCAGGCGACCACCGCGCTGTTCTCGAGGAAGGCCTGGAGCCGCCGCTCACCTTCGCGCGCCTCGGCCTCGGCGTGCTTGCGTGCGTGTACGTCCACCTGATGCCGAGCATCCGCGCCGGCTCGCCGCCCGGCGTCCGCCACCGGGCGGCCGAACGTCGCCATCCAGCGCTCGCCGAGCGTGGGATGACGGACGCGGAACTCGCAGTGCAGGTCGCTTCGACGCGCGAGGGCGTCCGCGATGCACGCGCCCGGGAAGCGTCCTGGTCCTGGGCACGATGGACTCGATGCGGCCGCCGTCGACGCGCACGCGGCGCGATTCCCCACAGCTCGAACATCTCGTCCGACCACCACGCATCGTCCCGGGTGAGATCCCAATCCTGGCGCTGCCGCCAGCGGCGCGCAGCGCGAATCGCAGCCGCGCCTCGCCGGCACGCAGCGCTGTCCTCGGTCTGGCGGCGCTCCGAGGATGTCCGTGGCGAGGGCCAGGAGGTGGCAGGGCAGCTGCCCCGCGTGGAGTCGGGGAGCGTGAGACGAATCTTCGGACCCAGATGGGGCGCCCGTCTCGGTGACGCAGCGATTCTCGATCACGAAGGAAGCGGATCTCGCCGTCCAGCAGCTTCAGCACTCCTCGACCAGGTTGGCCGCACGATCGTCGGGGTGATCAGCGACCGGAACGGAGTCGCCCCAGCCGCCCTGGAGTACCTTGATCATCGCGCAGAAGGCGGGGATTGCAGTGCTCGAACGTTCCGCGGCTCAGGTCCGTGATCCCGATGGCGGTGGCTGCGTTCTCGTAGATCGCCTGGAAGCGTGCGTCCCCCTCGCCCCGCGGCTTGGTCCGGAGGACGCTCGTCGGGTTCCGCGTGGGGGCTGGCCGCCGCCGCGGTTTCGATGCGCGCGTGGTGCGCGAGGTCGCCTTGGGTGCCATGAGCGCGTGCGCCGCGAGCGGTCGGGCAGGCGGTCGCGCCCGAGTATAGGCCACGCAACCGCGCAGCGCTCGTCGTGTCAGGTCCGCTCGACACGAGATCGGGGCAGCGCCCGATCGCTCGTCGGCGGATGCCGGATGAAAGTTCACGCCGCGACGAACTCCTCGCTCGCGGCGGAGGACGAGCCAGTCGCCGTGGTCGAGATCCGAGCCCATGCGAACCCCGTTGGAGCGGCCATCTGACTCGCGAATCGCGACGCGTGCTGGTCGTCGACGGCGATCCGAGCGTCCGACGATGTTGGGCGGTGCTGCGCAGGATCAGCTTCGAGGTCCACGAGGCGAGCGACGGCGTGGATGTGCTCCGGGCCTGCCGCGAACATCGCTTCGACGTGGTCCTGGTGGACCTCGAGCTGCGGGGAAGCACGCTGACCCTGATGCGCGAGATTCGAGCCGAGTCCCCGCGCGCCCGCCTGTGGTTGTCGCCATGTCGGCCGCCCAAGGCGTCGACGGATCGGCAGCACCCCACGAGGTGCGGCAGCCGGAGGCAGCGCGTTTCTCACGAAGCCCATGGGCCTCGGCGATCTTCGGCTGCATCGAAGCGGTGCTCGGCGGGCGTGGACACGCTGTCGAGCCGCCTACACGCGACGTGCGGATGACACCGTGAGCGGTGACCGCCCGATGGGACCTCGCCTGCTTCCGCTCTTCCCGTGCGAGTGTGGGGGCGCGCAGCGCATGCGCGGACCAGGCGGGCACGGGAGTTCGTCCCACCCGAACGGACCACGACGGCCACCTCGGTGCCCGTTGCGCGCCGTGTCCTCATCACGATCCGCACGGCTACCGCATCTGGTTGGCGCGCGGCGCCGGCGCGGATGCCATCGTGCGGCGCGTGGCATGGGACCGGGTCGCCGGTGAAAGCGTTTCCGATCGCGGCGCGCAGCCGCGGGACGCGGCCTCGCCGCGCGGGTTCGGCGCTCGGCGAGCGCATCCTCGCGGGCGCGCTCGACCACATCGTGCATGCGACGTCGTGCGATGCGCTGGCGCGTTCGCTACTGGCGATCGACATGGCCCTGTTCCGTTACCTGCGCCGGCTTCTGATCACGGCTCGCAGTCGTGCCCTCGACGGCAGCGGCCCGTCGAGGTCCTGCGCGGCGAGCGGACGTCGCCGGCATCGATCACCCCGGAGCTCGACGTGAGCACGGTGTGGGCTTGCGCCGGGGTAGCGACGAGAACGTCGGCATCCCGTTCCTGAGCTGATCCTCGACGAGCCGCTGGTCGCGCCGCCGCCGCGCAGAAGCCTGCTGTGCGGCCGCTGCGCCGCGCCGCGCACGGGCGGTCCACGGCGTGGTGGTCGAGATCGCCGGTCTACGCGAGGAGCTTCGGCGCGGCGTGTCGCCGGCGGTGGGCGGCCAGCGGAGCCGCTCACGTTCGTGGACGCCTCGGTGCTCGAGGGGATCTGCGGTCCTGCTGGCACGCTTGCGCTCCTCGTGTCGGAGGTCCAGCAGATGCGTGCCGAGGCGCTGGCCAGCATTCGCGACTGGCAGCGCGCGTGTCAGGCGAGCGCCCGCATGCCGTGTCGGCCTGGCTCGTCGCCCGCGCCGCGCTCGTAGCGCGAATGCGCGCGTCGTACCTCGAATCACGTCGTGCGGCGCCGCCGCGCCCAGTGCCCGAGCGCGCCGACGCACACGGCTAGCGCGCTTCCCACCGGACTCGACGACCCGCCCACGTCGCAGCCGCCGCCCGAGCCCTCGTCCACGGTTCCGCAGCTGGTGGGCGCGTCGGTCGCCAGCAGATCGGTCAGGTACGGATTGAAGAGGTAGTTGCAGTACCCGGTCGCGTGCTCGGCGCCGAAGTTGTAGAGCACGGCGGTCGCGTAGGCCGGATCGAAGAGCCAGTCACCGGCGGCGGGCACGCCGGGCACGCTCGCGAACCCCCACGGTGGCAGCCCGCCGCCTCCACCTTCGTCGCCGGCGAACTCGCCGCCGAGGCGGAGCTGGGCGGCGGAAGCGAGCGTGAAATCGTTGGCGCCGTCGGTGTCGGCGTTGCGTCCCGGCGCGTAAGCGAACGCCGAGTCCCAGAGTCGCGGCTGTCCTGCGTCGCCTTCGATGGCCTGGCGCAGCGGCCACAGCGCCTCGTGACCGGAGAGCAGCCCGTAGCTCACGACCTGGGCGGGAACGCCGCTCTCGATGATCGCGTAGTCGGGCTCCTGGGCGAGCGCCGGGTTGCCGTTGGCGGCGACGCGATAGATCACCTTGTCCGTGCCGCCCGCCGCGTTGCACTCGATGCTGTTCAGGAAGCCGACAGGGCGTTGCTGCTCGGCGCAGCTCGCCGGGCCGTGTCCTTGGGGCTCGAGATAGACGCGCAGGTGGGAGAACGATTCCGAGAACGTTTCCGAGAAGCTGCCGGCGTCGTTCTCGAACTGGACTCCGTAGGAACGGTATTGGTTCGCGGGGAAAGGAGTGCCGCGCGTGATGTCGGTACGATCCGTGTACGCGTTCAGATAGCCGTGGGCGTTGAGGTCGGTGACGAGAAAACGACCGTACGCGGAACCATCCTTCTCCACCACGACCCGCTCGTTCTCCATGTCGTTCTCGTGGTCGGTGCCACCGAACGAGTTCCAGTCCTCGGGATGGAAATACGAATACTCGATCCAATAATGGGTCGCGGTCTCGATCACGTCGAAGTAGACGTACGCACGCAGCGGGAACGCCCGGGACTTCAGGTTCTCCTCGTTGTCGTGGGAGTCCCAGTTGCCGTCGAAGTCGACGTTGGTGAGGAAGTCGCGCCGGAAATTCGCTGGATCGTTGTCGAGGCCGTCGGCGACGTCCTGGTAGATCACCGGTGCGTAGTGGGTCGCCAGCTCGCGATCGGTGAGCCCCGTCGAGAGCCGGTGATCGGCTCGTGCGGTAACGGGCGCCAGCGCGAGCCATGCGAGGGGAAACGCCAGCACGCGCACCGCGACGCGAAGTCGATCGCTCATTCGTCCTCTCCCGCGTCGCCGTGTGACGGCAACGTGAAGAGGATGTTACGGACGCGCCGCGCCGCGCGTCAAAGCGTGCGTGTCGTGGCCGCGCGGCCCGAAGCTCGCGGCGAGGTCGGCGAGGAGCTCGCGATCGGCTGCGGGGAACGCGAGCGTCGCGAGCTCGGCCCGCTCGATCCAGCGATGGTCGGCGACCTCGAGGTTGCGCGCTTCGCCGCCGAGCCACGCGCAATCGAAGAAGAGCAGGCGCACGGTCTTCTCGGGGTAGGCGTGGAGGATCTCGCTGCGCAGCGGTCCGATGCGGATGGTCAGGTCGAGCTCCTCGCGAAGCTCGCGCGCCAGCGCGTCCTCGGCGGTCTCGCCGCGCTCGATCTTGCCGCCCGGAAACTCCCACAGCCCCGCGAGATGGGATCCGGCGGGTCGTTGCGTGACCAGCAGCCGCCCCTCGCGCCACACCAGCGCCGCCACGACGTCGATGACGGGCGACGGGGCGGTCATTCGACCTGGGGGCCCGGGCGCGATCGCCGGCGGTGCCGCTCGCGTCCGGCGTGGCGCGCGCTCACGCCGCCAGCGAGGACGACCCCGGCGCGTCGCTCGCGGACCGTGGCGCCGGCGCGCTGGCAGCGCGGGAGGACGCCGTGAGCGCGCGGGCCACGGTACGGACCCGCGCGAAGATGAGGATCTCGAAGAGCAGCACCAGCACGCAGCCCGCGGGAAGCGCCCAGCCCGCGAGCCGGCTCCACAGGCTGGGCTTGGGCTCGCTCCCTGGGTCGGTCGCGAAGCGAGCGTCGATCCGGAATTCCTCGGCGCCCCAGCGATCGGCCACGCGCTTCAGCTCCTTGCGCGAAACCCGTCGCAACGCGTCGATGGGATCTTGCGGAAGCTCGTTCGGCTCGAGCACACCCGCGAGCCACGCCAGGTGGTTCGCCAGGTCCTCGCCGTCCTGATGCTCGCGCAGGAAACGGTTCGAGACGCGCTGGCGCGCTTCCTGGATCTCCTCCTGCGCGATCTCGCCCGTGGACACCCGGCTCAGCTCGTTGTCGAACGCGTCGGAGATGGCGGCGAAGTCGGCGTCGTCGGCGGAGGCGTAGAGGTAGAGCAGCCCCTCGTGGCGGTTGGGCGTGAAGTAGACGTAGGGCGCGTAGCTCATGCCGCCGTGCACCCGGATGCGGTCGTAGAGGCGGATCTCGAGCAGCTCCTGCAGCACCCAGAGCGGGTAGTAGTCGGCGTCGCGCGCACCCGAGGCGACCACGCCGTGCAGCAGCGCGCCGGTGTGCTCGACGTCGTCGACCTGGATGGGGCCGGGGTTGCGCTCGGGCGGCGCGTACGGTGCTGGCGCGCGCCCCGACCACGACAACCGCCCGAGCGTCTTGTCGATGGCCGCGCGCATCTCCTCGGGGCTGCGATCGGCGAGCACGATCAGCACCAGCGCCGGCGGCCGATAGTGCGCCTGGAAGAACGAGCGCAGCTGACGCGCGCTGATGCGCTCGACGGATTCGGGTGTGCCGCCCTCGGGGCGCGCCAGCGCTTGGTCACCGTAGAGCTGGCCGCGCACGGCGAGCAGCAGCGCGTCGTCCTGCTTCTCGCTCAGCTCGCGTCCGACGATCTGGCGCTCGATCTCGATCTGCTCGGGGGTGAAGGGGCCGGCGTCGAGCGAGCGGGTCACCAGCTCGAGCGACGGTTCCAGATCGGCGGCGAACGTGTCCACCACGGCGTACGTCATGTCTAGGGTGGTGAACGCGTTGTAGTAGCCGCCGTTCGCCTCGAGCCGTTGGATGAGGCCGTGGATGATGGGATCGGTCTCGCGGTCGAAGAGCATGTGCTCGACGAAATGCGCGACGCCGTTGGCGTTCTCGGGTTCCACGCCAGAGCCCGCCTGGACCACGAAACGCACGTGCGCCAGTCCGCTGCCCGGGGTGGGCTGCAGCCAGAGCCGCAACCCGTTGGGCAGCGTGGACGCCTGCACGTCGATGAGGCGCGGGGCGCTGGGGGCCGCCTGCGCCGGCGCCACGGCCAACGGTGGCGCCACCTCCGCGGACGCGCCGCCGGCCAGCAGCGTCGCCGCGAGCGCGAGCATGGCCGTCGCCGGGCGCCGCGGCCGCGCGCGCGCGCCGATCGAGCGCGCGGATTGGTTCGAGAACGGGGCGGCGGAGATCACGGCGGGCATCGACGGGGGCGCGCAGCATAGCAGGCGCCGCGCGCGCATCTCGCCTCGGCGCGCGGAGGGCGCTCGTGGAGCGGTATCCGTGGGGCGAGATCTGGCACCAAACGGCTCGCCGAGCGGTGGCCCGCTCGGGTAGTTTCGGCGCGGGGCGGTGAATTCTCTCCGGTGGCCCGACGCGAGGTGTTCGATGCGATTGCGCGTGGCGCTCGCTCAAGTGAACACGACGGTTGGCGCGCTCGACCGCAACCGCGAACGGCTCGCCGCCGCCATCGCCGAGGCGCGCGCGGCGGGCGCCGAGCTGGTGGTCTTCCCCGAGATGGCGCTCACCGGCTATCCGCCGGAGGACCTGGTGCTCCGGACGGATTTTCTCGCCGAGGCGCGGGACAGCCTCGCGCGTCTGGCGGAGTCGACGCGCGGTCTGACCGCGATCGTGGGCACGGCGCTGCTCGCGGACGACGTGTTCAACGCCGCGGCGATTCTCTCGGACGGCGAGGTGCGTGGCTTCGGACGCAAGGTGAAGCTGCCCAACTACGGCGTGTTCGACGAGGAACGCTACTTCGCGCCTGGCGAGACTCCCACGTTGCTCGTGCTGGGCGAGCTTCCCATCGGCATCAGCGTCTGCGAGGACATCTGGGTTCCCGACGGACCGCTGGTGGCGCAGGTGCGTTCCGGCAACGCACTGCTGGCGGTCAACATCTCCGCGTCGCCCTACCACCGCGGCAAGGAGCACGTGCGTCGCACGATGCTGGCGGCGCGCGCCGCCGATCACAGCGTGCCGCTGGTGTTCGTGAACCTGGTGGGCGGCCAGGACGAGCTGGTCTTCGACGGCGGCAGCGCCGTGTTTGACGAGCAAGGGCGGGTGATCGCGTCGGGCGCGATGTTCGCCGAGGATCTGCTGGTGGTCGACGTCGATCTCTCGCCGGCGCGTCGCCGCCGGTTGCGCGAGCCGATGGCGCGCCGCACGTGGACCGATGCTCCCGAGCCGCCGCTCCATCGCGTCGAGGTCCCGCGGATGCGCGTGGCCGCCGCCGCGCCGCTGCCCGCGGTCGCCCCGCTCGCGCCCGATCTCGACGACCTCGATGTGGTGTGGCGCGCGCTGGTGCTGGGGCTCGCCGATTACGTCCGCAAGAACGGCTTTCGTTCGGTGCTCGTCGGGCTCTCGGGCGGGATCGACTCCGCGCTCACCGCGGCCATCGCCGTGGACGCGCTGGGGACGGATCGCGTGCACGCCGTCACCATGCCGTCGCGGTTCTCCTCGCGTGGCACGTTCGACGACGCGCTCGAGGTCGCCAAGCGGCTCGGCATCGGCTGCCCGACGATCCCCATCGAGCCGCTCGTGGGCGCGTTCGCGACCGCGCTGACGGCGCTCTTCGCGGGGCGCGCTTCCGACGTGACCGAGGAGAACCTGCAGGCGCGCATTCGCGGCACGCTCTTGATGGCGCTCTCGAACAAGTTCGGTCACCTGCTGCTCACGACGGGCAACAAGAGCGAGAACGCCATGGGCTATTGCACGCTCTACGGCGACATGGCGGGTGGCTTCGCGGTGCTCAAGGACATTCCCAAGACGCTGGTCTTCGCGCTGGCGCGCCATCGCAACCGGCAAGGGCCAGGGCAGCCCATCCCCGAGTCGGTGATCGAGCGTCCGCCCACGGCCGAGCTGCGGGAGAATCAGAAGGACGAGGACTCGCTGCCGCCCTACGGGCTCTTGGACCGCGTGCTCGAGGCCTACGTCGAGGAGGACCGCTCGATCGCGGAGATCGCCGCGCGCGGCATCGACGTCGACGTGGTCCGGCGCGTCGCGCGCACCGTCGATCGCAACGAGTACAAGCGACGGCAGGGTCCGCCCGGGATTCGCATCACGCCCAAGGCCTTCGGCAAGGACCGCCGCATGCCGATCACCAACAACTGGGACCAGGGGTGACGGCCGCCGCGGCGCGTCCCGCGCGTCCCGCGCGGCTTGGCGCGGCGGTGTGCGCATTCGCGCTCGCGACCATCGCGTGGCTCCCGATCGCGCGCGCCAGCGCCGAGAACGGCGAGTCTGCGGAGAACGCCGAGCCCGCGGTGGAGCTGCCCGCGGGGCTTCACGAGCCCGCGCAGTTCGCGCCGCTGGTGGCCCACGGCGATTGGAAGGTCCGGCGCGCGGCGATGCAGGCGCTCGGGTCACTCGGCCCAGGCGCGACCCCGTTGCTCGCGCGCGCCCTTCTCGACGACCCGGCCTGGCAGGTGCGCAAGGCGGCGGCGCGGGCGCTGGGCGTCGTGGGCGACGAGCGCGAGCTGGTCGCGGCGCTCGCGCGCGAGACGGACTGGCGAGTGCGCGTCGAGGCGATCGAAGCGTTCGGGACGATCGCGGCCAGACGAGCAGGGTCCCGGCACGCGAGCCAGCCGCCGCCGGTCTTCCGCCAGCTTCTCGAGGACCCGGACGCGCACGTCCGCGAAGCCGCCGCCAAGGCGCTCGGTGCGTTCGGGCCCGGTGCCGCCGAGATGCTGGCCTCGTTGCTCGGCGCCGATGCGCCCGACGATGGACGACACATCGGCGCGGCGCTGGTGACGATCGGACCGGCGGCGCTGCCGGCGCTCGAGCGGGCGATGCGAGCCCAGCGCGGCGCGGAGGAGCGTGGCCGCGTCGTGGCGCTGGTTGGGCAGCTCGGGCTGGCGGGGCGTTCCATTCTCGATGCGGCGTTGCACGATCCCGCTCTCGAGGTGCGGCGCGCCGCGCTTCGCGCACAGGTCGGGTTGGGGGAAGCGGGCCGCGCCGCGGTGCTCGCCGCCGTGGACGACAGCGAGCCGTCGCTGCGGGGCGAAGCGGCGGCGGCGTTGGCCGCGTTCGGGGCCGCGGGGTTGCCGGGCCTCATGAAGCTCCTTCACGACGGCGATCCGAACGTGCGCATGACCGCCACGCGATCGCTCGCTCGGTTCGGCGCTGACGCGATCACGCCCTTGACCGAGGCCGCTCGCGACGACTACTGGGGCGTTCGATTCGAGGCGATCAAGAGTCTCGCCGGGCTCGGCGCGCCCGGTGTCGCGACCCTCGGCCAGCTGCTTCGCGACGCCAACGACGACGTCCGCCACGAAGCCGTGCTGGCGCTCGCTGGCCTCGGTTCCGACGGCGGCAGCGAGGCGTCCGCGGCGTTGGCGCTGGCGCTTCGCGACCGGAACGTGCACGTCCGTCGGGCCGCGGCCTGGGCGCTCGGGAAGCTGGGCGCGGCGGCGGCGCCCGCCGTGGCGGACCTGGCCGCGAGTCTCGCCGACGCGGACGCGCGCGTGCGTCTGGAGGCGGTGCTCGCCGTGCGCGACCTCGGAGCCGTCGCCCGACCGGCACGCGAGGCGCTCGCGAAAGCCGTGTCCGATCGGGACAGCGCCGTCCGCTATCACGCCGAGCGCGCGCTTCGCGTCCTCGACGCTGCGGGCCCGCCGGCAGCGAGCGGAACCTGAGCGGGCTTCGACCGCCGATGCCCTTGGATCGGCACGCGCGTGGGGCGCGCTCGCCTCACGCGGATTCGACGGTGGGGCGAGCCAGGCGAGCGGCGAGGAGGTAGATCGCCGCGCCCAAGAGCAGCACCATGCGAAATCCCAGGCCCATCGCTGCGAGCAGCGAATAGACGGACGCCGCCACCCCGAACGCGCCGTTCACCGCCCACGCCCACGGCACGAGATCCGTTCGGTCGGAGGCGAGGCGTCTGAGCAGCAGCGGCATCGGCATGCCGAGCACCACGCCCGTGGCGAGGCAGGTCGCCGCGGCGAGGCCGGTTCGCAGCGCGTCCGCGGTGGGCAGGAGCCAGCGCACCGCCGTGGGCAGGATCAGCGCCAGCCCGAGGGCGATCATGCCGGCGAATCGGGCGTGACGCGCGAATGCCCAGCCGAGGTCGCGCTCGGGCATCGCCCGTGTCCAGCGGCCGCCGAACGCGGTGCCGAGCAGCAGCGTGGCGAGCACCACGGCCAACGCGCGAGTCGGTTGGCCGACCAACAGCACCAGCCGCTCGACGAGAGCGACCTCGACGAAGAAGAAGCCGGCGCCCAGCGCCGCGAAGGGCGAGAGTCGCCCCAGCGTCGCGAGTCGCGCACCCGCGGTCGCGCCGAGCAGGGGCGCTGCGAGCGTGAGGGCCGCGAGCCCCGCAGACACCACCGCCAGGATCGAGAGCGTCAGGGTGGGCAAGGTGGCCCACGGCCACAGGCTCGTGATCTTGGCGCGGTCGAAGAAATCGCGCATGCGAAGCATCTGGAAGAAGAACGGCCGATCGTCGCTCACCGGGCTCACGTCGAGGGGATAGCGCCTGAGCTCGTCGGCGAGCCGCGGCGTGTGCAGGAAGCGCTCGAAGACCTCGCGGCTTCCGCCGTCGGGCGCGTAGAGCAGCTCGATGCCGCGCTCCGCGGTGAGCGCGTGGATTCGCGCGAGATCGGCGCTCGTCCAGGCGGATTTCCGCACCAGGACCACGCCCACGCCGAGCCCCGCGCGCAACGCCGGCGCGGGCCTGCCGAGCACCACCACGTGCCGCCACGGCTCGTCGATGCCGCGCTCGGCCAGTGCCGCGCGCGCGGTGATGGCGACCCGCAGCGTCTCCGCGGGCTCGGAGTCGAAGTACCAGCGGCTCACGCTGGCGACGCCATCGGGTCCGAGCCGATCGAGGTACGCCCCGATCGCGTCGGTGGTGTAGAGGTGATTTTCCGTGAGGAAGAAGGCGCCCGCCGCCGTCGCCGACCACGAGTCCACCAGTCCGAGGAGCACGAGATCGAAGCGGTCGCGGTCGACGGCCAGGAAGCTGCGCGCGTCGGCCACCACCGAGCGCACTCCCGCGCCGTGATAGGGGCGACCCGTGAAGGCGCCGTAGGTCTCGTTCACCGTGTGGGCGATGAGCGGATTCACTTCCACGGCGGCGATCCGCTGGGCGCCCGCCTCGCGCGCCGCGAGGATGTCCTTGCCGCCTCCCGCGCCCACGATCAGCACCGAGCCCGACGGCGGCAAGAGGCCGAGCGCGAACGCCGTGACGTCGCGCGACAGGAACTCGAGGCTTCCCTCGCCGCTGCCCGCTCCGACCAGGATCGTGCCGGCGTCGCCGTCGATGTTGAGGAGCTTGATCGGCGGCGGCGGGGCGAACGGGCGTGCATCCATGCTCCAGCCCGGTGGGATCTCCTTGGGCATGGGCATGACGGCGATGCGCGAGAAGCTGTTCCAGGCCTCGAATTCGCGGGTCACGTCCCACGGAGTCTTGTGGGCATCGACCCGAAACCCGACTCCACTCGTCGCCACGCCGACGGTGACGGCGAGCAGCGCGAGCGTCGCGCGAAGCCCGCGCGCCCAGCTCGACGGGGCGGCGAGCGTGGCGGCGCCGGCGGCCAGCAGCGCACTCGCGAGCATCGCGCCCGGGCCGCCCAGGAAACGCAGGCCCAGCGCCGCGGCCACGCATCCGAGGGCCGCGCCGGAGAGATCGGCGGCGTAGACCCGTCCGGCGTCACGCGCGGCGCTGGTGTATGCGATCGCCAGCGCCAAGCCGGCGGCCGTGAACGGCAGCGCGGGAGCGAGCAGGAAGATCGGGAGCGCCTTCGGCGAGACGCGCAGCGAGTGGACGAGCGCCAGCACCAGCGGGACCGCGAGTGCCGCGACCCACGCGGCGGCCGCGAGCCGCTCGTGCGCCCGCTCGACGGGGAAGAGCCGCGGCGCGAGCCGCACCGCCAGCCCGCCCGCCGAGAGTCCGAAGAGCGCCAGCGAGACGCTCAAGAACGCGAAGTGGTACTGGGTGGTCACGCTGAAGATGCGCGTGAGCACGATCTCCAGCATGAGCACCGCCGCAGCGACGCAGGTCACGGCGGCGAGCAGTCGACGGTCCGCGCGCATGCGTGAGAAGGGCGGACGGAGGTGGCGAGTGGAAGGGCGGGAAGGTGGGCCGCGAGCCGCGATGGTGCGCCGCCCGCAGCCGGCCACGCCGCGCGCTCAGCGGGCGCGGGATTCGAGCGTCAGCTCACAGCCCCTTGAGCAGCCGACGTGAGATGACGATGCGCTGGACCTGACCGGTGCCTTCGAAGATGTCGTAGACCTTCACGTCGCGATAGAGCTTCTCGACCAGGTTCGCGTGGTAGGTCCCGAGGTGTCCCATGAGCCCGATGGCCTCGGCGCACACCCAGCTCGCGACCTGGGCCGCGTAGGCCTTGGACATCGAGGCCTCCTTCGAGTTGGGGATGCCCTCGTCGGCCATCCACGCAGCGCGCCAGCACATGAGCCGCGCCGCGGCGATGCGGCGCTCCATGGTGGCGATCAGCTCCGCGAGCACGTGGTAGCGCGCGATCGGACGGCTCAAGAGATAGTTCTCGCGAATGTGCTCGTGCACCACGTCGTATGCGGCGCGCGCGATGCCGACCGCCATCGCCGCCACCATGGGACGGGTCGAGTCGAAGGTCTTCATGGCGGTGGTGAAGCCGCCCTTGTTGGCGTTCTCGTAGTGCGCCTCGCCGCCCAGCAGATCGTCGACGTGGAGCTTGCAGTCCTCGAGCACCAGCTCCGCGGTTTCGCTGGCGCGCAAGCCCAGCTTGTCCTCGATCTTTCCGACCGAGAATCCAGGCGTGCCCTTGAACACCAGGAAGGCGCGGTGACCGGCGCGGCCGAGGCTCTTGTCGATGGTGGCGAACACCACGTTCCAGGTCGCGCGACCGCCGTTGGTGATGTAGCACTTGCGGCCGTTCAGGATGTAGTGATTGCCGTCCTTGCGCGCGGTGGCCTGGATGCCGGCCACGTCCGAGCCCGCAGCGGGCTCGGTGAGCGCGTAGGCACCCCAGCGCGGCACGCCGTCGTTCTTGAAGATGCCGAAGGCGCGCTTCTTCTGCTCGGGAGTGCCGGTGAACTGGACCGGCGGCCCGCCGAGGCCAGGCCCCGGGAAGCACAACACCACGGCGGGATCGCCCCACGCGATCTCCTCGCCCAGGATGATGGAGACGCGATTGCCTTGCTTGGTGCCCTTGGCGTCCTTCTCCTCACCGACGCCTTCGCCTTCGCCGCCGAGCGCCTTGGGGCGCGTTCCCGAGCCGAGCCCGAGCTGCATCGACTTCTTGAGGAACTCGAGGGGCACGTCGTGGTTCTTGTCGGACTCGAGCGCCAGCGGTCGCACTTCCTCGCGGGCGAACCAGCGCACCATCTCGCGGATGTTCTTTTGAGAGTCGCTCAGCTCGAAGTCGATCACGGTGTTCTCCCGGGGGGCTTTTCAAGCCCCCCGCCCCATCGAGGCCAAGCCTCGCTGGGGCCCCACCCCCAAGTCAGCTCACTTCGTTCGCTGCGGTGCCGCCGGCACCGGGAGGGATTGGTGCCGAACGTGGAAGCCGCCGCGTTGTGAGAATTCGATGACACCCCATCCGCCCTTCGAGCCGCGCGCCTCGCCGAGGCCGGGCCTCGCGCGATCGCCCGTCGGCGGCCCTGACGCCGTGTTTCCGCTGCGCTCTCACGTCAGCAGAGCCCCGCAACGACCTGCTCGCCGTCGTTGGTGAAGCTCAAGGTGGCGGCGCGGGCGTTGTCCATTGGATCGGTACCGAGGATGAACGCCAGCGTGCGCGCGTCCCGGTACCACTTCTCCTCGGGGTAGTCGCGGATGAAGCCCGCGCCTCCGAGCACCTGGACGCCGTCGTTGGTCACCTTCTTCGCCATCTCGTTGGCTTGGACCAGCGCCTGGATCGACGAGCGCTCGCCGCTGACGACACCGCGGTCGATCTCCCATGCCGCCTTCCACACCATCCACCGCGCTGCATCCACCTCGGTGGCGATGTCCGCGATCATCCACGAAAGGCCTTGGTGATGGCCGATCGGCTTGCCGAAGGCGGTCCGCTCCTCGGCGTAACCGATGGCGTACTCACACGCGGCGCGGGCGAGACCGACGATCCGCGCCGCGTTGACGATTCGCGCCCGCGACAGGAAGCGGCGGAATCCGCCGGGGAAATCGCCGCGTCCCGAGAGCCGCGCATCCTTCGGCACCGTCACACCGTCGAGGGTGATGTCCACGATCGGCACGCCGTTGAGCCCGCAGGTCAGGATCGGCGCGGAGACCGTCAAGCCGGGGGTGCCACGCTCCACCACGAATGCGGCGAGACCATCCCAACCGCGCGTGCGGTCGAAGGTGGCGAAGACCACGAAGAAGTCGGGGTCGGCGCCGTTCAGCACGAACGCCTTGGCACCGTCGATCAGATAGCCGGTGGCGGTCTCGCGAGCGGTGGTCGCGAGCGAGCACCAATCGTCGATGGGTTTCGGCTCGAGCAGCGCCAGCGCGGCCGTGCGCAGGTGAGCGTCCGGCGAGGCGAAGGGCGCGAGGTAGCGGTCGTCGTGCGCGCCCTCGCCCAGCTCGACCACCGCCAAGCCCGCGAGACCCGGGCCGTCCAAGGCGATGGCCGCGCCGGGGTCGCCGTGGGCGAGCGCCTCTTCGATGAGCGCGCGCGCCACCAGCCCCATCCCCGAGCCGCCGACGGTTTCCGGGTAGTTGATGAGGCCGAGGCCCATCTCGTGGTACTTGCGGCGCAGCTCGTCCGAAGGGCGTCCTTGGGCCTCGATGTCGCGCATCGCGGCGCGAAGCTCGGCTTCGGCGAAGCGCTCGACGGTCTTCAGGATCTCCTTCTCATCGTCGGTGGGCTCGAAGGAAATCATCGGCTCGGCTTCCTCGTGGAATGGGCATCGACGGGCGCGGACGCCGCATCGAACGCCGCGGGTTGGGGACGTGGAACCGCGCCGGAGGGTAGCGCGAGCGTCACGTGTAGAGAAGAAATCGCCGCCGTATTTCGAGGAAAGCGGCGTGCTCGTCTCGCCAGGCGCTCTCGACCTCGGAGATGGGCATGCCCGAGTCGATCGCCCGGCGCTCTCGATCGCCGCCGGTGAGCAGGTCGAAGGCGAGACGGTCGGAGACGAACTCGTACGTGTCGCGGCGCCAATCGAGGTCGGCGGGCCACGCTCGGCGGATCGCGGCCACCAGCGCGAGGCTGGTGCGAAACGGCAGGAAGGCGTCGCGGTCGGTGACGTGGATCTGGACCCCGCCGCAGCGCTGGCCCGCCCATTTGTGGAACGTCGGGCGAAAGAAGAGCGGGCGGAGGTGCGCACCGGGAAGATCCTCGGCGGCGAGCGCGCGAACCAGCGCGAACGGATCGATGAACGGCGCGCCCGTGAGCTCGAACGGGCGGGTGGTCCCGCGTCCTTCGGAGAGGTTCGTGCCCTCGATCAGGCATTGCCCGGGGTAGACCGCGGCGGTGTCGACCGTGGGCATGTTCGGGGAAGGCGCGACCCACGGAAGCCCGGTGGCGTCGAACCACTGCGCTCGCCGCCACCCTTCCAGCGCCGCGACACCGAGCTCGCACGCGAGACCGACGTGATCGCGCAGGAAGAGCGCCACCTCGCCCGCGGTCATGCCGTGCCGGACGGGGACGCCGAAGGCGCCGACGAACGACTCGTAGCCGGGGGCGATCAGCGGACCCTCGACGTGCTCGCCGCCGATGGGGTTGGGGCGATCGGCCACCAGCACCCGCACGCCGCGCTTTCCCGCCTCCTCCATCAGGTACGCGAGCGTTGCCAGGAACGTGTAGTAGCGCGCCCCCACGTCCTGAAGGTCGAAGATCACCACGTCCACGTCGTCGAACGCGCGCGCCGGTGGCCGGAGGCTCGCCTCGCTGGTGCCGTAGAGGCTCACGACCTCGAGCCCGGTCACCGGATCGCGCTCGTCGCCCACGGCGATCATGTCCTGCGCGTCACCCCACAGGCCGTGCTCCGGCGCGAGGATCCGCACCAGCTTCACCTCGCGGCGTTCGATCAGGCGCAGCACCCCGTGCGTCAGATCGGGGAGCACCGACGCCTGGTTGGCGACGATGGCCACGCGATCACCCGCCGCGAGCCCGAACCCATCCTCCACGATTCGCTGGATGCCGGTGCGGATCACGCGACGCTCTCCTTCGGCGGTGGTGCGAGCCCGAGCACCGCGGCGCGGGCTGTGGGGCGGGCGAGGCGCGTTTATACTCGGGTCGTCCCTCGCACCAAAGCGCTCGTTGCGTCGCCGATGCCACTCGACTCCCCACGCGACGGCTCCCCGGAGCTGGCCCACCGGCTGAGGATCCTGGTGATCGACGACGAAGCGGGAGTGCGCGAGATCCTGGGTGAGCTCCTGAGCGAGGAGGGCCACGCCGTGACGCTGGCCGCGAGCGGCGGCGAGGGCCTGGCGCGCTTCGGCGAGGCACCGTTCGATCTCGTCATCACCGATCTGGCCATGCCCAAGGTCACCGGCCTCGAGGTGGCTCGCGAGATCCGGCGACGCGATTCCCGCGCGGTCTGCATCCTCACGTCGGGTTGGCCGGACCAGCGCTCGCGCGACGGGTTGGACTCGAGCGTCGCCGACATCGTCCTCACCAAGCCCTTCCACCTCGACGAGGTGCTGGCGGCGGTCGACCGAGGTGCGAGGCTCCGGCGTACCCGACTGGCCGCGCCGCCCTCCGGCGGCGTGCCGCCGCTCGGTGGCACGCCATGATCCCCTGGGTTCGCGCGGCGCTCGCGGCGCTCGCGGTCGTGCTCAGCGGCTGCAGCGTGTTCACCTCGTACGTGGGCGTCACCGAGGACGCGCGCCGCCAGTTCGAGTCGCTCGATCCCGAGGGCGCCGTGCGCTCCCTGGAGGCTGGCACGGAGAGCACGCTCGACCGGCTTTGCTATCGCCTGGAGCGTGGTCTGATCCTGCACACCGCGGGACAGCTCGCGGACAGCAATCGCGAGCTCTTCGCCGCCGTCGAGGAGATCAAGGCGCTCGAGGACAAGGCCATCATCAGCGCTTCGGACACGGCGTCCCAGGCAGGCAGCTTGCTGCTCAACGAGAAGACCATCGCTTACCAGGGGGAGCCGTTCGAGCACGTGCTGTTGCACGCCTACCTGGCGATGAACTTCCTCTTCTCGAACGACCTCACCGGTGCACGCGTCGAGATCCGCAAGCTCCAGGGCATCCAGAAGGAGATCCGCGAGCGCGCGCGCGACGAGGCGAAGGACGCCGCCGACGTCAGCGAGGGCCACGCGCGGACCGCGTACGCAGTCGAACGCGCGATGGGGCAGGCGTACGCCGACCAGGACGTGGTGGCCGCGCGCGTCCAGAATCTCTACGACGACGCGCTCACCTACGCGCTCTCCGCCTTGGTCTACGAGCTCAACGGCGAGCCCAACGACGCGTGGATCGATCTCAAGCGCGCCCGCGAGCTGCGGCCCGAGAGCGCGCGACTTCGGCAGGACGCGTACCGAGCGGCGGTGCTGAGCGGGTTGCGCGACGAGGCCAAGGCGTTGAAGGAGAGCGATCCGAGCCTGGTCGAGCCCGACAAGGACCAGGCCGAGGTGGTGGTGCTCTTCGAGTGCGGCGACGCGCCGCTCAAGCGCGAGATCTCGCTGCCGATCCCGACGGGAACGGGCTTCACGTCGATCGCGTTGCCGAAGTATGAGCTCAGGCCCAACCCGTACCAGCGCGCGTCGGTGCGCGACGCGAGCGGCAAGCTGCTCGCCACCACCGACCTCTACACCGACGTGGAAGCCATCGCCGTGCGCAGCTTGCGCGACCGCATGGCCGTGCTGGCGCTCAAGCAGGCGATTCGGGCGGTCGGCAAAGCCGTCGTGACCAAGCAGGTCGCCGATGCCAGCGGGCGGCGCGGCAGCACCGAGCGCGGCATCGCGATCCTGTTGATGTCGCTCTACAACGTGCTCACCGAGCAGGCCGACTTGCGGAGCTGGACCACGTTGCCGGCGAGCCTGCAGTGGGTCAGGATCCCGTTGCCGCCGGGCGAGCACCCGCTCACCATCGGGCTCGACGGCCCCGGCGGCGCAGAGCTCGCCACGCGACGAGTGACGATCAAGCTGGCCCGCGGCCAGCGGCGCTTCGTGAACGTCCGGACCACCGGTCCGGCCGTCTATCTCAACGTATATCCGAACGATCCGGAGGGACGCTCATGAACTCGAGGACACGTCCGTGGGGCTTTGCGATCGTGCTCGTCGTGGCGCTCGCGGGCGCCGCCTGCGAGAAGAAGACGGCATCGAACGTGGTCATCGCCGAGACCGCGGGGGACCAGGTCACCAAGAACATCGTGGTGCACGACCCGCGCTTCGCGAAGAGCGTCAAGATCCTCGATCTCAAGGTGCGCCGCGAGCGCGACCTGCTCGAGGGATTCATCATCGTCCAGAACCAGACGGAAGAGACGGTACCCTTCGAGTACCGCGTCGAATGGTACGACCAGGACCAAGTCCAGATCGAGACGCCGATCACGTCGTGGAAGCCCGTGACGCTCGATGGTCGCATGACCAAGACGCTGCGCGAGCTCTCGCCGCGGACCGAGGCGGTGTCCTTCAAGTTCTACGTGCGTGCACCCAACGCGATCGAGCCGTGAGGGCCGATCGGCGTGCGATTGGTACGGCGCGGGCGCTCGTTACACTCGTGAGCGGCGTGGTTCCCATCACGCCCAGGAGGTCGAGAGGAATGCGGATCCGATTGGCAGTGGCGACGTTCGCGGTGGTCGGCGTGGCGCTCGGCGGCTGCACCAAGCAAGTGAGCTACGGCAATCCCGAGCAGGTCGAGACCCTGACGCCAGAGTTCGGCTCGACCGATCTGCAGATGATCGCCTCCAAGATGGTGCAGTCGCTGCTCGCGAGCCCGGTGATCACGAGCAAGCCGAAGCCGCCGCTGCTCTACGTCGCGACGGTGAAGAACAAGACCGACGAGCACATCGACACCCAGTCCATCACGGACAAGATCTCGACCACGCTGATCCAGTCGGGCAAGGTCCAGTTCACGGCGATGGCCGACATCCCGAAGGAATTGGTCGACCAGCTCGAGTACCAGAACAAGAGCGGGCTCGTCGACCCGACCACCGCGAAGCCGGTGGGCAAGCACGTCGGCGCCGACTACATGCTGACGGGCGAGATCACGAGCATCGTGAAGAAGTCCGGGAGCACGAAGGACTACTACTACAAGATCACGCTCAAGCTCGCGAACATCCAGACGGCCGTGATCGAGTGGCAGGACGAAAAGGAGATCCGAAAGGGCGAGACCAAGAGCCTCTTCGGTTCGTAAGGTAGGTGTCACTCATCTTTGCTAAGGTAGGTGTCACTCATCCTTGCGCAGGTGCCAGGCAGCGATGAGGCGCTGTCGAGGGGTGTTGAGGCGAACACGCGCTCTCGGCGTGTCGTGTTTCCGGCGTCGCGGTAGCGAGCGCGCCGATTCCCGCTTGGCGACGCGTTCGGCGGCGTCGCTCTCGAGCCCGCAGACGCAGGAAGCGCTCCGATCCGCCGATCGCGGACGGAGCTCTGCCGTCGTTGGGGTGGAGTGTGAAGGCGAAGTTCGAGCGCTACGCGGTGGAGAGCGCGGGTCGCACCAGCGGTTTCCACGGTGGGAACGAGTACTCGGGGAAGGGCTGCCGGCCGTCTCCGTGCCGAAGCGCGAATGCGGCGGCCCAGAACCGCGCGCAGAACTCGCGGAAGAGCTCGCGATACGTCTTGCGCTGCGCGTCGCTGCTCGCGTGGCAGAGCGGCCGCGGTGATCGATTCGATGCCTTCGGCCGCGACCGCGGATCCTGCCGCGTCACCGTGGCGGCGCCGAGCACCGGCCGGCCATTGCGCTCATCCGCACAATGCGCCTCGGCAGCGCGGATGCGCTCGAGGATCTGCGCCGGCGTCACATTCGCCTCGGCGAGACCGTCGAGCGGATGGACGGTGAGCGTCTCCTCCTCCCAGAACCTCGCCGGATCGATCGAGGCTCTGGCGCCCCCGGCTTCGCGAACCGCGTCCTGGTAGCGCTTCTCGTTGAACCAACGCACGCGGTGCTCCGCCGGCGCGCCGTCCTTCGCGAAGAGCATCACGCCTGGCCAGTCCTCGAATCGAGAGACGAGTCCCGCGGCGGTCGGATTGAGGACCGTGTAGACGAGCCGGCCGATGGCGGCGGCGGTGTCGAGGACGGGCTCGGCCGAGAACCGCCGATCGAAGACATGCCCCTCACGATCCCGGACCTGGTTGATCCCTTTGGCGGTGGCCGTGAGGAAGTCCCGCATGAAGTCCGAGAGCTCGCTCTTCTCGTCCACGACGAGCGCGTGGAAGTGATTCGAGACCGTCACCGCCGCCTGGAGCCTCACTCCCGTATAGCGCCGCAGCGCCCGGGCGAGCGCGAGCAGGAAGACCGCGTTCGCGTCGGGGTCCGCGCGGAGCAGGAAGCGCCGCTGAAACGCGCGGCTCGTGCAGAACCAAACGGTCTTGGGCCGAAGCCAGCGAAGCGGTCGCGCCATGAACGAGCGCAGGGCACGCACCATGCCAGGCTACGTGCGCGGAGACTGCTTCGATTTTTCACCCTGCGTCGGGGCGACGGTGTGCCCTTGCGTTCGCGCAGGTGCGAACGCAGGGGCGCACCCGAAGGGGCGCGAGCGGGGGACGAGCGACGGGGGGGGGCCCCGCAGCAGCTCAGCCGAACAGCCCGGCGATCGCCGCGAAGGGCAGGAACACCACGTCGAGCGGCAAGGTGAAGATGAAGAGCGGCACTTTGCCCGCAGGATGGATCGAGGAATCGGCGAGACCGCGGGTCAGCGCGAAGATGTACTCGCTGTTGTAGCCCGAGGTGTCCTGGGCCTTCTCGAAGTCGGCCAGACTGCCCGAGCCACTTGCTTCGCCGGCAGCGAGCAGCAGTGGAGCGGCGGAGGTGGTCTCCGTCGCGGGAAGCACCGCCGCGGCGGCGGTCGCAGGCTGGATCGTTGCTCGGGTGGCGGTGGTCGCGCCGGCGGGCGCGGCCACGAGTGCGAGGGCGAGTGACCAGGCGCTGGTCCGACGTGCGTGCTTGCTCATGGCGGCTCCTCGAGGCGGCGAATCGCTGACAGCTCGGCGCTCAGTATGACACGCGGCCCGCGACGGAGCGGCGTGCCCCGCGACGCCGCTCAGCGCTTGCCCCACGACGATTCGGCGCGCGCCTTGAAGGCCTCGAGCATCCGCGGCAGGTCCGCGCTCGCCAGCGTGTTCACGAGGGCCTTCGGCACCAGCATGCCGACCTCCAAGTCGAGCTTGTAGGAGGCGGTGATCTGGTCCTTGCCCTTCTTCTCGATCAGCCAGGCGCCGTCGTTGGCCTTGAGGATGTCGCCCTTCTCGAGCGACCAGGTCAGGCTCTTGCCGGGCTTGCCTTCGAGCCGCAGCACGAAGGCGATGCTCTTCTTCATGAGCTCGACGCGCTGTTCGACGCGGTAGACCTCGCCCTTCTTCTCGAGCACCGTGGCCTTCTTCAGGCTGGGGACGAACTCGTGGTAGCGCTCGAAATCGGTGATGACCTCGTAGAAATGCTTGGGGTCGCACTTCACGTCGATCGATTTCTCCACGGCAGGCATCGAGGGTCTCCGGGCTCGCGCGCTCTCGCGCGCCGGTTCGGCGCGCACCGACGCGAGCCCGGAAAGCATGCCGTGGGTGCTTGCGGGCGGTCAACGCGCCGCGCCGGAACACGCGCAAGCGTGTGTCCTGCGCGGCGCGCGCGGATCACGAATCCTTGTCCTTCTTGATCTCGAGCTCGATGGTGATCTTGACGTCGTTGCCCACGGTCACGCCGCCAGCCTCGAGCGCCTTGTTCCAGACGATCCCGTAGTCGGTTCGGTCGAGCGTGGCCGTCGCGGTCATGCCGCGCTTGGCGTTCCCCCAGGGATCCTTGATCTCCGGCGTGAGATCGGTCACCGCGAGCACGACCTCCTTGGTCACGCCGTGCATCGTGAGGTCGCCGACGACCTCGAAGCTCGACTCCTTCCAGTTGCGGATCGCCTTCGACTTGAAGGTGATCGTCGGGTACTTGGCCACCTCGAAGAAATCCGGGCTGCGCAGGTGATCGTCGCGCTTGGGGTCGTCGGTGTTGATGCTGCTCGCGTCGATCGTCGCCATCACCACCGCGGACTCGGGTTTGCCCGGGTCGCCCTGGATGCTCGCGTCGAACTTCGTGAAGCGCCCTTCGACGTTCGAGATCATGAGGTGACGGATCTTGAAGCTGACCTTGCTGTGCGAGGGATCGACCCTCCAGGTCTCGGCGCGCGCGACAGCGGTCGTGCCCGCGACCATGAGCAAGGCGAACGCGGCGCTTCGCCAGCGTCGAACGTGTCCGTGGATCTGCATGGAACATCCTCCAATGGGGCTCGGGGCCCGGTCGTGGTTGGGTTTCGGTGGGGATTCTCGTGACGGGGGTCAATTCCTCGGGAGGCGCGTCCCGCGTCCACGCGATTGGCGCGTGGTGGGTGGCTCTTCGCCCCGGGGGCTGATGCTCGCGAGGCGTACCAGCAGCGCCGCCAGCTCGGCTTGCTCGCCGCGAGTCAAGATCGCGTCGAAGGCTCGGGTCAGGTGCGCGTGCTGCGCCGGGTACGCGCGCTCGAAGAGGTCTTCGCCCCGCGACGTGAGGCTGGTCACGACCTCCCGATCGGAGAGCGTCCCGCGAGTCCGGGTGACGAGTCCCTTCTTCTCGAGCTCCTTGACGACCCGCGTGACGTTCGCGGGCGAGGTCAGGGTCCGCGCGGCGATCTCGCACATGCGCAGGCCGTGGGTGTTGCCGAGGGTCATCACGACGTCGAACTCGCTCTCGCTCAGCCCGTGGAGAGCGATGCCCGCCCCATCCACCTCGCGCACGCGGCGCTGGGCCCGGTAGATCGCCCGCAGCAGCGTGAGCGCGGGGGTGTCGCGGAGAGTCGGTGCCATCGATGGAAGCTCTCGTCGAGAATGTTTCAGTGCTGAAATATTAATGCGTGCATTCTTCGCCGTCAAGCGACCCGGGCGCCACGGCGCGCTCGTGTCAGGCGACCAGCTCGTAGCGGTTTTCGACGCCCGACGTGTCCACGCGCACCCGGCCCTCGGTCACCAGCTTCTCGAGGTGCCCCTGGACCGTGAGCGAAGCGATGCCGTGCACTCCATCGGGGTAGGCGGCGTAGATCGCCGCCACCATCGCGGGGACGGTGTGGCGACCGGCTTCGATGCAGCCGAGCACCTGTTGCTCGCGCATCGCGCGATGCGCGAGGTACTCGTCGACCTTCGCGATGGGGTCGTCGACGATCGGTCCGTGGGCGGGCAGCAGGCGGGCGACGTCGAGCCCGCGCACGCGACGCAGCGAGGCGAGATAGTCGACCAACGAGCCGCCCGGTGGGCCGACCCACGAGGTGCCGCTGCCCACGATGAGATCGCCGGTGAGCAGCAGCCGCGCCGCGGGCAGATGGAAGACCACGTGCCCCGGGCTATGTCCCGGAGTGAACACCACGCGCACCTCGACGCCGTCGCAGTCGACGACCTGCTCGTCCGCGAGCGACGCATCCGCCTCGCTCGCGTCCACGCTGGCGAATGCGTTGCCCGACTCGAGCGGGTGCACCCAGAGCTCGGTGCCCCAGCGCTCGCGGAGCCACGGCCACGCTCCCACGTGGTCGCGGTGCAGATGGGTGGCGAGCAGCCGCCGCGGCCCGTCGATGCCCGCGTCGCGAAACAGCGCGCCCAGGACGGCTTCGCCCTCGGCGCTCGGCATGCCCGTATCCACCAGCACCGGGTGCCGGTCGCCGATCAGATAGACGTTGTTGCCCTGCGGGAAGCCAAACGCGAATCCGGGCACGTGCGCCATGCGCACGCCCGGGGCCACGACGATCGAGGCAGCGCTCACGGAGCTGCGATCGCGTGGAGGCGGAACGACGTCACTGACCGCCGGCGGGCTTGTCCGCGGGCTGGACGTGGATGGGGAAGGGCGGGGTCGAGCCCTTGCGCCGCAGTGCCGCCTTGCGAGAGGAGTTCTGCCGGCGCGTCTTGACCTTGCGGCGGCGTTCCGTGATCTGGGTGGGCGAGGCCATGGCTGTGTTCTCCGTCGAATGGTTGGCTGATTCGCACGCAAGCTAACGCCCAGCGCTTTTCAGCGTAAAGGCGCGTCGTCGAGGGTGACGTGGCGTAGCGCGATGTCCAGGCTCGGGGGGGTCGGCTGATCCGGCGCCGCCGCCAGTTCCCAGCGCAGCTCGTTGATGCCGCTTCGCACCCGCGCCGCCGGCAGATCGACGCGCTGGACCGTGAACGCCGCACCGAGCGGAACGCGAGCGATCTCGGCGCGATTCAGGCGTACGACCAGCTGCGCCGGGCCGGCGTCGCCGGCGAGCGGCGCGCCATCGCCGCCGATCACGCGCGCCTCGAACGCGAGCGCACGACCGCGCAGCATGCGTCCCGGCCCCACGCGGCGATGGTTGCGCGCGACCCAACCGTCCGCGGGCTCGACCAGCTCCACCACGGTGCTGCCGGCCTCGCTCCACACCGGGCGCAGCCAATCCAGGTGCTCGTCGAGGGCGCGCTTGACCCGTTCGCGGGCGTGGTAATGGCCGCGCATGCGGAAGCTCGGCTCGCTCGGAGCCGTGTGCAGGATCACGTAGCGAAGGCCGAGGATCTCGGCCAACGCATCCCGGCTGTCGCGCCGCGGAAAGTCGTCCAGCACCTCGAACAAGAGATGCCGGTGGTAGGCATCCATGAAGCTCGCGTTGAATCCGTTGACCAGGTCCTTCCAGTGGTAGCTCGAGTAGACCAGGTAGAAGGCGTTGAGCTGCCACGCGCTCGGCAGCTCGACGATGGCGAACGAGCCCGGCTGCTCGGCCAGCCACCGATAAACCGGCGGGGGCGGATCGTAGCGGTAGGTGTCGTCGCCCACCGGATCGAACGTCTCGGCCCATTGCAGCAACGCCAGCGCCGACGTGGCGACGATCGCCGCCCGGCGCGGTCGGAGCGTGGCCCTGTCGGCCGCAGCGGCGACCGCGAAGCCCGCGAGCCCGCCCATCCCGAGCAGCGCCACCAACGTGAATCGCGACGGCGCGCGAATCATGTGCAGCGGCCCCACGTGCTCGAAGAGGAAGGCGTAGCCGGGCAGGTGGATGCCGAGGCTGAGCAGGAAGCCACCCAGCGTGAGGCCGCCGAAGAGCCACAGCCATTCGCGGTCGCGCCGTCGCCGCGCCAGGACCACGAGCCCCACGAGGGTGGCCACACACGGCGCCAGGCCGGGAAAGAGCGCCGTCTTCGCTTCCGCTTCCTTCGTCTCGTCGTCCTCGGCGAGCGCCCCGCGCAACCAGCGATGGGCGAGGCTCTCGGCGTGCAGCAGATCGCTCGGGTTCGGGCTCTGTCGCACCACGTCGTTGATCGAGCGGGTGCGATTGCGATCGGTGGCGGCGGCGAGATACGGCTTCGCGAGTGGGTAGAAGAGCGCGCCGGCGATCGCGATCGCGGCCAGTGAGAGCGGCACGGCACGCAGTCGCGTCGCTGGCCGCGAGAGCGCGAGCACCAGGACCGCCCAGCCGAGCACCATGGCCGCGAACACCGCCTGATGCCCGCCGCTCGTGATCGCGAGCCAGAGCACGGCGGCGAGCACCGCGGCGCGCGCGAGGGTCGGGCGCTCGAAGAGTCGCAACGCCCCGAGCACCAGCCACGGCAGCCAATGGATGGCGAGGATGTTGAGCTGCCCGATCCGCCCCAGATGCAAGGGGTTGAACGCGAACACGGCGGCCGCCGCGACTCCCGCGCTGACGCGCCCCGTGAGCGCGCGGCTCAAGGCGTAGGCGCCCCACGCGGCGATCGCGATCGACGCCAGCGCGGTGAGGTTGTAGAGCGCGAGCGGATCGCGGGTGAAGACACGAAACACCGCCGTGAGCGGGATCAGCCCGTACGCGTAGTCCATCGTCGCGTACGTGCCTTCGTCGGGATAGAAGTTGTTCGCGTCCTGGATGCTGCGCTCGGGGTTCGCGAGCGCGTGCACCCCCCACGCGAGCCGCCACATCATCTCCTGGGTGTCGGCGCTGCCGTGCCCGAGGTGCAGCCGCGTCGGGTGGAGGCTGAGCGGGTAGAGGTGGAGCGCGCCCAGCAGCACCAGCGCCGCGAGCGCCATCCATCCCGCGGCACGAATCGGAGCCGCCGCCGCTCGTGGCGCTGGGGAAGGCGACGTGTCCGTCACGAGCGGGCCGCTGCGCCCCGCGCGCGCGCCGCGCCGAGGCTTGCTGTGAGGGTCATCGCCAGCGCCGCGACCGCGAGCCGCTGGACCGCGGGGCGCGCGTCGCGGCCGCGCAACTGGGAGGTCAGCTCGACGGCGGAAGGGCGCGTGGGAAAGACGTCGATCGCCCGGAACGGACGGAACGGAGCGTCCGGCGTGGCCCAGCGGAATCCGGCAGGCCGAGTCTGGTAGGCATCGAGGCCAGCGAGCAACGTGATCGCGTGCACGCCGCGGTCCAGGATCACTCGTCCGCGGCTGGGCGCACCTTGCGTGGCCGTACCGGGATGGGAGACGACCAAGCGACCGTCGATCGCCACCAGGTTGGGCGCATCGCCGCTCGCCTCGAACCAATGGGAACCGGGCTCGTCGACGTAGAACCAGCCCTGCCAGCGCTGCTCGAGGCGCGCAGCGAGGCCGAGCGTGGCGGCGATCGGGCGCGCGTCGCGCGAGGCGTCGGGGTCGAGCGGCAGATCCAGCCAGGGTCCGCTACCCACCTCCGGCGCCGTGCGGTACGCCGACGCGAAGCCGCCGCGCGCCGCGTCGCTCTCGTTCCACGCGATCAGCGCGCACGTGAACGCCAGCGCGAGCGCCGCCAGCCTCCGTCGCGCCGGCGTGCCGAGCGTTGCGTGCCCCATCGCCGCGAGGCCCTGCCGCGCCACGCTGCGGGCGCGTGTGCTCGCCAGCGCGATCCACGCCGCCGCCAGCGTCACCGCCCAGGCGACGGCGCGGCCTGCTGCCAGCGCGTCGCGGTGCGCACCCAGCGGCTCGGTCACGTGATCGAGGATCCAGATGTCCAGCGCGCCCGGCGGGCGCGCGACCAGGTGCTCGGGGCCGAGGCGCCCCGGCGGCGCTCCCGGCGGGTCCCAGCGGATCTCCAGCGCTGCATCGCCGCCCGACTGGTCGTACTCGATCTCGATCGCGTGCCAGCCGGGAAGCACGGTTTGCTGGCCCGTGCGCGCGCGCGCCTCGTGCGGGCCGTCGTTGCGCACCAGCCGGCCACCGTCGAGCACCACGCGCGAGCCGTCGTCGGAACGCGAGGTGATCTGGAGCGTTCCGGCGCGTTCGATGCGCAGCCAGCCCGTCCAGCGCGCGACGAAGCGGCGCTTGCCGTCGAGCAGGCCCAGCGCCTGGGCGCGCGCCAGGTCGGGCACCTCGTCGGGTCCCTGGAAGAGGATCGGCCGATCCGGCGCGTCCAGGTCGCGGATCTCGAGGTTCAGGCCATGATGCGGGCCGCCGTCAGCGCGATCCGCGACGGCGATGCGACGGCTCAGCTCGCCGAGGGCGAGCGCCGCGAGCAGCCCCAGCATCGCCAGGCAGGTCGCGAAACGGCGCATCCTCGGGTCTCGACTCGGTGGTGCGGCAGGATCCGGCGTGAATCGAGGTCACGCCGGCGGTGTGCTCGACGCGCGCACCAGGCGCGCTGGCGCGGGGCACGGGCCCGCCCGCTCGCTGCGACGCGCGGCCGTGCGGCGTGGCTCGGGCTCAGTTCAGCTCGAAGACGCGCGGCACGTTGTCGACCACCCAGAAGAACGGCTCGACGATCAGCAACCCGAATGCGTTGCCCACCGGCGCCAGCAGGTGGCCGGCGATGTGGAACGGATTGCCGCGGTTCGACTCGTGGAACTCGGCGCGCGCGGCGCCAGGGGTCGCGAGCGGCGCCACGAGCGCGGCGGCGAAGACGAGACCGAAGAGACGCGAGCGAGCGATGCGGGTACGAGTCATGTCGATCCTCCGGCGAACGGTTCTGCGATCGAGTCGCCGCGAACGATGCCTGGTTCTCGGCGTCACCTGGCTCTCGGCGTCACACGCTGTCGCGAGCTCGGCGCGTCACGGAGTAGCGGCCGGGCGCGAGGGCGCCGCCGCGGGTGTCGTGGGTGCCGCGCCGCCGCCCGCCACCAGTGTCGCGAGCATCGCGTCGAACGGTGGCTGCGTCCAGGGGTGCGATCCCACGTACTTCGCCTGGATCTTGCCCGCGCGGTCGATGATGAACGTCTCCGGGTACTTGAAGGTGCCGAACTGGTGCGCGATCGCGCCGTTGGGGTCGAGCCATACCTCGAGCGCGAGCTTCCTGCCGTCGAGCCATTTCTGGATCGTGGCGGCCGGCGCGGCATCGACGTTGACGGCGACGACGCGCAATCCCTGGTCTCCGTACTGGCGCGCGATGGCGGCGATCGAAGGCATCTCCTCGACGCACGGCGGGCACCAGGTCGCCCAGAAGTTGAGGAAGACCGGGCTGCCGCGAAGCTCGGCGAGCTTGACCTTGCGGTTCGCGAGATCGGTGACCTCGAAGTCGGGCGCGGGATCGCCCACCTTCGGCGCTGCGGGCGCGGCGATCCCGAGCCCCGGGCCGCCGCCGATCCAGTCGAGCCCCGCGACCGCGCACACCGCGAGCGCCAGCCCGCCGAGCGCGGAAACCAGCCGTTGCGAGCGATGCGGGCGGGGACTCATGGGGCGTTGGTGGCGATGGCGACCAGTCGCGAGCGCACGCTGTCAGAACACCAACACCGCGAACATGGCGATCACCAGCAAGAGCTTGAGGAACACGCTGTATTCGGAGCGGTCCCAATCCGCCAACGAATAGTCGCTCTTGTCCCACTCTCCCGGGCCGTCGAGGTTCTTGATGTCCGAGAGGCGAACCACGCTGCGGTCGGTGGGGAACGGGTACGCGTGCTCGGTGATGCTCACGATCTTGCGGATCTGGTTCTGCCGGTTCCGGTTCTCGGCCAGGAACCCGTTCACGCGCCAGCCGAGCAGGGCGATGCCAATCACCGCCACGAGCCGCGCCAGCGTGCTCGGTCCGGGATGGGCTTCGAGAACGGGCCCGGCGGCGAGCAGCACCAACAAGCCGGCGAAGCCGAAGGTGACGACGTCCTCGCGCTGCCGTGCGGCGCGCAGCTCCAGCATCAGCTCCTGAAAGAGCGCCAGCGCGTGGCGCGGGTCCGCGGGCAGGCGCACCGATTCGGACGGCGCAGCGGAGGTGCCCGTCGCGGCGGTCGAGCCCGATTCGGCGGTCTTGCGGGAAGGGTCGGCAACGGCCATGCGGTGGTCCCTCGCTGCGCTGGCGAATTCGCGAACGGGCGCCTCGGCCGCGCTTCGCGCGGCGCGAGCAAAATCCGCGTCGTTCCGCGCGCGCCGCTGGCGCGGAGGTAACACAAACCGGAGGGCCACGTCCAAGGCGAGCTGCGCGGTCGCGCGCGGCGAGGTTGGCGCCGGGTGCGTCCGGCTATGCTCGCG
Organism: bacterium; assembly: GCA_046331705.1. Classification (GTDB taxonomy): domain Bacteria; phylum JADJOY01; class JADJOY01; order JADJOY01; family JADJOY01; genus JADJOY01. Next base: position 101,379 of record JAXLQJ010000008.1, on the reverse strand, counting down.
GCGCGCGCTCGATCGGGCGGCGTGCGAGGGGCGAGGGAGGGCGCGTGGCGATCGCGGATGACGCATCGGGAACGCGGCTCTCGCGTCGCAGCGCCTGGGATCGCGAGCCGAGCGCCTTCGCGGAGACGTTGCGCCGCGCGCGCAGCGGCGGTCGCGCGCTCCTCGATCTGACCGAGTCGAACCCGACGCGCGTGGCGCTCGCGTATCCGGACGAGGCCATCGCGACCGCGTATGCGCGCGCCGCGCGCGCCGCGTACGAGCCCGAGCCGTTCGGTCTGGTGTCGGCGCGGGAGGCCGTGGCCCGTGCCTACGCTCCCGGTGTCGATCCCGACCGCGTGCTGCTCACGGCGAGCACCAGCGAAGCGTACTCGCACCTCTTCCGGCTGCTCGCCGATCCCGGCGACGTGGTGCTGGTGCCACGGCCGAGCTATCCGTTGTTTCGGCTGCTTGCGGAGCTGGACGGCATCGAGATCGCGAGCTACCGCCTCGACGCGAGCGACGGCTGGCGCCCCGACTGGGATTCGCTCGAGGCCGCCGCGTGCGGTCGGCCGGTGCGCGCGGTGGTGATCGTGAGCCCCAACAACCCCACCGGTTCGTCGCTGGATCGCGGTGCCATCGCCGCGCTTGCCGAGCGCGCCCGCGAGCGACGCTGGGCGATCATCGCCGACGAGGTGTTCTGCGATTACCGAGACGAGGGCGTGTCGTTGGTCGCGGCTCGAGACGCCGGGTTGCTCGGCGACGTGACCTGGTTCGCCCTCGGCGGGCTCTCGAAGTCGGCGGGGTTGCCGGGGGCCAAGCTCGCGTGGACCGTCCTCGGTGCCGGGCCGAGCACGCTCGGCGAGATCCAGGCTCGTCTGGAGGTGATCGCCGACACGTTCCTCTCGCCCTCGATGGTGGTGCAGACGGCGCTCCCCGACCTGCTCGCGCTCGCGCCGGCGATTCGCGCGCGGATCCAGGAGCGTCTCGCCGCCAACCGCGATACCCTCGCGCGCAGCCTCGCGGGCTCGCCGGTGTCGGCGCTGCCCGTCGCAGGAGGCTGGTCGGCGGTGCTGCGCGTGCCGCGCCTGCGCGGCGACGAGGACTGGGCTGCCGAGCTGGTGCTGGAGGACGGGGTGATCGTGCATCCAGGATCGTTCTTCGAGTTCGACTCGGACGGGCACCTCGTCGTCAGCCTGTTGCCCGAGACCGCGGTCTTCAGCGAAGGGTCGCGACGCATCGTCGACCGCGTTCGGCGAGCGTGCGGCGAGACCGTCGGCTACACTCGCGCACCGTGAGCGCGTTCTCTCCCGTGGCCCTCGTGACCCAACGCATCCGCTCGCGCGCGAGGCGCCGGGCGTTGCTGGCCCTGGTCTTGGCCGGTGTGCTCGGCCCGACGCTGGCGCGCGCGCAATCCTTCGAGCACCACGCGCCCTACACCGGCGAGTGGGCCGGCAGCGCGGCGTTCCGTGAGATCCGCGCCACGGTGGAACGCGAGCGGGTCGCCGCGCTGGGGACGATCTCGCGCAGCCTCGGGCTCGAGCTGCGCGGCGACAAGCGCGTCGAGGGGATCGTGTTCGAGTACGTCGACGAGGGCGCCGCTGCGACCCTCGGCTTTCCCGCCACCAGCCGCGGCGGATTCCGCCCGCCCCTCGATTCGAACGCCCGCGAGCGCGGCATCGTGGTGATCGTCGATCGCTTCCTCGAGAACCGCGACGAGCTGCCCGGATTCGTCTGCCACGAGATGATCCACGCCGCCATGAGCTTGCTGATGGGAGCGAAGTTCGTGTCGCTGGCGCCGTGGGTCCAGGAAGGGCTCGCCGTGTACGGGGCGGGACAGGGGCCCGACAAGCTCGCCCGCCTCGTTGCTGCCGAAGGGGCCGCACCCAAGGATTTCCCGGACGGGCTCGACCGCCAGCAGGATCGGCTCGCCGATTACGTCGAGGCCTATCTCGCCGTGGCCTACCTGGCCGAGGTGCGCGGTTCGGCGAGCGTGCGTGCGTTCGTGGCGGAGATCGTGAAGGGCACGCCGCCGGCGCAGGCCATCGAGACGGCCTCGCGAGCGACCTGGGCGCAGTTCGCGAAGGGCGCCGCCGACTATGCGCGCGAGCGGCTCGCGGCGATCGCGCCGCGCAAGGCGAGCACCGAGCTGGTGATCCCCCCCGCCGAGCCCGAGCCCACGCTGGCCCCCGTCGCGCCCGCGCCGTGAGCCGTCGCCCCCCGTCGCAGCACACGGCGTCGCAGGCGTGGTGCGCCAGCCGCTACGCGGCGGAGTGCGGCTTCGTGAGCGAGCTCGGCGAGACGATCCTCGCGTGGCTCGCGCCGAGAGCCGGCGAACGTGTCCTGGATCTCGGTTGCGGAGACGGCGCGTTCACGGAGAAGGTCGTCGCGACGGGCGCCGACGTGGTGGGCGTGGACGCGTCGGTCGACATGGTCGCGGCGGCGCGCCGCCGGGGCCTGGATGCGCGCGTCGCCGATGCGCACGTGCTCGACCTCGGCGAGCGCTTCGATGCGGTGATCTCGAATGCGGCGCTTCACTGGATGAAGGAGCCCGACGCGGTGCTCGCCGCGGTGGCGCGCTCGCTCGCGCCAGGCGGTCGCTTCGTGGCGGAGATGGGCGGCTTCGGCAACGTGGCCAGCATTCGGGTGGCGATCCACGCGGCGCTCGCGCGTCGGGGTATCGATGGCCCGGCACGTTGCCCCTGGTACTTCCCCACCGCGGAGGAATACGGCGAGCGTCTGAGCCGCGCGGGCTTCGCGGTCGATCGCATGGAGCTGGCGCCGCGGCCGGTGTCGGTCGCGAGTGGTATGCACGCCTGGTGCGCCAACTTCACCGAGAGCTACCAGCGGGCGCTGCCGGACGCCGAGCGCGCCCCGTTCGTGGACGAGGTGGTCGGGCTCCTCGAGCCCGTGCTGCGTCAGCCCGACGGCGGCTGGACCGCCGACTACGTTCGACTTCGATTCCACGCGACGCGCCTCGCGCGCGGCTGAGCTCGACGGACCCGGCTCCGGCGTGGCGCGCGGGCGGAGCCGGCTCTCGCCAGGCGCTTGACCGCGTCGCGCCGCGCCGCGCAGGATTCCTGCGCCGCTCGCAACGACCCTCCGAGCGCGCGGGAGCCTGGACATGCGAGATCCTGTCGATTCCCTTCGTCGTCGATCCTCCTGGCTCGTGGGGCGCGGCTGCGCGGCATTCGCGTTGCTCGCGCTCGCCGGTTCGCCGCTCGGCGCCGCGACGATCGCGGTGACGAGCACCCAGGACGACGAGACCGTGGACTCGCTCTGCACGCTTCGCGAGGCGATCGACGCGGCCAACGGCGACGTTGCCCATCATGGCTGTGCGAGTGGCAGCGGCGCCGACCGCATCGTCTTCTCACTCGCCACGCCGGCGACGATCACGCTCACCGACGACCTGCCGCTGGTCACGGACACGCTGCTGATCCGCGGCCCCGGTGCCGACCTGCTCACCATCGACGGCCAGGATCAGTTCTCGCTGGTGCGCGCCTTCAGCGGCGGCAGCGCACGGTTCTGGATGGGTGTGGAGGACGTGACGCTCACCAATGGGCTCGCCGTGGGCGGCTACGGCGGCGCCGTCGAGTTTCCGTCACGGGTGAGCGGGCTGGTGCGTCGGGTGGCGATGGTGGGCAATCATGCGCCCGAGAACGGCGGCGGCGTCTCCGCCATCGGCATCGACACTCCGCCGACGCTGCTCGAGGTGGAGAGCTGCTGGTTCGCCGGCAACGACGCCAAGCGAGGCGGTGGGCTCGCCGCCGAGGGCGACCAACTCGGGGTGCACGTCGATCGCACCACCTTCTACAGCAACACCGCGACGGGCGACGTCGGCGACGGTGGAGGTCTCCACGCGTATCGGTCGACGACACGGCTCACGTCGAGCACGTTCAGCGGAAACACGGCGGCCGACTTCGGCGCGGGTGTCTCCTTCCGCACCGATTCACTGGGAGTCGGGAGCCTCGACATCCGCGACAGCACGATCACGCTGAACGTGTCGGACGGCGATCACGATGGAACCGGCGGCGGCGCGGTCGCGGTCACCTCGATCGTCGGGGAGGCTCCGCCGGCGCTCGGGCTCGACAACACGATCGTCGCCGGCAATCTCGACTCCGGTGTGCCTGCGGAGCCCGACGTGAGCATTCCGGCTGGGCCAGTGACCGTGACGGGAACGTTCGATCTGATCGGATCCAACGCCGGCGCGACCAGCTACTTCTCGTCCGGCTCGCCCAACGCCGGCGGCAGCTACGTGGGCACGGACGCGTTGCCGATCAACCCGCGACTCGAGGCGCTCGCGCTCTACAATGGCGTGCTGCCCACCCACCGGCCGAGCCTGACGCCGCTCTCGCCGGCGGTGGACGCGGGCTTCTGTCCGGATGCGATCGGGGACCAGCGCGGATTCGGTGATGCTGCCAACCACGTGCGTGTCGTCGACATCGGCGGCGTTCCCGATGGACCGAGCAGCGACGGTTGCGACATCGGCTCGCACGAGCGGGGCGGAAGCACCGGTGCCGACGTCGCGCTCTTCGTGGATGGTTTCGAGAACGGTCACACGTTGATCTGGAGCGACGAGGCGCCCTGACGGACCGGGGCGCGGCGCCGAGCGCCGCACGGGCGCTCAGCCCCTCGGGTCGTGGGTCGTGGATCGCGCTGGCTCGGCCTTGCGAAGCAGCAGCACGCGAAAGAGCCCACGAAAACCGCCGTGGGCGCGAACCACGGTGTCGTCGGGAAAGCTCGCATCGGAGGTGGGGCGAAAGCGCAGCTCGAAGCGATCGAGCAGCTCCGGGTGGCGCGCCCGCAGCTCGGCTTCCGTCCACGCGCGCACCTCGAGATCGCGGCGCACCATGCGCAAACGTCGCACGTCGGTGTAGTTGAGGACGCGCACGTCGTCGCGAAAGCCCAGGAAGTCGTGGAGATTGTGCTCCTCGACCTGGAAGCCGAGCGCCGTCGCCACGCGCCGCAGGTGGCGGAAGTCGATGGCGTACTCGGTGTGCTTGGCGAACCAGCCGTCGTAGAGCACGGCTTCCCGGGAAGGCGCGTCCTGACCGTATTCGGCGATGGCCGCGCGCCCGCCAGGCGCCAGCGCTCGAGCGAGCTCTTCGACGAGCAGGATCGCGCCCAGGTTCAGGAACTGGTGCTCGTCATCGACCTCGAGCGCGTAGCGATCGACGCGATCCCGCGCCGCAGCCATCGCGGGGTGTCGGGCCGCGCCGCGGGCGAGCCGCTTGCGATCCATGCGCACGGCATCGAAGTCCGCGATCACCTCGTTCGAGATCGCCAGACCACCGAAGGCGCCGGTGGCGAGCGGCAGTCGCTGCGCGTCGCAGCGGATCCAACCGAGCCGCGTGGCGGGGTTCGCGGCGGCGTGCTGCGCGAGCGTCCGGCGTTGACCGGCGATGAGCGATGGCGTGAGGTCGGCGATCGTGTACGCGATGGGCGCCGCGGGCCCGACCCGCTCGCGTCGCTCGGAAAGGAATCCGCGCGCGAAGCCGCCCGTTCCCGCTCCCACCTCGAGGAACGAGTCCCCGTTCTCGATCCAGCCCGCGCGCTCGAGCGCGGCGTGGAACGCGCCGCCGTAGCTGCGGCCGTCGAGCGCCGCGTGTCGATGGCGGAACAGATGCGAGACGGTCGTCTCGACGACGTCGAAGTGTCGCCCCGCCTCGCCGACGCGGTGCTTGTAGTAGTCCGTGAGGGTGCGAACGATCCCCATTCCGCGCGGAGCCTAGCAGGCGGGGTGATCACGATCCGCGTGACACTGCCACCCGGACACCGTGACCCTTGCCGCGCGCCGCGACCGAGCGCGGCGGCTCGTTGGCGCGCGCGAGTCGCCGCGTTCAGGTCGTGAGCGCGGCGGTGTAGGACGTGGGCATCGCCGCGACACGAGCGCGACGCGAGCCGAACGCGGATCTCACCAGGTCCGACACCATCACGTAGAAGCCCTGGCCGAGGACGTCGAGGGAGACGAGCCCGCTGGCGAGGTAACGCCACGCCACCTTGGGACGCGCGTAGAACTCGAACATCGCGCGCCGCTGCAGGTACATGAGCTCGCGGCTGGGCAGCGTGTCGCCCGCCAGGATGTTCTCGGAGTCGTTCAGGTTGGCGTCGTACCAGCCGCTGTATTTCCACGACGGCTGGTTGCCGATCTTGTGCTTGTACTGCTCCCACATGGCGCTGCCGGGAAAGGGCACCGCGACGTTGAACTTCACGATGTCGGGGTCGAGCTCCTTGGCGAGGCGGATGGTGCGCAGGATCTGCTCGCGGGTCTCGAACGGCATGCCCACCACGAAGAGGCCGAAGGTGAGGATGCCGAGCTCGCGGGTCCAGCGCAGCGCGGCGCGCGCTTCCTCCACCGTGGCACGCTTGTTCATGTGCTCCGCGAGCACGTCGTCATCGCCGCTCTCGATGCCGAACTGGATGAACGTGAGACCAGCTTCCTTGAGGTGCGCCAGCAGCTCGCGATCGACGAGATCCACGCGAGTCTCGGTGAACCAACGCAGCTTCCGGTGCAGCCCGCGGCGGATCAGGTCGTCGGCGAACGCGTGTCCGGCCCTGAGGGAGAGCGGGAAGATCGCGTCGATGAAGCCGAAGACCTCGGTGCCGTAGGTGCGATGCACCCATTCCATCTCGTCGACGATCGACTCGGTGGGACGGACACGGACCTTGCGATACACGGTTTCCTGGCTGCAAAACGTGCACGCGAACGGGCACCCGCGCGATCCTTGGATGGGAAGGGGCTGCGTCGCGGAGCGCAGCGGCTTGAGCCCCATCGGCTCGGGATCGTAGGTGTAGCCCGCGAGCAGGTCCCACGCGGGGTAGGGAAGGGTGTCGAGATCGACGAGCGGGGGCGCTGGATGATCGACGATCTTCCCGCCTTCGCGAAGGCTGAGCCCGGCGATGCCGTGCGGCTCGTGCCCGTCGCGTAGCGCTCGGCAGAGTGCCACGAACGAGACCTCGCCCTCCTCGCGCACCACGTAATCGGCGACTCCGTGCTCGAGGAGCTCGTGCGGAAAGTACGTGGCGTGGATGTTGCCGACGACGACGCGGGTCTCGGGAAAGCGCTCGTGGATGCGTCGCGATGCGTCCTCGACGGTTTCCAGCACGAAGGTGAGCGTCGAGAAGCCCACCACCGTGGGGCGCCACGCTTCGACCATCGCGAGCAGGGGATCGTTGCCCTCGCGCGCGGCGTGCTGGTCGTAGACCCGTACCTCGAAGCCGTCGTGCCGCAACACCGAGGCCAGGTAGCAAAGACCCGTGGGCGGGACGGAGGTCGCGAAACGTCCGTACGATCCGAGGCGCTTCGGCACCAGCGCCGGGTTGACGAGCAGAACTCTCATCGCGTCGTTACGCCCGAATCTCGGTTTCGATCGAGTCCGCGCGCCGGGTTTTCGGCATGCGACGGCGGCGTGGAGAATCGATCGATGCGAGGGCGATCACGGACGCTCGGGGGAGGGTCACTCGACCGCGGCCATGGTACGGCTCGGCCCGTCGGCACGGCAACTCGGGAAGCGGTGCGGTGTAGGGAGCACATGATCTGTCCGCTCCGAAGAGCAAGTGAAGTGTCCGCTTTCGGCGTTCGGGAGGTAGAGGGCGGTCCCCAAGGGGGATGCTGCCGATGCTCTACGGTCCGACCGCGCTGGAGCGGGCGATGCGGATTCGTGAGGTGATGCTTCGAGCGATGAGCGGGGAGATCAATTGGATCCAGGCGAGCGACATCCTGGGCATGGATCCACGGTCTCTGCGTCGGTGGAAGGCGCGCTTCGAGAGCCACGGTTACGACGGCTTGCTCGACCGTCGCCGAGGTCGGCCCTCGGGCCGCCGCACACCCGCGGCGGAGCTCGAGCGCGTGCTGCGGCTGTACCGCGACACCTACACCGGCTTCAACGTCCGCCACTTTCACCAGATCGCGCAGCGAGAGCATGCGGTGACGCTTTCGTACACGACGGTGAAGACGGCGCTGCAGGCGGCCGGCCTGGTACGCCGACGGCGGTCGCGGGGGCGGCACCGTCGTCGCCGCGAGCCGAAGGCCTGCCGGGGCGAGATGCTGCACCTCGACGGCAGCCCCCACGCATGGCTGGCGCTGTGCCCCGACGAGAAGCAGACCCTGATCGCCCTGGTCGACGATGCCACCAGCGAGCTGCTCTACGGTCGGATCGAGGAAAGCGAGAGCACGGACACGGTCATGGCGGGGTTAAAGGCGGTGTTTGAGCAAGAGGGTCTGCCGATGACGCTCTATACGGATCGCGCGAGCTGGGCGGCGATCACGCGTCGTGCCGGCGAGGCGCCCGATCCGACGATGCGGACGCAGGTCGGCCGCGCGTTGGATCGCTTGGGGATCGAGCACATCCGGGCGCGCCTTCCCCAGGCGCGAGGCCGAAGTGAACGGGCGAACCGGACGTTGCAGGACCGCCTGGTCAACGAGCTACGGGTGGCCGGGATCCGCACCGTGGTCGACGCCAACCGCTACCTCGAGGAGCGGTTTCGTCCGGAGTACAACCGATTGTTTGCGCGCCCGGCTCGGGACCCCGCGTCGGCCTTCGTGGGGCTGGGGGGCGTGGACCTGAATCAGGTGCTGTGTCACGAACACGAACGGGTCGTGGGCAAGGACAACACCGTGGTCCTGGAGCACGGTGCGGCTGCAGATCGCCAAGCAGCGCGGGCGTCGCAGCTGCGAAGGGATGCGGGTCCTCGTGCGGCGGCACTTGGACGCCAGTCACACGGTGTGGCGAGCCGAGCAATGCCTCGGACGGTTCGACCGTGACGGCAACCCTCTACTCCCTGCTGCGCACCGAGACCCCTCGGGGTCGGTGAGGCCGCCTGAGATCTGACCGGACAGATCACTTGTCAAAACCACCGGACACTTTCACTTGCTAACAACACTCGGGAAGCGGTGCGGGAAGCGGTGCGCGAAACGGTGCGCTCGCGACGCGATCCGCGCGTCGCCGTGCCGATCGCGCATCCGCGCGCAGGGTTTCCCGTTCCACCGCTCGGGGTGGTGTGACCCTCGGAAGGCTCAGGGCGCGAGCGCCAGCGCCGAACGAGTCAGCGCGAACGGGTTTCGGGGCTCCGCGGCGAGGGCCACGCGCTCGCTCGCGGGGTCCGCGGTGCTCGACGCGAGCTTCGCCAGGGCGTTGCCGAGCGCGTCGGCGCGCTCGACCTCGCTCAGGTAGTCGAGCTGGCCCGGCCGACCCGGCCGACCCAGCCGAGCGCATCGGGCCTCAGCGTGTCGATGGTCACCCGCAGCACGTGGCACGGCGACTCGGACTCCACCGTGGCAGCGCGCTGCACCACGGCCGCGGTGGTTCCCGCCGTCGTGTGGATCGAGCTGCGTCTTCGCTTGCGCGGCCGCATCGCCGATGCGTCGCCGCCGCTGTCCCGCGGCTCAGCGTCCGCTCAGCGTCACGAGCCGTTGCATGAGCTGGGTGGCCGCCTGCAGCAGCGGTCCCGCCAACCCGTCGCGGGCGAACGCCTCGAACGGGGCCTGCCCGAAATGCAGCCCGGAAGGCGTGAGCATGTTGAGGCGCACGTGGCCGTTGGGCGGCGGCTCGGGGCGGTCGCCGTCCCACGGGCCGATCTGGGCGACGATCGTGCTGCCGGCGTCGAGCACCGCCGCGATCGGCTCGTCGAGCGAATCGTCGGGTCGATCCCACACCACGCCTGCGCCGGAGTAGTTGTAGTAGCGGGCGCTGCGATCGGCGTACGCAGCCAGCAGGTCGAGGCCATCGTCCATCGCGACCTCGACGACGACGCCCAGCACGTTCTTGGCGACCTCGTCGGGTGCCGCGAAACCGAGCTCCCGCAGGCCCTGGAAGGCTTGCAGATAGTGGCGGGCTTCCAGCCCGCGCGCGCCGAGAACGCGCTCCAGCGCGTGCACGGCGCCGGCCTCGTCGCCGCGATCGCGCGCGGCCCGAGCCTCGGCGAACCACGTCCACGGCTCGGCCTCGGGTTTGTCTTGGCTCCATTCGGAGAGAGGGAGATCGCCGAACAGGGTGTCGCGAATGTTGCCCGGCGGGCCGGCGTGGCTCGGTTGGGATGGCGGCATGAATCGTTCCTCGGGGGAGTCGCGTGTGGCGCCGTCAATCGCCGCGGTCGGGCAGCTTCTTGCCCCATTCGGTGTCGATGGCGTACTGGAAGATCTGCGCGAAGTACTCCTCGGCCTTGGGCGCGCGGATGCCGTGCGGCTCGAGAACGGAGCGGGCGTTGCGGTCGTCGAAATGGAAGTTCATGAGGAAGTAGGGCAGGTAGAGCGAGCCCTTGTTGATGAGCGTGTCGTGCAGACGCGGGAAGGGCAGCGTTCCCACCACTACGCTGCGGTGGATCACGTTCATGTAGAAGCTGGGCGGGAAGAAGCGCACCGGCTTCTGGGCGAAGTAATGGCTGGCCATCTCGGCGGCGCGGCCGATGGTGGTCGAGTGATCGCTCGAGGTGACGTGGAAGCAGCGCCCCAGCGTGCTGGGATCGCGGCTCAACCCGAGCACGGCGTCGCACACGTAGTCGATGGGCACGATGTCGACCTCGGTGCTCGGCGACCCGGGAATCCAGCGCCACAGGCCGCGCGCGTAGATCTTGAGCGGGAAGTAGAGGACGTTGAAGCTCGAGGTCTTCCCGGTCTTGGACTCGCCCACCACGATGCTCGGGCGGTGGATGGTGATCGGCAGGTCCTTCCAGTGCTCGCGGACCAGCTTCTCGGCTTCGAACTTGGTCTGCTCGTAGGTGTTGTGGAAATGCTGGCCGCAATCGAGCTCGTCCTCGAGGACGGTTCCCGCGCGGTCGCCGGCCACGAAGGCGGTGCCGATGTAGTCGAGACGCTCGAAGTCGCCGTGCTTCCCGCAGGCGGACGCGAAGTCGAGGATGTGTTTGGTGCCGCCGACGTTGATCGTCCGCGCCTGCTCCAGCGGTAGCGCGAACGCCACCGACGCCGCGGCGTGGATGATGCGGTGGGTGTTGGCGGCGAGCGCCTCGTACGAGCGATCGTCGAGCCCGAAGTGCTCCCAGCTCACGTCGCCCATGACCAGGTCGATGCGCTTGGTCAGCTCGGCGGTGCGCTCGTCGCCGTACTTGCCCACGAGCAGCCGCTGCAGTCGCTTGCGCGGGCTCGAGGTCTCCGAGCCGCGCACCAGCAACGCGTAGCGGCTGGTCTCGTCGGCCTCCAGCAGACGGTAGAGCAGATTCCTGCCCAGGAAGCCCGTGGCGCCCGTGATGAGCGTGGTGGGAGCGTGATCGCCGGAGGAGCGCTTGGGGCGGGCACGTGTGGGCATCGCTTGTCTCCGCGTACGAGGGGCCCGGAACCTAGCACAGACCCGCGCGGCTTCCGGTCTGGAAAAGGCGCCGGCGTTCGGTCACACTACGCGGCTTTCCGCGCGGCAGGGCCACAGCTTCGTTCACAATCCGGAGGTCTTTCGACGATGCGTTACAGCGGTCTTACCCCCGCGACGCGAGCGGAGATGCTGCGCGCGATCGGGGCGCCCGACGTCGAGGCATTGTTCGCGTCGATTCCCGCCGCGGACCGGATGCAGCGTCCGCTCGCCATCCATGGTCCGGTCCCCGAGGCGCAGCTCTGGCGCGACATCGAAGCGATGGGGATCCAGCGGCCGCGGGTCGCGCTGGTCGGAGGCGGGCTCTATTCGCACTTCATCCCCGCGGCGCTCGAGCGCGTCGTGGCGCGCAGCGAGTGGCTCACGAGCTACACGCCGTATCAGCCCGAGATCGCCCAGGGCACCTGCGTCATGTACTACGAGTTCCAGACGTACTCCGCGATGCTCACCGGGCAGGAGATCGCCAACGCCGGCATGTACGACGGCAGCACGGCGCTCGCCGAGGCGGTGCTGATGGCGAAGCGCCTGCGGCCGAAGGCGCATCGCCTCTACGTCGCGGGCGCGCTGCACCCGGAGTACCTGGCGGTGCTGCGTACCTATCTCTCGTTTCAGGATGGCATCGAGATCGTCGAGCTGCCGGTGGATCCCGCGAGCGGGCGCACGCGCTTCGAGGTGTCGGCGGCGGATCAGGCGTCCGCGCTCGCCGTGGTGGTCCAGAGCCCCAACTTCTTCGGCGTCGTCGAGGACACCGCGGGCCTCGCCGCGAACGCGTTCACCATCTGGTGCGCGACCGAGGCGATGTCGCTGGCGCTGCTGCCGCCGGTGCCGTGCCAGATCGCCGTGGGCGAGATCCAGAGCTTTGGCATCCCGGTGCAGCTCGGCGGGCCCACCTCGGGGTATTTCGCGACCAAGAAGGAAAACGTCCGGCAGCTGCCGGGGCGGCTCATCGGCCGCACCGTCGACGCCGACGGCAAGGAAGCGTACTGCATCACCCTCGCGACGCGCGAGCAGTTCATCCGACGCGATCGCGCCACCTCGAACATCTGCACGGCGTCGGGCCTCATGTGCCTGCGCGCCGTGACCTACCTGAGCTTGATGGGGCGGCGCGGTCTCGAGGACGTCGCGCGCCAGAACGCCAAGGCGGCGCACTACGTCGCGCGGGGGCTCGCGGCCGCAGGGATCGAGCTCCCGTACGACGGCCCCTTTTTCAACGAGTTCGTGATCGATCTCGCCAGGAAGCCGGGGCTTCACGAGTCGTTGGCGAGGGAGGGCTTCGTGCTGGGCGTGCCGCTCGCACGGTTCTATCCCGCGGACCCGGCGATGCGGCACCGCTATCTCGTCAACGTGACGGAGCTTCACTACCCGGACGCGCAGGCCATCGTCGAGGAGGTTCGCCGCCATGCGATCGGTCGTTGATCGCCCCATCTTCCACATCGCTCGCGACGATCGCGACGGCTTCCAGGCGCTCGCGCCCAATCCCGAGGTCGACGCCGTGGCGCTCGACCTGCCCGAGCGCAGTGACCACTGCGGCGGCATGGCGCAGGTCTCGGAGCCCGAGGCCGTGCGTCACTACACGCGGCTCTCGACGCTCAACTTCGACATCGACCGCGGCCTCTATCCGCTGGGCAGCTGCACGATGAAGCACAACCCGCGGCTCAACGAGGCCGTCGCCGCGGACCCCCGTTTCGCGTCGCCGCACCCCTACTGGCCGGCGCCTTACCTGGACGCTCACCAGCGCATCATGGACGAGCTGGCGCGCGACCTGGCGGAGGTGTCGGGCTTCGATCAGGTCTGCCTGCTACCCGCCGCCGGCGCCCACGGCGAGCTCACCGCCACCTTCATGATGAAGGCCTACCACGTGAAGCGCGGGAACACCGCCAAGAACGTGATCCTCATCCCGGACACGGCGCACGGCACCAATCCGGCCTCGGCGGCGATGACCGGGTTCAAGTGCAAGAACATCAGCTCGGGCGCGGACGGGTACCTGCGGCTCGAGGACGTGTTGCCGCATCTGGACGACACGGTCGCCGGCATCATGATCACCAACCCCAACACCTGCGGCCTCTACGAGCGCGACCTGCGCCGGATCGCGGACGCGCTGCACGCCAAGGACGCGTTGCTCTACATGGACGGCGCCAACTTCAACGCGGTCATGGGGATCTTCCAGCCCGGCAAGCTCGGCGTGGACGTGATGCACTTCAACTTGCACAAGACCTTCACCACGCCGCACGGCGGTGGCGGCCCCGGCTCCGGTCCGATCGGCTACGTCTCCAAGCTGGCGCCCTTCGCGCCCGGCTCCGGCCAGCCCGAGTCCATCGGCCCCGTGAAGGCGTATTTCGGGCAATGGGGCATGTACATCCGGGCCTGGACGTACATCCGCTCGCTGGGCGGCGCCGGCCTCAAGGAAGTGAGCGAAGAGGCGGTGCTCAACGCGAACTACTTGAAGGCGCGCCTCAAGGACACGCTTCACGTGCCGTTCGCGACGCCGTCGTTCCACGAGTTCGTCGCGACCGACAAGGGCTTTCCGAGCGATCTGGCCACGCTCGACCTGGCCAAGCGCCTGCTCGATCACGGCTTCCATCCGCCCACGGTGTATTTCCCGATCCACGTCAAGGGCGCGATCCTGATCGAGCCCACCGAGACCGAATCGCTCGAGGAGCTGGATCGCTTCATCGACGCGGTGAAGGCCGTTCGCCAGGAAATGGATACCGATCCCGAGACCGTGCGCTCGGCTCCGCATTCCACACCCGTTCGGCGCGTGAACGAAGCCCTGGCGGCGCGTCAGCTCCACCTGCGCTGGACGCCCGAGGACGTGTGACGGCGTTCGCGCAACAGGCGCGCGGCGCGTGCGGGCGCCGCACGAGCTTCCCGGACCCGCAACGGCCCCGTCGCGATGCCTGAGTTCCGCGACCCGCACACGCGCCGCGCGTACCTGATCCACGAGGAGCGCTTCGGCGCTCCGCCGGCGGTGGTCGCTTCGGCGCCGGGACGGGTGAATCTCATCGGGGAGCACGTCGACTATTGCGGCGGTTGGGTGTTGCCGATGGCGATCCCCAACCGCACCTACGTGACGTTCGGCGTCGCGCCCGGCCGCGAGTGCCGAGTGTTCTCCTCGCGACTCGGCGAGGTCTCGTTCTCCGTCGACAACGCCGAGCGCGCGGGCGATTGGGCCGACTACGTGCGCGGCACGGTGCGCGAGCTCGCCGCCCGCGGCTCGCGCATGCCGGGGCTGGTCGTGAGCATCACGGGGGACGTGCCGCTCGGCGGCGGGCTTTCGAGCTCCGCGTCGCTCGACGTGGCGCTCGCCACCGCGCTCGATGCGCTGCTCGGCGCGGGGCTGGATCCCGAGCAGATCGCGCGCCTCGCGCAAGCCGTCGAGAACCGCACGGTGGGAGTCGCGTGCGGTCTGATGGACCCGATGGCCGTGGCGGTGGCGGGTGAGGGGGAGGCGCTGCTCCTCGATTGCCGCACCGGCGCCACCGAGGGCGTGCCGCTCAGGCTCGAAGGCGCGAGCTTCGTGCTCGCCGACTCGCGCGTGCCGCGGACGCTCGCGGGCTCGAAGTACAACGAGCGGCGCGAGGAAACGGCGCGGGCGCTCGCGGCGCTGGTGGGCGCGGGCTGGGAGCTGCGTGACTTGCGCGACGTGCCCGTTGCACGGCTCGCCGAGGCGTTGGCGGTGGTCCCGGCGCCGCTCGATCGTCGCTTGCGTCACGTCGTCACCGAATGCCAACGGGTGCGCGACGCGGTCGCCGCGCTCAGGGCCGGCGACGCGGAACGGATGGGCGCCTTGCTCGACGCGTCGCACGCGAGCCTGCGCGACGATTTCGAGGTTTCGCACCCGGACGTCGACGAGCTGGTGGCGCTGGCTCGATCCGTGCCCGGTGTCCTCGGGGCGCGCCTCACCGGCGCCGGCTTCGGTGGCTTCGTGCTGACCCTGGTGCGGACCGACGCGCGCCAGCGGATGGCGGACTCGCTCGTGGAGCGCTACTACCAGCCGCGCGGCCGCGGGCCATCGATCCTGGACGCGGGGACGGGCTCGGCGGCGGCGCGGGTCGACTACGAGGAGGGGCGCGACCGGCCCCATTGACGCCGAGCACGGGCGTGCTCCGCGGGCTGCGCCCAGCATCGTCACGCACCGGAGCGAATCCGAGCCTCGAGCCATGACAGGGAAGGGCGCGGGATTGCTGTTGATCGGGCTCGGTGTCGCCGTCGTGCTCGTCGGCGTGCTCGTGTATTCGGGGGCGCTCTCGTGGTTCGGACGTCTCCCGGGAGACATCCGCATCGAGGGCGAGCACTCGCGGTTCTATCTTCCGATCACCTCGATGATCGTCGTCTCGGTCGTGCTCACCTTGGCGTCGAGCCTTCTCCGGCGCTGGTTCTAGGCGGACCGCGCGCATGATCGATCGAGCCTCGCTGCAGCAGGCGCGCTATCGCGTGATCCTCAAGGCGCTGCCGGCGGACGAAGCGGCGCTCGCGACGGTGCGCGAGATCTTGCAGCTCGCGGGCTTGGCCGACGACGAGATCGGCCGCGTGCTCGCGCGAGTGCCGTGCCCCGTGGTGACCGGGGTGGGCGCCGAGCGTGCGCGCGAAGTGGCGGGCGCGCTGGCACGCGCGGGTGCCGACGTCGAGATCGTGAGCCCGCCGATCGGCGCGCCGGTGCGGGCGTCCGCGGCGGAGCGCGCCGCGCGCGCCCAGCACGATTCCAGCAAGCTCGGGTGGCTGATTCTCGTCGGGGTCGTGGCGCTCGCGCTCGTGGTGTGGGTGGTGCTACCGCCGACCACGCGGCTCGAGCTGAGGCTTCGCCCCGGCGACAGCTACGCTTTCGCGCGCACCATCGAGCTACGGCAATCGATCCAGCGTCAGGCGAGCGTCGTGGAGGCGAAGGGATCGGTTCGCTACCGCATCGAGCGCACCGTCCAGAGCGCCAGCGCGGAGGAAGTCGTGGTGGTCGATCGCTTTCGGGACGCGGTCTTCGATCTCGACGTGAGCGGCGACAGCGTCGCCGACTACCAGGCGCACCTCGAGCGGCTGCGGCCGCTCATGACCGAGGCGCAGGTGGTCCGGCATTTCAACCGCAGTGGCAAGCTCGGAGTCTCGGAGCGCGAGCAGGAGCTCGTCGCGCTCGATCCGTATCCCGGCTTCGTCGACGTGATGCTGGGCGAGATCTCGTTCCCGCCCCGCTCGGTGAAGGCCGGTCAATCCTGGGACTCGGCCATCGACCTCGTCCAATCCATCCGCTTCCACGTCGAGGCGCCGGAGAAGCACCTGGGCGTGAGCACCATCCCCACCAATCTCGAGACCACCTCGCAGGGCACGCCGCGTGCGCTGAGCAGCGCTTTCTCGAACTCGGGGAACGAGATGGACGTGAGCGGGCGCGCCTGGTTCGATCGCAAGACCGGGCTGCCCGTGGAGCTCGACGTCGAGCTGGTGCGCACGCGGTTCGCGCAGGGCGCCGGCAACTACGCGATGGACAAGATCCGCGCCCACGTCTCGCAGCGTCTCGTCCCGTGAGCGTCACCCACGGTCGCGAGCGCTGGCGCGAGCGGCGGACCGCTCTCCCTTTCCTGCGAAGAGCGGGTCGATCCCGATCGGAAGCGATCGGCTAGGCGTTGGTCTCTGCTTCGACGAAGGCCTGATACGCGTCCGCGGACATCAGCGCGTCGACCTCGCCGGCGCCCGTCACCTCGATCTTGACGAGCCAGGCGTCGCCGTAGGGATCGCTGTTGATCCGCTCGGGCGCGTCCACGAGGCCGCTGTTCACCGCCACCACCGTGCCGGCGACCGGCGCGTAGATCTCGGACACCGCCTTCACCGACTCGACGGTCGCGAAGGTCTGGTCCTTGGCGAGCGTGTCGCCCGCTTTCACCTGGATCTCCAGGTACACGACGTCACCGAGGTGCGATTGCGCGTAGTCGGTGATCCCGACGCTGGCTTCGGCCGGGTTGCTCGCGTCGATCCACTCGTGTTCCTTCGAGTAGCGCAGATTGCCGGGAACTTGCATGCGATCTCCTTCGCAGGTCTCGAGAGCTTGCTCGGTTCACTTCTTGGTGCGCGCCGGCACGAACGGCGGCTTGACCACCCGCGCCGCCAACGGCTTGCCGCGGACGTCGATGCCGACCTCGCAGCCGAGCCCGGCGTGGGCGACGTCCACGTAACCCAGCGCGATGCCCTTGCCGAGCGTCGGCGAGGACGTCCCGCTGGTCACTTCGCCGATCACCGCGCCCGCGGCGACGATCGGGTAGCCGTGACGCGGCACACCGCGCTCGGTGAGCTCGAGCCCGACCAGCTTGCGCGCGGCACCCGTGGCGCGCGCGGCCTCGATCGCGGCGCGCCCGACGAAGTCGCCCTTGGCCGGCTTCACCACCCAGCCCAGCCCGGCCGCGAGCGGCAGTGTCGACTCGCTCAGCTCGTTGCCGTAGAGGGCGTACCCCATCTCGAGGCGCAGCGTGTCGCGAGCCCCGAGGCCCACGGGCTTGATGCCGAGATCCGCCCCCGCCGTGAGCAGCGCGTCCCACAGCGCGCCGACGCCGTTCGCGCTCGAGAAGAGCTCGAAACCGTCCTCGCCGGTGTAGCCGGTGCGCGCGATGCGCATGGCCTGACCCGCCACCGTCGCGTCCGCGACGCCGAAATACGGTAGCGCCGCGAGATCGACGTCGCTGAGTCGCGCCAGCACCGCCGCGGCGTTCGGGCCTTGCAGCGCCAGCAGGGCGAGGTCGTCGCGCTCGACGGGACGGGCGCCGCCCGCGGGCACGTGGCTCGCCATCCACTCGAAGTCCTTGGTGCGGTTGGACGCGTTCACCACCACCCAGAAGAGCTCGGCGCCAGCGCGGTAGATGATGAGATCGTCGAGGATCCCACCGTCCTCGCGGCAGAGCAGGCTGTAGTGCGCGCGCCCGACCTCGAGCTTGGCGACGTGGTTGGTCGTGAGCCAGTCGAGCGTCCGCGCCGAGCCCGGCCCCGCCACTTCCACCACTCCCATGTGCGCGATGTCGAAGAGGCCGGCGGCGCTGCGCACCGTCTTGTGCTCGTCCATGATGCCCGTGTACTGCACCGGCATCTCCCAGCCCGCGAACGGCACCATGCGGCCGCCGAGGGCCACGTGCCGTTCGGTGAGCGGGGTGCGCTTCAAGGTTTCCGTCATGAGGCTTTCTCCGAGTGGGCGCGGGCGTGAGCCGCGCGCGCGGCCTCGAGGGTGTTGTGGAGGAGCATGGCGATCGTCATGGGGCCCACACCGCCCGGCACCGGCGTGATGTGTGACGCGCGCTCCCTGGCGGCGGCGAACTCCACGTCGCCGACCAGCTTGCCGCTCGCGAGGCGATTCATGCCGACGTCGATCACCACCGCGCCCTCGCGGATCCAGCTGCCCCGCACGAGCTCCGGTTTGCCGACGGCGGCGACCAGCACCTCCGCGCGACCCACGGTCGCCGCGAGGTCGCGAGTGCGCGAGTGGCAGATGGTCACCGTGGCGTGGCGTTCGAGCAGTAGGATCGCGACCGGCTTGCCGACGATCTCGCTGCGCCCGATGACGACCGCTTCCTTGCCCGCCAGCGCGACACCGATCGAATCGAGCATGCGCATCACGCCGTGCGGCGTGCACGGCTTGAAGCGCGGTCGCCCCTGGACCAAGAGGCCGACGTTGTCGGGGTGAAAGCCGTCGACGTCCTTGAGCGCCGAGATGCGGTCGAGGACCACCGTCGGTCGGATCTGCTTGGGGAGGGGGAGCTGGACCAGGATGCCGTGCACGGTGGGATCGGCGTTGAGGCGATCCAGCAGCGCCAGGAGCTCGGCCTCGGACGTGGTTTCCGGCAGGTGGTGCTCGACCGCGGCGATCCCCACGGCCTCCGACGCGGTCCGCTTGCCGCGCACGTAGACCGCGCTCGCGGGATCCTCGCCGACTCGCACCACCGTGAGGCCCGGGCGCGGCCCACCGCTCGCGATCAGCGCCGCGACGCCGCGTTGCACTTCCGCTCGCACCTCGGCTGCGAGCGCCTTGCCATCGAGAATCTCGCCCATCGTCGAAGCCACCGGTGCGGAAGGGCGCGCCAACATACGGGAGCGTCACCGCCCCGTAAAGCAGCGCGGGGATCGGCCAGGATCCTGAGGGCGCGGATTGCCTCAGCGGGGGGGAGTGAAGGCGAAGCCCGTCGGCAGAGGAGCGCCGCGAGCCACGCGGACGGCGGTCGGCACCTCGGCGACGAGCGTCACGAGCGTCCCGATGCCCGCCAGCACGAGCGCCGTGCGCCCCGACCAGCGATCGCCGGGAACCAGCCACACGAGCAGCGCGAGCGCCACGGCGCTCGCTGCGAAGCCGCCGTACGACATGGCGAGGAATTGACGGCGGCCATTGCGGTTGCCGTCGAAATGAAAGAGCAGCGGCGCGATGATGCGATTGGGGAAGTGGACCGTGCTCCCCGCGAGCAACGCCCCGGCGAGGTGGCCCCACTCGTGGGTCAGGAAGCCGACCAGCGCCGTGAGCACGCCGGTCGCGATCCCGAGCGCGGCCGTGCCCCCGTCGCTCCGGCCAGCGAGCGCCGTGTCGCCGATCCACGCCGCGCCCGCGGCGGCGACGATCAGCGCGTCACGGGTCGCGGTGATCCGCGGAAGGGGCGGGCGCGCCGGAACCGTGCGCGGGGTCGTCGTCGCCACGCTCGGCCTACGGCGGGGTCGCGGTGGGTGCTGGGGGCCGGGCGCGTGATCCGGACGGCGTGGTCAGCTCGAAGGTGTCGCGGTGCTCGTGCTCGACGAGGTCGAAGCGCTCTTGTCCTTCGTCTTGGTCTCGCTCGCGCTTTCCGTCTTGGTGCTGGATTCCGACTTCGCGTCCGAGGAGCTCTTCGATTCCTTCGACTCTTTCGCGTCCGAGCCCTTCGCGCCCTTGCCGTCTTTTCGCGCGTAATCCGTCACGTACCAGCCCGAGCCCTTGAGCACGAACGAGGTGCTCGAGATGAGTCGTTGGACCTTGCGCCCGCCGCATTCCGGGCAGGTCTTGATGGGAGCTGCGGTGATCGACTGTTGCTTCTCGAACGTGGCGCCGCAGGCGGGGCATTGGTACTCGTAGATCGGCATGTCGACTCCTTGGCGGCCGTGAGCCGGGCGCGAGCTCGCCTCGACGATGCGCCTGGCCGCGAAAATTCGTGGGAAGCCGTGGGAAGCGGGCGGAATATAACGATGGTCTCCCGTCGGTCAACCTGGGTCCGTGGGTGCTGGGTCCGTGGGAACGAGACGAGCGGTCGCCTGATCCGCGCTGAGCCCCGCGGCGTGAATCGTCTTGTGACGGGACCGCTCGCCACGGGTGATGGACAGGTCCCGTTGCGGCACGGCGAGGCGCTTCGCCAGGAACCGGATCAGCTCCTCGTTGGCGGCGTCGTCGACGGGCGGCGCGGCGACGCGGACCTCGAAGGCACCCTCGCGCAACCCGACCAAGGCCGTGCGAGACGCGCGCGGCTTGACGCGGATCGCAAGCTCGACCCCGCCGGGGACGGAACGCAGCGCACAGGGCGCCGCCGTCATAGCCGATGCGCCGCGTCGATCAGGCCGCCGGCCGCCACCGAGCGAACGACCTGGATGAGGATCCAGAGCGCCATCGGCGACAGGTCGAGGCCGCCTTGGACCAGGAACGGCAGGTGGCGACGCAGCCACGCCAGCGGTGGTGCCACCAGCTGATCGAGCAGGTGGATGATCGGGTGGCCGCGATCGACGGGCAGCCACGAGATCACCACCGTCGCGATCACCACGTAACCGTAGAGCTGAAGCACGACGTTGGCGAAGAGCCCGATCGTCAGCAGGAAGTTTCCGAGCAGGAACCCCATGAGCGCGTCCTCGACGGGAGACGAAAGAAGGATGCCGCACGTCGTCGCTCGCTCACGAACGGCGATCGTCGTTCACGGTGCGGGAGTGCGTGGCACCACTCGAGCACCGCTCGAGCGGGGCGTGTGATTCGGGTGCGGTGCTGGAACAGCCCCCCGCGATCACACCGGCTCCTCCAGCCGGGGCGCAACGCGTTCACGTCTGGCCGAGCTCGCGGCTGCGGCGGGTGGCGGCGCGTACCGCCTCGAAGACCGCGCTGCGGACGGCGCCTCGCTCGAGCTCGGCGATCCCGGCGATCGTCGTTCCGCCGGGAGAGGTCACCTGGTTGCGCAGCGCCGCGAAGCTCGCATGGGTGGCGTGGACCATCCGCGCCGAGCCCAGCACGGTCTGCACCGCCAGCTCGTCGGCGAGGTCGCGCGGCAGCCCTTCGCGGACACCGGCATCGGAGAGCGCTTCGAGGAACAAGAACACGTACGCGGGGCCCGAGCCCGAGAGCCCGGTGACGGCATCGAGCAACGACTCGCTCGCCACCTGCCGATGGCGGCCGATGGCGGCGAACACCCGCCCCACGGTGGCCGCGTCGCCCTCGGTGATGGCGCCGCGCGCGCACCACGCCGTGATCCCCTCGCCGATGAGCGCGGGTGTGTTCGGCATCGCGCGCACCAGCCGCGCGGCGGACACCTTCTCGGCGAGGCCCTTCTCCAGCCGCGCCAGCGTCACGCCGGCGGCGATCGAGATCACCAGGTGCTCGGCCGTCACCACGCTGGCGAGCTCGGCGAGCACGCGGTCCATCGTCTGCGGCTTCACCGCCAGCACCAGCGTGAGCGCCTCCGCGGCCACGCGCGCGTTGTCGCCGTGGACGCGGACGTGGTGCTCGGTCGCGAGCCGCTCGCGCGCGCCCGCATCGGGATCGCTGGCGACGATCTCGGTGGCCGGGTGAACGGCGGCGCCGAGCAGCCCGCCGATCATGGCGCGCGCCATGTTGCCGGCGCCGATGAATCCGATGTTTCGGCCTGGGTGCATGGGATCCTCGTGGCGATGGCGCAAGCGCGCGCGGGTGGGGCGTCAGTCTTCGGCGACAGGCGCCGTCTCGCGCGCGGGACGGGGCCCGAAGATGGCGGTGCCGACCCGCACGCGCGTGGCGCCCTCGGCGATCGCCACCTCGAAGTCGTGGCTCATGCCCATGGAGAGTACCGGCGCTGCCGGCAGAAGGCCACGCTCGGCGGCGGCGCGGGCGGCGCGCGCGAGCGTCCGGAAGTGGGGGCGGGCGTCCGTGGGGTCGTCGCAGTCGGGCGGGATCGCCATCAGGCCGCCGACCGCCAGCGCCGGATGGGCAGCGAGGATGCGCAACAGCTCGTCGAGGCGCTCGGGGAGCACGCCGGCTTTCTGCGGCTCGTGGCCCACGTTCACCTGCACCAGCACGGGAAGCACGATGCCCGCGCTCTCGGCGCGCTTCGCCAGCGCCGTCGCCAGCTCCTCGCGGTCGACCGACTCGACCACGTCGAACGAGCCGGGCACGTACTTCGCCTTGTTGGTCTGGAGCGGACCGATGAGGTGCCAACGCACGCCCGAATCGGGAAGGGCACGCGTCACCTCGGGGATCTTGCGCCGCGCTTCCTGGACGTAGTTCTCGCCCAGGAGGCGGGCGCCGGCTCGGATCGCCGCCACGATCTCGTCTGGCGTGCGCGTCTTGGTGACGACCACCAGCTCGATGCCTGCGGGGTCGCGGGCGGCGCCGCGCGCCGCTGCGTCGATGCGCGAACGGACCTCCGCCAAGCGCGTGGCGATCGCCTCGCTCACGCGTCGATCTCCCCGGCGGCGATCGCATCCACCGCCAGCAGCGCTTCGAGGACCTCGACCAGCGGCAGCCCCACCACGTTCGTGTAGGAGCCGCGAATCCCGCGCACCAGCGCGGCGCCATGACCTTGGATGCCATAGGCGCCGGCCTTGTCGAGCGACTCGCCGGTGGCGACGTAGCCGCGGGCTTCCAGCTCGCCGAAGCCTCGGAACTCCACCTCGGTGGCGACCACGTCCGACGCGAGCACGTTTCCCGCGTGTGCGAGCGCGAACCCGGTGAGCACCTCGTGGCGGCGACCGGCGAGCGCCACGAGCATCGCGAGCGCCTCCGCCCGATCGCGCGGCTTGCCGAGGATGCGGTGGTCGAGAACCACGATGGTGTCGGCGCCGATGGCGACCGCCTCGGGATACGCGAGCGACGCCGCCCGCGCCTTGTCGCGGGCCAGGCGCTGGGCATGGGCGACCGCCACCTCGCCGTCGAGCGGCGCTTCGGGCACGTCCGTGACGTGCACCTCGAAGTCGAGGCCGGCGAGCGCGAGCAGCTCGCGCCGCCGCGGCGATCCCGATCCCAGCACCAGTCGTCGTCGAGCTCGATACACGTGTGCCTCCCGAGCGGCCGCGCAGTGTATTCGCATCGAGTAGGCTGGTCCTCCCACGCGGCGAATCGCCGCGCAGCGCGGGGCCGTCGCGGTGCGCTGCCGCGTGACGGGAGGATTCATGAACGGGTCGTCGTCACGCGTTCTCGCCGCCGTTCTCACGTTCGCCGCGCTCGCGCTCGTCGCCGCGGCGCCCGCACGCGCCGCGCTCGATTGGAACGACGCCGGCATCGCGTGGCGCGGCCTGGACGATGGCCTCGGCGAGGCCAAGCGCACCGGCCGACCGGTGTGTCTGGTGGTCTACAGCCAGACCTGCCCGCATTGTCGGAACTACAGCCAAGTCTTCCACGACTCGCGCGTCGTGGAGCGCGCCAAGCAGTTCGTCATGATCCGGGTCGACCAGGATGCGGGCGATCGCAACGTGTCGCGCTACGCGCCCGATGGCGGCTACATCCCGCGCACGCTCTTTCTCTCGCCCGACGGCGAGGTGCAGACCGCGATCCACGCGCCGCGCAACAAGTACGTGCACTTCTACGACGAGCACAATCCGATCTCGCTGCTCAACGGCATGACCAAGGCGCTCGCGAGATGGCCCGCCGGCTCCGCGGCGCAACCCCCGGCGGAAGCGCCGATCGTCGAGCCGACGCCAGCGCTGCTCTCGCCGGGCCGACCGCCCGCGGTGCCCGCTGCGGCGCCACCCGCCACGTCGGGTTCCACCACGCCGAGCCCCGCGGCGCCGAGCGGCGCCGCGGCGACCGCGGAACCGCCGCGCACCGGCGAGCCGGGTGGCCCGCCCGAGATCGTTCGCGATCCGTCGGGACAGCTCATCATCCGCAACTGAGCGGCTGCGGGGATGGGTGCGGTTGCGCGCACCTCGCCGGCACACGCGCGGTGGTGCGTGCGAGGTTTGACGGGGTAGGGGGCGCGTGCTAGCTCGCGCCATCGCGCCATCGCCACACACGAGTCTCGATCCCCACGCGACCGACCGCGGTCGCCGGGCGAGCTCCATCCCCTCGCGCCCGTCCCATGCGTGTGATCCTCTACACCGGCAAAGGCGGCGTCGGTAAGACGAGCCTCTCCGCCGCCACGGGAGTGCGCGCCGCAGAGCTCGGCTACCGGACCCTGGTGATGAGCACCGACGCGGCGCACAGCCTCGGCGACAGCCTGGGACGGCCCGTGGGGCCCGATCCGATCGCGATCGCGGAGAACCTCGACGCCGTCGAGATCGACGTCAATCACGAGCTGGCGGCCCACTGGGCGGCCATCCAGGACTACCTGAGCCGGTTCCTCGCCTCGCAGGGCTACGACGCCGTGGTCGCGGAGGAGCTGGGCATCCCGCCGGGCATGGACGAGCTCTTCGCGCTCATGCGCATCGGCGATTTCCAGGTCGAGGGTCGCTACGAGCTGCTGGTGGTCGATTGCGCCCCGACGGGTGGCACGCTGCGCATGCTCGGGCTCACCGAGCTGCTCGAGTGGTACATGGACAAGTTCTTCGAGGTCGAGCGGCGCGTCGTGCGAGCGGTGCGGCCGGTGGCCGAGAAGCTCATGTCGACGCCGCTTCCCTCCGACGACGTCTATGCGGCGATCGGGCGTTTCTACTCGCGAATCCGTGGCGTGCGCGAGCTCTTGATGGACCCCAAGCGCACCACCATCCGGATCGTGTCGGTGCCCGAGCGCATGGTGATCCAGGAGTCCCAGCGCGCCTTCACGTATCTCGGTCTCTTCGGCTTTCCCGTGGATGCGGTGGTGGCGAACCGCGTGCTGCCACCCGAGGTGAAGGGTACGTACTTCTCCCGCTGGCGCAAGATCCAAGAGGAGCAGCTCGCGGCGCTCGACGACGCCTTCCGCCCCATTCCGATCTTCCCGGTCCAGCTCTTCGACAGCGAGGTCGTCGGCTTGGATGCCTTGCACGGGTTGGCGCGCGCCGTCTTCGGCTCCAAGGATCCCACCAAGGTGTTCTACAAGGGGAAGTCGCTCGAGGTGCGCGCGAGCGGGGCGGGCTACGACCTCGCGCTGCCATTGCCCCACGCCAAGAAGGACGAGGTGAAGGCGTGGACGAAGGGCGACGAGCTGATCGTGAGCGTCGGCAACTTCCGGCGGAACCTGGTGCTG
This sequence comes from bacterium, assembly GCA_046331705.1. Lineage (GTDB taxonomy): Bacteria > JADJOY01 > JADJOY01 > JADJOY01 > JADJOY01 > JADJOY01. Next base: position 75,776 of record JAXLQJ010000008.1, on the reverse strand, counting down.
CCGCGCAGCCTCGCGGGACTCGAGGTCACCAAGGCACGCCTCGACAACGGGATCTTCCGTGTCCACTTCGAGTAGCGCGCGCGCCGCTGGACGCAAGCTGCGCGACAAGCCCGCCAGGGCGGCGGCGCTCGGCACGAACCCGACGGCCGCGGATCGCTCGCCGCCACCCGCGCCGGACCGCGATTGGCTGGGGCGGCTCGGCGAGGCGCGCGATCACCTGGCCGCGGCGCAGGTCGAGCTGCTGAAGGCCGTGCGCGCGGCGCTGGTCGCGCTCGAGGGTTCGAGCGACGGAGCGGACGGCGTGGGCCGGCTGAGCGACGCGGGCGGGGCGCTGGGCGCGCTGGTCGCCGGCGTGGTGCGCTACGCCGACCGCGTGGCGCGTCGACGCGAAGCCGACGCGCGGCTCAAGACGCTCGCCACGATCCGCGAGGTGCTCGTCGCCGAGCGGCGCGCCGTGGCCGAGGCGGAGGGGATCGCCTCGTCGGCGCTCGGCGGCTTCGACGCGGTGATCGCGGTCATCGAGCGCGAGTGCGCGGCGGCGCGAGCGGACGGCACCGCGCCCGACGAGGCGCGCCGTCAGCGCGGTCGCGGTGGCGCGCGCACCCGACCGGTGACGGTGGATTGAGCCGCGCGTTCCTGCTCGTGGCGCTCGCGACGCTCGCGGGTGCCGCCTGTGACGGCCCGCACGGCGGCGGTGCCGGCGCGCCAGCGGACCCGGCGGAGCCCTTCCGGCCGCGTTTCCACGTCAGCCCCGCCCAGGGTTGGATGAACGATCCCAACGGGCTGGTGTTCGCGAGCGGCACGTACCACCTCTTCTATCAATTCGATCCCGATCACCGCCTGCCGCTCCGCCAGCACTGGGGCCACGCGCGAAGCCGCGACCTGGTGCGCTGGGAGGATCGGCCCATCGCGCTCCATCCCGATCGCGTGCTCGGGCTCGCGTTCTCGGGAAGCGCGGTCGTCGACCGCGACGACACCAGCGGGCTTTGCGGCGAGCCCGCGGGCTGCTTGATCGCGATCTTCACCCAATCGGGCGGGAGCACGGGCGGCCAGAAGCAGAGCCTCGCGATCTCCCACGACGACGGCGAGACCTGGCTGCCGTTCGCCGGCAATCCCGTGCTCGAGAGCCCGGGGCCGGCGGCGTTTCGCGATCCCAAGGTGTTCTGGCACGAGCCGACCCGGCGCTGGGTGATGGTGCTCGCTGCGGGTGATCGCGCCCAGCTCTACGCATCGCCGAACCTGCGCGAGTGGTCGCTCCTCAGCGAGCTCGGCATGGATCTCGACCTGGGCGGGGTGTGGGAGTGTCCCGATCTCTTCGAGCTCGCCGTCGATGGCGGCGCGGGAGGGCGCCGCTGGGTGCTCAAGGTGGATTTCAATCCCGGGCCGCTCGTCGGCTTCTCGGGCGCCCGTTACCTGGTGGGCGATTTCGACGGTGAGCGGTTTCGGGCGGATGACTCCGGCGCGCGCGCCGTCGACGGCGGTGCAGACTTCTACGCCGCGCAGTCGTGGAGCGACGTGCCCGACGGACGTCGTCTGTGGATCGCGTGGATGAGCAACTGGAAGTACGCGCTCACCTCGCCCACGAGCCCGTGGCGCGGCGCGATGACGGTGCCCCGCGAGGTCTCGCTCGCGAGCGGGCCGGCGGGGTTGGCCCTGGTGCAGCAGCCCGCGCCGGAGCTCGCGGCGCTACATGGCCATCGCCTGCTGGGCATGAAGGACGTGCGAATCGCCCACGCCGAGCGGCGGCTGGCGTCGATCGAGGCCACTGCGTTCGACTTGCACGCGGTGCTGCGCCTGGGCGGCGCCCGCCGAGTCGAGCTGGCGGTGCGCGCGAGCGAGGGCGGCGACGAGCGAACCACGCTGAGCTACGACGCGGTCCGCGGCGAGCTGGCGCTCGATCGAAGCAGCGCGGGCATCGCGTCCTTCGATCGGCGCTTCGCCGCGCGGCATGCGGTGCCGCTCGCGCTGGCCACACCCGACGGCCCCCTCGACCTGCGCGTGCTCGTGGACGAGTCGTCGGTCGAGGTCTTCGCCGCCGGTGGGCGCGTGGTCTTGACCGACCTGGTGTTCCCGGCCCCGAGCAGCGCCGGGTTGTCGCTCACGCACGAGGGCGGCGATCCGTGGGTGGACTCGCTCACGATCGACGCGATGGGCTCGGTTCGCGATCCGGGTGGCTGAGCCCGCGCGCCCCTCCCGAGGGCGGGGCGAACGCCCGCCGCGGCCGTCGCCGTCACGCGGTCGCGGCGCCCGAGCGCGCGCGGAAGCGTCCCACCAGCGCGGCCCGGCGATCGCCTTCGAGCGCCGGGGCGCGAAGCGCACGCAGGCCGACCTTCACGCGCCCGAGGGCGGCCAGATCCTCGCTGCACGAGGGGCAATCCCCGAGATGGGCGCCGATCGCGATGGCGGCGCTGGTGGGAAGCTCTCCATCCAGGTACGCGTTCAGGAGCGGACCGAGGCGGTGGCGGTAGACGGGGGTCGCGCGCACGGGGCGTCTCCTTCACGGAAGTGCCGCTCGAGCGCTGCGCGGAGCTTCGAGCGTCCGCGATGCAGGAGCACGCGCTGATTGGTCTCGCTCAGGCCCAGCGCGTTGCAGACTTCTTCCGAATCCCAGCCCTCGACGTCCCGCAGCGTCACCACGATCTTCTGCGCCGCCGGCAGCGCCTCGAGCGCGACCTCGAGGAAGCGCAGGGTCTCGGCATCCAGCAGGCTGCGTTCGGCGGAGTCGCGGCGCCAGTCACGGGGAGGTTGCTTCCAGTGCCCCGCGCCGCCGCGGCCGAGCCCTTCGCCGGGGCCGAAGAAGCGCTCCGACTCGACCGCCGGCTCGGCGGCGCCGAGCTCGCGGGCCACCGACTCCTCGAAGGACGAGAACGGCACGCAGCGTGCCTCGCGAACCGCACGCGTGCGCGCTTGATTCGCGACGATGTGCGAGATCCACGTCTTGAGCGAGCTGCGCCCTTCGAAGCGGTCGAGACCCGTGAGCACCGCCATCCAGCTGTCCTGCACCACTTCCTCGGCCACGTCCGGCGTTCGCACGTAGAGCATCGCCACGCGGATCAAGCCCGAGTGCAGCTCGTCGACGAGCGCCAAGAACGCGCGTTCGTCGCCGCGGCGAAGCGCTTGGATGCGCTCGAGCTCCGGCGAGGCGATCGACGGCAAGGGGGACGGTGCGCGCTGCGCGTCGGCGTCGGGGGCGTGCGGTTCGAGATTCCAATGGCTCACGGCTGACTCCCTGCCCGAAGCTGGGCATCGATGAACGGCGAGCGACCAACGAGCGTGCAGCCGCGAGCTTCGAGCTCGCGCAGCAACGCCACGGCGTGCGGATCCAGGAACGACACATCCTCGAGATTCACGATGAGGTGCCCATCGCGCGCGAGGGCGGCTCTTGCCACGTTGGCGAGCTCCTCGACCCACGGACCCACGGCGCGTCCCTCCACGACGAGGGTGCGGGCGCCTTCGACTTCGCTCGGGTGCTCGGAGATTCGCAGCATGACGGCCTCGGCGGGCACCTAGAGCAACCGCCGCGCCAATCTGCGCCGGGTCCCATTTGTCGTCATAAGTATATAAAATTATTGATTTATATTTCGTGTTCGGTGGGCGCTGCGGAGGTTGAGCGCCGCCCGCCGTGATCGCGGCCGCGAAACCTCGCGGCCTGGGCGCGCGGCCGCGAACGGTCGCGGCGACGACACGCCCCGGCTGCGAAGCGCTCGCGGACTCGCCGCGCCGTACCAGCGAACCTCGGTGAGGAGCGCCGACGCCGGTGCCCGCGGGCGTGCGTCGTGTCCGCGCCACCTCGCACCGGTTCGCGGGGACCAGGAACGCAGTCGAGGGCTCCCTGGCGACGCGTGCGACGACGCGTGTTGACGCTCCGCGCCACGTGGTGGTACCCGTTGTTACTACGCGGTGCGTCGTTCCCAACCCGACCACGCGCAGCAATCCATCGCCCGCACCGGGAGGAACGAGATGGCCAAGGTGATCAAGCGTTACGGGAATCGGAAGCTTTACGACCTCGATTCCAGCACCTACGTGACGCTGCACGAGATCGCCGACATGGTGAAGCGCGGCGAGGACATCCAGGTCATCGACAACCGCAGCAAGGAAGACCTGACCGCGGTCACGCTGACGCAGATCATCCTCGAGGAGGAGAAGGCGCGCCACAGCGTGCTGCCTCTCAACTTCCTGAAGCGCATCATCCAGCAAAGCGGCGAGTCGTTGCAGGAGCTGGTGGCGCGGGTCAATCCGCAGGCGGCGCTGGCACCGCTCAAGGACGCGCTCGAGGACACGGAGAAGGGCATCCTCAAGCTCTTCGAGCGCGGCGAGCTGACACTCGACGAGGCCCGCGAGGTGGTGCGCGAGATCTTCAGCGCGCCGCGCCGAGGCGTCGAGGACTTCCAGAAGAAGTTCGACGAGCGCATGCGCTTCGCGCTCGAGAAGGTCACCGGGCTGTCGTCGATCCACGGCCAGGTGCGCGACCTGGAGCGCAAGATCGCCGAGCTCGAATCCGAGCTCGCGCGTCGACAGCGCGCCGAGCACGGCCGAGCCCGCCGCCGCCGCAGCCACGCCGTCGCATCGAACGACGAACAGGTGGCCTGAGCCGAACCCGGCACGACCCTTCGGCGCGCCTCAATCCCACCAGAAGTCCCACCCGTCGCTGACGAGAAGCGACGCGGCCAGGGCTTCGAGGGTTTCGAAGGCCTGCTCCACTTGATCCGGGCAGTAGACGTAATGCTCGCGAGCGAGGGCGAGCGCCTCCTCGCGATCGGCTGGGCGCCGAGCAACCTCCACGGCCACACGGTCGGCTGCCAGCGCGAGCAAGCGCGCGCCGTACCGATCGCCCCAGCGCTTCAACATCGCGGCGTGGACGTGAGGCGCTGGGCATTCGTTCCAGTCGCCGAACGCGAGTACCAGGGGAATCTCCCAGGAGCGTGGCGTTCCGAACAGCGCGAATACGAGGCTCTCGTCGTCCCGAGGAGCCAAGCGCTGGGTCTGTGGCGCCGCCCGCTCCGGCCACGGTCCGCTGAACGATTCGAAGCGGTCGGCGTCGAGCTCGATCGCGTCCTGGACCCATGCGTCGGCGTCGAAGCGAGCTGCGGCGTCGAGCGCAGCGGCGAGCCGGACGGGCTCGAAGCTCGGCACGAAGCGGCGCGAATCCTCGGTGGACACGGGCTGCAACAGCACGCACGGCGCGGCCTGCGTGTGCTCGCGGCGCGCGTCGAGGGCGATCCACATCGCGCGAGCATCGTCTCCGTAGCGCTGAAGCTCGAAGCTGCCCCAGCCCGCGGACTCCGCTCCCGGCCACGGCCGGAGGATCGCGGACGGACGAATCTCCGCGAGTGCGCTCTGGACACGCTGCTCGACCTCGCGCGCGCTCGGGCGCTCGCCCTCGATGTCTCGCACGTTGGTTGCCGGCTCGTTCCGCCGTGCGGCGCTGTCGCGCGATTCTCGCAACCCTTCCAGCGAGAAGCTCATCGAGCGGGTGGCATGGTCCGCGCCCGGCTCGACGAACCATTCGCTCCCGATCGCGCGCTTCGCCTGTGCGATGACGGCGCCGTGGTGCTTCGTGATCGGTCGGCCGGGTGCTCGCGCGAGGATCAGCGCGTGCCGATCCCCGCCCAGCTCGATCTTCTGCTCGAACGGAGCTGCGTCCAGCCAGCCGCGTCCGGTGTTTCTGAGCAGCTCGGGCCCGACGAAGTTGATCCAGTGAAGGTCGGGAAGCCCTTCCGTGTAGAGGCCGATGCCAGACGATCGCGATTCCGGCAGCGCCACGATCCCGTATTCCCCGCGCAGCGCGACGAAGAGTCGCCCAACGTCCGCGACGAGGTCGTCGACGCTCGCAATCACGTCCGCAGCCGCCTCACGCGACCAGTGGACGCCGACCGTGACGCACAGGCTCGCGAAGTACGAACCACCGAGGGGATCGATCGCCCGGGTCGTGAGATCGCCGCAATGCCGTCCCGGCGCTCCGAAGAAGCTCAGCTCAGACCGCTGGGCGAGGAACCGCTCGGCGCGCGATCTCGACCAGGTTTGGGCCGGTCGCGAGGCGCCGTGCCGGGCGAGGTGAGTCGGCGCGAAGTGCCGCGCGGACTCGAGCGCGGTGAACACCTCGTCGAGGGCACCGACGTGCTGCGGGCGGGTGAACGAGGACACGAAGAGCATGAGCCCGTCCTCGAACTCCCACCCCTCTTCACCGGGTGTCGCAGGCGAACGCGTGGGCTCCTCGGCCCTGCGCCGGAGCCGGCGCCGGAGCCAATCGAGCGGCGAACGCACTGGCACCGCGCTCAGCCGAAGAAGCGCGAGGGGTGGGATTGACGGGTGGACTCGAGTTGCGACTGGATCGCGTCACGGATGCGGTCTTTGAGCTCGCTCACCGCGAGGTAATCGTCGGCGCGCTTGCGCTTGCCGCGGGCAGTCGCGATCGGCGCGCCGAAGCGGATGCGCCACTTGCTGGGCAACGGCACCAGTCCGAGCGGCCCGAGCAGCGGTAGCGTCGGGGTGACGGGCAGGGTGGGCAGGCCGAGGAGTCGGCCCAGCCAGTCGAGACGCGTCACGACCGGGTGTGTCTCTTCGCTGCCGATGACGGCGGTGGGCACCAGCGGCGCTCGGTGGCGCATCGCGACCGACACGAATCCGCCGCGCCCGAATTGCTGGAGTCGATAGCGGTCGCGATAGCGCTTGGTGGTGGCGCTGCCGCCCTCCGGGAAGACGCACACCACCTCCCCCGCACCCAGCCAGTGCTCCGCGTTCTCGCTCGAGGCGCGCACGCCGCCGAGGCGCGCCGCCAGCGGCCCGAGGATGGGCAGGTCGTAGGCGGCGTCGTCGATCAGGAACCGCACCTCGCGGCGCGCGGGGTGAGCGCGGCGCACGGCGCGCGCGATCATCAGTCCGTCGTACGGCAGGAGGCCGGCGTGGTTGGCGACCAGCATCGCGCCGCCCTCGCTGGGAACGTTCTCGAGTCCCTCGACCTCGACGCGCCAGTAGGTGCTGTAGAGGAAGTCCAAGAGCGGCTCGAGCTGCGCCGCGAGCGCGGGGTCGATCGTGCCCGCTTGGGGCGAGCCGGAAGCGATCGGGTGGGTGGCGTCGCGCCACAGGCTCCGCAGCGCGGTGGGGCTCGCCAGGTCCTTGAGACCGTTCACGAGCTCGAGAAGGCGGCGCACCAGACCCACCTGGCGCATGGCCTCCGACGAGATCCCGCCCGCCGCCGAGATACCGCGCACCCCGGTCTCGGCGGCGGCGAGCAGCTCGTCGATGCGACGGTCGAGCTCGGCGCCATGCGCCGGATCCGCCCGCCGCGCGCGCGCGCCGCTGGGCGCCGCAGCCCGTTGCGGGGCAGGCGGCGCGGTGCTCGCGTCGGTGTCGGCGAGCGCCTGGGCGAGGCGCGACTCGAGGCGCGCGAACGGGTCGTGCGTGGCGCGAGCCGCGGTCTCGGGTCGTGTGGCTGCGCCGGAGTGGGCCGGGCGTTTCCCCGACGTCCCGCGCGCCGCGGCTGCGGGCTCGACCTCGATCTCGATCGGCCGCACCCGACGCGACGGGGGCTGCGCACGCGCCGGCGTCGCTGCCGTCGCCGCGCGCGGGGGCGCGGCGGCCGGCGGCTCCCCCGTCTCCCCAGGCGCCGGTGGTGGCGCGCGCCTGGGAGCGGCTTCCGGCTGTCGAGCGAAGCCCGAGAACGGATCGCGACCCAGAACGGATTTGGTGCCCATGGCTGCAGGGGGGTGGCGAGTCCGTGGTTGCGTCGAGCGAACGCGCGCCGTCACGATTCGCCCTTGCGCTTGATCTCTTTGGCGAGCGACTCGAAGGCCTCCGCCCCGGCGGACTCGGGCGCGTACTCGAAGATCGTGAGCCCGTGGCTCTGGGCCTCGTCGATCTTGACGTTGTAGCCGATCACCGTCTTCGCGACCCGCCCGCGAAAGTGCTCGCCCAGCTTTTCCAGGATCTCGTTGGCGAGCCGGGTGGGGCGATAGAGCGTCGGCACCACCAACGTGATGCGCAGGTGCGGGCGGTGGTGGCGCTGCTTGAGCGTCTCGATCGTGTCGACGATCTCGGCGCAACCGTCGAGCGCCAGGAACGTGAGGTTGACCGGTATCACGACCTCGAGGGTCGCGAGCAGCACGCTCATCGACAGCAGCCCCAGCGACGGCGGCGAGTCGAAGAGGATCCAATCGTACCCGCGCACCTTGTCGATCTGCTTCGCGAGCCGTTCGGCCCAGTCGCGGTCCGCGTCCGAGCTGATCGGCAGGGTCGTGAGGCTCTTGTTGCTCACGATCACGTCGAGGCCCTCGATTCGCGTGGGCATCGCCACGTCGCGCGGATGGATCGTCGGGTCCACGAGCAGATCGCGCACGGTGCGGGCGGCGGAGCGCACGTCGAGCCCCAGGCATTTGCCGGCGTGCCCCTGCGGATCGAGATCCACGAGCAGCACGCGCTCCTTGCGCTTGAGCGCGTAGTACCCGCCCACGTTCACCGTGAGCGTGGTCTTGAGGCTGCCGCCTTTCTCGTTGATGAACGCGATGCGCCGGGTCATGGGACGTGGCGGCGCCGCGGATCGACCGAGTGCGGGCGCCGCGAGCGGTCTGGAACCGTAGGGGGCTTGGGAGGAGGCGTCAAGGCACGCGGGCCGTCGCCGACGGGCCGTTCCGGGACGTCCGGCAGCGTCTGCCGGGAGGCGGCTTCGCGCGGCGCTCAAGCCTCGGCAAGATCTGCCGAAGAGACCTACACGCGACGCCCCGGGACGGGGCCGGATGCGGCCAGGGTGGGCCCAGACAGCAGGGGGGGCTGCCATGCGCATCACGAGCGCGTCGTTCGATCTCACGTCTCGTCACGTCCAAGCGTCGCAGCACCAGGTTCGCGAGAGCCTGCAAACGTGGGTGGGCGCTCGCCCGCGTGGCGACGACCGCAACGCACCGTCGCGCGACGGCGCACCGGCTGCGCTTCCCGCGGATGCGGGGACGCTCGGCTCGCACCGTCGCCTCGCGGCGCTGGCGCTACGCGATGCGCGCCAGGCGGCGCGAGCCGCGGCGCAGCCCGACTCGCCCCCACCGGGCGCCGCGCCCGATCCCGAGGCGAGCGCGTCGGCGGCGACCGCCGTGGACGAGGCGATTCGTCAGGCCGACAACGATCCAGCGCTGCGTCTGTTGCGTCGGATCATCGAGGCGCTCACCGGCAAGCCGGTGGGCGAGGTGGCGAGCGATCCCGCCGCATCGTCCGACGCCTCCGGCGATTCGCTCGCCACTCTCGAGCCGGCGAGCGCGCCGCCATCCGCGCCCGCGCCATCCGTCGCTGCCGGCTTCGGACTCGACTACCGCTACGACGAGTCGTACGACGAGGCCGAGCAGACGCAGTTCTCCGCTTCCGGTGTGATCCAGACCGCCGACGGCGAGCAGATCGCGTTCTCGGTGAGCCTCGAGATGAGCCGCGCGTATCACGAGGAGACCCACGTCTCGATCCAAGCCGGCGACGCGGTCCGCAAGGACCCCTTGGTGGTGAACTTCGACGGCACGGCCGCCGAGCTCGCGAGCACGCGTTTCCGCTTCGACCTGAATGGGGACGGTCGCTCCGAGGACGTCCCGCTGCTGAGCGGGGGAAGCGGTTATCTGGCGCTCGACCGCAACGGCAACGGGCGGATCGACTCCGGCAAGGAGCTGTTCGGGCCGACCGGCGGCGACGGTTTCGCCGAGCTCGCGGCCTTCGACGAGGATCGCAACGGCTGGATCGACGAGGGGGATGGCGTGTTCTCGCGGCTCGCCGTGTGGAACCCGAGCGCCGACGGCCCGGGGACGGTGGCGTCGCTCACGAGCACCGGGATCGGCGCCATCTCGCTCGACCACGCCGACACGCCGTTCGAGCTGCGCACCGCGACGAACGAGTCCCTCGGCGCCGTTCGGTCGACGGGCATCTACGTGACGGAAGCCGGCGGCGTCGGCACCGTGCAGCAGCTCGACCTCACGGTTTGACCGTGGCTTCCGCCATGGGCTAGCTTCGCGCGCCCACGTCGTCGCGCGGTCGCGCTTCCGGCTGCGCACGCGATCGCCACAAGCCGGAGCTCCCCAACGATGGATCAGGCCTCCCTGAGCCTCGATCGCCGGATTCTCGTCGTCGCCGGCAAGGGCGGAGTCGGGAAGAGCACGTTCGCGACGGCCATCGCCCTCAACGCGGCGCGGGCCGGCCTCAAGACCCTGCTCATCGGCTCGGACGCGCGCGAAGGGCTGAGCCATTGCCTCGGCACCCACAAGCTCGTCTACAAGACGCGCCGCGTGGAAGAGAACCTGTGGGCCGCCAACATCTCCGGCCGCGAGAGCTTGGAGGAGTTCCTGATCCTCAAGCTCAAGGTGAAGTTCCTCTACGACCAGCTTCTGAAGCGCGACCTCTTCCACTACTTCATCGCGGCGGCGCCCGGGCTCGAGGAGCTCTTCATCCTCGGCAAGATGTGGTTTCTCTGTCAGCCCGACGGCTCGGGGGTGAAGGGCGTCGAGTTCGACCGGATCGTGTTCGACTCGCCCGCCACCGGTCACGGGGTGAGCCTCTTCAAGACGCCGCAGGTCATCCTCGACACCATCCGCGTCGGGCCGATCCATCACTACACCAAGGACGTGCTGAAGCTGCTCACGGATCCCGACCACACGGCGTTCCACATCGTGACGCTGCCCGAGGAGATGCCGGTCAACGAGTCGCTCGAGCTCGACCACACCGTGCGCAAGGATGTCGGCATGCACCGCGGCGCCACGTTCGTGAACGGCGTCTACCCCGAGGTGGTGCCGCCCGCGCTCGCCCCGCTCTGGGAGAAGGTGCGCGCGAACCCCGGCAAGCTCGCCCAGGAGTCGGGAGTCGATCTCGACCCCAAGATCGCCGCCGCGCTGGTGGAGGGTGCCGAGCGCGTGCTCGCGCGCCGGCGGCTCGGCGACGTCTATCTCGAGCGCCTCGCCGAGGAGATGCCCGGTCCCAAGATCCTGGTGCCCTATCTCTTCGACGCCGTGCCGGGACGAGCGCTCACGGACGCCGTCGCCGCGGCGATCCTGGAGCAGGTGGGGCGCGCGGCGTTCGGCGAGCCCATCCCCGCCAACCGCGCCAAGGCGAGATCGGGGAGGCGCTCGTGAGCCTGGCCACGACGCTCGCCGGCAAGCGGGTCATCATCTGCTGCGGCAGCGGCGGGGTGGGCAAGACCACCATCTCCGCCTCCGTCGCGCTCGAGCACGCGCTCGCCGGCAAGCGCACCGTGGTGTGCACGATCGACCCGGCGCGGCGCCTCGCCAACTCGCTCGGCCTCGATCGCCTCGACAACGAGCCCCGCCCGGTGCCGAGCGAGGCGTTCGCCGGCGCGCGCCTCGACGCCAGGGGCGGCGAGCTGCACGCGCTCATGCTCGACACCAAGCGCACCTTCGATGCGCTGGTCGAGCGCTACGCGCCGAGCCCCGAGGTGCGCGACACGGTGCTCGCCAACCGCATGTACCAGAACATCTCGAGCGCCCTCGCCGGCAGCCACGAGTACATGGCGATGGAGAAGCTCTACGAGCTGACCCAGAGCGGCGACTACGACGTGCTGGTGCTCGACACGCCGCCCACCACCTTCGCGCTGGATTTCCTGGAAGCGCCCACGCGCATCAACCACTTCGTGGCGAGCGACGTCCTCGACAAGTTCTTGCGGCCGTATTTCCGGCTCGGTCACTTCGGCTACAAGATGGTCCAGAAGGGCATGGGACGCGCGTTCCAGGTGCTGGAGAAGCTCACGGGGCTCGAGGTGCTGCGCGAGATCGCCGACTTCTTCGACGCCTTCGACGCGCTCTTCGACGGCTTCCGCGAGCGCGCGGATCGTGTCGCCGAGCTGATCCGTTCCCCCGACTCGGTGTTCCTCTTGGTCACGGGGCCTCGCCCCGACACGCTCGCCGAGGGCGTCTTCTTCTACGAGCGCCTCGCCGAGCTCCAGATGCCGTTCGGCGGCTTCGTCGTGAACATGGTCCACGAGCCCTTCGATCACGGTAAGCGGATCGCCAGCACCGTGGAGCGCTTGCGCACCAGTCCCAAGACGTCGAAATCGGACGCCGCCCCCGGCGTCCAGCTGCTGAAGGCGCTGGCCCAGACCTATCGAGACCACGAGGCCCTCGCCGAGCGCGAATCGCTCTACCTCGAGGATCTCAAGGGCCGCGTCGGTCGGCGCAACCTGCCGATCTTCCGCGTGCCCTTCCTGGACGACGACGTCCACGATCTGGCCGGCCTCAAGATCGTCGCGGATCAGCTCTTCCGCCCGGAAGACTGAGGTCGAGGCGGGCGCGTCGCGCGCCGGCGAGCGCTGCCGCCATTCGAGCGGCGAGCAACGGGAACGCGATGGTTTCGGCGGCGGACGGGCGCTCGCGAGCGTGGCTTCGCGCCGCGGTGGTGACGGCGTCGCTGCTGCTCGGCGGCACGGCGAGTCGCGCAGCGGAGCGCTGCGTGCCCTGTCACGCGGCGCTCGTTCACGGTCTGGGGCGGGCGCACGATCCGAGGCGCATCGGCTGCGTGTCCTGTCATCTCGGGGATCCGCAGGCCGCGGAGAAGGGTGCCGCTCACGCCGGCATGGTGCCCTGGCCCGGCTCGGATCTCGCGAATGCCGCGATGCCGTGCGCGCGCTGCCACGCGGAGGCGTACACGCGCGTCGCGAGCTCCCTCATGACCACCAACGGCGGGCTGGTGGCGGTGAATCGCTTCGTCTTCGCAGAGGCGGACACTCCCGACGGCGGCGCGACCGCGCGGATCGACGCGCTCGATCCGGCGCGCGCCGCCGATCGCCACGCCGCCGAGCTCTGCTCCACGTGTCATCTCGGCGCGCCCAAGGACGCGCGCGGTCTCGCGGAACCCGCTTCCCGCCGCGGCGGCGGCTGCCTCGCGTGTCACCTCCGCGAGCGCGTGGGCGAGGGCCACCCGGCCGTCGACCTGCGGATCGGCGACGACGCGTGCTTCGGTTGCCATTCCCGCTCGGGGAGGATCTCGCTCAGCTACGCGGGCTGGACCGAGCTCGACGCCGGGCACGCCGCGCTCTCGCCCGAGCCCGGCCGATCGCGACGCATCCTCCCCGATGGTCGCGTTCTCGAGTCGATCCCCGCGGACGTCCATCGCACGGCCGGCCTCGGCTGTGTCGATTGCCACACCGTCGACGACGTCATGGGCGATTTCCGCTCGCACGCGCACCAGGAGGATGCGGTTCGCTCGCGCTGCGTGGATTGCCACCTGGAATCCCCCGACGGCCGCGTGCCCGACTCACGGGTGCGGCCATTCGCGGCGCTCGATCGCGCGAGCCAGGTGATCGCGCGCTCGCTGTGGGGCGCGGCCGCGTCCCGGCGGCGCTACGTGGCGGGCGCGCAGGGCGGCGTGCTGCTCGGTGCGTGGGTGCGCGCGGATGGTCGTCTCGACGTCCGCGGCAAGCGCGGCGCCCGGCCGCGCCCACCCGCGCCCACGCCGCGCGCGGAGCCGCACGGCGGCGCTCACGCGCGCCTCTCGTGCGACGCGTGCCATACCGCGCTGGCGCCGCGCTGCCTCGGCTGCCACACCCGCGCCACGCGGGAGGCGAGCAATGCCGAGGAATGGGAGGAGCGCGGGTGGAGCTTCTCCGCGGACGCTCCTACACTCGGTGTCGATGGGAATGGTCGCGTCACCACGTTCGTCCCCGGGATGATCCTCACCCTCGAGCACGACGGTCAGCGCACCGAGCGGCGGCTCTTCGCACCGCTCGCCGCGCACCAGACCGGCCGAAAGGCCCGCGACTGCGCGAGCTGCCACCGATCGGCGGTGGCTCTCGGGATCGGCGACGGCACGCTCGAGCTCGGTGCCGCCGAGCCGCGCTTCGTCCCGCGACACGAGCCTGCCGCCGACGGTCTCCCGCGGGATGCGTGGACGCGCTTTCTCGCCGATCCGCCGGCGCCACCGTTCTCGACTCGCACGGGTGCTCGCCCCTTCGACGCGGCCGAGCAGCGGCGCATCCTGCGGGTGGGCGCCTGCCTCGGCTGCCACGAGAGCCCAAGCCCGATCTACCGCGACTTCGCCGCAGCGCTCGGCCGTCGCGCCGCGGCCTGCCGCGGAGGCGGCGCGACGTGACGTCGTCGTCATCCGCGAGGTGGGTCCGATGACCAGGCGTGCCCGGGCTGCGCGCCGTGGACCGCGCGGGCGAGCCTCCGACCCGCCGTCCGCCAGCGCGCCTTCGCTCCCGCCGGTTCCCGCGTCGGCGGATGCCGCGGTTCTCGACGATCTCGCGCTGCGCGCGGCGATCGATGGCGTGAGCTCGGCATTCGCTTCGCTGGGACGGGTGTTCTTCTGCGTCGACGCGAGCTTTCGCGTGATTCACGTCTCCACCGCGCTCGACAGGGTGATCCAGCCGGGGGCCTCCGCGCGCGCCACCGGACGCGAGCTCGCGGAGCTTCTCGGCGGCGAGCTCTTCGGCGAGTCGGGGACCCTTCGTCAGGTGCTGCGCACGGGCGAGCGGCGGGAAGGCTGGCGCGCGATGCTGACCGTACCCGGCGCCGAGCCGCGTCTGGTGTCCGTGACCGCCGCGCCCTTCGGTGCAGAGCCGGGTGCGATCTGCGATCCGCGGGTCGCCTACGTGGTGGTGCTGCGTCCCGCCGAGGAGGACCACCTCCACGAGCCGCGTGCGCCGTTGCCCGGCCTGATCGGCCGCTCGGCAGCGATGGAGCGGATCTTCCGCCTGATCGAGAACCTCGAGCAGAGCGAGGCTACGGTGCTGCTCACCGGCGAGAGCGGCACCGGCAAGGAAGTGGTGGCGCGTGCGATCCACGCGCGCTCGCCGTGTCGCGCCGGGCCGTTCGTCGCCGTGAACTGCGGCGCGCTCCCCGCCGATCTCCTCGAGAGCGAGCTCTTCGGCCACGTGCGCGGCGCCTTCACCGGCGCCGTGCGCGATCGCGTGGGGCGCTTCGAGCTGGCCGCGGGCGGCTCGCTCTTCCTGGACGAGGTGGGCGACCTGCCGCTCGCGCTCCAGGTGAAGCTCTTGCGCGTGCTGCAGGAGCGCACCTTCGAGCGGGTGGGCGAGAGCCGATCGCGCACCAGCACCGCGCGCATCCTGGCGGCGACCAACGCCGACCTCCGGCGCGCGGTCCACGACGGTCGTTTCCGCGAGGACCTCTACTATCGATTGCGGGTGGTGCCCATCGAGATTCCCCCCATCCGCGACCGGCGCGAGGACATCTCGCCGCTCGCCACGATGCTCCTGGCGCGGGTGGGTGCCCGCCACGGCCGCGCGCTGCGCTTTTCGCCCGACGCGCAGCGCGCCTTGCTCGCCTATTCCTGGCCCGGAAACGTTCGCGAGCTGGAGAACGCGCTCGAGTACGCGGTGGCGGTGTGCAAGGGGCAGACGATCGGCCCCGAGGATCTGCCCGTGGAGGTGGTTTCCCGTCCGACCGACGGCGCGGAGCCGGTGGCGCGGTCCATCGCGCGGGGAAGCGCGGATGCGGCTTCGCGAGGGAAGGCCGTCGGGAGTGAAGCGATCGACGGTGGCGTGGACGCGGAGCGCTTGCGCGCCGCCCTCGAGGCCAACCATTGGCGGCGGGCCGCCGCCGCGCGTGCGCTGGGTCTGAGCCGGACCACGCTCTGGCGGCGGATGCGCGAGCTCGGGCTCGACTGAAACGATTCACCTCACATGAAACGTTTCGTATTGACGAAACGTTTCATGCCCCGTGCCGGGAGGGCGCCAACTCCCGGATTCCACGGCGATTTCGTCGCGCTCGTCGAGCGGCACGGCTCGTGCTCCCGTTCCTGGCAGGAGCGGTTCGGGGAGAGACGACGATGGCGGCTCGAGTCACCGATCAGCTTTCGCGACGACGCTTCCTGAAGATCAGCGGCGCGACCGTCGGCGCCGCCGCGGCGGCGGGAACGGCGGAGCGGCTCGTGCCGGGCGCGAGCGCGGCGCTCGCACCCGCCGAGCGCGGGCTGCGTACGGTCCCGACGTTCTGCGACGTGTGCTTCTGGAAGTGCAACGCCATCGCCACCGTGCGCGACGGCAAGCTCTGGAAGATCGAGGGCAATCCCGACGATCCGCTGTCGCGCGGCCGGCTCTGCCCGCGTGGCACCGGCGGTGTCGGCGCACACTTCGATCCGGACCGCTTGCGCGCGCCGCTGCTTCGGCGTGGCGAGCGCGGCGCGCAGCGCTGGGCCGAGGTCACCTGGGACGAGGCTCTCGGGTACGTCGCCGACAGGCTCCAGAAGATCAAGGCGGAGCACGGCCCCGAGGCGGTGGCGCTCTTCAGTCACGGCATCGGCGGCACGTTCTTGAAGCACACCCTGAAGGCGTACGGCACACCCAACGTCGCCGCGCCGTCGTTCGCTCAGTGCCGCGGACCTCGGGACGTGGGCTTCGAGCTCACGTTCGGCGAAGGCGTGGGCTCGCCGGAGCGCACCGACATCCGCAACGCGCGCTGCCTGGTGCTGATCGGCTCGCACCTCGGCGAGAACATGCACAACACCCAGGTGCAGGAATTCGCCGACGCGGTGGGCAGCGGCGCGAGCGTGATCGTCGTCGATCCGCGCTTCTCGGTGGCCGCCAGCAAGGCCAAGCACTACCTGCCCATCCGGCCGGGCACCGATCTGGCGCTGCTGCTCGCGTGGATGAACGTGCTGGTCACGGAGAAGCGCTACGACGAGGACTACCTCACGCAGCATGCGTACGGCTTCGATGCGTTCGCCGCCTCGGTCGCGCGCTACACGCCCGAGTGGGCGTACCCGGAGACGGGGATCGAGCCCGCGCTGATCCGCGAGACCGCGCGCGAGATGGCGCGCCATCGGCCAGCCACGCTGGTGCACCCGGGACGCCACGCCACCTGGTACGGCGACGACGCCCAACGCGGGCGCGCCGTCGCGCTCTTGAACGCGCTGCTCGGCAGCTGGGGACGCAAGGGCGGCTTCTACGTCCCGTCCAGCATGGACGTGCCGGCGTATCCCTATCCGCCCTATCCCAAGTCGGCGAAAGGGAAGGTCGACAATCCCGGCAAGCGCTATCCGTTCGCGAGCGAGGCGATCACCACCGGCATCCGCGACGCGACCCTCACCGATCAGCCGTATCCGATCCGCGGCTGGTTCGTGTACGCCACCAACCTCATCCACGCGCTCCCCAACGAAGCCGAGACGATTCGCGCCATCCAGAAGCTCGATCTGCTGGTGACGGTGGACGTGATCGGCAGCGAGATCGCGGGCTGGTCGGACGTGGTGCTGCCCGAGGCCACGTATCTCGAGCGCCACGACGAGCTCAACGTGGAGCTCTTCCGCGAGCCGTTCGTGGCGCTGCGCCAGCCGGTGGTGGAAGCACCCGGCGATCAGAAGCCCAATTGGTGGATCGCGCGCGAGCTGGCGCGAAAGCTCGGGCTCGAGGCGTACTTCCCCTGGCAGAACCTCCAGGAATATCTCGCGCACCGCGTGCAGGCGGCGGGGCTCGATTTCGAGGAGCTGAAAGCGAAGGGGCTGGTGCGCGGGAAGCCGGTGCCGGTCTATCTCGAGGACGGCGTGACGCCGTCGTTCCCCACGCCGAGCGGCAAGATCGAGCTCTGGTCGCAGCAGCTCGCCGACCATGGCTTCGATCCCGTCCCCAGGTACACACGCCCCGCGGCGGGCCCGGTCGGCTCGTTCCGGCTGCTCTTCGGCAGGGCGCCGGTGCACTCGTTCAGCCGCACCCAGACCAACCCGGTGCTGATGCAGGCCATCGGCGAGAACGACGTGTGGCTGAACGCGAGCGTGGCGCGACGGATGGAGCTACGCACCGGGGATCGGGTGCGGCTCAGGAACCAGGACGGTGCGCTGAGCAACCCCGTGAAGGTGCGCGCCACGGAAGCGATCCGCGGCGACTGCGTCTATCTGGTCCACGGCTTCGGGCACACCTCGCCGATGTTGCGCAGCGCACTGGGCCGCGGCGCCAGCGATGCCGGGCTGGTCACGCGCTATCGCACCGATCCGCTCATGGGCGGCACCGGCATGAACGTGAACTTCGTCACCCTCGAGAGAGAGGCCTGAGCCATGGCCCGCCTCGGAATGGTCATCGACACCCGACGCTGCGTGGGCTGCATGGATTGCGTCGTCGCGTGCAAGACGGAGAACTCCACTCCCGACGGGATGCACCGCGACTGGATCGCGACCTCGCTCGCGGGGACGTTCCCGACGCTCGCGCTCTCGATCCAGTCGGAGCGCTGCAATCACTGCGATCGGCCGCCCTGCGTCGCCTGCTGCCCGACCGGCGCGAGCCACGTCCACTCCTTCGGCGGTGTGGTGCTCGTGAACCACGACGAATGCATCGGCTGCAAGGCCTGCGTCGCCTCGTGCCCGTACGATGCTCGCTACATCCACCCCGAGGGCTACGCCGACAAGTGCACCTTCTGCATTCACCGCGTCGAGCAGGGCAAGGACCCCGCGTGCGTCTCGGTCTGCCCGACGCATTGCATGCACTTCGGCGATCTCGACGACCCCGCTTCCGAAGTGAGCCGGCTGGTCGCTTCCCGCGAGCACCATGCGGTGCTGCCGGAAGCCGGCACCGAGCCGCAGATCTTCTACCTCGGGTGATGCCATGGGCGAGCGCTACGTCGAGCACTACGTCACGGCCCACAGTGCGCTGGTCGAGCCCCATCTCACGGCGTGGGGTTGGGAGATCCCGGTCTACTTGTTCCTGGGCGGCTTCACCGCGGGAATCCTGGTGCTGTCCGGGGCCGCGATCCTGGCCGGACGGGCGTCGCCGCGCTCGGCACGCGGGCTCTCGCTCGGCTCGAGCGCGTTCTTCACGCTCGCGCTGGGGTTGATCTCGCTCGGGATGGGGGCGCTCTTCCTCGACCTCGAGCACAAGGCCTACGTGTGGCGGCTCTACACGACGTTCGAGCCGCGTTCGCCGATGTCGTGGGGCGCGTGGATCCTGCTCCTCGTCTATCCGGTGCTCGCGCTGGGAGCGGTGCTGGGTGCGCCGCGCGAATGGCTGGCACGGGTGAGACCCGTCGCGCGCTTCGCGGACGCGGTGGTCGAGAACCCCGCCGCGATGCGTGCGTTCGCGACCACCGCGGTCCTGGTCGGGATCGGCCTCGGGATCTACACGGGGATCTTGCTCTCGTCGCTGGGCGCGCGGCCGCTGTGGTCGAGCGCGCTGCTGGGGCCGCTCTTTCTCGCCTCGGGGCTCTCGAGCAGCGCCGCGTTCTCCCATTGGGTCTCGCCGCGGGCCGACGAGCGCGAGGCGATGGCGCGGATCGACAATCTCTTCCTCGCCGCCGAGCTGGTGCTCATCGCGCTGCTCTTGATCGGCCTCGCGAGCGCGAGCGCGGCGCACGCCGCCGCGGCGGAGCTGGTCCTCGGCGGGCCGTTCACCGCGATCTTCTGGGTGGGGGTGGTGGGCTTGGGGATCGTCGTGCCGCTCCTCATCCAATCGCTCGCCGTGTCGCACCGGGTCGCGCACACGCCCATCGCTCCGGTCCTGGTGATGCTCGGCGGCTTGGCGCTCCGATTCGTGATCGTGTTCGCGGGCCAGGCGAGCCACTGGCCGGTGGGCTGAGCCCAAGGAGGACGGCACATGGAAGCGACGCTCGCGCAAACGTCCACGGGAGAGCGACTCGGCAGCGCCGCTGCCACGACCGAGCACGCCGCATCCGTGGCTCGGCCCTACATGAATCCCTATCTCGCCGGGATCGGTCTCGGCCTGGTGCTGCTCTCGGCCTTCGTGCTGGTGGGGCGTGGGTTGGGCGCTTCGGGTGCGGTGACGGCGACCGTGGCCTGGCTGGCGTCGCTGGTGGCGCCATCGACCGCGGCGGCGAACGGCTTTCTCGGGCCCTACCTGGTCGACGGTCACCCGCTTCAGTCGTGGCTGGTCTTCGAGGTGCTGGGAGTGGCGACGGGCGCCGTGATCTCCGGGCTCTTGGCGCATCGCATGCTCGTCACCGTCGAGCGGGGGCCGCGCATCTCGGTGCGCGGCCGACTGGCGCTCGCGTTCGGGGGCGGCGCGCTCATGGCGATCGGCGCGCACCTGGCGCGCGGTTGCACCAGCGGTCAAGCGCTCACCGGTGGCTCGCTCCTCAACCTGGGGAGCTGGGCCTTCATGCTCTGTGTGTTCGCCGGCGCCTACGCGGGTGCCTGGTTTCTGCGGAGGGAATGGCGATGAACGCGCCGCTGCTCAAGTACGGGCTCTTCGGCGATCAGACCAGCCTGGTGCTGGCGCTCGCCATCGGCATCGGCTTCGGCTTCTTCCTGGAGCGCGCGGGGTTCGGCAGCGCGAAGAAGCTCGTGTCGCAGTTCTATTTGAACGATCTGGCGGTCTTCAAAGTGATGTTCACCGCGATCGTGACGGCGATGCTCGGCGTCACGTATCTGGCGTGGAGCGGGTTCCTCGATCTCTCGCTCGTGTACCTGGTGCCCACGTATTGGATCGCACAGGTGGTCGGCGGGCTGATCCTGGGGGTCGGATTCGTGGTGGGCGGCTATTGCCCGGGCACGTCCGTGGTCTCGGCGGCGACGGGACGGGTCGACGGCATGGCCTTCGTCGCCGGCGTCTTCGCCGGGACCGTGGGTTTCGCCGCGGCGTTTCGCTGGCTCGAAGGCCTGTTCAACGCCGGCTCGATGGGCGCGGTGACCATCCCGCAGGCGACCGGCCTGCCGTACGGCCTGGTGGTGTTCGCGGTGGTGCTGCTGGCGCTTGGTGGATTCGTCGGCGCCGCGGCGCTGGAGCGGCGCTTCGGCGCGACGCGAGGCTGATCATGAAGGCGCCGAAGGAGTGGACGCTCAATCAGAAGCTCGCGGCTCTGGCGCTGGTGCTCGGTGCAGGCGCGCTCTTCGCGACCACCGCGCGCGGCCCCAAGGTGGTGATCCATCGGGCGCAGCTCGCGCGGATCGTCGCGCGCGGCGAGGACCACGTGACGGCGACGACCCTCGCGTCGTGGATCATCGAGGGGCGAAGCGATTACCGGCTCGTCGACCTCCGCGATGCGGCGGCGTTCGGCACGAACCACATCCCCGGCGCGGAGAACGTGGCGTTGGCCGACGTCGCCGCCGGCTCGCTGCCCCGAAACGAGAAGCTCTTGCTCTACGGCGAAGGAGAGGCGCACGCAACGCAAGCGTGGATGCTGCTCGTGGCGGACGGTTACCACGGTGTGGCCACGCTCGCGGGCGGGATCGACGCCTGGAAGAACGAGGTGCTCCATCCGACCCCGCCGGCAGGCGATTCCGCCGAGGAGCGGGCGCTCTTCGAGCGCGCTGTGAACGTTGCCCGGCATTTCGGCGGCGCGCCGAGGGCGATGCCCGCTGCCACGGCGCCCACGGGCGCGGACGCTGCACCAGCGGAGGAGGCGGCGTCGCTTGCCGAGGCCGCGCCAATCCCGTCGCCGCCCTCCGCACCATCGTCGGCCGCACCGGCTGCGCCCAAGAAGAAGAAGGAAGGTTGCTGATCCGCTCGCCACGGTTCGCCGTGCAGCGGGGAGGTGTCTCCCCATGCTTCACACACGTGACACGAGGTTCCTGCACGTCGTGGATCGCCGCGCGACCACGCTCGTCATCGCGCTCGCCCTGGGTCTGGTGGCGCTCGCCGTTCCCGCGTCGGCCCAGATCGGCCACGTGCTGGAGGCGATCGGGCCGGTGAACGTGTCGATGGGCGGCGCCGGTACCGCCGCGCCGCTCGACACCATCGGTGCCCTGCAATGGAACCCGGCGTCGATCGTGGCGTTTCCACGTTCGCGAGTGAGCGCCTCGTTCGAGGCGTTCGCGCCCACGACTCACCTCGAGTCGACCCTCGAGAAGGGCGCCTTCTTCGGTCTCTTTCCGACACAGACGCTGTCGGGACGCACCAAGAGCGACACGGACCTGTTGCCGATTCCGAGCTTCGGCACCGTCCACCACCTCGCCGGATCGGATTGGGCGTTCGGCGTGGGCGCGATCGGCATCGGCGGTTTCGGGGTCGATTATCCGTACGATCCCACCAATCCGATCACCACGCCGCAGCCGCCGAAGGGCATGGGCTTCGGCGGCATCGCGTCGAGCTTCCAGATGCTGCAGCTCTCGCCGACGCTCGCCTACCAGGTGACGCCCTGGCTGGCGCTCGGCATCGCGCCGACGATGGCGTGGTCGACGCTCGCCGTGACGCCGTTTCCCGCCGCGCCGCCCGACAACGCACAGGGCGGTCCGCTCGGAACCTATCCCGATGCGGCGCGCGGCGACGCGGCGTGGGGCGTGGGCGTGCAAGCGGGTGCCTACCTGACGCCCACGGAGGACTGGGCGTTCGGGCTGACGGTGAAGAGTCCGCAATGGTTCCAGGAATACGGCTTCAACTCCGCGGACGAGTCCGGCATGCCGCGGAAGATCGAGTTCGACATGGACTTCCCGATGATCCTGTCGGTGGGCGTCGCGTACCGGCCGCTCGAGAACGTGCTGATCGCGCTCGACGGCCGCTACGTCGATTACGCGAACACCGCCGGGTTCGACGACGAGGGCTTCGATCCCACGAGCGCCGTGCGCGGCTTCGGCTGGTCGAGCATCTTCGGCGTGAACGCCGGCATCGAGTGGAAGCCGATGGAGGGGATGGCGCTACGTTGCGGCTACGCGTGGAACGAGCATCCGGTGCAGGATCGACTGAGCTTCTTCAACGTGGCGGCGCCGGCGATCATCCAGCACCACCTCAGCGTGGGCGGCACGTTGCACGTGCTCGATGGCCTCGATCTGTCGATCGCGTACTCGCACGGCTTCGAGCATTCGATCACCGGGCCATGGGTCGGCCCCGGTGGCCCGTTCGAGGGCACGGAGGCCACCAGCACGCTCTCGGCCCATCGGCTCGTGGCGGGCGGATCCGTCGAGTTCTGAGCGACGCGGGGGTTGTCGGCGGCGGCGGCGTGTGCCGCAATGGTGTGCCACCCCGAGGGAGGCTCATCGATGGCCAGCGCCGCCAACCAGGATCTCTTGTGCGCGATCGAGGACGGGATCGCGCGCGTCACACCCAATCGCCCGGAGCGGCTCAACGCGCTCTCGCCCGACATGGTCGAGGGCATGAACGAGATCTTCCCGCGCCTCGAGCAGGATCCCGCGGTGCGGGTGGTGGTGATCCAGGGCGCGGGTGATCACTTCCTCGCCGGCGGCGACGTGAAGGGCTTCCACGAGCGGCTCGCGCTCACCCCCGCCGAGCGCCGCGTGCTCTTCGAGTCGATCGTGCACCGGCTCCATCCGGCGGTGATCTCGCTGCGCCGCATGCCCAAGCCCGTGGTGGCGAGCGTGCGCGGCGCCTGTGTCGGCTTCGGGATGTCGTTGATGATGGCGTGCGACCTGGCGATCGCCGCCGAGGGCGCCTTCTTCATGATGGGCTACGGCAACATCGGTGCTTCACCCGACGGCGGCGGCACCTACGCGTTGCCGCGCATCGTCGGCGTGCGCAAGGCGATGGAGATCGCGCTCCTCGGTGACCGCATCGAGCCCGCCGAGGCGCTCAGGCTCGGTCTCGTCAATCGCGTGGTGCCCGACGCGGAGCTCGACGAGGCCACCGCCAAGCTGGCGCGGAGGCTGGCGCGCGGCGCCACCGCCGCTTACGGCCGCACCAAGCAGCTCTTGAACGAATCGCTCGACCGGCCGCTCGCCGATCAGCTCGCGCGCGAGGCCGTGTCGATCGCCGAGTGCGCCGCCGGCCCCGAGTTCGCCGAGGGCGTCACCGCCTTCGTCGAGAAGCGCCGCGCGAGCTTTCCGCGCTGAGCGAGAGCGCCGCGGCGCGCTCAGAGCGCGAGCCCGCCGTCGACACGGATGACCTCGCCGGTGACGTAGCGGGCGGCGTCGGAGAGCAGGAAGAGCGCGACGTCGGCCACGTCCTCGGGCTTGCCGAAGCGCGCCAGCGCGATCGTGTCCAGGATGCGCTGCTTGTACTCGTCGGCGAGACCGTGCGTCATGTCGGTCTCGATGTAGCCGAGCGCCAGCGCGTTGACCCGCACGTTGCGCTTGCCGAGCTCGCGGGCCAGCGACTTGGTGAGGCCGACGAGACCCGCCTTGGCGGCCGAGTAGTTCGCCTGGCCGGGTAGCCCGGCGAGGCCGCTCACGCTGGTGATGTTGAGGATCGCGCCGCGGCGCGCCTTCACCATGATGGGCGCCGCTTCCTTCGCGAAGTAGAAGGCACCCGAGAGATTCACGCCGATCACACGGCCCCAGTCCTCGGTTTCCATGCGCAGCACCAGCTTGTCGCGGGTGATGCCGGCGTTGTTCACCAGGATGTCGAGGCCACCGAAGGTGGTACGCACGTCCTCGACCATGGCCTCGACGGCGCTCGCGTCGGCGACGTCCGCGGCATACGACTTCGCCTTGCCGCCGACGCGCTCGATCTCGCTCACGAGCGCGCTGGCGAGGTCGTCGCGGCTCAGGTAGTTGAACGCGACGGTGGCGCCGCGCGCGCCCAGCGCGAGCGCGATCGCTCGCCCGACGCCACGCGTGGCGCCGGTGACGATCGCGACCTTGCCAGCGAAATCGTTCATGGGCGCGTGCTCTTGGCGGTCTTGGACCGCGCGCGGTTGCTGGCGCGGCGGCGCGGGAGCCGCGCCGTGGGGATGTCGTCCTCGCTTCGCTCGGGCGATTCCTCCGCATCGTCGACGATCGCACCCACCAGGTCCCAGCCCTGGGCGTCCTCGATGCGCACCTTCACGAGCTCGCCCGCGGTGGCGTGGCCGTCGGTGAGGATCACGGCGCCGTCGACCTCGGGCGCCATCGCCTCGGTTCGACCGAGCCCCAGCAGCTCGCTCTCGGGATGCTCGCCTTCCACCAGCACCCATTGCTCGGTGCCGATCTCGGCGCGCTGGATCGATTCGGTGATCGCCGCCTGGCACGTCGTGAGCTCGTCGAGCCGCGAGCGTGCCGTCAGCTCGTCGGTGCGGTCGGGCAGGGTGGCCGCGTGGGTTCCGTCCTCGGGTGAAAACTGGAACGCGCCCACCCAGCGGAATCGATAGCGATCGAGGAGATTCAGCAGCTCGTCGAACTCGCGCCGGGTCTCGCCCGGGTAGCCGACGATCACGGTGGTGCGCAGCGTGAGGTCGCGAACGCGCTCGCGCAGCCGATCGAGCGTCTCGAGCAGGCCCTTGCGGCCGTAGGCGCGGCGCATCGAGCGCAGGATGCGGTCGCTCGCGTGCTGGATGGGGATGTCGAGATAGCGCGCGAACGGCGCGCCCGAGTCGAGCAGCTCCATCACGTGCTCGCCGACCGCCGTGGGATAGGCGTAGAGCAGCCGGATCCAGCGCAGCCCCGGCACGCCGCCGAGCCCTTCGAGGAGCTTGCCCAGGTCCGGGCCGTCGCCGTCGGCGCGCAGGTCGCGCCCGTACGAGGTGAGGTCGTGCGCGACCAGCACCAGCTCGCGGACTCCGCTCGCCGCGAGCCCGCGCGCCTCGGCCACCAGATCCGGGATGGTGCGGCTCGCCTGCGGACCGCGGATCGAAGGAATGGTGCAGAACGCACAGCTTCGGCCGCAACCCTCGGCGATCTTCAGATACGCGGTGTGGACGGGAGTGGTGCGAATGCGCGGCGTGGCCGCGCTGGCGTGGAAGGCCTCGGGCGTGGTGGCGAGGGCTCGCGGCGCGTCCTCGCGGGTCAAGAGCTCGACGATCTGGTCGATTCCCGCGGGGCCGAGGAAATGATCGACCTCGGGCATCTCGTCCACCAGGTCCTTGCCGTAGCGCTGGGTCAGGCAACCCGCCACGACCAGGCGCTGGATCTTGCCTTGTTCCTTGAGCCGCGCCGCTTCCAGGATCGTGTCGATCGACTCCGTGACCGAGGCCTCCAGGAACGAGCAGGTGTTGACGATGATCGTGTCCGCGTCACCATCGTCGGCGACCACCTCGTAGCCCTTGCCGGCGAGCGTCCCGAGCATCCACTCGCCATCGACGCGGTTCTTGGCGCACCCGAGCTGGATCAGCCGGACGCGCTTGCCCACTGGCGGTTCCGCGCACGTTCGCTGCGAGCGCGACGTGCGGGTGTTGGATCGAGGTTTCGGCATGCGGGAGCGGGGAAAACGGCGAGGGCGGCGCGGTGAGGCGAACCGTACCACTCGGTCCCCGAGGGCACAAGAAACCGCCGGAAACCGCCGCGCCGAAACCGCTGCGCCGTGAGCGCGGGCTTCAGCCGCGACCGCTGGGAACGTCGGGCGCGAAGCCGTAGAGGCCGTCGAGGAGCGTTGGCACGACCAAGAGCCCGCTCCGCGACATCGAGCTGCCCACGGTGGCGATACCGTTCGCGGAAACCGGCTCTCGATCGAGCACCGCGCCGCTTCGCGCGTCGACGACGAAGAGCGTCAGGCCGGCGAGCGCCCCTTTCGCCGTTCCGACCAGGTACGCGAGGCGGTTCGCGGTCTGGACGGCGATCGAGCGCGAGCCGAAGTCGCTGCTGGTCCAGACGAGCTCGGCGTGATCGCCGGCATCGCTGAGCGCGAGCGCGGCCGCGGTGAGGCTGCCGGTGGGGACGATCGTGCCGTCGGTGGCGGTGGAGAGGCTGCCGAGCGGGGTGAAGCCCAGATCGTAGCGCCAGATCTCGCGGCCGGTCGCGGCGTCGAGCGCCAGCACGTGCTCGGCGGCGTCGTTCACGTAGAGCCGCGTGCCGTCGGGGGAGATGTCGGGGCTGGAAGCGCTGCCGCCTTCGAGGGTGGCGTTCTCCCAGAGCGGCTCGACGCGTGGCTCCGCACCGCTCACGTAGCGCATCGCCACCAGCTTGGTGGGCGGCGCGGCGGGGTCCGTGAGCGTGAAGTAGAAGTGCCCGCTCGGGAAGTCGATCGAAGGCGTGTTGGCCGCGTAACAGCCGCCGTCGGCGGATCCGGTGAAGCACGCGTACGGGCTCGAGGTCGTCGGATCGTAGGTGACGCCTGGAAGCGTTTCGTAGGGCGTCATCGCGAGCTCGCCGCTGGCGCGCTCCAACACGTAGACGCGGCCGATCTGGGTCATGAAGAGCAGCCGGCCATCGGGCGTGAACTGCGCGCTGATGGGGAAGCCTTCGATGGCGGTCTTCCAGCGTACCGAGCCGTCGGCGCGGAAGCTGACCATGGCGCGATCGTCGCCGTGGTAGAGGTTGCCGTCGGAGTCGATGAGGGGCGACGAGGCCGCCGCGAGCCCGTTCACCTCGCCGCTGCACCAGCGTTGCTCGCCGGTCGCGCCGTCGATCGCGAACAGATAGCAGCCGGCGTCGGTGGAACCGCCGAGCTTGGGGCCGACGCCGACGTAGACGTCGTCGTTGGCGTCGAGGGTCGCGGCGGCGGCGATGATCCGCCCCGAGACGGCGTGGAAGACCGCTCGCAGGTTGGTCGGGCCGTCGAACGGCAGCGAATCGGAGTTGCGGTTGTCGGCGTGGATCGTGCCCCAGCCGCTCGACGAATACGGTGCCGGCACGCCGGGACCGCTCGCGCGGTCGTCGCCAGCGCAGCGCGTGGCGCACGCGATCACGCCGAGCAGCAGCACGATCGAGACCCGGCGCGGGCCGCTCACGACAGCAACCACGCGAGGCAGCCGGTGCGTTCGAGGATCGTGTCGAGGTTCGCACGGTCGGTTTGGGCGGCGTAACGCGCCCGCAGCACCGCCAGCGATTTCGCCGGGTACTTCGCGGCGCTCTCGGTCCAGGCACGGCCGGCGAGCTCGAGGGTGAAGCTCTTCTCGCCCGCGACGACGGCAGCGGCGTTGGCGTCGCTCCACGACAGGAAGTAGCGGGCGACCTGTCGTGCGAGTAAGGGCTCGAGCGTGGGTGCGAGCGCGGGCCACTCCTCGAACGGGCCCTCGTCGTGCGGGTCGAGCATGCGCTCGGTCCACGCGACGAGGGCGGGCGCGCGCTCGCGCAGCAACGCGCCGGCGGTGGGATCGCTGGCGCATTGGTAGAGCTCGGGCGCGAGCCCGAAATCCGCGAGCGCTGGTCGCCCACCGAAGAGATAGGGCCGGTCACGCAGGTGCCGTTCGAGGATCGCAGCGAGATCGACGAATGCGTCCTCGATCGTCGGACGCGTGGCCGGCGACGAGCCGACGACCGGCAGGCGGCTCACCATGCGCGTTCGCACCGACTCGGCGAACGGCGCCAGCTCGGCGTCACTGAAGCCCGGTCCCATGTCGCGGGCGATGCGCAGCGAGGCGGACTCCTGGTCCGCCTCGTAGGTCCAGCGGTAGTGGAACATCGGCTTCACGGCCCACTCGTCGCCGAACTCCTCGATGAGTGCCGAGAGAAACGCGCGCGTCGGGTCGGGTGGCTGGATCGCCGGCTCGGGAAACTCGCGCTCCAGCGCTTCCAGGATGGGCGTCGAGTCCTGCAGCGCGCGGTCGTCGGGAGTCACGACTAGCGGAATGAGCGGCACCTTCGCGTAGCGCTCGTACTCTTCCATGTTCTCCAGGTTGCGCACGATCCAGCGGTGCGCGATGCGCTTGTACCGGAAGTACGCCCGCACCTTGATCGAGTAGGGCGAAAGCTCGCCGCCGAAGATTCGATAGTCGCCCGTCATCGCGCCCCCCGATGCGGCGGTGTAGCTGGTCGCGACGCCCGACCCAACGGCCTGCCGGCGGGACCTCGCGCGCCGATTTTCGTTGCAAATTGAGTCGTGTCATAGTTTGCTATATGCAAATTTCAGCACGGCGGGTGCCGTGCGAACGGGGGGAACGATGAACGCGGCGAATCCGAGGTCCACACTCGAACGTCCCGCTCCCAAGGCGCATCCGTCGCCGGAGGCGCGCACGCGTGCGGTCCGTGCGGCGGTGCGATCGCGCGTGTCCGGTGGCGAGCCGCACGCGCGGCTTCGCGCGCGGCTCGCTCGAGTCGAGCTGCGTGCGTTTCCCGCCAGCGTGAAGGCGCGCGACGTGGTGGTCTTCATCCGCCAGCTCGCCACGATGATCGACGCCGGCCTCCCCTTGGTTCAGAGCCTCGACATCCTGTCGCGCCAGCGCGGCGAGCCGACCCTGCGCGCGGTCCTGGCCGACGTGAAGACGGGCATCGAATCCGGACAGACGTTCGCCGAGAGCTTGGCCAAGCACCCGCGGGTCTTCGACGAGCTCTTCGTGAGCTTGGTGGAAGCCGGCGAGATCGGCGGCATCCTCGACACCATCCTCAACCGTCTCGCCGCCTTCATCGAGAAGGGGCAGAAGCTGCGACGACAGGTGCGAGGGGCGCTCGTCTATCCGTCGGCGATCGTGAGCGTGGCGGTGATCGTGACGGGCGTGATCCTGGTCTTCGTGATCCCGACCTTCGAGAAGCTCTTCGACGGTCTGGGCGCACCGATGCCCGCGCCCACCCAGCTGGTGATCGACCTGAGCCATTGGATGAAGGAGTACCTCTTCCTCATCCTGGCCGCGTCGGGCTCGGCCGTCGTCGCGGTGCGCGCCGCGTATCGCAGCGAGACGGGCCGCCGCGTGGTGGATCGCTGGCTGCTGCGCGTGCCGGTGCTGGGCGCGATCGTCGCGAAAGCCGGCGTCGCGCGCTTCACGCGCACCCTCGGCACCATGATCGGCAGCGGCGTGCCGATCCTCGAATCGCTGGCGATCACCGCCAAGACGGCCGGCAACCGCACCCTCGAGGCAGCCATCCTGCGCACGCGCGCCAGCATCAGCGAGGGCCGCTCGATCGCCGAGCCGCTCGCGGAAACGGACGTCTTCCCCGAGATGGTGGTGCAGATGATCGCGGTCGGCGAGGCCACCGGCTCGATGGACACGATGCTGGCGAAGATCGCCGACTTCTACGAGGACGAGGTGGACGTCGCGGTGAAGGCGCTCACCTCGCTCCTCGAGCCGTTGATGATGGTGTTCCTGGGGCTCACCGTGGGCGGGCTGATCATCGCGATGTACCTGCCCATCTTCACCATGATCGGCGCGGTCTGAGCACCTGAGCAGCGCGCGCTCGGTGCTACGCTCGCGGGAGCGAGCCTCCTCGCGTGCCCGAGCCTCGATGACGCTCGATTCGATTCCGCGCCGCGCGCGCGCCTGCGTCGCCTCCGCGCGCGCCGCGCTGGTGCGCCATCCCGACGCGCCGCGCGCGCTGCTGTGCGTGGCGGCGCTGGTGCTGCCCGTGCTGACGGTGCGCTGGGCGCCGCTCGCGAAGCTCATCGGCGGCACGCGTCCGTTCCCGGATTTCCTGTCGCTCGACTACGCCACCTACTACGTGGCCCCGATGACGTTCATCGCGCCGCTGTGGGCCGCCACGCGGCTCGACTGGCTCGCGGCGCTCTCGGCTCGGCAGATCGCGATCGACGGTGTGGTCTTCACGCTCTCGGCCACGCGCAGCGCGCCGCTCTTCACCCTCGTGCCGCTCTCCGGGCACGCGCTCTTTCTTTCGTACACCGCGCTCACCACGCGCGATCGGCGCTACGCGGCGCTGGCGGTCGTCGGGCTCGTGGGAACGACGTACCTCAAGCTCGTCGAGTGGCGCGACCCGATCACGTGGGGGATCGGGCTCGCGATCGGAGTGGCGTTGGCGCGGCTCTTCCGTCGTCACTCCGTCGCGCCGTGCGCGGCGAGCACGTCGGACTGAGTCACCGCGCCGCGGCTGCGTGACCGTCGTGCGCCGCGACGAATCTGTCGCCGACGAGCGGGGTCCCGACCGGCGCGTACGTCGTCGCTCGCGGGCCAGCGGTCGGCGACGGAGTCGCGGTCGGCGGACCGGGAGCGATGCGCGGCACGGTGCGAAAGCGTAGGACGAGTCGAGTGAGCTCCTCGTTGGCCGCTTTCACGTCGGCCGCCGCGCGTGCGGTGAGCTGAGCCCCGTCCGAGGTGGCTGCGGCACCCTCCGCGACGCCGGCCGCCTCCGACGAGATCTCGCGACTTCGCCCGGCGGCGGCATCGACGTTGTTGGTGATCTCACGCGTGACGCTGGTTTGCTCCTCGACCGCCGTCGCGATCGCGGTCTGGATCGCGGTGACCCGCTCGACGATCGCGCCGATCTCGCCGATGGACCGCACCGCGCCAGCGGTGTCGGCTTGGATCGCGTCGATGGTCGTGGAGATGTCGGTGGTGGCACTGGCGGTCGCCGAAGCGAGCGTCTTGACCTCGTTCGCCACCACGGCGAATCCGCGGCCCGCTTCGCCGGCGCGCGCGGCCTCGATGGTGGCGTTGAGCGCCAGCAGGTTGGTTTGCTCGGCGATCGACCGCACCAGCTTCACGATGTTGCCGATGTCGGCGCTGCGCTGGTCGAGGCGAGCGACGCTCTCGGCGGCGCTGCGCGCGGTGCTCGCCGCCGTGATCGAGACGGTGGCCGCCTCGGTCGCGTTCTTCGCGATCTCTTGCACGCTCGCGCCCATCTGGCCCACCGCGGCTGCCACCGAGCCGATGTTCTCCGACGCGTGGTCCGCGGCGTCGGCCACTTTGCGCGCGAGCTCGGAGACCTGGTCGGCGCCTGCGGACATGCGCGCGCTGGTCTCTGCGGCGGACTCCGATGCCTGAGCCAGCGCGGACGTCTGCTCGTGGATGCCGTCCACGATCTCGCTCATGGAGCGCATCGCCGAGCCCATCACCGTGGCGAGCTCGCCGATCTCGTCCGCGCGCGCGTACGGAACCGGCGTCGTGAGGTCACCTTCGCCGAGCCGTCGCGCCGCCGCGACCACGTCGGCGAGCGGCCGGAGCTTGCGGCGGATCATCCAGCCGGTCGCGACCGTGAAGAGGATCACCACCGCCAGCCCGAGCCCGGTCACCAGCAGCGCCACTCGACGGCTCGCCGCCTCGGCCTCGGCGTGGCTGGCGTCCGAGACGATGCGCCAGCCCCAGGCGTCGAGGTCGCGCACCACGCCCACGCGCTCGTCGCCGTTGGCGTCGAAGTGCAACGGGCCGGGCTTCGCAGCCATGACCGCGCGCACGTACTCGGGCACGGAGTCCGCGGAGGCCATGGCGTTCTTCCCGCGCAGCGTCGGGTGCAAGATCAGCTTCCCCAGCGTGGGGCCGGGCCGATTCTCGACGATCCACACGAATCCGTGCTCGCCCAACCGAATCTCGCCGGTGTGGGAGAGCAGTTGGCCCATCTGCTGGCTGCAATCGATGCCCACGAACAGTGCGCCGATGACCTGCCGCCGCGCGTCCCGGATCGGCCGGTACTGGGTGATGTAGAAGCGGCCGAAGAGCGTGGCCGGGCCCAGGTAGGCGTTGCCGGCGAGCAGCCCCGCGCGAGCGGGATGCGCCGCGCCGAGCGGAGTGCCCATCGCCCGCGATCCGTCCTCCTTCTGGAGTGACGTCGCGATGCGCACGAAGTCGTCACCCGTGCGCGCGAAGATCGTCGCGGCGGCGCCGGTGTCGCGGGTGAACGCGTCGACCGCGGCGAGGTCGAGGTTCAGCACGTGCCCATCGTGCGTCATGCGCGGCGTCTTCGCGCTGCCCACCTCGATGGTCGTCGTGGTGTCCAGCTCGAACGCTCCCGGATGGCGCGCGGCGAGCAGATCGGACGCGTGGACCGCGGCGCCCTCGACGGTGGCGTGGAACGTGTCGATCTGCCCCACCACCAGCTCCGCCACGTGCCCCAGGTCCTCGTAGCTCTTGGCTTCGAACGCTCGATCCACGGAAACGACGAGCACGGCGACCAACCCGCCGACGGCGAGCAGCGAGCACACGCCCGCCCACAGTGCGAGCTGAACTCCGATTCGGTGCACACGCATGATCTTCATCCGGTCTTGCTCGCAGCGAACGGTTCCGCGCGCGTCGCCAGGAAGCACGTATCGTGCCCTGATGGCTGGGTCACCGCGACGCGCCACCGGCGCGTCGAACGCTGGGACTCGCGGAGTGCTCGTCGACGCATCGGCACGGGCGAGGACCGCGGAAATCGTGGCGTCGCGACGATGGGTTGCGGCCGGCCGAGCGGATCTCGCGGCCGTCGCGACCGAGTCTGGCTCACGCTCGCGTCGTGTCACCGCGGCGCCGCGAGCATGATCGAGCGCCACTGCGTGGGACGCGCGGACGCGTTCCTGGGCAGGGCACCGGCAATTCTTGCCGGGTGCGCTGCGCGCGAGGCGAGGTGCTCGCGCGGGTTCCGCGGCGGCACGCGCTCGCGCGGCCCTCAGCGTGGCCGGGCAGCGCCGCCGCGGCGCACCGCGCGCTTCGCCGTCGGCGGGCGCAGCGCCTGCTTGAACGCCCGTGACGCCACCTCGAGGGATCGGTCGTAGCGATAGCCGATGCTCATGTGGCCGTCGTCGAATTCCTCGACCTCGTGCGGGATGCCGAGCTTCTGGGCACGGGCGCTGAAGATCCGCATGCCGTGGTGCAGGTTGAACTCGTCGCGCGTCCCGCAGTCGAGGAAGAGCGCCGAGAGCTGCTTCAGGTTGGTGGCGTAGCGGTCGACCATGCGAACGGGGTCCCACGCGAGCCAGCGCTCCCAGACGCGCTCGCGCAAGAGTCCGGTGGTCTCGTCGAAAGGCAGGTCGAAGCCGAGCTCGCTCTTCGGGTTGGGCGAGTAGCACGCGGCCATGCCGAGCGTGTTGATGGCGGGGAAGAGGCGTGAGGCGGAGCGATGCCGCATCTTCCGCCATTCGACGAGGAACGAGGCCGCGTTGCCGCCATGGCGCCGAAAGGCATCCAGCGCCTTGGGGAAGTCGGGGAGGTAGCAGTACAGGAAGTACATGTCGCCGGACGTGCAACACACCACGCGGAACACGTCCGGGTGGCGCATGCCGAGCACCAAGGCGCCGTAGCCGCCGCTCGACTTCCCCATGATCGCGCGCGCGGCGGCGCCCGGGATGGTGCGGAAGCGCTGGTCGACGAAGGGAACGATCTCGTCGATCAGGTAGTCCTCGTAGCGGCCGGTGGCGGTCGAGTTGAGGTACTGGCTGCCGCCCAGGTCGGTGAAGCAATCGGGAAAGACCACGATCGACTCGAGCATGCGCTTGTCGGCGATGAGCCGGTCACAGCGCTCCGCGAAGGTCTCGGACCAGGCGCTGCGATTGAGCAGCATCTCGCCGCTGCCGGTGAAGCCCGCGAGCACGTAGACGGTCGGGTAGCTCGCGCGGCCGTCGGCGTAGGAAGGCGGTAGGTAGACCGGCAATCGCCGCACGTGTGGATCGCCGAGTCGATTCCCCTTCAGCACCTTGCTCGTGAAGGTCTCGATCACCACCGTTCCCGTCGTCATTCCGGCTCTCCTTCGATTCGTGGTACGGCAACGGCCGAGCACACCGCCGAGCACCTGGCCGTTCGAACCGAGTCTCACGCGATCCCGCGCCCATGTCGACCGGTCCGTTCCAGCGTCTCCCGCCGGAGGTCCGGGCACGGTTTCGGCGTTCCGATCGGTTGCGCTACCGGATCGCCGAGCTGGCGCGCTGGACCCGCGAACCGTCCGAGCTCTGGGTGTTGCCAGCGCACGCTTGCGGCGATCGCGATCGCCGTCCGGTGGCGCCGCGCGGTTGGCGCGCGCTGGCGCTCGCGGGGCCGTTCGCGTCTCTCGGCGATGCCGAACGCGCCGCGCGGCGGTCGTTCTGGACGCATGTGGAGCCGATGCACGTCTTCGGGCTCGGGCGGTCTTCCGCGCGCACCCGCCGTCTGCCGGCGTTCGTGGTGTCGGTGCGCCCCGCGCGTCGGGGCGACTGGCGGGCTCAGCCGATGGGAGAGCGGCGCAGTCGCGTGGCGGTCTCGCTCTCCTCGAGCGCGTCCGAGTGGCGAGAGCTCGCGTTCGGATTGGTGCCGCGGGAGCAGGGCGACCACGAGCTCTGGATCGACGAGGACGGCTGGATCCATCGTTTCGTCGGAGTCTTCGGGCATCCCGGCTGGTCGGCGCGATTCGAGCAACACGGCGCGCGCTGGAACGTCGCCGAGGTGTGGGTTCCGGGCGCGGGGCGCGCTCGGTGAAGCGTTGAAGCACGCGAGCCCCGGTGCTCGGCGTCGGGCGGCGACGATTCTGGGAGCGCGGGGCGCGCTCGCCCGCGATGTGCTGCCCGAGCTGCGTCGCGCGCTCGGCGCCATCGGACCCGGGGCAGCCCCGGCGGCGGAGGGGCTGCGCGCGCTCCGAGAGGACGTCGAGCTCGGGGAGTGCGTGCGGCGGGCGCTGGATCGGATCGAGGGGCCGCGCGCCGAAGGGACGCTCACGCTCGCTTGCGGAAGTGAAAATCCACGGTCATCTGGAAGACCAGCTCGCCGGCGGCGTTGGTGGCTTCCATGGTGAGCGGGTAGAGCGCCTTGCCGGTTGCGGCGAGGTCGCGCTCGACGCGCTCCACGGTCTGAGCGGGTACGTCGATCTCGCACCAGATGGCGTCGTAAACGGGCTTTCGGTAGTCGATGCGCGCGCTCTTCGCCACCAGGATCACCGGCTCGAGATCGAAGCTCACGAGGATCGCGGCGCCGCCGCAGGTCTCGCCGAAGGTGAAGAGCGCCCCCGCGTGCTGCATGCCGACGTGATTCAGGTTCGAATCCTGGGGCGGGTAGCGCAGCTTCACGTGGCGCGGGCGCGCTTCCTCGAGCACCACACCCACCTTGCGGACGAACGGGATGAACTGCTCGACCATGGTGCGCGTGCTGTCGAGATCGATGGTCAGATCGGCCATGCCTGCCTCCGCGCCGCTCGCGTGCCGGAATCCGATGACGAGAGCTGCTAGGCTACTCGATCGCGGTCCTCGAATCGTGGCTCGAGCCTCATGCTCTTGGCGGACATCCCCGTCGATTCGTTGCGCCAGGCCGTTCGCATCTACTTGGCGCGGGCCTATCCGGACGGCTCGCCGCCGGCGGCGGTGACCGAGCGCCTCGAATGCCTCGAGCGCAGCGACATCACCAGCGCCCTCGCATGCGCGTGCGTCGAGGCCGAGGATGGTTGTGATGGCCCGGCCGGGCGTTTCGCCCTGCGCCTCGGCTCGGCCGACTACCCCCACGCGCGTCTGATGCTGGAACGCTGCTCGGGTTGCCAGGACTTCGTCTTCTCGGTGGATACCCACGACAGCCATTTCTTGTTCGGCGACGAAGTGAGCGTCGAGACGCGCCAGCGCTTCGAGGCGATCCAGGAGAAGAACCGCCGCTTCAAGGCGGACGTCGAACGGGCGTGGACGGCCGCCGGCTTGCCCACGTTCGAGCGCTTCATTCGCGAGGGCCTGGGCCAGCTCGGGTCCGCGACACGCGAACCCGCCTGACGGTCCGTGCCGGAATTCGCGCGCCGCCCGCGAGCGGGGCGTGGCCTTCGCTCGCGACGTCGCGAGCAGCGCCGGCGAGGATGCCTGTTCGCCGCGCCGCGCGAGCCACGGAGGCCCCGCCGGCACGACTCGCGGGTGCCCTGCCATCGGCACTTGCCTGGATTCCCGCCCTCATTTGATCGATGCGCCGGGGCGCCCGCGAGTCGAGCTGGTGCGTGGCGGAACCGTTCGCGACTTCTCCGGAAGTGACTTGCGAGCGGCACGAGGAGGGCGCGACACTTGGCTTCGCTCGGCGCGCGGGTGTCGCGCGCGCCGGTCCGCCGCGCCCGTTCGACGCTCGTGCCCGCCCGGCCTGCATCCCCACGATTCGACGGCAGTCATCCTCATGCCCGAGCGACTCTTTCGGACCGTCTTCGAGGCCGCACCCAGCGCGATGATCGTGGTCGCCAGCGATGGCCGCGTGCTGCTGGTGAACTCGCAAGCCGAGCGGCTCTTCGGCTGGTCCCGCGTCGAGCTGGTGGGACGACCCGTCGAGGATCTGATCCCGGAGCGCTGCCGCGCTGAGCATTTGCGCCACCGTGAGGGGTTCCTGGCGGCTCCCCAGGCTCGGCCGATGGGGGCGGGTCGGGACCTTTACGGCCTCCGCCGGGATGGCGGCGAGGTTCCCATCGAGATCGGGCTCACGCCGTTACCGCGGGAAGACGGCGTGTTCGTGCTGGCGTCGATCATCGACATCACCGAGCGCAAGCGCGCCGCCGAGCGCTTGATGCTCGCCGTCGAGGCGGCGCCGAGCGCGATGCTGCTGGTGGCGGCCGACGGCCGCATCACGCTGATGAACTCGCAGGTCGAGCAGGTCTTCGGCTGGCCGCGCGACGAGATCCTCGGCGAGTCGATCGAGGTGTTGGTCCCCGAGCGCTTCCGGGTGAGCCACCCCGACCAGCGCCGCGAGTTCTTCGCCACACCCAGCATGCGGCCGATGGGCGCGGGGCGCGACCTCAACGGGCTCCGGCGCGACGGCACCGAGATCCCCGTGGAGATCGGGCTCAATCCGATCCACACGCCCGACGGCCTCTTCGTGCTCGCCTCGGTCATCGACATCACCCAGCGCAAGCTGAGCGAGCGGGCGCTGCGCGCGTCACTGGCCGAGAAGGAAGCGCTGCTGAAGGAGATCCATCACCGGGTCAAGAACAACCTTCAGCTGGTGTCGAGCCTGCTCAACCTGCAGGCGCGCAAGGTCAACGACCCGCAGCTGCGGGCGGTGTTCCGGGAGGTGCACGACCGCGTGCGCGCGATGTCGCTGGTGCACCAGAAGCTCTACCAATCGGCGAACGTCTCGCAGGTCGGCGCCGAGGACTACCTGCGGAGCTTGGTGGGCCTGGTGGCGCACGGTTACGCGCCCGTCGCGCCGCACGTGAGCACGGTGATCGGTGCGGACGACATCGTCCTGACGCCGGACATCGCGTTGCCGCTGGGACTGATCGTGAACGAATTGGTTTCGAATGCCTTCAAGCATGCGTTCCCGGCGGGACGACCGGGGACGATCGGCGTCGACCTGAGGCGGCGCGGGGAGCGCCACTTCGTCTTGATGGTGTGCGACGATGGCGTGGGCATGCCCGCGGGCGTCGACGTGTCCCAGTCCCAGTCGCTGGGGCTCAGGCTCGTGGGTTACATGTTGGAGCAGCTCGGAGGTGGGATGGATGTGGTCGTCGACGGTGGTACACGAATTGCGGTTCGTTGCGCGCTGGACCGCGCCGAGCCGGGGAGGTCCGGAGAGCCATGACCATGACGGGTGAACGGATCTTGATCGTCGAGGACGAGCGGCTCATCGCCGCGGACATCGAAGGTCATCTGCTCGATCTCGGCTATCGAGTCGCGGGGATCGCCACCAACGCGGAAGATGCGCTGCGCGCGGCGCGCGAGCACGCGCCCGACCTGGTCCTGATGGACATCAATCTGCGGGGCTCGGTCGACGGGACGGAGGTCGCGCGGCAGATCCGCGAGCGGCAAGAATTGCCTATCGTGTTCGTGACCTCGCACGCCGATCCGGCGACACTCGAGCGGGCGTGCCTGAGCGCGCCGTACGGCTTTCTGGTGAAGCCGTTCGAGGGGCGGGACCTCGCCGCCACCATCGAAACCTCGCTCTACCGCCATCGCGAGGACCAGAAGCTCCAGCAGATGGAGCGCTGGCTCGCGACGACGCTCATGAGCATCGGCGACGCGGTGCTCGCCACCGACGTCCACGGCCGGCTCACGTTTCTCAACCCCATGGCCGAGCAGCTCACCGGTTGGACCCGCCACGAGGCGCTGGGGCGTCCGGCCGCGGAGGTGTTCCGCGCCATCGACGCCTCCCGAGGCCAGGCGCTCGTCGACCCAGTGCAGCAGGCGCTGCGCGAAGGCGTGGTGCTGCAAGTCGCGAACGGAACCCGGATCGTGCATCGCGGTGGCGCCGAGGCGCCGGTCGACCTGAGCGCCGCGCCGATCCGCGACGAGGCCGGGACCATCACGGGCGTGGTGCTGATCGTCCGCGATCGCACCGAGCGCGAGCGAGCGGCGGAAGAGCGGCGGCGCATGGAGCGCAAGCTCGAGGAGGCGCAGCGCCTCGAGAGCCTGGGCATGCTCGCCGCCGGGATCGCCCACGACTTCAACAACCTGCTCACGGTCGTCCTCGCCAATGCGTCGATGATTCGCGACGCAGCGCACGGCGCGCAGGAGCTGAACGAGCGCGTCGGTGCGATCGAGGAGAGCGCTTCGCGTGCCGCCGATCTATGCCGACAGATGCTCGCGTACGCGGGGCGCGGCCAGATCGCCACCGCGCCGCTCGAGCTCTGGCCGCTGGCGGAGCAGACGGCGCGGCTCGTGAAGCTCTCCCTGAGCCGTACGGCGACGTTGCAGGTGACGGCGCCGAGCGAGCTCGGCTCGATCGAAGGCGACGCGAGCCAGCTGCGGCAGGTCTTCATGAATCTGCTCATCAACGCCTCCGACGCGCTCGGCGAGCGTGTCGGACGGATCTCGATCTCGGGTGGCACGATGCGCGTGGACGATGGTGACTGGGCGGACTTCACCCCCCAGCCGGAGTCGCCCGCCCAGCGCTACGCGTTCATCGACGTCGCGGACGAAGGTTGCGGAATGTCCCGCGACGTTGCGCAGAAGATCTTCAACCCCTTCTTCACGACCAAGCGCACCGGGCGCGGGCTCGGGCTGGCCGCGGTGCTCGGCATCCTGCGCTCCCACGGCGGCGCGATCCGCGTCCAGAGCGAGGTCGGCCGCGGCACGACCTTCCGCGTGATCCTGCCGCTCTCGAATCGGTCCGCCTCGGTGCAGAGCCTCGCGTCCGAGTCCGGCGACGAGTGGCGGGGCGCGGGCACGGCGCTGCTGGTCGACGACGATCCGCTGGTTCGCCTCGCGCTCGCGGGGATGCTCGAACGGCTGGGCTTCGAGGTCGTGCAAGCGCGCGATGGCGAGGAGGTCCTGCCGCTCTTCGAGGAGCGTGGTCTGCGGCCCAGCGTGGTGCTCCTCGATCTCTCGATGACGCGCAAGCACGGGCCCGAGACCCTCGAGGACATCCGCTCGGTGGATCGCGCCGTGCCGGTGTTCGTCATGAGTGGCCACGGACAGGAGGGCGCGGCGCAGCGTCTCGGCGACCTCTCGTGCGCGGGAATCCTCGAGAAGCCCTTCAGCATCGGCGATCTGCGCGCGCAGCTCGGGAGGGTGCTGACGACGGTGGCGCCGCACGGAGGGAGCGAGCCCGCGGACGCGTGAGGGTTCGCGCGACTTCCCTCGCCGGGCGATGAAGGCTCGACGGTTCGGCGGGCGTGCCCGAGCGCGGCTCGGCTCGCGCGCCGCCCGGCGAAGTCCGTGCGCGCGCGCCGCGTCGCCGATCTCATGACCCCAGCCGCTCGTCTCGCGTACCTCGCGCTCGCGCTGGTGTCGGTCGCGAGCAGTCTCGTACCGCCGTTCGCGGGGATCGAGGTGCTCAAGGCGGCTCCCACGGCCTTGCTCGTCGCGGTGGCCGCGCGCGGCTCGCGCCCCGGCTACGGCGTCGCGGTGACGCTCGGCGTGGCGATGGGATCGGTGGGCGATTTTCTCCTCGCGACCGCGTCACCGAGGCTCTTCGTTCCAGGCATGGTGGCGTTTCTGGTCGGTCATCTGGCGTACATCGTCGCGTTCTTGCGACGGCGCGACGCGGCGCTGTGGAGGCGCCGCGCGATCTCGATCGCGGCCACGATTCTCTATTGCGTGTGCGCCGCGGCGTGGGTGGGCGTCAGCGATCCGATCGTCGACGGGCGGTCGGTCGCGTGGCCGGTGATCGGTTACGTCGCGATCCTCGGCGCCATGACCGTCGCCGCGCTGGTCCACCGTGCGTCGACGGCCCGGATCGCCTGGGGCGCTGCCGTGTTCGTGCTTTCCGACTCCCACATCCCCATCAACTTCTTCGTGCTCGCGCGTCCGGCGCTTCCGTTGGTGCTCACCGGCTACGCGACCTACTACCTGGCCCAGTACCTGATCGTGGACGGCGCCTGTCGCGCCTCGGGCGCGACCGCGAACGCTTGAGGCGCCTCGCGGCGGCGTGTTTCGCCGCCATCGCGGGTTGGCGCTCGCGCCAACCGGAGGCGGCGCCAACGCGCGTGTCGGCGCACTCGGGCGCGCGCTCGATGGGCGCTCGCGCGTGCGTCAGCGCGGGCGCGTCGCGAATCGCGTTGGCGTGGGGATTGCTCGTGCGCGCCGGACGATCGTCGTCCCGGTTCAACATCCACGCACGGAAGGGTCGCAATGAAACGACAGGCTCGGAAGCGGTCTCTCGCGTCGGTGGCGCTCGCATGCTTGGCGCTCTCGGCCTGCTGGTCCCCGTCGACACCGTCGACGATTCTCCCCGGCACCAACCTCGCGGACCCCGGCGTGATCTACGGCGCGGGCCAGTACCACCTGTTCGCGACGAATTGGGGCTATTTCCGGATTCCCCACTACGCCTCCTCGTCGCTCACGGGGGCGAGCTGGAGCGGCATCACCGAGGCCCTGCCGACCGCGCCGTCGTGGGCGCTCGGGCACTTCTGGGGTCCGGAGGTCGTGCTGAAGGGCTCGACCTACTATCTCTTCTACGCAGCGACGGTCGCCTGGGACGGTAGCCCGTTCGGCGAGCACGCGATCGGTGTGGCGCAGAGCTCGAAGCCCGGCGGACCGTTCACGCCGATCGGCGGCGGGCCCGTCTACCGCGATCCGAGCCACAACGGCGTCATCGATCCCGACGTGGTCTACGACTACAACGGCAACTACTACCTGCTGTGGAGCGTGGACTGGGGGCGCTACGGCCGATACAGCAGCGTGACCCGCAAGATCCAGGGCTGCCGACTGCGTAGCGACATGCTGGGTTGTGCCACTGGAGTCACCACGCTGCTCTCGGCCGATCGCGGCAGCTGGGAGGCGGGGACCGTCGAAGCGCCGAGCCTGGTGACCGGCGGCGACGGCAACTACCACCTCTTCTATTCGGGCGGGAACTTCGAGGGCGCGGACGGCAAGCCCTACGGCGAAGGCTACGCGCTCTGCGGCACGACGCCGCTCTCGGCGTGCTCGCGCGTCGGAACCGGACCGTGGGTGGGCGAGGGCTGGAACGGCCTCCACAATCCCGGCGGAGCCGATCTGATCCCCTATTACTGGGGCGTCTACGCCGCCATCGGCCACGCCGACGTGGGCGGTGGCCGACGCGAGCCGCGCGTGGTGTTCGTGTCCTGGACGCAGTGACCCCGCTCGCTCCGGCGATCCGACGCGTGCCGCCGCACCGCGCGCTCGCGGTTGCGGCGGCTTTCGTGATCGGCGCGTGCGGATCGGTCTTGCTTGACCGAGGGGCGTGCGATTGGTAAGAGCGCACCACCTAAATTGTTCCACCGATGGGCCGGCTCGCAGCTTCCGCGGATGTCGGCAAAGGAGCGATTCCATGCGGCGCGCGTCTCTTCCTCACCGTCCGCATCGCGCCTGGGCGCATGTCGGGCTGCTGCTCGCTTTGGCGTTGGGCGATCGGCGACTGGCGAGCGCTGCGGCGTCGATCACTCCGGCGCAGATGCAGGCTCTCGCGACCAGCGCGGGGGAGGCCGCGAAGAAGGCGCTCGAACGCGTCCAGCCCACGCTGGATGGGGAGAAGGAAGACACCCATCTCAAGAATCTCGCCCAAACCGCCGTGAAGGGCGCGAAGGACTGGCAAGCCGCAGCCAGCGCGTGGAAGACCGCTGCGGACGCTTGGGCCGCGAACGCGGCGGATGGTGCGAAGGAGAAATCGGCTACGGATGGGAAGACCGAGACCGAGGCTGCGCAGTCGGTGTTCGACACCGCGGATGCAGCGCTCAAGGCCGAGAGCCCCGAACAGATGAAGGCGGATGCCGATGCCGCGGTGAAAGCGGAGACCAAGGCCGTCGAGGCGGCGAAGGACCAGCCCGAGGTCGTCCGCAGCGCGGCGACGATCGCCAAGTCGCTCGCGGAAGCATGGCAAGGAGCGGTTTCGAAGTGGATCGAGGCGCGGAAGGCCGGCAAGGGGGTCAAGGACGCCGAAGATCTGGCCATCAAGGCCCGCGACGCGTACGCGCCCGCCAAGACGGTTCGCGAGACGGAGGTGGCGCGCGTGAAGGCCTTCCAGGAGCCGGGCTTCAACACCGAGCATTTCTTCGTTCATTCGGGCGTGGTCAGTCTCGCCCCGTTCGCGATCAAGACGCTGCCCGGCTCGTCTCCCGACGCCAACGGCCAAGGCGAGCAGAAGGACGAGCGTTTCTATCTCGATGGCGCCGATGTCTCGACTCGCGCCTACCTCGAGGCCCGCTATCGCTACCGGCTCGGCTGGAATCGAGCGCGACTCACGATGGCCGAGATCGGCGAGAAATCGCTCGAGTCTCAGCTGAAGCTGGCCGACGTCGACGTCGACGAGGGCAAGCTCGCCACGGCACTGAAGCGAGTCACCAAGGGCAAGACCGCGGCGCGTGAGCTCGGGCTCGAATTCGGGCGCACCGTCGACGCGGCCGATACGTTCCTGCGAGCCGGCGGTGGCGCAGAGCAACCGCTCGAAGACTCGGGCCCGCGTTCGGATGCGGAGGGCTCTGAGGCGTCGCGCGCTCGGAATCGTGCCCAACCTTCACCCTCGAGCGTGCCGGTCTCGGAGCAATGGCGAGCT
The DNA here is from genome assembly GCA_046331705.1 of bacterium. GTDB lineage: Bacteria > JADJOY01 > JADJOY01 > JADJOY01 > JADJOY01 > JADJOY01. The sequence continues at coordinate 32,676 of JAXLQJ010000008.1, read as the reverse complement.
TTCTGTCTCGACGGCGACATCGCCAGCGTGGAGACGTGGAGGCTTGCCCCGCTCGTGAGCTGCTTCTTCCCCTCGGACTACGACCTGCGTTTCGGTGTCACGTTCAACTCGCAAGACAAGACCACCGCATCGACGGTGGTCGGCTCCGGCGACGTGAACGGCAGCGCGGCCGTCGGTTGGCCCTTGCTGCACACCGACCATCTGCTGCCGATCAAGAACAAGGACGAGCAGTACTCGCGCATGAGCACCGCGCTCAACGCCGAGATTCTCTACGAGGCGGTCACCGATCGCGGCGTTCAGGACATCCACGAACGATTCGTGGTGGGTGGCGCGTTCATCGTGGGTTTGCTGCTCGATCCGATGCCGCTGCCGTCGCTCGACCAGCCCAAGACCTACAAGCCACGCGTCTACGAGATCGCGATGCGGTTCGGTTGGACGCGTGCGTCCATCCCCGATCTGGCCGATGAGCCCGTGGTGCTGGATGCAGGGAAGAAGCGCCCAGCGATCGTGAACGACGACGGGTTGCCGGGATTCGAGACGGGGACGGGCGTGAGCATGGACATGGAAGTGCAGGCGCCGTTCGGGTCTCAGGGGTATCTCGTGCTCGGTTCGAGCTTGCTGCTCGGTTCGGGTCTCGATCCGAACCCCTGGAACCTGCGTCTTGGTCTGACGGTTCCCCTCGGCCAGATCGCCGATCTCTTCGCGGACACGTTGACCCGGCCGCTCAAGCAGTAGTCCGCGACGGCGGAGCGCAGCGGCACCGTGCGCAGCGGCGCCGTGCGCAGCGGCGCCGGTGCTGCCACCGTCGCAGGACTGCTACGCTTGCCGCGCGATGCGGGTGCTCTGGATCAGCGAGCGGTTTCCGCCGGATCGCGGCGGGGCGGCGGTCTCGGCAGGGCGACAGGTCGCGGCGCTCGCGCCGCATTGCGAGCGACTCGACGTGCTCGGCTTGACGGCGGAGCTTCCTGCGGGTCGGGTCGACGTCGGCGAGGGCGATGGCTACCGACGCGCTCGCGTCGGTCGTAGCGCCGACGACGCCGAGTCCCTTCAGCTTCTCGCGGCCACCGCCGAGAACCTGCTGCGCGCGGCGCGATACGACCTCGTCCACGGCTTCTTCGCCGTGCCGGCGGGCCACGTCGCGACCTGTGTGGCGCGCACGGCCGGGCGGCCGGTGTGCGTCAGCCTGCGCGGCAACGACGTCGATCGCGCGCTCTTCCACGGGCCGCGTTTCGCGTGGCTGTCGTTCGTGCTCGCGCACGCGGACGCGATCGTCGGCGTGTCCCACGAGATTCTCGCCAAGGCGAGGGCCGTCTCGGGACGAAGCGAGGGGTTCCACCGGATCGCCAATGGAGTCGACGTCCTGCGCTTCGCTCCGGGCGCTGGCGGCGTGGACGGCGCGATCCCAACGCTGCTCGCCGCGGCGCCGCGACCATGGGTCGCGTTTTCCGGCGAGCTGCGGCTCAAGAAAGGGTTGCCGGTGCTCGAAGCGGTCGCGACCGCCCTCGCCGCCGAGCGTCGCGGCACGCTCGTTTGCCTCGGCGGGTTGCGTGCGGACGCGGCGCGCGACGAGCCGTGGACGAGGCTGAGCGCTGCGGCGCGCGAGCGCATCGTCGTGCTGCCCTTCGAGCGCGACCCCGCGCGCCTGGCACGGCTCTACGGCGCCATGGATCTCTTCGTGTTCCCCTCGCTCTGGGACGGGCTGCCCAATGCCGTCCTCGAGGCGATGGCGTGCGCGCGGCCCGTGCTCGCCACGCGGGTCGGCGGGATCGGCGATGCCATCGAGGACGGCGTGAGCGGCTTTCTCGTCGATCCGGCCGGGTTGGACGCGTTCCCGGAGCGCGCGCTCGAGCTGCTGGCGGAGGACCCCGCGCGTCTGGCCCAGGTGGGCGTGGCTGCTCGCGAGCGAGTCGCGCGCGCGTTCACCGTCGAAGCCGAGCGCGACGCCCACCTGGCGGTGTGGCGCGGGCTGCTCGCGTGAAGATCCTCTACGTCACGAGCGACCGTTATCCCTCGCCGAAAGGGGCCGGGGTTCGGATCGGTCTCACGCTCGACGCCTTTCGCGCTCTCGGTCACGAGGTCGACCATCTCACGCCCGCCGCCACCGACGACTCGCCGGCGAGCGGGAACTTCCTGGAGCGGATGATCGCGTTTCGCGCGCGTACCCGCGACTGGCTCGCCGCGCGCCGCGCCGACGTGGTGCAGTTCCGGGGGATCTGGGAAGGCGTCGCGGCGCTCGAGTGGGCGCGTCGCAGCGGCGGGCGAGCGATCTGGGAAGCGCACGGCTTCCCCTCGGTCGAGCTCAGCTACCACCATCCGCGACTGCGCGGGAACGAGCGCCTGCTGGGCAAGATCATCGACGAGGAGCGCGCGCTGGCGACGGGAGTCGACGGCTTGCTCGTGCCGTCTGGCACCACCGCGCTCTTCGTGCGCCGCATGGGTGCCGATCCCGAGCGCGTCGCGGTGATCCCGAACGGCGTCGACGTCACGCAGTTCGTGCCGCCGCCGCTCCCACCGCCTGCCACGCCGCCGTTTCGGATCGTCTATCAGGGCACGCTCTCGCCGTGGCAGGGACTCGGAACGCTGCTCGAGGCGCTGGCACTCGCGCGTGGTCGCGGGCTCGCCGAGCTGCACGTGGTGGGGCCGCTCAAGGCGAGCTGGCGGCGGGCACTGCGCGCGCACGCTCGCCGGTTGCGGGTCCACCAGGCGCTGCACCTCTCGGGGCCGATGGAGCAGCGCGATCTTCCGGCGGTGCTCGCGACCGCGCACCTGTGCGTTGCGCCGCTCGCCGCCGATCCGCGCAACGCCTTGCAGGGGTGCTGTCCGATCAAGCTCCTCGAATACATGGCCGCGGGGCGGCCCATCCTCTCCACGCGCATCGCGCCGGTGGAGGAGATCTTGAGCGACGGCGACACCGCGCGGCTGGTCGTGCCGGGCAGCGCCGCGGCGCTCGCCGACGGAATCGCCTGGCACCTGGCGAATCCCGAGGAGCGCGAGGCCATGGGGCTTCGGGCTCGCGCGGTCGTCGAATCCCGCTTTACCGTCAGCGCGTTCCGCGAGAGGCTTGGGGCCGCGCTCGAACGAATCGGCGCGTCCGCGCCCCGGAGGATCGGCGGATGAAGAAGATCCTGCACCGCTTGTCGGAGCCCGCCGACACGCTCTTGGCGCGCCTCGAAGCGGCCGCCGTGCGCGACGATCAGGCCGAGAAGCGCATCAAGATCGGCTGTGCCACGGCCCTCGCGATGGTCGTGGGCGGCGGCCTCGGCCTCGGCTACTGGTCCGAGCAGCTCGGCTCGAAGCTGCCGTTCCTGGGGCTCTTGCTCGTCGTTCCGGTGCTGGCGCTGGTCGCCCGCGAGCATGGACACGACGTCGACGACCGCAAGCTCGACGCCGCCATCGAGCTGATTCGCACGTTGCGCGCCGACGTCCCCGCCGCCGAGCCGATCCAGCTCTTGCTCGATTTCCGCGAGTACCACCAGGCGGGCACCAAGCGAGTCGATCCGGCGGCCCCCAAGGCCAAAGCCAAGGCCAAGCCCGGGCAGCCCGAGAAATACCTGCACAAATGGCTCGAGGTCCGCACCACGCTCGCCGACGGCACCGCCGTGGACGCCGCCATCACCGATCGCGTCTCCCGCAAGTCGAAGCCGAAGCGGAAGTACGTGAAGGTGAAGGAGACGTTCGTGAGCGACGTCTCGCTGTTGCTGCGGCTCGACAAGCGTTACGGCCCGGCCGAGCAGGTGATCCCTCGCCTCGGCCACCACCCGGATCTCTCGTGGTGCAACGAGCGCGTGAAGCGCGGCCGCGGCCGGCGGCTCTTCCTCGCGGTCCGCACTCCCGCGGCGCGCCGCAGCAACGGCCGCGGCACCTCGGCGGCGTTCCAGGGTGTGCCTCGCCTCGGCTCGGGAACGACGATCCTCACGATGCTGAGCTGGGCCTACTACGGGCTGGGCCGCGGCGCGGCGAAGGCCGCCTGAACGTGTACGCCGTTCCCGAGCTCGTTCGCGATCGGGACTTCCTCGCGTCGCTCGGGGCGAGCCTCGCGGGCGACGCGCCGCCGCCCGCGTTGCGCTGCATCAAGATCAAGCTCACGTCGCGCTGCAATCTGCGCTGCACGATGTGCAAGTACTGGAAGACCACTCGCGAGGACACGCTCGGCTCGGAGCGCTGGCGGGAGGTGTTCGCCGAGCTTCCCGCCCTGGGCTGCCGCAAGATCCACTTCTCCGGCGGCGAGGTGTTCCTGCGCCGCGACTTCCTCGATCTCGTCGAGGCGGCGACGCGCCACGATCTCAAGGTCAACTTCACCACCAACGGCACGCTGGTCACCAAGGACGCGGCCAAGCGCATCGCCTCCCTGGGCGTGAACGCGGTGTCGATCTCACTCGACGGCGCGGACGCCGCCACCCACGAGGCGATTCGCGGTCGGCGCGGTGCGTTTCGGCGTTCGCTCGCCGCGGTGCGCTGGATCAAGCGCTACGGATCCGGGGTGAAGGTCCGGATCAACTTCGTGATCATGGCGAGCAACTTCCGCGAGCTGCCGGAGGCCGTGCGACTGGCGGGCGAGCTCGGCGCCACCGATCTGGTGCCGATGCCCATCGACGAGAAAGGCGAGCGGCGCGGACGCCTCACGCGCTCGCAGATCCGCGCGTACAACCGCGAGATCGCGCCGCGGGTGCTCGAGCTGCGTCGACGCTACGGGTTCCCGACCGATCCCGCGCGGGTCTACCCGTTCGGCGTGACCGAGGAAGAGATCGGGCTCTCGTCGAAAGGGCTCTACGCGCGCGGATTCTTCGATCGGCGGGCGTGCCTGGCGCCGTGGCTGCACGCGTTCTTCGCCTGGAACGGCGACACGTTCCTCTGCTGCATGACCAACGGCCGCATGGAGTCGTTGGGGAACCTGGGCACGGACTCGGTCCGGGAGATCTTCGAGGGGCCGCGTTTCGCCGCGGTGCGCCGCGAGTTCCTGGCGGGGCGAGCGCTATCGGCATGCCGCCGTTGCGATCTCTTCCTGCCCGAGAACGCGCTCTTGCACGCGTCCCTCGACGAGCGCGGCCAGGGCGCGGGCGCCGGCATCGGGCGCGGCGACGAAGCGGCGGCGCTCACCGTCGGCGGCTCGAGCGTCGCTGGCGGCGAGCAAGCGCGCGACGGCGCGCTCTAGCTCGATCGGGTCGCGGGCCCGCGGCGCTGCCGCCACCCGCAACGCTTGATCGTCGTGTCGCCGCCGTTGCGGGACGAACACGGTGGGGACGTTCGCCGCCGCCAGCTCGTGGAACGCGTGGTAGCCGCCCGCTGCCACGGCGACGTCGGCAGCCGCGAGGAAGCGCGCCAGCGGAAAGAGCGCGACGCCACCCGCGGAGGCCGAGAGCTCGTGGCTGACGAATCGGAACGCCAGGCCCAGCCGTTGCGCAAGCTTGGCCAGCAGCCGTGCCATGCGTGCCTGGGTGGCCGCGGATCCGCTGCCGATGCCGAGCAGCAGCCGCTCGCCCGCACCCACGTGGAGCGCGTCGCGAGCCTCGCTGCGCTCGAGCGGCGACGGCGCCAGCAGCACGGGCGCGATTCGCTGCGCGGGAACCGCGATCTCGTCGAGCTCCGCTGGCGGCGACTCGGTCCACACGATCCGCTGGTAATGCGACTCGATCGCCGCGCGCACCGGCGCGTGCAAGTAGTAGCCCGGCCGTAGCTGCCGGCCGATGAGCCAGCTCGCCTCGGCGCGTCGAAGCCAGGGGCCGAGCTCCCCCACGACTCCGCGCGGGAAGACGTCGACCAGCAGCAAGCCCGGGTTGCGCACGCCGGCGAGCAGCTCGGCCGGTGCGCCACCGCCGTCGGGAGCGACGAGGCACTCGACTCCGAGCGCGTGCGCCCACGGCGCCAAACGCTCGGGGAGGAGGATCGTGCCGTAGCCGAGACGGGTGAGCAGCGCGAGGCCGCGCAGCGCGTGCCCATGGCCGCCACCGAGGGCGTAGTAGACGACGCCGCGCGAGCCTCTCGCCTCAGCTCGCGCTGGGGTCGGATTCGTAGTCGTCTCCCACGCCGGCGTCGGTCGAGTCGGCGGTATCGTCGAAGGCCCGATAGTCGTCGGAATCGTAGGTGGAGGCGCGGTCGCGATAGGGATCGTCCTGCGCGAGGGGGCCCTGCGCGGCCGCGCACGTGACGCAGAGCGCGCTCGCTCCATCGGCCGAGGGCCGCGTGTGCAAGAGGCAGATCGGCTTGCCGCACGAGAAGCACGAGCCCGTCGCCGGGCGATCGCAGGCGTGCGCGAAGAGAAAGCCGCTGCGCTCGCCGCAGCTCACGGCGCCACCTTCGCGAAGTAGGCCCAGAGCGCGGCGCGTTCCGGGATCGGCAGCTGGTCGACCGCGAGCCAGACACCGGCGCGCGCGTCGCTCGCGCCATCGAGATCGCCGATGCGCTCGCCGCCTTCGGTCTCGAAGACGAGCTTGCCGGGCCGGATCTTGACCTTGGCGATCGTGTCGCCGCTCTCGCGCCGCACCTCGAAGCCCGATTCCTTCGGCTTGGCCTTGGCGACCGTGCGGCCCGAAGCGTCCTCGATCTCGATCTTGCCCTCGTCCTTGAGCTTCACGCGGTAGAGCCGGGTGCCGGCGCCGTCCTCGATCTCGGCGCCGTTCTCCTTGCGCTTCACCTTGAGACGCTCGACGTCGCTCGCATCCCGAAACTTCACGCGATCGTCGCCGAGCTTGATCGTCCCCACGCGAACGCCTTTGCCGTCGCTCACGTCGACGGCGCCCTCGCGCACCTCGAGCGTGAGCGCCGGCTGTCCGCTCCGGTCCAGATAGCGGAACTTCGTTGCGTTCGCTGCTTCCGCCGCGGCGGCGCGGGCGCCCAACCCGCTCACCAGCGCGAGCCCGAGCACCGAACTCGCCAGAAACCGAACCCCGCTCGTGATCATCGCGTCTCCCCGAGAGCCCGCATTATTAGGTGCGCCGAGCGCTCGGCTGCAAGGACGACCGACGGCGCGCTCGCACGGCCAACGCGCTCCGCGCGGCTCGCGCCGCTGCGCCGCCGGTGCGCGTCAGTCGACGGCGACGCGGTACGCGTGGATGACGGGCTTGGGATCGGCGCCGCGAGCGTAGTTGACGACGAGCACGTGGCCGTCGTGAAGCAGCGTCCATCCCGTGTAGCCGTGATCGAAGATCTGGCCGCTGGATTCGAGCCACAGCACCGATTGGTGCTCGCGCTCCTCGTGGTCGGGCATGCGCCCGCTCGCCGCGGACCAGCACCATCGATACCCAGGCAGCCGCGGATTGACCACCTCGATCGCCACCGATCGCCACAGCGAGCGGCCAGCGTTCTCCGTATAGCGATAGGCGCCGCGCGCGGCCGTCGGCGCGTTGCCGAAGGCGACGACGCGCGCGCCCCTCGGCACGTCCCGGCCGAGCGGAGCGGCGAAGAGCAGACGGCCGTCGAGGGCCACCGCCACCGTGGCGTTGGTGAGCGTCAGGCGGATGCGACGCCAGCACGTGAGATCGACGGCGTGGACGTACGGCGCCAGATCCCCGCACGCGTCGAGCTCGAGCTGGTCCGGGGTGAGGCGCAACACGGCACCACCGCGGAGCACGGCGGCGCAGCGCTCCGCGGCGAGCACGCGTACCTCGGCCTCGATCGCCAGCGTGCTCTCGGCGAGCGACTCGATGGGGTCGTGGCCGAACTCGACGGCACCGCCGCCCTCGGTGTCGAGCACCAGCGAGCCGTCGACGAGCGCTGCGACGGCGGGCTCGAGGAGCACTCCCGAGGCGACGGCTCCTCGGGCATCCGGCGATCCCAGCCAACCGCAGGTCGCCGGCAGCCCCGCCACGTTGCGATACGTGGCGAGCATCCTTCCATCGGGAAGGAGCCCGGTGGTGATGCGGTGGCCGCGACTCGGATGCGCCTCGAGCGCACCAAAGCTCCGTCCGCCGTCGAACGAGCTGGCGCAGAGCGTCGGGTAGCGGATGCCCTGGTCCTCACGCAGAAACGCGTCGATCCGCCCCGCGCCGCGATCGAGCAGACTCACCTCGCAGAGCTGGAGCGCCGGATCGCCCGCGAGCTGGATCTCCGGGCTCCACGTGCGCCCGGCGTCGTCGCTCAGGATGCACTTCTGCACCAGGCGATAGGGCCCCGACGGCACGTGGTAGTGAGCGGAGACGATCCAATGGCCGCCGTCGCGGATCAGCACGCGATCGGGGACGATGCCCACCAGCGGCAGCTCGCGAAGCGGCTCCCAGGTGCGGCCGCCGTCGTGGCTGAACGTGAGCCAGGTGCTCTCGACGATGCCGCCCGGCCCCGGGCTGCCGCCCAGATTCAACGTCATCGCCACGGTGCCGTCGGCGAGCGTGCGCAAGCGCGGGCAATCGAACCAGGTGCGTTCGAGGTTCGCCGGCCGCTCGGCGAGCTCCCACGGCTCGGACCACACGAGCCCGTCGCGCGAGCCGTGGCGGAAGCGGATGAAGGTGCTCGCCGGATCGGGCGGATAGTGGACGTTGGCGGTGCGGTAGGCCGCCAGCACCCGGCCATCGGCCAGCGTGGTCACGTCGGGGAACGAGAAATAGCGATCGGCTCGGCGGTCGAGGACGACGCGGTCGGTGACACGCAGCGCGGACATGGCGGTTCGATGGGCGTCGTCGCGCGCGGCGCGCGCGTGCGAGCGCGCGCCGTGCTCTCGGATCTCTCATCGGCGGCGGCCGGTCCGAACCTGAGCCCGGGCCCGCGGCGCACGACCGGCACCGCGCGCGTCCCCACCCTCGGCGCACGACGGATCCGGGGCGCTGCTGACGCCGGTCGCGCGCTCGTGAGACGATGGAGAGTCGTCATCGCTCGCAGTCACGGGAGACGCAATGAGTTCAGTCACGACGGTGATGGCGCGGCACCACTGGGCGGCCATCGCGCTGGCGCTGGTGGGTATCGTCACGAGCACGGCACGGCCGGCATCGGCGGCTTCGTTCTCGGTGTGGGTGCGGCCGGCAACGGCGCGGGTGTTTCCCGACGATCCGGTCCTTCCGCTCGGCCCGGCCGCGTTCGCGGCGGCGCGCAACGAGAGCGAGGGCTTTCAGGTGGTGGTGCACGGCGGCGACACCGGATTGAGCGGTGTCGACGCGAGCATCGGCGAGCTCCGGGACGCGGCGGGTCACGGGATTGGCGCGGACCGGGTTCGGCTCTATCGCGAGGACTTCGTGACCGTCACGTTGCCCTCGTTCCTCGGCGGCGTGCTGCTCAACCCGCGCGCCGTCGGCGAGTATCCCGATCCCCTGATCCCGTTCCAGGACCCGTACGACCCCGCGCACCCGCCGCTCGGAGCGCCCTTCGACGTGCCCGCGGGGCGCGCCCAGCCGATCTGGGTGACGGTCGACGTTCCCGAGGACACGCCCTCGGCCGTCTACGAAGGCACTCTCACCGTGACTGCCGCGGGCCGCGATGCGGTTGCCGTGCCCGTTCAGCTCACCGTGTGGGATTTCGCGATCCCGCGGGAGCGAACCATTCAGACCGCCTACGGCCTGTCGTGGAACGCCGTGCTGGACTTCCACGGTGGGCCGGACGGCACGTGGGACGCGGATGGGCTGGCCGCGCTCCAGAACTACGACGAGGAGCTCCACCGGCATCGCGTCGACCAGACCGATCCGGCGCAGCGCGTACCGACGCCGTTCCAGTTCGACGGCGCCGGCGAGCTGCTGCCTGTGGATTGGTCGCAATTCGACGCCGTCATGGGCCCGCGTCTCGACGGCAGCTACTACCAGGATGGCGTCGGCATCGCCGGCTTCAACGTCGGGTTCTTCGACCCCGGCACCAGCGGCGGATTGCAGTCGAGTCTCACCGATGCCCAGTACTCCGCGGCAGCCGCCGCGCTCGCGCACCATCTCAAGGAGAAGGGCTGGTTCGACAAGGCGTACGTCTACACCAAGGACGAGCCGTGGATGGACAACGACGCGTATCCGCGCATCGTCGCCGACGTGGCGCTCATGAAGGCGGGCGATCCCGACTGGGCCGGCCACTTCCTCTCCACCTCGTACTTCGACTCGCGGCTCGAGGGCTCGATCGATCTGTGGGTGCCGAACACCACGGTCTACGACGAGTTCTTCGTGGGCTGGATCGGCATCCAGTTCCCGGGCCGCGCGGTCTACGACGCGCGCCGCGCGCTCGGCGAGAAGCTCTGGTTCTACGTGTGCAACTGCACGTTCCCGCCCTACGCGGGCTACGACATCGACACCACGTACAACTACGAGCCGCGCATCCTCATGTGGGCGTCGTGGTTCGAGCACGCCAGCGGCTTTCTCTACTGGCGCACCAATCGCTGGGTCACCGAGGACCCGTGGCACCAGCTCATCGACCCGGAGGCCTTTCCGCTGGTGGCGCGCAACGGCGACGGCTTCCTCTTCTATCCCGGCGATCACGACGGCCGCGAGGCCCCCGCCGGCTCGCCGCCGAGCATCGCCATCGACGGGCCGATCGGCACGGTGCGTCTGGAAGCGACTCGCGACGGGCTCGAGGATTGGGAGATGTTCAAGCTCGCGAGCGCCGTGGCCGGCGAGGACGCGGTGCGCGCGATCGTCGCGGAGGCGTACACGCAGCCGGGAGCGTTCTTCATCCCGCCCTCATACAACCCCTTCGATCCGCCGTGGACGCTTCAGGAAGCGGAGGTGCGTTCGGTGCGCGAACGCGTGGCGGCGCTCATCGCGCCGCCGCCGCCCACGGGCGGGTGCGCCATCGCTTCGGGCCGGGCGGCGCGGAGCGCAAGCGACGCCGCGTGCGTTCTCACGACGCTCGCCGCCCTCGCCGTCGCGCGCCGTCGAACGAGTCGTCGTCTCCGGTGAGCCGCCGCAACCGACGCTTCGTGATCCGCTCTCCCGCCCACGAGGCTCGGCGCAGCACTCGCCGAGGTCAGACCGGCACGACCTCGACGGCGACCGACAGCGATTGCGCGCCGCCGCCGAGGACGATGCCGCGCAGCGGGCTCACGTCGGCGTAGTCGCGTCCCCATGCCAGGGTGATGTGCTCGGTGCTCGGCAGCACCGCGTTGGTGGGATCGGCGTCGATCCAGCCGAAGCCCGGGCACCACACCGACACCCAGGCGTGCGAGGCGTCGGCGCCCACCAGGCGCTCGCCGCCCGGCGGCGGTCGCGTGAGCACGTAGCCGCTCACGTAGCGGGCCGCGAGCCCGAGGCTACGCAAGCAGCCGATCATGAGGTGCGCGAAGTCCTGGCACACGCCGCGGCGCAGCGCGAGCACCTCGGCGACCGGTGTGGCGATCGACGTGGCGCGTGGGTCGTAGACGAACTCGGCGCGGATGCGCTCGGTGAGATCGATGATGGCTTCCAGGATGGGCCGGCCAGGCGGGAACGAGCGCGATGCGTAGGCCACCAGCTCGGCGTCGACGGGCACGAAGTCCGACTCGAACACGAATTGCCGCGCCACCACCGCGCCGGGGCTCGTGTCCATCGTCAGCACGCGCCGCGCGCGCTCCCAGGGCGTGGTGGAGGGCGGCGGCGGAAACGGACGGCGCGAGACCTCGACCATGCTCGAGACCGCGATCGAGAGCTCGCGATGGGGCTCCTGGATGCTGAAGTAGGTGACCGTGTTGTCGAAGTAGTCGGGGCGGATGCTCGAGTCGGCGGGGTTGGGGTCGATGCGGACGCGGCTCGTGAGGCAGACCTGATAGGGGCCGTTGCGCGGAGTGATGTGCGCTTGATTGAGGCTGGCCGCGACTGGGGTCGCGTAGGCGTAGCGGGTGACGTGGTCGACGCGATAGGTGGTCACGGCGTCGTCCGTGCGTGGCTCGCCGGAGCGAGCTGACGATGGGTCTCCGCGGGGCTGAAGTACTGGCGCGCGAGCAGGTCCGAGACTCGCGGTAGCTCGGTCGCGATCGCATCGAGCAACTCGGTGAGCCCGGCGCGCTCGCCGTGCTCGTCGAGCGTCGCGAGCCGCTCCACGTCGGTGGCGCGCATCCGCGCCGCCAGCGCCGGCACCCGCTGCCATTCGTCGGCGTGCTCCGCCGCCGGCGCTTCCATGCCGTTGCGCTCGCGGGGCAGCTCGTTCACGAGCCGCTCGAGCGCCGCGAGCTGGAAGCCCACCGAGCGCGGATTGGTCTCGTCCACCAGCAGCAAGTCGAGGACCGGGCCCACCCGCAGCGCGGCCAGGTAGCGTGAGCGATAGGTGAGCGCCGAGTCCGCCACCTCGAGGACCGCGCGCAGCACCGCGACCTCGTCGTCGCCGCTTCGCCCCACGGCCACGCTGAGCAGCTGCGCCGTCTGCATCGCGCGCTCGAGCCGGCGGCCGGCTTCCAGGAACCTCCACGCGTTGCCGCGCGTCATGCTCTCGGCTTCGAGCCCGCTCACCGCCGCCAGGTACGCGAGGATCTCGTTCGCCGCGGCCGCGGCGCCGGAGAGGCCCAGCGCGGCGACCGCCTGCGCATCGGGCACCCGCTCGCGGATCTGATTGAGGATGCGCCAGGTATCGCCGGAGATCCGTTCCCGCACGCGCCATGCCGCATGGTGGAGCCGCTCGAGCGTGGCGGCGAGGCGGACGCGACCGGCGTCCGCGAAGACCAGCTCGACGAGCTCGCCGAGGCGATCGGGGGCGGGGCCGGCCTCGCCCTCGGCGTCACCCGTCCACGACGCGATCAGCGCGGCGTCCGCACCCAGGATCTCGAGCAGCGCCGCGAGCTCCAGCGCCGCGGTGAGCCCGGATTCGTCGCTCAGGCGATTGAGCACGGCGCGAAACACGCGGGTGGCGCTCTCGCAGCGCTCGGCGTAGCGGCCCAGCCAGAAGAGGTCGTCGGCGACCCGGCTCGGCAGCCGCACGCCGCCGCGACGCAGCTCGATGGGCGGGTGCGGCGCCTCGATCATCGGCACGTGGGCGACCGGTTCGCTCGAGCACACCCACACGTCCTTGCTGCCGCCGCCGCGCTGCATCGACACCACCAGCGCCTCGGCCGAGCTCGAGATCCGTCCCAGGCCGCCCGGCAGCACCGTGTAGTGGCCGTCGCAACCGAGCACGTACGCCCGCAGCATCACCCGCCGCGGCTCGATGGTCGACCCGGTCCAGGAAGGCGTGCTGGCGAGATCGAGGCGCTGCTGCGCGACGAAGTCGTGGGGCGCGCGCTGGATGCGCCCGACGAGCTGGTCGAGCTCGGAGTCGCCCAGGCTCTCGGCGAAGATCGGCTCGCGGGGCGCGCCGGGTCGGCGCGGGCGGAAGGCGGGCTTGACCACCAAGCCGCGCAGGTTCTCGAGAACGTGAGGCGCGGCTGCGCTCGAAGCCGCACCAGTAGCTGGGCGTGGCCTCCAGCTCGAGCGACTCGTTGCGCAGCTCCTCGCAGACGCGCGGCAGGATCTCGAGCCACGCCGGGCTCTCGAGCACGCCGCTGCCGAGCGGGTTGATGATGCGAACGCGGCCCGCGTGCGCGGCCTGCACCAGCCCGGCGACTCCCAGCGCCGAATCGGGGGCGAGCTCGAGCGGGTCGCACCACTCGTCGTCCACCCGGCGCAGGATCGCGTCCACCGGCACCAAACCGCCGAGCGTCTTCCAGAACACGCCGGCGGTACGGGTCGTGAGGTCGGCGCCCTCGACGAGGTCGCAGCCCAGGTAGCGGGCGAGATAGGCGTGCTCGAAATACGTCTCGTTGTAAGGACCCGGGCTCAAGAGCACCACGCGCGACTCGCCGCCCTCGGCGCTGCCTCCCGCAGCGGCGGCGTCGCGCAGTCGCTGGAAGAAGGGCGCCATGCGCGCGACCTCGGAGGCGCGAAACGCATCCAGGAAGAGCTGCGACACGATGACGCGGTTCTCGATCGCGTAGCCCGCGCCGGATGGCGACTGGGTGCGATCGGCCACCACGCACCAGCGTCCGTCCGGCTGGCGCGCGAGGTCCGTCGAGTAGAGCGTGACGCGGGTGCGCGGCCGCGCGCCGACCGTGTGGCAAGGACGCAGGAAACCCGGGTTGGCGAACACCACCTCGGGCGGGACGATGCCTTGCGAGAAGAGCGCTTGCGGGCCGTAGATGTCGTCGAGCAGCGCGTCGAGCAGCGCGGCGCGCTGCGCCAAGCCGCGCTCCAGGCACTTCCATTCGTCGGCGGCGATGATGAGCGGGATCGGGTCGAGACGCCACGGGCGGTCGAGGCCGCTCGGATCGCCATAGACGTTGTAGGTCACGCCGTTGTCGCGAATCGCCCGCCGCGCCTGATCCCAGCGCCGCGCCAGCTCGCCGCTCGTGAGCGTTCCCAGCGCGTCGACGAAGTGGCGCCATTGCGGGCGGACCGCGCCGTGCTCGTCGATCAGCTCGTCGTAGATGCCGTCGACGGGCTGGTAGCCGGCGAGCGGCGCAGGGCTACGGTCGGCGCTCGCGGTCGGGCCGGGCACGGGCGATCTCGCGGGGGAGCGGGGAAGAGGGGCCGAGCGGATCAGCGACGCAGGTCGAGGGTCAGCGGGTGCTCGATTCCTGGCGGCAGCGAGGTGGGCCGCAGCACGCCGGGCGTGTGGTTGATGCGCGCGAAGCGCGTGGCGCGTCGCGCCTCGCTCTCGCGTGCGTTCACCGGGAACACGTCATAGCTCCGTCCGCCGGGGTGTGACACGTAGTACACGCAGCCGCCCAGCGAGCGCCCAAGCCAGGTGTCGACCAGGTCGAAGGTGAGGGGGCTGTCCACCGGGATGGTCGGGTGCAGGCACGCGGGTGGCTGCCACGCGCGGTAACGCACGCCCGCCACGAACTCGCCCGCCGCGCCGGTCGGGTGAAGCGGCAGCGCGTGGCCGTTGACGGTGACGGCGTGGCGCGGATCGGTCATGCCGCGCACCAGCACCTGGACGCGCTCGACCGACGAGTCGACGTAGCGCACCGTGCCTCCGCCGCCCGCTTCCTCGCCGAGGACGTGCCACGGTTCGATCGCCTGGCGCAGCTCGAGCGACACGCCGCGGTGCGCGACGGTGCCGAGCACCGGGAAGCGGAACTCGAAATGCGGGTCGTACCACGCGCGCTCGAAGGGATAGCCGGCGAGGGCCAGCTCCTCGAGCACGTCGCGGAAGTCCTGGTCCACGAAGTACGGCAACAGGAACCGATCGTGGAGCGTGGTTCCCCAGCGCACCAGCGGCGCTCGGTACGGCTCGCGCCAGAAGCGCGCCACCAGCGCCCGCAACAGCAGCTGCTGCGCCAGGCTCATGCGCGCGTGGGGAGGCATCTCGAAGGCGCGCATCTCGACCAACCCGCGGCGCGCGTCCACGCCGTCGGGCGAATAGAGCTTGTCGATGCAGAACTCGGTGCGATGGGTGTTGCCGGTCACGTCCGTGAGCAGGTTTCGCAGCACGCGATCCACCAGCCACGGCGGGCAGGGCTCCTCGCCCGGCTCGGGGATCTCGCGGAACGCCAGCTCGAGCTCGTGGATCGCGTCGTTGCGCGCCTCGTCGATCCGCGGCGCCTGGCTGGTGGGGCCGATGAAGAGCCCGGAGAAGACGTACGAGAGCGACGGATGATTGAGCCAGTAGCCGACCAGGCTGCGCAGCAAGTCGGGGCGGCGCAGGAACGGGCTCTCGCCCACCGTCGGCCCGCCGAGCACCACGTGGTTGCCGCCGCCGGTGCCGGTGTGGCGCCCGTCGAGCATGAACTTCTCCGTGCCGAGGCGAGAAAGCCGCGCGTCCTCGTAGAGCCCGGTGACGATGCGGCAGAGCTCGTCCCAGCTCCGCGCCGGCTGCACGTTCACCTCGATCACGCCGGGATCGGGCGTCACCTCGAGGGATGCGAGGCGCGGGTCGCCCGGCGGCTTGTAACCCTCGACGACCACCGGCAGCGCCAGCGCGGCGGCGGTGTCCTCGATCGCCGTCACGAGCTCCAGGTAGTCCTCGGTGATGCGGATCGGCGGCATGAACACGTGCAGCCGTCCGTTACGCGGCTCGATGCAGACCGCAGTGCGGATCACCCACGTGCCGGCCTCGGGCTGGAAGGGGCGCCACGGCGGCTCGGGCTCCGTGGCGCGCCGCGCCCCGCCGTCGCGTTGCAGGGTCACCCGTGCGGCGCTCGTGGGACGACGCGGAGGCGCGAGGGGCTGCAGCCCCGGAGGCACGGGTAGCGCCGGCAGCGGCGTGAACGGATCGAGCGGAACCCAGGCGTCGCGTGCGCTCTCGGCGATCCAGGGCAGCGAGTCGAGCGGCAAGCGATAGCCCATCGGCGAGTCGCCGGGGATCAGGTAGAGCCGCTCGGCGCGCACGAACCACGGACCGCTCGCCCAACGCAATCCTTCCGGGCCGCCGAGGCGCGTCAGCGGCAACGCGTAACCGACCGGCTTGCCGAGGCCGTGCTCGAAGACGCGCGCCATCCGCGCCCGCTCTTCGGCGTCGTCGAGGCGCGAGTCGTGTGGGTCCACGTTCACCGGCAAGCGGCGCTCGCGCCAGAGCCAGTACCAGGTGTCCTCGTAGCCCGGGATCGCGAATCGCGCGTCGACGTTCAGGCGCTCCGCGAGCGCGGTGACGAAGCGCTTCGCCTCGGCGTCGCCGTGGCCGAGGTCGAGGCGCTCGTCGGCGATGAGCGCTGGGTTCCGCCATACCGGCAGGCCGTCGCGCCGCCACCAGCAGCCGAGCGCCCAGCGCGGCAGCGATTCTCCCGGGTACCACTTGCCCTGGCCGAAGTGGAGCAGCGCGCCTGGCGCGAATCGCTCGCGAAGGCGATGAACGAGCTCACCCGCGAGCAGCCGCTTGGTGGGGCCGAGCGCCGTGGTGTTCCACTCCTCGCCTTCCATGTCGTCGATGGACACGAAGGTCGGCTCGCCGCCCATGGTGAGGCGCACGTCGAGCGCGTCGAGGTCGCCATCGACGCGGTGCCCGAGCGCTTCGATCGCCTGCCATTGGTCGTCGCTGTAGGGCTTGGTGACGCGTGGGTCCTCGTGGATGCGCGACACCGCCATGGTGTGCTCGAACTCCACCTCGCATTCGTCGACGAGGCCCGAGATGGGTGCCGCGCTGACGGGATCGGGAGTGCACGCGAGCGGAATGTGCCCCTCACCCGCGAAGAGCCCGGAGGTGGGATCGAGGCCGATCCAGCCGCCGCCCGGCAGGTAGACCTCGGCCCACGCGTGCAGGTCGGTGAAGTCGTGGGTGGGTCCGGCGGGGCCCTCGAGAGGTTTCTCGTCGGCGACCAGCTGGATCAAGTAGCCGGACGCGAAGCGCGCCGCGAGCCCCAGATTGCGCAAGATCTGCACCAGGAGCCAGGCACTGTCGCGGCACGAGCCGGTGGCGAGGGAAAGCGTTTCCTCGCAGCTCTGCACTCCCGGCTCCATGCGGATCACGTAGCGCACGTCGTGGGAGAGGCGCTGGTTGAGCGCCACCAGCATGTCCACGATGCCTTGCGTGCCGCGGTCCACCGTGGCGAGCCAGCGGGTGAGCCGAGGGCCGGGAGGCTGAACCTCGAGGAACGGGGCCAGCTCCTTGGCCAGCCACGGCTCGTAGCGGAACGGATACTTCTCGCTCTCGGGCTCGAGGAAGAAGTCGAAGGGATTGATGGCGAGGATGTCCGCCGTCAGGTCGACGTCGATCTCGAGCTCGGTGGTGGGCTCGGGGACGACCACCCGCGCCAGGAAGTTCCCCTGGGGATCCTGCTGCCAGTTGAGGAAGTGCTGCTCGGGTCGAATCCGGAGCGAATAGCTCGGAATCGCAATGGGGCTGTGGGGCGCCGGACGAAGCCGGATGATCTGCGGTCCGAGGCGGACTCGCCGGTCGTAACGGTAGCGGGTTCGATGGTGTAGAGCGACGCGGATCGCCATGGATCCTCCCCAAGAGGGATCGGCTGAGCAATTTCCGCACCCGTTCGCCGCGCGAGCGGACAGCGCGCTGGCGTCGAGCCGCGAGCGCTGCGCCGACACGCCTTTTCGAGGGCTCGCGCGCGAGCTGCGGCGCGCGCCTGGCGCCGCAGGCACCTCGTGGAAGACGCGGCGCTGGCCCAGGAGCGCCAATGCCGGTCCTCCAGGCGCAGGCACGCCGCGGAGCGTCCCGCGGACCCGGGGCGGCGAATCGTCGTGTCGGGGCGTGTCGGGCGGATGGCGGCGAGCGCGGAGCTGGTACGCTGCGCTCCGGGTCGAGCACGGCGCCGCGGTTCGCGCGCACCCCTCGAGGTGAGGCAACGATGACGAAGCAGATCTCGTTCTGGTTCATCCCCGGGATCGTGGCGGGCCTCCTCGCCAGCGCCGGAACGGCGCGCGCCGTCGAGGTCCTCGTCTACCAAAACGGCTTCGAGTCGGCGGACGCATGCGCGTGGAACGCGAGCGTGCCTGCGGCGACGTGCGATCCGGACATGGTCTTCGTGCCGGCCGGTGCGTTCACGATGGGCTCGAACGATGGGCAGTCCGACGAACAGCCGGTCCACACCATCACGCTGAGCGCGTTCTGGATCGACCGTCACGAGGTCACGGTCGACGACTACCTATCGTGCGTCGCCGACACGGCCTGCGTCGATCCGAACGGGGTCTTCGGCACCAACGACTACTGCAACTACGGCGCGCCCGGGCGCGGCTCCCATCCCGTCAACTGCATCGATCGCGCGAAGGCGACCGCGTACTGCACCTGGGCGTCGAAGCGCCTTCCGACCGAGGCCGAGTGGGAGAAGGCGGCGCGTGGCGCCCTCGATTCCCGCACGTATCCGTGGGGTGATACGGAGGCCAGCTGCGACTACGCCGTGATGTCCGACGATCTCGCCGGCGGCACCGGCTGCGGCGCCGATCAGACGGATGTCGTAGGCCTGAAGCCCGCGGGGCTCTCGGTCTACGGCGGCTACGACATGGCCGGAAACGTGTGGGAGTGGGTGAGCGACTGGTACGACGCGACGTATTACGCGACGAGCCCCGCCACGAATCCCACGGGGCCGGCGACGGGGACGACGCGAATCGTGCGCGGCGGCTCGTGGTTCCACGACTTCAGCTACCAGCGTCTCGCGAATCGCAACAGCGTGCCGCCGTCCTACTCGACCCCATCCACCGGCTTCCGCTGCGCTCGCCCCGACGACATCTGAGCCGCCACGGGCCTCGGCGTCAGCGCACGTGAGCGAGTGCCGCACGCTCGTTCCGGCGGTGCGCCACGAGTCCTGCTGTGAGGAACGCCAGCTCGGCGGTGGCCACGGCGACCATCCACGTCGCGATCGGTGAGTCGCCGAACGCGTAGGAGTGCATGCCGCTGGTGAGCACGAAGTTCACGCCTAGGTAGGTCATCAAGATCGTCTGGAACGCCACGATGCTCCAGGCGGCGACGCCGAACCGTCCCAACATCCCGTTCCAGCGCGCGTGCAGGATCGCCAGGTAGGCCAGGAACGCCACCAGCGACCACACCTCCTTCGGGTCCCAGCCCCAGTAGCGTCCCCACGACGACGCCGCCCACATCGAGCCGGTGAGGATGCCGGTGATGAGCAAGATCGAGCCGATCATCACGTACCAGTAATGGAGCTCGCTCATGCGCTCGATGAGCTCGCCGCGCCGGGGCGCCAGGATCGTGTAGCCCACCTGCATGTGCGCGATGACCACCCCCAGCGCCAGCACCGCGTAGCTCACCATGATGATCGGCACGTGGATGGCGAGCCAGGCGGTGCCGGCCAGCACCGGCGCCACCGGGTGGATGAATCCGTCGATCGGCAGCAGATCGGTGAGCGCGAGGGTGAGCGCCGACATCGCGTTGGCGTTGAGCACCACCAAGCGATTGCGCAGCAGCGCGAACGCGATCACGGCGAAGAGCCCGACGCCCCACGCGAGGAAGAGCAGCGACTCGAACATGTTGGACGCGGGTATCCGTCCCGCCACCGCCCAGCGCGTGCCGATGGCCCACGTGAGCACCGCGAATCCTGCCGCCAGCCCCGCGAACGAGAGCGCACCCAGTAGCTTGGATTCGCGGTTCCACGCGAAGAGCGAGATCCCGAGCGCTGCACCCATGACGATCCACGCGATTCGCAGCGGGCGCACCCCGTTGTAGGTGATCTCGCGCTCGATCGCCGCGGTGGACGGCCAGCCCGCGAGCCGCGGCCCGTTCGCGAGCGCGACGAGCGACTCGATGCTCTGCGTGGCAGGTGCGCTCCAGCGTTGGTCGACGTCGTCTGCGGGCGCCAGCGAGCGGATCGACTCGCGATCGAGGAACCCCTGCAGCCAAACCAGCCGACCTTCGAGCTTCTCCGCCGCGGCCACGACTCCCTGCCGCGGGATCCGCGCCTCGGCTTGCTGGCGCGCCTTGCCGATCAGCTCGAGCACGGCGCGGCTCGACACCAATTGCTGGAACGAGGCGTGGGTGACTCCGGCGGGCAAGCCGGCCGCCGCCGCCAGCTCCCGATTGCCGACCTTCACCATCGGATCCTTGGCAGCGACCGCCGGGTTCGCGCTCCACGCGGCGACGAACGTCACGGCATCGCGCCCTTGCCAGCTCGACTCGCCCGTGACGTTCCACACCGCCTCGCGGGCCAGCGTATCGAACGGCATCACGCGACCATCGTGCTGCACCGGCAGCCGCGCCAGCGCCGACGTCGTGGCGTCGCGCGCTTGTGCCGGTGCCGGCCCGGCGAGTGCCGCCACGAGCGCGAGCAGCACGCCCAGCGCAGTGCCGCTCACGCGCGCGCCGCGGCTCTTGCGCAGCGCCGCCAAGCGCTCGTTCCGCACGCGCGTCTGCGAGATGCGGGTGCCGAGCACGATGCACATGCCGATCACCAAGAGCCCGTAGCCCACGAACACCACCAGCTGCCCCGGGTCCTTGGAAACCGAGAGCACGGTCGCCTCGCGACCTTGTTCCTGGCGGTAGCTCGACTGGAAGAGGTGCCACCCCTGGTGCGCGAGCGGATGATTCATCCAGATCCCGGCCGAGAACGTGCGGCCGTCGGGGTCGGCGATGCGCACGTCACTGCGGAAGTTCGCGGGGCGCATCGTGCCGGGGTAGTAGCTCACGCGGAAGTCCTCGAGCGTCACCGTGAACGGCAAGGTGGCGCGCGCGAGAACGTTGCCCTGGTCGTCGTAGCTCGCGATCTCGTTGGCGCTCTCGCCTTCCCACAGGAAGACGCGCCCTTCGCTCTTGAAGAAGTACGTGAGCGCCGAGCCGATCAGGATCACCAGCAACGCGCCGTGGGTGGTGAGAAATCCCACCCGCTGATTGCCCCACGGGAAGAGCGTCGCGATCGACGCGAGCACGTTGACGGCGAAGATCGCCTCGAGCGCCAGGAACCACCACGCGTAGTAGACGAGACGCCCGGCGGTCTCCGTGCCGCGCGCCGACTCGAGGATCGTGCCGGCCGCGAGCCCCAGCAGCAGCGACACCAGCAGCAACACCGCCAGCTTCAGCGACGCCAACGACGCGAGCAGCTTTCTCATGGCCCTCTCCCCGGGGAAGGGCCGAAGATGAGCAAGTCGCGTACCCCGACGGCTGACGGCGATTCGCTACGAATTCGCCGCATTCCGATCGGGGGCGCGGGCGAGCGTCACCGCATCGTGGCGCTCCCCACCGTCCGGCCACGATCGTCGCGTCACCGGATGGTGCGCTGGTGCCCCCGCGAGTGGCTCAGTCGTAGCCGCGGCTCAGGCATGCGCGACGCTCCACCACGGCGGACCGGCTGCGGGCTGGGGAAGGGCCTCGGCGTTCACCCCGACTCGCGCCAGCTCGGCGAGCACGAGCGTCGTCGCGGCGGCGACCGACTGACGAACCCGCGCGCTGAGCTGGGTGCTCGCGGCCACGGTCTCCGGGATCACGCCCACCAGCATCAGCTCGCGGGGCGCCACGCCAGAGAGCTCCGCGATGCCGAGCGCCTCGCCGAGCGCCGGATCGTGTGGGCTCACGCGGGGCTTGAGCGGCAAGCGCCTGAGCTCGTCGCCGCGGTAGAGCCGTAGCTCGCCGGGCTCGCCCGTGGCCGCGACGGTGTCGACGAGCACCACGCACTCGCGCTCGATCAGGTACGACGCCAGATCGAGCCCCGGCGTGCCCGCGTCGATCAGCTCGACCTCGCGCGGCAGGCGCCAGCGCGCCCGCAGCCATTCGATCACCGTCGGGCCGAAGCCATCGTCCCCGAGCAGCACGTTGCCGAGCCCGACGACGGCGATCGGCTCCACCGCGGTCGTCGCGACGTAGCCCCTCATGCGGCCTTCACCGTGGCGATCGTCCGGCCTTCCACGTCCAGCGTGTGGCAGGCGCACGCCATGCACGGGTCGAACGAATGCACCGTGCGCAGGATCTCGAGTGGTTGCTCGGCGTTCGCGACCGGCGTGCCGACCAGCGCCGCCTCGTACGGGCCGGGTGCCGACTTCTCGTCACGCGGGCTCGCGTTCCAGGTCGTGGGAACCACGGCCTGATAGTTGGCGATCACCTTCTTGTCGAGCACCACCCAGTGCGAGAGCGTGCCGCGCGGCGCCTCGTGGAAGCCCATGCCCTCGACCGGAGCGCGGAAGAAGGTCGGCGGATGGTACGTGGTGGTGTCGCCGCTCGTGATGTTCTTCACCAGTCGTTGCCAATGCTCGATCGCGAGGTCGGCGAGCACGGCGCAGCGGATCGCGCGCGCCAGGTAACGCCCCATCGTGGAGTGAAGGTCGTCGACCGTGACCGGCCGCTTCGCGATCGCGCTGACTTGCGCCAGTGCCAGATCCGTCCACTTGCGGATGAGCGGATGACCGAGCGCGTAGCCGACCAGCACGTTGGCGAGCGGCCCCACCTGCATCGCCTTGCCGTCGAAGCGCGGTGCCTTCACCCACGAGTATTTCCCGTCCGGCTGGAAGTCCGTGTACTCGGGCTCGGTCTCGCCCTTCCACGGGTGCTGCGCGCCGCGTCCCTGGTACCAGCCGTGGGTGACGTCCTCGACCACGGCTTGGCGGAAGTACTCGTCGCGGGCGCCGCCGATCGCGTGCACCTGATCGAGCTTGCCGTCGAAGATCGTGCCGCCCGGCAGATCGAATTGGGTGGAGCCGGTGTCGGTCGGGAGGTCGGGCACCGTCAGGTAGTTGCGGATGCCTGCGCCGATGCCGAACCACTCGGGGTGGAACGCCGCGATCGCGCACGCGTCGGGGAAATAGACCTGCTTAACGAAGCCGATCACCTCGTCCAGGAGGTCCTTCATCATGTAGAGGCGGTCCATGTTGAGGGCCGCGAGGCTGTCGAGGTTGATGGCGTTCATCACGCCGCCCACGGCGAGGTTCTGGATGTGCGGCGTCTTGCCGCCCAGGATGCCGACCACCTGGTTCGACTTGCGCTGGAAGTCGAGCGCCTGGAGGTAGTGGGCGAGGGCCAACAGGCTCACCTCGGGCGGCAGCTTCATCGCCGGGTGTCCCCAGTAGCCGTTCGCGAAGATGCCGAGCTGTCCGCTCTCCACCAGGGCGACGACCTTGTCCTGCACGCGTTTCATCTCGGGTCGCGAGTTGCCCGGCCACTCGGAGAGGCTCTCCGCGATGGTGGACGCCTGCGCGGGGTCGGCCTTGGGGATCGTCGTCACGTCCACGAAGTCGAGCGCCGACAGGTGGTAGAAGTGAACGATGTGATCGTGCAGCGCGTGCGCGATCAGGATGAGGTTCCGGATGTACTGGGCGTTGAGCGGGATCTCGAGCCTGAGCGCATCCTCCATCGCGCGCACCGAGGCGATGGCGTGCACCGTCGTGCACACCCCGCAGAAGCGCTGCGCGAAGATCCACGCCTCGCGCGGATCGCGCCCGCGCAAGATGGTCTCGATGCCGCGCCACATCGTGCACGAGGCCCACGCCTCGTGCACGGAGCCGTTCTCGACCACGGCGTCGATACGAAGATGGCCTTCGATGCGAGTGATGGGATCGATGGTGATGCGCGCCATGGTGGACCTCGCTCAAGACGCCGGGACGGGATTCCGCCGGCCACTCAAGATCGGGAAGAAGCGGATCAACAGCAGGTATCCGGCGATCTCGCCCGCGACGAGGCCAGCCGTGATGAGGATCTCCGCGACGTTGGGGAAGTAGTGCCACTGGGCGCCTGGATTGAACGCCACCAGGAACACGTCGAAGCGATAGAGCGCGCCTGCGAAGATGAGCACCATCGCGGCGCGGATCAGGTTGCCGAGGTCCTCGCGGCGACGACGCGTCGCGAGCAGCGCGATCCCGAGGGCGAAGAGCGCCATCTCGACGAGCGAGAGCACGCTCGCGGTGTCGAAGGCGACGAGCGCCGCGAGCTGGCCGCGCACCGCCAGGTCGACGAGGCGGATCGCCAGATACACGCCGACGATCGGCACCATCGCGAGCCCCAGCCCGGCGAGCATCTCGCGCTCGGGCTTGCGGCCGAGCAACCACGACGAGAGCCCG
Source organism: bacterium (assembly GCA_046331705.1). Taxonomy (GTDB): domain Bacteria; phylum JADJOY01; class JADJOY01; order JADJOY01; family JADJOY01; genus JADJOY01. Next base: position 8,464 of record JAXLQJ010000008.1, on the reverse strand, counting down.
CTCTCCAGCACCACCGCGCCGAAGCCCATGGCGATGCACGAGATCAGGAACAAGAGCGGCAGCATCGGCGTGTTCCACAGCGCGTGCAGCCGCGGGCCGCTGATCAGCAGCAAGGCCCCCAGCGACGACTGGTGCATGGTCGGCAGGAGCACGCCCAGCGCCACGATGTAGAGCAGCGCCTTCTGGATCACGGGTAGGCCGAAACGGCCGATCGCGCGCATCGCCGGCACGGCGCTGTCGCGGGCCCGTTCGAGGAATGCCGGCGCCAGCTCGAGCCACACCACGAACACGTAGCCCATGATGCAGAGCGCGACCTCGAGCAGCACCGAGTTCTCGTTCCAGTGCCCGACGAAGAGCGGCACCTTCCAGATCAGCCAGGGGCGGCCGACGTCGAGCACGACGGAGAGCCCGGCGATCGTGTAGCCGAACGCGCTGGTGACCATCGCCGGACGCACCAGCGGGTGGTACTGGCCGCGGTTGAGCGTGTAGGTGAGGAGCGCGACGGCGTAGCCGCCGCACGCCAGCGCCGTCCCGGTCACGACGTCGAACGCGATCCAGAGCCCCCAGGGATAACCGTCGTTGAGCGCGGTGGAGGCGCCCAGCCCCACCGCGAAACGCCACACGATGAGCGCGCCCGCGACGGCCGCCAGCGCGAGCAGCGCGAGCACCGGACCGGTGAAGTACGGCCCGCCCACCGGCCGAGGAGCCGGGTGAGGCTCGGTGATGCCTCCCGGGATCCACCAGCGTTTGGGATGGCCGGGAACGCCCGCGTGCGCGTTCATGTCGACTCCTCCTCGTCGTCGTCGCGGGTCGCGACTCCCGCCACGCCGGCGTTCGCCCGCCGATTGCGCAACAACACGCCCACCAGCGACGCGTAGAGCGCCACCGGCGCCACGAAGCCGCGATAGATCGAGTGCTGGACGGTGCGCACGGTCTCGGGCACCGGCCGGTCGTCGTACGCCGGCAAGCCGAGCTTCTCGAACGGCACGTGCGACAGGTAGAGCACCTGGGTGCCGCCGGCCTCGTGCTCACCGTAGACGTGATGGAGGTAGCGATCCGGGTGCTCCTCGATTCGCTTGTGCGCCTCCGCGAGCAGCTCGGAGCGCAGGCCGAAGATCACCGCGTCGACCGGGCAGACCTCGCAGCACGCCGGCTCTTTCCCTTCCGCGACTCGCTCCTTGCAGAGCTCGCACTTGACCATCTTGGGAGCGGCCTTGCTCCACTCGAACTTCGGCACGTTGAACGGGCACGCCATCTCGCAATAGCGGCAGCCGATGCAGAGGCTCGGGTCGTAGCTCACGATGCCGCGCTCGCGCTTCTGGTACGCGCCGAGCATGCAGGCGGTCGCGCAGGCGGGGTCGAGGCAGTGCATGCACTGCCGCTTCACGTACGACTGCTCGCCGCTGGCGGGATCGCGGTAGAGCTTGATGATGTTCTTCGCGTGCTCGTTGAGATCCAGCGGTGCGTGCCAGACGCCGCCCGAGGCGCGGGTGTCGGGAGTCACGTCGTTGGCGGCGTTGCAGGCCCCCATGCACGCCTTGCAGCCGATGCAACGGGTGGCGTCGTAGAGCATGCCGACGGCGCTGGGTGGAGCTTCCGCCACCGCCGCGCGCGCATCGGTTGGGCTGGCTTTCGTCGCGAGCGACGAAGCCGAGGCGGCCGCCACCGCCTTGAGGACCGAGCGTCGGGAGAGGCTCATGGCTCAACCTCCCTTCGGACGAGTGGGCGGCGCGGTGGGAAGCTCCGAGCCGCTCTTCTCGCTGATCTTGCGCGACGCGACGAATCCGGCGCCGGCCAGCGCGCCGACGATGCCGCCCGCCAGCGCGGTCGCCGCCGGGCTCACGCGGCCCTGGGGCGTGGCGATGGGCGCGTAGGTGTCGGGCGGCGTCACCTGGTGCAGCGCGATGGTGTCGAACATCGGCACCCGGAACGCGAGCGATTGCTCGGTGCAGCCGAAGCACGGGGCGCCGATGCCGATCGGCCACACGTCGGGGATCTCGTTGAAGTGGCGCGTCGAGCAGCCCGCGTGGGTCGCCGGGCCCTTGCAGCCGAGCTTGTAGAGGCACCAGCCCTGGCGATGGCCGCCGTCGCCGAACGCGGTGGCGAAGCGGCCGGCGTCGAAGTGGGCGCGCCGTGGGCAGTGGTCGTGGATCGCGCGGTCGTAGGCGAACTTGGGGCGCTTGAGCTCGTCCAGCTCGGGCAGCTTCCCGGCGGTCGCGTACTCGAGGACGGTGGCGAGGAGGTTGTACGGGTTGGGCGGGCAACCGGGGATGTTCACGATCGGCTTGCCCACGACCAGCGCGTCGACGCCGACAGCGTCCGTCGGGTTGGGATCGGCGGAGGGCAGACCGCCCCACGAGGCGCACGATCCCATCGCGATCACCGCGGCAGCGCCGTGCGCGGCCTCCGCGAGGACCTCGAGGGCGGGCCGTCCGGCGAGCTTCATGTAGATGCCGTGGTCCTTGCGTGGGATCGCGCCCTCCACCACCAGCACGTAGGCGCCGGCGTTCTCCGTCATCGCGTCACGCAGGCATTTCTCGGCCTGGTGACCCGCGGCGGCCATCACCGTCTCGTGGTAGTCGAGCGAGATGAGCTCGAGGATCAGCTCGGCGAGGTCGGGCTTGGAGGTCCGAAGCAGCGTCTCGGTGCAGCCGGTGCAGTCCTGGAAGTGCAGCCAGATCACCGACGGGCGCCGCGCCTTGGCGATGGCGCGGGCGATCTCGGACGCGCGTGCCTTGCTGGTGAGCGAGAGCCCGAACGGCGCGGCCACCATGAGCGAGGCACAGAGCTCGACGAAGTCGCGGCGGCTCACGCCCGCGCGGGCGAGATGCCGACCGATGGATTCGTCGCGGTGAGCGGCTCGTGTCGAGTCAGCCATGAAGAACCTCCATCGCGATCGGGCGGGGAGCGACGAGCGCCTGGCTCCGAACGCTTTCGATCCACGCGATCCACTGGCCGAGCCCGTCTCCGCGGCGCGCGGAGACGGCGATCGAGCGCGGTGCGCGCATGCTGCGGGTGATGGCCGCGTCGAGCGCCGGGCGGTCGAAGTCGGGCAGCGCCGCCAGCAGGTCGGTCTTCGTGACCAGCACCAGGTCGGCGTTGCGGAACATCACCGGGTACTTGAGCGGCTTGTCCTCGCCCTCGGTCACCGACAGCGCCACCACGTTGACGTGCTGGCCGAGGTCGTAGATCGCCGGGCACACGAGGTTCCCGACGTTCTCGACGAAGAGGTAGTCGACGTCGTGCACCAGCGCGTGGTGCCGGGACTCGTCGTGCAGCACGTGGTGCACCATCTCGGCGTCGAGATGGCAGGCCGAGCCGGTGGTGATCGCGGCGGTGGGAACGCCCGCGGCCCGCAGCCGCACGGCGTCGCGCTCGGTCTCGAGATCGCCGGTGATCGCCGCGAGTCTTCGCCGGTCGCCGAGGGCGCGGGCGGTGGCCTCCAGCAGCGCGGTCTTCCCCGCTCCCGGCGAGCCCATCACGTTGATGACGGTGACGCCGTGGCTCCGGAAATGCTCGCGATTGTGGTGGGCGATGCGATCGTTGCCGGCGAGCAAGCGCTCGTGGACCTCGACCGAGACGATGGTGGGATCACCGCATCCGCAGTCCTGGCACATCCTGGGGTACCTCGAGCTCGATTCGTTCGAGCGTCAGCGCATCTCCCCCCGTGAGCCGGACCGGCCAACCACAGGCCGGACAGGCGAGAACCTCTCCCTCGGGAATGGCGGCGTCGCACGAGGTGCACCGCCATCCGAGCCGTTCCGTCTCGATCTGGAGCGCGGCGCCGTCCGCGACGGTGCCCGCGCTCAGCACGTCGAACGCGGTGGCGAAGAGCGCGCGTTCCACTCCGGCCAGCGGGCCGATCCGTACCGCCACGCGGTGCACCGCGGTGGCGTGCCGCTGGCTCGCCTCCTCGGCGACCCGCTTCAAGAGCGCCTGGACGAGGGAGTATTCGTGCATGGCTTCGTCGACGCGCGTCAGGCGCGCGCTTCGCCCGACTCGCTCGCTGCGATCTGCTGCCACTCGGCGCCGTGCTCGTCCTTCATCGTTTCCTCGTCGAGCTTGCCGGTGACCATGCTGCTCTGCAGCGGGTAGATGTCGGGGTTGAACATCACGAAATAGAAATGCCAGACGATGATCGCGAGGGTCGCGAGCCACGCTTCGTAGAGGTGGATCACCGTGAGCAGGTCGATCACCCAGCGCGGCGAATGGGCCAGCGTCGCGTCCTTGGCCCACAGCGCGACGCCGGTCGCGCCCATCACGATCCCGCCCCACACCAGCGCCCAGTACTCCGCCTTCTCGGCGTAGCTGTAGCGCTGGAAGCGAGCCGGTGCGATCCGGAAGCCGAGGTTGTGACCGATGGTGCGGATCGCGTCGATGAGGTCGCCGAGCCCTGGCGCGAGCGCGACCAGATGCGCGCGGCCGCGCGGCGTCGCCACCAGCCACGCGAGATGCACCACGGAGAGCCCGAGGAACGCCACCGCCGCCGCGCGGTGAAGCCAGCCGCGCAGCGCGAAGAGCGCCTCGTAGCCGGCGAACGGCCTCATCCACCACGCCGTGGGGTAGCGCAGCGCGAAGCCGGTGATGGCGAGCAGGATGAACGTGGCGGCGAGCAGCCAGTGCTGGATGCGCTCCCAGACGGTCCAGCGCAGATACCCGCCATCGACGCGAACCGTGAGGGGCGCGCGCTTCGGCGTGCGGGAATCGTCGGGTTTCACGGGTGTGCTCCTCGGCCGCGCGCCCGGATGCGTCGCTGGCTGCGGCGCACGAAGTCGAGGCCGTTGTGGAAGGTCATGCCGCCGATCACGACCACGATCAGCCCCAGGTAGATGCGCTGCACCCACAGCACGATCCGTCCCGGCGCCGTGCCGCTGGTGAGGTGCACCGAGCCGCGCGTCACGTTGGCGCCGGCGTCGGGGTGGCAGCGACCGCAAGTGGTCGGCAGGTTGGCGGGGAAGATCGAGGACTCGGGGTCCGTCGACCGCAGCACGCGGTGATTGCCGTGGCACGACGCGCAGTTCGCCGCGCGCACGTCGCCGCCCTCGAGGGCGAGGCCGTGGAAGCTGGTCGAGAACGTCGCCAGCGCCTGGCTCGGCAGGTTGAACTTCGCGGCCAGGCGATCCGAGCCGTGACAGCGACCGCAGGTCTCCGCGGAGACGTGTCGCGGGTTCACGGGCGAGGTCGCCGCGGACGCCGCCTCCACGTGGTGCTCGCCGTGGCAATCGGTGCAGGTCGGCGCCTCGCGCACGCCGCGGGCGAACGCCTCGCCGTGGACGCTGCGCCGGTAGTCCGCGAGCTCGCGCTCGTGGCACGTGCCGCAGGTGCGCGCCACGTTGGCGGGGAAGATGCTGGAGGCCGGGTCCTGGTTGTCGCGGATCTCGTGCGAGCCGTGGCAGCTCGTGCAAGACGCCGCCTTGGGGTTGCGCTCCGTGAGGATCGCGATGCCGTGGACGCTGTCGCGGTACTGCGCGAGCGGGTCGCTCACGACTGGCGTGTGTTGCTTCGCGAAGTCGGGGGACGAGTGGCAGCGCGCGCAGGTCGAGGCGACGCCAAGGGGGTGGACGGGCGAGCGCGGATCGTCGACGGGCAGGATGTCGTGGGCGCCGTGGCAGTCACCACAGCGAGGCGCCGCGGCGTCGCCGCGCGCGAGGGCCTGCCCATGGACGGTGGAGGCGACCGCGTCCTGTGCGTCCGGATGGCAGGACTCGCAGCTCGCGGCGGCGGGGGGATGGGGGTGCGGCGCCTCGGACGCGTCCGGATGGCAATCCACGCATTCGAAGTCGGCGTGCACCGACTTCGCCAGCGCCTCGGTATCGACCCACAGCGAGCGTGGCGGGCTGCCCGGGGCCGGCGTGGTGGTGAGCTCTCGGTCGCCGTGACAAGACTGACAATCGGCCTTGTCCGATGGCGCGTCGGCTGCGCGGCTCGTGTTCGCCGCCGCCACCGAGATGGCGATGAGGGAGATGGTCGCCAGGAGGGCGAGAAGGTGACGACGCCGTATCACGGCAACCTCGCGTAGCCGACCCGCAACAGGAGCCCCGTCCGCGGAGCGGGGCGTGTCCGGTCGTGGTGACGTGGCGAGCGGCCGCTCGTGCGCCGGCGCCCAGCGCCGCGCGCTCTCTCTTCGCGACGCGCAGCCGCGACGCGGAAACGTTGCGGACGCTCGCGAAAAATCGCGAGCCACACCCCCAAGAGCCGCCGCAGCCGAGCCCGCGCGCTCCGCCGCTCCGAAACCTTTCCAGCCGTTTCGTTGCAACTCTGGAATTTGGTGTCGCTTTCGTGCGGAAGGCGGCGGGACTCGCGAGGCGGTGCGAGCTTCCCCGTGCACGGCCGATCGACCCGAGGTCGCGTCGGTGACCTGCTTGCGCGAGCGGGGCGAGTGTTTCGTCTCCACCTTTGTCGGCGTCGGGTTCGGTCGTTTCCGTATGGCGCCAAGGCGCCAGCGAAGGACGGCATCTGCACGAAGCGTTCCTCGGTGCCGGGCGCCTCGTGATCCCCGCAGCGCTCACGCGCGATCGGGCCGGTCGACCGCCTCGCCCGGGTGCGATGCCCGGCCGCGCGCGACACCGGTTCGCGCGGTCGGACGTACCCGCGTTTGGCGCGTTTAGTGCTGTGGGAAGACCAGGGACGCCATGCTCGCCGCCGATTCGCGCACGCCTTGGGTGGACGCGAGCCTCACGGCCATCGCCGCCGAGGAATCGCGGCTCGACGAGCGACTCTGCGCCGCTCGCGCGGAGGCGGAGCGGATCCGCGAGGCGGCTCGTGGCGATGCGCGAAGGGAGGCCGACGCGCTCGCGGCGGAGCTGGTTACCGCCGAGCGTCTGCTGGCGGACGCGATCGCCGCCGAGCGCGAACGGGCGGTGGAGGAGCTTCGGCGCGACGCCGAGCTGCGCGCCGCGGCGTTCGAGGCCGTGACCGGATCGCGCGCCGCCGAGCTGGCGGCGGAGGTCGTCGCGCGGCTCGTCGAGACGTTACCCAGGCGTGGCGACCCGCCATGATCGTGCCGATGGTGAAGGTCGAGGTCGTCGGGCCGCGCACGCGGCTCGGCGAGGCGATCGCGGCCCTCCAGGACGCGAGCGTGTTGCACCTCACCACGGTGTCACCCTCCAGCCTCACCACGCGACCCGCGAGCCCGTCGCCTCGCGAGGCCCGGCGCCGGGAGCGGCTTGCGGCGGCGCTCGCGGACCTCGACGCGGTGCTCGGCGAGCGCGATGCATCGGCGCGTGTCCTGGGAGCGGTGGACGACTCCGCCGCGCGCGCGTCCTGCACGGTCTTCGCGGCGGTGCGTCGAGCGCGGCGGCTGCGTCACCTGCTCGCCGCGCTGGAGAGCGCGGCGGCAGCGCTCGTCGAAGAACGCGCCCTGATCGAGAAGTTCCGGCCGTTCCTCGCCGCCTTCGGCTCGTGGCTGCGGGCGCCGCGGCCGCTCACCCAGGTGAGCGCCTACCACGTGGTGCTGCGACCGGAGCAAGTGGCGGCGCTGCCGCGCCTCGAGGCCGCCCTCGACGAGGCGCTGGGGGGCGCGTTCGAGTTGATCGTGGAACCGCTCGGCGGCGGCGAGCTGGCGCTGCTCCTGATCGTCGCGCGCAGCTGGGCGAACCGTGTCGACGCCATCCTCGCCGCGAGCCGTGTCCACGAGGTGGAGCTTCCCGTGAGCTACGGCGCGTCGCTGCTGGATGCGGCGCCGCGGATGATGGAGCGCCTCGGCGAGATCCCGCGCGAGCTGGCGGCGCTGGCGCGCTGTCGCGCCGCGAGCCTCGCCATCGCGCGGCCGGCGCTCGAGGCGGCCTGGGCGTCGCTCGCAGACGCGGCGGAACGACTGAGGGCTCGCCACGCCGTGGCGCTCGATGAGCACGTCTTCGTCATCGCCGGCTGGGTCCCCGAGGCCCGGCTCGAGTCGCTGGTCGCCGGCCTCGCGTCCACGTGCGGCGGAGAGCTGGTGGTCGAGACGATCGGCCGCGAGCACTGGAACAGCGACGAGCCGCCGGTCGTGCTCGCGAACCCACGGCTCTTCCGGCCCTTCGAGGTCATCACCCGCCTGGTGCCGCTGCCGCGCTACGGGTCGATCGATCCCACGCCCTTCGTCGCGGTGTTCTTCCCGATGTTCTTCGGGCTCATGCTCGGCGACCTGGGCTACGGGTCGCTGCTGGTGGTGCTCGCCGTGGCGCTCGGCCGGCGTACCCGGGCTGGTACGGTGTCGCGCGCCGTCGCCGAGATGGCCGGGGTCTGCGGCACGTTCGCGGCGCTCTTCGGGATCGGCTTCGGCGAGCTCTTCGGCGATCTTGGCCAGCGCGCGCTCGGCTTGCACCCGCTCTTCTTCGACCGCGGCGAGCGCGTGGTGGCGTTCCTGGGGCTGGCGCTCGCGCTGGGCTCCGTCCACGTGTTGCTCGGGCTGGTCTTGGGCGTGCTCACGAATCTGCGCGTGCACGGGCGTACCGCCGCGGCCCACGCGATCTCCGCCGTCATG
>JAXLQJ010000007.1:0-225432 GCA_046331705.1 bacterium | reverse complement strand
CGTACGCCCGTGGGCAAGCGCAAGGGCGGGCTCAGCCAGGTCCATCCGGCGGACCTGGGCGCGCACGTGCTCCGTGAGCTGATGAAGCGCACCGGTGTCGACCCGGCGGCGGTCGAGGACGTGGTCTTCGGTTGCGTCGACACCATCGGCCCGCAGGCGGGAGACATCGCGCGGACTTGCTGGCTCGCGGCCGGTCTGCCGGACGAGGTGCCCGGCACCACCGTCGACCGCCAGTGCGGATCGTCGCAGCAGGCGGTGCATTTCGCCGCGCAAGCGGTGATGAGCGGCACCCAGGACCTGGTGGTGGCGGGCGGCGTCCAGAACATGAGCCAGATCCCGATCGCGTCGGCGATGACCGTCGCCACCCAGCTCGGCTTCACCGACCCGTTCTCGGGCTCGCAGGGCTGGCAGGAGCGCTACGCGGGGCAAGAGGTCTCGCAGTTCCGCGCCGCGGAGATGATCGCCGCCAAGTGGGATTGCAGCCGCGAGGAGATGGAACGTTTCGCGCTCGCCAGCCACGAGCGCGCGATCCGCGCCCAGGACGAGGGCCGTTTCGAGCGCGAGATCGCGCCGCTCAACGGCGTCTCGCGCGACGAAGGGCCGCGGCGCGGCACCACCTTGGAGCAGATGGCCACGCTCAAGACGCTGGCGGAGGGCGGGCGCCTCACCGCCGCCGTCTCGAGCCAGATCTCCGATGGCGCGGCGGCGATCCTGGTCGCGTCGGAGCGGGCGGTGAAGGAGCACGGGCTCGTGCCGCGCGCCCGCGTCCACCACATGAGCGTCCGCGGCGCCGATCCGGTGTGGATGCTGACCGCGCCCATTCCCGCGACGGCGTATGCGCTCAAGAAGGCGGGCATGAAGATCGGCGACGTGGCCGCGGTCGAGATCAACGAGGCCTTCGCCTCGGTGGTGCTGGCGTGGATCAAGGAGACCGGTGCGGACCCCGCGAAGGTGAACGTGAACGGCGGCGCCATCGCGCTCGGCCATCCGCTCGGTGCCACGGGTGCCCGGCTCATGACCACGCTCTTGAGCGAGCTCGAGCGCAGCAAGGGTCGCTTCGGCCTGCAGACGATGTGCGAGGGCGGCGGTCAGGCGAACGTGACGATTCTCGAGCGGCTCGGTTGAGTGGAGAGACGCATGCCCGGACTCTGCGAGGGACGAGTGGTCATCATCACCGGCGCGGGGCGCGGCATCGGCCGCGCGCACGCGCTGGCGTTCGCCCGCGAGGGCGCCCAGGTGGTCGTCAACGACCTGGGCGCGGCGCTCGACGGCAGCGGGAACTCGCTGGGTCCAGCGGGTGAGGTCGTGGAGGAGATCCGCGCGCTGGGCGGCCAAGCGATCGCCAACGGCGACGACATCGCGGACTTCGCGGGCGGGGGCCGCTTGGTGAAGGCCGCCGTGGACGCGTTCGGACGACTCGACGCGGTGGTGAACAACGCCGGTTTCTTGCGCGACCGCATGTTCGTCAGCACTTCCGAGGACGAGTGGGATGCGGTCATTCGCGTCCACCTGAAGGGCCACTTCTGCGTGTCGCGCCACGCCGCGGCGTACTGGCGCGATCAGGTCAAGGCGGGGCAGGCCGTGGACGCGCGGATCATCAACACCAGCTCCGGCGCCGGGCTCCAGGGCAGCGTCGCGCAGGGCACGTACTCGGCGGCCAAGGCCGGCATCGCGGCCCTGACGCTGGTGCAGGCCGCCGAGCTCAAGCGCTACGGCGTCACCGCCAACGCCATCGCCCCGGCGGCGCGGACCCGCATGACCGAGGACGTCTTCAAGGACATGATGAAGCGGCCCGAGAGCGGCTTCGACGCCATGGACCCGGCGAACATCTCGCCGCTGGTGGTCTGGCTCGGCAGTGCCGACTCGAAGGACGTGAGCGGTTGCGTCTTCGAGGTCGCCGGCGGAAAGATCTCGCTCGCCGACGGCTGGCGAACCGGTCCGGAGGTCGACAAGGGCGAGCGCTGGGCTCCCACGGAAGTGGGCGCCGCCGTGCGCGGTTTGATGGCGCGCGCCGTGCCCGCGCAGAAGGTCTACGGGACGTGACTCGGTCGATCGTGGCATTCGACCGGGGAAGCGAGCCCTCGGTGTCTCGCGTGAGCCGCCGCGCAGCAGCACGCGCCGCAGGGTGCTGACGCCGTTGGATCCACTCGATTTCACCGGAAAGGTCGTGCTCGTCACCGGCGGCGCCAAGGGCGTCGGCCGGGGAATCTCGACCGCGTTCCTCACGGCGGGCGCCCACGTGGTGATCTGCGGGCGTAGCGAGCCCCCCGAGCTGCCGCTCGGGGGAGGGCGGGCTGCGGTGTTCGTGGCCACCGACGTCCGCGACGCCGAGCAGGTCGAGCGGCTCGTCGCCAATGCCACGGAGCGATTCGGCCGCCTCGACGTGCTGGTGAACAACGCTGGCGGATCGCCGTACGCCGAGGCGGCCACGGCGTCGCCGCGCTTTTTCTCCAAGATCCTGGAGCTCAACCTGACCGCAGCGTTCATCGCCGCGCAGCGCGCGAACGCGGTGATGCAGCGGCAGGATGAGGGCGGTTCCATCATCAACATCGCGAGCGTCAGCGGCACGCGACCCTCGCCGGGGACGGCAGCCTACGGCGCCGCGAAGGCGGGCTTGCTGAACCTCACCCAGACGCTCGCCGTGGAATGGGCGCCGAAGGTGCGTGTGAACGCCGTGACCGGCGGCATGATCCGCACCGAGCAGGCGCACCTGCACTACGGCGACGACGCGGGGATCGCGTCCGTCGGCGCGACGGTGCCGCTCGGGCGCCTCGCCGAGCCCCGTGAGATCGCGGACGTGTGCTTGTTTCTCGCTTCACCGCTGGCGAGCTACGTGAATGGCGCCGCGATCATGGTTCACGGCGGCGGCGAGCGGCCAGCGTTCCTGGACGCCGCCAAGAACACGACCTCCGCGCCGCCGCGGAGCTGAATCGCTCGTCGTCCCGTTCGCGAGAGGAGCTTCATGCCGATCACCCGAGAAGTGAGCGACGGCATCGCCACGGTGGTGATGAATCATCCGCCGGTGAATGCCTTGACCGTGAAGGGCTGGTTCGAGCTGGCGGAGATCGTTCGCGCCGCGGGCGCGGACCCCGATGTGCGGGTGGTCGTGCTCGCCGCCGAGGGCAAGGGCTTCAACGCCGGCGTCGACATCAAGGAGATGCAGGCGACCCAGGGATTCGACGCGCTCATCGGCGCCAACCGCGGTTGTTACGCCGCGTTCGCGGCGGTGTACGAGTGCGCCGTGCCGGTGATCGCCGCCGTTCACGGCTTCTGCCTGGGCGGCGGGATCGGGCTGGTGGGAAACGCCGACGTGATCGTCGCGTCGGAGGACGCGTACTTCGGGCTGCCGGAGGTGGACCGCGGAGCGTTGGGGGCCGCCACGCATCTCGCCCGGCTCGTGCCGCAGCACAAGATGCGCGCGATGGTCTACACCGCAGCGACCGCGACCGCCCGCGAGCTGCAGCATTTCGGCTCGGTGCTGGAGGTGGTGCCGCGCGAGCGCTTGCGCGAGACCGCCGCGAAGGTCGCGAAGCAGATCGCCGCCAAGAGCCCGGCGGTGATCCGCGCCGCCAAGGAATCGCTGAACGGCATCGATCTCTGGGACGTGAGGAAGAGCTACCGGTTCGAGCAGGGCTTCACGTTCGAGCTCAACTTGAGCGGCGTCGCGGACCAAGCGCGCGACGCGTTCGTGGAAAAGCGCGACGCCGGCTTCGGCGTGACCAAGCGCGAAGGCTGACCGGCATGGCGGACAAGCGGATCACCGAGGAAGACGTCGTCGCCGAGCTGCGCGACGGCATGACCATCGGCATCGGTGGTTGGGGCTCGCGACGCAAGCCGATGTCGCTGGTTCGCGCCATCGCGCGCTCGTCGCTCACCGACCTCACGATCGTCTCCTACGGCGGCCCCGACGTGGGCATTCTGTGCGCCCTCGGCAAGGCCCGGAAGATCGTCTACGGCTTCGTGTCGCTCGACTCCATCCCGCTCGAGCCGCATTTCCGCAAGGCTCGCGAGGCAGCCACGGTTCAGGCGATGGAGCTGGACGAGGGGATGTTCCAGTGGGGGCTGCGCGCGGCGGCGTACCGGCTGCCGTTCCTGCCCACCCGCGCCGGGCTCGGCAGCGACGTGATGCGCGTGAACCCGGAGCTCGCGACCGTGCGCTCGCCCTACGCGGACGGCGAGGAGTTGGTGGCGATGCCGGCGCTCGCCCTCGACGTGGCGCTGGTGCACATGAATCGCGCCGACGCCCGTGGCAACGGCCAGTACCTGGGGCCCGATCCCTACTTCGACGATCTCTTCTGCATGGCCGCGACGAAGCGCTTCATGAGCTGTGAGCGGATCGTGACCACGGAGGAGCTGCGCGACGGCGGTCCGATCCAGTCGCTGCTCATCGACCGCATGATGGTCGACGGGGTGATCGAGGCTCCGCTCGGCGCCCACTTCACCGAATGCCCGCCGGATTACGGTCGTGACGAGGCGTTCCAGAAAACGTACGCGGCCACCGCGAAGGATCCCGGCGCTTGGCAGGCGTTCAAGGAACGCTATCTCGATGCGCCGAGTCACGCGGCCTACGTCGAAGCGGTGAGGGCGAGATCATGAGCGAGGCGACCCGCGACGAGATCTGCGTGGTGGCGTGCGCCGAGGCCTTTCGCGGCGATGGCGAGATCATGGCGAGCCCGATGCTGCCGATCCCGGCGCTGGGCGCGCGTCTCGCGAAGCGGACGTTCGAGCCGGACCTGGTGCTGACCGACGGCGTCGCGGCGATGCAGCAGTGGGGCGTCGTCGAGGGCTGGATGCCCTATCGCAAGGTCTTCGACGTGGTGTGGTGGGGGAAGCGCCACGTGTTCATGGGCGCCTCTCAGCTCGATCGTTACGGCAACCAGAACCTGTCGTGCATTGGCGATTGGTCGAAGCCGGCGAGCCAGCTGCTCGGCGTGCGCGGCGCTCCCGGCAACACCATCTGCCACGCCACCAGCTACTTCGTGCCCAAGCACACCAAGGACGTGTTCCTACCGCGCGTCGACATGGTGAGCGGAGTGGGCTACGACCGTGCCGCCGCCCTCGGTCCGCGCGAGCGCCGGTTCCACGAGATCCGTGTGGTGGTGACGAACCTCGCGGTGCTCGACTTCGCGACGCCCGATCACCGGATGCGGCTCAAGAGCGTTCACCCCGGCGTGAGCGTCGACGAGGTGGTGGCGAACACCGGGTTCGAGCTCGACGTTCGAGGCGACGTGCCGACCACGCGGCTGCCGAGCGACGACGAGCTGCGCCTCATCCGCGAGGGCCTCAAGTGATGCACCGCGTGCTCGCGACACCGTTCACCGCGCTCGTCGGTTGCCAGTACCCGATCGTCCAGACCGGCATGGGGTGGGTCTCGGGCGCTCGTCTCACGTCGGCGACCAGCGCCGCCGGCGGCTTCGGCATCCTCGCCGCCGCCACCATGACCTTCGAGCAGCTGAGCGCCGCGATCACCGAGGTCAAGGGGCGCACCGAGCGCCCGTTCGGCGTGAACATGCGCGGCGACCAGCCGGACGTGGAGCGTTACGCGGAGCTGGTGATTCGCGAGCGCGTGAAGCTCGCGAGCTTCGCGAGCCCGCCGACCAAGGAGCTCATTCGCAAGCTCAAGGACGGCGGTGTGCTCACCATGCCCACCGTCGGTGCGCCGCGCCACGCGCAGAAGATGGCGGAGTGGGGAGTGGATGCGGTGATCGCCCAGGGCCACGAGGGCGGCGGCCACACCGGACCGATCGCCACGTCGCTGCTCTTGCCGGCGGTGGTGAAGGCGGTGTCCATCCCCGTGATCGGCGCGGGCGGCTTCCACGACGGGCGCGGGCTGGTGGCGGCGCTCGCCTACGGCGCGGCGGGGATCGCCATGGGAACGCGGTTCTTGCTCACCCAAGAGAGCCGCGTCCCGGACGAGATCAAGGCCGTCTACCTCAAGACCAACCTCATGGGGACGGTGGTCACGTCCGCCGTCGACGGCGCTCCCCAGCGCGTGATCCGCACCGACTTGATCGATCATCTGGAGCGGATCAATCCGTTGTTCCGCTTTCCGCGGGCACTGCTCAACGCGCTCAAGTTCCAGAAGCTCACCGGGACCTCGTTCGTGAATCTGCTCAAGGAAGGCCTGGCGATGCGCAAGAGCCAGGACCTCACGTGGGCTCAGCTCGCGATGGCCGCGAACGCGCCCATGCTCACCAAGGCGACCATGGTCGACGGCAGGCTCGAGGCCGGCATCCTGCCGACGGGGCAGGTGGTCGGCGCCATCGACTCCCTGCCGACGGTCGCGGAGGCGATCGCGGCGATCGTCGCCGACGCCGAAGCGACGCTCGACCGTCTCGCCGCTTGATTCGAGGCTCGCCCCATGGACCTGACGTTCACCGAGCGAGAGCAGTCGTTTCGCGCCGAATGCCGCGACTGGCTGGCGGCGCACGTGCCGAAGCAGCCGCTGCCCTCCGGCGACACGCGCGAGGGCTTCGCGCGCCATCTCGAATGGGAGCGCGAGCTCTTCGACGCCGGCTGGGCGGTGGTGTCGTGGCCGAAGCCATACGGTGGACGCGAGGCCACGCTCTTCGAGTGGCTGATCTTCGAGGAGGAGTACTACCGCGCCCGCGCGCCGCAACGCGTGACACAGAACGGAATCTTCCTGCTGGCGCCGGTGCTCTTCGAGTTCGGCAACGAGGAGCAGAAGGCGCGAATCCTCGGGCCGATGGCACGGGGTGATTACACCTGGGCGCAGGCGTGGTCGGAGCCCAACGCGGGCAGCGACCTCGCGAGCCTGCGCAGCGAAGGGCATCGCGTGGACGGGGGCTTCCGACTGCGCGGCCAGAAGACCTGGTGCACGCGCGGCGCGTTCTGCGACGCGATCTACGGTTTGTTTCGGACCAACCCGAAGGTGCCGCGCCACAAGGGCCTCACGTACTTCATGGTGCCGCTCGACGCCGAGGGGGTGCGCGTCCGCGCGGTGGAGCGCCTGGACGGCGACGAGGGCTTCGCGGAGGTCTTCTTCGACGACGTGTTCGTGCCCGACCGCGACGTCATCGGCGCCGTCGACAAGGGCTGGGACATCGCCATGGCCACCACCAACTCGGAGCGCGGCCTCACGTTGCGCAGCCCGGGTCGTTTCATGGCCACGGCCGCCCGGCTCGTCGACCTCTGGCGTCGCCAGCGCGCCACGGCCGATCCCGCGCTTCGCGACGCGGTCGTCGAGGCGTTCATCGATGCCGAGGCCTACCGTTGGTACACCTACGGCACGGTCACGCGCATGCTGGAAGGTCAGGCGATGGGCGCCGACGCGAGCCTCAACAAGATCTTCTGGTCCGAGATGGACGTGCGCATGCACGAGACCGCGCTGGCGTTGCTCGGCCCGACCCGCGAGCTGGAGGAAGGCTCGTCGCTCACCGGTGACGACGGCAGCTGGCTCAAGGGCTTCCAGTTCTCGCTCGCGGGGCCGATCTACGCCGGCACCAACGAGATCCAGCGCAACGTCGTGGCGGAACGGCTGCTCAAGCTGCCCAAGGGTTGATTCATCCAGGAGCGAACGGATGCGCTTTGCGTTCACCGACGACCAGTTGGGATTTCGCGGCTCGCTTCGCGACATGCTCGCGAAGGAATGCCCCGCGTCCGCGGTGCGCGGCTGCTGGTCCAACGAGACGGGACGCGTGCCGGGTCTGTGGAAGCAGCTCGGCGATCTGGGGCTGCTCGGGATCAACGGCCCGGAGGAGCACGGCGGGCTCGGCCTCGGAGCGGCGGATCTGGTGTTGCCGCTCGAGGAAGCGGGGCGCGCGGCGTTGCCGGAGCCGCTCCTCGAGCACGCGGCGGTGGCGGTGCCGTTGCTCGCCCGGTTCGCGCCGGATTCGGTTCAGCGCGAGTGGCTGCCGCCCGCGCTCGCCGGCGACGCCACGATCACCGTCGCCCTCGACGATGCTCCCTTCGTCCCGAACGCCGACTCCGCGGATCTGCTGGTGACCTTTCGATCGGGAGCGTTGTGGGCGGTCCCGCGTTCGGCCACCACCCGTACGCGGCTCGAGTCCGTGGACGGCGCGCGTCGCTTGTTTCGCGTGGACTGGGCGGAGGCGGATGGCGTGCGACTGGCCATCGGAGCGAGCGCCGCCAGCGCGCGCGAGGAAGCGTGCGCCTTTGGCGCGCTCGGCGCGTCGGCGGAGCTCGTCGGCCTCGCGGCTCACATCCTCGACCTCACCGTCGGTTACGTGAAGGTGCGCGAGCAGTTCGGTAAGCCCATCGGCAGCTTCCAGGCGATCAAGCACCACCTCGCCAACGCGCTCACCGCCATCGAGATGGCCCGTCCGCTCGTCCATCGGGCCGCGGCATCGGTGGCCGCGGATTCCCCGGACCGCGCGCTCGACGCCTCGATCGCCAAGGCACGCGCCTCGGTGATCTCCCAGCAGGTGGCGAAGCTGGCGCTCCAATGCCACGGCGCCATCGGGTACTCGACGGAATACGACCTGCATCTGTGGATGAAGCGCATCTGGGCGCTGGCCGCGGCGTGGGGGGATGCCGGCTTCCATCGGGCGCGAATCGCCGCGGTGGTGCTCGACGGCAGCCGCGAGGTCTACCCGTGAGCCTGCTGCTGAACGACGAGCAACAGGCGCTGCGGGATTCGGCGCGCCGGTTTCTCGCCGCGCACTCGGGCTCGACCGCGGTGCGCGCGTGCATGGAAACCGAGATCGGGTTCGACGCCGAGGTCTGGGGCAGGATCGCCGAGGAGCTCGGCTGGACGGCGATGGCGATTCCCGAGAGCTACGGCGGGCTCGGGCTCGGCGCCGTCGAGCTCTCGGTGCTGATGGAAGAGATGGGGCGCACGCTGCTGTGCGCTCCGTTCTTCTCGACCGTCTGCCTCGCGACACCCGCGCTGCTGCTGGTGGGCACCGAGAAGCAGAAGCAGGACGTGCTGCCGGACATCGCGGCGGGCGGCGTGCGCGCCACGCTCGCCTGGGCCGAGGCCGAGGGCCGGGTGGCGCCCGAAGAGATCCGGTGCGAAGCGCGCGCCGAGGGCTCGGGCTTCGTGCTGCGAGGCGAGAAGTCCTTCGTCGTCGACGGTCACAGCGCCGATCTCTTGATCGTCGCGGCTCGGGAGCCCCGTTCCGCGGGGATCGACGGCATCCGGCTCTTCCTGGTGCCCGCGACGTCGACGGGAGTCGAGCGCACGTGGCTGCCCACGCTGGATCAGACCCGGCGTCTCGCGCGGATCCGGCTCGACGACGTGGTGGTGCCGCGCGATGCGCTCATGGGGGGCGCCGGTTCGTGCTGGCACGCGCTCGAGCGGGTGCTGGATCTGGCGTCGATCGCGCTCGCGGCCGAGCAGGTCGGAGGTGCCGATCGCTGCCTCGACCTGGCCGTGGACTACGCCAAGGTGCGCGTCCAGTTCGGCCGCCCAATCGGATCGTTCCAAGCGATCAAGCACAAATGCGCCGACATGCTGTTGCGCGTCGAGTCGGCGCGCTCGGCGGTCCGTTACGCGGCCCAGGTCGCGGCGCAAGCCGGTACCGCGGCGAGCGACGAGGAGGTCGCGAGCGCCGCGGCGATGGCCCGTGCCTACGCCTCGGATTCCTACGCGGCGTGCGCCGCCGAAGCGCTCCAGATCCACGGCGGCATCGGCTTCACCTGGGAGCACGACGTGCACCTCTTCTTCAAGCGCGCCCGTTCCTCCGCGACGCTGCTCGGAGACGCGAGCTTCCATCGCGAGCGCATCGCTCGCGCGATCGGACTCTGAGCCGAGCCTCCCTCTCGAACGCCGAGCGAGCGACCCATGCAACTGGACCTCAGCGCCGAAGATCTCGCGTTTCGCGACGAGGTGCGCGCGTGGCTCGCGGAGAACCTGAGCGGCGAGCTGGCGGAGGTCCGCGGGCGTGGTTGGCCGGGCGACATGGACGGGGCGCTCGAGGGGCGCCGCAAGTGGGAGGCGCGCCTGGCGGCGGGCCGCTGGACGTGTCTCGGTTGGCCGATCGAGCACGGCGGTCGGGCCGCGACCCTCGTGCAGGAAGTGATCTTCAACGAGGAATACGTTCGTTCCGGGGCGCCCGGACGCCTCGGCCACATCGGCGAGACGCTTCTCGGCCCGACACTCATCGCGTTCGGCACCGACGAGCAGAAGAAGCGCTTCCTTCCGCCGATCGTGTCGGGTGAGGAGCTGTGGTGTCAGGGCTACTCGGAACCCAACGCCGGCAGCGACTTGGCGAACGTGCAGTGCAAGGCGGAACGCCACGGTGACGAATGGGTGCTGAACGGTCAGAAGATCTGGACCTCGCTCGCGGCCATCTCCGATTGGTGCTTCGCGCTCGCGCGGACGGACGCGAGCGGCGCCAAGCATCACGGCATCACGTTCCTGCTGGTACCGATGCATCAGCCGGGCGTGCGGGTGGTGCCCATTCGCCAGATCACCGGTACCGCGGAGTTCGCCGAGGTGTTCTTCGAGGACGCGCGCACCGCGGCCTCCAACGTGGTGGGCGCGGTCGACGGCGGCTGGAAGGTCGCGATGGGCTTGCTGGCGTTCGAGCGCGGCGCCTCGACCCTCGCGCAGCAGCTCCAGTTCCAGATGGAGCTCGAGCGCGTGATCGAGGTGGCGAAAGCCAATGGAGCCGCTCGCGATCCGTTGCTCCGTCAGCGGCTGGCGGACGCGTGGATCGGTCTCAGGATCATGCGGCTCAACGCGCTGCGTGTCCTGAGCGGCGCCGGCACACCCGAGCTGTCGCGCGAGGCGCTGATCACCAAGCTCTACTGGGCGAGCTGGCACCGGCGCTTGGGCGAGCTCGCCGTCGACGTGTTGGGCGCGGCCAGCGAGATCCTCGACGGCGCGCCCTACCAGGTGAACGAGCTGCAACGCCTCTATCTGTGGACGCGCGCCGACACGATCTACGCCGGCACCAATCAGATCCAGCGCAACATCATCGCAGAGCGCGGTCTCGGCCTGCCGCGCTGAGCGCGGCGGCGATTCCCGCGTGGGCGGGCGAGGGCGTCAACCGCCGCCGCGGCGCCCGGGGATGCCGCTCGGATTGGGCTTGGCCTTGTCGTGCAGACCCTGCTCCAACATCTTGCGGTTCTGGACGGCATCGGCCGAGGAACCTTCGACGTTCGATTCCTTGGCGTTGCTGCCTGCCGCATTCTGAGCGAGCGCTTCGGCCTCGGCGGCGCGACGCCGGGCTTCGGCCTCGATCTCGCTCTTGACCTTGGCCATGGCCACCTGGGCGTCGGCGGCCTTGAGCTTGCGCGCGTCGACTTGATCCGCGATGGCGCGCCATTGCTTCGCGAGCGATTCGAGTAGGTCGATGTTCTCCGGGCCGTACTGCTGGTACGCGGGCCGTACCTTGGCCACGTAGCACTCCACGTACGATCGGTTGCTGGGGATCTCGCCGCGCGTGAGCTTGCCGAAGCATTCGTCGTTCACGGCGCGATCGGCGGCCGCGAGCTTTTCCATCTTCGCCGCCAGCTCTTCCTGCGGCGTCGGCCCGGAAGGGGGCGGTGGCGCCGGGCAGGCGACGACGAGACCGAGGAAGGCGATGGATGAGATGCGCGCGATCGATCGGATCATGGCTCGACTCCGGTTGCCGGGGGACGAAGGGAGTCTACGGGCCCACGGCCCGCGAGGCCAACCGCTGACCGAGCTCGAGCGTGCGTCGTATGGGCGCGCGCTCAGCGCGTCAGGATCACGGACGAGCCGTGACCGAAGAGCCCTTGATTCGCCGTGATCCCCGCGCGCGCCTTCTTCACCTGTCGCGCGCCGGCCTGGCCGCGCAGCTGCCACGTGAGCTCGCAGACCTGCGCCAGTGCTTGCGCCGGCACCGCCTCACCGAAGCACGCGAGCCCGCCGGACGCGTTCACCGGGCAACGTCCGCCGAGCCGCGTCACTCCGTCACGCAACAGCTTGTCGCCTTCGCCAGGCTGGGCGAGTCCGATCTGCTCGTACCAATCGAGCTCCATCGCGGAGGAAAGGTCGTAGACCTCGGCCAGGCTCATGTCCTCGGGGCCGAGTCCGGCCTCGGCGTATGCGGCGCGCGCGACCGAATCGCGAAAGGCGTGCTCGGGGCGCGGCACGACCGCCCACGAGTCGGTGGCGAAGTCGGGCATCTCGATCTGCGCGCTCGGGTAGCGTGGCGTGACCGTGGAGATCGCGGCGATCCTCACCGGTTTCGAGAGTCCCTTCTTCTTCGCGTAGGCACGGCTCGCGACGACCACCGCCGCGCCGCCGTCGCTGGTCGCGCAGATCTCGAAGAGCCGCAACGGGTCCGACACCATCGCCGAGCCCAGCACCTCCTCGATCGAGAAGAGCTTGCGATAGCGCGCGTTGGGATTGTGGAGGCCGTGCTCCGCGTTCTTCACCCGTACCGCGGCGATGTCCCGCTCGGTGGTGCCGTAGAGATCCATGCGCCGGCGCGCGTAGAGCGCGAAGTACGTGGGGTTGGTCGCGCCCAGCAACCGGAAGCGCAGCCAATCGGGATCGTTCGGGCGGTCGCCCGCCTGGGGCGCGAGGAAGCCCTTGGGCGTGGTGTCGGCGCCCACCACCAGCGCGACCTCCGCGCGACCGGACTGGATCTGGGCGCGTGCTGCCTCGAGCGCCATCGAGCCGGACGCGCACGCCGCGTACGAGCTGGCGATGCGGGCGCCGTTCCAGCCCAGCGCTTGCGCGAACGTCGCGCCGGCGACGTAGCCCGGGTAGCCGCAACGCATCGTGCAGGCACCCGAGACGAACTGGATCTCGGGCCATTCGACCTGGGCGTCCGCGAGCGCCGCGCGCGCGGCCGCCACGCCGTATTCGACGAAGTTCTTGCCCCATTTGCCCCACGGGTGCATGCCGACACCCAGGATCACGACGTCGTTCTTGGCCATGTGTGTCGCTCCCGACGAGTCTCGGAGGTGGGGCTCAGGCGGCGAGGGGCTTCCATTTCCACACGAGGTGGCGGCGCTCGGCGTCCTCGAAGAGCGTCTCCACGATCAGCTCCACCTCCTGACCGACCCGGACGTCCTCGACGCGCACACCCTCGGCGAGCTGCCCCATCACCACCAAGCCCTCGCGCTCGAGCTCGACCGCGGCGATCGCGAAGGGCACGAAGGGCTGGGCGGCGACGTAGGGTGGCGGAGGCTGATAGCAGGCGTTGGTGTACGACCAGATCCGCCCGCGGCGGCTGAGCGGGACGGCGCGGATCGCGCTCGAATCGCACGCCGGGTTCTTGCAGTAGAGCGGTTCGCGGGGGAACGAGAACGTGCCGCACTTCTCGCATTGGCCGCCGATCAAATGCGGACCGTCGCCATCCGCTGCGAACCAACCTTCGACCGCCGGCACTTCCGTCTTCGCGGTGCTCATGTCGCTGCTCTCCAGTGAAACGTGTTCTAGTCGCGTGGAGCCCGGGCTGCCAAGGGGCGGGAAGGGCGCTCGCGGCCCCCGAGCGGGGAGCGTGGGATGGCGCGCTATGCTCGCCGCGGGCCAGGGACGGAGGAGGCGGAGATGAGCGAGCGGATCGTGCGAGACCGTTTCTTCATCGGTGGAACCTGGGTGGCGCCACGCGAGAGCGGCTCGTTCGCCGTGGTGAATCCGAGCACCGAGGAGGTCCTCGGCTCGGTTCCCGCCGGTACGCCCGCGGACGTCGACGACGCGGTGGCCGCGGCACGAGCGGCGTTCCCCGCGTGGTCGGCGCGCGCGCCGCACGAGCGGGCGGCGCTGCTCCGGGCGATCGGGCGCGGGCTGGTCGAGCGCCAGGAGGAGCTGGCGCTGCTCATCGCGCGAGAGTTGGGCGCACCGCTCTCGGCAGCGTCCAAGATCCACGTGGGCTTGCCGATCCTGACACTCGGGTTCTACGCCGACCTGCTCGAACGGTTCGCGTTCGAGGAGACCGTGGGTCATTCGCTGATCGTGAAGGAGCCCGTGGGAGTCGTGGCCGCGATCACGCCCTGGAACTACCCGCTGCACCAGGTGATCGCGAAGGTCGCGCCGGCGTTGGCCGCGGGTTGCACGGTGGTGCTCAAGCCGAGCGAGGTGGTGCCGCTCGCGTGCTTCGCGCTGGCCGAGATCGTCGAGCGTGCCGCGCTGCCGGCCGGCGTCTTCAACTTGCTGAGCGGGTCGGGGCCGGTGGTGGGCGAGGCGATGGCGCGCCACCCGGGAGTGGACATGGTCTCGTTCACGGGCTCGACGCGCGCCGGCAAGCGCGTCGCCGAGCTGGCGGCGGCCTCGGTGAAGCGCGTGGCGCTCGAGCTCGGCGGCAAGTCCGCCAACGTGATCCTCGACGACGCCGATCTCGAGAAGGCGGTGCGCGCGGGAGTGCAGCAGTGCTACAGCAACTCGGGCCAGATGTGCACGGCGTGGAGCCGCATGCTGGTCCCCGAGCATCGCCAGGACGACGCGATCCGCATCGCCAAGGACGAAGCGGAGCACGTGACCGTGGGCGATCCCGTGCGGGGCGGCGCGAAGCTCGGTCCGCTGGTGAGCGCGACGCAGCGCGATCGGGTGCGTGGGTACATCCAGCGAGGCCTCGCCGAGGGCGCGCGCCTGGTGACGGGCGGTGTCGAGCCGCCGGACGGCCTCGCGCGCGGCTACTTCGTGCGTCCCACGGTGCTCGCGGACGTACGCAACGACATGACCGTGGCGCAAGAGGAGATCTTCGGACCGGTGCTCTGCATCGTGCCGTATCGGGACGAGGAGGACGCGGTGCGCATCGCCAACGAGACCGTCTACGGGCTCGGCGGCGCGGTGTGGTCGAACGACCGGGCCCGCGCCGAGCGGGTGGCGCGTCGCATTCGCACTGGTCAGGTCCACGTGAACGGCGCGCCGTTCAATCCGGCGGCACCGTTCGGTGGCATGAAGCAGTCCGGCCGAGGCCGCGAGCTCGGCGTGTGGGGGCTCGAGGAATACCTCGAGCCGAAGGCGCTTCATCTGCCTTCGTGAGCACGCGCGCGAGTCCGGCTCTTCCCGCTGCTATGATTCGCGGCTTGGCGGCTCGGGGCTGGCCTGGTCCGCCGTTCTCGTTTCTGCCGTCGCTCGCTGGGCGGCGTCTCAGGAGATACGAATGAAGCGCATGGGAATCGCCTTGCTGGCGATGATGGCGTGGGCCGGGCTGGTCCGGGCCGAGGACGATCCGCACGCCACTCCGGCGGCATCGGCTCCGCCGGCAGCGCCGGCGCCGGCTCCGAACCCGGCCACGGCGTCGTGGACTCCGAAGCAGCGGCTCGGCTACGCCCTGGGGCGGAACGTCGGCGAGAGCGTCAAGCCCGCGGGTGCCGACATCGACATCGACTTTCTCGTGCGCGGCCTGACCGAGGTGCTCTCGGGCAAGGACTCGGTCATGAACGCCGACGAGAATCGCCAGGTCATGATGGATTTCCAGAAGCAGATGATCGAAAAGCGCCAGGCCGCCATGAAGGCCGAAGGCGAGAAGAACGCCGCCGAGGGCAAGAAGTTCCTGGACGAGAACAAGAAGAAGGACGGCGTGAAGGTCACCGCGAGCGGCCTTCAGTACAAGGTGCTCAAGTCGGGGGACGGTAAGTCGCCCAAGCCCACCGATACCGTGAGCGCCCACTACAAGGGCACGTTGATCAACGGCACCGAGTTCGACAGCTCGTACAAGCGCAACGAGCCGGCGAAGTTCCCGGTCACGGGCGTGATCAAGGGCTGGACGGAAGCGCTGCAGATGATGAAGGTCGGCGACAAGTGGCAGCTCGTGATCCCGCCCGAGCTGGCCTACGGCCCCAACGGCCGGCCGCCCACGATTCCGCCGCAATCCACGCTCGTCTTCGAGGTCGAGCTGGTCGGAATCCAGGAAGCGGCACCGCCCCCGCCGCCGCCCGCAGCGAAGGACCCCAAGGAAGGCAAGTGAGCGAGCGCTCCCGCGCGAGCTGCGCGGCCGTCCGGAGCTGATTCAGCCCGGTGCGCCGAGCACCGCGCGCACCACCCAGGTCCAGTCCAGAAGGCCGAAGGCGCCGCCGAGCGCGGCGCCGACGGCCAGATCGCTCGGGTAATGGACGCCCGTGTAGTAGCGCGAGAACACCACCAGCGCCGCCCACGCGGCGACCGCGCCCGCGTGCGGGTCGCCAGCCAGCGCCAGGCCGACGGCGAGTGCCACCGACGTCGACGCGTGCGTCGACGGCATGGAAGCGTTGGGCGGCGGCCACCCGAGAGCCTCGTGATCGGCGAGGGCGTGGTAGGGGCGCGTGCGACGAAAGAGCCGCTTCAACGCCTCGCCGACGAGCAGCGATCCGAACGATCCCGTCATGCACGCGAGCCAGGCGCGAAGCGTGGTGACCGGGCCGACCTCGTAGTGCACGAGCGCCATCAGGATCAGTGCGGCTCCGAACCAGCTGGGCGCCGAGCCCGAGTACGTGATGGCGAGAAGCGGCGGCGTGAGCGACCGCCGGCGAATGCGCGGTAGCAGCCGCATCGCCGCGCGATCGAGCACGTCCACCTGCTCGAGCCAGCGGTGGCGTGGCGGCGGCTCAGCCGTCACGCCCGGGCTCGTCGTCGTCGATCCCGGCCAGCCGACGCGCCAGGCGCTTCTTGTGGGCAAGATCCATCTGGCGCGCGATCTGAATGCGCTGAGCCTGCGGCGAGCCGGCGCCGTGAAGCGACTCGGTGAGGTAACCGACGGCGTTTCGTCCCAAGGTCATGTTCTCGATCAGCCGCAGCATGCGCACGCGGTGCTCGGTCGGCACGCCGCTGCGGCCGCGCAACAGGCGGCTGAGCAGGGGGCCGGTTTCCGGGGACGCGAGATCCTTCTCCGAGGGAAGCGTCACGAGCAGCCCACCGGCGAGATCCTGCGCGAGCCGCCCCATCTCGTACGGGAAGCGCGTGACGTTGTGCTTGCACACGTTGGCGAGCAGGTCGTCGTTCTGGTAGTTCCCGGCGGCGGTGGGCTTCGATTCGTACGAGGAAGCGACGCCGGCGCCATAGATGGTCTCGTTCAGGTGGGCCATCTCCACCAGCTTGTCGCGGACGTGCGATGCGCCCGCCACGCCGTTCATGTCGGCGATGGATGCGGCCGCCCCGATCAGCACGTCGCCCACGCCGGTCTTGCACACGTAGCTGCGCCGGTGGTACGCGGTGAAACGCTCCACCAGCGGCGCGGCCATCTCGGTCTCGCCATCCAGGAACACGCGCTCCCACGGGACGAAGACGTCCTCGAGGACGATCATCGCCTCTTGGCCGGAATAGCTGGCGTTGCCGACGTCGATCGCGCCGCCCTCGAGGCTGCGCGTGTCGCACGACTGGCGGCCGTACACGAACGTGAGCCCGGCGGCCTCCACCGGGATCGCCGCCACCACCGCGAAGGCCGCGTCGCGCGGGTCGAGACGCATCGTCGGCATGACCACGATCCAGTGGGAGTTGATGCAGCCGGTCTGATGCGCCTTGGCGCCGCGCAGCACGAGCCCGTCGGCGCGGCGCTCGACGACGTGAACGAAGACGTCGGGATCGTCTTGCTCCGAGGGCCCCTTGCTTCGGTCGCCCTTCGGGTCCGTCATCGCCCCGCCGATCACCAGGTTGAGGGATTGGGCCATCGCCAGAAACGATCGCAGCCGCGCATGGTAGGGAGTTCCGTGGGCTCGATCGCAGTCGTACGTGATCGAGAAGAGCGCGTTGATCGCGTCCATGCCCACGCAGCGCTGGAAGCACGTACCCGTGAGCTGGCCGAGGCGGCGCTGCATCTTGTTCTGCGCCACCACGTCGTCGACCGACTCGGTGACGTGCAGAAAGCGGTTGACGCGCTCGTTCACCAGGGACGAGCGGGCCGTGGCGAGCTCGGGGTCGGTGAGCGCCAGATCGTAGGTCGCCGCCATCGCGTTGATCGACGGCCGGATCAGCGGATGATCGACCGGCTCGGGGATGCGCTCGCCGAGCGCGAACACCCGCAGGTTTCGCCCGCGCAGGCTCGCCAGATAGTCGGCAGCATCGCGGATCGGTCTGCCGGCGGTGCCGGGCCGAGGCGGGGTGGCTGCGGATGGCGGGAGAGGGTGATCCGGAGCGTCGTCTTTCACGTGCCGTGCCTCCGGCGCGAATATAGCGGCGGCACGCGACGTGTGGATGGACGAAGCGGACCGGATCGCGAAGCGAAGCGCGTGAAGACCGAATCGCTCACTCGCGCCCCGGGGGGCGTGGCCTGCGGGCGGGCTGGGTCAGCCCCACGAGCAGCCGGCGATCTCGGTGGCCAGCCATCGCGCCTTGCGAGAGTGACCCTTCCCGCCAACCCCGCGGCGGAGTCGGCTCGACGGGCGACGCGGGCGCGATCGTGCGCAGGGGGGAACGCGGTCATGCGCCAGCGCCGCTCGCGCGGGCGGCGGCTCGGGGCGCCGTCGGCGCGTGTCGAATCGTTCCGGCGAGCTCCCGATCGAGTACCGGGGAGAGCGAGTTTCGATTACCGTTTCCGCGCGATGAATCTGGCGTCGGCGCGCTGCCGGTGGTGGTCGCACGAGCGCCGATCGAGCCGTGTGCCTGGGCGGGGTTGAGTTGACCGCCGAGAGTCGCCTGCGCGGCGTGTTGGCGGGCCTGCTGTGCTTTCTCGCCGTCAGCGGCGCGGTGACGTGGACTCAGCCGCGCCCGGCGCTCGCGCTCCAGTTCCTGCAGATCGCGCACATGGCGGTGGGCGTCGTCGTGATCGCCCTCGGGCTCGCCTATGTCGCGCTCCATCTGGCGCAGACCGTCGGCGGTGTCGGGAGCCCGCTGCGTAGCGCGTCACGGGCGCCGCTCGTGGCGTTGGTGATCGGTGTGGTGGGCGCCTGGCGCTCGCGCGATGAATGGGACGCCCACATCGTGAAGGACTTTGGGTTCATCGCCGCCGTCGCGGGCCTGCTGCTGGGGGTGGTGCGGATCCTCGGCTTGGGGCGGGCCGCTCGCCTCGCCGTCGCCTTGCTGACGGTGCTGGCCGTCTTCGCCCGGCTGCTTCTCGACGCCAAGCACCACACGCTGATGGTGCTGGGCACGGGCGTGATCAGCGGCGGCATTCTGCTCTGGAGCGTGGCCAAGAGCAGCGGCAGCGTGACCAAGACCCCGGGGGGCCTGGGCGGGCTGGCGATGCTCGTCTGCTTCGTCGCGGCGCTCGGCGGCGCCGGCGCGAGCTCGGGCCTGTTGCTCTACGTTCACGTGTTCGATCGCTACCCGATCCCGTGGTTCGTGCACGTCGTGACGTCGTGGATCGCGCTGGCGCTCGTGGTGGCACACATCCGTTCGTCGCGGGCGCGTAGCGCGCGGGTGTGGAATCCACCGCGGCGGAGGTACCCCTGGGCGACGCCGATCCGCTGGCAAGCGCTGCCGGCCTTCGTCGCCGCCGTGCTGGCGACCACGCTGCTCGCGGTGGCTGGGAGCGCGCGCTTGGCGAGCTTCGCGAGCGACACCACCGCGCTCGTGCCGATGGACGTCGGCTTCACCGCCATCGTGCCGGGCACCTGCGAGTCGTGTCACAGCGACGTGGTCCCCGGCTGGGTACAGTCCTCGCACGCGCATGCGGCGAACAACCCGTTCTTCACCTCGCTGCTCCGCAGGTTGCGCGCGGAGCGCGGGCCCGAGGAGCTGCGCTTCTGCCTGCGTTGCCATGCGCCGCACGCGCGCGACCCGGCCGACGCGAGCTTCGAGGCCGTGGTCGCGAGCGAGGGCTATCGCGCCGGGGTGCATTGCGTCTCCTGTCACCGCGCGATGCCTGGCGGCCGCGGCGACGGCGCGTTCGAGGTCGTACCGCTGGGGGCGGACGCGTTCTCGCTGCTCATCGACCGCCCCGGCGCCGCGAGCCAGCTGGGCCGACTGCCCGGCGCCCGGCCGCTGGTCGAGCACATGCTCGTCTCGAGCCACCTCGGGAGACACCGGGAGCGCTATCGCTTCGCGACTCACGAGGCGACCACGTGCACGCCCTGCCACGTGCAGACCCTCGGCCCGCCGACCCACGGGCGGGTCGCGCACGTGCTTCAGGACCAATACGCGTCGTGGCAGGGCTCACCCGCGGCGGCCGAGGGAAGGACCTGCACCGCCTGCCACATGAGCTACTACCACCAGACGTACGACGTCCCCATCCACGATCACCGCTTCCTGGCTGCGAGCACGTACGTCGCCGGCGTGGCGAGGGGAGCCGCCGGCGTCAGCGAGGTGGTGGCCAGTCTCGCGGCGCCGGGGTCCGTTCCGCCGACCGGGGGGTACGCCTACGGCGAGGCCGCACCCGTGAGCGCCGCTGCGCCGGACGCCGGGTCAGCCGCTCTGCTCGTCATGACGGTGGAGCGCGAGGGCGACACGCTCGTCGTCCTCACCCGCAACTCGGGGCAGATCGGCCACGTCTTTCCGACTGGCCCAACGGATCTCTTCCAGGTCTGGCTTTCGGTGCGAGCGACCGACGAGCGCGGTGGCATCGTGCTCGACATCGGTGGTCGCGGCCCGGAGGGAGCGCCGGCCCTGGGAGATCGGCTCTTCGACGCCGACGGCGAGATGATCCGCGACCACCGCCTCTGGGCGGTGGACAAGGTCGTGGATCTGGGACGGATTCCGGTCGTGGGTGCGCACGAGGTGCGCCTCGACGGCGCGGCGCTCGCATGCGACGAATCCAGGCCTGGCTGCCGCTTTCGCGTGGAGGCGGCCTGGAACTACCGCAGGCTGGATCCCGAGCTGGTCGAGGCGATCACTGGCGAGCCTGCTCCCGAGCTGCCGATCGTCCAGGTGGGCAAGGTCAGCGCGGATCTTCCCGGGCGGAGCGCCGCCGGCGCGAGCTGATCCGAGGTCCCGTTCCGCGGCTCCGGCCGTCCACTCCGTCGGCGCCGGGTCGCCGGCGGGATCAGATGTTGAGCGGGCGTCCGTCCACCGCGAGGGCCGCCTCGCGCAGCACCTCGGGCAGGGTGGGGTGAGCGTGACAGGTGCGTGCGATGTCCTCGCTCGAGGCCCCCAGCTCCATGGCTAGCGTCGCTTCCGCGATGAGCTCGCCGGCGCGCGGACCGAAGATGTGCACGCCGAGCACGCGATCCGTGTCTCGGTGCGCGAGGATCTTGATCCGTCCTTCGAGTTGATTGAGGGTGCGCGCGCGCGCGTTGGCGCGGAACGGAAACGAGCCCTTGCGATAGGGAATCCCTTCCGCCTTCAGCGCTTCCTCGGTCTTGCCGACGGTGGCGAACTCGGGGTTCGTGTAGCAAACGCCGGGGATCGTCTCGTAGTTGACGTGCGCCCAGCCCGTGCCGATCCACTCGGCGACGGCGACGCCTTCTTCCTCGGCTTTGTGGGCGAGCATCGGCCCGGCGATGACGTCGCCGATCGCGTAGATGCCCGGCGCGCTGGTCTGCCAGTGCGCGTCCACCGGAATGCGGCCCTTCGGATCGAGCGCGATCCCCACGGATTCGAGGCCGAGGCCTTCGGTGAAGGGCAGGCGGCCCACCGCGACGAGCACTCGGTCGCAAGCGATCGGCTCGCTTCCCTCGATCTCGACGATGGCCCCGTCGCCATCGGCACGGGCCGCCGTGACCCGCTTGCCGAGGTGGAACTCGAGTCCCTGCTTGGCGAAGACCTTCTGCGCCTCGGCCGCCATCTCGTCGTCCATTCCGGGCAGGATCCGGTTCAGGAACTCGACCACCACGACGTGCGAGCCGAGCCGGCGCCACACCGAGCCGAGCTCCAGGCCGATGTAGCCCGCGCCGATGACCACCAATCGCTTCGGCACCTCGCGATAGGCGATGGCCTCGGTGCTGGTACCGACGCGATCGCCGTCGAGCACCACGCCTGGCAAGCTCGCTGGCTTGCTGCCCGTGGCGATCAGGATGTGCTTGGCCTCGAGCTCGGCGATGTCCTGGCCGTCCGCGCCGGCGACCGACACGCGCCCGGGCGCGGTGATCCGGCCGCGTCCCGTGTGGCGCGCGATCTTGTGCTTCTTGAAGAGGCCGGCGACGCCCGTGGTGAGCGCCTTCACGACCTGATCCTTGCGCTTGAGCAGCGCGGCGAGGTCGAGCTCGACGGCGCCCGTGCGGATGCCGTGAGTGGTCCAGGCACCGTGCGCGGCCTCCGCGTAGAGCTCGCTCGATTCGAGGAGCGCCTTGCTGGGGATGCACCCCACGTTGAGGCAGGTGCCGCCGAGCGTGGCGTCCTTCTCGACCACGCCCACGTCGAGGCCGAGCTGTGCCGCGCGAATGGCGGACTGATAGCCGCCCGGGCCGGCGCCGATCACCACCAGATCGTGTCGCGAGCGTTCCATGAGATGAGCTGCCCTTCGTGTGGGAGAAATGCGAGTTCCCGGGCGCGCGACGCCCGGCTCAGATCTCGAGGAGCATCCGTGCCGGGTCCTCGATGACTTCCTTGATGCGCTTCAGGAAGGTCACCGCCTCGCGGCCGTCGATGATGCGGTGATCGTAGGTGAGCGCCACGTACATCATCGGCCGGATCACGACCTGGCCGCCGACGGCCACCGGCCGGTCCTCGATCTTGTGCAGCCCCAAGATGCCCACCTGCGGCGGGTTCACGATCGGCGTCGACAGCAGCGAGCCGTAGATCCCGCCGTTCGAGATGGTGAACGTGCCGCCCGAGAGCTCCTCCGGTTTGAGCTTGCCCGCTTGCGCACGCTTGCCGAAGTCTTCGATCGTGCGCTCGACCTCGGCGAACGAGAGCCGATCGGCGTGCCGGATCACCGGCACCACCAGACCGCGGCCGCCGCCCACCGCCACGCCGACGTCGTAGTAGCGGTGGTAGACGATGTCGGTGCCGCGGATCTCCGCGTTGACCTCGGGCACCCGGTGGAGCGCATCCACGGCCGCCTTCACGAAGAACGACATGAAGCCGACCTTGATGCCGTAGCGGGCGGCGAAGGCTTCCTGATACTGCTTGCGCAGCGCGATCACCGCCGACATGTCGATCTCGTTGAAGGTCGTGAGCAGCGCGGCGGTTTGCTGCGACATCACGAGCCGCTCGGCGATCTTGCGGCGCAGCGGGCTCATGGGGACGACGTCGTCCTCGACGCCGCCGGGCTCGCCGGAGGCCGCCGCGAAGGCGATCGCCTGGGGAGCGGGCGGCGGCGCCGGAGGCTGAGACGCGGGGGCGGCGGGCGCCGTCTGTGCAGCCGCCACGTGTCGCTCGACGTCTTCCTTGAGCAGGCGGCCGCCCGGCCCGCTCGCCGGGACGTCGCTCGCCGCGAGCCCGTGTTGCGCGAGGACGCGTTGCGCCGCGGGCATCACGCGTACGCCGTCGCCTGCCTGCGCGCCGGCGGGCGCCGCCGGGGCGCTGGGAACCGCCGCGCTGGCAGCCGGCGCCGCCTTCGCGGCCGGCTGTGACGCGCTCGTCGGCTTGGCCGACTCCTCCATCTGGCCGATGGTCTCGCCGACTTGGGCCTTCTCGCCCTTGCGCTTCGCGATCTTCGCGATCGTGCCCGACACCGGCGCGGGGACCTCGACGGTGGCCTTCTCGCTCTCGATCACGACGATCGGCGCGTCCTTCTCGACCCAATCACCCTCGTTCTTGAGCCAATCGCCGAGCTCGACCTCGGTGATCGATTCGCCGACGGATGGCACCACGATGTCGATGGCCATGGCAGCTTCGTTCCTCTCGGATGGGGGCGAACGTGCGCGGTCGGGGTTGCGTCGGGCGGGTCGGGCGGCGGCGCGCGCTCGGCGATGGCCGCGGCCCTCACAGCCCGAAGGCTTCGGCGAGCAGTGCCTCTTGCTCGAGCTTGTGGCTCGCGTGCGAGCCCGTGGCCGGGCTCGCCGACGCGGGTCGCGAGATGCCCGCGAACGGATGGCGATCGAACATCCGCTCCAGGAATCGCACGCGCAGATGGGCCCAGGCGCCCATGTTCTCGGGCTCTTCCTGGACCCAGAAGACCGGAGTCTCGGCGCGATACTCGGCGAGGCTGCGGCGCAGGGTCTCGCCGGGAAACGGGGCGAGCTGCTCGAGGCGCAGGATCGCGACGTCGTCGCGTTCGAGCTCGGTTCGCTTCTTGTCGAGCTCGTAGTAGAGCTTGCCGGTGCAGAGCAGCACGCGCTCGGTCTTCTTCTGCTGCGCCGCGGGGCGCGCGTCGGCGATGACGCGCTGGTAGGTGCCCGTCGTGAGGTCGTCGAGCGACGAGCTCGCCGCGGGGAGCCGGAGCAAGCTCTTCGGCGTCATCACGACCAGCGGCTTGCGCCACGGTCGCAACACTTGTCGCCGCAGCAGATGGAAGATCTGCGCCGGGGTCGTCGGTTGCGCGACCTGGATGTTGTCCTCGGCGGCGAGCGAGAGAAACCGTTCGATCCGCGCGCTCGAGTGCTCCGGACCCGCGCCTTCCAGCCCGTGTGGCAGCAGCATCACCAGCCCGCTCAGCCGCTGCCACTTCTGCTCGGCGCTCACGATGAACTGGTCGATGATGACCTGCGCGACGTTGACGAAGTCGCCGAACTGCGCCTCCCACATCACCAGCGCTTCGGGCCGATCCATGCTGTAGCCGTACTCGAAGGCGAGCGGCGCGATCTCGGCGAGCGGGCTGTTGTCGATGTCGACCGGCGCCTGCTCCGGCGCCAGGTGCGCGAGCGGCATGTAGGTGTGCCCGTCCTCGAAGTCGTGGAGCACGGCGTGCCGATGGCTGAAGGTGCCGCGCTCGGCGTCCTGGCCCGTCAGGCGAATGCGCACGCCCTCGATCGCGAGCGTCGCCAGCGCGAGGTTCTCGCCCGCGGACCAGTCGAGGGGGCGCTTTCCCGCCGCCATCTCGCGCCGCGTCTCGAGGATCTTCGCGATCTTGGGATGGGGGTGGAAACCGCCCGGCAGGCGCGTCTGGATCTCGAGCAGGCGCGCCAGCCGCTCGCGCGGCACGCCCGTGTCGATCTCCTCGACCTCGAGCTCGTTGCCGCCGCAGTAGCCGCGCCACACCCCGCCCATCGGCGCATCGGTGGGGAACACCTTGGCGCTCTGGGCCCGCTTGAGCTCTTGCTCCAGGTGCTCGCGGCGGCGCGCCGCCAAGGCGTCGGCCTCCTCGCGGGTGACGCCCTCGAGGCGCAGAAGATGGTCGAGGTAGCCCTCGCGGACGGGCTTGCGCGCCTCGATCGCCTTGTAGAGCAGCGGCTGAGTGAACGACGGCTCGTCGCCCTCGTTGTGGCCACGCCGACGGTAGCCGTACATGTCGATGAACACGTCGCGCCGGAAGCGCTGGCGGAAGTCGAGCGCCAGGCGCACCACCTGCGCCACGGCCTCGGGATCCTCGCCGTTCACGTGGAAGATCGGCGAATGGAGCATCCGCGCGACGCCGGTGGGATACGTGCTGGAACGGGCCTGGTGGGGCGGGGTGGTGAACCCGATCTGGTTGTTGACGATCACGTGGATCGTGCCGCCGATCGAGTAGGGCTCGAGGCGGCTCATGTTGAGCATCTCTTGAGCGACACCCTCGCCGGCGAACGCGGCATCGCCGTGGATGACGATGCCGAGCGCGCGGCTCGCGGGATCGTCGCCGCCCATGCGATCGAGCTTGGCTCGCACGCGGCCTTGCACGACCGGGCCCACGAACTCGAGATGGCTCGGGTTGAAGCAGAGCGAGAGGTGCACGCTCCTGCCTGCGGTGGTCTTCCAATCGCTCGAATAGCCGAGGTGGTACTTGACGTCGCCGCGGCCCAGCGAGAGCTCGGGGTTCGTATCCTCGAACTCGGCGAAGATCTCGGCGGCGCTCTTTCCCATGATGTTCGAGAGCACGTTGAGCCGTCCGCGGTGGCTCATGCCGATCACGATCTGCTCGACGCCGAGGTCGCCGGCGTGCTCGATGGCCAGATCGAGCAGCGGGATCAGGCTCTCGGATCCCTCCAGCGAGAACGACTTGGCACCCTGGAAGCGCTTCTGGATGAACTCCTCGAAGATGACCGCGTCGGTGAGGCGGCGCAGGATGCGCAGCTGCTCGTGCCGGCCGAGGACGATCCGGTTCTCGGAGTGCTCCATGCGCGCCTGGAGCCACGCCTTCACGCCGTAATCGGTGATGTGCATGAACTGCACGCCGATCGACCGACAGTACGTGGACTGGAGGCGGCGCAGGATGCGTCGCAGCGTGAGCTCGCCCTCGAGCGCGATGGTCTCGCTCGAGAACACGCGATCCAGGTCGGCGTCGGTGAGCTTGTAGAACGCCGGATCGAGCTCGCGCTGGAAGGGGCGTGGCAGTCCGAGGGGGTCCACGGCGGCGATCAGGTGGCCGCGCAAGCGGTAGGCGCGGATCAGCTGGTCGACGCGGTCCTGCAGGATCTGGATCGACTGATCCGGAGCGGCGCTCGGCGCCAGGTGCGCCGAGCCGTGACCGTTGGAACCGTAGGAGCGGAAGATCGAGCCGTTCGGGGCGGTGGCGCCGAGCCGCGGCTCGGCGGCGAACGCGCGCTCCGTGGGCAGCGTCGCGAAGTACTTTCCCCAATCGGCGTCCACCGAGCGGGGATCGCGGAGCCAGCGAACGTACAGCTCCTCGACGAAGGCGAGGTTCGAGGGATGCGGCCAGCTCTCCGCTTGGGCCATGAGAGACGCGTCCTTCGGAATGCGTTGTCGGATCGTGCCGGAAAATCGATTTCAGCGTAACGCTCGGCCGTCGCTCGTACAACCGTGTCATGCGCGAAATTGCCTGATTCCACGAACACTTCCGCGGTCTGCTATGGTTCGGCGCATCCACCCCAATAGGCCCGGGCACCGACTTCGAGAATGCGGTGACCCGGCGAGAGAGAGAAGGGAGAACCCATGGGCGACGCGTGGATCCTCGACGCAGTACGAACGGTGCGTGGGCGCGGCAAGAAGGACAAGGGCGCGCTTTCCGGCATCCATCCGCAAGAGCTTCTGGCGCAATGCCTGCGCGTGCTGCCGAAGCGGACCGGAATCGATCCCAAGGACGTCGAGGACGTGGTGATCGGCGTGGTCTCCCAGGTCGGTGAGCAGGGCTCGTGCCTCGCGCGCCAGGCGGTGCTGCTCGCGGATTGGCCCGAGGAGGTGACGGGTGTCAGCCTCAATCGTTTCTGCGGATCGGGCGCCCAGGGCGTGAACTTCGCGGCGATGGGCACGATGTCCGGCCAGCAGGACCTGGTCGTGGGCGGTGGCGTCGAGAGCATGTCGCGGGTCTCGATGGGTAGCGACGGCGGCAACATCGACGGCAACAACGAGCTGCTGCGCAAGAAGCATTTTCAGGTCCCGCAGGGAATCAGCGCGGACCTGATCGCCACGCTCGAGGGCTTCTCGCGCGAGGACGTCGACCGGTTCGCCGTGGCCTCGCAGCAGAAGGCGGAGGCGGCGCAGAAGGGCGGACACTTCAAGAGCGCGCTCGCGGTCACCGATCCGGTCACCGGCCAGGTGGTGCTGGACAAGGACGAGCATCCGCGCGCCGGCACCACGCTGGAGGCCGTCGCGGGGCTCCAGGCGTCGTTCGTGAGCTGGGGAGCCATGACGCTGGGTCCGAACGGCGAGACGCTCGACGAGATGGCGCTCAAGAAGTACCCGCAGGTGAAGGAGATCAACCACGTCCACACCGCCGGGAACTCGAGCGGCATCGTGGACGGCGCCGCCGCGGTGCTCTTGGCCTCGGACAAGTACGTGAAGGAGAAGGGCCTCAAGCCGCGCGCGCGCATCCGCGCCGTCGCCACCGCGGGCGCCGAGCCGGTCATCATGCTGACGGCACCCACGCCCGCCTCTCAGCGCGCGCTCAAGAAGGCCGGCATGAGCGTCGCCGACATCGATCTGTGGGAGATCAACGAGGCGTTCGCGACGGTGCCGATGCAGACCATCCGCAAGCTGGGCATCGATCCCGCCAAGGTGAACGTGAACGGCGGGGCGATCGCTCTCGGTCACCCGCTCGGCGCCACCGGCGCGATCCTGATCGGTACGGTCCTCGACGAGCTCGAGCGCCGGAACCTCTCGACCGGCCTCGTCACGCTCTGCATCGGTGGCGGCCAGGGCATCGCGACGATCATCGAGCGCGTCTGACCAGAGCCGCGGGCGGGCGGTGACGGCTGGCGCGACCCGCTGCTCGCCCGGGGAGCAAGACGCCCCCGCTGGATTCGATCCAGCGGGGGCGTCGTACGTCCGAGGGACGGGACTTACGGAGAGCCGGCAGGGTGCGCCTCGCGGGTGGCCACGGCGATCGGCCCCTGCCAGGCGCGGGACGCGAGCTGGCCGCCTTCGAGACGGGGCTTGAGCCCGGTCCACTCCGAGGCCACGCGCGTTCCCCGGGCTGGGTCCTCGGCGTAGACCGAGTCGATGACGTTGTCGAGATTGCGCAGGAAGTCGGGCAGGGTGCGGCTCGCGATCCGGATCACCACGTACTCGGGCACGATGCTCAAGATGCCCTTGAGCGCCATGTCGTAGGTGAAGACCGCCAGGGTCTGCTGACGCTGCGCGTCCCAGAAGAACGAATGGCTCCCTTCGTTCTTGTCGAGATCGCCTTTCACTTGCGTCCACGCCTGACCGGTGTGGCTGTCGTTGTAGGCGGAGAGCATCGTGTACTGGAAGCGCGGCAGCATGAACGAGAAGTCGGCCTCGCCGTGGAAGCGCTTGTGCGACGAAGAGCGCTCGAGGACCTCGACCTTCTTGACCTCGGGCACCAGCCGCGCCGCCAAGGTGGAATCCGTGGCGACGTCGAAGAGCTGGCTGGGATTGTGCTTCAGATAGCCGATCGCGCGGGCCTGACGATCTTCCTCACCGCGCTCCAGGATCTGTACGACGATCTCGCCCTTCTGGACCTCCGTCCACTCGTCCGGCGAGAGCTGGATGTCGCCGATGTCGGGGATCGACGGCAGCTTCGGATCCGAGTCGAGTGGTCCACGGACTTCCTCGAACGCACGCGCAGCGCCAGTGAAGACCAGTGGGCAGACGAGCAAGAGCGAGAGGAGCGGCCGAATGATCGTGATTTTCATCGTCCCCTCTTATCTCACCAGCGGGGCTGGCTGAGCAATAGGTTCCGTGGCGCCACCGTGGCGGGAGCGGTGGCCTCGCTGGGCCACAGTTTCCGCGGCGCTGGCGCCGGGGGACAAACCGCGTGCCCCATGCAGTGCACGACTGCGGGGTGCGTGGCGCTGGGCGCGCGCGGCGCTATTGCGCCGAGAGACCGCCGTCGAGAACCAGCTCCGCGCCGGTCATGAGCTTCGACTCGTCGGACGCCAGGTAGACGACCGCCCAGGCGACGTCGTTGGGCTCGCCGATGGCGCCGAGCGGAATCTGGGCGGCGAGCTTGCGCCGTGCCGCGGCGGGGTCGGGTGCGGCGCTGAGCAGGGCGTCGAGGATGGGCGTGTCGACGAAGGTGGGATGGATCGAGTTGCAGCGCACCGGCGGCCGAGAGCGGGCGCCGTGGAGCGCCACCGACTTGGTGAGATGCCGGACCGCGGCCTTGCTGGAGTTGTAGGCCGCGAGGTTGTGGCCGGCGACGATGCCGGAGATCGACGAGATGTTCACGATCGAGCCGCCGCCGCTGGCGCGCATCGCCGGCAGCGCGTGCTTGCAGCCGAGGAAGACGCCGTCGAGGTTCACGGCGTGGACCCGCTTCCAGTCCTCGAGCGACGTCGCCTCGACGTCCGCGAGCAGGCCGATGCCGGCGTTGTTGACGAGGACGTCGAGCTTGCCGAACGCGTCGATCGTCGCCGCGATGGCCGCGCTCCAGTCCGCCTCGCAGGCGACGTCGAGGTGTCGATAGCGGGCGTGAGCGCCGATCTCCGCGGCGACCTCGGTGCCGCGCTCGTCCTGAAGGTCGGTGAGCATCACCCGGGCGCCCTCGGCGGCGAGCCGTCGCGCCGCTGCTGCGCCCAGCCCCGACGCCGCACCCGTGATCAGCGCGACCTTCCCCGATACCCGACCCGTCATCGACCCACCTCGCGCGGCGAGCGCGGCAACGGCTTCACCACGCCTTCGGCCGCGAGGTGACGTCGCCGTACGCACCGCGCCAATAGACCAAGGGCTTGCCTTCGCCGATCCACGCGTGGTGGATGCGGCCCACGACGATCGTGTGATCGCCGCCCGCGTGGGCGTGCTCGACACTGCAATCCATCCACGCCAGCGCGTCGCCGAGAACCGGGCTGCCGGTGGCGGGGCCCGCGGTCCAGGCGACGCCCGCGAACTTGTCGGGCAGGCGACTGGCGAAGCGGTTGGAGAGGTCTTGCTGCTGATCGCTGAGGATGCTGACCGCGAACCGCGTGGCGTCGAGGATCGGATCGTGGCTCGCCGTGCGCCGATCGATGCACACCAAGCAGAGCGGTGGGTCGAGGGATACCGACGAGAACGCCGTGGCGGTGAGACCCCACAGCTGGCCGGCGTCGTCGATGGTGGTCACGACCGTCACGCCCGCGGCGAAGGTCGACATGAGGGCCTTGAACTGGTCGGTGGCGATGGTGGGTGTGTCCGGCATGAGCTCCTCGGCCCGCTGATGACGCGGCGTATGGCGCCGAAGGATGACAGAGTGCCGACGAGTTTCACAGACGTGCCGCGGCGCTCGCGCGCGCGATTGCCCCGCACGATCGCCGGCGCTAAATGTGCCGCCGCGCCAAGCACCTCGTTCCTCGATCGCGACGCGGAAGGGATCCCATGAGCGTGACCGATTCGCTTCGGACGCGTGTGGCTGGGCCGATCGGCTGGCTGGTCCTCGATCGCCCCGAGAGCCGTGGCGCGCTCACGCGCGAGCTCTGGGAAGCGATCCCCGGCAGGCTCGAATGGCTCGCCGCGCAGGACGGTGTGCGCGCGGTGGTCGTCACCGGCACGGCCGGCAACTTCATCGCCGGCGCGGACATCAACGAGTTCCGGCACCTTCGCTCCGATCCGGACTTGGCCCGGCGTTACGACCAGGGCGCGGTGGACACCATCCGGGTGCTCGAGCGTCTGCCGGTGCCGTCGATCGCGATGATCGGCGGGCCGTGCCTGGGCGGGGGTTGCCTGATCGCGTTCGCGTGCGACCTCCGCATCGCCGCGGAGACCGCGTTTCTCGGCATTCCCGCAGGCAAGCTCGGGCTCGCGTACCCCCACGCCGCGGTGGAAAGACTGGTGGCGGTGGCCGGCGAGGCGACGGCGCTGGATCTGCTGCTCTCGGGACGGTTCGTGCACGGTCCCGAGGCCCTTCGACTCGGCTTGGTGCAGCGCTGCGTTCCCGGCGAGGAGCTGCTCGCGCGCACCGAGGAATGGGTCGGCGAGATCGCCAAGAACGCGCCGCTCGCGCTGCGCTACGCGCGGCTCGCCGTGCGCCGCCACGTGGGCGGCGTCCTGAGCGAGGGCGAGGCGGAGGCGTTGGTGGCCGCGTGCTTCGCCAGCGAGGATTATCAGGAGGGAGTCCTCGCCTTCCTGGAGAAACGCGCGCCGCGCTTCCGAGGACGATAGCTCGGGCGGCCACAGCCAGCCGCCCGCGTCAGCCGAGCGAGGAGCCGATGAGCGACGATCCCAAGCTCGACAAGATCGTGGCGGCGCGCATGAAGCTGCGCGCTCGTTTCGAGGAGCACATGCGGGCGACCCCGTCGCTCGCCGATCCGAGTCCGCTCGGCAGCGGCCCGCTCAACCGGCACGGCATGCCGCAGCTGCCGGTGGGCCAGCACGCGGTCGAGAAGTGGCCCGTGCTCGACTTGGGCATGCAACCAACCATTCCGATCGAGCGCTGGGCGCTGCGGGTCGATGGCGCCGTGGAAGCGCCCGTCACGCTCTCGTGGAACGACTTCCTGGCGCTCGAGCAGGTCGAGGACGTGAGCGATTTCCACTGCGTCACCACCTGGTCCCGCATGGACGTGCCCTGGGTGGGAGTGCGTTTCGCCGACGTGATCGCGCTGGCGCGGCCTCTCGAGACCGCCACCCACGCCATGTGCCACGCCTACGACGGGTACTCGACCAACGTCTCGCTGGCGGAAGCGCTCAAGCCCGACGTGCTGCTGGTGCATCGCGCCGACGGCGAGCCGCTCAGGCGCGAGCACGGCGGTCCCGTGCGCATGATCACGCCGCAGCTCTATGCGTGGAAGGGCGCCAAGTGGATCCAGCGGATCGAGCTCATGGCCGGGGATCGCCCGGGATTCTGGGAGCAGCGCGGCTATTCGATGACCGCGCTCCCCTGGCGCGACGACCGCTATTCCTGAGTCGCGGCGCCGGGGGTGGGGCGCGCGGGGCGCGCGCGTGCGCTGCCTTGTCGAGAAGTGAAACGTGTTCTAGTCTCGCCCGGCGCTGCCAACGGGGGAGGCTCGGGTGCCGGGAATCTGCGAGGGGCGAGTCGTCATCGTGACCGGTGCCGGCCGCGGGATCGGTCGCGCGCACGCGCTCATGTTCGCCGCCGAGGGCGCCAAGGTCGTCGTGAACGACCTGGGTGCCGAGGTGGACGGCGCGGGAGCGTCGGCGGGGCCCGCGGGCGAGGTGGTGGAGCGGATCCGCGCCGGGGGCGGTGAGGCGGTCGTCAACGGCGACGACGTGGCGAGCTGGGACGGCGCCGCGAATCTGATTCGCTCGACCGTGGAGCGCTTCGGCCGCGTGGACGTGCTGGTGAACAATGCCGGCATCCTGCGGGATCGGATGCTGGTCAACATGTCCGAGTCGGAGTGGGACGCCGTCATCCGGGTGCACCTCAAGGGGACCTTCGGCCCGGCGCACTTCGCCGCCGAGCACTGGCGCGACCGCGCCAAGGCGGGTGAGCAGGTCGACGCACGGATCGTGAACACCACGTCGGTGTCGGGGATCTTCGGCAATCCGGGGCAGAGCAATTACGGCGCGGCGAAGGCGGGCATCGCCGCCTTCACGGTGATCGCCGCGAAGGAACTGTCCCGCTACGGAATCACGGTCAACGCGATCGCACCCACGGCGCGGACACGCATGACGGAGAGCATCGGCTTCGGGAAGGTCCAGATCCCGGACGGTGCCTTCGACTTCCTGGCGCCCGAGAACATGTCGCCGCTGGTCGTGTGGCTGGGGAGCAGCGAGTCGGCGCGCGTGACCGGGCGTGTCTTCGAGGTCTCGGGCGGCCGAATCACGCTCGCCGACGGCTGGCGGCGTGGCCCGACTCGCGACAAGAAGGCGCGTTGGAATCCCAGTGAGCTCGGGCCAATCGTGAACGAGCTGCTGGCGGGAGCCGCGCCGGCCGAGCCCGTCAGTCCGTGAGTCGGGATGAGCGGGCGTTCACCGACGACCGCGGCGCAGCCTCGTCCGGGTGATGGCGAGGCCGCTCGCGGTCGGACCGCGGCGCGGTCGAGCTAGCGCGCGTCGGTCACTGCGAGCACGAGACCCGATCGCCGAGGGGCGATCCCTGAGAGAGAGGACCCACCGATGCAAGCGATCGATGCCTTCGTCAACGTGAACATGGGCGCCCTCGGCAAGCCCGACTTCCTGGTGCGCGTCGCCGAGGACTACTTCAAGCGCGCCGAGCAGATGTTCAAGAACTGGGAGATCCCCGAGACGCTCGAGCTGATGGATCGGATCGGCGTCGAGAAGGCGGTCATCACCTGTGTCGGCGACAACCTCGAGGAGCGGGTGCTCGATTTCGCGCGCAAGCATCCCGATCGCTTCGGGCTCTCGGTGTACCTCGATCCGCGTCAGGGCATGCGCGCCGTGCGCGTGCTCGAGAGCCTCGCTCGCAACGAGAACCTCGTGCTGGCGCGCGTCACGCCCTTCATGATCAACCTGCCGCCCGACGACCGCGTCTACTACCCGGTCTATGCCAAATGCATCGAGCTCGATCTGCCGATCTCGGTGAACACCGGCATTCCGGGACCGCCCGCGCCGGGGAAATGCCAGGACCCGATGTACCTCGACGAGGTTTGCCTCTTCTTCCCGGAGCTCAAGCTGGTGATGGCGCACGGCGCCGATCCGTGGTGGAACGTGGCGATCCGGCTGATGCTCAAGTACGCCAACTTGCACATGATGACCTCGGCGTACGCGCCGAAGTATTTCCCGCCCGAGCTGATCCAGTTCATGAACACGCGCGGGCAGGACAAGATCCTCTTCGCGTCGGACCATCCGGTGCTGGCGATGGATCGCTGCTTGGCGGAGGCGCGCGAGCTCAAGCTGCGCGACGGCGTGATCGAGAAGTTCCTGTACGCGAACGCGAAGCGGCTCTTCTTCTCGCGCCAGAAGAGCTGAGGGGCGGCTCGTCAGTCCGGGACGGGGACGATTCGGAAGACGTCGCCGTCGACGTAGTCGAGGACGTAGATCTCGCCGCGGGCGTCCTCGCCGAAGGCCGCGACCGAGTCGAGCCCCTGCTCGCGAAAGATCGGCGAAAAATCCTGCTCGTCGGTGACGCCGTCCGCGCCGAGCCGGAAGCCGCGCACGAAACCGGCGCAGAAGTCGCCGTAGAAGTACGTGCCCGCGAGGTCGGGCATCGCGCAGCCGCGATACGCGAAGCCCCCCACCACGGCGCACGGCCCGCCCGGAGGCGCGCCGCCGGGCTCGACATGCTCGTACTCGAGGACGGGAGGCACGAGGCCGGTCGCGTCGCAGCCCGCCTCGACGTCGAAGCAGTGCGTCCCCTCGAAGCGGTTCCAGCCGAAGTTCTGGCCCCCGGGATCGCCCGCCGCGACTCGGTCGATCTCCTCGCGAGTATCCTCGCCCACGTCCGCGATCCAGAGATCACCGGTGGCGCGGTCGAAGCTCAGGCGCCACGGGTTGCGCAGGCCCAGTGCCCAGATCTCGGCACGCGCGCCGTCGACGCCCACGAATGGGTTGTCCGCGGGGATCCCGAACGGGTCGCCGTGGTCCACGTCGATGCGCAGGATCTTGCCGGATAGCTTCCGAGGATCCTGCGCCTTGCCCGCCGGATCGCCGAGGGGGCCACCGTCGCCGACGCCGAGGTAGAGCATCCCGTCGGGTCCGAATGCGAGGCTCCCGCCATCGTGGCCGAGGGTGTCGCGGCCGATGGCCACCAGGCGACGCGCGCTGCTCGAGTCGAGGCGCGTCGGATCACCGGGAAGCGTGCGCAACTCGTCGAGCACGGTCTGCAACGGGTGGTCGATGGAGTAGCGAACGAAGACCCGCGGATCCCGGGGGAAACGTGGATGGAAGGCGAGCGCCAGGAGGCCGGAGTCCGCGTTGCGGGTGATGGCCGCGCTCAGGTCGCCGAAGGGCTCGGCTCGCGGCTCGCCGTTCTCGAGCAAGGCGATGGTGCCGCCGCGCTGCAGCAGGACGGTGAGGTCGGGCGAGCCGGGCAGCGCGTGGAAGTCGACGGGATCGTGGAAGCCGGTGGCGACTCGCTCGAGCCCGAGCGGGGGTTCGCCGCGCACGGACGGTTGGCCGCCGCAGGTGTTCCCGTTCGCCGGCTGGGCGGAACCCGAGCTGCACGCCGCCGCGCACGCGACGAGCAGCGCCAGGCTCGCGCGCGCGATCGCGCCGGCCACGCCGCGCCGGCAGGGGCGAGTGGGCGATCGCACCGCGGCAGCTTCGCTCACGAGGACGGGGGATCGCGGCGGCATGGCCGCCGCTCGCTCAGAACGCGAAGTTCGCTTCGACCCCGATGTCGTACACCGTGCCCTTCGCCGTGAGCGGGCCGAAGCGCGAATCGCCGCTGTTGGCGGTGCTGCGGTCGTTCAGGAGGTGAGCCTGGAACAGCAGATCGTAGCGAATCTGGAACTTCTTCATCACGCGGGTGCCGATCCCGAGTCCCGCCGAGACCACGTGCTGATCGCTGTCGAGGATGTTCTGGCGACCGTCGAGGGTCGCGTCGGGTTCCGGGCTCGGCTCGAAGTAGTAGCCGAGCCGAACGGTGAGCGCGTCGAGAACCGTCGCCGGGAGCGCCATTTCCTCGTCGAGGGGGAAGGTGTACTCGCCGCCCACGCGGTAGACGAAGACGTTGTCGAAGTTGGGCTTCGGGGGCTGATCGAGCCAGTAGTGGTAGGCGCTCCACTGCTTGTGCGTGACGTCGAATCCCAGCACGAGCCGCTCGGCCGGCGTGACGCCGACTCCCAGCGTGAACTGCTCGGGGACGAACCCGCTGGCGTTGAACACCTCGGCGTTGAGCGGTGGCAGGGGATGGAACACGCCGTCCTCGCCGACGCTGC
The DNA here is from genome assembly GCA_046331705.1 of bacterium. Taxonomy (GTDB): domain Bacteria; phylum JADJOY01; class JADJOY01; order JADJOY01; family JADJOY01; genus JADJOY01. The sequence goes on along the minus strand of JAXLQJ010000007.1, from coordinate 189,588 downwards.
CGTAGATGACCTGCGTCGGCCCCTGGCCGAACACGTTCTTGATCTGACCGCGGTACGAGAAGCCCACCGTCACGAGGTGCTCGAGGTCGAAGACGTGCGGGCGAAGGAGGATGCCGGCGATGGGCGTGATCATGACGCGCCCGGTCTGCGAGATGCCGAGGTCGACGGGCACACCCTCGCCGTTGAGCGTGACCTTGGTGACGTTGGACTGAAGGCTGTTGATCGTGGGGAGGATGCCGGCGCCGACCGCGAGCCAGTCGTCGAACGCATACGCGAACGAGAGCGCGAGCGAGAGCACGTCGGGTGTGGTGTCGTACCGGTAGAAGTAGGGCTCGCCGATGTCGGGGTAGCTGCTGAACGCGTTCAGGTCGGGCAGCGCGAGCAACACGGCGGCACCGAACGTCAGCGGCTTGAGCCACGGCAGCTTGGCGTTGACGGCGTCGTAATCGAGATCGGCGATCGTGTTGATCGTGAGCGCCGTCAGGGCCGGCGAGTCGAAGTCGATGTCGATCGGCAGCTGGGTTCCCGCGGGCGGCACCGGCTCGGTGATGCCGAAGGACGGGCACGTCCCGTAGCGAACCACCTTGCAGGTCGTCGAGTAGCTGGTGCTGGGCTTGACGTATCGGAAGCCGAGCGCGGTTTGCACCGGTGCCCACGCGAGCCCGGCGGGGTTGTAGTACGCGGCGGAGGGATCGTCCGCGATCCCCGTGAACGCTTGCCCCATGGCGGAGCTGCGTGCGCCGGCGCCGTACTCGTCGAAGGGAATACCCGTCTGGGCACGGGCGTGCTCGGCGGTCGCCGCGCACACGGCGAGCGCCGCGACGAGCAACGCCGCGAACCGCGGTCGTCGGGGCGACTCACCAGTCAACGCTGCCCTCCATGCCGACACTCCACACGTCGCCGCTGATCGTGTACGGCCCGTGCGCCGGGTCCTCGTCGTTGGTGCGCGATCGATCGGCGAGCAAGTGGTACTGGTAGAAGAGATCGAGCGTCAGGTTGGCCGCCTCGATGAATCGGGTGCCGATGCCGACGCCGCCGGAGACGACGTGTTGATTCGAGTCGAGCACGTTGGTTCGTCCGCCGAGCGAAGGATTGGGAGTGGGCTCGTAGGTGTAGCCCGCGCGCAACGCGACCTCGCGCAGCCCGAGCAGCCAATGCTCCACGACCCACGGAATGCGGTACTCGACGCCGGCACGCGGGACGAAACGATTCTCGAACGCGGGATCCGGCTTGGTGCGATGGAACATCCGGAACGTCTCCCAGAGCTTGTACGTTCCGTCGAGGTCGAGGGTCAGATCGCTCGTGGGATGGACGGCGATGCCGAAGTTGAATTGCTGCGGTGAGTAGCCGATGAAGTTGATCACCGGGATGACGGGCGGCGCCTGACCCGGCTTCGGGATCAGCGGCACGAAGAGGCCGGTCTCGGGATCGCGGTAGCCGAAGGACGTGGTCTCCGGGCCGGTGCCGAAGTCGTTTCCGATCTCGCCTCGCCACGAGAAGCCGACCGAGCTGTCCGCGGCGAGGAACGGGGTCGGCAGCTTCACCAGGATTCCGACCAACGGCGTCATCTCGAGCGGCAAGCGCTGTTTGAGCGAGAGATCGAGTCCTTTGGTCGGGTCGGGCTCGTCGGACACGCATTGCGGCGGCGGATTCTCGATCACCGCGCAGATCAGCTCCGGGAGCCGCACGTTGGCCTCGGTCTCCTGGAAGCTCGACACCGTCCCCATGATTCCGGCGCCGATCGAGAGCCAGTCGAACACGCGCCAGCCGGCCGAGATCGCGAGCGAGATCACGTCGGGGCGTGTGTCGTAGCGGAAGAAGTAGGGTGTCGTGTCGTCGGCGTAGCTCGTGAAGCTGTTGATCTCGGGCAGGCTCAGGAACACGGCCCCGCCCCAGCGCAGCGCTGCCAGCCACGGAAACTCGTCGATCACGCTTTGCGGTGCCAGCGGGCTCGCGGCGCCGACGGAGAGGCCGCGGGTGGGCGGAATGTCGAAGTGGACATCCGGCTGCGCCGGATCGACGTAGTCGAGATTCAGCCGGGGCTTCGCGTAGTGCCAGCCGATGTAGGTCTGATCGGGCGCGAAGCCGAGTCCGCCGGGGTTGTAATAAGCGGCGGAGGCGTCGTCCGCGAGCCCGGTGAACGCCTGGCCGAGCGCGCCGCTGCGCGCGGTGGCCGCGAACTCGTTGAAGAAGGGACCGGTCTGTGCCCACGCGCTTCGGGACGGCAAGAGCGCGACGATGCAGAGGCAGCCCAGAGCCAGCGCCGGCGCGCACGTGCGCGGCCGGGCGCGGCGAGCAGAAGAGACGAACGGTGACTGGGGGCGACGCACGAAGGGAGTCACGGAGGTCATTCCGCCGGCCTCGAGAGGATGCTGTCGATCGTCGAAGCGTGATGCCGCGTGCCGACGGATCGCGAAAGCGCGCGCCCTTATAGCAACGCGAGTGACGGATGTCACGCGTAGACGGCGATCGACCGCTGCGACGGTCGAGTCGGGCGTCGGGACCTCAGATCTCGATCTGGAGTCCGAGCTCGATGACGCGGCCAGGCGGGAGGCCGAAGAAGTCGGAGGGCGGTCGCGCGTTGCGGGAGATCAGCGCGAAGAGCTCCTTGCGCCAGCGCGCCATCGGTCCGATGGAGCTCGGACGCAGCGTCTCGCGGCTCAAGAAGTAACTGGTGAGCATCGGTTCGGTGCGCAAGCCCAGCCGCTCCGCGCGCTCGACGATGTCCGGGACGTTCGGCGTCTCCATGAAGCCGTAGTGCGCGATGAGCCGGAAGAATCCTTCGCCGAGCGCCTTGAGCTCGAGGCGTGCATCCCCCCGCACCTTGGGCACGTCGGCCACCTGGATCGTGAGCAGCACCACCTGCTCGTGCAGCACCTGATTGTGCTTGAGGTGATGGAGCAGCGAGGGCGGGGTTCCCGAGCTGAGCGAGGACAGGAACACGGCCGTTCCCTTGACCCGGTGGATCTCCTTGCGGTGAATCTCGCCGAGCAGCAGGTCGAGGGGCAGCAAGCCGTCGCTGATGCGCTTGCCGAGCTCGGCGCGGCCTTCCTTCCACGCGGTCATCGCCACCAGCAGCACCGTGCCCATCAGGATCGGTACCCAGCCGCCGTCGACCACCTTGAGCAAGTTCGAGCCGAAGTACGTCACGTCGAAAGCGAGGAAGAGCGCCACCGGCGGGATCGCCTTCCACAGCGGCCAGCGCCAGTTGCGCGTCACCACCACGAAGTAGAGGACCGAGGTGATCCCCATCGTTGCCGTCACCGCGATGCCGTATGCGGCGGCCAAGCGGCTCGACTCGCGGAAGATCAGCACCAACGCCACGCACGCGACGGCGAGCGCGCCGTTGACCGCCGGGATGTAGATCTGCCCGCGCATCTCGTCCGAGGTGTGGACGATCTGCAGCCGCGGACAGTAGCCGAGCTGGATCGCTTGCTGCGTGAGCGAGAAGCTCCCGGTGATGAGCGCCTGCGACGCGATCACGGTCGCGAACGTCGACAACGCCACCGTCGGCAGCAGCAGCACCCGGGGCACCAATCCGAAGAATGGGTTCGAGGCGGCTTCGGGGTGGTGCAGCAGCAGCGCGCCCTGCCCGAAGTAGTTGAGCACCAGCGCCGGGAACACGAACGAGAACCAGCTCAGCTCGATGGGCTTGCGCCCGAAGTGGCCGAGATCGGCATAGAGCGCCTCGCCGCCCGTGATGCAGAGCACGACCGAGCTCAGCACCACGAACCCGTGAATGCGATGGGTCGCGAAGAACGACACCGCGTGCGCGGGGTTGAGCGCGCCGAGCACCCTGGGGTCGTGGGCGATGCCCTTCACTCCGAGCAGCGCGATGGCGACGAACCAGATCGCCATGACGGGGCCGAAGATGCGTCCGATGCCCGCGGTGCCGCGGCGCTGCGCGGCGAAGAGCCCGATGAGGATGAAGCAGGTGAGCGGCACCACCGCGCCGCCCGCCGCGCGAGTGGCCACCTCGAGCCCCTCGACCGCGGATAGCACCGAGATGGCCGGGGTGATCATGCCGTCGCCGTAGAGCAGCGCCGCACCCGTGAGCGCGGCGAGCACCGCGATCTTGGTGGCGCGATCGGCGACGCGCTCGCGCGAGCCCGGGACCAACGCCAGCAGGGCGAAGATCCCGCCCTCGCCGCGGTTGTCCGCGTGAACGACGAAGCCCAGGTACTTGAAGCTCACGACGACCGTGAGCGACCAGAACACGAGCGAGAGCACCCCGAGGATGTTCTCGGGGGTGACCTCGATCGCGTGGATGCCGTGGAAGCACTCCTTGATGGCGTAGAGCGGGCTGGTGCCGATGTCGCCGTACACCACGCCCAAGGCGCCGAGGGCGAGCGCCGCGAGGCCCGCGGCGTGCCCGGGAGAGTGCTCGGGAGTTTCGGCGGCAGGGGGCTCGTCGGGCGCCGGTGCCGCGGGGGTGTCGGTCATGGCTCAAACGAGACGCGGGTCGAGGAAGCGATCCTCGACCCGCGGTATGTCGGACGGAAGGAAGCCGCGAGCGTCGCTCAGCCGCCAGCGCTGCTCTGGATGCGCATCGTGTAGAAGGACCGCCACACGAAGTAGGTGGATGCCGCGAAGAAGACCAAGGCCAAGATCACGCTGAGGGTGTGCGGCACCTCGATGGCCAGCTCCAGCGCCAGCAGACCGAAGAGGGTGGTGAACTTGATGATCGGGTTCATGGCCACCGACGAGGTGTCCTTGAACGGATCGCCGACGGTGTCACCCACCACGCACGCGGCGTGCAGCGGCGTGCCCTTCTGGCGCAGCGTCGTCTCCACGATCTTCTTCGCGTTGTCCCACGCGCCGCCCGCGTTGGCCATGAAGATGGCCTGGTAGAGACCGAAGACGGCGAGCGAGATGAGGTAGCCGATGAAGAAGAAGGGATCGAGGAAGGCGAACGCGAGGGTCGAGAACATGATCACCGCGAACGCGTTGCCCATGCCCTTCTGGGCGAACTTGGTGCAGATCTCGACCACCTTCTTCGAGTCCTCGGTCGAGGCCTTGGTCGCGCCCGAGTCGAGGCGGATGTTCTTCTTGATGAACTCCACCGCCTGGTAGGCGCCGGCGGAGACCGCCTGGATGGTGGCGCCGGTGAACCAGTAGATCACCGCTCCGCCCGCGATCAGGCCGAGCAGGAAGGGCGGGTGGAGGATCGAGAGCTTGTCGATGTTCTCGGTGAGGCCGTGGGTGAGCAGCACGATGATCGAGAAGATCAGCGTGGTGGCGCCGACGACGGCGGTGCCGATGAGCACGGGCTTGGCGGTCGCCTTGAACGTGTTGCCGGCGCCGTCGTTCTCCTCGAGGAAGTCCTTGGCCTTGTCGAAGTTCGGTTCGAAGCCGAAATCGCGCTTGATCTCGTCCTGGATGTTGGGGAGCGTCTCGATGAGCGAGAGCTCGTAGACCGACTGGGCGTTGTCCGTCACCGGGCCGTAGGAGTCGACCGCGATCGTCACCGGGCCCATGCCCAGGAAGCCGAAGGCCACGAGGCCGAACGCGAACACCGACGGCGCGACCATCAGCTCGCCGAGAGCGCCGCCGCTCGCGAGATACGCGATGCCCATCAGGCCCAGGATCGCCAGACCCATCCAATAGGCGCTGAAATTGCCCGCCGTGAGGCCGGCCAGGATGTTGAGGGACGCGCCGCCCTCGCGCGACTCGTTCACGATTTCCTGGACGTGACCGCTTTCCGTGGAAGTGAAGACCTTCACCAGCTCGGGGATGATCGCGCCGGCCAGCGTGCCGCAGGTGATGATCGTCGAGAGACGGAACCAGATCCAGCTGTGTCCGCCGAGCTTCCAGATGAGCAGCGCCGAGAAGACGTAGGTCACGAGGATCGAGATGCCCGAGGTGATCCACACCAACCGCGTCAGCGGCTCCTCGAAGTTCATCTTGTCCGCGTTGCCGTGCACGGCCTGGGCGCGCTTCTCGTTCACGAAGTACGCGACACCGCTCGTGATGACCATCATGATGCGCATCACGAAGATCCACACGAGCAGCTGCGCCTGAACTGCTGGATCCTTCACCGCGAGCATGATGAAGGTGATGAGCGCGACCCCCGTGACGCCGTAGGTCTCGAAGCCGTCGGCGGTGGGGCCGACCGAGTCGCCGGCGTTGTCGCCGGTGCAGTCGGCGATCACGCCGGGATTGCGCGCGTCGTCCTCCTTGATGTTGAAGACGATCTTCATCAGGTCGGAGCCGATGTCCGCGATCTTGGTGAAGATGCCGCCCGCGACCCGCAGCGCCGCAGCACCGAGCGATTCGCCGATGGCGAAGCCGATGAAGCAGGGGCCCGCGTACTCACCGGGCACCTTGAGCAGGATGCCGAGCATGATGAGGAGCTCGATGGAGATGAGCGCCATGCCGATCGACATGCCGGCGCTCAACGGGATCGAGTAGGTCGGGAACGGCTTGCCGCCGAGAGCCGCGAAGGCCGAGCGCGAGTTGGCGAAGGTGTTCACCCGGATGCCGAAGAGTGCCACCAGGAAGCTGCCGGCGATGCCGACCAAGCTGAACGCGAGGATGATGGCCACCTTGTCCAGCGAGAAATGGCGCAGCAGCCCGAAGTAGATCGCCATGATCGTGCCGATCATGAGCTCGAGCAGCAGGATGAACTTGAGCTGAGTGAAGACGTAGGTCTTGCAGGTCGCGTAGATGAGCTCCGAGACCTCGCGCATCGACTTGTGCACCGGAAGTGCCCGCAGCTTGAGCAGCATTCCGACGCCGAAGAGCAGCCCGCCGGCGCAGACGAAGAGGCCGAGCGTGAGCAGCGTGGTTCCGCTCATCCCGAGGAAATGAACGGTCGAGAGGTCGGGCAGGACCAGCTCCGCCTCGCTCGCGAACGAAGGTGACGTGGGGAGAATTCCCCACAGAACCGCCGCCAGGGCGGCCAGACGGGCCCAGGTCACCGACGCTGGGCGCATGCTCGATTCCGCTGCATCTGTGCGCATCACTCCCTCTCCCTCGGTTACGTCCCCGCTCGGTTGGACCTGTTCCCTCACGGGCGGGGCGCCTATCTCGCTACACCGGTTGTCGTGTTGCTCTGCTGCCGGCACGATCCCGAGGACCGAAGGATCACGCCCGAACTGCTGGTGCCGTCTCGCCGACGACGGCCGCACGTCGGGCAGTCGCCCGAGAGCGGGCGCGTCATATAGCACGCAGTGCGTCACGCGCCTAGGCGCGCCAGCGTGCCCGCGGAGGAGTCGCGATCGGCTCGCGCCCCGTCCGCGGGATCCCGATCACATCTCCTTCACGTACGCGTACACCCCAGCGGCCGTCTCGATGGCGTCCGCAGGCAGAAGCTCGGGCTTGCCGGCGACCGAGGCGAGCCACGTGATGCGCGCCGCCCACTCGACCAACTCGGCGACCTGAAATGCTTTTTCGAGGTTCTTGCCGACCGCGATCTGGCCGTGCTGCCGGAGCAGCACCGCCGCGCGCGGCCCGAGCGCCTCGACCGTGCCCTCGATCAGGGCCGGGCTCCCGCTCATGCCGAAGGGGGCCACCTCGACGGTGCCGCCGACGTACGGCAGGAACTCGTCCATGATCGGCTCGATCTTCCGCCCCAGGATCGCCAGCGCGGTCGCGTAGGGCGAGTGCCCATGGACGACGGCACCGACGTCCGCTCGTGCGCGGTAGATCGCGGCGTGGACGCGCGCCTCCGAGGACGGCGGCCGAGCCCCGTCGACGAAGTCGCCGTCGACGGTGATCGTCACCACGTCGGCGGCCGTGAGCCGCTCGATGGCGAGCTGGCTCGGCGTGACCAGGATGTGATCGGTGTCGGGGATGCGCGCGCTCACGTTCCCGGCCAACGCCACGATGTGGCCGCGCTCGTGGAGCTTGCGCTTGAAATCGACGACGGCTTGCTTGAGCTCTTCCACTCGGGCCTCCGGCGGGAAAACCACCGTCACGTGATCGACTGAAGGATCTGCCAGCGCGCGTACCACGACTCGAACGCGTCGCGATAGATCGAGTGGCGCTCGGGATCGGGCACCAGCGTCGCCGCCGAGGCCACCATCGCGGCGGCCGCCTCGCGGAGCGAGCCGTAGCCACCGATCCCGGTGGCCGCGCACACGGCGGCGCCGAGCGAGGCTCCCTGGGCGTGAGCACCACGGCGCACCCGCCGCCCGGTCACGTCCGCGACGATGGTCGCGAACGCGCTCGACGATCCCAGCCCACCGCTGAGCGCGATCTCGGATTCGCCGAGCGCCACCGCCGCCTCGATGCGCCGGAGATTCGCTTGGATGGCGAAGGCGACGTTCTCGAGTGCCGCGCGCACGATCTCGCCGCGGCCCACGGGCACCCCGAGCTCGGGCGCTGGAAACAGGAAGCCCGCCGGTCGCTGTGGGTTGAGCTTGCTCAGATCGACGGGCTCGGCGCCGAGGAATGCGAAGGCGCCGTTGGCGCCGGGCGCCGCGCGCACGGCCAGCGCCTCGGCGTCGCCGAACCGCGCGGCGCCCTCGAGGCCGAGCAGCGCGAGCGTCCAGTCGTAGCTCGATCCGGCACGTCCGGAGTTGCCCTCGAGCACCCAGCGATCGGCGAGGGGATGGCAGCCCATCCACAGCGATCCCGCGGGGTCCGCCGTGGGCGTCTCGGCGACCGCCATCACCGGCGCCGTGGTCCCGGCCACCACTCCCACGGTGCCGGGGTCGAGGGCGCCCGAGCCGAGCAGCGACGCTTGCGTGTCGCCGGCGCAGGCGACGACCGGTGTGCCGGGGCGCAGACCGAAGCGCGCGGCGCTCGCCGCCGTGACCTGGCCGATCACCTCGCCGGCACGCGCGAGCGTGGGAGCGAGCGACCGCGCGAGACCGAGCCGCTCGAAGATCTCGCCGTCCCACTCGCGGCGCGCGACGTCGAGGCACATGCTGTCCCCCGCGCTCGCCTCCGTGGCACGGCGTTCCCCTGAGAGCGCGAAGAGCAGCCATTCGTCGATGCTCGTCAGCGTCGCGACGCGCGCGAAGACTTCCGGCGCCTCGCTGCGGTACCAGGCCAACCGTGCCAGCGGAAAGAGCCAGGTCGGCGTGTGGCCGGTGCGGCGATAGAGATCGGGCACCGCGCCGTCGACGTCGCCGACCACCAGCAATCCGCGCACGTCCTGGATCGGCGACGCGGCGAGGACCTGGCCGTCGGCGTCGAGCAACACCGAGCCGCCGCGCAAGCCGGTCGTCGAGACGGCGCGCACCTCGGGATCGCCCGCGCTCGCGAGCGCCTCGCGAGTGGCTTCGGCGAGCAGTCCGAGGAAGTGATCGGCGTCGAACTCCTTGCCGAAGGGATCGAGGGCCGGAGGCGTGGTGAAGGCCCAGCGCCTGTCCGCCACCGCGAGCAGCCGGCCGTCGAGCGCGAAGAGCGAGGCCCGGCCCGAGCCCGTCCCCGCGTCCAGCGCGAGCACCGCGACGCGAGCGCTCACGAGCGCCTCGCGCTCTGGCGCTTCTCCCACACCGAGGGATTGGCGAGAAAGCGAGGGCGCTCGCCGGCGAACCAGCGATCGATGTCGTCCATGACGATCTCGGTCTGATGACGGACCACGTCGTGCGATGCGCCGCCGATGTGCGGGGTGACGAGCGCGTTGTCGAGGGCGAGGAATCGGTTCGTGGGCGAGATGGGCTCCTCGCGCAGCAGGTCGAGGCCCGCACCGGCGATGGCACGCGCGCTCAGCGCATCGAAGAGCGCGTCCTCGTCGACGATGTCGGGTCGCGCGGTGTTCACGAGATACGCCGAGGGCTTCATCGTGGAGAGTCGCCGGGCATCGAGAAGCCCGCGTGTCTCGTCGGTCACCGGGCAGTGCAGGCTCACGAAGTCGGCGGTCCGCAGGAGCTCGTCGAGCTCGCTGCGCTCGGCGCCGGCGGCCCGGAACGCATCGTCCGAGGCGTACGGATCGTAGGCCAGGATGCGGGTGCCGAACGCCGCGAGCCGCTTGGCGACGGCGCGCGCGACCGCGCCGAGACCCACCAGGCCGACGGTGGCGCAGCCCAGCTCGAAGCCGCGCATCTTCTCGTAGCGCGCCATGTATTCCTTCGGATCGCTCGCGGTCTCCGTCCGAGCACGCAGCGTGGCGATCACGGGAAGGACGTTTCGCGCCAGCAGCAGCATGAAGGTGATCGCCAGCTCGGCGACCGCGTCCGCGTTGCGGCCGGGGGTGAAGAGCACGGGGATGCCGAGCTCGGTGGCGCGATCGACCGAGACCGTGAGCGGGTCCGCGCGGCACACGCCGATCAGCTCGAGCTTGCAGCGGTCGAAGACCTCGCCGTGCACGAGATCGACCTCGGCGACGAGCAGGCTCGCGCCGACCGCGGCGACCTTGTCCGCGAGCTCGTCGAAGCGCAGGATCGCGTGCGTCTCGTGCCAGGGCTCGTAGACGACCTCGGCGTAGCGGCGCAACCGCTTGAGCCCTTCCGGTGTGAACGACGCCGTCACCAGTGCTTTCACGGACCAGCCTCCGTCGGCACCGCGGCCGCGAGCTGCGGACGCGCAGGGCGCGCGATTCTAGCCGCAGGATGCAGGCCGAAGAAGGCTCTTTCGAGGCGATCGAGCGATCGTTGGTCGGCGCGGCGCGTTCTTGCTGGGGTAGGGGGGCTCGGCTAATCTGCGCCGCCTTCATCGCACCACGCGCTGCAAGAGCTGCCAGAGGAGAGAGGCCCGATGCCCAAGGTTCGCTTCATCATGGACAACCGCACCGTCGAGTGCGCGGTGGGAACGCCGCTCGCCGAGCTCGTCGATCAGCAGGGCGCGAGCGTGCCGTTCGGGTGCCGCGAGGGGCAATGCGGCACGTGCATGCTCATCGTTCACGAGGGCCTCGAGAACTTCCAGCCGATGGGCGCGAACGAGCGCGAGACGTTGCGCATGAACGACGCCGGACCGCGCAACCGCCTGTGCTGTCAAGGCGTGGTGATGGGCGACATCGCGATCGAGCCGATCTGATCGCGCGTCCGCCGGGTGAGGTCGCGCCGGCCGCCGGCGATCGGCACGGCGCACGCTCGGCGCGCGCGAGACGCGGCCGCCCTAAGCGTCGCGATCGGGAACGTCGGCGCGGATGCGACCGGGCCGGCGGTGGGTGAGCACGTATCCGTCGGGCCCGGGAATGCGGATGTCCTCGATCTCGCACCGGCAGAACCGCGCGATGCGAATGAGGTGCTGGGGGCGAGGCTGCGTGAGGCCGCGTTCCCAGCGCCCGTACTCCGAGCGGCTGACCTGTAGCTCGCGAGCGGCGTCCGCTTGACTGAGGTTGCGCTCGAGACGAGCGCGAGCGAGTCGTTCTCGATCGAGCACGCCGCGCAGTCTATGGATGCGTTCTCCGGGTCGCAAGCAAACGAGCACGCACGATTCGATTGTGACGCCGTTCCCCATCCGTTATCGTCGCGCGGTGCACCGCGGGCTCGATCGCACGCGTGACGAGCAGCGGCCGCACCTGGCATTCCCCACACGAACTGCGAGGTTTCTCCCATGGCATTCGGTTCCCAAGGTCTCGACACTCCCGCGGTCCCCGCGAGCGAATCCGTGCCCGGCACGGGCAAGCTCATGTGCCGCATCAAGACCTCGATGGGCGACATGGTCGCCGAGCTCTTCGAGGACGATGCGCCACGCACGGTGGCGAACTTCGTGGCGCTCGCGACGGGAGCGGTGGAGTGGACGAATCCCGCTGGCGCGAAGACGCGCGAGCCGCTCTACTCGGGCACGGTCTTCCACCGCGTCATCAAGAACTTCATGATCCAAGGCGGCGATCCCGAGGGCACCGGGCGCGGCGGGCCTGGCTGGCGCTTCAAGGACGAGTTCAGCCCAAAGCGAAAGCATTCGGGGAAAGGCGTGCTCTCGATGGCCAACGCCGGCCCGGGCACGAACGGCTCGCAGTTCTTCATCACCGAGGTCCCCACGCCGCACCTCGACAACCGGCACACCGTGTTCGGGCAGGTCGTCGAAGGGTTGGACGTGGTGAGCAAGATCGCTGGCACTCCCACGGCGGCGCAGGATCGCCCGCGCCAGGCCGTGGTGCTGCACCAGATCGAGGTCTATCGCGCCTGAAGGCGCGGGCGCATCCGCGGCGGGACGTCGCTTGGCGGCGACGTCCCCTCAGCGGTTGCGCCCGTCGAAGAGCTCGGGCTGAGCGAGCGGCTCCGGGCTCGCCAGCGCCAGCCCGAGATGGCCGGCGGCCCGGCGGGTGAGCGTGCGACCGCGCGGCGTCCGGTCGATGAAGCCCAGCTGCACCAGGAAGGGCTCGACGACCTCCTCGATGGTGTCCTCGGTCTCGCCCAGCGCGGCGGCGATGGTGGCGAGCCCCACGGGCCCACCCTCGAACTTCACTCCCACCGCATCGAGATAGCGGCGGTCGAGGGCGTCGAGCCCGAGGCGGTCCACGCCGAGCCGCGCCAGCGCCTGATCCGCGACGGCGGCGTCGATCGCTTGCCGATTCAACACCTGGGCGAAGTCACGCACCCGCCGCAGCAGCCGATTGGCCGTGCGCGGCGTGCCGCGCGAACGCTGCGCGATCTCGCGTGCTCCGGCGCGCTCGATGGGGATGCCGTAGATCGTCGAGGCGCGCTCGACGATCGCGGCGAGCTCCTCGATGCCGTAGAAGTCGAGGTGAGCCGTCACGCCGAATCGTGCCCGCAGCGGCGACGTGAGCAAGCCCGTGCGCGTGGTGGCGCCCACCAGCGTGAAGGGCGTCACGGGGATGCGCACGCTGCGCGCGTCCGGCCCCTGGCCGATCAGGATGTCGAGCTCGAAATCCTCGAGGGCCGGATAGAGGATCTCCTCGACGACCGGCCGCATGCGGTGGATCTCGTCGATGAAGAGGACGTCGTTCTTCTCGAGGCTCGTGAGGATCGCGGCGAGGTCCGCCGGGCGCTCCAGGATGGGTCCCGAGGTGGTGTGGATGCGTGTGCCGAGCTCGTGGGCGATGATCCGCGCGAGGGTCGACTTGCCGAGTCCCGGCGGGCCGCTGAGGAGCACGTGATCGAGCGGCTCGCCGCGCTCGAGTGCGGCGCGCACGAAGACGCGCAGGTTCTCCTTGACGCCCGCCTGGCCGACGTAGTCGTCGAGCCGCTCCGGTCGAATGCGATTCTCGTCGGCCTCGTCGGGCCGAGCGAGCGCCGGCGCGACGTCGCGCGCGGGCCGCAGATCGTCGCGAACGTCCTCGACCTCGCGGGTCTCGCGTGTGGTCAGGGGGCTTGGCGAGGTGCCGCTTCGACGAGGCGTTCGAGGCATTGGAGGGGCCTTCCCGAGCGAAGCTCGTTGCGCGCGTCGACCAGGCCGGAGCGAAGGTCCGCGGCGCGGTCCGCGATCCACAGCGCGGCACCGGCGTTGAGCGCGATCAGCTCGCGTGCGGGATCGTCGGCGCCGCCCAGGATCGCACGAACTCGCTCCGCGTTCGCGGCCACCGTATCGGCCGGCGCCACGCGATCCGGCGCCACGGCGCGAACGCCGAGCTCGCCCGGGTCGAGCTCGAGCCGCCTGACCGAGCCATCGGGTGCGATCGCCGCCGCCAGCGTCGGGCCGAACGGCGAGATCTCGTCCATCGCCTCGCCGCCGGGACCGGCGCCGTGAACCACCAGCCCGCGCGCCAAACCGAGCGCCGCGAGCGCGCGCGCCACCGGCTCGACCAGCTCCGCCGCGTACACCCCGACGATCTGAATGGCCGCGTCGGCGGGATTCGTGAGCGGACCGAGCACGTTGAACACCGTCTTCAGCGATCGACCGATCGCATGGCCCTCGTTGGCGAGCTGGCGTCGAACCGGTTGGACGAAGCGCATCGACGGGTGGAAACGGGGCGCGAACAGGAAGCCGATCTCGGCACGCTCGATGACGCGGGTCACGTGCTCGGGCTCGAGGTCGATCGCGACTCCCATCGCCTCGAGCACGTCGGCGCTGCCGCAGCTGGAGGTGATGGCACGGTTGCCGTGCTTCGCCACGGGCACGCCGCACGACACCAGCACCAGCGCGGCGGCGGTCGAGACGTTGAGGGTCTTGAAGCCGTCACCGCCGGTGCCGCACGTGTCCGCCAGCGGGCCTGACACCTGCGGGCGGATGCGGTGGGCGCGTGCGCGCATCACGCCTGCGCAGGCGGCGATGGTGGCTGGCGCGAGCGCGTCCGGTGCGGTGCCGATCAGGAACGCGGCGACGTCGAGCTCGTCCTCTTCGCCGGCCGTGATCTGCTCGAAGACGCGCGCGGCGAGCTCGGGCCCGAGCGCGTCGCCATCGGCCAGCGCGCGAATCGCGTGGTGGATGTCGCGCTCGCCGCGCTCGAAGCGCACCTCGCGCCAGCGTGCTTGCACGCGCGCGAGGAAGGGCGCCTGCCCGGCATCGATGGCAGGCGCGAAGAGGCTCGATCGGTCAGTCATCGTCGCGTGCGGGCGACGCGGGGCGGGCGGGGCCGCGATCGGTGGTGCGCTCGCTGACACGCCGCCCCGCGGTCACGTGCCTTCCGCGGTGCCGCCGCCCGAGGGCTTCGGGCCCGAGCGACGTCGGCGTCCGCCGTGCCGCGAGAAACGGAGCGTGTCGCCGCTGGAGTCCGCATCGCTTCCGGAGGCGCGCGGGGCTGCCCCGGGGTTCGGCGGGGTGCCGGGAGTGCTCGTGCTGCTGGGGGATGGCGCGTTGGCGGCCGAACCGGCGCCACCGCGTCGCTCGCGCGATCGTGGCGGGCCGCCGCGATCCCTGCCGCCACGCGACGGCTCGGGGCGGCGCCCCGGTGGTCCGCCCGGGCGCCGCGGTCGCACGTACGCGGGAGCGCGGTCGGGGCGCACCAGTCCCTCGTCCGCCCACTCCACGCGAATGCGCTCGCCGATCAGCTCCTCGATGGCTTCCAGCGAGAACACGAACTCCTCGCACGCCAGGCTCACCGCCTTGCCGACCTCGCCGACGCGCGCGGTGCGGCCGATGCGGTGCACGTAGTCCTCGGCGTCCTGCGGCAGGTCGTAGTTGAAGACGTGACTGATGCCTTCCACGTGGATGCCGCGTGACGCCACGTCGCTCGCGACCACGATCGGGACCTCGCCGCGCTTGAAGCGCTCCACCAGCCGCAGCCGATCCTTCTGGCTCAAGTCCGCGGTCAGAAGCTCGGCGGGGAAGCCGTTGTGCGTGAGCTTGAACGTGAGCCGCGCGGCCTCGGCCTTGGTGTTCACGAACACCAGCGTGCGCGTCGGCCGCTCGCGCTCGAGCAGCCCCAAGAGCAGACCGACCTTCTCCTCCTTGGAGACGTGGTAGAGGATCTGCTCGGCGTGGTGCGCGGTGACTTGCTCCGGCGCCACCGCGACCTTCACCGCATCGTTCATGTGCTCGTAGGCGAGCTCGAGCACGCGCGGGCTGAGCGTCGCGCTGAAGAGCATCGACTGCCGGACGCCGGCCTTCGGCAGGCGGCGGAGGAGGAAGCGGATGTCCTTGATGAAGCCCATGTCGAACATCCGGTCGGCTTCGTCGATCACCAGCATCCCCACCGCGCTGACGTCGAGCACACCCGTGCGCAGGAAGTCGATCAGGCGCCCCGGCGTGCCGATCACCACGTCGACGCCCTTGCCGAGGCGCTGCGCCTGCCCCTGGTAGTCGATGCCGCCGAATACCGCTGCCGTGACCACCCCGGTGTGGCTGCCCAGGATCTCGGCCTCGTCGCGGATCTGGACGGCCAGCTCGCGCGTCGGCGCGATCACCAGCGCTCCCGGGCGACCGCGGGTTCGAGACTCGTCGCGCATCAGTCGCGCGAAGAGCGCGATCAGGAACGCGGCGGTCTTTCCCGTGCCGGTCTGCGATTGTGCCGCGAGGTCCTTGCCCGCGAGCGCCAGCGGCAGCGTCTCCGCCTGGATTCGTGTGAGCCGGTGAAAGCCGGCGTCCGCGATGCCGCGGGCCAGCGATTCCGGGAGCGGAAGATCGGCGAAGGTTCGGTCTGAGAAGAGCTGTGTGGTCACTCGGACACCGGGTGCGATCGCGCGCCGGGTCGGCGGCTCGAGAACGCGGGGGGGCTTGGGAAGCGCAGCTCGCTCGGCGATGGCCGGTCGAGCGCTCGCGGGGCAGCGAGCGCGGACGAGCTTTTCACGCGGGGTGGGGTGAGGCAAGCAAGGCCGGGATCAAGCCTCGTACCAGACCGGCTTCCAGAGCGCGTTGACGGATGCGAAGCCGCCGAACTTCTTGGCGCCACGCAAGCTCTGCCAGGCGTCGCGCGCCAGGATCCGGCCGATCGAGAGCAGGAACCACCAATGCAGTCGGCGGCGGATGGGATGGCGGCTCACCAGGCCCTTGAGGTAGCGCAGCGGCTTTCGCTGCACGAAGTTCCGCTGGCACCAGGTGGTGAGCCTGGCGACCTCATCGCGGCTCAGGTGCCGGGTCGGCATCACCGGATAGAACATGTCGTACTTCGCGAAATCGTGCTCCTCGATCCAGCCTTCGCGATGCGCGCGATCCCACAGCGGCGTGCCGGGGAAAGGCGTGAGCGTGTGGAACGCCGCGAAGTCGAGGCGGCAGTCGTGGGCGTAGTCGAGCAGCGTCTTGATCGAGCGCTCGTCGTCGTGACGCATCCCCGTGAGGAAGGTGCCCTGACGGAACACCTGCGGATACTTCCGCTCGAGGAGCAGGAACGCCTCGCGGGTGCGTTCGTAGCCGTAGCCGGTCTTCTCGAGCTCCTCAACGTCCCCGGTGTCGGCGCGCTCGACGCCCACCAGGACGTGCCGCAACCCGGCGCGCACCATCTTCTCGAGCACGCCCTTGCGGTCTTGCTCCACCACGCGATCGGTCCGGAAGAACGCCCACCAGCCGAGCTTGTAGTCGCGGCGGATGATCTCGGAGCAGAACGCGTCGAGCCAGCGGTCGTCGAGGTTCCAGGTGGCGTCCACCCAGAAGAGGTAGCGGGCGCCGTACTTCTCGTAGAGCAGCTCCACTTCCTGAACCACGCGCTCGACGCTCTTCGAGCGATAGAACTTCGAGTGCACGAGCCGCCCGTCGACCTCGGTGTGCTTGCCTTCCTGGACCCACCAGGAGCAAAACGAGCACTCGTCGATGCAGCCGCGACCGCGTTGGATCGTGACGGCGCGCGGCCAGAGCTGGCCGAAGGGCGAGTAGAGGTCCAGCTTCGCCAGGTCGTAGGCGGGGATGGGCAGCGAGTCGAGGTCGGCGATCGGTTGGCGCGGGGTGGTGCTCACGACCGCGCCGCCGCGGCGATACGCGATACCGGCCACCGAGGTCGCGTCGTCGCCGGCGCGCAGCGCCTCGAGCAGCTCGCGCAAGGTCTCCTCGCCCTCGAAGCGCACGATCCAGTCGAGCTCGGGGCATTCCGCGAGGCTCCACTCGGGCAGCGTCGAGAAGATGTGTCCGCCTCCCACGGTGACCACGCCGGGGAGCAGCTCGCGGGCGAGTCGGAACGCGCGCAGCGCTTCGTGCGCGTAGACCACCTTCTCGCCGATCGCGATCACGTCGGGGCGCTTCTCCGCCAGCGTGCGCGCCAGGCTTCGCCAGCCGAGTCGTTGCGCGCAGCAATCGAGGATCTCCACGCGCACGTCGTCCATCCGAGCGCGCAGGTACGCCGCGAGCGTCGGGTAGGCGAGCGGCAGCAGGAAATTGTCGTCTTCGTTGATGATCGGCCAGTAATGACGCGGTGGCCGAAGGAACAGGACGTGGAGCGGGGTCTTGCCCCGAATCGTGGTCGCGCTCATCAGTTGGGATCGAAAGGCGCCGCGCGCGAGGGGCACGAGACGGCGCGCAGGATACCGAGGCGCGCAGCGCAGGGTCAAAGCCAAGAGCGTCGCCAAGCGCGTCGTGCCCTCCCGCGGGACCCCGCGCTCGCCCCGGCGGCGATGCGCTAGGTTGTCGCCGTGGCGGACGAACGCGACGGCGGCGGTGCTGGGCTCGACGCGAGCGAGCTTCGGTTCGCCTGCCAGCGCTCGGGGAATTGCTGTCGGCGTCCGGGCTACGTGTACTTCACCCGCGACGATGCGGAGGCCGCGGCCGCGTTCCTGGGGCTCACGCGCGGCACGTTCGTGCGGCGCCACTTGCGCGTCGAGCGCGGACGGTTCGTGCTGGACGTCGACGGTGGCGGTTGCCGGTTCTTCGACGGCAGCGGCTGCACGATCCACCCGGTCAAGCCGCTGCAATGTCGCGCATGGCCGTTTTGGCCCGAGCTGGTGCGAAGTGCGCGGGCGTGGCGCGCCGCCGCGCGAGGCTGCCCCGGCATGGGGCAAGGTGGCGCGATCTCGCGCGACGAGCTCGATGCGTGGATCGCGGCGCTGGCCGCCGCCGGGATTCCCGAAGAGGAAGCGTGAGCGTCGCCGTGCGCGTGCCCGGGGCGAGGGCGCGCGGCACGTTGGTTTGACCCGTTTCTCCGGCGGGAGCTACAGTCGCGCTCGCTCACCCCTCGTGACTCCGCTCGCGCCCGCCGACTCCGACGGCTGATAGGCATCGACGAAATGCCCTCGTTCCGCGAGCTCTTGAGCCCCGTCTTCGCGTTCAACCCGGGCCTGCTCGTTCACGGCCCCCATCTCCTCCGCTATCCGCAGCTCGTTCCCAAGCTGCTCGCCAACTACTTCAAGTTGGTGGCGCTCAAACGGGACGTGCTACGCAGCGTGGACGTCTCGGTCACGTTCGACTGTCAGTGCCTGTGCGAGCACTGCTACTCGGACTACGAGAAGGATCCGGGCCGCGAGCGGCTGAGCGCCCGCGAGATGAAGAACGCCATCGATCAGTGCCTGCGCCTGGGCGCGGTCGTGATCAACTTCGCCGGTGGCGAGCCGCTGGTCGAGCCGAACCTCTTCGAGTACCTGGATCACGTGAAGCCCCACCGCGGGCTGACCACGATGATGACGAACGCCATCCGCCTCACACCCGAGGTGGCGCGCGAGCTCAAGCGCGTTCGGCTCTATGCGATGGGCGTGAGCGTCGACAGCGACAGCCCGGAGGTGCACGACCGGTCGAGGCGCTACAAGGGTGCCCACGAGAAGGCGCTCGAAGGGATCCAGAACGCTCGATCCCAGGGAATCCTGGTGATGATGAACAGCATCGTCACCCAGGAGAAGATCGACGACGGCACCATCGGGCGGCTCCACGACTTCGCCACCAGCGAGAAGCTGCTGCTCAACCTGTGCTTCCCGGCGGCCGTGGGGCGGCAGGCGCGCTTCGAGCCGGAGGTGCTGCGGCCGGAGAGCTCGCGTTGGATCGAGAAGCTGCTCGAGAAGCCCAACGTGCGCTGGGATGGCCAGTCGAACTGGCTCAAGGAGGGCTGCGGCGCAGGCATCGAGAAGATCTCGATCAGCACGTACGGCGACGTCATCCCGTGCGCGGTGATCCAATCGAGCTTCGGCAGCCTGCGCGATCGACCGCTGGCCGAGATCTGGTCGGACATGAAACAGATCCGTCAGTACCGCGAGCTTGGACCCGTCTGCCTCGCGTCTCGCGACTCCGAGTTCCACGACAAGTACATGACCCGCATCAACAAGTACTACGAGGAGCACGGCGTGCTTCCCGCGCCGGCTTCCGCCGTCTACGTCGAGAGCCCGCCGGCCAGTTCATGAAGTCGTTACCCCTCACGACGTGCGTGAGGCTCGCTCGACGCTACCGGCAGTTCCGCCGCGGGGAACGCGGACCCGTGTTCGTTTCCTGGTTCCTGACGCGCGAATGCCCGATCCGTTGCGCGGGCTGCGTGTTCTTCTCGCGCCACCCCACGCCGCCCGAGGACCTGCCGCTCGCGGACAAGATGCGGGTGCTGGCCGATCTGGAGAAGATCGGCGTGCCCTTCTTGTTCGTCGCCGGCGGCGAGCCGTGCGTCGCGCCCGATCTGCCGGAGGTGCTCGCCGAGGCGCGCCGCCGCGGGCTCTACACGATCCTGGTGACGAGCGGCCTCGTCATGGACCGCGAGCTCGCTCGCACCATCGACCGGTACGCGCGGGGCGTGATCTTCTCGATCGATGGCATCGAAGCCGAGCACGATCGCATCCGCGGGCACGGCAACTACCAGCGGGCCCTCGAGGGCATGCGCACGTTCTTGGCCGAGCGGCGCGCGGCGCGGGTGTACGTGAGCTGCGTGATCGGCAAGCGCAACCACGTGGAGCTCGAGCGCTTCGCGTTGGACATGCGGGCGGTCGGCGTGGATCGCGTCAACTTCCAGTCGAATTGCATCCCGCAGCTCAAGCCCGACGTGAGCGCGGTGCCGTCGCTGATGGCGGAGCTCGACCTCCTCGCCACCCAGTGGTCCGACGTCTTCGTCAGCGATCGCAAGTACCTCGACAAGCTGCGCACGTACTTCACTCGCCCGACCAACCTCGAGTTCTGCGGCGTGCCGACGCTCGGTCACCTCGCGCTGCTGCCGGACGGCACGGTGTCGGCCTGCTGCGAGTTCCACATCCCGATCGGCAGCGCGGTGCGCGAAGGGCTGCCTGCGGTGGTGGAGCGAGCGCGCACGCTCGGCTTCGAGGAAACGAAGCGCTGCAAGGGTTGTTGCCGCAAGGATTACGACCTCATCGAGCGCTTCTTCGAGACGCCCGCGCGGAGCTGGTCCATGGGCGATCTGCGCGCGCTCCAATCGCTGTGACGCGCCCGACGCGCGCCGATCGCCGCGATCGCGTCGCGGGGACCCGAGCTTCACGCTCGATCCGCTCGATGCGCTCGGACCGCTTGCTATAGTGTTCGTTTCGGAGCGCGCCGGGCCCAGGCGCGCCGCGGAAGACTCCAGCCGATGACAGACGTCAAGATTCCCCGAGCCAAGGTCTATTTTCCACCCGCCGCGTGGTGGGCGGGCTTGCGCGCGCTGATGGCGGGGCGCATCCAGCGCGGCCCCGAGTCGGAGGTGCTGCGCGCCCGGATCGCGTCGCTCGCTGGGCGAAAACACGCCTTCCTCACGGCGTCCGGGCGCCAAGGCATCCTGGTCGCGCTGCAGGCGATGGGCGCGCAGCCGGGCGACGAAGTGCTGATGCCCGCGTACACGTGTCGCGTGATCCTCTGGAGCATGCTGATCCCCGGCTTCAAGCCGGTGCTGGTGGACATCGAGCGCGACACCTACAACATGGATCCCCGCGAGATGGAGCGGCGGATCGGCCCCCGGACTCGCTTCGTGCTCATGACCCACATGCACGGGCGTCCGGCGGACGTCTCGGCGACCCTCGAGGTCGCGGCGCGCCACGGCCTCAAGGTGATCGAGGACGCCGCCGACGGCATCGGTGGCTTCTGGCGCGACAAGCCGCTCGGCTCGCTCGGCGACGCAAGCATCATGAGCTTCTCGCTCTACAAGAACCTGAACGCCCTCGACGGGGGCGCGGTGCTCTGCGACGACGACGATCTGGCACGCCGGCTCGAGTCGGCGCTCGCGGCGCTCGCGCCCACGCCGCCCTCGACCGCCACGCTGCTCAAGCGCTTCGTCACCGCCATGGCGACGAGCTTCTTGACGCACCCGCTGGTCTTCTCGTTCGGAGGGTACTGGCCGATCTATTGGCTCGATCGTCTGCGGCTCGACGTGATGCAGAAGCTCTTGGTGAAGCTCGACGACGAGGAGCGCCATCCCCCGGGCCGTCCGCGCGAGCTCTTCGAGGCATTCGCGAACTTCCAGGCGGCGGTCGCGCTGCCGCAGCTCGATCGCCTCGCCGCCGACAACGGCGCGCGCCGTGAGAACGCGCGCTACCTACGGGAGCTCACGCGCGACCTGCCGATCGAGCCCCCCGCGCCCCTCGGGCCGGACGATTGGGACATCTTCCTCAACTACGTGGTGCGCGTGCCGCGCGGCGAGCGCGAGCGGGTGATCTCGGAGTGCCTGCGTCAGGGTGTCGATCTCTACCCCGGCTACGTCGAGTGCCTGTCGAACCTCAAGCCGTACCCCGATCTGGCGACCGCGGCGCCCCACGCCGAGGACCTGATGGCGCGGAAGGTCTACCTCCCCGTGCATCCGCCGCTCGGGCCCCGGGAGATGCGACGCATCGCCGCGGCGCTGCGCCGCGCGCTGCCGCCGCCTGCGGCGAACGCCGCGCCGCAAGCGACCCGCTCGTAGCGTGGATGGGATCGCGCCGCGTTCGCGCGGCGCGACGATCGACCGCGGCGCCGCTCAGCTCGCGGTCGGCGCGCGCAGCGTGCGATCGCTCACCGTGCGCTGCAGCAGGCGCGCGGCGTCGGCATCCGGGACGTGGTCCGAGTGGCACGCGGCCTTGTCGCCACGCCGGCCCAGCTGGGCGAGATCGGTGCGCGGCGTCGCGGGTGAGCGCGCCGCCCGCCGCGCCGGCTGGAAGCCGTCGTCCTTGCCGCTCGCGAAGGCCTGGATCTCCTTCGAGATCCGCATGCTGCACCAGTCGTGGCCGCACATCGCGCAAAAATCCGTGTCGACCGGCAGGTCCTCGTCGTGGAAGGCGCGCGCGGTCTCGCCGTCGAACGCGAGCTCGAATTGCTTGGGCCAGTTGAGCGCGGCGCGCGCACGGCTGAGGTCGTCGTCCCAGCGTCGTGCGGCGGGAAGGCCGCGCGCCAGATCGCCTGCGTGCGCGGCGATCTTGTACGCGACACAGCCCGCCTTCACGTCCTCGGGCTTTGGCAGACCGACGTGCTCTTTCGGCGTCACGTAGCACAGCATGGCGGCGCCTGCGCGGGCCGCCTCGGTGGCGCCGATGGCGCTGGTGATGTGGTCGTAGCCCGGGAACGCGTCCGTCACCAGCGGGCCGAGAACGTAAAACGGCGCGTCGTCGCAGACGCGCCGCTCCATCTCGATGTTGGCGGCGACCTCGTTGAGGGGCACGTGGCCGGGTCCCTCGACCATCACTTGCACGCCAGCCTCGCGCGCACGCTGCACCAGCTCGCCGAGGACGCGGAGCTCGGCGAGCTGGGCGGGATCGCTCGCGTCGGCGAGACAGCCGGGTCGCAGGCCGTCCCCGAGCGAGTAGGTGACGTCGTATTCCCGCATGATCGCGGAGATCTCGTCGAAGAGCTCGTACATCGGGTTCTGGCGGCCGTGGTGGATCATCCACTTCGCGAGCAGCGAACCG
The DNA here is from genome assembly GCA_046331705.1 of bacterium. GTDB lineage: Bacteria > JADJOY01 > JADJOY01 > JADJOY01 > JADJOY01 > JADJOY01. The sequence continues at coordinate 166,663 of JAXLQJ010000007.1, read as the reverse complement.
CCGCGCGACACGATTCCCGTCACCCGGGGCGCGACCAGCGCCAGATGCTCGCGCAGCAATCCCGCGTGGATCGTGAAGTAGTCGACGCCCTGCCGCGCCTGCGCCTCGATCTCGCGCAGGATGTCGTCGTACGCGAGATCTTCGATGGAACGGCCCTGAATCATGCTGTAGATGGGCACGGTGCCGATGGGAACCGTCGCATGGTCGATGATCGCCTGCCGGCATGCCCGGAGGTTTCCGCCGGTCGAGAGATCCATCACGGTGTCGGCGCCGTAGCGCTGCGCCCAGCGGAGCTTCTCGACCTCCTCGGCGGTGGAGCTGGTGACGGGGCTCGCGCCGATGTTGGCGTTGATCTTGGTGCTGATCGCGCGCCCGATCCCCATCGGATCGAGCCGCTTCGGCGCGCGCTGCCCGTTCAGGAACGAGTCGTCGGCCAGCTCGGCGGCGCGCTGGCTCACCGTCTGGTTCACCCACAGCCGATCGAACGGCGCCGCGCCGGGATGACCGCACGCGGCGGTGGGGTAGGGAAGACCGTGAAACGTCCCGCCGGGTTCCGCGTGGGATACGTCGGCCAGGGTGGGCGCATTGCCCGCGCTACCCGCCAGATGGCGCTTGTTCGCGGGGATCACCAGCCGTCCGCGCGCGACCTCTTCGCGGATCACCTCGGGGCGCGTGGCCTCGCGCAGCGCGACGCGCGTCATCTCCGGCGTCACGAGGCCAGCACGCGCTGCCTCGAGCTGGGTTCGGTTGGCAAGCTCGGTCATCGCAGTTCCTCGGAGATCGTGGCGACGTGGGTGTCGACACGGCCATCGTCGCGCGAGGGTAATCCACCCCGACCCCGCTCGCCACGGGGCTCGGGCCGCACCGTGCCGATGAGGCGCGGTCAGCGGATCGTGTTGCTGGTGGCTTTCTCGATGACGACGACTTCGTTGTTGTTGAAGAAGAACACGCGGCGATTGATCGAGATGCCGCCAGCGGGGCTGGCCACGGTGTACTTGGCCTCGACCTTCCACCCGAGGTACTCGACGGGCTGGCCCGCACCGGTGTTGAGCGCCGGCGGGAAGTACGACGCCTTCTTGACCTCGCCGATCTCGACGCTCTTGAGAACCTCGGGCGCCGTGACCTGGGCCTCGATGCTGCTGCGCACGACATCCTGATAGCCAGCCGGCTCGGGGCCATAGTCGAGGAACCGAGCGTCGACCTTGGGCGTGCGCGAGAAGGGGTTTTGCAGCTTGTCGCAAGCGACGCCGAACACGAGAAGCGCTGCGAGCACGGGCACGATTCGACGCATCGAAGATCCCTCCGGTCCTGAGTTCGCGTGGTCCGAGAAACTACGTTCTCGGCCCGCGTCGTGCAACCGCCGCGTGCGATTGCGGCTTCCTTGACACCGCCGAGGTGCGGTACGTACTCTCGATTGACTCGTCAATCAACCGTGCCGATGAAGGCCCGGACATCGGGAGATGGAACGCTCGTGAGCGCCGCGATCACGGAGGAGAAGCGCACCGCCATCTCGGATGCCGCGACCAAGATGTTCGCGCGCAAGGGTTATCACGGCACGCGCATCGCGGACATCGCCCGCGAGGCAGGCGTCTCGTATGGCCTCGTCTATCACTATTTCAAGAGCAAGGAAGAGATCGTCACCTACCTCTTCCAGCGCAAGTGGGACCTGCTCGTCGGGGTGATGGAGAGCATCCAGCGCGAAGAGGTCGGCTTCGAACGGCACGTCGAGGCCGTCACCTCGTTCTTGATCGAGAGCTATCGCCTCAATCCGGAGCTCATCGAGGCGCTGGTCATGGAGATCACGCGCAACGGCAAGTTCATCAAGGGGCGCAACCTGCGACTGCTGGAGAAGGCGCTCTCCGGCATGGAAAGCATGGTGCGGGTGGGGCAGGCCCGGGGCGAGGTGCGGACGGGGATCGATCCCAAGGTGGTGTCGTACGCGTACTTCGGCGCCATCGAATCGATCCTGACGGGGTTCGTCTTCAAGACGCTGCCGCAGGACGAGGCGAGTGTCGAGCGCGCCAAGCAAGGCGTCCGCGATCTCTTCGTGCAGGGGCTCAAGCCCGAGGCACCTCGGATCGTGGCCAAGGGCGGCGCGCGGAGCTGAGGTGAGGTTCGATCCGTGGGCCGACGTGCTTCGGCCGCTGGCGTTTCGCGTCGATCCGGAGCGCGCCCACGAGGCGGCGGGCAGGCTGCTCGACGCGGTGGAGCGTTCTCGTCGTGCGCGCACCGTCGTCGAGGGGTGGGTGGCGGGCGGGGACGGCCGCCTCGGCGTGCGCGCGCTCGGCATCTCCTTCGGCTCGGTGCTCGGCGTCGCGGGTGGCTTCGACAAGGACGCGCGCTGGGTCCAGGCGCTCGGTGCGTTGGGGTTCGGTCACGTCGAGGTGGGAACGATCACGCCGCGACCGCAGCCCGGCAACCCGCGGCCCCGGATCTTCCGGTTGAGCGCGGATCGCGCGCTGGTGAATCGAATGGGGTTCCCGAGCGCCGGTGCCGAGGCGGTGGCTCGCCGCCTCGCCGCGCTCCCCGCCGTGCGCCTGCCGGTGCTCGCGAGCCTCGGCAAGAACAAGGACACCGCGCCGCAGGACGCGGCGCGCGACTATGCGGAATCGATGCGCAGCGTCGTCGGGCACGTGGACGCGGTCACGATCAACGTGTCGAGCCCGAACACGCCGGGGCTACGCGATCTGGGTGTCGGCCGCGCCCTCGAATCGATCTTGGACGCGATCGCCGCTGAGTCCAGGCGTCACGCTGACGCGCGCGGCGGCGCGCCGATCCCGGTCCTGCTCAAGCTGTCGCCCGACCTCGCGGACTCGGATCTCGTCGAGGTGGTGGATCTGGCCTTGGCGAAGGGCGTTGCGGGATTCGTCGCCGTGAACACGACGCTGCGGCGGGACGCGCTCGTGTCGCCGGCGTGGCTCGCGCGTGAAGCCGGCGGGCTCTCCGGGCTTCCGCTCGCGGCGCGCGCTCGCGAGGTGGTGCGGGCCATTCGTCGTCGAGCGGGCGATGGCGCGGTGATCGTCGGCGTCGGGGGAGTCCACGACGGCGAGAGCGCGTATCGCTTGATCCGCGCCGGCGCGACGCTCGTGCAGGCGTACACGGGATTCGTGTACGGCGGTCCGAGCTTCGCTCGCGACGTCAAGGCCGAGCTGCGCGCGTTGCTCGCTCGGGATGGCTTCGCGTCGGTGGCTGACGCCGTCGGCGTCGATACCTGATCGAGTCGAACGTCGGGGCTAGCGCCCGCGGGGGCCGCTCCCGCGGCGCGCGCCGCGGGGGCTCTTGGCGGCGGCCGTGGGGCGCGAGGTGCCGCGCGTCGGTTTCGGCTGCGCGGCGCGCGCGCGGTTCTTGGGAGTCGCCGGAGCGGCCGCGGTGACGTCCTCGGCGGCGGGCTCGGTGGCGTAGCGCTCGCGAAGCTCCCGCTTGAGCACCTTGCCGGTGGGATTGCGGGGGAGCTGATCGATGAAGCGCACGTCCTTGGGCTTCTTGAAGCGCGCCAGCTCGCGCGCGCAGTGGTCGATGAGCTCGTCGCGCGTGACGGCGTGCCCCGCGCGCCGGACCACGTAAGCCACCAGCGCCTCGCCCCAGGCGTCGTCCGGGACGCCGATGATCGCGCAATCCTCCACGGCCGGGTGTTGCCGCAGCACGTCCTCGATCTCGGCCGGGTAGAGGTTCACTCCACCCGAGATCACCATGTCGACCTTGCGACCGGCGAGGAAGATGTACCCCTCGGGATCGATGCGCGCGAGGTCGCCGACGCTGAAGAATCCGCCGTGCTGGCTGCGCGCGGTGGCATCGGGATCGTCGTGGTAGTGCTCGATGGTCATGGCGTTGCGCACGAAGAGCTCGCCCACCATCTCGCGCGGCAGCTCGTTGCGGGCCTCGTCCAGGATCTTGACGTCGTTGCCCGCGATCGCCTTGCCCACCGAGTCCGGATGGCGGCGGATGTCCTGGGGATTGGCGAGCGTCACCCAGCCGGTCTCGGTCGAGCCGTAGAAGTCGTAGGCGACGTCGCCGAAGTACGCCATGACCCGCTTGCGCAGCTCGGCCGGAAATGGGGCGGCGCCGAAGACCAGCCCCGTGAGATCGCGGGGCCGATGGCGTTCCAGGACCTCGGTGGGCAGGTTGAGAATGCGCTGCGCCATCGTCGGGACGAGGAACGCGTGGTGGATGCGCGAGTCGCAGAGCGTCTTGAGCGCGAGCTCGGCGTCGAACGCTTCCAAGAGGTGGATCTCGGCGCCCAGCCCGGACATGAGGTGGAGGAATGCCTGCGCGCCGCTGTGGTAGAGCGGCGCGACGACCAGGTGCCGGTCCGCATGGCGGAACGGCAAGCCTTCGAGAATCCTGTTGATGATCGTCATTCCAGTCTTCGTCATGTCGCGGACCGCGCCCTTGGGCGCGCCCGTCGTCCCCGACGTGTAGACGAAGTTCATCGAGCTGGCGTCCCGCGTCACGCGTGCGGGGCGGCTCGTCGGCTGCGCCGCGAGACGCGTCTCCCAGGTGGCGAGCGTGGCATCGACGGCCGACGTGGGCACGAAGTTCTCGGCCGGCGTCTTCACCGTTCCGCGAACCTCGAGCGCCACCGGCGCCTGCTCCGCGCCGAAGATCAGTGCGCGACTGCCCGAATGATCGAGGATGTACGAAAGCTCACGCGGCTTGAGGTGGTAGCTCACGTTGACGGCCGACGCGCGGATGCGGAAGAGGCCGTAGGTGGCCTCGATGAACGGGATCCCGTTCTTCATCATGAGCGCGACGCGATCGCCGGGCCGCACACCCATGGCCAGGAACGCGTGCGCCGCGCGATTGATGCGGCGCTCGAGCTCGCCGTAGCTGACCCGCTCGCTTCCCTGCACCAGCGCCGTCTGATCGGGGAAGTTGATCGCGTGCAGCGTGTGCAGCGTCGACGGGCCGAGCTTCTCGCCGGCCGCCAGCAAGCGCGCCGCTTCCGCGGCGCCCGCGAGGGTGAAGGTGCGGGCGAAACCCGTGCGGTGCAGCACCCGCAGCGCGCGGCCGACGATGGTCGGCAGATTCTCGAGAACCGGATCCATTTCACCCTCCGGGTGAGGAGTCGTTCGCTCGGATGCCGAGCGAACGACGGTGCGCGCTCACTTCGCGCCGGCGGTTCCCACCAGGCGTCCACCCTTGCCCGTGCATTCGTCGGCGCTGGCCGCGTAGATCCAGCCCTTGCCCTTGCACTCGTTGTGGCCGGCGCAGGAATGCGAGAGCCCGGGGGCGCTGCACAGGCTCTGTCCCTTGCAGGCGTTGATCCCCAAGCACTTCACCTTGGCGCTGGCGGCCGGCTCGCCGGCGGCGAGCGCGGTGCCGCTGGCGAAGAGACTGGCGACGGCGGTGGCGATCAACGCTCCTTGGACGACGGTTCGCATCGTGAGGCTCTCCTCGGTTGCGACTGGTGGCGTGAGTGGGTGAGCGCGCTCGGTGCTCTCGTCCCCGGCGCGCGTGGCGCGTGAAGGTAGCCCGCCGTGTGGGGCGCGTGCAAAAGCTGCGCGAGCACCGTGGGCGCGAGGGAATTCAGACGGGTGCGCCGAGTCGCCGCGCCAGCTCGGCGACGCTCACCGGCTCGGGTGCGCGCACGTGCGCGGTGAGCCTGCGGCGCGGATCGGGTTCGCCGTCGACGGTGAGCGCGAGCCCGGGGTAGAGCCGGGCGAGGAGCGGATCGAGCTCGGCGCGAAAGGCATTCCGGCTCGGCGGATCGTTCGGGCAGAGCGCACGATCGCCGACGCGGATGGTCAGGCGCTCGCCGGCGAAGCGCGCACGTCCGCCCGGCAGCTCCTCCCGCTCGAGCGTGGCGCAGGCGCCGAGGGCGGTCGCCAGCACCTGGCTCACGCGCTCGATGGGCGCGCCCGCGAGCGGCTGCTTCCAGTCGATCGTCAGCCCGCGCTCGCCGTTTTCCTCGTCGATCGCGAGGTGGAACTCGAACGCCACCAGCATCACGCCCGGCCCCTGGTGGACGTGCCGATAATCCACCACGTCGAGCAGCGTCCCGCCCAGGCTCTTGTTCTGGATCCAACGGTGGAAGACGAGTGTGTAGTCGGCGAGCGGCCCGTGGCTGCCGCCCTCGAGGTAGAGCTTGACGCCGATCTTCTGCAGGTCCATGGGGCTTCGCGGCTCGCTCACGTGGGCAGTGGGGCTGGGGTGGTGGTGCTCAGGCGTCCGTAGCACGCGTGCGCCGCCTCGATGAAGAGATAGGCCTCCTCCACGCGGCGGTGGGCCTCGTCGCGATCGACGCCGTCCGTGCCCTCTTCTTCCGCGCGAAAGAGGTAGTGGGCGAACTTGCCCCCCGCGTAGGGATCGAAGAAGAGCTGGGTCTCGTAATAGCGCTTGCGGAACTCGGCGACGATGTCCGCGGGGTCCTGTCGGACGTCCGCCGTCTGAGCCTGGATGAGCGCCTTGGCCGCCTCGAGCATGGCACGAAACGCCTTGCTCGCCGCCGCCGTGTCGTGGCCGGCTTCGAGCTCGATCTGAGCCTCGAAGGCCTGCCGCTCGCTGGCGGCCAGCCCGAACTCGACGGCCGATACGACCTCGCCAGCGCATTCCCCGACACCCATGTCGCCGAGGGTGAACTCGCGCGGATCTCCCCAGTCGGAATAGAACGACGCGTTCTCGGCGTGGCTGGGAACGCGCGCGAGATCGTCGAGCAGACTCTTGATCCGGGCCTTGCCGGTGCGCGTCACGAAGGCCGGGAAGGGCTCGCCGTCGAGGCGACCGCGCAGGTAGGCATCCGCCAGCCGGTCCACGACCTCGGGAATGCGCTTCGACGGGATCGCCGCCATGGCGAGGCCGTTGCTCTCGGCGTTGCGGTGCCCGCCTCCGCCGAGGACCACCTGGAAGTGGGGCACCGTATGGCTGCCCACCTTGCGGCTCACTCCGTAGAAGCCGATGTCGGCCACGTGGTGCTGGCCGCACGCGTTGAAGCAGCCGCTCACCTTGATGCGCAGGTCCTGGATCGCGCTGTCGAGCTCCACGGACTTGGCCGCCAGACGGGTACGCAGCTCGCCGGCAAGCCCGCGCGACGATGCGATGCCGAGCTTGCACGTATCCGTCCCTGGGCAGGCGACCACATCGACGATGCTCTGCGCGCCAGGCGCCCCCAAGCCGAGGGCCACCAACCCGGAATGGAGCTGCGGCAGGTCGCCCTCGGCGACCCAGCGCAGCACGATGTTCTGCTCGACCGTGGTGCGGATCGTGTCGGCGACGTGGCGACGGGCGAGATCGGCGAGCCCGCGTAGCTGATTCGCGGTGATGTCGCCGAGCGGCAACGTGACCGACACGGTCGCATAGCCCGGCTGGCGTTGCGCATAGACGTTGGTCGCGCGCCAGGCGTCGAAGCCGGCGGGCGTGGGAGCCTCCGCCGCGAGTGTGCTCGCGGGCGCGAGCGGCGCCTCGTAGGGCTCGGCGACGGCGCCGAGGAAATCGGTCCAGGCGGGCTCGGGCACGAGTCGCGCCCGTTCCTCGGCGACCACTCGGCGGAACTCGTCGACGCCGAGCTTGGCGACCACGAACTTGAGCCGCGCGCGTTGCCGATTCTTCTTCTCGCCGAGGCGGGCGAACACGCGCGCGACGGCCTGCGCGAGGGGCAAGAGCTCGTCCTCGGGCACGAACGCGTCGAGCAGCTTCGCCTGGTGCGGCACGGCGCCCAGGCCGCCGCCGACGTAGACGGCGAAGCCGCGTCGCTCGCGTCCACCCTCGACCCGCGTGACGGCGACGGCGCCGAGATCGTGCATGTGCGCCAGCGCGCAGGCGTGCTCGGCGCATCCCGAGAAGCTCACCTTGAACTTGCGGCCGAAGTCCTGGGTGTCGGGATGGCCGAGCAGGAAGTGCGCGCAGGCCTTGGCGTACGGCGTCACGTCGAAGACCTCGTCGCGGCACACGCCGGCGATGGGGCAGGCCGTCACGTTTCGAACCGTGTTGCCGCACGCTTCCCGGGTGGTGATGCCGACCGCCGCCAGGCGCCGCATGAGGCTCGGGGTGTCCTCGATGTGGACGAAGTGGATCTGCACGTCCTGACGAGTCGTGACGTGCGCGATGCCGTCGCCGTACTCCTCGGCGAGGTCGGCCAGGACCTCGAGCTGATGGGCGGTGAGCCCGCCGAACGGGATCTTGATGCGCTGCATCCCGGGTGCGTCCCACACCGTGCTGGGGCCCTTGGTCAGCTCGGCGCTGGGATACGTGATCTGCTGCTGCGCCACGCCGTCGTGGCGCAGACCGTTGTCGTAGCGCTGGCCGTAGGCGCCTCGCCGCAGCCGTGTCTCGGCGAAGACCTTCTCGTCGATGCGGCCGTGCTTGCGCGCTTCGATCTGGGTCTCGTAGATGTCGATCTCTTCGGCGAGCGGCGCTGCGATCTGGCTCGCGAGACGCGTCTTCCAGTGTTGGTGGGATGGATTCATGACGGGCTCTCGGTGCGCGTCGCAGTGCGCGGCGTCGCGGGTGGGAGAGTAGCCGCGATGACGCGTGGGGTCAAATGCTGATCGATTCAATCATGATTGATTCAAAACGTTCACGCACGCTGCAGGGCCGCTCGAGTCCTGGATCGTAAGTCCAATGACTACCGCTGGTTAGTGGTAAGTCGTGCGGGCGTCCGTCGATGGCTTATACATGACTTCACAAGTCATGTATGGGCCTGTCCGAGCTGCGCCACGATCCGATCGGCGACCTCGGCGGGCGACAAGGTCTCGCTCTGGAGCACGTGGTCGGCCAGCGCGCGATAGATCGGTTCGCGCTCGCCGAGGACGCGGACGATCTCGTCCTCGAGCGTCAGTCCGGGTGCCAACGGAGGGCGCGCCGCGTCGCCGCCGATTCGCGTGACGATCGTCGCCGGGCTCGCGGTGAGCCAGAACACGCGTGCGTTGCGACGCAGCGCGCTGGCGCTCGCGGGATCGAGCACCGCGCCGCCGCCGGTGTCGATCACGAGGTGGTCGCGGGCCGCGACCTCGCGCACCACCTTGGCTTCGACGGCGCGGAACTCGGGCCAGCCGTGGCCGGCCACGAACGCGGCGATCGACGTGCCGATCCGCTCCTCGATCAGCCGGTCGGTGGAGACCGCCTCGAGTCCCAACCGCTCGGCCAAGAGCTTCGCGACCGTGGACTTGCCGGTGCCCCGGTAGCCGATCAGCACGACGTTCACGCGGCCAGCCCCGCTTCGGCCGCGCGCCGCAGCACGTCGAGCGGCGCGCCGAGGCCGGTCCAGAGCTCGAACTGAGCGGCGGCTTGCCGCACGAACATCTCGAGGCCGAGCACCGGGCGCGCGCCCGCGCGCGTCGCGCGCCGAAGCAGCTCCGTCTCGCGCGGCGTGTAGACGATGTCGAAGACGGTGTGAGTGGGCGCGAGCCATTCGCTCGGCACGACGCAGCCGGTCGTGTGCGGCGCCATTCCCACGGAGGTGGTGTGGATGAGGATCTGCGCGCCGCGGACGCGCGCGGCCACGTCGGGATGGTCGAGGGCGAGCCCCGACGCGGCGACGCCGCGGGCAGCGCTCGCGACGTCGCCAGCCAAGCGCTCGGCTTTCCGTGCATCGCGCGCCGCGATGGCGAGCCGCCGCGGCGGCGATTCGAGCGCCAGGGTCATGGCGATGGCTCGCGCCGAGCCGCCGGCGCCGAGGATCACCACGTCGCGATCCCGGGGGTCCGCGCTCGCCTCGCGCAGGGCGGCGAGCGCGCCGACGCCGTCGGTGGTGTACCCGATCAAGCGCCCCGCGCGGTTCACGATCGTGTTGACCGAGCCGATCCGGGCGGCGATGGGATCGAGCTCGTCGAGGTGCTCGATCACCGCCACCTTGTGGGGGATCGTGACGCTCAAACCCCGCAGCCCGAGTGCCCGGGCACCGCGGAGGGCGTTGCCGACGTCCTCGACGCGAAAGGCCAGGTACGCGAGATTGAGCCCCGCGGCCGCGAACGCGGCGTTGTGGATCGCGGGAGAGAGCGAGTGATGCACCGGATTGCCGATGAGCGCGCACAGCTCGGTGCGCGCGTCGAGATGCGGGGTTCCGTGCGGATGGTGCATGGGGGCGGGTGGAGCCAGCTTCGGGTGGGCCGCTGCGGGCGATCGGTCTATCACTCGGGGCGGCGACGATGCGAGCGTTGATTCAACGCGTGTCGCGGGCGGCGCTCGTGGTGCGCGGGCCGGGCGCCGCTTCCTCCGACGATCTCGCGGCTCATCCCGGTCGGGTCGCGGTGGGCCGTGGATTGGTCGTGCTCGTCGGCGTGGGGCGAGACGACGCGGACGGTGATCCCGAGCGCCTCGCCGCCAAGATCGCCGAGCTCAGGATCTTCGAGGACGACGCCGGCAAGATGAACCGGTCGGTTCGCGACGTCGCCGGCTCGATCCTCGCCGTCAGTCAGTTCACGCTGCACGCCGATTGCCGGAAGGGCAATCGCCCCTCGTTCGGGGACGCGGCGCGCCCGGAGGTCGCGCGTCCGCGCTTCGCGGCGCTGGTCGCCGGGTTGCGCGCGCGCGGCATCGAGGTGCTGACGGGGGTCTTCGGCGCCGACATGGAGGTCGAGATCGTGAACGACGGGCCGGTCACGATCGCGCTCGACACACGCGAGCTGGGCGGCGCCGCAACCCGCGACCGGCGCGCCGAATCGAGCGCTCAGGATCCTGGCGCATGAGCCGCGGCCGGCGAGGCCGACGACGAGGTGCGCACGACACGGTCGACGCGATAGAGCGGCCGCCCCTGAACGAGGTGATACGTCCGCACCACGAACTCGCCCACGAAGCCCAGGATCAAGAGCTGCAGTCCGCCGGACAGGCAGAGGATCAGGAACAAGATGAGCCGTGGCATGCCGTGGTCCAGCACGGTGAAACGCGCGGCCGCGTAGCCCACGCTGCCGACGGCACCCAGGGTGAAGAGCCCGAGGCCCGTGCCGCTCACCCACCGGAACGGCCGCAGGAAGGCGATCGCGAAGTCGAAGAGCAACCCCGTGATTCGGACGAGCCCGTAGCGCGATTCGCCGCGCGCTCGTGGATGGTGGCGCACCGGAACCTCGATCGGGTTCCGCGACAGCGTGAGGAAGAGCGCCGCCAGATACCGGCGGCGATCCCCCTCCGCGTTCACGGCATCGACGAGCTCGCGCGAGAGCGCCTTGATGCCCGAGTTGGGGTCCTCGAGGCGCACACCCGTGGCGCGCTGAACCAGATGGCGGACGATGCCGCTCGCGAGCCGACGGCCCAACGAGTCGGCGCGCTCGGTGCGGCGGCCGCTCACGAGATCGTGTCCGCGCTCGAGCTCGTCGAGCAGCGCCGGCAGGTCCCGCGGATCGTTTTGCAGATCCGCGTCGAGAATCGCCACGGCGCGACCGCGAGCCGCCTCGAGGCCGGCGGCGAGCGCCGCGTGCTGACCGAAGTTGCCGCGCAGCAGCACGCCCACGACGCGCTCGTCGGCGGCGGCCAGCGCCGCGATCTCCTCGCGGCTACCGTCCGTCGAGCCGTCGTCGACGAGCACGATCTCGAAGGCGCCGCGGGTCACGAGGGCATCTCGGATCGCCGTGACGAGGCGTGCGAGCGTCGCCCGCTCGTCGAGGATGGGCACGACCACCGAGACCCGCGGCTCCAGGCTGGCGTGGCCGGAGGCGGTCGAGCGGAGGCGGGAGCGAGGCTTCGTCACGGTCTGGCCTCCGGTTCACCGCCCAGGCGCTGCAGCCTCTCGAGGCGGTCGGGCTCGGTTCGAGCGAGGGTCTCGTCCTTCGTCAGCTCGACGTGGGCGCGGCGAAAGTAGGGGGCCGCCTCGCGGTAGCGGCCCAGCGCCTCGAGATTCTCGGCGATCTCCTCGAGCACGTAACCGTCGACCTGATCCGCCGCCGCGAGCTCGGCTTCGAGCCGCTCCTGGATCGCGAGCGCTTCGTCGTGGCGGTGAAGCGAGCGCAGCGCGCGGGCGACCGACCACACGGCGATGCGCTGCGTCTCCAGGTCACTGCCCGAGCGGGACTCGTCCCGCGCTTTCTCGAAGTACGTGAGCGCCCGATCGTATTCGCCGAGGTCGTGATGGGCCCAGGCAAGATTGTTGAAGAGAGCGGTCCGCCACCGCCGCGCTTGATCGCTCGGCGAGGAATCGGCGAGTGCCAGCGCGCGCAGGTTCCATTCGACGGCGGCCGTCCCGATCTCGGTGATGGCGACCATGTGCGCGGCATCGACGGCGAGATCGTCGAGCCCCGCGGCCCGGGCGCGCTCCCACGCTGCGACGAAGAGCGGCCGCGCGCCGGCGGGGTCGCCACTCGAGTTGAGACAGCGCCCGCGCTCCAGCGTGACGCGCACTCCCACCCGTGCGGGCAGCGCGCGGGTGCGCGGCTCGAGGGCATCCAGGGCCAAGAGCGCCTCCCGCGTCTTTCCTTGAAGCGCGAGCGCTCGCAGCGCCTGCGTCTCGAGCTCGGCCTTGTCGGGATCGACGGCGCTGGCGGCGCGTTCGCGGAACGCGCGTTCGCTCGCGACGGGATCGGAGAAGTTCCAGAGCGCTCGCATCGCGCGCGCCAGCTCGTCGTTGGCGTCGGGCGGCGTTGCGTGGGTGGAGCAGCTCGCGAGGGCGGCGAGGGCGGCGATGCACCCGACGCTCGCCAGCGCGCGGCGCCACGCGGCGCGACGCACGCTCATCGGCCCCACCCCGCGGTGGATCCGTCGCGACCTACCAATTCGATTCGTCCCGCTCGGAAGCGCAGCTCCGACACGTCTGCGACGGGAATCGCCGTGAGCACGCTCGCGCGGTCGGCGTCCGGCGCTGCGCCTTCCTCGTGTCCCGTCGCGAACCGCTCGGCGATCTGATCGTGGACGGCGAGCGCGTGCCGATCCGCGTCGAGCACGAGCAGCCAGCGCGTCCCGCCCGGAAGCGCCCAGGTCCCGCGCGGCTCGCCGATGTCCCGGGACGGAAGTCGCGACTCGAAGCCCGCGAACGCGAAGTAGCACGCCACCCGATACTCGGGCAGCGCCCACGCGGCGCGCGTGAAGCTCGCGACGTTGGTGAGGATCACGCTCTCGTCGGGCGCGTAACGTTCGCGGATTCGGGCGATCGCGCCGCCGAGTTGCTCGTCCACGAGCCGGATGCCCGGAGCGGTGAAAAGCTCGAGCTCCGTCGAGACCTTGGCGGGCAGGGATGCGCTCGCATCGAAGAAGGCTCGAGGCCCGACACCGGGCGCGGTCAGGAAGGTCACGGCGGACAGCACAATCCCGGCGATCGCCCAGCGCAAGCCCGCCGCGCCCGCGTCGATGGGGGCGGCTCGGGTGAGGCCGACCCCGATGACGAGACAGGCGGCGGGAAGGGCCGTGAGGAGCATGCCGGGCTGGCCGAAGGCGACGCCGCCGGCGAGCGCCAGGTAGCCGCCCAGCCACACGTAGAGCGTGGTCTTCGCTGCGGGCGAGACCGCGAGCGATCCCCAGCTGCGACGCGCGCACACCAGGAAGAGCAGCGCCGCCACCGGACCCAGCGCGAAGCCGCCGTAGACCACCAGCTTCACGAGGTTCACGACGCGAAAGAGCGCGGCGGTGAACTGATCCTGGGCGTTCGAGAACGCGACCACCTGCCACTGTCGCGCCACCGCCGTGCGGTAACCCGACCAGCTTCCGGACGCCGACGCGGCGGGCGCGATCCAGAGCGCCAGGCCCAGCGTGCCGGCGACGACGGCCTGCGCCAGCGCGCGGAGGCGCTCGCGCGTGCCCCGCGCTTGGGGCGAGAGCACGACGGCCACCAGCAGCAGCGGCGCCAGCACGATCGCGGTATCGGGGCGAAAGCCGGCGGCGAGTCCCGCAGCGAGCGCCAACGTCGCCGCGCTCGGTCCGGTCCCCTCGAGCCGCCGCCACGCCCCGAAGGCGATCGCCGTCGCGCACGCGGCGCCGACGCCGTAGGTGCCCTGGACGGCGCCGTACGTCCAGGCCAGCGGCGAGGCGAGATAGAGCGAAGCGGCGACGGTCCCCGCGCGGCGATCGGCGAGCGCGCGGCCGAAGAGGTAGAGCGCGACGACGGTCGCCGCGCTCGCCAGGATCGAGACCGCCGCGAGCGCGGCCGGCGGGTCGAGGCCCAAGGCGTGGAACGCCTTCGCCGCGAGCACGTAGAACGTGTAGCCAGGCGGATGCGGATGGAACCGCAGCGGCTCGAACGAGGCGATGGCCTCGGCGAAGGCGGCCGCGTCGAAGTCGTAGAGGCTCGCTGGAACGAACGGCACACGCGTGGCGATCGCCAACGCGCCGAGCAGCCACGGTGTCGGGTCGCGCCGCGTCATGCGTGTGGCGCTCGACGCTTGGCTGCGAGCGCCTCCTCGATCCAGCCCGAGAGGTCGCGAGCACGGGCCTCCCACGAATGGCGGCTCGCCTCCTCACGCCGCGCGCGGCGCGCGTCGGGAGCGTCGGCGGCGAGCTCCGCGGCGATCGCCGCCGCCCAGTCACCTCCGAACGGCACGCGTCGCACCCAAGGCCCGAATGGCTCGATCGCCGGCAGATCCGTGGTCACGACGGGCAAGCCCGCGGCGAGGTATTCGTAGATCTTCGTCGGGTCCTGCCGATCGGCGAGGGCGCTCGGCACGTGAGCGACCACGCCGACATCGAGGTGCCGCAAGTAGTCGCTCACCAGCGCCTTGGGCCGGTGCCCGAGGACGTGGACGTTGGGAAGGGCTGCCAGCGAATCGATCGGCGTGCGGACGAGTCCGACCAAGACCAAGCTCCAATCGGGGCGCGCGCGGGCCAGCGCTTCCAGGCCCGCGAGATCCAGGCGGCCGTAGATGTTTCCCACGTAGCCGATCCGAGGACGAGGGATGCCGGCGAGATCCGCCGGCTCGGGCGGCTCGCTGCCCTGGAAGCGCTCGACGTGAACGCCGTTGCGCAGCAGGCGGACGTCGGGGCGCAGGCCCCGTTTCGCTTCCACCAGCTGCTGACTCGCGGCGAGCACCAGATCCGAGCGGCGAATGGCGCGCGCCTCGAGCCGGCCAAAGAGCGCCGCGTCCACGCCCGGGAACGCGGTCCACTCGTCGAAGCAATCGTAGATCACGAGCTTCGCGGGAATGCGCTCGATCAATGGCTCGAACAGTGGGCTCGTGACCCACAGGATGGGGTCGCGAAACGCCAGGCGACGCATCGCGCGGTGCAGCGCCCATCGTTGAATCCACACGTTCACCGCGCGCGCCAGCGCGAGATCGGGCAGGGGGATGGTGAGTGGCGAGATCACGTGGATGCCGGGGCCGCGATCCTTCATGCCCTCGCGGGCGCGTCCCAGCCGCGCCACGATGCGGCGCAGGTCCTGGACGTGGAAGTCGGGCCGCCGCATGCCGGCCGACTCCAGGAAGAGCACGCGGTTGCCGTGGGGAGCGAGGACGGTGAGCAGGTCCGGCTCGCGCGGGCAGAGGTCCCAGTCGCCACCGCCGAGGAGCACGATGTCCTGGCCGGCGATCAAGCCGATGGCGCGCGCGTTCCCGTTCACGTGGTGCAGGTCTCCCGATGTGGTCGAGGCCCCAGGAGCTAGCACGAATCACGCGCGCGCACAGCCGTCGTGCGGCGGTGCGAGGATCGCCCGCTTCAGGTGGGAGCGAGGGCCGGCAGGCGGTCGTCGCGCCGATTGCGGATGATCTTGTAGGTGAGCAGCCGCGCCGCCTTCGCCATCAGGTCGCGCTTCTGCGGGTAATGACGCAAGATCTGGAGGATCCGCGAAGGGCGCAGGTAGAAGCGCAGCCAGGCGAGGCGCTGGGTGCGGAAGAGCTCGCGATCCGAGACGGCGCTCAGGTTCGTGTTGCCGCGCACGTAGTTGTAACCGTCGAGGCTCGCTGCGTGCCGTCGCACGGTCTCGGGATACTCGGCGGCGAGAGCGGTCCCCTGGAACGGGGTGACGATGAAGAAATGCGCCGTGTGCAGCGGTATGGAGAGGGCGAAGTCGACGGTGCGATCGAGCTCCTCGCGGGTCTCGCCAGGAAAGCCGAGCATGAAGAAGCCGGTGCAGAGGATGCCGAGATCGTTGGCGTCGCGTACCGCCTGCGCCAGCCGCTCGAGGTTCATCTTCTTCTGGGTGGCGCGCTGCAGCCGTTCGGATGCGGTCTCGACGGCGAAGCTGATCGAGCGGGTGCCGGCGCGGCGTAGCTTCTCGAGGAGCGGCCGCGGCAAGCGGTCGGCGCGCAGCCCGTTGGGAAACGTGATTCCGATCTCGAGCCCACGCGCGATGATTTCGTCGCAGATGCGTTCGGCGCGCCGGTTGTCGATGTTGAAGATGTCGTCGACGCACTCGAACTCGGTGATGCCGTAGCGTCGGCCGATCTCCTCGATCTCGGCGACGACGTTCTCGGGCGAGCGCGCCCGAAAGACCTTGCCGAAGACGTCGTGGCAGTAATTGCAGCGGTACGGGCACGCTCTGGAGGTGAAGATCGTCATGTAGCGGCGCATCGGCAGCGTCGACATGCAGCGCATCGAGGCATAGGCCTCGATGTCGACGAGGTCCCAGGCGGGCCACGGCAGGGCATCGAGGTCCTGGATGAAGTCGCGTGGCGGCGTCTCGATCGAGACACCGTCGCGCAGGAACGTGATCCCCTTGACGTCGTCGAGCGGCCGGCCGAGCTCGAGGCTCTGGACCAGATCCGCGAACGTGATCTCGCCTTCACCCTGGACGGCCACGTCCACGTCCGTCTCGCGCACCAGCTCGTGGGGGTAGCTCGATGCGTGCGGGCCGCCGCACACGATCGTCGCGTGTGGCCAGCGCGCACGGGCCGCCCGCGCGTACGTGGACATCGAGCGTGCTTCGATGGTGAGCGCGCTCAACCCGACGATGTCGGGCACGAACACGGCGCGATCCAGATTGCGCTCGACGGTGTCGTCGAGGTGGATGCGGGTGTCGAGGATCTGCAGCTCGTCGCGGCGCCCCACGTGCCGCAAGTACGCGGCGAGCGACATCAGCCCGAGCGGATGCAAGGTCTCGGGGGTGGTCTTGTCGAGCCCCGACGGCTTGATGAAGAGGATGTTCGTCACGGCCGCTCGATGCGTGGAAGGCGATCGCGAAAAATTATAACCCTTCAGCGCGAATCGCCCGAAATCGCACGATGGTGGCCCGCTGCCCGCGCGGGACGCAGCTCGAGGTAGACGCGATGCGCGGGCCGCCAGCCGAGCGCGTGCTTCACGAGCGCCAGCGCATAGCGCACCGAGAGCGAGGCGCGCGCGATGGGGCGCACCCAGCGCGGCAGCGTGGAGCGCTCGTGGAGGCGGTGGTAGCGGACGGCCGACGCGTGGAAGTGACGGAGCGATCGCAGCGGCACCCGCGCGGCGCTCGTACCCTGGGCGTGCACGGCCTCGAGGCCGGGATGGTGCACGATGCGGACTCCCAGGCCGCGCGCGCGTCGGCACCAGTCGATGTCCTCGCCGTAGAGGAAGTACCCTTCGTCGAGGAGCCCGACGCGCGCCAGGACCTCGCGGCGGACGAGCAGGAACGCGCCCAGCATGCCGTCCACCTCGTGGACGTCGCTCGGAAAGCAGAAGTAGGCGAGGTTCTCGCGCGCGGCGAAGGCCGTGCAGCGAAGCAGCAGGTTCTGGATGCCGAGGCTTCGCGCGAGCACGGCGAAGGTGTCGGGAAAGTGCCCGCACGTTCCCTGCACCTGGCCGTCCGGGTAGCGCAGCCGGATGCCGAGCACCCCCCACGCCGGGTGCTCGTCGAGCGCCGCAGCGGCTGCGGCGAGGGTCTCGGCGCTGACACGGACGTCCGGGTTGAGCAGCAGCACGAATCGGCCGCGAGCGCGGGCCAGGGCGCGATTCGCGGCGAACGCGAAACCCCGGTTGGTGTCGAAGGCCGTGACGTCGACGTCGGGGAAGCGCGCGCGCACGGCTTCCACGGTGCCGTCGCCGGAGCCGTTGTCGACGACGAGCGTCTCCGCGCGCAGCTCGCTCCGTCCCGCGCCGTAGGCCGCGAGACACGCGAGCAGCGAGTCGCGGCAGCGGTAGGAGACGATGCAGATGCTGAGGTCGGGTTCCGACGCGTTGGCGGGCGCCCGTGCGACCTCGACGCTCACACCGCGCTCGAGGATCGCGTGTCGCGCCGGGCCCGCTCCAGGATCTTGGGCCGGCGCGGCTTCCACTCGCTCGGCCGCCCCGAGGCCCAGGCCGAACGCGGCTCGAATGCGTGCGCGCTCACTCGACCCGACACCACGTTCGGGCATTGCGCGCACGCGGAGCGCAGCGGCGCCAGTCCCGTGAGCTCGGCTCGCAGGCGGCGGGCGTCGTCACCGGCGTAGATCTCGTCGAGGTGCTGGCTGGCGAGCTCGCCGAGCGGCGCTTCCTTGAACCACGCACCGCAGGGGTTCACCGCGCCATCGGGACGGATGTAGACCGAGAACCACGGTTGGTCGCAGGCCTTGGCGCGCAGCCGCCACTTGCGCAGCACGGTGGCGAGGACGCCGCCCATGCCCTCGTCGCGGGCGATCTCGCGGGCGTGCTCGTAGACGAGCGTGAGCGACTGGAAGGGCGTGGGAAGCCCGGGCGGAAGCTTCGGCAAGGTCGTCATGCGGATGCCGTAGCGTCGGGTGCGCCTCCACGCCTCGTCGAGCACCTCGTTCACCTCGTGGGGGGTGTCGAAGAGCAGCTCGCGCGAGACGTCGAGCTCCGCGAAGGGCACGAGATGCCGAAGGTAGATCTCCTCGGCGCCCACGTACCGGGCGAGCTCGACCAGGTCGAGCACCTCGTGCAGGTTCGAGCGCATCAGCACCCACGAGAACTTGAGCACGGGGGTGATCGATCGCCGCTCTTCCTTGATGCGCCTGAGCGCGAGCAATCGATCCACCAAGCGGTCGAACTTGCCACCCACGCGGATCGACTCGTAGGTGGCGGCGGTGGCGCCGTCGAGCGAAACCATCACCCGGTTGATCCCCAGGTCGACGATGGTCTGGATCGCCTCGTCCGTCATGAGCAGGCCGTTGGTGACGAACTTGATGTGCGGCACGCCGCGCGCGGCCGCCATCTCGAGCGCCGGCAGGAAGCGCTTCGACATGAACGGCTCGGCGCCGCACGAGAGCGAGACGCTCTTGGCGCGCGGGAAGACCTCGTCCGCGATCCGCTGGAAGACGGGCTCCGGCATCTCGGCGCCCTTCGAGTGCTCCTCCTCCAGCGGCAGCAGGCACATCGTGCAGTAGATGTTGCAGCGCGGCGTGAGATCCATCAGCACGTCGAGGTCCCGTGCCGGGGTCACGTTGGCGAGGCTGCGCGGCAACATCGAACGCTCACCAGAACGTGCGCAAGCCGCGCTCGGGCAGGAACTTCGCGAAGAACATGAAGGCGCTCAAGAAGTGGTGGAAGGTCAGGCGATTCGGCACGCGGCTCGCGCTCGCCCGCCGGTAGAAGTGGATCATGCTCACTTCCGGCAGGTAGGCGATCTTCCAGCCCGCGCGACGAATGCGGTAGCACCAGTCGATGTCCTCGTAATAGAGGAAGAAGCGACTGTCCATGCCGCCCACCGCCTCGATCGTCTCGCGACGCACCAGGAGGCAGCTTCCCAAGCACCAGTCGACCTCGCGGCGCGTCCGGTGGTCCCAGTCGGACATCAGGTAGCGGCGCATCACGCGGCTCTCCGACTTCCAGCGCTCGGGCAGCGGCAACCCGCGCAGCAGGAACGAGGCGACGGTGGGGAACGACCGGCAGGAGAGCTGGAGGGAGCCGTCGGGATATTCCAGGCGGCACGCGGCGACCCCGACGTCGGAATGCGTGTCGAGGTACTCGATCATGCGCTGCAGCGCATCGGGGCGAACGACGATGTCCGGATTGGTCACGAACACGTAGCGACCGCGCGAGAGCAGGATCGCCTGGTTGTTGGCGCGGGCGAATCCCACGTTCCGTTCGTTCAGGATGAGCCGAACGTTCGGGAAGCTGCGGTAGATCTGGATGTCGGTGTCGTCGCTCGACGCGTTGTCGACGACGAAGACCTCGTAGCGCAGATCGCCGGCCGTCGCCTGGATGGACTCGAGACACTGCAGCAGACGCGCCGCGGTGTTGTAGGTGACGACGCTGATGCTGACGTCGACGGGGCCTTCGGCGTGCGCCGGAAGCGGTCCCCGCTCGACGCCCGCGGCCGCCTGAGCGTGCAGCTCGGCCTCGGGCCCACGAAAGCCCATCGGGGGCAGGGCGCTCGCCCGGGCCCCCGATCGAGAATCCGTGGCTGGCAGGTCTCCGGCCGTCGCTTGCAGGGTCGTTCGGTCGGAGACCGTCGTCACGCCGGGGCGCCCTCGGCCGGCGCCGGCACGAAGTCGCGGCTTCGGCGCAGGCGCTGCAGGAAGAAGTACGCCGGCTTGAGCAAGTTGAAGAAGTAACGCGAGGCGCGCAGCCGATTCAGGACGTTGAAGTAGGGCTGCACCACCAGCTTGCAGTACGCCTGGAACGCGAACTGAGCCGTCTTCGTGTTGCGCTGGTCGATGAAATAGCGCAACAGGCGATTCGGTGTCATCGGCGCCACGATGATGAGGTGGTTCAGGTACGTGTTCTTCAGGTTGACGATGCCGTCGGCGTAACCCTCGCGAGCCTTCTCGATCATGTTGTCCTTCTTCGCCCGGTCCCAGATCGGGGTGTAGGGGAAGAAGGTCATCGAGAGGCAGCTCAGGAAGTACGGCTTGGGGCACGCGATGAGCGTGTTCAGGATGTCGACGTAGTCGTCCTCGGTGGCGTACGGATTGTCGAGGATGACGTCGTAGTGCTTGGTGACGTTGAACTTGTGGAAGACGTGGGCGGCATCGATGAAGCGCCGGTTCGAGACCGGACGGCGGAAGACTTCCTTGTTGATCCGCTCGGAGGCCTCGAGGCCCATCTGGAGGTGGTCCAGGCCCGCTTCCTTGAGCACCTTGATGCGATGCTCGGTGACGTAGCTGGGAATGGTGCGCGCGTAGAACGGGATGCCGATCTCGCGCTTGTAGACCTTGGCGAACTCCTCGATGTAGTGATCGTCACTCATCAAGAAGCTGTCGTCCTGGATGTCGATGCCGCGCAGGAACGGGAAGCGCCGCCGGGCGTGCTGAAGCTCCTCGATGGCCTCGGGGATGCGACGCCGGCGAACCAGCTTTCCCTTGCGTAGATACAGGTTGATGAACGAGGCGTTGCAGCAGTAGGTACACCGGTACGGGCAACCGCGCGTGATCATGATGTTGTAGAGCTCGCCGCGCCAGTGCATGTAGGAGCGGTAGAGCTCGTCGGTCATCGGCACGACCTTGCCGTCGTGCAGACACCAGCGGTCCGTGAAGTCCCAGCGCGGGAAGGGGAGCGTCGACAGGTCCTGGTTGAGGTGCCGGACCTCGTTCTTGACGACCGTGCCGTCCTTCTCGCGAAACCACATGCTGCCGACGTCCCGCGGCGTCTCGCCCGCGGCGCGCCGCCGCAGGTACTCGACCATCGCGTCCTCGGCCTCGCCGACGATCACCGAGTCGGCGTGCTGGATGGACTCCTCTTGCGCCAGCGTGGGGTGGATTCCGCCCCACATGATCTCGGTGTCCGGGCACACCTCGCGCAAGCGCTTGGTGAGCGCCACGCTGCGATGATAGTGGCCGGTCATGAGCGAGAGACCGACGATGTCGGGCTTGCGCTCGGCGACGAATCGCACGGCGTTGTCGAGCTCTTCGTCGGTTTCGTCGACGTTGTAGGCGAACGCGATCCCGCCCCGATCCTTGGCGCGGACGTTCGTCATGAACAGGACTCCGGCGTCATGGCCGGCGGCGCGCACGGATTCGGCGAGGTACAGCATCCCGAGGTTGCGGATCTCGGGAAGCATGGAAATCAACATCACGCCGGGTCGATTCATGTTCGAGCTTCCTCCGGAAGGGCTCGGGAGTGTGGATGCACCGTCGTCGAATTATACGGACCGGTTCGCGACGACGTCCAACGCAGCGTCGTGAGGACGCTGCGTGTTTCTCGGTGAGTCGCCCTTCACCCGCGCCGGGCGACGGCGATGATCTTGTTGCGCGGCGGGACGTGGGCGAGGGTCCAGTCGGCAGCGGGTCCGAGCAGCTGCTTCGCCGACTCGGGGATGTGGGCGGTGCGCAGGTACCAAGACCCGGGATACGAGTAGTCGGCGATCAGCTCCAACACCCGCACCGTGAGCCCGGCGTCCTCGAGGAGGCAACGCAGATCGGCGCGCCGAAAGATCTGCAGGTGGAGCAGGTTGTACCGGTGCCTGGCGACGAACGAGAGCCGTCCGCCCGTGAGCCGCGCCAGACCGATCGCCGCGCGATGAAGCGCGGCCTCCCGCGCGGGAGTGGTGATCGCGAGCCGCCCGCCGGGCGCGAGCAGCTGGCTCACGCGCCGCAGGGTGGCGCGCGGATCGGCCAAGTGCTCGAAGAGGTCCCAGATGGTCACGACGTCGAACTTCTTGCCGTCCCAGCTCGGGTCGGCGAGGGGGGTCGCGGAAAGCTCGATGCCGTAGCGCTCGAGCGCGTGACTCCGCGCTGCGCTCGAGAGCTCGATCCCGGCGACCTGCGCACCGAGTCCCTTGGCGAGCGCCAGGAAGCCGCCGCCACCAGCGCCAACGTCGAGCAGCCGGAGGCCCTGGATCTCACGCTCCGGGAGCACGCAGTCGAGGAGATAGCGGAAGCGCGGGGAGCGGGCGGGCTCGAATCGCTCGTACTCGCCGCCTTCGTGCAACACGCGCTCGTAGAGCTCGCGCGCGCTCCCGTCGTCGTAGGTTTGGCTGACGAAGGGCATGCGGCAGAGGCCGCAGCGCACCACCTCGACGCAGGCGTCGGGAAGGGTGAGGTAGGCGAGGGGAGCGGGCTCGCCGCAGAACTTGCAGAACGCTTGTCGCTCGATTCGCATGTCTCGGTCCGATTCGAAGGGAGCGGCCATGCTATAAGCTCCCGCCGATCGAGGCCACACGCGATCGCGACGCCGCCGAGCGCCGCGGCGACGTCCGTGTGTCGCCGCGCCGACGACTCGCGGCACCGCGGCCGGCCGGTGCGTGTCATCGCGCCTCATTTCCCCGGATCAGCGTTTCCGCCGGATGTCCGAGCTCGCGAGCTTCTTTCTCGCTTCCACGCGGGTGCGCTGGGCCGATCCGCACGGAGCGGGTCCGGTCGCGTACCTCGGCAACGCTTGCTGGGTGCTGCTGCTCGGGGTGCTGCTT
The DNA here is from genome assembly GCA_046331705.1 of bacterium. Taxonomy (GTDB): domain Bacteria; phylum JADJOY01; class JADJOY01; order JADJOY01; family JADJOY01; genus JADJOY01. The sequence continues at coordinate 143,619 of JAXLQJ010000007.1, read as the reverse complement.
GCGGTGGTCCTGCGACGTCGTCTGCGCCCGCCGGCGCGCGCCGGGATCGTGTGTGCGAGCTGCGCCGTTGCCGCGGGTCTGGTGGGTGCCGGGACCGTGCGGCTCTGGGTGGGTCTGGGTGAGACGGTGGCGGGAATCGCCGAGCTCGAGCTGACCCACGGTGGCTTGCTGCTGGCCCTCGGCCCCGGGGTTCCCGTCGCGGTGCCCGAGCGGCGCGTCGGTCTGGTGCGCGTCGCGGCGATGACGCACGACGAGGCCCTGAGCTGGCTCGCGCGCGGACCGCGTCTGATCGCCGCGCGCACGCGGACGCTAGCCGAGCTCGGGCTCGAGGGCACGGTGGGAGTGGTGTGGAGCGGCGCCGGGATCAGCGTCGTCTCCGCCGAGGCGCCTTGGTACTGGCGGCGGCCGATGCTCACGTGGGTCTCGTCGCACGACGCCGAGCTGCTCTGGGAGACGCCCGACGCCGAGGTGGGTGCGGTGCGGGTCCGTGCCGGGCGCAAGCGCTGGGTCGTGAACGAGGCGGTCGCACGCAAGGTGCATCGCGTGCAGCTGACCGATCTCGCCCCGAGCACCGTGCACGCCTATCGCCTGCGCAGCCGCTCGGTGCCGGGCGAGGACGGCGGCGCGTTTCGAACCTTGCCCGCGCCCGGCGACGAGAGCCCGTTGCGTTTCGGCGTTCTCGGAGATTCCGGCAATGGCGGCTCGGTCACGCGACGGCTGATCGCGCGCTTGGCGGAGTTCCAGCCCGACGTCGTCCTGCACGTCGGCGATCTCGCCTACGAGCGTGCGACCCGCGCCAGCCTCTACGCCCAGTTCTACGGCCCCATCGCGGAGCTCGCGTCGCAGGTGCCGATCTGGGTCGTACCCGGCAATCACGACCTTCTCGACGGCGGCCTCGATCTCGCCCGCTTCTTCGGGCTGGCCGCGGAGCCGGGTGCCCCGAGCCCGTTCGAGCGTTCGCTTCACGCCGCCGGGGTGGTGGTGACCTCGCTCAACTCGAACGCACCGCCGCTTCCATTCACCGCGGCGCGTGCCGCGGTCTCCGAGAGCTTCACCGCCGCCGCGCCGCCGCCGTGGTGGCGTCTCGCGTTCTTCCACCATCCGCCGTTTCCCGGCGAGGGCCGGGGCCGCAACGAGCTCGTCTACTGGCTCGTGCAGCCGTTGTTGCTCGGCTCACGCGTGGACATCGCGTTCGCCGGGCATTCGCACAACTTCCAGCGTTCCTTGCCGCTCGGCCTGATCGGCACGGAGCCCCGCGGCGTGCGCTACGTGGTGTCGGGCGGGGGCGGCGGCGAGCTCCGCGACCCGGACAGCGCCGCCGAGACCGTGGTCGGCATCACCGCGCACCACGTGGTGCGTGCGGTGGCGCTGAGAGGCCGGCTGTGGCTCGAGGCGGTGGACGAGCACGGCGTCGTGTTGGATCACGTGGTGCTCGCGAAGGACGATCCCACAGGGCTCGTCCGCGAAGAGCCGTGGAGCGAGCCACCTGGCGACACGCGGCCCCCGCTGCCGGCGCTCGGCGCAGCCGAATCCGAATCCGAGCTCGATCGGGCCGATTGAGTCTCGGCTCGAGCGGTGAGCCGGCGCCGAGACGCGCTGCCGGCGGGCGCGCGCCCTCAGCCGGCGAGCGGCGGCGCGACCGCAGTCGCCAGCGTGGGTGCGATCCGGCCCATGATCGCGGCGATCTGAGTCGTCTGATTGAGCACGTAGAAGTGGATCCCTGGCACACCCGCGCGCAACAGCTCCTCGGCCTGCTCGGCGCAGTGGTCCACCGCGATCTCGTGAACCTGCGCCGGATCGCTGCGCGCGGCCTCGAGGGCGTGGGCGAGGGTGTCCGGGATCCGAGCACCGCACATCGCGGTGATGCGCTTGATCTGATCGACGTTCTGGATCGGCATCAGGCCCGGCACGATCGGCGCGCGGATACCGGCCGCTCGACAACGCTCCACGAAACGGTGGAAGTCGCGGTTGTCGTAGAAGAGCTGCGTGAGGACCACGTCGGCGCCGGCGTCGACCTTTTCCTTGAGATGCGCGATGTCCGACTGCCAATCGGGCGCCTCGACGTGCTTCTCCGGATAGCCGGCGACGGCGATGCCGAAGTCCGCCACCGCGCGGACGTGCGCCACCAACTCGCAGGCGTGGCGGAAACCGCCCTCGACGGCGCGGAACTCGGTCTGTCCTTGCGGCGGATCGCCGCGCAAGGCCACCAGGTTCTCGATGCCGGCGTCGCGGATCTCGCCGAGCGTGCGCGTGATCTCGTCGCGGGTCGCGCCGACGCACGTGAGGTGGTGCGCGACGTCGCGTCCGTACTGCCCGCGGATGCGGCGCGCGATGTCGAGGGTGCGCTCGCGGGTGGTGCCGCCGGCGCCGTACGTCACCGTGAGGAACGTGGGCTCGAGCGCGAGCAAGTGCGGCAGACGCTCCTCGAGATCGGCGAGGCCCTTGTCCGTCTTCGGCGGAAAGAGCTCGAAGGAGACGACCGGGCGGTTGCTTCGATAGGGTGCGGGAAACTTCATCGGATTTCGTTCGATGGGTGGCGGAGTCGAGGGGAGTGCGGCGACGTGGGAGGCGCCGGGCCCGGCTAGTTACCACCGCGCGCGGCGGCCGGTCTAGCCCTCGCTATCTCCCGCCCGACCGCAGCACCGCCGTGGCACGGGCTCGCCGAGGGCGCCAGCGCGCGGCGCGCGCGACGGTTGCGTGGAGACGGACACGACTCCAGCTTGGGTTCGCCGGCGGGCTCGGGCACGCTCCCGGAACTCCGGTGTCCCCGTCGACCCGCAGGCTCTCGGGCCTGCTGCCCGAGCGCGCCATGCAGACCGCCGTACCGAAATTCGCGGTGGTGATTCCGCTACGAAACGAGGCCGCCAACGTCGGCCCGCTCTTCGAGGAGATCCGCGCGGCGCTGGCGACCGGCGACGCGTACGAGGTCGTGTGCGTCGACGACGGCAGCGACGACGCCACGGCGCAGCTGCTCGCCGCGCTCGCGTCGCAACACCCGTGGCTGCGTGGTTTTCGCTCGCCGCGCGGCCGCGGCCAGAGCGCCGCGCTCGCGACGGGGGTCGCGCGTGCGCGCGCCCCCTGGATCGTCACCATGGACGGCGACCGGCAGAACGATCCGCGCGACGTGCCGCGACTGGTCGCCGCGCTCGCGACCGAGCTCGACAGGACCCCCGGAGTCCCCGTGCTGGTGAGCGGACGGCGCGTGCGCCGGCGCGATTCGTGGACGAAGCGCGTCGCATCGCGGGTGGCGAACGCCGTCCGCGGCGCGATCCTGGGCGATCGCACCACCGACACCGGCTGCGGGCTCAAGGCGTTTCGCCGCGAGGACTTCGCCCGAATCCCGCACTTCGATCACCTGCATCGCTTCTTGCCGGCGCTCTTCCTGCGCGCGGGCGGCCGCGTGGTTGCCGTCGACGTCAGCCATCGCGAGCGATCGGCGGGCCGCTCGAACTACGGAGTGCTGGACCGGTTGTGGGTCGGGATCGTGGACTTGATCGGCGTGTGGTGGCTCATGCGCCGCCGGTGCGACACCAGCGCCGAGCCGATCGACGCGGCGCCACCGAGCTGAGCGCCGCGCGCGGCGCGCTCATGGGTCGCGCCGCGCGGCGGCCCAGCGCAGCCACTCGCCGAGGACGCAGAGCGTCCAGATCGCTCGGCCGTGGTCCTCCGCGCGCCGCAGGTGCTCGGCGAGCAGCCCGCGTGCGGCACGGTGGCTCACGCCGACCTCTTCGAGCTCGGGGCCGAGCCGCGTCTTCGCCCAATCGTGAAGCGGTCCGCGTAGCCAGGCGCCGATGGGCACCGACAGCCCGCGCTTGCGCCGGTACACGACCGCGTGCGGCAGGTAGCGCTCGGCGTACCGCTTGAGGAAGCGCTTGGTGGTGAAGCCGCTCACCCGCTGGTGGGGTGGCAGCGTCGCGGCGAAGGCCAGCACGTCGCGATCGAGGAACGGCGCGCGCAGCTCGAGCGCCGACTGCATCCCGGCGCGGTCGGCCTTGGTGAGCAGCCCCTCCGCGAGGGATGTCTCCAGATCGTGGCGCTGGACGAGATCGAGTGGCGCGGCGGTGGGCAGGACGCTCGGCGGAGCGGTCGCCGCCAAGTCCGGCGCCAGGCCGAGCCGCGCGAGGATCGCCGGCCGCACCGTCGAGGTCCACAGCCGATGGCGCTCGAGCGGCTCGAGCTCGAGGCCTTCCACGAAGCGCTTGAGCAGAAAGGAGACGGTGACCTTCTTGTCGCTCGGCGGCCAGCCCTCGATCACGCGCGCGAGCCCGCCGCGAACGAAGCGCGGCAGGCGCGTGTACGCGTCCGCCAGGCCGAGCCCGAGATACGTGGGATAGCCGCCGAAGAGCTCGTCGCCGCCTTCTCCCACCAAGGCGACGGTCACGTCCTGCGCCGCGCGCCGCGCCAGCAGCGCCGTCGGCACCCACGCTGGATCGGCGAGGGGCTCGCCGACGCACTCGATCAGCCGCGCGATCTCGACGGGAAAGTCCTCGGCGTGGATCTTCACGGTGGCGAGCGGCAGACCGAGGTGCTCGGCGACCCGCGCCGCCCAGTCGGATTCGTCGTAGGAGGATTCGCCGAAGCGGATGCAGAAGGCGCCGAGCGGCACGTCTGGCTGGACGCGGCGCGCGACCGCCGCCACCAACGAGGAATCGAGACCGCCGCTCAGGAACACCCCGAGCGGCACATCCACCTGTGCTTGCCGCTGCACGGCGCCGCGAAACACTGCGTCGAACGCGTCCGTCGAGGGCTCGGTCTGGGGAGCGCGTCCCATCGGCCACGACCAATAGCGGCGGGTGGCGAGGCCCGTGCGGTCGAACGCGAGCATCTCGCCCGGCGCGAGCTTGCGCGCCTGGCGGTAGGGCGTGCGCGGCGCCGCGAACGAGCCCCAGCGCACGTAGGCCGCCAGCGCGGCGCGATCGCTGTCCAGGGCCACGTGCGGATCGCGCGCGAGGGCCGAGAGCTCCGATGCGAAGACCAAGCCGTTCGCGACGGTCGCGTAGAAGAGTGGGCGCTCGCCTGCGCGGTCGCGGGCGAGGAGCAGCCGATCGCGGCGCGGATCCCAGATCGCGAGCGCGAAGACGCCCGCCAACTCGTCGACCAAGCCTTCGCCCAGCTCCAGGTAGAGCCCCGGGAGCACCGCGACATCGGTGGCCGGCGTCGTCGGACGGCCACGGGCGGCGAGCCATGCCGCGAGCTCCGTGTGGTTGTCGATCTCTCCGTTGCAGACCACGACCACACCGGTCGCGGCGTCCACCAGCGGCTGGCGGCCGTCGTGGCCACCGCGCACGGCGAGCCGCGTCGCGCCCAGCGCCGCGCGCGGCGAGCAGTCGAGCCCGGCGGAATCGGGTCCGCGGTGCTCGAGCGCCTCCATCATCGAGCGCACGCGGCGCGCGAGAACGGCCTCGTCGCTCGCACCGCCCAGCTCGACGATCCCGGCGATCCCGCACATGCCTCAACCCGCGCGCGGTGGCACCAGCACGCCCCACCAACCGGGCGCGATCTCGGTCGGCGCGAGCCCGCGCGACGCGAGCATCGACTCCACGATCTCGCGGCGCCTCCAGTACGCGAGCAGGTAGATCGGCTCGCGCTGGCGGTCCAGCCACGCCGCCGCGTCGCCGAGCGGGATCATTCCCTCGGGCCACGGGCCGCTGCCGCGCAACAGGCTCATCTGGTAGTTGCTGGTGCTCTCGTGGCCATCCTCGGTGACCAGCGTGATGGGGCGGCCGAGGTAGAACGGCAGTCCCGGCGGCAGCGAGCGCACGCTGACCACGCGGGCGTTCGCCGACTCGCGGGCGACCGCCGCAGCGACGCTCCTGGCGGATGCGGCCTCGGCGTAGCGGCGCAGGGCGGGGAAGCTCGCGGTGAGGGCGGAGGTGGGGATCACCAGCACCACCAGCAGCGCCGCGGCGAGCGAGCGCCGCCGCGCTGCCCACCCGGCACTCGCCGCCAGCGCGACACAGGTGAGCGCGATCGGCCCGAAGAGCGGTACCAGCCGCACGATCTCGCGGTTCTTGCGGCCGAGAAGTCGCTGCCAGCTGTCCGCGCCCAGCAGCATCGACGCGATCGCGACCGCTGCGCCGACGATCGCCGCCACGCCGATCCAGGTGAGCGAGCGATCGAGAATCCGCGCCGCGCGGCCGTCGCGATCCGCGAGCGCCCGGTCCACCAGCCGCGCGCTCAGGAGCGCGCCCGCCACCACCGCGCTCAGCACGTATCCGGGCAGCTTGGACCGCGAGATCGAGAAGAACGCGACCACCACCGCGACCCAGACCAGCAACAAGCGGTCGGCGCGGGTGAGCCTCGCTCGCTCGCGCCACGCGGCCAGCGCCGCCTCGGGCGCGGCGAGGCTCCACGGTGCCAGCGCCAGCAGCATCACCGGGACGTAGAAGTAAAACGGCTGGGTCCGTCGGAACTCGTCGGTGGTGAAGCGCTGAAACGACTCGTAGACGAGGCCGTAGTGCGCGAAATCCGGGCGTTCGACGCAAGCGGCGACGAACCACGGCAGCACCAGCGCGAGCACCACCGCGACCCGCTCGAGGGCGAGCGTGCGGCGTGCCGCGGCGAAGCGGCGCTCGCTGGCGAAGAACGCCGCCAGCACCAGGACCGGCACGATCCATCCGACCGGGCCCTTGATCAGCACGGCCACACCGGACGCGAACGCCGACGCGAGCCCGAGGCGGCGACGCCCGCCGGGCTCGGCGTGTTCCTCGGCGAGATAACCCGTGAAGATCGCGGTGCACACGCACAGCGCGAGCGGCATGTCGAAGATCACGGTGCGCGCGAACACCACGAAGAGCGGTGCGGTCGCCAGCACGATCGCCGTCAGCGCGGCCACCCGACCGCCGTAGACGCGCCGCGCGAACGCGGCAGCCGCGGCCAGCAGCGCGAGCGCGGCGAGGGTCGACGGCAGGCGAGCGCTCAGCTCGTCCGCCCCGAACGCGCCGAAGCAGAGCGCGACGGCGCGGAAGAAGAACGCCGGCTTGTCCATGTACGCGAGCCCGTTGTAGGTGGGCACGATCCACGCACCGTGCGCCTGCATCTCGCTGGCGACGGCAGCGTTGCGGCCCTCGTCGGGGTCGAGAAGCGGGAGCCCGCCGAGCCGTCCGAGGAGCGTGACGGCCGTGATCGCGACCGCGATGGCGACCAGACGCCACGGCGCGGGCGCCAGGGCCGCCCCGTTCGGCGCGGAGGAGGAGCTCGTCATGAGGGACCTCGCGACCGTCGAGCGGGCGGGATCGAAAGGGCCGGACGATAGCGCGGCGGCGAAAGCGACGCCTAGGAGCGCGCTCGGAGCTCACGCGCGAGACGGGCTCCGCGCCGCGCCGCGCGTGGGCGCGGCGAGCGCAACGACAGCGCGTGAAAAGCGTGGGTTGACGCGACTCCGGTGCCTGGTATGCTCGCCGCGGTTTCGCGCGGGCCACGGAACCGAGCCTCCCTCATTGATGCCAAGTCGACGTGCACGGGACGCCTTTGGGCCCGGTCCAACGGGCTTTCGAGGCGGCGCCGCCCGTGCGTTCCGCGGCTGTGAGCCGGGAGGGGCGCCGTGAAGCGTCTCGCGGTGATCCCGGCGCGCTGGGGCTCGACGCGTTTGCCGGGCAAGGCGTTGGCGGAGATCGCAGGACGTCCCATGATCGAGCACGTGTGGCAGCGCGCGCGGCGTGCGAAAGAAGTCGACGACGTGTGGATCGCCACCGATGACGAACGAATCGCCGCCGTGGCGCGAGGGTTCGGAGCGCACGTGGCGTGGACCTCGCCGAGTCACGCGTCCGGCACCGATCGCGTCGAGGAGGCGGCCCGCGCCAGCGACGCCGAGGTGATCGTCAACGTCCAGGGCGACGAGCCGGAGCTCGACCCCGCGCAAGTGGACCAGGTGGTGACGACGCTGCTCGAGCGCCGCGACGGCCACGAGCTCGCGGTCGCGACGCTCGCGTTCCGCTTGGGCTCGGCGGAGCAGCTCGCCGATCCGAGCGTGGTGAAGGTGGTGATGGATCGAGCCGGTCGCGCGCTCTATTTCTCGCGCGCGCCGATTCCCTACGACCGAGCCGGCGGCGGCGCGCTCGGCGAGCGCCACCACGGACACGTCGGCATCTACGCGTTCCGCCGCGCGGCGCTCGCGCGCTTCGTCGCGCTCTCGCGTGGGCCGCTCGAATCGCTCGAATCGCTCGAGCAGCTGCGCTTTCTCGAGAACGGGATCGCGATCGGAGTGGGGATCACCTCGCACCGCACGATCGGGGTCGACACGCCTGAAGATCTGGAGCGGGTGCGCGCCGCGATGGCGTGACCGAGGAGGACCATGAAGCCCAAGTTCGTGTTCGTCACCGGCGGAGTCGTGTCGTCGCTGGGCAAGGGGCTCGCGTGCGCGAGCCTGGGAGCGCTGCTGGAGGCGCGTGGGCTCAAGCTCACGCTGATGAAGCTCGATCCCTACCTGAACGTCGATCCCGGCACGATGAATCCGTTCCAGCACGGCGAGGTCTTCGTCACCGACGACGGCGCCGAGACCGATCTCGACCTCGGCCACTACGAGCGCTTCACCAGCGCGCACATGTCGCGCCTCAACAACATCACCACCGGCCAGATCTACGACTCGGTGCTCACGCGCGAGCGCAAGGGCGACTACCTAGGCGGCACGGTGCAGGTGATCCCGCACATCACCGATGCCATCAAGGAGCGGGTGCGCCAGGTGGGGCAGAGCGCCGACATCGCGATCGTCGAGATCGGCGGCACCGTCGGCGACATCGAGAGCCTTCCCTTCCTCGAGGCCGTGCGACAGCTCGGCAACGAGGTCGGGCCGCAGAACGCGCTCTTCATCCACCTGACGCTGGTGCCTTATCTGCGCGCCGCCGGCGAGCTCAAGACCAAGCCCACCCAGCACAGCGTCAAGGAGCTGCGCGCCATCGGCATCCAGCCGCACATCATCCTGTGCCGCACGGACCGGCCGTTGCCGCAGGGCATCAAGCGCAAGATCGCGCTCTTCTGCAACGTGCCCCAGGACGCGGTCTTCACCGCGATCGACGTGGAGCGCTCGATCTACGAGGTGCCGCTCAACTTCCAGCTCGAGGGCGTCGACGAGAAGGTGATCGAGCTGTTGAACATCTGGACCGGCGCGCCGCACCTCGAGCGCTGGGAAGAGATGGTGCACACGCTGCGCGAGCCCAAGCACACGGTGCGCGTCGCGATGGTCGGCAAGTACGTGAACCTGGTGGACAGCTACAAGAGCCTGAACGAGGCCCTGGTCCACGGCGGCATCGCCAACGATTGCGCCGTGGAGGTGTGCTACGTCGATGCCGAGCAGATCGAGCGCGACGGGCTCGCGGCGGCGCTGCCGGCCGCGGACGCGATCCTGGTGCCGGGAGGGTTCGGCGACCGCGGCATCGAGGGGAAGATCGAGGCGATCCGTCACGCTCGCGAATCCAAGATCCCGTACTTCGGCATCTGCCTCGGGATGCAGCTCGCGATGATCGAGTTCGGGCGCAACGTCTGCGGGCTCGCCGACGCCACCAGCGGTGAGTTCGCCGCGAACGGCCAGCATCGCGTGATCGACCTCATGCCCGACCAGCACGAGGTCCAGGCGCTCGGCGGGACCATGCGGCTCGGCGCCTACCCGTGCAAGATCGAGTCGGGGAGCAAGGCGCACGAGGCGTATCAGCAGGGCGCCATCTCGGAGCGGCACCGGCATCGCTACGAGTTCAACAACGCGTATCGCGAGCAATTCGAGAAGGCCGGCATCCGCTTCAGCGGGCTCTCGCCCGAGGGGCGGCTGGTCGAGATGGTCGAGCTGCCGCAGCACCCGTGGTTCGTCGGCTGCCAATTCCATCCCGAGTTCAAGTCGCGGCCGATGCAGCCGCATCCGCTCTTCCGCGCGTTCATCCGCGCGGCGCTGGCCCACAAGCTGGCGGCGTCGGGGAGCGCGGGATGAGCTGGCGGGTGGGCGACCCGGTTCGGGTCGGGAGCGAGGTCGCGCTCGGGGGCGGGGCGCCGCTCGCGCTCATCGCCGGGCCGTGCGTCGTCGAGACGCGGGAGTTCACCGTGGATCTCGCGGGCCGGCTGCACGAGATCTGCAAGTCGTTCGCGCTACCCTTCGTGTTCAAGGCCAGCTACGACAAGGCGAATCGCTCCAGCATCCAATCGCTTCGCGGTCCGGGTATCGCGGACGGGCTCGCCATCCTGGGCGAGGTGCGGCGTGCGATCGGAGTTCCGGTGACGACCGACGTGCACCTGCCCGAGGAAGCCCGCGAAGCAGGCGAGATCGTGGATTTGCTGCAGATCCCCGCCTTCTTGTGTCGCCAGACGGATCTCCTGGTCGCGGCGGCGGCCACCGGACGGCCGGTGAACGTGAAGAAGGGACAGTTCGTGGCGCCCGAGGACATGCGCAACGTGGTCGGCAAGCTCACGGCGTCGGGCGCGGCCGGCGTAGCACTGACGGAGCGCGGCACCTGCTTCGGCTATCACATGCTGGTGAACGACATGCGGGCGTTGCCGATCATGCGCGGCATGGGCGTGCCGGTGGTGTTCGACGCCACCCACAGCGTCCAGCTTCCCGGCGGGCTCGGCCACGCGTCGGGCGGGCAACGCGAGTTCGTCGAGCCGCTGGCGCGCGCGGCGCTCGCCGTGGGCGTGGATGCGCTCTTCCTCGAAGTCCATCCCAAGCCGGAAGAAGCGCCTTCCGATGGCCCGAACGCCGTTCGGTTGGCGGATCTCGCGGGGCTGCTCGAGCGGGCCCTCGCCATCGATCGCGCCGCGCGCTCGCCGCGCTGAACGCCCCGCCGCCCGAGGGAGGTCACGCGTGCCCCGCCATCCGCCCGAGCGACGATCCGGCCGCGCGCGGAGCCCACAGGCGCTCGTCGAGGGACGGCGCGTGCTCGAGATCGAAGCGCGCGCCCTCCAGGCGCTCGCCGGGCGTCTCGACGAGTCGTTCACGCGCGCCGTGGAGATCGTGCGCGCGTGCAAGGGCAAGGTCGCCGTGAGCGGCATGGGGAAATCCGGCCTGGTGGGCCGGAAGATCGCCTCCACGCTCGCCAGCACCGGCACGCCCGCGTTCTTCCTGCACCCAGCGGAAGCGCAGCACGGCGACCTCGGGATGCTCACCCGCCAGGACGTGGTGGTGGGGCTCTCGAACAGCGGCGAGACCGAGGAGCTGGTGCGGATCCTGCCGGTGATCAAGCGTCTCGGCTGCCCGCTGGTGGTGATGACTGGCGGAGTCGCGTCGAGCCTCGCCCGCGCCGGCGACGTCGTTCTCGACGTGAGCGTGGACGTGGAGGCGTGCCCGCTCGGGCTCGCTCCGACGGCGAGCACCACCGCCGCGCTGGCGATGGGCGACGCGCTGGCCATGGCGCTGCTCGTCGAGCGCGGCTTCCGCCCCGAGGACTTCGCCGTCCGCCACCCGGGGGGAAGCCTCGGCCGGCAGCTCTTCCTGAAGGTGTCCGACCTGATGCACGTGGGCGAGACGATCCCGAAGGTGCGGCTCGATTCGTCGATGCGCGACGTGATCGTCGAGATCACGGCCAAGCACCTGGGGGCGGCGGCCGTCGTCGACGCGCGCGACCGGCTGTGCGGGATCCTGACCGATGGCGACCTGCGGCGCGCGCTCGAGCGCCATCGGGACGTTCTCGAGCTGCGCGCCGGCGACGTGATGACGCCGCACCCGAAATGCGTCGAGCCCGACGTGCTCGCGGGCGAGGCGCTGCGGGTCCTCGAGCACCACCAGATCACGGTGTTGCTGGTGCGCCATCCGCGTCAGCCTCGGCGGGTGATGGGGGTGCTGCACCTGCACGATCTGCTGCGCGCGGGAGTGGCGTAGGGCGCGCTCGCGACCCCGGGCATCCCGCACCATGAACCAGAGACGATGGAAGGCGTTGTTGCTGGGCGCCAGCGGCCTGCTCGCCGTGATCCTGGTGCTGGCCGTGGTGATGCCCGAGCGAAACGAGACCGCGAGCGACCTGGCGCGGTCCGCTGGGCTCAAGGCGGCCGAGGCGCTCGGCCAGAAGATCCACCTGACGGACCCGGCGCAGGCGTGGGACCTCTGGCTCGGCGCGTGCCGATCCTCGGAGGAGACCAAGCGTGCGAGCTGCACCGACGTGAAGATCGTCTATCGTTCGAGCGGCGAGGGCGAGCTCGTCATGACCAGCGAGCGCGCCGACGCCGACACCGACGCCTGGGAGATCGATCTGAGCGGCAACGTGACCGTGACGTCCGCGGACATGTCGCTGCGCACGGACACCGCGCACTATTCGTCGCAGGCGCACCGGATCACCTCGGACGATCCCGTCAAGATCGTGGGGCGCGGGATCGAGGTGACCGGTACCGGCCTCGACGTGGACGTCGAGGCGCAGGCGATGCGGCTGCGTAGCGCGGTCTACACGCGCATCGAGCCCAAGGCGCGGGCCGCGGCGAGCGAGGACGCGGGATCGGCGCCTGCAGGCGGATCGCCGACCCGCGCCAAACCCCGTCCGCGCCAGCCGCGTCCGGTGACGGGATGAGCTCGAGCCGACGCTCCATCGCGTGGTGCAGGGCACGGTGCACCGTCCTGTTTGCCGTCGCGATCCTGCCGGCGGCGCTCGCTCGCGCCCAGGCGCCCGCCGCCCGCGCACCGAGCACGCCGCCCCCGGCAGCGGCTGCGACCGAATCGGGAGGCGGGTTCCTCGCCGGGGAGCTCTTCTCGTCGAAGGGTGGGCCGATCGAGATCCGCGCGGGCTCGTTCCTGCTGCAGAACGCGAGCCGCACGCTGCGCTACGAGGGCAACGTCGAGGCGACGCAGGCGGATACCAAGCTCGCCTGCGACGTGCTGACCTTGCGCTACACCGAGGACAACCAGATCCGCGAAGGAACCTGCGAGGGGAACGTCAAGTTCAACTCGGCCGATCGGGTGGCCACCGCCGGCCTCGCCGAGCTCGCGCGCGAGCGCCAGACCATCACGCTCAGCAAGGACGTGCGCATCTGGCAGGGCGAGAACGAGATCCGGGGCGATCGCGCCAAGATCTTCCTCGCCGAGCAACGCATGTTCGTGGAAGGCGCCACCGAGCGGCCGGTGCGCACCACGATCCAGTCGAACGGCACCAGCACGCTGGACTTCGGGCCACCCGAGCTCGGTGCAGCGCCGCGCGCGAGCGGCGCGCCCAAGGCCGCGGCGAAGTCGGACCCCAAGCTTCCCCTGATGGTACGCGCCGAACGCTTCGACGCGCGCCGCAACGAGCACGTCGCCACGTACACGGGCAGCGTCGTCGCGACCCGCGGCGACGTGACGCTGAGCTGTCAGGAGCTGGTGATCCGATTCGACGCGAACAACAAGGAAGTGGATTCGGCGATGGCACGAGGCGGCGTCGAGATCGTGCAGACGGGGCGCAGCGTGAGCGCGGACACCGGGGACTTCCAGCGCGCGAACCAGCGCGTCGTGCTGACTGGCAAGCCGGCCATCGCGCGCCACGACAAGGACGAGCTGCGCTGCCAGCGCATCGAGTATGACCAGGGGCGCGACGAGCTGCGCTGCCTGGGAGCGCCCTCGAGTCGCGTCGAGACCTTCGTGAACTCGAATCTCGGACCGGGCGGCAGCGCGCCGCTGCAAGTGCTGCCGAGCCCGCGAGGTGGGAGATGACGGCGTCGGATTCGCCGCTGGCGGCACCGCCGGGCACGGTGGCGGGCGCCGCTCGGACCCTCGCAGTCGAGGAGCTGAGCAAGACGTACCGTGGGCGGCGCGTGGTGGACGGCGTTGCGATCGAGGTCCGCTCGGGGGAAGTGGTGGGCCTGCTCGGCCCCAACGGCGCCGGCAAGACCACCACGTTCTACATGGTGGTCGGGCTCGAGAAGCCCGACGCCGGGCGGATCGTGCTCGATGGGCAGGATGTCTCGACGCTGCCCATGTATCGGCGCGCTCGCATGGGGATCAACTACCTGCCGCAGGAGCAGTCGATCTTCCGCAAGCTCACCGTCGAGGAGAACGTGCTCGCGATCCTCGAGAACCTGCCGCTCGACGCGGCGGCGCGCGCCGAGCGCCTCGAGCAGCTGCTCGACGAGCTCGGGATCACGCGCTTGCGCAAGACCCAGGCGCAGCTGCTCTCGGGCGGCGAGAAGCGGCGGCTCGAGATCGCTCGCGCGCTGGTGACGGACCCCACCTTCATGCTGCTCGACGAGCCCTTCGCCGGGATCGATCCGATCGCCACGCTCGACATCCAGGGGATCATCGCCGACCTCAAGAAGCGCGGGATCGGCGTGCTGATCACCGACCACAACGTCCGCGAGACGCTCAAGATCTGCGATCGCGCCTACATCCTGCACCAGGGGCGGGTGATCAAGTCGGGCTCGCCCGCCGAGATCATCGCCGACCCCAAGGCCCGTGAGGTCTACCTCGGGGAGTCGTTTCGGCTCTGAGGGCGGATGCAAATTGCGTGACGGTCGTGCCAGGACCCTGGCATCCTGGCCCGTCGCGATTGCACGGCCCACCGCCCCGGTGCGCCGAACATCATCAATAGCACTGGATTATTCGCAAAGTACGGCAATTCTGCGGGAAGGCATACACATTGCACGCTCGGCTGCGGGCAGTGCTAGACTCACGGCATGTGCCGGGGCGTAGGGCCCCGCCGCCTCGAATGAACACGCTCTCGAACCCCTCGACTGGGCGCACCTGATGAGCCTCGAGCTTCGCCTTCATCTCAAGCAGACCCAGACGCTGGTGATGACGCCCCAGCTCCAGCAGGCGATCAAGCTGCTGCAGCTCTCGCGCCTCGAGCTGGCGGAAACCATCCAGCAGGAGCTGGAATCCAATCCCGCGCTGGAGGAGGCGGCGACGCTCGAGGCCCCCGACGAGCTGAGCTCGATCGAGCTCCGGGAGGGCAACGAAGGCGAGCCGAGCGACGTGCCGGAGCCGCCGGAGGCCCCCGACACCACCGCGGCCGAGGCGCAGGACTTCGGCGATCTCTCGGATGTGGCCGACGGGGCGCTGCCGGCGACGGACGAGTTCCTGCCCACGGCGGAAGCCGAGCCACCCAGCGCCGCCGGCGACTCCGAGCCCTCCGACGACATCGACTGGCGGGAGTACCTGAACGCGAGCTTCACGTCCGAGAGCTTCGCGCCGGCTCGCGAGTCGGAATCCGACGAGGACCGGCCGTCGTTCGAGAGCATGCTCACGCGTCCCTCCGCGCTCGCCGACCACCTCCTCGAGCAGCTCAGGCTCGAGATGCCGAGCGAGCTCGACGAGCGGATCGGCGCCGAGATCGTCGGCAACCTCGACCCGAACGGCTACCTCGCCGACGACGTGGCCAGCATCGCCGCGCGCCTCGACGTGCCCGAGGACGAGGTGCTGCGGGTGCTGCTGCGCATCCAGCTCTTCGACCCGCTGGGCGTGGGCGCTCGCGACCTGCGCGAATGCCTGCTGGTTCAGGCGCGCGTCCGCATGCCCGAGGCGACCCATCTGATCGCCATCATCGAGAACCATCTGCCCGACCTCGAGCGCCGCCGCTACAAGCAGATCGCCAAGGCGCTCGACGTGCCTCCCGAGCGGGTCTTCGAGGAGCTCAAGCGCCTTCAGTCGCTCAATCCCAAGCCCGCGCGCACCTACTCGGGCGACGCGCCGCGCTACATCACTCCCGACATCTACATCCACAAGGTCGGGGACGAGTTCGTCGTCCAGCTCAACGACGACGGCCTGCCGAAGCTGCGCGTCAGCTCGTATTACCGCCAGGTCCTCGACCGCGACTCGTCGAACAAGGAAGCGCGCGACTACATCAAGGAAAAGCTCAAGAACGCCCAGTGGCTCATCAAGAGCATCGAGCAGCGGCGCCGCACCATCTTCAAGGTCACCGAGAGCATCGTCCGCTTCCAGACCGACTTCCTGGAGCACGGCGTCGAGCACCTGCGACCGATGGTGCTCAAGGACGTGGCCGACGACATCGGCATGCACGAATCGACCGTGAGCCGGGTCACCACCAACAAATACGTCCACACGCCGCAAGGGATCTTCGAGCTCAAGTACTTCTTCAACACCAGCATTCAGAGCGTGGACGGCGGCGACGGCTTCGCGGCCGAGAGCGTCAAGGAAAAGATCCGTCAGCTCATCGCTGCCGAGGACGCCGAGCGACCGCTCAGCGACCAGCGCATCGTGCAGATCCTCAAGGACAAGCACGGCATGGACATCGCGCGGCGCACCGTGACGAAGTACCGCGAGATGCTGGGATTGCTCTCGTCGGCCAAGCGCAAGCGTTACACCTGATCCGCGCCGCGCTCGGCCCCGAGGTCGCGCGGATGGGCGGGTTCACCCCTTGTCGTAGGCCGCGCCGGACGGCATAACGCCGGTCCACGAACCGCCGGGCCCGGCGTCGCCGGTCGAACCGAGGGCTGATGCGAATCGCCGAGCTGCTCGAGCCGAAGCGCGTGATCGCCGATCTCGCGGGCACCACCAAGTCCGAGGTGCTGCGCGAGCTGGCCGAGTGCCTGGCGCGCGATTTCCCCGGTGTCGCGGCGGACGCGCTCCATCGCGCTCTCGAGCTTCGCGAGACCCTGGGGCCGAGCACCGGGCTCGAGCACGGTGTGGCGATCCCGCACGCCAAGCTGCTGGGCTTGCCGCGCATCGTGGGATGCTTCGCGCGGAGCCGGGAGGGGGTCGCGTTCGGCGCGCCGAGCGGCGAGCGCTCGCACCTCTTCTTCGTGCTCGCCGCGCCGGATTCCCCGGCCGCGCTTCCGCTGCACTTGAAGGCGTTGGCGCGGGTCGCCCGCGTGCTGCGCAACGCGGACGTGCGCGCGGCGCTGCTCGCCGCGACCTCGGGCGACGAGCTCTGGAACGTGCTCTGCCACGCGGACGACGTGAGCTAGATGAGGCGCGCGAACCCGATCGAGCCCGCCGCCGCGAGCGCCGCCGAGGAGCGCTCGGGGCGTGCGACGAGCCGCTCCCGTCCTCGACGCGGCGCGCGCGCGGCGCGTGAGGCACGATGACCGAGCCGAGCCCGCTCGAGATCGCCGAGCTCCTCAACTGGGGGCGCAGCTCGGAGCTCGCGCTCTCGCTCAAGGCGGGCCGCAAGGGGCTGTCGCGCGCGATCACCTCGCCGATGATCCAGCGCCTGGGGCTGGCGGCGAGTGGCTACACCGCGCACCTGCGGGACGACTCCGTCACGCTCGCGGGCGCGACCGAGGCTGGCTACCTGGCGGGGCTGGACGCGGCTTCGCTGGCAGCGCAGGCGCGCAAGCTGGCCGAGGCGCGGGTGCCGGTGCTGGTGCTGACGGAGGGCGGTCGCGTCCCCGCGCCGTGGCTCCGCGATCTCGGCCGCGCCGGGCTCGCGGTGGTGGTCACGTCGCTCTCCACCGGCGAGGTCGCGAGCGCTCTCGAGGCGTACCTGGCCCATCGGCTCGCGCCCTCGATGCGAGTCCACGGCGGGCTGGCGCAGGTCTACGACATCGGCCTCTTGATCCTCGGCGAGAGCGGGGTCGGCAAGAGCGAGGCGGTGCTCGAGCTGGTGCTGCGCGGGCATCGGCTGGTGGCGGACGACCTGGTCGAGCTGCGCCGCGTGGGCAACCGGATCGTCGGGTCCGGTCCGGAGATCGCGCGCCACCACCTGGAGATCCGCGGCCTCGGCATCCTCAACCTGCTGGATCTCTTCGGCCCCGCGGCGGTGCAGGACAAGAGCGACGTGGGGCTTGTGGTGGACCTGGTGCCGTGGCGTGTCGAGACGCCCATCGACCGGCTCGGCGTCGACGAGGGCACGCGCGAAATCCTCGGTGTGGCGCTGCCCTCGGTCGCGGTGCCGGTGAGCCCGGGGCGGAACCTGGGCACCATCCTCGAGGTGGCGGCGCGCAACCAGGCGCTCAAGAACATGGGGCACCACTCGGCCATCCGCTTCGAGCAGAAGGTGATGCGCGCGATCCGCGGGAAGGGCCGCTCGTGGAAGGGCTGAACCTCGTGGTCGTGACCGGGCTCTCCGGCTCGGGGAAGACGACCGTCGCCAAGGCGTTCGAGGACCTCGGTTACTACTGCGTCGACAACCTGCCGGCGCCGCTGCTCGGTGACTTCGTGCAGCTGGCGAAGGGCTCGAGCCCCCAGCTCGAGCGCGTGCTGGTGGTGATGGACGTCCGCGAGGGGAGCTTCCTGGGCAGCGCTCCCGACGAGCTGCGCGCCGTGCGCGACGAGGTCTCGTCGCTCACCGTGGTCTTCCTGGAATGCAGTGAGGAGGGCCTGGTGCGGCGCTTCCGCGAGGTACGCCGCGCGCATCCCCTCGACTCCTCGTCGATCGTGAACGGCGTCGCCCACGAGCGGTTGCTGCTGGGCGAGTTCCGGGCGATGGCGCAGCGGGTGATCGACACCTCCTCGCTCAACGTCCACGCGCTGCGCCGCATCGTTCAGGAAGAGTTCGGCCGCGATCGCATTCCGGCGCTCGAGGTCGCGTTGGTGTCGTTCGGCTTCCGCAACGGCCTGCCGCAGGACGCCGACGTGGTGTTCGACGTGCGGTTCCTGCCCAATCCGCACTACGAGGCCGAGCTGCGCGACCACGATGGGCGGGAGCCGCGGGTGCGAACCTTCGTGTTTCGCGGCGGCGAGGCCGAGGCCTTCCTCGCCCACGTCGAGGGGTTGCTGCGCTTCCTGCTGCCGCGCTACCACCGCGAGGGGAAGCACCTGGTCTCGATCGCCGTGGGCTGCACCGGCGGCAAGCACCGCTCGGTGGCGATCGTGGAGGCGCTCGGCGAGCGTCTCAAGGACGTCGAATCGTGTAAGTTTTCGGTCCGCCATCGGGACGCGGTGCCCGCGGCGACGACGTGAGAGGCGGGAGCGCGACGTGGTCGGAATCGTGATCGTGGCCCATGGCCGATTGGGCGTCGAGCTCAAGAGCGCCGTCGAGTCCATCGTGGGGCCGCTCGAGCGCTTCGTGGCGGTGGAGGTGCCGCCCGAGGCGGCGCTGCATCAGATCCGGCCCACGATCGAGGCGGCGATCCAATCGGTCGAGGCGGGCCATGGCGTGCTCGTGCTCACGGACCTCTTCGGCGGCACCTCGACCAACGTGAGCCTCTCGTTTCTCGAAGAAGGGCGAGTCGATGTGCTATCCGGAGTGAATCTACCGATGTTGATGAAGATTAGTACCTCGCGGACGGGGCGTACGCTCGCCGAGCTGGGGACTCAGCTCAAGGAATACGGCAAGCGACACATTCAGCTCGCGAGCGAGGTCTTGGCCCAGCGCAAGCATGCAGTCGGAGACGCTCGGTGAAAGCGGTCGAGGAGACGCTCACGCTCAGGAACCAGAAGGGCCTGCACGCGCGCGCCGCCGCGCTGTTCGTCCAGACGGCCAGCCGGTTCAAGGCGAAGATCACCGTCCACCACCGTGGTGAGGCGGCCAACGGCAAGAGCATCATGAACCTGATGATCCTGGCTGCGCCATGCGGTAGCCCGCTGCGCGTGCAGGCCGAGGGCGACGATGCCGCTCAGGCGATGAACGCCTTGAAGGAACTGATCGATGCCCGCTTCGGCGAAGACCGTTAAGCAGCGCAGGCGCAAGGCCCAGCCTCGCGCGCGGCCGGCGAACAAGCCGAGCTTCGCGCGCGAGCCGATCGTGCTGCACGGTATCGGGGTCGCGCCCGGCATCGTCATCGGCAAGGCCTTCTTGCTCGATCCCGGGCCCTCGCCCGTGGCGTTGCGCAAGCTGCGCAAGCCCGAGGTGGAAGCCGAGGTCAAGCGCTTCCGCCGAGCGCTGCGGGAGGCCAAGCAGGGCCTGAAGGCCCTGCGCGCCCAGATCCCGGACAAGGATCTCGCGCAGCACCTCTTCATCCTCGACACCTACGTGATGATCCTCGACGACCGGATGATCGCCGAGGAGACGGCGGCGCTGATCCGCTCCGAGAAGATCAACGCCGAGGCGGCGCTCGGCGAGCAGATCGACAAGCTCAAGAAGATCTTCGACGGCATCCAGGATCCCTACCTCCGCGAGCGGCGCCGCGACCTCGACCACGTCGCGGGCCGCGTGCTCATGCGGCTCACGGGGCAGACCCACGAGAAGCTCGCGCAGGTTCCCGACAAGGTCGTGGTGGTGGCGCACGACCTGTCGCCCGCGGACACCGCGCAGATGACGCCCGATCGCGTGGCGGGGTTCCTGACCGACGTCGGCGGGCCCACCTCCCACACGGCGATCATGGCGCGCGCCCTCGAGATCACCGCGGTGGTGGGCCTCGAGAACGTCACGCGACGGGTCGAGTCGGGCTGTCCGCTGATCGTCGATGGACGGGTGGGGAAGGTGATCCTCTACCCGACCCGCGACGACTACGCCCATTACCTGCGGCTCGTCGATCGCCTGCACCGCTTCGAGCAGGACCTCGCCAAGGACCTGCACCTGCCGGCGGTGACGCTCGACGGCGAGCGTGTGCAGCTCGCGGCGAACATCGAGATGAATCGCGAGATTCCCGCGGTGATCGAGGCCGGCGGCGAGGGGATCGGGCTCTATCGCACCGAGTTCCTCTACATGAACCGCAACGACCTTCCGAGCGAGGAGGAGCAATTCGCCGTCTATCGCGAGGTGGCCGAGCGCACCGCGCCGCATCCGGCGATCATCCGCACCCTCGACCTGGGCGGCGACAAGGTCTCGGCGCTGCTCGACCTCGCGCCCGAGGTGAACCCCGCGCTCGGCCTGCGCGCGATCCGCCTCTGCCTCAAGCACCCCGAGCTCTTCAAGGCGCAGCTGCGCGGCATCCTGCGCGCCAGCGCGTTCGGTCGCTTGCAGATCATGCTGCCGATGGTCTCGGGCCTCTCCGAGATCCGCGCGAGCCGGCGGATCTTCGAGGAGGTGCGCCAGGATCTGCGCACGCGTGGAGTCGAGTTCGACGAGCGCGTGCCGCTGGGCTGCATGATCGAGACGCCGTCCTCGGCCACCATCGTCGACCTGATCGCCCGCGAGGTCGACTTCCTGAGCATCGGCACCAACGATCTGATCCAGTACTCGCTCGCGATCGATCGCGTGAACGAGCAGATCGCCGATCTCTACCAGCCCACCCATCCCGCGATCCTGCGCATGATTCGGCGGGTGGTGGAGGCCGGCCGCGCGGCCCACATTCCGGTGAGCCTGTGCGGCGAGATGGCGAGCGACGGGCTCTACACGATGCTCTTGCTCGGCATGGGGCTCGACACCTTCAGCATGAACCCGCATTCCATCCCGGTGATCAAGCGCATCGTGCGCTCGGTCACGCGGCTCGAATGCCGCCAATTCGCGGACGAGCTCTTCGAGCTCGACG
Source organism: bacterium (assembly GCA_046331705.1). Lineage (GTDB taxonomy): Bacteria > JADJOY01 > JADJOY01 > JADJOY01 > JADJOY01 > JADJOY01. Next base: position 122,433 of record JAXLQJ010000007.1, on the reverse strand, counting down.
ACGCCGAGGCCATCCTGGCTCAGCTGCGACGCGAGATGGCCGCGCGCTACCCCGAGATGTACGCCGCCGATTGAGGCGCGGCGCGCGCCGCGCGCTCGTCGCTTCGCGGAACGCGCGCTCGGGCCCGTATACTACGCGGCCCCGCGAATCCTGGGCCGAACGCGATGTTCTCGTCACCGCCTCTCACCGAAACCATCGAGCCGCGCGCTCCCCTCGGGCGCGAGCATCTGCCCGCGGACCTCACGGCATCGCTGGTCGCCGACGGGGCCTTCCCCGACACGGCGGCGATCCGCCGCTATCTGGACGCCGGCAACGAATGGGTGAAGCGGCGCCACGGCGAGGGAGTCTCGGGTCGCACCGCGGTTCGCCTCACCACCGAGATCTACGATCACCTGCTGCAGACGCTCTTCCGCGCCTCCGAGGCCGAGTACTTCGAGCGCAACCCGAGCCTCGATCAGCGCATGGCGCTGCTGGCCGTGGGCGGCTATGGCCGCGAGGACCTGGCGCCGCATTCGGACCTCGACGTGGTCTTCCTCCATCCGTGGAAGAAGGGGCCGTACTCGGAGAACGTCGCCGAGCGCATCCTCTACGCGCTCTGGGACGTGCACCTCGACGTGGGCTTCAGCCATCGCACCGTCGAGCAGTGCGCCGACCTCGCCGTCGAGGACGTGAAGGTGCGGACGGCGATGCTCGATGCGCGGTTGGTGGTGGGCGACGCGGAGCTCGCGGCGCGCTGCCGGCGCGCGATCGAGAAGAAGACCGGCGGACGCAAGGCGGAGGCCTTCATCGCCGCGAAGATCGAGGAGTCGGAGAAGCGCCACGAGCGCTACGGCGGCTCGGTCTACATCCTCGAGCCCAACATCAAGGAGGCGGAGGGAGGGCTCCGGGATCTGCACACGGCGCTGTGGCTCGCGCAGGTGCATTTCGGCGCCACGAGCTTCGACGACCTGGTGCATCGCGCGGTGCTCACCCGGCGCACGCTCAACGAGGTGGAGCGGGCGTGGGATTTCCTGTTGCGCGTGCGCAACGAGCTGCACTACCAGGTGGGACGGCGCACCGATCGCTTGAGCTTCGACCTCCAGGAGAAGGTGGCGGAAGGGTTCGGCTATCGGGCCGTCGACGGGTTGCTCGGGGTCGAGCAGTTCATGCGCGACTACTATCGCAACGCCGCCACCATCCAGCGCTTCGGCTTTCGCATGATCCAGCGCTGCCGCGCCGGCGCGAGCCAGAAGGAGGTCGGCTGGTTCCTGCGCAAGCGCGCCGTGGGCGATGGATTCCTGGTGGTGCGCAGCCAGTACCTGGTGGCCGACGCTGGGCTCCTCGAGCGCGATCCCGCGGCGCGCATCCGCGTGTTCCGGCTGGCGCAGGAGAACGGCGTCGAGATCTCGCACAAGACGCTCGAGACCCTCGAGCGCCTCGCTCACGACGACTCGAACGGCCTGTGCGACGTGCCGGCAGTGAACGAAGAGTTTCGCGGCATGTTGAAGCTCGGCAAGAACCTCGATCGCGCGCTCACGGCGATGCACGAGGTGGGCTTGCTCGCGCGGGTGCTGCCCGAGATGGAGCACGCGGTCTGCCTGGTCCAGCACGACGCCTACCACGTGTACACCGTGGATCGGCACACGCTGGTGGCGGTGCGGGAGCTGCGGCGCATCGAGGATGCGACGGATTACGACGGCCCGCCGCGGCTGCGCCGCATGCTGGAGCGGGTCACCGACCCGGAGGTGCTGCATCTCGCGGTGATCTTCCACGACATGGGCAAGGGATTGGGCGGCGGCCACTCGGAGAAGGGTGCCGCCATGGTGGAAGACGCGGGCCACCGTCTCGGGCTGACCGTCGAGCAGCGCGAGCTGGCGGCGCGCCTGGTGCAAGTCCACCTGCTGATGTCGCGCTTCAGCCAGCGGCGCAACCTCGACGACCCGGAAGAGATCGCCAACTTCTGCAGACGCGTGCGCACCCTCGAGGAGATGGAGCTGCTCTACCTGCTCACCTACGCCGACGTGCGGGCGGTCGGGCCGGGCACCTGGACGCCGTGGAAGGCGCACCTGCTCGACGATCTCTACGTCAAGGCGAAGCGGGTCTTCGACAGCGGCGATTTCCGCTCGGACGTCGAGGCGCGATGGGCAGCGCGGCGCGAGCTCCTGGCGCAGCTGCTCGCGCGTCACGGGATCGACGGCAGCGCGCAGGGATTCCTCGAGCGGCTGCCGCCCGCGTTCTTCCTGCGCAGCAACCCGCGCTGGTGCCTGCGCTACGCGTTCCTGGCGCAGGAGGTGGAGGCCGACGGGTTCGCGAGCCGGGTGCTCGCGGAGCCGGCCGGCGCGTTCGCCACGCTCGCCGTCGCGGCCCACGACCGACCGGGGCTCTTCCGCGATCTGTGCGGGGTGCTCGCGGCGCACGGTGTGAACATCAACGGCGCGCAGCTCGCGACCACGACCAACGGCATCGCGATCGACACCTTCCAGGTATCGGCTTCGTTCATGACGCCGCACGCGGCCGCGGCGGCACGCTGGGAACGCGTGCTCAAGGACGCCGAGGCGGTGGTTCGCGGCGAGCGCGACCTCGCGGGGCTCGGCGATCTCGGCAAGCCGCCGAGCGCCTTGCGCACGATGGCGCCACGGCGGGTTCCCGACCGGGTCGAGATCGACAACTCGAGCTCGGGCACGGCCACCGTCGTGGACGTGTTCGCCACCGATCGTGTGGGCTTGCTTCATTCGATCGCGTCGGTGATGACCGAGCTCGGCCTCGACATCCACCTCGCCAAGATCTCGACCCAGGCGGATCAGGTGACGGACTCGTTCTACGTCACGGATCGCGAGGGTCGGAAGATCGCCGAGCCCGAGCGTCAAGCGGAGCTGCGCCAGCGGCTGCTCGCGGCCTTGCCGCCACCAGGCGACGCGTGAGCCGCGCGGCGCGCGCGCACGAGCCGGCTCCGCCTCCGCATCCCGCTCGCGCGCCGCAGGACGCGCTCGAGGTCTCGCCGCTCGCGTCGGCGATCGTCGTGTCCCGCGACCTGCCGGATCCGCTGCGGGTCACGCTCGCCTCGCTGCGCGCGCAGCGAGGAGTCGAGCTCGAGATCCTGCTGGTGCTCGCTCGGGCGCGCGACGCGCGCCTCGAAGCGGCATGGGCGGCGGATCTCGCCGCGGTCACCGTGATCGTCGCGGGCCACGACGCGGGGTTCGCGGCAGGCGTGAACCTGGGGCTTCGCGCCGCGCGCGGGCGCTACGTGCTGTTGCTCAACGACGACGCCTGGGCGCACCCGGATTGGGCTGGCGCGTTGATCGCCGAGGCGGAGCGCGACCCGCGCGTGGGGATGTGCGCGGGAAAGGTGCTGCTGGCGGGCTCTCCAGGGCGACTCGACACCACCGGCCATCTGCTCGCGGCCGACGGCCTCAACCGGGGCCGGGGCCGGCTCGAGATCGATCGCGCTCAATACGACACGCGCCGTGACGTGCTCTTCCCGAGCGGTGCCGCGGCGCTCTATCGCCGCGAGCTGTTGCTCGGCTGCGGCGGCCTCGAGGAACGCTTCTTCGCGTACGGCGAGGACACCGAGCTCGGCATCCGCGCCCGGCTCGCTGGCTATCGTTGCCGGTACGTGCCCGATGCGCTCGCGTGGCACGTGGGCTCGGTCACGGCCGGCGCCTATTCGCCCTTCAAGGCCTATCACGTCGAACGCAACCGCGTGTGGCTGGTCGCGAAGCATTTTCCGCTCGGCTTGGTCGCGCTCAATCCGGCGCTCACCGCCGTACGCCATCTCGTGCAGGCGTGGGGCGTGGTGCGCGGTCGCGGCGCCTCGGCGCGCTTCCAGGAGCGCGCCCGCGGCGCGGGGCTGATCGGCGCCGCGCTGCGGAGCCTCGCCGACGGTTGGATCGGCGTGCCGCGGATGCTGGCGGCGCGCTGGCGCCTCCGGCGCGAGCGAAGGATCTCGCCGCGCGCGATCTACGGCTGGATCCGGCGCGACGGGCTCACCCTCCACGACATCGCGTGGACGGACTGAGCACGCCGCGGCCAGGGAGTGTTCGCCGAGCGCCCGCGCCCGACCATTGACGCGTGGGGGTGGGAAGGGGACACTCGTTTTCCCCTCGGAACGCGCCGCCGCCACTCCCGGTTTCCCGCCGACCTCGTTCGTCGCTCGATGCGCGTTCTTCTGGTTCAGCCGCCCCGCCGTCGTCGCCCGGAAAGCGGCGTGAGCGTCCCGCCGCTCGGTCTGCTCTACCTGGCGGGAAGCCTCGAGGCTCAGGGGCACGACGTGGGCTTGCTCGACGCGCGCGTCGAGCGCCTCGAGGGGGAGCGCTTGCTCGCTCGCGCGCGCCGCTTCGCGCCCGAGCTGATCGGCTTGGGCGGGCTGACCCCGGTGTTCGAGGACACGGTGCGCGCCGCCCGCGTGCTCGAGCCGCTCGGCGTGCCGGTCGTGATCGGCGGCCCGCATGCCACCGTGCGCGGCGCGCGGATCTTCGACGAGATTCCCGAGGCCTCGTTCGTGGTGCGCGGTGAAGGCGAGCGCTCGTTCGCGGCGCTGGTCGCGAGCGTTGCCGCGGGTGACCCCGGATCGGCGGCGCGCATCGCCGGCGTGGTCACGCGTGACCAGGAGGGGCCGCCACCCGCGCCGATCGCCGATCTCGACGCGCTGCCGCTGCCGGCCCGTCATCTGCTGCCGGCGAAGGGCTATCGCTATCCGCTGTGGCGAACCGCGCGGATCGCGACGGCGATAACTTCACGCGGTTGTCCCTTTCGCTGCATCTTCTGCGAGAAAGCCGTGCACGGCGACCCGTATCGCGCGCGTTCGGCGCACGCGGTGGGCGAGGAGCTGGCGCGCCTGGTCCACGGCGACGAGCCGCCGTTCGTGATCTTCTACGACGATCTCTTCACGCTCCGGCGCGATCGAGTGGTCGCGATCTGCGAGGAGATCCTGCGCCGTGGCCTGCGCTTTCGGTGGAAGGCCGAGGCGCGCGTCGAGCAGGTGGACCGCGAGCTGCTGCGGCTGATGAAGCGTGCCGGCCTGGCGATGCTCGCGTTCGGCGTCGACAACGGCTCGGACGAAGGGCTGGCGTTCTTGCGCAAGGGGTTTCGCGTCGAGCACGTCCGCCGCGCGTTCCAGCTCTGTCGCGAGGAAGAGGTGACGACGCTCGCCTACTTCATCTTGGGCTTGCCGACGCAGACGCATGCGCAGGCCCGAGAGACGATTCGCCTGGCCACGGAGATCGCCCCCACCTACGCACAGTTCTCGACGCTCTCGCCCTTCGAGTCGACGCCGCTGCACGCCATGGCCGAGCGCGAGGGGTGGATCCGCGAGAGCCCGGCGTTGAGCCCGCTCGACGCCGAGGCGCGGCGGCTCACGGCGATGGGGCCGGCTTGGGACGATCGATCGCTCGCGCGGCTCTTGCGCGAGGCCTATCTACGTTTCTACTTGCGGCCGCGCGCGATCCTGGAGCTGCTCGGCTTCGGCCGCGGGCTCGGCGGGATCGCGCGGGGCATGAGCGCGGGGTGGCGGGTGATGGAATGGGCGTTTCGGACATGAGCGTGAACGGCGTCGTCCCGACCTTCGAGGGGAGCTACGTCGTCTTCGAGCTCACCAACCTCTGCAACCTGAAGTGCAAGCACTGCATCCAGCAGTACGACATCCATCCCCACATCGACGACGGCGGGTTCCTGAACCCCGACGTGTTCTATGCCGCGCTCGAGGACATGGCGCGCCATCGGCTCCAATTCCACACGCTGATTCTCTTCTGGATCGGCGAGCCGCTGATGCACCCCAAGTTCGCCGAGCTCTACCGGTTCGTGCTCGAGCTCAACGCCCGCGAGCGAGTCTTCAAGAAGGTCGAGGTCCACACCAACGGGAACTTGTTGCGTCCCGCCGTTCGCGAGCTCGCCACCAACGACACCGACAGCATCTTCCAGGTCTGGCATTGCACGATCGACGCGGCGCGCCCCGAGACCTACGTCGGCATCAAGGGAAAGAACGACTTCGCGCTCGTCGAGTCGAACGTGCGCGAGCTGGTGAAGCTGCGCGCCGAGAAGCGCTCCCTCTACCCGAAGCTGGTGTTCCAGTTCATCGTTCACGAGTCGAACGCCGCCGAAGCGCCGGACTTCCTGGGGCGCTGGCGCAGCGAGTGCGAGCGGCGCGGTCTCGACTGCGGTGCCGCGGCCTTCCATCCCAACTTCGACCGCGACAATTGCGTGTTCTTCCGCCAGCTCGACTGCCTGGACGCTCGCGACCAGGAGGCCTCGAACGCGCGCTATCTGGAGCTGATGAGGAGCCTGGGATTGGTGGGGGAGGATCGCCGGGGCCTCGTCGAGCGGCTGCGCTCCAAGATCCTCGTCCCCAACACCCACACGTGCTCGGGCTTCTTCAAGTCGCCGGTGGTGAACTGGGACGGGCGCGTCACCACCTGCACGCGCGACAACGAGATGGTGAACGTGCTCGGCGATCTGCGCTCCGAGACGTTCCACGACGTGTGGTGGCGGAACGCGAAGCTCGCCGCGTGGCGCCAGCAGGCGATCGACGGCAGCTACCGCGACCTCGCGATGTGCCAGGACTGCATCATTCCCAAGAGCGCCAACTACACCAACATGACCAGGGCGGAAGTGAAGGCCTACCGGCGCTGGTCGGCTGACGCGCGCGGCTGAGCGGCGCCGGGTGAAGCGTCGCCGGCGACGGAGGTCGTCCGCGGCGATGCCCTGGGTGCGCGGGATCCGGCGCCACGGCGCGGACGCCGCTCGTGGTCGCGGACCGAGGCGTCAGCCTCGCCGCGACCGCCCTTGGCGAAGATAGTTCGCCTCCTTACCATGTCGGCTCCCGATGGCGAACCGATCCAGCATCCAGCTCCGTGAGCTTCCGCGCTTCGAGACCACGCGCGCGCTCGCGCGCCGCTATTCCTCCATGGATCCCACGGGGGTCGAGGCGTACCTGTCGATCGTGGTGACCGGGAACGCGGTCGCGCGGACGATCGAGACCTACCTGGCGCAGCACGACATCGCGCCCGGGCGCTTCGGAGTGCTGATGTACCTGCTGCGCGAAAAGGGGCGAAACGCGCTGCCCTCGGAGATCGCCGACTGGCTGGGCGTGACCCGCGCGACGATGACGGGGCTCCTCGACGGGCTCGAGCGCGATCGCCTGGTGCGTCGCGCCGCCCATCCTGGCGACCGTCGCATGACGCTGGTGGCGCTCACCGAGCAGGGTCAGGCCTGTCTCGATCGGCTGCTGCCCGACTATTTCCGCATGACGGCCACGATGGTCGCCGGCCTGGGCGAGGCCGATCGACGAGCGCTGGTGCGATTGCTCGGCAAGGTGCGCGACGCCGTCGCGCGCGCCGGGGCAGGTTGATTTTTTTGCCCAAGTAGTTCGGCTCCAAACCATTTCGCGGAATCCCCGAGCGAGAGAGCGAGCACGATGGACCCGGTGAAGCCCCCCCAGACGAGTCGACGGTCTCCCGTGCGTTGGATCCTCCCGACCCTCGTGATCCTCGCCGCGGCGAGCGCAGGAGGCCGCTACGCCTGGCAGTCGCACCACTACGAGTCCACGGACGATGCGTTCGTCGACGGCACGGTCGTGCGAGTCGCGCCGCAGGTTCCGGGCCGCGTGGCCACGGTCGCGGTGGTCTCCGATCAGCGGGTCGAGGCGGGGGCGCTGCTCGTCGCACTCGAGTCGACCGACCTGCGCCACGAACGAGAGCGCGCCGCGGCGGCCCGCGCCGAGGCGGAGGGACGGCTGGTGCAGGCGCGCGCCCAGGTGATGGTCGCGCAGGCGGCCCTGGATCAGGCCCACGCGGCGGCGGAGGCCGCGGCGGTGGAGGAACGCAACGCCGCCCAGGACCTGCATCGCTACCAGCAGGTATCGGCGGGCGCGGTCTCGCGCCAAGCGCTGGACAACGCGGAGACGTTGGCCAAGCGCACGGTGGCGGAGACCGCCTTGGCGCGCAGCCGCGAGCAAGCCGCGCGGGCCGAGATCACGCTCGCGGAGTCCCAGGTCGCCACCCGCGCTGCCGAGGTCGAGAGCGCCGCGGTGCTCGTTCGGCAGGCCGAGCAGCAGCTCTCGTACACGGAGGTGCGTGCGCCGAAGGCGGGTCGCGTCACCATGAAGAGCGTCGAGGTGGGGGACTTCGTGCAGGTGGGGCAGGCCTTGATGGCGCTGGTCGGGGACGAGGTCTGGGTGGTGGCGAACTTCAAGGAGACCCAGCTCACCGACATGCGGCCGGGGCAATCGGTGGAGGTGCGCGCCGATGCGTTTCCCGATCGCCGGCTCGCCGCGCACGTGCAGAGCATCCAAGCGGGAGCAGCGGCGCGGTTCAGCCTCATGCCGCCCGAGAACGCCACGGGAAACTACGTGAAGGTGGTCCAGCGGGTGCCGGTGCGGATCCGCTTCGACGAGCCGGCCTCGAGCTTGGTCGGTCTGGCGCCGGGGATGTCGGTGGTTCCGGACGTGAAGGTGCGATGAACGCGGCGGCCGCTGCGGGCGACGCCAGCCCGCTCGTCGCCGATGGCCCGGCAGCGGTGGCGCGCCCGACGGCAGGTCCGGCGGCGGTGTGGCGGCCTTCCCACAATCCGTGGGTGGTTGCGCTCACGGTGACGCTCGCGACGTTCATGGAGGTGCTCGACACCAGCATCGCCAACGTCGCGCTGCCGCACATGGCCGGCAGTCTCTCGTCGACGACTCACGAAGCCACCTGGGTGCTCACGTCGTACCTGGTCGCCAACGCGATCGTGCTCCCGCTCAGCGCCTGGCTGAGCCGACTCGTCGGGCGCAAGCGCTTCTACATGACGTGTGTCGCGATCTTCACCGTGAGCTCGGCGCTGTGCGGGCTGGCGCCGAGCCTGGGGTGGCTCATCGTCTTTCGCATCCTGCAGGGGGCGGGCGGCGGCGGGCTGCAGCCGAGCGAGCAGGCGATCCTGGCCGACACGTTCGAGCCGGCGAAACGCGGCATGGCCTTCGCGGTCTACGGCGTGGCCGTGGTCAGCGCGCCGGCGCTCGGCCCGACCCTCGGCGGGTGGATCACCGACAACTTCTCGTGGCGCTGGGTGTTCTACCTGAACGTGCCGGTGGGGATCCTCTCGCTGGTCTTGAGCCGCTGGGTGGTCGAGGACCCGCCGCACGAGCGCGCCGAGCGCGCGGCGAAGCGGGGCAGCCCGATCGACGGTATCGGCCTCGGTCTCGTGACGCTCGGGCTCGGCTGTCTGCAAGTCGTCCTCGACAAGGGACAAGAGGACGACTGGTTCGAGTCGCGCTTCATCGTCGTGTTCGCCGTGCTCGCGGCGCTCGGGATCGCCGCGGCGATCGTGTGGGAGCTGCGCCAGCGCGATCCGATCGTGGATCTGCGGCTGCTCGGCACGCGCGCCTTCGGCACCGCGTTCACGCTCATGTTCGCCCTCGGTTTCGCGCTGCTCGGCAGCACGGTGCTGTTGCCGATCTTCCTGCAGACGGTCATGGGGTACACGGCGATGCAGAGCGGGATGGCGCTCACCGGCGGTGCGCTCACGATCATGGCGCTCATGCCGCTGGTGGGGACGCTCGTCACGCGCGTCCAACCGCGCTGGCTCATCCTGTTCGGTCTGCTGATGAGCAGCTACGCGCTCTTCCGTCTCACGCACCTCTCGCTCGATTCCACCTTCGGCCAGGTCGCGTTCGATCGCGTCGTCCAGGGCGTCGGGCTCGCGTTCCTGTTCGTGCCGATCAACACGGTGGCCTTCGCGACGGTGCCGCCCGGGAAGAACAACAGCGCCTCCAGCCTGATCAACCTCGCGCGCAACGTGGGCGCCAGCGTCGGCATCTCGATCGTCACCACGATCCTGGCGCGGCGCGCCCAGGTCCACCAGGCGATCCTCGCGGCACACGTGAACCCGTTCGACACGCCGGCGCGCGAGGCGCTCGCCCGATTCACCACGGCGATGCTGCCCCACGGCGCGAACGTGGGGATCGCGCACGACCGCGCGTTGACGATGATCGCCGGCGAGGTGGGACGCCAGGCCAGCGTGCTGGCCGTCCTCGATGCGTTCCGGTTCATGTCGCTGGCGTTGTTGCTGGTGGCCCCGCTCGCGCTGATGGTGGCGCGCGTGGATCCACACGGCGCACGGGCCACGGGCCATTGACGAGGACGAGGAGGAGCGGGATGCGGCGCGCGGCGGCCCTCGGGATCGCGATCGGGTTGGCGAGCTGTACGGTGGGGCCCGACTACGCGCCGCCGCCCCTCGAGCTGCCGAACGCGTGGTCGCGCGGCGCCGCGGCGAACGCCTCGCCGAGCGGCACCGAGGACGCGCAGATCCTGGCGCGCTGGTGGCGATCGTTCGGCGATCCCACGCTGAGCTCGTTGGTGGAGCGCTCGCTCGAGGCCAGCCTCGACGTGGCGATGGCCCGCGCGCGCGTCCGGGAAGCGCGCGCTGCCGAGCGGGTGAGCGGAGCCGGCGACACGCCGGCGCTCGGCAGCCAGGCGGCGTACACGCGCGAGCGCCTCAGCGGTCAGGGCTTCATCGGCGGGTTCTTGCCCGATCCCGAGTTCGATCTCTTTCAAGCGGGGTTCGACGCGTCGTGGGAGATCGACGTGTTCGGCGGCCGGCGTCGCGCGGTGGAGGCGGCGCGGGCCGAGGTCGAGGCGGCCGAAGAGGGAGTGCGTGACGTCCAGGTGCTGCTGGCCGCGGAGGTCGCGCGCACCTACGTCACGCTGCGCGGGAGCGAGCGTCGGTCGGCGATCGCGGATCGAAACCTCGCGAGCCAGCGAAGCTCGCTCGCGCTCACCGAGGATCGCTTCCGCGCCGGCCTCGCCGGCGAGCTCGACGTCGCTCAATCGCGTGCCTTGCTCGCGACCACCGAGGCCGCCCGACCACGGCTCGAAGCCGAGCGCGATCGCGCGTTGCACCGGCTCGGCGTGCTTCTGGGGCGAGCGCCGGAAGCGCTGCGCGGCGAGCTCGCGGTCCACGCGGACATCCCTGGTGCTTCCGATCCCGAGGCGCTGGCACGGCGGATCCCGGTCGGGCTTCCGTCCGAGTTGTTGCGCCGGCGTCCGGACCTGCGCCGAGCCGAGCGCGGATTGGCGGCCGCCACCGCGCGGATCGGCGTGGCCACGGCGGAGCTCTTCCCCAGCTTCGCGCTCACCGGAGCGCTGGGGCTCGAATCGATCGCGATCGGCGATTTCCTCGACGTGGCGAGCCGGACGTACTCGCTCGGCCCCTCGATCCGCTGGCCGATCTTCGAAGGCGGCCGGATCCGCGCGCAGATCGAGGCCGCGGATGCGCGCGAGCAGCAGGCGCTCGAGGCCTATCGCAAGGCGGTGCTCGAGTCGCTGGAGGACGTCGAGAACGCGCTCAGCGGCTTCGCGCGCGAGCGCGTGCGGCACGGGCAATTGGTGGCGGCGGCCGACGCCAGCCGCCGTGCCGTCGAGCTGGCGCGCGATCTCTACCGGAACGGCCTGGCCACGTTTCTGCAGGTCCTCGACGCCGAGCGGACGCTCTACGCCGCCGAGGACGCCGTGGTGGTGAGCGACGGCGTGGTGGCCTTCGAGCTGGTGGCGCTCTACAAGGCGCTCGGAGGCGGCTGGGATCCGAGCAACCTCGGCGCACCCGTCGCGGGCCAGGCGAGCTGAGCGCTGTCCGAGCTGCCGTCGCGCCGAGTGCGCGCGTCAGCGTCCGAAGCGAATGCGAAAGGGACCGAGCGCCGCCTCGAGGATGATGCCACCCGTCATCTTGCTCACCCCCGCTGCGCGGTCGCGGAAGTGGATGGCGACTTCCTCCAGGCTGCAGCCGGCGCGCGAGGCGCGAAACAGGCTCTCCGCCTGGAAGAGGTAGCCGGTGGCCTGGAACGCGTCGAGCCCCATGCGGCTGAGCGCGGCCGCGCGGTACGCCTTGAAGCCGCCCATCGGGTCCGAGACACCGAGCCCGAGGATCGGGGCGACGTAGAGCGCGGCGCACCGCGAGAGCAGCCAGCGACGCCTCGGCCAGCCCGTGATGCGGCTGGCCGGCAGGTAGCGCGACCCGACCGCGATGTCCGCGCGCGTGAGCGCCTCGAGCAGCCGCGGCACGTCCTCGGGTCGATGGGAATGGTCGGCGTCCATCTGGACGAGCCGGCCGTAGCCGCGTTCCAGCGCCCAGCGAAAGCCGTCGCGATACGCGGTGCCGAGACCGAGGCGACGCGGGCGCTCGAGGAGGTGGACGCGCTGGGTCTCGCGGGCGATCGCCCGCACCCGCTCCGCGGTGCCGTCGCGGGACGAGTCGTCGACCACGAGCAGGTCCAGCCGATCGGGCAGCGCCAGCAACTCGGCGGCGAGGGGCCCGATGTTCTCGGCCTCGTCGAGCGTCGGGATGACGACGATCGCGCGATCCCCGTCGCCGTCGTCACGCACGGTCGCGGGAATCCCGGTGGGTCGCGAGCCGCGCAGGATTCGCGGCGCGTCGCGCCGGCGGCTGGGTCCGCGCGTTTGCGCGCGTCATCGCAGGAAGCGCGCTGCCGGACCGCCGCCGAGCGGTGGCTCGGTGCTCGCGGCGTCGGGCCGATGAATCGTGATGCCCGCCCACTCGATCGCGGCGGCAGGTGCCGCGGGGCGCGGTGGGGGAGCGAAGGGAAGCTCGCATAGGTCGATCCAGAGCCCGGGGCCGCCGTGGCGGAGAGCGACGCGGATTGTGCCAGAAGGTACGGGAAGAACGAAGCCTTCCGCGCGCGGCCACGGGTGTGACGCGGCGCTGCCCGTGCAATGGCTCGCGTGGATGCGGGTGCCGTCCGCCCACACGCCGTCGACGCACCCGTTGGTCGTGACCAGCCAGATCGACTCCTTCGCAACCGCGTCGGCCGGGCGCGCGGGGTGCGCCGTGATCTCCGCCGTCGCCGCGGCGCTGGTCCCGCTCCAGGGCAGCGCCGTGCGGATCGCCGCGGCATCCCCGGTTCGCAGCTCGACGGCATCGCGAGGGATCGGGGAGCGGGTGACGGCGACCGGATACGGGCCGGCCGCGAGCCACGCGAGGTCGGGCGCGAGCGGCCCGGCAGCATCCCAGGAATGCCGCTCCGCCACGGTGAACCAGCTGCGCGGGGCGACGGCCCGCGCGCGGTCGCTGACCGTGCGCGGCGCGAGCTCCTCGAGGAGGTAGCGCAAGCCGAAGCGCGAGTCGTCCTGGCCGGGCATGCGCAATCGCTCGCTCGAATCCCAGCGCAACCCGCCTGCGACGCTCAACGCGTGGGCCAGCTCCTCCTGCACGGCGAGCGGGATCCCGCCGGCGATGCGGTGCTCGGTGACGACCGCGCGCTGGTGCGCGAGGGTCCGCGCGGTGAGCGCGATGGCGAGACCGGCGATCACCGTGCCTCCCAACGCGCGCAGCCATCGTGACCGAGCCGAGCTCGCGGCGAAGGCGCGCGCCACCAAGAGCGCGGCGACGGGTGCCGCGGCGATCACGTGGCGATGGTAGAGCTCGTGGCGGAAGCGGATCAGCGCCAGCGGCGCCGCCAGGAACGCGAACGCCAACGCCACATCGCGAATCGTGCCGCGCTCGAGGCGCCGTCGCCGCACGCCGTCGAGGACGGAGGCGACGGCGAGCAGCGCTCCCGCAGCGACCAGCGCACGCGCCACCCCTGCCACCGCGGCGTCCGCCGGCGTGGCCACGTAGGGATCGTGGGGCAGGGCGTGAAGCGCATCGAACGCGAACGCGAGTCCTGCGAGGTTCGGGAACGGGACCTCGGCTTCGTTCGCTTGCCCCACCGCCGCCGCGTGCAGGAAGAGCCGCAAGTCGCGGAAGCCATCGTGAACCTGGCCCCACAGATACGGCGCGAGAACGACGGCCGAGACCGCGACGCCGAGCAGGCTCGCGGACAGGAACGCTCGCCAGCGCCCGCGGGCCGCCACCACCGCGACCAGCGGCAAGGGGGCGAGCGCCCAGGTGCTGGCGTGCACCTGAACGAGGAACGCGACACACGGAAGCGCCACGGCGAGCCAGCGAAGTCGCCCCGCCACCGCCGCGTTCAACGTCGCCAGGAGCAAGAGCGCCACCACCGGCGGCACGAACGTGAAGTTCACGAGCTCGCGGGAAACGAAGACCGGATAAGGCGCCACCGCCAGCAGCAGCCCCGCCGCCAGCCCAGCGCGCGGCGCGATGAACTGGCGTCCCACGCGCATCACGCAGGCGAGGCCCGCCACGTGGAGCAGAGCCACGAACGCGACGATCGCCTCAGGCAAGCCGTCGCTCGCCCAGAACGCCGGTGCGGAGAGATAGAAGTGGGCCGGCCCCAGGTGCCCCCACTGCCAGAAGCCGGGTCCGATGTCCGGTCCGAGCGTCGGCCAGCGACCGTAGCGGACCAGCCCGCGGATCGCGCCGAGGAGATTCGCCTGATCGGACGTGAAGCGTGTCCAGCTCAGCTCACGCAGCCTGAGCCAGCCGCCGAGCACGAGGATCGCCGCCGGCGCGAAGGTGTCCACGAGGCCTGCGGACGCCGCCACGTGGCGCAGCCGCCACCGAGCGCGTTCGCGAAGCGAGGCCATGAGCGAAGGGGGCCGCATGCGCTGGGCGCACGGCTCGTCGGCGCCCGGTACGCGCCGGCGAGCGAGCCGCCGCGCCGCGCGGTCGGGAGGCGGGCCGCCGCGCGGCGGATCCTATCAGCCGGCGGCGATGCGGCGGAGGTAGCGGCGGACCAGGTCGGCGCGGCCGATGTCGCGCAGGTAGGCGACGATCTCGTCGTCGCTGATCGTCGGGTGGCGTTGGTTCGGACAGTACTTGCAGGGACCGAAATCGAAGTCGCCGACCACGTGCTTGATCCGGTACTCGACCACCTTCCCCTTGGTCCAGAGCTCCATGAAGTCGTCGGTCTTCAGATTGCCGATCTTGAGCTCGAGTCCGGAGTCGTGGCAGCAGGGGGCGACGTCGCCGTTTTGCGCCACCATCGGGGATTTCCAGAGCGCCGGGCAGGGGCGTCGCACGGCGTGCGCGCCGACCTGCTCGTCGCTCTGGACGATCCGCTCCTTGCGCTCGGCGACATCCGCGGCGATGAGCCCGAGCTCGAGAGCCACCTGCCGATGGCGCTCCTCGTCGGCGGGCGGGTCCTCGCCGATGAACTTGTCGAAGAAGATGCAGGGCTTCACGATCGGCGGCTGGTAGTCGTAGTTGACCTGGAAGTCGATGCCGAGCTCTTCGTAGAACCTCGACCAGCGCTCGAGGAAGGGCTTCGCCTCGTGGACGTTCTCGGCCATCACGATGAACTTGAGGATCGGCAGCGGGAAGCGGTGACCGCGCTCGAGCTGGCGGCGGATGAAGTGACGGCAGTTCTCCTCGACCCGCGCGAGGCGCTCCTTCTTCTTGATCGCCGCGTAGACCTCGGGAGTGGTGGCGTCGATGGACATCACCAGTCCCCAGAAGGTGTTCTCCCGGATGTCGGGGCGATTGGCGGCGTCGAGGATGGCCTCGGTGGCCTCGGGCGTGAGCGACGTCGCGTTGGTGTTGATCGAGAACGCGTCGAAGAGCGAGTTGTGCGCGTTGAGATCGAACGCGTAGCGGAGCATCCGCGGGAACTCGGGATGCAGCAGCGACTCGCCCACCCAGATGGGCGAGAGCCCGTGGAGGTGGACGCCGCCGCGCTTGAGATCGCCGAGGATCTTCTCCCAGGTCTCGACGGGCAAGAAGCCCTTGGCCATGAAATGCGGCAGCTCGCGCAGCACCTGGTCGCACATGCGGCACGCGAGATCGCAGTGGTCGGTCATCTCGACACACAGGAACGTGTCCGGATTGATCGACGGCGGCGGGGTCACGCCGGGCTCGAGGGAGACCGGTCGCGGCGCCAGCAGGCGCTTGGCCCCCTCGCGGACGGCGCTGGCCCAGCGGTTCACCAGCGGCCCGGCGCCCGAGAACGCCGACGTGATCGAGGAGAAGGCCATGGTCGCGCGCTCGCTCATGCCTGCGCGAGCTGGGCTTCGTAGAACTCTTCCAGCTCGCTCCCCGCTTGATTCTCTTCCATGCCCAGCCAGCGGACCACCTTGCGGAAGAAGAGCATGTTGCGCTCGCGCTTGTCGCGCGTGTTCTTGCCGTCGCGCGTTTCCCAGTTGTGCAAGAAGGGGTAGGTGTAGCCCTCGCAGTGCGCCAGCTCGGGCGGGAACGAGAGCTTCTCGGGAAGCACGATGCCGTATTGGTCGAGGTCCTTCCAGAGCGGCGAGCCCCGCATCAAGAGCAGGCTGCCCACGTGGACCTCCTTCAGGCAATGGCGATGGCGCGCCACGAAGAGCATGCACTGGAGGTAGTCCCAGAACGTCTCGGTGGGTGGTCCGAGGATGAGGCTCACCGAGAAGCGGATGCCGGCGCGATGACCGTTGCGCATCGCCGTCGAGTAGTCCTCGATCTTCAGGCTCTTGTGCATGAGATCGAGCATGCGTTGGCTGCCGTGCTCGAGGCCGTAGTGAATGTTCCTGCAGCCCGCGTGGTAGAGCTTGCGCAGCAGCTCGGGCTTCATCATGGGCCGGACGCGCGCGTTGCCGCTCCAGTGGAACGGCGATCCCTGCGCGACCAGCTGGTCGCACATGCCCTCGACCTGGCGAAGGTTGCCGTTGAAGATGAGGTCGTTGAAGTAGAAGCGGTTGGCGCCGTAACGGGTGCGGTGGTGATTCATCTCCGCGACGATGTTGTCGGCGCTGCGGAAGCGCATCGCTTCCCAGAAGATCCAGTCGATGCAGAACGAGCACTTGGCCACACAGCCGCGGCTCAGCGTCATGGGCAGCTCTTCGAACTTGTAGAGGTACTTCTCGGGGTAGAAGTCCGAGAAGTCGGGGAAGGCGAGGGAGTCGAGCGGCCGCACCAGCTCGGCCTCGCCGCCGTCGGCGATCCCGCCCTCGGGCGTGCGGACGAGCACGCCCGGGATCGGACGCAGCTCGTCGTGCTCCTCGAGCGTGACCACCAGGCGGCGCAGCGTCTCCTCGCCCTCGCCGGGGATCACGGCGTCCACCCAGCCGGTCTGGAGGAAGAAGCGCTCGTTGGTGCCGCGCAGGCAATTGGGTCCGCCGAAGACGATGGGAAGCTCGGGGCGGCGCTTCTTGAGCTCACGACAGGTGGCCAGCGCGAAGAGCGTGGTGTTGGCCATCGCCGTGAAGCCGACGATGCCGGGATCGCTCTCGAGGATGCGGTCCGCCCACAGCGCCGACTTGGCGTTCACGAGATCGAAGATCTCGCGCGTCTCGTCCATCGCGAACGGGAAGTATTCGGGGTAGAGGATGGAGAAGAAGTGGTAGTCCATCCAGATCTTGTACGCGCCCTCGTTCCACAGATCCCGGTGCTTGGGATCGATCTCGTGGAAGAGCTCGATGTTGAAGTCGAAGGCGCGACAGTCGTGGCCGTGCTTGCGCAGGTGCGCGAGCAGATAGGGGATCCCGAGCGGTGGCTTCTCGGCGGCCCAGGTCGGGCATTGCACCAGGATCACGCGGCGGCGTTGAGGCATCCCTGTCCTCGCTCCTCGATCAGCGGTCTCGCGGGGGTGCGCAAGGCCTCTCGTTCGTCGCGGCCCGCGCGATCAGTTGCGCAGCGCCTCGGCGACGAACGTCTTCACGACACCTCCGACCTGCTTGGTGAGCTGGCCCAGGTCGGTCTTCTGGTAGCAGAGATAGAGGCACTGGGTCTCGCACTTGGCGATGCGCTCGCGCGCCTCGCGGTAAGCCTGCGAGTGCCAGAGCTCGAGCAGCGGCACGTCCTTGAGGCTCACGCCGTAGGGCCCGTAGCCGCAGATGTCGATGGTTCCGTTGGGGGAGATGATGAGATTGTCGTAGCCCGCCAGGCAGTTGCCGAGGTGGAACTTGCCCTGGTTGACCACCTTCTCCGTGTAATAGCGCGGCAAGGTGTCGAAGTACTCGGGGCCGTTCCAGATCGGCGCGCCCGCGGCCTTGAGCTCGAGCAGCCGGGCGAGCACGGCCTTGAACTCGTCGAGCTCCTCGATCGGCACCAGCAGGTGCGGATAATCGCCGCTCACGGCCTGGTACATGATGCAGGTGACGCCCACGTCCGTGAGCAGGTGGCAGACGTCGGGCAGCTCGCGCCAGTTGTCCTTCTGCACCACCGTGGTGGTGTTGGTGGAGAGGCGCGGGTGGGTCGCCTTGAGCGCCGCGAACTGCCGCAGCGTGCGGACGACCTTGTCGAACGAGCCCGGCTTGCCGCGGATCTTGTCGTGGGTCTCGGCGCACGCGCCGTCGAGCGACGACGTGAAGTTCGTGAGCCCCGCGTCCGCGAAGGTGTGGGCCAGGTCCTCGGTCCACGCGAGCGAGTTGGACACGACGGTGGTGTTGAAGCCCTTGTCGGCTGCGTGGCGCACCAGCGCCAAGAGATCGTGCTTGCGCAGCAACACCTCGCCGCCCGAGAAGATCAGGTTCTTCACGCCCCAATCGTCGAGCTGGTCGATGACGTGGGCGAACTGCTCGCGCGTCATCTCGTCGCGCTTGGCGACGATGTAGCCGCCGCCGTCGGGGTTCACGCCGACGCTCCCGCACTCGCACATGTGGCAAGTGAGGTTGCAGCCGTGGGTGAGCAGGAAGGTGACGTTCTCGGGCTTGGTGAGCGGGCGGTCGAGGCGGAAGGCGACGGAGTTGAGCAGGTTCTGCTTCGCGCGCCGGAACTCGTAGACCTCGTTGAGGTTCTTCCAGAGTCCCATCGGGGTGTCGTGCTCCTCGTGCCGCCGGGCCGAAGGGCCGTGGGGGCGCGGTGCCGGCTACGCGAGGACCGGTTACCCGATCCCTCGACCCCGAGCCGCAGCGGCCCGAAGCGAGTTTGGGGGGGTGGCCCGAGCCACCAGCGGCGGCATCGGAGCGTGGCAGATGGGTACCATGCCGTTTTGGCCACTGTCAAAGAAACGAGAGGCGTGACGCCTACATGCGACCACGACCGGCGTCGCGCCGCGGGGTGCTGGGGAGCCGCCGCCGGGTCACGAGGCGAGCTCCGCGGCCTTCGCGCGCTCGTCGCCCATCCAGGAACTGCCGGCGAGGTGTCCGCCCTGCGGCCCAGCGGGAGGCAGAACCGTGGCACGCACGGGGAGGTGGGTCGCCGCCGCAGGCGATGGGGCGCCCGCGTCCGGTCGGGTGGCCCGCACGTAGCGGTGATTGAGCAAGGTGTCGAAGAGCAGCGCCTCGATGGGGAAGGCGGCGATCAGATGGCGAATCCGGAAGCGCGCGATGGGGCGGTAGAGCGCACCCAGCAACCGTAGCGGCCACGAGCGTGGGCCGGTGCCCGCGCGCTCGCGCACCTTCCCGTCCACG
Source organism: bacterium (assembly GCA_046331705.1). Taxonomy (GTDB): domain Bacteria; phylum JADJOY01; class JADJOY01; order JADJOY01; family JADJOY01; genus JADJOY01. Next base: position 103,255 of record JAXLQJ010000007.1, on the reverse strand, counting down.
AACAAGGACGCCAGGAACAGGCTGCGCAGCAGGTTTCGGCCCTTGGCGTCCAGCCACGGCACGGTACGCATCCAGTCCTCGGGATTGGTGCGCTGCCACTCTTCCAGGTGGCCGGGCAGGGCGTGTCCGGCTTCCTCGACGGTCGCGGCGTAGCGGGTGCCGGGATAGGGCACCGCCGCCTGGAACGATTGCACGGTCGCCGCTGGGTTCGCGTCGAGCAGCTCGAGGGCGAGGCGGGTGGTGGCCCGCAAGTCGTCGCGGGTCTCTCCCAGGAATCCGGTCATGATGTTGAAGTTCGCGTGGATCCCCGCGGCACCGAGTCGGCGATTGACCTCGAAGAGCTCGGCGACGTCCAGACGCTTGTCGTAGCTCGCTCGCAGCCGCGCCGAGCCGGTCTCGACTCCCATCGCCACCCAGTCGCAGCCGGCGCGGCGGATCAGCGCGAGGTCGGCGGCGCCGAGCTTGGCGAGGTCGTGAACGCAACCCTCGCAGCGCCACGTCAGGCGGTGGTCGCCGTCGAGGAGCGCCTGCGCCAGGGTCACCGGGCGCTTGGGATCGGTGAAGAAGCTGTCGTCGACGAAATAGAGGGTCGACACGTCCCAGAACGAGCGCAGATGGCGCAGGTTCTCCACGATCTTGTCGGCCTTGAACGGCCTCCAGCGCGCGTCGTGGAAGCGCTCGTTGTAGCAGTAGTGACAGGTCCACGGGCAGCCGCGGCCGGTCTCGAAGAACCCCGCGCGCGCGGCGCCGAGGGCCGAACGCCCCTCGTAATCGGCGAAGCGCACCAGCTCGTAGGGCAGCGGCGTGAGGGCGTTGAGGCTCACCACCGGGCGCGCGGCGGTGCGGACGATCTCGCCGTCGCGCCGGAACCAGATGCCCGCCACGCTCGCGAGGTCCGGTGCGGCGCTGCCGAAGACCTCGACCAGGTCGCGAAAGGTTTCCTCGGCCTCGCCTTCCACCACCACGTCGACGTGTGGGTGCGCGAGGGTCTGCTCGGGTAGGAGGCTGGGATGGACGCCGCCCCAGACGATGGGTACTTCCGGTGCGACCGACCGCGCGATGGCCGAGGCTTCGAGCGCGAACGTGATCGGCCGACCGGTCTTCACGGTGATGCCGAGGCAACGCGGCCTGCTGGCGAGCGCGGCAGCGAGCCGCTCACGCCATCCCGGGATACGCCCATCCACGAGCTCCACGGCGTGACGCGGCGCCACGTGGCGCGCCACCGCGAGCAGCGAGATCGGCACGTCGCGGACGAAGTACTCCCAGTACCCGAGGGCGGGCTGGAAGAGGACGACCTCGGGCATGGGGTGCTGGACAGGCGGCGGGTCCGCGACGGTGGGGGCGCCGGGCGCGCGCATCATATCCCGAGGCCCGGCCAGCGCGTGCGTCGCCAGCGAAGCCCGCGAGCGGAGCATCGAAACGCTTGCCGTCTCAGGGCGGATCGATAGAGGATGGCGCGGCTTTGCGCGCGACGACGCGCCAATCTTCGAGGAGGCTCGTGTACATGAATCGAGATCGACGGCGATGTGCTGCCCGCGTGGCCGCGGGTGCGTGGATGGCAGCGGTGCTGAGCCTGGGGTTGGCGGCGCGGGCGCTCGCTCAGGACGCGGCCCCGAGCGGCGCCAAGACGCTCCATCGCGTGCCCGATCCGGTCGTCGTCACGGGGGAGATCACACCCACGCTGCTGGGCAAGAAGGTCGAACAGCTCGGGCTTTTCGCGCTGGGGGCAGCGGGGCTCGCGCCGATTCCCTTCCAGGTCGACGAGAAGACCGCCGCGGGTGCGTATGTGTTTCCCGGTGGCAAGGAGGCGAACCCGGGGGACGGCAACGGGCTCCTCGACAAGCAAGACGAGCTGGTGTTCATGGCGGACGATTCCGGCTCGCGTCTCGACGCCGCGGCCTGGCCCGAGGGTGCAAGCGACGGTGCCGAGATCGCCGTGAGCGACCCGGTCGATGGCACCAGCGGCTTCGTCTACCTGTTCGCGTTCGACGCCAAGGCGCCGCGCTCGAAGGCGGATTACGTGAGCTACGACCCGGCGCAGGAGCGCATCACCGCCGAGCACTACACGATGCAGTACACGCCAGGGAAAGACCACATCTTCTTCTCGAACATCACCATTCCGACGGCGGCCGGCGGCTCCGGCGTGAACTTCGTTGATCGCCTCAAGCTGCGCACGTACATCAAGACCAAGCTCTTGCTGTCCCTGAGCTTCGACGAGGAGGAGTGGGACAGTAAGGTGGCGGCCTATTTCGATGGGCCGGTGCGCGCGATGCGCATGGTGAAGAACCGGCTTTCCTTCATGGGCATCGAGGTCTCGCCGACGGTGCAAGTGTTCGCGACGTATTACCGCGACTTCCACCAGGCGCCGGCGAAGATCCAGCAGACCGTGGACTTCCCGAGCATCGCCAGGGAAGCGTGGTTCAAGCTCAGCGTGGATCTGAACGAGCAGGGCAAGGGGATGAAGTACTACCGACCGAGCCCCGGTGCGAAGGATCCCTGGCACGTCGTCGACGGGGTGACGTCGGAGGACGAGAAGAACCTCGACCCCAGGCGCCCGAACTGGCATCTGCTCACCGGCACCCCGGGCACGTTCTTGTGGTTCGTCGAGATGCCCAAGCCGCTCGCGCCGGTCACCGATCTCACCTACACCGACGACCTCACGACTGAAGACGACCCCGAGAACGTTCCCGGCTCGATCGGCGAGGTCGCCTTCAAGTTCGACCTCTTCCCACTCGAGAAGGGGAACTACGACATGCGGCTCTTCTACATGTACCCCGAGCATTGGCAGCCGGGAGACGAGAAGACCTGGCTGACGATGATCGACAAGCCGCTCAAGCCGACGGCGACGCCGCTGACCAAGCCGGCCGGTTGAGCTCCGGCGCGCCGCGGTCGGGTCAACGACCGCGCCGCGCTCGCGGGTGAGCCTCGGTGCGCGTCCTCTTCTTTCATCAGGTCGCCGAGTCGATCGGGATCGAGTACCTCGCGGCGGCGCTGCGAGCCGATGGCCACGAGGTCGGGCTCGTCTTCGATCCCGGCTTCCGCCACCACCCGTACGCCGATCTCGGGGCGCTCGGGTTCCTCGGACCGACGCGCGCGGAGATCCTGACGCGGATCGCCGCGTTCCAGCCGGAGCTGGTGGCGGTGTCGGTGTGGACCAACCTGGTGCCGACCTTGGCGGAGGTCGCGCGCGCGGTGCGCGAGCGGCTCGGCGTGCCGGTGGTCGCGGGCGGCGTCCACGCGACGATGCTGCCGCGGCGCACGCTCGAGGCGGGCTGGGCGGACTACGTCTGTGTCGGCGACGGCGAGGACGTGATCCGCGAGCTGGCGCGCGCCCTCGAACGCGGTGGCTCCACCGAGACCATCCCCGGGCTCTGGACGCGGAAGGCGGGAGGGGAGATCGTGGCCGGACCGCCGCGGCCGCTGCGCCAGGACCTCGATGCGCTGCCGTTTCCGGATCGGGAGCTCTTCCGTCGCGAGGGCGTCGCGGAAAGCGCGCTGGCGTGCAACACCCTGCGCGGCTGCCCGTTTCGCTGTACGTACTGCACCAACACCGCGCTTCAGGACCTCCATCGCGAGCGCGACGACGGCAAGTTCCTGCGCCGCCGCTCGGTCGCCAGCGTGATCGCCGAGCTCGCGGAGGCGAAGGCGCGCCACCGGCCGCGAAGCGTCGCATTCGTCGACGAGCTGTTCGCGCTCGACGAGCGCTGGATCGAGGCCTTCGCGCCCATCTACCGCGAGCGCGTCGGCCTGCCGTTCTGGGGCAACGCGTATCCGCTGCTGGTGTCGGATCGCATGCTCCGCGCGCTTCGGCTGGCGGGCTGCAGCGAGCTGGCGATGGGGCTCGAGGTCGGCAGCGAGCCGCTCAACGAATCCATCCGCGCCCGCCCCATGCCCACCGCCCGGGTGCTGGAGGCGGCGCGAAAGATCCGCGCCGCGGGGATCCATCTCTACGTCGACGTCATCTTCGGGTTCCCGGACGAGACGCCGGCGGACATGTGGTCCACGGTCGAGCTCGCGGCGGCGACCGGCGCCGACTCGGTCAAGAGCTTCGTGTTCTTTCCCTTGCCCGGCACGCCACTCCTACGCAGCTGCGTCGAACGCGGGTTGCTCGCGCCCGCGGACGTGCTGGCGATCGAGGAGGGCCGCGGCAGCTACCACGGTCGCTCGCCGCTTCGCCAACCGTACGGCGGGACCGCGTTCACGCTGTCGCGGATGCTGCCGGCGTACGTGGCCGCGCCGAGCTGGCTGCGGCCGTGGCTCGCGCGCGTGATGCGCCGGCCGTGGGGGAAGCTGGCCGCGCTGACCCACCTCGCGAGCTACCCGTTCTTCGTGGATCGCGCCGCGGCCGCGGATTTCCTCATGACCGTCGGCGTGGGACTGCGCTTTCGCGCGCGGGCGTTGGTGGGCCGCGCGAGCGCGCGCAACCGTCGCGGCCGGGCGGTGACGGCCTCAGCGCCGCTCGCCGTCCGCGCCGGCTGACGGCGACGCGAGGCCGCGGCCGAGCGCGAGCCGCAGACCTTCGCCCACCCGTCGCGGCAGCGGGCGCCGGAAGAGCGCCATCGTGTACGCGTAATCGTGCCGCGCGCAGCCGCTACAGCGATCCACGGGCTCGAATCGGCTCGGCTCGCGCGCGGCCCGCGCGAGCGTCGCTGCAAGCTCGCCCTGCGAGGCAGGGCCAAGGGGGACGGGCCAGAGACAGCACGCCGACGTCTCCCCCGAAGGCGTCACCGAGACGTGCAGGAGCTGATCGACGTGACAGCCGTATCGACCCTCGCCGCGTTGCAGGCCGAGCAGCGCCGCGAAGAACCGCTCTTCTTGCGGGAAGAACTCGGGGTCCTCCCGGCGCAGCCGTGCGAGGCGCGCGAGCACGGGCGCCGCTGCCGCGGGATCCACGGCGGGCGCAGGCGCCAGCGCCGAGGACAGGACCCACTGGCCGACGCCTCGCGCCCGCAGAAACGCCGCGAAATCCGGCAGGCTCGCGAGGTTCTCGGGCGTCAGGATCGTGCTCACGCCCACCAGCGCTCGTCCCGGCGCCGCGAGCAGGTGATCGAGCCCCGCGAGCGCTCGGGCGTAGCCGCCGACGCCGCGCACGACGTCGTGCGCCGCCTCGAAGCCGTCGAGGGAGACGAAGACCGTGCGAAACGTCCGACGCGCCTCGGCGGCGACCGCCGCGTCGAGGCGTGTCCCGTTGGTCGTGACGCCGCACCACAACCCGCGCTTTCGGGCATGGCGCGCCAGCTCGAGCAGGTCGCGGCGCAGGAAGGGCTCGCCGCCGACCAGCTCGAGGAACGGTACGCCGAGCCGCGCGAGATCGTCCACGAGCGCGAGCGCCTCGTGCGTGCCGAGCTCGGCATCGGCGTCCAGCGATTCGGGTGGGTGCTCGAAGAAGAAGCAGCCGCGGCAACGCAGGTTGCACGCGCCGTTCACGAAATACGTCACCGAGAGTGGCTTCGGCCGTCCGCGCCGCCACGCGCGCCACACGCGAAAGGCGCGCCACACGACGATCGGCGGGATCATGCCACCTCGGCGACGAGCAGCGGCGACACGGCGCCGTGCAGCGGCGGAGGAAGCGTGCGGAGCGCCCAGCGCGCGGCGCGAATCCACGGCGCATCGATCCTGGCTGCGTCGCGGGCACGACCGGCGAGCGCGAACGTGAGCGTGTCGGCGGGGGTCGCCAGCGCGCCGAAACGACGCTTGAACGCGGTGAGCCCGGCGTTGCCGCGATGCGCGGGACCGAGATCGAAGCGCTCGGCCCCGGTGCGGATCGCATGGCGAATCGCTTCCCAGAGCAACAAGGTGCTGGCTCGCCAGGTCGTGGTGCCGGCGCGCCCGTCCACGCCGAGGATGCCGTGCCAGGTCGAGCGATGGCGCAGCGCCAGCTCGGCCGCGACGGCTTCCCCGTCGCGAACCGCGATCAAGAGCAGCGCCTGGTCGGAGGGCTCGAAGCGCTCGCCGAGCCCGCGCAGGAACGCGGCGGGGTGGCGCGGCACCCCCTGTCGACGGCGGGTCATCGCGTCCAGGCCCGTCAGGATCCGGTAGCCCTCGGGAGTCGAGACGCGGCGCACCTCGACACCGTGGCGCTCGGCGAAGCGGATCGCGCGCCGCGTGCTGCGGGGGTGCAGGCGCGCCCAGCACGCGGCCTCGCCGCCGGCGAGGTCGATCGACCAGTTGTCGAAGTGGTGGCGTGACACGGCACCCGCGGGCGCCGACGCGAGCGGACCGGAACGGAGCTCGAGGTAGCGACAGCCGAGGGCACGAGCATCGCGCCGGGCCGTCTCGACGAGCGCGGACACGGTGTCGGCGTCGCTCGCGAGCACCGGCAGGTATCGGCAGAAGGGGATCGAGACGAGCCGCGCCCCGCCGAGGGGGCTCGCGAGGCGGGCCGCCGGCAGCGCTCCCACGACGGCGTCACCGTCGCACGCCACGAACGTGCGCGGCTCGGCGGCGAGCGCCGCACACGCGTTGTCGAGCCAGGCGCGGGTGTGGAACACCGACGCGTGCGGATGATCCGCGACGTACGCGTCGAACGCCGCGTGCAGCGTCGGGTCGAGGAGCGCGACCCGGATCACTCGCGACCATCCTCGGCGAGGCGTCGCGCCAGCTCGTCGCGGTGCTCGTCCCGGGGCGGCGCGCCGGCCATGCGCGCGACGGCGAGCGCGGCCGTGATGACGCCTTCGCGTGCCTCGCGCGCGACGAATCGGACCGATTCGTGCGGATGTCCCACTCGCGTCCGGTGCAGATGCTCGAAGTGCGCGGGCAGCAGGCAGTTGGTCGAATGACCCTCCAGCCCAGGGTCGTGCCAGCCGAGCCGGGCGAGCAGCGCACGTTCCTCGGTCTCGGTGAGCCCGAGGGCCGCGGGAAGGTTGAGCACGGCGACGCGCGCGGCTTCGCGCGGTGGGGCGTAGGGCGCGAATGCCTCGCTGGCCGGCGCCAGCGCGCTTCCGCTCGGCCAGCGATAGCGCAGCCCCGTGAGGATCGTGCGTGCATCGACCCGCGCCGCCTCGGCGAGCAGCACCCGGCTCAAGCGGTCGAAGCAAGCGATGCACGGCCACGGCACCAAGCGCTTGCGGCGCAGCGCCGCGCGCACGACGTCGTGCATCGGCTCCCGGCGGATCGCCAGCGGCACGCCGAGCCGCTCGCACCAGGCGCGGGCGTTCGCCAGCGCGGGCGCGAGCAAGAAGCCGTTGTCGAGCGTGACGGCCACCACCCGCAGGTCGAGCGCGCGGGCACCGATCAAGGCGAGCAAGCTGTCCTTGCCGCCCGAGAGCGCCACGACGGCATCCACGCCGCCGTCGGCGCGCGGGACGAGGCAGCGGCGCGCGGCGGTCTCAGCGATGCGCGCCAGGGAGATCTCGGGTAGGGCGCCGAGGATCGCTGGCGGCAGGCCGGGAACGGGCGCGGCGACGCATTCGCGGCAACGGCCGAGGAGGTCGAGGGAGACGCCCGGCACGCGTGCGGCGAGACCGCAGCGCACGCAGCGGGCATCGCCGCGCCAGCCGGCGCGCGTGAGTGAGCCCCGTGCTCGCGCCAGATCGAGGACGCGCCGGAAGCCGTCGCGCGTGGCGAGCGCCGCGGACGCGAGCGCTGGCCAATCGAGATAGGCGGATCGAAGCAGCCGAGCGCCCGCAGCAATCATCTTCGAGGAGGCGGATCGCGCGAGGGGAGGCGCCGCGAGCGGACCCTAACACGCGGCCGGCGAGATTGCCGTCCGCGCGTATTCTCCCGTGGCGCCGCGCCTCGACGCGACGGGCTCGCTCTTCTACGCTCGCTGGCCACGGCGACCCATCGCCGACGGCGGCGCGACCGAGGCGAGGCGATGACGAATCGATGGTGGTGGGCGGTGGTCCCGTTGGCGATCTCGGTGCTGCCGGGCTGCGCCGTCGGTTATCTGGCGCACGTGTCGCGGGGCCAGCTCGAGATCCTCTGGAACCGGCAGCCGATCGCGAAGGTGCTGGCGGACCCGACGCTCGACCCGAAGGTGCGCTCCAAGCTCGAGATCGTCGGCGAGGCGCGCCGGCTCGCGGTGGAGATCGGGCTCACACCCGGCCATAGCTACGAGACGTACGTCGCGCTCGACCGGTCGTTCACCTCGATCGCGCTCTCGGCGGCGCCGAAGGACCGGCTGGAGCCCTATCTGTGGAGCTTCCCGATCGTGGGCCGCCTGCCGTACCAGGGCTTCTTCGATCGCGCGCGCGCCGAGGAGGCGCGCGCCGAGCTGGCGGAGCAGGGCTTCGATACGTATCTGCGCGAGGTGGACGCGTACTCGACGCTCGGCTGGTTCGACGATCCGGTGTTGTCGCCGATGCTGAATCGAACGGACGCCTCGCTGGTGGACACGATCATCCACGAGTCCACCCACGCCACGATCTTCGAGAAGGGCAACACCGACTTCAACGAGGCGTTGGCGACGTTCGTCGGCGGCGAGGGAGCGGCGCTCTTCCTCACGCGGACCAAGGGCCCCGACTCGCCAGAGCTGCGCGCCTTCCGACAGCGGCTCGACGATCAGGAGCGTTTCACGGCGTTCCTGAAGGAGCTCTTCGCCGACCTCACGGCCTACTACGGCGGGCCGGGCTCGCCGCTCGAGAAGATCGAGGGGCGCGATGCGCGCATGGCTGCCTGGCAGGATCGGCTGCGCGCCGCCGACGTGGGCGTCTTTCGTCGCTACGCCGACGTGCCCTGGAACAACGCGTTCCTGCTCGGCCTCAAGCTCTACCTCCTCGATCTCGGCCGCTTCCGCGCGCTCCATGTGGGACTGGGGGGCGACATCGCCACGACCGTCCGTTTCCTCGCCACCGACCCGGGCGGGACCACGGCCTCCGCCCGCCTCGAGCGCTGGCTCGCAACCCACGACCAGCCGCGCGCGGCGGCGAGGGACGGCGCGGGCCACGCCGGGCCGGCCGTTTGACGTGCCGAACCGCGTGGTTACACTGCGGTTTTGCCTAGTTTTTACGGCGAAATGAGCATTCCAGCTGGATGTGTGGGTGGACGATGGGCACGGACGTGGTGCAGGCGCGTGAGCGATGAAATTCAGCAAGGCGACGGACTACGGGCTGTTGCTCCTCATCGATCTCGCGAAGCTCTCGAATGGCGAGTTCACGAGCGTACGCCAGGTCGCGCGTTCGAAGGGGATCTCGGAGCGGTTTCTGGGAAGCATCGTTCGCGAGCTCGCGAACGCGGGGATCTTGAGCTCGCGGCGCGGCACCAACGGCGGCATCCGGCTGGCGAAGCCGTCGAGCGAGATCTCGCTGGCGGACGTGATCGAGGCGCTCGAGGGACCCATCGAGCTCTTCGATTGCCAGCGGCTTCCCAATCTCTGCCAGCACGAGGACCTGTGCTCGTTACGGACGTTCTGGAACGGGCTACGCGACGAGCTACGCGGTTCGCTCGCGGGAGCGAAAATCGGCGATTTCGCGCACATTCAGTGGGTGACTTGACGCGCGATCCGCGCGCGCTTCCGCCCCGGTGCGCCACACGAGAGGAACGACGATGATCACGGTGACCGATTCGGCCGCGGCCAAGATCCGCGACCTGATGAGCAAGGAACAGAAGCCCGAAGCCGGGCTGCGCATGCGGGTGGTCGGCGGAGGCTGCGCTGGGCTCCAGTATCAGATGGGCTTCGACCCGGCCCCCGGTGCCAAGGACAAGACCTTCGACGTCAACGGCGTGAAGGTGTTCATCGACGCCAAGAGCCTCATCTACCTGACGGGCGTGCGCCTCGATTACGTGGACGGGCTCTACGGCGCGGGGTTCAAGATCGAGAACCCCAACGCCTCGTCGACCTGTGGGTGCGGCAAGTCGTTCTCGTGACGAGTGCCGCGCGTCCACCGATCTACCTCGATCACAACGCCACCACGCCCGTCGATCCGCGGGTGGTCGCCGCGGTTTCCCGCACCTTCCTCGAGGTCTACGGCAATCCCGCCTCGCGCACCCACACCTACGGGTGGCAGGCGGAGGAGGCCGTGGAGCGCGCGCGTCGGCAGGTCGCCGACCTGATCGGGGCCGCGAAGGCCAAGAGCCTCGTCTTCACCAGCGGCGCCACCGAGAGCAACAACCTGGCGCTGCTCGGCGCGGTGCGGGCGCTGCGGCGCCGCGGCGACCACGTGGTGACCCAGCGCACCGAGCACAAGGCGGTCCTCGACCCGCTGCGCGCCCTCGAGAAGGAGGGCGCCCGGGTGACGGTGCTGCCCGTCGATCGCGACGGGAACCTCGATCCGGACGACCTGAAGGCGGCGCTCACCGATCGCACGGTGCTGGTGAGCGTCATGTACGCCAACAACGAGATCGGCACGGTGCAACCCGTGGGCGCGATCGGTCGGCTCTGCCGCGAGCGTGGGATCCTCTTTCACTGCGACGCGGCGCAAGCGCTCGGACAGTTGTCGGTGGACGTCGAGCGCGATGCCATCGATCTGCTCTCCATCTCCGGCCACAAGATGTACGGGCCGAAGGGCGTCGGAGCGCTCTACGTGGCGCCGCGCCGGCCGACGATTCGCCTCGAGCCGTTGCTTCACGGGGGCGGGCAGGAGCACGGGTTGCGTCCCGGCACGCTCAACGTGCCGGGCATCGTCGGCCTCGGCGAGGCGGCGGCGATCGCCCGCACCGAGGGGGCCAGTCACGCGACCCGCATGGCGGCGTTGCGCGATCGACTGTGGCACGGAATCTCCACCCGACTCGAGCGGGTGCACCGCAACGGCCCCGCCGAGGGTCGCCTCCCCAACAACCTCAACGTGAGCTTCGAGTGCATCGAGGGCGAGTCGTTGATGCTGAGCATGCCGGAGATCGCCGTGGCCTCCGGCTCGGCGTGCACCTCCGCCAGCAAGGAAGCGTCCTACGTCCTCAAGGCGATCGGCTGCAGCGACGAGCTTGCACACGCGTCGCTCCGGCTCGGCGTGGGGCGCGGCACCAGCGAGGCGGATGTGGACACGGCGATCGAGTGCTTGGTGCGCGGCGTCGAGCGGCTGCGGGCGATGTCGCCGCTCTGGGCGTCGCTCGGCCGCCGCAGGGCCGCCGCCACCGCCTGAATCGCGCGTAGCTGACGGGCCGGACGAGCGCGCGCGGCGCTCACACGTTGTAACGGAACTGCTTGGCGCGCACTTCGGGATCGCGCCGCGGGCAGGTCTCGCAGGGCTGCTCGATCAGCTCGTACGCGAACTGGACACCCTTCTGGGTGCTGGTGTGCCGGATGGGTTGCTCGTGGAAGATGTGATTCGGGTTGAGGCGCGCGGCGATGCCGGTGCGCTCGAGCGCCTGCTCGAGGTCGCTGCGCACACCGACCAGCACCACGTGCACACCACGCTGCTCGATGCGGCGCAGGTGCTCGTCGAGGAGGTGCATCCCGACCGCATCGGGGCTGCGCACGCGCTTCACTCGCAGCACCACCACCTTGGTCTCCGGACCGATGCGTCCTTCGATCGTCTCCAGGTGGCGCTCCAGGTCCGCCTGCGCGCCGAAGAACATCTCCCCTTCCAGCCCGAACACGAGGATGCGCCCGCACACCGGCTCGCCCTCGAGCCGCTCGTGGATGACACCCTCGGCGGTGACCACGAACTCGGTGAGCAGCATGCGTCCGGCGCGCGGCACCGCGAGCAGGAACGACATGAAGACGCCGATCAACACGCAGAACTCGACGCTGATCCCCACCGCTGCGAGCGCCGTCACGGCGACGATGACCTTGTCGAAGCGCGACGCGCGCCAGTGGTAGCGAAGCGCCGGCCAGTCCACCATCCGCCAGGACGACACCACCAGTATCCCCGCCATCGTGGTGCGCGGGATGAACCGAGCGTAGGGCGCGAAGGCGAGGACGATCCCCGCCACCGCCGCGGCGGAGATCACGCCCGACCACTGGGTCATGCCGCCCGCTTGCTGATTGATCGCCGAACGCGTGAGCGACCCCGAGCCCGGGAAGCAGTGGAAGAACGAGCCACTCAGGTTGGCGAGCCCCTCGGAGAGGCATTGCTGGTTGATGTCGAGCTTCTGGCGGGTCTGCGCCGCGATCGCCTTGGCCATCGAGATCGCTTCCAGCAAGCCGAGAGTGGCGATCGCGAGCGCGGGGGTCGCGAGGGTCTGCAGCAGCGGCGTGTCGAGGGGCGGCAGCGCGAAGGACGGCAGCTTGCGCGGGATCTCGCCGACGACCTTGACGCCGCTCGCCTCGAGTCCGAAGTACGCGCTCGCCGCCGCCGCCGCGATCACCGTGAGCAGCAGGTCGGGCAGCAGCGGCATGCGTAGTCGCGTCTTCAACGCGCGCAGCGCGACGATCACGAGCACGGTGCCGAGCCCCACGAGCAGCGTCGGCGCGTGGACCGAGCCGCCATGGGCGAGGGTGGCCCAGAACCTCATCAGGAACGAGTCGTGGACGCCGCCCATGGCCTTGAGACCGAGCAGGTTCTTGAGCTGGTCGAGGACCAAGAGCAGGCTCGCGCCCACGGTGAACCCGAGGATCACGGAGTGCGAGATGTAGCGCGTCAGGTCGCCGAGCTTGAGCAGCGTGATCCCGATCTGGACGCTGCCCACCAGGAACGCGAGCAGGATCGCGGCCTGGAGGCGCTGCTCCGGCGGCAGCACGCCGATGGCGCTCAGCACCGCGATCGAGATCGCGTTGGTGGGCCCGTTGATGAGCTGGCGCGAGGAATCGAAGAGCGCCCCCACGGCGGTCATCACGATCGCGGTGTAGAGCCCGTATTCCGGCGGGATCCCGGCCACGATCGCGTAGGCCATGGCCTGTGGCACCGCCACCGTGGCGACCGTCAGCCCCGCCACCAGATCGGCGCGCGCGTGGCCGAGACCGTAGCTGCGCAGCGAATCGAGGGCGGGAATGCGCTGCAGGATCGCGCCGCGCCAGCCGCTGAGCGGGGCGCGCTCGAACGGCCGGACGTGGCTCGCCGCGGCTGGGGCGAGCGCCACCGTGCCGAGCGCGGGTGCGAGCGCCGGCTCGACGGCGTCACGCGGTGGGGTGACGGTCATCCTTCGAGGCTAGCGGTTTCGGTCGCTCGGGAACAAGCTTGCTCCGAGCGCGGCGGTCGACGACGGGCGTCGCGCTCAGCGACTCGACCGAGTGGGTCCACGACGGGCGACGACCCGCGCGGTGGGATCGAGGCGCAGCAGCTCGGCGACATAGGCGGGCTCGTCGATGGCCAGGTGAACCCGTGTCCCCACGGGATCGGCGCCGACGATGCGAACGCCCAGGTACCAGCAGCGCCGATACGCGAGCCAGATCCAGCGCAGCACCACGGGCGCCACCGCGGTCGGCAGCGCCTTCGTCGCCACGACCAGGCCGGGCAGGGGATCGGCCGCCATCGCGAACCGCATCGCTAGAGCGCCGGTGAGCCACGCCACGGCCAGCTGCGCGACGAAGGCACTCGCGAAGCCCACCCCCACCCGGCGCGCGCGGCGGGCGATCTCGGCGGCGCACGCCGCGCAATGGGGAACGCGGCAGCAGCGGCGGTTGCCGCGTACGCTCGCCTCGTAGCTCACCTCCACGATCGTGGTCGCGGGTCCGAGGCAGGCGGGGCAGAGGGGTGGAAAGGGCACCTCGGAGGACGATACGAGCACCTCCGTGGCGCGGGCGCGGCGGCGTGGGTCGCCGGGATCGATCTCCCAGACGAGCGCGAGGCCGGTGGCGACGTTCATGTCCGTGCGCTCGGCTCGGACCGCGATTCCCGCGCTGACGGCGTGCCGATTACCGCTCGCGGGCGCATCGTCCGCCGGGCTATCACCGGCGCCGTCATCCGTGCAACGTGTGTCTGTGCGCCGAGGACTCGCTCTGGACCGACGTCACCGGTCGGTGCGGCCGGTGGGATGGCCGCTGACGGCACGTCACCGGCCGGTTGCGTCACTCGGTGATCGACATCCCACGACGGCGCGCAACGTGCGCGTCGCACGCGGATTGGCATGCCTCGGGCACGCGCTCCGCCGAACGGCGTTCGGGCACGCGTCTTGATGAGGAAGCGGCGAGTGCGTGGGTTCGAGAAGGGGGGCGAGCCATGTCGTTGCCGGAGGTGCTGCCCAGCCGCGCCGAGGTGATCCAGCGGGTGCGCGGTGAGGGCAAACGCATCATCGCGGTGTTGCCGATCCACTACCCGCGGCCGTTGCTGAGCGCGTACGGCTTCCACCCGGTGGAGCTGTGGGGACCGCCCGAAGCGCCCATGGCGCAGGGCGCGCGTCATTTCCAGGCGTACACCTGCGACATCGTCGTGAAGGCGACGTCGTTTCTGCTCTCGGGCGGAGCCGACGTGGCGGATGGGCTGCTGGTCCCGCACACGTGCGACGCCATGCAGGGGATGGCCGCCGTTCTCGGTGATTTCGTGCGGCCGCGGCAGCGGGTGCTCACCGTCTATCACCCACGCGACCGGCGCGAGGCGGACTATCTCTACTACGTGGACGAGCTGGCGCGACTCGGCCGCGAGTTGGAGGCGATGTCCGGCAAGACGCCGACCGAAGCCGACTGGAAGGTGGCGCTCGACACCGAGGCCGCGGCGATCCGGGCGCTCGCGGCGCTCTATCACGATCGCGCTCGTCTGCCGCTCACCGATCGGGAGTTCTACACCCTGGTTCGCTCGCGGGAATACCTGCCCTCCGAGGACTTCATCCGCATCGCGGGCGCCGTCGAGCGCCACGACCCGCGCCCGGCGGACGGCGTGCCGATCCTGCTCTCGGGAATCGTGACCGAGCCGATGACGCTCTTCGACGCGATCCGCGCCGCCGGCGCCACGGTGGTCGCGGACGACCTCGCGTGCGGGTTTCGGCGCGTCTACGACATGCCCGACAAGGGCAGCGCGCTCGAGCGTGTCGCCAAGGCGATCCTCGACGGTCCGGCCGATCCCACGCGCGGGACGCGCATCGCCGTGCGCTCCCACGAGCTGATCACGCGAATGCAGGCGAGCGGCGCGCGCGGGATGCTCGTCTACGGCGTCAAGTTCTGCGAGCCCGAGCTCTTCGATCTGCCGCGCCTTCGCCACCACCTCGCGGAAGCCGGCTATCCCATGACCCACATCGAGCACGAGCTGGTGCCGAGCTTGAGCCAGCAGGCGGTGACGCGGATCGAGGCGTTCGTGGAGACGCTTCAATGAGCGCCAACGCCTCGACGCTTCCCGTCGCCCCGGGCGCCAGCGCGCGCGGCTCGTCACCGGGCGCCATCGCGCCCGCGGCGGCGTTCGCTCCCTCGAATCGCCTGGCGCATCTCTTCGGCTACGAGCTCTTCGGCAAGCCGGCGCTGCGCATCCAGCGCTGGCGCGACGAGCGCGCGATCCGGCGCCATCGTCCCAAGCCCACCGACCTGCTCGCACCGCCGCTGGTGTGCGTGGCGCAGATGAAAGAGCTGATGACGCGCCACTACCTGGAGGGGCGCTACGCGAGCGGTGTCCGGAAGGTCGCGTGGGTGACCAGCGGCGCTCCCGCCGAGGTCCTCAAGGCGTTCGACTTCTTCCTGATCTATCCGGAGAACCACGCGGCGCTGTGCGGAGTGCGACGCAAGACCGAGGAGATCGCCACCGAGGCCGAGAACGCGGGCTTCTCGCGCGATCTGTGCTCGTACGCCCGCACGGACCTGGGCACCGTGCTCTCCGGCAAGACGCCGGTGGGGCGCCTGCCGCGGCCGGACCTGCTGCTGTGCTGCACGAACATCTGCCAGACGGTCCTCTACTGGTACCGAAACCTGGCGGATCTCTTCGGCGTGCCGTTGGTGGTCATCGACACGCCGTTTCTCTACGGCGAAGCGCAGCCGCACCAGATCGAGTACGTGAAGCGGCAGATCGAGGGGATCATTCCGGTAGCCGAGCGCGTGGCGGGCAAGGCGCTCGACGAGAAGCGCTTCGAGACGGTGCTTCAGCACGCCCGTGACGCCGCGGACCTCTGGCTCGAGGTGCTCGACCGCTCGCAGCACCGCCCGGCGCCGATGACCGCGTTCGACGGCTTCATCCACATGGGGCCGATCGTGGATCTCCGGGGCGACGCCGTGACCGTGGCCTACTACCGCCGGATGCTGGCCGAGCTGGACGCGCGAGTCGCCAAGGGCATCGGCGCGGTCAAGAACGAGCGCTACCGGGTGCTCTGGGACAACCTCCCGATCTGGTACCGGATCGGCAGCTTCTCGAAGCTCCTCGCTCAGCACGGGGTGAACGTGGTGGTGTCCACGTACACCTACGCCTGGGGCGAGCTGGCGCCGCTGATCGATCCGACCAAGCCCCTCGACTCGATGGCCAAGGTCTACCTCCACCCGATCCTGAACCGCTCGCCCGCCGACAAGCTGCGGGTGATGAAGCGGATGGTGAAGGAGTTCGCTCTCGACGGCGCCGTGCTGCACTCGGACCGTTCCTGCAAGCCGTACTCGCTCGGGCAGATCGACGAGCGCGAGCTGCTCGCCCGCGAGCTCGACCTTCCCGCGCTGCTTCTCGAGGCGGATCACTCGGACCCGCGCGCGTGGGCGGACGAGCAGGGCAACGCGCGGCTGGAGGCGTTCGTCGAGATGATGGAAGCGCGCGGATGACGAGCGCCGCGGCGATCGGCATCGACGCGGGGTCGACCACCACCAAGCTGGTCGCCATCGCGTCCGACGGCTCGCTGCTCAGCCACGCCATCGAGCCCGCGGCCCCCCGGGTCGAAGACCAGGTGGCGCGGATGCTGGACGCGCTGCGGCTCGAGGTGAAGGCGGGCGGCGCCGTCCCGGCGATCGCCACCGGTTACGGCCGCAAGCTCGTCAAGGACGTCTCGCGCCAGGTGACCGAGATCACGTGCCACGCCCGCGGCGTCTTCGCCGCGCTGGGGCGACGCGGCACGTTGGTGGACATCGGCGGCCAGGACTCGAAGGTCATTCGCGTGGGTGAGGGCGGACGCGCGGTCGACTTCCTGATGAACGACAAATGCGCCGCGGGCACGGGTCGGTTCCTGGAGAACACCGCGAGCCGCCTGGGAGTGCCGATCGCCGAGCTCGGCGCGCGCGCCCTCGCGGCGCGTGGCGAAGAGGCGATCAGCAGCACGTGCACGGTCTTCGCCGAGAGCGAGATCATCTCGCTCATCGCCCACGGCGCCGAGCTGGAAGCGATCCTCAAGGGGCTTCATCGCTCGCTCATCGGTCGGCTCGCGGCCATGGTCCGCGGCGTCGGCCTCGAGCTACCGCTCATGGTCTCGGGTGGGGTCGCGCGGAACGACGCCGTGCGCGCGATGCTGGGTGAGATCGCCGGCGAGCCGGTGGTGGTGCCCGCCGAGCCCCAGCTCATGGGAGCCTATGGCGCGGCGATCCTGGCTCTCGGCTGACATGCGTGCTCGTTTCGCGCTCCTGTCGATCGTCCAGCTGCCGAAGTCTCGAGTAGGCGTGGCGAGCGCGTGGCGGTGGTCCGGCGCGGCGCGGGCGCGCTGGCGCCGCCGAGCGGAGCCGGTGCAGCGCCGATCGATTCCGCTGGCACGGAGGTCGTGAGTCGCCGTATACCTCTGCGTTCGCTCCGCGCGACACGTGAGGAAAGGGATCGGCCGAACCCGACCAGGTGAGCACGATGTCGAACGGACGCGCCGGCACGCGGTTCGACCGCAGATTCGCTCACAATCTGTGGCGATTGCTGGTCATCTACTGGAGCGCGCCCGAGGCGACCTGGGCGGCGGTCATGCTCGGGCTCGCGGCGGCGATGGAGCTCGGCGCGGTCTACGGAACGGTGCTGATCGCGTCGGCGGAAGGCAAGATCCTGGACTCGTTCCAGATGAGCTCGCCTTCCGCGTTCGGCGAGGCCGTGGTGCTGTTCGTGGTCGTGTCGTTCGTGTTCCTGCTCATGACCACGTTGCGCATCTACATCCGTCAGTACCTCGAGGTGCGCTGGCGGCAGAACGTGACCGCCCACTACCTGCAGCGCTGGGTCAATCGGCACGCGTTCTGTCAGGCGGAGCTGCACCGCGGCGAGATGGACAATCCCGACCAGCGGATCGCCGAGGACATCCGCGATTTCGTCGCGAGCGCGCTCGGTCTCTCGCTCTCGCTGCTGTCGGCGCTGGCGACGCTGCTCTCGTTCGGCGGGCTCCTGTGGGGGCTCTCGCGCGACTGGCCGATCTCGATCCATGGCCAGGACTACCACGTGCCTGGATTCCTGATGTGGGTGGCCATCGGCTACGCCTTGTTCGCCATGTGGATCACCCACCTCACGGGGCGTCGGCTGGTGCCGATCAACTACGATCGGCTGCGGTTCGAGGCGGATTTCCGCTACTCGCTGGTGCGCTTCCGCGACAACATCGAGGCGATCGCCTTCTCGCGCGGCGAGGACTTCGAGCGTCGCGCCGCGATGACGCGTTTTCGCTCGGTGCTCGACAACTGGCTCGAGCTGATCCGCGCGCAGCGGAACCTCACGCTGCTCACCGGCGGTGTGGGCCAGCTCAACGGGCTCATCCCGATGCTCGCGTCCGCGCCGGCGGTGTTCTCGGGTGCGTTGACGCTGGGAGCGCTGGCCCAGGTGCGGATCGCGTACGGCCAGGTCTCGGGGGCGCTCACGTGGTTCGTGAACGCGTACCAGGAGATCGCGCGCTGGCGCGCCAGCATCGAGCGGCTCTCGACGTTCGCGGACCTCATGGACAAGACCGAGCTCGAGCTCAGCCTGGGCGGGCGCATCCGCATCGAGCTGACGAACCACACCGAGATCCGCCTGCGCGACGTGCGCATCGAGGTGCCGGGCGGGCGGGTGCTCGTCACTGGCGCCAACGCGACGCTCTCGCCCGGCGAGCGGGTCGCGATCTCCGGGCCGTCCGGCGTGGGCAAGACCGCGCTGCTGCGTGCGATCGCGGGCATGTGGCCGTTCGGGGCCGGGGTGATCGAGATCCCCGCCCACGGGCGGCTCCACTTCGTCTCCCAGCGGCCGTACCTGCCGATCGCGTCGTTGCGCGCGGTGATGAACCACCCCGACTCCGACGGTCCCTTTCCCGACGACGACGTGCGCGAGCTGCTGCGCCTGGTCGAGCTCGAGCACCTCGCGGCGCACCTCGACGAGCACAAGCCGTGGGATCAATACCTGACGCCGGTCCAGCAGCAATGGCTGGGCTTGGCGCGCACGCTGCTGCACGAGCCCGAGTGGATCTTCCTCGATCAAGCGACCACCGCCCTCGACGAGGAGCGCGAGCGCCGCTACTACCAGCTGCTGGCGTCGCGCTTGCCGCGCTCGGGGGTGATCTCGATCGCGTATCGGCCCGGAGTCGCCGAGCACCACCACCGCCGCTGGGTCCTCACCCCGCACGATCACGAGCCGATCACGTTCCGTGTCGCGTGACGCTGCGGGAGCCATCGCCGTGAACGAGCCGCCGCTGAGCGCGATCTGGGATTCGGCGCGGGCGACGCCCGGCGAGGTCGCGAGCTGGGTGACGCACGCCGCACCGGGCTCGACGGCAGCGGTGCGGGGCGAGGCGACGGCGGCGGGGCTGGCGCTGCGTTTCGACTTCGACCTCGCGGGATCGACCAGCTGGGTGATCGCGCGGCGCGAGCTGCGATTCGCGATGCCGTCCCATTACGTCGCGCGCCTCACCGTACGCGCAGCGCTCGCTCCCAATCAGTTCCAGCTCAAGCTCGTCGATCCGACCAACGCCAACGTGTGGTGGTGGCGTCAGGCGATCGGCCCCTGCGCCGAGACCACGACGATCGTGCTGCGGCGCTCGGCGCTCGGCTTCGCGTGGGGGCCGGCGAGCGGCGCGCCGCCGCGCGAGATCGGCGCCATCGAGATCGCGCTCGCCGCGGGGCGGGGCGGGGCCGGGACGCTCTGGATCGAGAAGCTCGAGATCGCCGCCCGCGAGGACGTGAAAGGCCCGCCGCGGGTGGTGGCGGCGCGGGCGTCGAGCGCTGCGAACCCGCACGGGGCGAGCTCGATCGCTCACGCTGCACGCGCCGAGCCCTGGTGTCCCGCGCCCAGCGATCCGGCGCCGGCGCTCGAGCTCGACCTCGGCGCGTTGCGCGAATGGGGCGGTGTGCTCGTCGAGTTGGACGGCAGAGGCCCGTTTCCGCCCAGTCGCGTGCTCGCCTCCGACGCCGCGGCCGGAGACGAATGGAGCGTGGTCGGCGAGGACGAGGGCGGCCCTCAGCCGAGTCGGTGGCTGGCGCGAGGGGAAGGCGAGGCGCGTCGGCTGCGCCTCGAGCTCGGGCGGGTCGCGGGCGCGGCGCTCGCGGTGCGTCGTGTGGCGATCGTGCCCATCGAGCGCGTGCTCTCACCTGCCGCCTGGGCGTCGATCCGCGCCGAGGCCGCGCAGCGCGGACGCTATCCGCGCCACTTGCTCGGCGAGCAGGCGTACTGGGCGATCGCAGGTGGCGATGCGGATGCGGAGAAGGCGCTGCTGAGCGAGGATGGTGCGCTCGAGGTCGCCGCCGAGGGGTTCACGCTGGAACCCTTCCTGGTCTGCGACGGCACCGTGCTGAGCTGGGCGGACGTGACGGCGACTCCAGCGCTCGTCGACGGCTCGCTGCCGATGCCCACGGTGACGTGGAGCGCCGGCGATCTCGTGCTCGAGGCGAGCGCGTGCGCCACCGGTCCGAGCGACCAACGCGTGCTCGTCGCTCGCTATCGGGTCAGCCATCGCGCTGCCCGCGAGCGATCGATTCGGCTGGTGATCGCGATCCGCCCCTATCAGGTGACGCCCGCGTGGCAGAGCCTCAACGTGCTGCCGGCGGTGGCGCCGATCCATCGCCTCGCGCGGCGTGGCGATCGGATCGTCGTCGATGACCACGAGCTGGTGCTGGTGACGCCACCCAGCCGTTTCGGCGCCGCCGCCACCGACGATGGGCTCGAGACGATCTTCGCCGGCGGCTTTCCGAAGGAGACCGAGATCGACGATCCCCTCGGCTTCGCCGAAGGCGCGCTCGCGTACGACCTCCGGGTCGCGCCTGGCGCCACCGAGACCGTCGCGATCGCCGTGCCGCGCTCGACCGGTCGGGTCGCGAGCGCGATCCAGGCGCCTGGATGGGCGGACGAACGCTTCGCCGCAGCGCGGGACGCGTTTCGCGCGCGACTCGCCGCGCTCCCCATCGCGCTGCCGCCCGCCGCAGCGCGCTTTCGCGACAGCCTGCGTGCGTCGCTGGGCTGGATCTTGCTCAATCGCGACGGCCCACGCATCCAACCGGGGCCGCGCTGCTACCGGCGCTCGTGGATTCGCGACGGCACGCTCACCGGCACGGCGCTGGCGGAGCTGGGCTTCGTCGACGAAGCGCGCGCGTTTCTGCGCTGGTATGCGCCGTTTCAGCACGCCGATGGCCGCGTGCCTTGCGCCGTGGATCATGCGGGCATCGACCCCGTGGCCGAGCACGATTCCCACGGTCAGCTCGCGTGGGGTGTGGTGGAGGTCTATCGCCTCTCCGGCGACGCGGGATTCCTGCGCGAGCTCTGGCCGCGTGTCCGGCGGGCCGTGGATGCGATCGCGGCGCTGCGCGCGACCCGACTCGACGAGTCGGCTCGCGCGCGCGGTTGCTTCGGGCTGTTGCCGCAGTCGATCAGCCACGAGGGCTACTCCTCGCAACCCGTGCATTCGTTCTGGGACGACCTCTTCGCGGTTCGCGGCCTCACCGATGCCGCGTACGCGGCGGAGGTGCTCGGAGAGCGCGGCGAGGCCGAGCGCATCGGCTCCCTTCGCGACTCTTTGCGGCGCGACTTGCACGCCGCCGTGGCGGCCACGATCGACCGAGCCGGGATCGACTTCATTCCCGGCTCGGTCGAGCTGGCCGATTTCGATCCCACCTCCACGTCGATCGCGTTCGATCCGTGCGAGGAAGCGGAGCGGTTCCCCCGGGCGGCGCTCGTCCACACCTTCGAGCGCTACTGGGCCGAGCTCGAGGCGCGACGTGCGGGCCGCGCGCCCAACGATGGTTACACGCCGTACGAGATCCGCAACGCCACGGCGCTGCTTCGGCTCGGCTGGAAGGATCGTGCCTTGGCACAGCTCGACTGGCTGCTCGGCGATCAGCGCCCACCAGCCTGGTGCCAATGGCCGGAGGTCGCGTGGCGCGAGCAGCGCGCAGCACGGTTCCTGGGCGACCTTCCCCACGGGTGGGTCGCGTCGAGCTTTCTGCGCACCGTCCGGCGCTTGATCGCGTACGAGCGCGAGCGCGACGCCGCACTGGTGCTGGGCGCGGGAATTCCGGCGGAATGGGCCCGCGACCCCGCCGGCGTGCAGGTGCGCGCGCTGCCGACCCACTACGGAGCGCTGACCGTGACGATCACGGCCACGGCCTCACCGAACGGGGACGGGGAAGTGGTGCGCTTCGCGTTCGAGCCCGGATTGCGCACCCCGCCCGGCGGAATCGAGCTGGTCTCGCCGCTCGATCGCCCGCTGCGGCGGGTGCTCGTGGAGGGTCGTCCGCTGCTGCTCGCGCCTTCCGAGACCCGAGTTCGGCTCTCGTTCGTCCCCACCGCCGTCGACATCCACGTGTGATCCGCCCCGATCGATCGGGGCGACGGTGCGCGGCTCAGCGCGGCGGTGCCAGCGGGAACTGGGTGAACGTGCGGACGACCTCCGAGCTGGGGATGGGTCGCTGGTTCGGATAGGCCCAGTCCCAGAACGGCTGACCGAGCTTTCGGTAGTGCCAGACCGCCGCGATGTTGAGGTGGCGTTGGGCGCCCTCGGGGACGGCGAAGGCGAACTCGTCGGTGACGGAGCCGCGGTGTGGGATCTGGCGGTCGACGATCTCGTGCGCTGCCGCCCACACGCGGTAGCGATCGATGGTCGTGCCGTCCCGATCGAGGAGGCGCCCGCCGAGGGTATGGCTGCCGGCGAGCACGCGTTGGGATTCGTCGAGCCCGCCGCTTGCGAACACCTCGCGCCCGCTCGCGTCGGTCACGCGGACCTCCAGCCAGGCTTCACCGAGACCCAGCGAGGACGCGGGGAACGGGTGCCCCATGCCGAGGTTCCGGGTCTCGATGCGGAGCACGGCATCGCTGCCAGCGCTCGGCTGCGCCACGAAGGACGCCCGCATCTCGGCGTAGAAGAACGCGGCCTTGCGCTCGTCGCCGCCGCGCCGCACGACGTCGCGCCGTCCGTAGAGATCTTCGAGTGTCCGCGCCAGGAATCGGCTCTGCATCCAGCGCTCGGTGAACGCGGCGTCCTCCTCGAAGCCGAGGAGCCGCAGCACGGTGGTGTTCGCGCCGGGGAAGAGGTGGTTGCGCGGCGTGCCGCCGGGGTCGAGGACGCGCGACGGGGGCAGGTGGCAATCCACGCAGCGAAGCTCGCGCTCGCGCTCGGGAGGCGCCGTGAACCCGGGCAGCGACGAGGTCTTCTCGGGCGCGGGTGCCGCCTCGATCACCGGTGATCGCGCATCGGCGGGAACCAGTGGATTGTGGTGACAAGCCAAGCAGAACGCGTCTTCGGCGAGCAGTGGACGCGCGAAGACGCGTCCGTGGGCACGGGTGTTGAGCTGAATCGCGGTGCGGTCGGCGGCGGTGAGCGGGCGACCGGCCGTCTCCGCCGCCCGAAACGGCGCCAGCGCGGTGGCGTCGAGGCCGAGGGTCAGACGCGAGCGATCGTGGTCCTCGATCGTCGTGCTGGTGATCGAATGGCAGAAGACGCACGGCAGGTTGGTGCGCGTTCGGTAGGCCGCGGGCGGTGGTCCCCCGCGAAACAGCGAGCCGGGAATGTGGCAGCCGGCGCAGATCGCTTGCTCGGCGACGCCCTCCTCGGCTGCCAGCAGGTCGAGGATCGCGTGCATGTGCGGGGTGCGGTACGAGACGTTGTGGCTCGAGTGGCGAAAGCCGTCCTCGAGGTCGGCGTGGCAGCCAGCGCCGAGGCAGCTCTCGCTGATCTCGAGCCAGCTGGCGTCGACCGGGAAGGGGAGGTCGTCGCGATCGTCGGCGGCGCGCAAGCGGTTGGGAACGACCGAGAGGTGAAGCGTGACCGGCGCGAGCTTGGGAAGCTGCTCGACGCGCGCGCCGAGGGCGTTCGTGATCGCGGCGGCGAGGGCGAAGATCACCAGCCCGCTGGTCACGCCGAGGCCGAGCCCGGACTCGCGCAGCCGTCGCCACGCGGGCCTGAGCAGGACCCACGCCCCGGCCCCCGCCGCCGCGTAACCGAGTGCCGCGTGAAACGCGCGGATCCACGACGGAACGCGGCCGGTGAACGCGTTGCTCGCGATCAGCACGCCGACCAAGGTGGCGAGCAGCCAGAGCGAGAGGAGCGTGAGATGCGCCCAACCGCGCCGCGCGCGGGAGAACGCCGCCATCAACGGCACCGTGCGCAGGAAGAAATGCGCCGTGCAGACCACCAGCAACGGGCTCAGCACCGCCGTGAGCATGTTGCTGCGTTGCTCCGGCAGGTGGGCCATGGTGAAGGAGCGCACCAACGCCACGAACGCCATGAGCACGAAGCCCGCGAGGTGAATCCAGCCGAACGCCGGCACTTCCTCGCGGACGCGGTGGAAGAGCGTGACGATGATGGTGCCCGTGGCCAGCAGCCCGAGCAGCGGGTGGACCACGAGATCGAGGCGGAAGAACGGCGAGCCCGCGCGGCCAAAGAGGTGATGGAAGCCGGACGCCAAGACCAGCGTGAAGAGCAACGCGTAGCGCGTCACGCGCTGGCGCTGGTTCGAGGCAGGCGGGGTCATGGCGAACGACGGCGGGCGAGGTCGCGGAACGGCCGCGGCGGAGCGAGCGCCATGGCCTCAGCTCCGATACTGCGCACGCGAGTGCGCGCCGCCGGCCATCGCGTCGAGATCGAAATGGTGGATCGGTAAGGCACCTCCCCAGGGCTTCTCGCGCTCGCCGATCCGCGGCATGTGGCACGCCACGCATCCGGCTTCGCCGCGGCACTCGCTGCGCATGCGAGCCTGGGCGTGCTCCGGCCACGTGAGCCAGCCGCCCAACGCGTCGAGGTCCGCGAGCTCACGGGGCACGGCGAGGAAGCGATGGCAGCCGACACACACCCGATCGTCGGCGACGCCCGGACCGTGGAGGTCGGCGCGATGCTCGCGCCATCCACCCACCAGCGTCGGCAAGCTGACCGGGCCGACGAAATAGCTCGCGGGGAACCGAAACGCGTTGGAGCCGTTGCCCGGCACGCGTGCGGCCGGTGCGAGCCCATGGCACACCAGGCAGGAGATCCCCTCGCGGATCGACTCGGGGGCGACGAGCGGCGCGCCCGGCTCGATCGAGCCGGAGAAGAGCGCGATCGGGTCGTGACAGCCGGCGCAGAGCCGTGCCGCCGGTAGCCCCGCCGAGCGCACCACGCGCTCCAGCTCGGCTTGGTAGCGCTCGTTGCTGCTCTCGTGATGGGCGGAGCGGCGCCAGTCGGCGAACGCCTCGGGATGGCACGGTGCCTGGCCGCAGCCGTTCGACTCGCCCAGCAGCTCGGGCCGAAACGCCGCGCCGCGTGTGGTGTGCGCGGGGCTCGGCCGGAAGTTGGCCGTGCTGGAGCGGACCATGAAGTCCGGCACGTCGTAGTTGGCCCAACTCGACGGCACCCGGAAGAGACAGGCGAACGCGAGCGGCACGCACGTCACCGCCAGCGCACCGCAGACGAGCGGACCCGAGAGCATCTCCGAGACCGCGAACGGTTCGACGGGCGGCGGGTGCTCCTCGGCGGCGCGCCGTCGTCGCACGGAAGCGAAGACGTGGTACGCGAGCAGCGGCAGCGCAACGCCCAAGGTCGCCGTGTGGATCGAGGTCAGCCGTCCACGGATCGTGAGCAGCGCGGGGATCGCCGCAACCCAGATCGAGACCTTGAAGAAGAGCCAGCCCGCGCGGGTGGCCCAGCGGTAGGGCGTCGGGTGAGGGGCGAGTGGCGTTCGCAGGTGCCGGATGAGGTACGGCATGCCGATCAGGAGCGCGTAGCGGGCGGTGGTCTGGTGCACGATGCGGAGGTACACGCCAGGCGGCGTGACCCGGGGCGCGACCCAGATCAGCATCCCGCTCGCGGCCAGCAGCATCACGCTCGTGAGCATCACGAAGAGCGCGAACTTGCGCCGGCCAGGGCGCGGCGACACCACCAGCCAGAAGTAGAGGGCGAACAGCAGGAAGTTGGCGGGGGTGTCGATCAGGAAGTACGAGCCGAACGTGAACAGCGTGACGAAGTAGACGGCGTCGAGAAGGCCGAGACCTTCGAGGTGGGTGCGGAGCACCCGCGCGAGCCAGACGCCCGCCGCGCGGACTCGGGCGGCGCGCGCTCGTGGTGCGACGGTCTCGGCTTCGCGACTCATGCGCCGTCGCGGTCCTGGCGCGGGTGCGCGATGCGCGGGAGCGGCCGCGAACGCGGCCAGCCCGGTCGCGCGGATCGGGACACGCGGCGGTGCCGCGGTCGACGCGGGATCGGTCGATGAGGATCCGGATGCAGAGCGAGCCCTGGGCGGCGGGGAGCCGGGGTGCGCGAATTCTGCTCGCTCCGCCGCGATCCGCCAACGCGAGGCCGCGACGAGCTCGACGGCGCCAGCCCTTGCGGGTGGCGGCCGGCATGCGCGCGCTCTACGATGGTCGCGCCCCCGCCGCTGGAACGTCTCGCTCCGCCCGCCACGTGCGCTCGCGCCGCATCGTCCTCTCGCTCTTCGCCGGTCTCGCGCTCGTCGGCGCGACGGGCTTGCCGTTGCTGCTCGATGCCGCGTTCGACCGTCGCTATTTCCGGTTCGTGATGGTGCACCTGGTGCTCGGGATGGCGCTGCTCCCGATCTACTACTACGTGGTGATCCGCCACTTGGCGGAGATCCTCGGTCGCTACCGCACCACCGTGCTGATGGTGTTCCTGATCTTGATCACGTTCGGGGGCGGCATCGGTCCGCCGGCGGTTTCGCCGTGGCACAACCCGCTCTTCTGGCGGATCGGCGTGGTCGAGCTGGCGATCTACGCTTGGCTCCGTCCCGGGCGCCGCATCCTGGCGTGGCGGCTGCCACCGCTACGGCTCTTTCAGCCTTCCGATCCGGCGCATCGCTCGCTCACGGTGTGGAGCGGGGTGGCGGCGCTGGTCGCGTCGTGGCTGATGATGCACACGGGATTCGCGCTGATCCTCGCCGATTTCAAGTTCGCCAACGACAAGTACTGGCTGCACGGTCCCGCCACCTTCGCGCTCGCGCCGCTGGTGCCGTTTCACTGGGCGACGCGCGGTCGGCGCTTCGGCCGGCGGATGAGCGGGGCGACGAAGGGCGGTCTCGGGATGTTGGTGCTCGCGAGCGCCGCGTTGCTCGCGATCTCGCTCGAGAAGAACCTGAAGCCGCTGGAAGAGCTACGCGGCGACGAGCGCATGCGGGTGGCGACGCTCGGTCCGTCGGCGGTGGTGCCGCCGCCGATCGCACCGGAGGTGGCGGCCGTGCTCGAGGGGACGGCGCCGTGCCGCGCGTGCCACGACGAGGCCGCCGCGCGCTGGGAGATCTCGAGTCATCGCTTCGCGGGCCTGAATCGCCTCTACCTGGCGCTCTTGCCGGAGGTCGAGCGCGATCTCGGCGCGGCCGGGGTCCGCTACTGCGACAATTGCCACGATCCGGTGGTGGCGCTCACGGTCCCGCCCGAGCGGCGCCTCGCTCCGGAGACGCTCGCCCGCAGCGAGGGCGTGTCGTGCAAGGTCTGCCATTACCTCGACGCCGAGGAGCATCCCGCGGGCAACGGAGCGTTCGGGCTGGTGATGATCCGGGGGCTGGGCTTCCCTGGAGCGGTGCCGAACGCCACCAGCGTGAGCGGCTTCCAGCGCTACCAGGCATCGCTGGACTCGCGGCTCCACATCCGCTCGGTGCGGCGCCCGCTCTACCGCGAGCCCGCCGCGTGTCGGCCGTGCCACGACATTCGCATCCCCGCGGCCTACAACGGCGCCGCCGAGCTCGAGCTGACGCCGCTCTTCTCGTCCTACGAGCGCTGGGCGCATCGCGCCGAGGTCCGCTGCCGCGAATGCCACATGACCAACGTGGATCGCGATCGCACCGAGTACCGCCAATGGGATCACCGCTTTCCCGGCTCGAACCAAGCGCTGTCGCTGATGGTGCCGGCGCAGTACCGCGAGCAAGCCCGGCGTCTCGACGAGATCAACGATCGCTTCCTGCGCGGCGACATGCCGAACGCGCACGACACGGAGGACGTCCGCCGCGAGACTCCCCGCGCCGCGCGCGTGCTGTGGGACGGGACGCATCTGCCGACCACGCTCGCGCTCGAGCCGTACGAGGTGCCCGGCGCGGATGGGTCGCCGGCGGCGCGGCTGCGGGCGCGGGTGACCACCACCAACGACGCGATCGGTCACGATTTCCCCGTGGATCTCGCCGACCAGGTCGACGTCTGGCTCGAGCTGAGAGTGGTCGCCGCGGATGGCGCGCTGGTGTACGAGAGTGGCGCGCTCGACGCCGATCATCGGCTCGCCCCCGACGCGCGCCGGCTCGCCACCGAGTTCGTGGATCGCGACGGCACCGTGCTCGATCAGCACCAGATCTGGCGCTTCGCCGGCTCGCGGAACCGCCGCTTCCTCGCCCCGGGGTCGAGCCACGACGAGGTCTTCGAGGTGCCGCTCGCGGGCAGCGAGCGGCGCCCGCTTCGGGTCAGCGCGCGCTGGCGATTCCGGCGCGTGAATCAGCACATCGCCGATTGGGTGTTCGCGGACGGCACCACGTTTCCGGTGACCGATCTCGCCCGGGCGGAGGCCACCCTCGATTGATTCGGCGCGCGGACCCTGGCCCGCGCGCCGCGGTGGCGCAGCGGCGCCGGCGGTTGCATTCCCGCGCCGGTGAAGCTAGTTGAAGCGTGCTCCGCCGTGCCTGGCGGGGCTCACGGGCGGCGCGGCGATCCTCGTCGACGCACGCCACACGAGGTGACATGAGCGAGTTCCGAATCGACCTGCACGTGCTCTCGCGGCTCTCGAACACGCCGAGCAAGCAAATCTCGTCGGCGGATCCGCGCGACATGATTCTGGCCGCCAAGGAAGCAGGATTGGATGCGCTGGTGTTCACCGAGTACCAGAAGTTCGAGGGCTGCGAATCGGTCGTCGAGATCGGCCGCGAGCTCGATTTCCCGGTGCTGCGCGGCGCGCTCTATTCCTGTCAGGAAGGGCGCGTGTTGCTCTACGGCGTCGTGGACGACGACGCGCTCGACTCGAGCGTGCACTTCAAGGCGATGCAGCTGCTCGACTACATGGACTTGAAGGGCGCGCTGGTGATCCCGGCGCACCCGTTCTGCTCGACCCCGGGACTCGGCGTGGGTGACAAGCTCGCGACCTTCCGCGGCATCTCCGGCGTCGAGGTCCTGTCGGGGCGGCCCGACGTGACGCCCGAGCAGAACACGCGCGCGGCGCAGGTGGCCGCCACGCTCAAGGCGCCGGGGATCGGCGGCTCGGGCGCCGTCGACCCCAGCCAGGTCGGCAGCGCCTACACGATCTTCCCGGAGCCGATTCGCAGCATGGACGAGCTGGTCGCCGCCATCCGCGCCGGCAAGGGCCGGCCGGCGGCTCGCGGTCAGTGAGCACGCGCGGCGCGAGCGGCGGCGGGGGCGCGGCTGCGGCGTGTTACCCTCGATGCTGACGCCCGTCGACGTCGTCGCGGCTCGCCGCACGCGCCGATTCACCCCTTCGCCGACGATCCCATCATGACGAATCTCGACCTCGCAGCCGATCCTTCCGTCGAAGCGCGTTACCAGAACGAGCGGCAGTACTTCGACGCCATCGGCGAGCGGCACGGCGCCGAGATCGCCACCAAGATCATCGACGAGAGCCTCATCCCGCCGAACATGGCGAAGTACGTCGAGGTCCTCTCGCGCTTCGTCCAGGCCCACGGCAATCCGCAGGACCTGCACTTCCTCGACCTCGGCTGTGGCTACGGGATCATGTCGGTGCTGCTGGCCCGCCGCGGCGTGCGCGTCACCGCGCTCGACCTGAGCCCCAAGCTGGTCGAGGTGACCAAGCGCCTGTGCGAGCGCAACGGTGTCGCCGATCGCGTCGAGGCGCGGGTGGGAAGCGCCGAGCAGATCGAGCTCGCGGACCAGAGCGTCGACGCGGTGGCGGGCACCAAGATCCTGCACCACGTGAACGTCGGCGTGACCAGCCGCGAGGTGTACCGAATCCTGAAGCCCGGTGGGATCGGCGTCTTCTGGGAGCCGACCTACAAGAACCCGCTCTTCGACTTCATGAACCGGCTCACCCGCGCGATCCCCAATTTCCCGATCGCGGGCACGCGCTACGAGCACGCACTCTCGCGCGGCGAGATCGCCACCATGGGCGAGATCTTCGGTGGGGTTCAGCTCTACCCGGGACCGTTCGCGTTCTTCAGCCACTTCGCGATCGTGGCCACGCGCGGCAACGGCGGCCCGCTCGTCGATCGATGCGAGAAGATCGACGGCGTGATCGACAGGATCTTCCCGTTCCTGCGCCGTTTCTCGTTCCACCAGATCATCGAAGTGAAGCGCCACGCGCGCTGAGACCCGCGCTCGCGCGCGGCGTCAGATGGCGCGCGCGCGTCCCTGCCAGTAGCGCTCGCGCAGCGCGCGGACGTAGAGCTTGCCGTTGGGCAGGCGGGGCAGGGCGCGTTCGAAGTCGATCGAGCGCGGCACCTTGTAGCGGGCGAGGCGCGTCGCGACGAGGTCGAGCAGCTCGGCCTCGAGCGCCGCTGAGGCGCTGAAGCCTTCGGCGAGCTCCACGGCCGCCTTCACGGATTCACCCCATTCGTCGTCGGGAATGCCGAAGACCGCCACATCGGCTACCGCCGGATGCTCGACGAGCACGCCCTCGATCTCGGCGGGATAGATGTTCACGCCGCCCGAGATGATGAGGTGGGTCGTGCGATCCGTGAGAAAGACGTAACCCTCGCCGTCGACGTAGCCGAGATCGCCGGTGGTGAAGACGTGCGGCTCGGGGTGGGTGGCCGCGGTCTTGGCCGGATCCCCGTGGTACTCGAAGACCTGCGCCAGGGTCTTGTGGCGCGAGCGAAGCAGGCCGACCTCGCCGGCGGGGAGGCGTCGGCCTTGCTCGTCGGCGGCGTAGACCTCGAACGAGGCGATGGGCCGTCCGACCGTGCCGGGACGCGCGAGCCATTCGGCGGCGCTGGCGATCGTCGCGACGCCACCCTCGGTCGCGCCCCAGTACTCGACCAGCACCGGCCCCCACCACGCGATCATCTGGCGCTTGATCTCGGCAGAGACGGGGGCCGCGCCGTGGAGCACGAGCGTCAGCGTTCGGCCGTCGAATCCCGCGCGCAGCTCCGGCGCGAGCTTGAGGAGGCGCACGAACATCGTCGGCACCAGGTGGGTGTGACGGATCGCGTGCCCGTCGATGAGCGCGAGGCAGCGCGCCGCGTCCCAGCGATCCATGAGCACGAGCGCCGCGCCGTTGAGCAGGTCGTAGATCGCGAGCAGGCTCGGGGCCGCGTGATAGAGGGGCCCCGTCACCAGGTGCGGCCCGCGGCCGTCGAGCCCGTAGGAGCGGCCCGCGTCGCGCATTCGCGCCAGCGCGGCGCCGAGCGTGGCCGCGCGGGCGCGCTTGACGCCCTTCGGCTTCCCGGTGGTGCCGCTGGTGTAGATCATCGTGCCGCCTGCGGGCCCGTCCGGGGAAAGCGGCGCGTCGGGGACTCGCTCGAGCAGGCGGTCGAGCTCCGCGCCGACCTCGATCCGGCGCTCGGCCTCCACGCGTGCGGCGACGGCTGCGTTCGCGGCATCGGTGAAGAGGATGCGCGTGCCGGCGTCGCGAACGATGTAGGCGATCTCGTCGGCGGTGAGGTGCCAGTTGAGCGGCGTCAGCCAGACTCCCGCGGCGAGCGACGCGAGGATCAGCTCGACGCCCTCGACGCGATTGCCCACGAGGCTCGCGACGTGATCGTCCGGGCCGAGACCGAGATCGTCGCGAAGCCAGCGCGCGAGCCGCGACACGCGCGCTTCGAGCTCGTCCCAGCTTCGTCGGCGCGTGCCATCGTCGAGCGCCGCGGCGGTCCGAGGGCCAGCGGCGGCGCTCGTGAGCAGGGGCGAGGCGGCGGACGTCATCGGTGGGGACCGAGAGGGGCGGGCCGGGACCATGCCGCACCGATGCGGCGCACGCAACCGTCGCCGGTCGAGATCTCGTGCTAAGTAGCCGTCGGTGCCTGGGGTGCCGCGCGCGCTCGGTGGCGCGGTGCCGCTCGGCGCCCGGTCGGACGGGCTGCTTCCCGCCGTCTCGGGACCGCTCGCGGCCCGAGCGCCTGGTCCGCCGCGCCATCGCGCTCGCGTTGGCGAGCGATGATGCAGACCGAGGAGGATCGATCGATGCGACTTCAGGTGGGCATGCGAGCTCCGATCTTCGACGCCGCGAGCTGGGACGGCACCACGATCCGCCTCGCCGACTTCGAGGGGCGCAAGCTCTGGCTCGCGTTCTTCCGCTACGCATCGTGTCCGCTCTGCAACCTGCGGGTGCGCGATCTGATTCAGCGCTATCCCGACCTCGCATCGCGCGGTCTCGCGATCGCCGCCGTCTTCCAATCGCCCGCGGCGAGCATCGCCGAGTACGTGGGACGCCAGCGGCCGCCGTTCCCGCTCCTCGCGGACCCCGGCGAGGGGCTCTATCGCCTCTACGGGCTCGAGGCGAGCGTCGCGGCGTTCGCGAGCCCGAGGAACTATTCTCGCGCGGTGCGCGCGACGCTGGCGGGCTTCGCTCCCGGACGGATGGAAGGAACGCGGACCCGCATCCCCGGAGACTTCCTGATCGACGAAGGCGGCGTGATCCGCGATCTCTTCTACGGCGAGGTCATCGCCGACCACATTCCCTTCGAGCGGGTCGAGGCGTTTCTGGGCTCGCCCGCGCAACGACGAGGAGCGGCCTGATGCGCGTCGAGCTCTCGCTCCTCGGCCATTCGTTCCAGGACAACCCGAGCTGGCCTGGTTACCAAGGCATCGCCGCGAATGCGCGGGCGATCGAGGCGCTCGGCTTCGACGGCGTGCTGGTGCCGGAGGCGGGCCACGATCCGTTCCTGCCGCTGCTCATCGCTGCGGGAGCGACCGAGCGGCTGCGGTTGCGCACCGGCGTGGCGATCGCGTTCCCGCGCAGCCCCGGCGCCATGGCGCAGACGGCGTGGGACCTGGCGCGGTTCTCGAACGGGCGCTTCGAGCTCGGGCTCGGGACGCAGGTGAAGGCGCACAACGAGCGCCGCTACGGCGCGCCGTGGACGGCACCTCCCGTGCCCCGTCTTCGCGAGTACCTCGCGTGCCTCCGCGCCATCTTCGCGACCTTTCAGAACCCCGCGCAGCCGACTTGGTTTCGGGGCGAGCACTACCGCTTCGACCTGATGTCGCCTTACTTCAACCCGGGCCCGAATGCCGAGCCGCACGTGCCGATCTACGTGGCGGTGGTGAACGAAGCGATGGCGCGGCTCGCCGGGGAGCTTGCCGACGGCTTCTACCCGCACCCGATGTGCAGCGCGAGCTACGTGCGCGAGGTCATGCGGCCACAGGTTGCGGAGGGGGCGCGCAAGGCAGGCCGCGACCCCGCCTCCCTCTTGGTGCTGGGCTCGCCGATGATCGTCAGCGGTGCCACGCCCGCCGAGCTCGCGAAGAACGCCACGCTGGTGAAACAGCGGCTGGGCTTCTATGCCTCCACGCCGAGCTATCGGCCGGTGTTCGAGCATCACGGGCTCGGAGACCTCGCCAGCGAGCTCTTCCGGCTCTCGAAGCAAGGCCAATGGCGGGAGATGGTGGCGCTCGTCAGCGACGACGTGCTCGGCCTGTTCGCGACCGTCGCGACCTACGACGAGCTGGGGCGCGCGCTCGCCGAACGCTGGGGCGGGGTGCTCACCACGGTGCACCTCGACCTGGTGGCCGAGCTCGACCGCCACGCGAGCATGTTGCGCGAGCTCGCAGCGACGCTGAAGGCCGTCTGATCGAGGCGGAGCCGCGCCGAGCCGCGTTGCAGGCTACTTGTACGCGATTCCGGCGCTACAGGGGCCGACGAGGTGCACGACCTCGACCCGCCGGAAGCCGGCCTCCGTGCACCAACCGCGGAAATCGGCGCCCGTGAAGTCGAAGGCATCTCCGAACTCGATGAGCATGTTGAGGCTCATCATCAATCCGAACGCGTTCTCCCGGCGCGCGTCGTCGATCAGGTTCTCGACGACGATGTAGGCGCCGTTCTCGGGAAGCGCGTCGTAGGCCGCGCGGATGAGGTGCCGCTTCTTCTCCAGGTTCCAGTCGTGGAGGATCATGCCCATCGTGATGACGTCGGCCTTGGGCAGCGGATCGACGAAGAAGTCGCCGGAATGGACGGTGATGCGCTCGCGGAGACCGTCGTGCTCGATCCACTTGCGCGCGATCGGCGCCACCGCCGGTAGGTCGAAGGTGGCGCAGCGCAAGTGCGGATGGCGCGCGGCGACGATGCGCGAGAGCAGCCCGGTCGCCCCGCCCACGTCGCACAGCGTCTTGTAACGCGTGAAGTCGAACTTCTCCGCCAGCACCGCGAAGTTGCCGCGGGAGATGCCCGTCATGGCGCCCATGAACTGCTCGAGCCGCTCGACGTCCGCGTAGAGCTCCTCGAACATGGGCTTCTGGCTGTGCTTGGCCTCGTTCTGGGGCTGGCCGGTCTTGAGCGCCGGCCCGAGATCGCTCCAGAAGCGGAAGAGTCGCGCGCTCGCCATCTCGAGGATGCCGCCGACGTAGCCCGCCTTGCGCCGATCGAGGAAGTGCGCCGCCTCGGCGCCGTTGCGATATCGCCCGGCGGGTCCATCGCCGTCGCGCTCCAGGAAGCGCAGCGCGACGAGGGTGTCCAGGAAATCGTAGATCCCGCGAGGATGAAGCCCGAGCTCGCGTCCGAGCTCTGCGCCGGTGAGCTCGCGTTCGGAGAGCACCGTGAAGACGCCGAGCTCGACGGCGGTGAGCAATACCTTCGAGGCCCAGAAGCCGAAGCCGACCTCCAGGATGCGGGATGGGTCCTGCGGATTGGCCATGGCGATCTCCTGCGAAGAAGGAGCGACGAACGCAAATCGCGCCGACGCTATCCGAGGGCCGCGTGGCTCGGCAAAGGGAGTGACATTCGGGTCGTGGTTCACGTTCGTGCGGAGCCCATTCGAGGCGTGAGGGGCTGGGGACACGTCGAAGGGCGCTCCGCGGCTGCGCACCCCGTTCGGGCTCGTGGGGAGTGAGCCCCGATCGCGCGGCCGCGGCGCAGGCGAGCCTCCGTCTCCACGGGGTCGCTCTGGGGTGAGCCGTGCCCGCCGACGGATCCCCGGACCCTCGCGACTCGACCGATGCATTCCGGTCAACGTGAACCACGACCGACGTTCGTCACGAGCTCGGGC
Organism: bacterium; assembly: GCA_046331705.1. GTDB lineage: Bacteria > JADJOY01 > JADJOY01 > JADJOY01 > JADJOY01 > JADJOY01. The sequence continues at coordinate 68,133 of JAXLQJ010000007.1, read as the reverse complement.
GTCGCCGCGGGCGCACGGCGGCCACCGAGGCGGCCGCTGCGAACGCTTGCCGCCGACGCCCAAGATTGAGAGAGTCGGGGCTTCGCGCCCTCGTCGTCCGGAGACCTCCGCCATGATCCTTCTCGATCCCCGCGCAGCGCCGCCCTCGCACCTCGATCCGCGCACGCAGGAGGTGCTTCGCAAGACCATCGAGTTCTTCGAGACCAAGGGGAAGGCACGCATCAAGAGCGACTACTACGCGCTCGGCTGGTACCAGGATTTCCTGGATTTCGTCGGACGCGAGCGGATCTTCGCGACCATCTGCACGCCGAGCGGCGAGGGGGCCGCGGGCTCCCGCTGGGACACGTCGCGGATCTGCCGCTTCGCCGAGATCCTCGGCTTCTACGGGCTCCAGTACTGGTACACGTGGCAGGTCTCGGTGCTGGGCCTCGGCCCGATCTGGATGAGCGGCAACGCCGCGCTCAAGCGCAAGGCCGCCGCGGCGCTCGAGGCCGGCGGGATCTTCGCGTTCGGGCTCTCGGAGCGCGCGCACGGCGCCGACATCTATTCCACCGAGATGCGCCTCACGCCGCAGCCCGGTGGCGGCTATCTCGCGAACGGCGGCAAGTACTACATCGGCAACGGCAACGCCGCCGCGATGGTTTCCACGTTCGGCAAGGTGACGGGCGCCGACGGCAAGGACGAGTACGTCTTCTTCGCCGCGGACCCGCGCCACGAGCGCTACCACCTGATCCAGAACGTGTGCGCGAGCCAGAACTACGTGTCGCAGTACGAGCTTCGTGATTACCCGATCGGCGAGGGGGACATCCTGTCGCGTGGCGCGGCGGCATGGGACGCGGCGCTCAACACCGTCAACATCGGCAAATACAACCTCGGCTGGGCCTCGATCGGGATCTGCACCCACGCTCTCTACGAGGCCGTCCACCACGCGGCGCACCGCCGCCTCTACGGCATGAGCGTCACCGACTTCAGCCACGTGAAGCGGCTCTTCACCGACGCCTACGCCCGGCTCGTCGCCATGAAGCTCTTCGCGCTGCGGGCCTCGGACTACATGCGCTCGGCCTCGCCGGAGGATCGGCGCTACCTGCTCTACAACCCGATGGCGAAGATGAAGGTGACGACGCAGGGCGAGGACGTGATCAATCTGCTGTGGGACGTGATCGCGGCCAAGGGATTCGAGAAGGACATGTACTTCTCGCAGGCCGCCGTCGACATCCGCGGCTTGCCCAAGCTCGAGGGCACGGTTCACGTCAACATCGCGCTGATCGTGAAGTTCATGCCCAGCTACTTCTTCGGCGCCGCGGATCTGCCGGCGATCCCGCGCCGCGAGGACCCCACCAACGACGACTTCCTCTTCCGACAGGGCTCGGCGAAGGGGCTCGGCAAGATCCAATTCCACGACTACCAGCTCGCGTACCGCTCTCGCGAGACGCCGAATCTCGCGATCTTTCGCGACCAGATCGAGGCCTTCAAGACCATGCTCGCCACGGCCCCGCCTGCCGGTGAGCAGCTCAAGGACATCGACTTCCTCCTCGCCGGCGGCGAGCTCTTCGCGCTGGTCGTCTATGGCCAGCTGATCCTCGAGGCGGCGCCGCTTCACGGCATCGACGACGATCACCTGGACCAGATCTTCGATTTCCTGGTGCGCGATTTCTCGCACCATGCGCTGAGCCTGAGCGAGAAGGCCGCGGCGACCGCGGAGCAGGCGAGCGCGGCGGTGGGGATGATCCGCCGGCCCGCCCACGACGAAGCCCGCTACCAGCGCATGTGGACGCTCGTCCACGGTCTCGCGGACGCCTACGAGATGAGTCCCTGAGCGGCCGTCGAGCTCGTCTCGACCTCGCCCCGAGCGCGGCGAGCGTTCATCTCGGAAAGGGCTGGCCGAAGTACGCGAAGACGCGGGCGAGGCTCGGGAAGAACGACATCAGCACCGTGATCGCAGGCAGCAGTCCGTAGGTCGCCATCCGCACGAGAAAATCCGCGGTGAGCTTGTTCGCGTCGGTCCCCGTGATGCGGCTCATGAGCGGATCGCGATCGACCTGAGCGAGCACCGTCGCGAGGAACGCGGCGAAGGTCGCGGACAGCACCACGATCGCGACGCGGATCGTCCCCACGCCGGCGAAGGCGTAGACGCTGAGCGCCACGACGATGGCGACGAAGGCCGCCACCGCGTACTCGATCTGGAGGCGGACGTGCCCGAGGTAGTAACGCACGAAGCGCAGCCAGCGGGTCGCGACGAGCTGCTCGGCGAGGTCGACGAGCTGCGCCACCACGGCACCGCTCGTCGGATCCGGTGCCGCGGCGCTGGTGCCATCGGCCGCCGCGGCCGGCGCTGGAACCCGCCCCGTGCACCACGGCTCGCTCAGCACGTCGTCGATGAGCGCTTGCGTCTCGCGGCCGAGGATCGCCTCGTAGGTGCGGCGGGCACGAGGAGCCTCGGCGCGAAACCAGGCTCGGCGCTCGTCGGCGATCGTGGAATCCTCGGCGGCGGCGAGATTCTCGAGCGCTTCGAAGGCCGTCGCGACGGCCGCGCGCCGTTCGGCGCCGAGCGCGGCGCGGCGCGAACCGAGCTCGTGAATTCGCACCAGGAGCTCGAGCGCGCGCCTCTCGGTAACGAGCGTCGCGCGTGACTTGCCGGATCCCCACAGTGGCGCGCCGCGGACATCCGGGTCCAGCCGATTGAACGCTCCTCGCACGGGGTGCGACTCGAGCCGGATGAGCCAGGAGCGCAGGAATTGCCAGGTGCGCCAGGCCCGCAGCGCGGCGCCGATCCCGAACACCGCGATCAGCGCGAACATGGCGTAGTCGAATCAGGCCCTCGGAGCGAGGTGAGGGGGATCGCGAGGCTGCCGCCGACCGTCAACGCGAGCATGCCGCCGATGACGATCCAGGTGTCGCGCCACCGAGAAGCGGTGCGCGACACAGCTCGCGAGCCGGCGAACGCGCAGGTCCTCGCGCGTGGCGTCGCCGAGCGTGGTCGCGCTCGCTGGCGCAACGCGGGTGAAGCCGTCGTTCTTCCACGGCAGCTCCGCCCTGCGGCAGGCCACCAGGAGGATGCGCGCCGGCTGCTCGCTCCACGCCCATCCGTAGATGGGGATGCAGAGCACGCTGATCACGAGCACGGGCGAGACCTCCGCTTCCTCCACGTGAATCGACCGCAGCACCAGGAAGTCATGGCGCCATGCGCCCGCTGGATGCGCGAGGATGGCTCGCCATCCGGAATGCCAGCACAGAAAGCCGATCGCCCGGCGTTCGGAGGTCACGAACTCGTTGATCGTCTCGCCTGCGCAGGCCGTGAAGCGCGATCCACGTGGCGCGGCCCGCCGCCATCAGCGTGAGCGCGAGCGCCAGTCACGCACAGCACCCAGAGCAGCTCTTCCTGCGAGCCGAGGTCGACGTGTCCGTTCCGCGCGCGCAACGTGCTGCTGAGCAGAGGGGCGGCATCACGCACGACAGCAACCCGGCGAGCGCCGAGGGCCTGGTAACAGGCGAGGGCGCGATACGCGGGACCGAGACGGCGTCGATCTCGGCGTCCGCGTCACTTGCCGTCGTCGGCAACAGCCAGTTGATTGCCGAGCGGCTGCAGCAAGCCCACGAGCCAGCCGATCCAGGCGTCCCCATTGTGGCGCCGAAAACCAGGAATGACGGGACGGGATCCCGTGACGCCGAGCAACGCGAACGCCGAGACGAGCATCGCGAGGAACCAGAACGCTATCGGGAGCGGGGTGATGACGCGGGCGGGACGGCCCAGCTCCTTCGCGCTCGATGTATTCGCGGCGTCATCGCCACGTCCGCGAACGCCCGGGTCTCGTTCAGCAGCGCAACGGGCCAATAGCTGCCGCGGCTCAACACGCTGAGCCAGAGCGGCGTGTCCCGCCCAGTCCAGCCCCAGGCGTGTGATAGGCGATCGCGGTGGGAGGATTGTCGGCGGTCATCAGCGCCATGGCGTACTCGACACCCTCGTAGACGGTGTAGGCACCCGAGCTCGCCAGGATAGCGCGGCCAGGGTGTTCCCGGGGTATCCTGCCCTTGCTCGGCTGGCGCGTCCACGAGCGGGTGGGTGTTGATCGTCAGGGTCCCGCCGAGCGTCGCGATGTTCGACCAGCGGGTCCAGATCGCATCGGCATTGGAACGTGATGGGGCGTGCATCCGCATCGATCGGATCACGCGGGCCGCGAAGAGCAGGTCCATCTCGTTGGTGCCGGCGAGGACGAATGCCCTGAGCCGGTGCTGGCGGATCATCGGCCTTGCGCTGTCGAGCAGCCCGGCGTAGACCCGGCGGCGTGGCTCGAGATCACGGGCACGCCCCGCGAGACCAGGTGGTCGCGCATGTCGAAGCCGACCCCTTGGGAGAGCGAGAACGCGCATCCGCGGACAGGTTGCCGAGGTTCCCGGCGCGATGCGTCGCTGGCCTGCCGCAGGACGCTCAGATCGCGCGGGAACTGGAAAGTCGTCGCCGGCCACCGCCTCGTCGCCGTCATGGCGCGCTCGAAGAAGCTGCGCGGAGCCGTAAACCGTGTCGGTCTCTTGAATGAGCGCCGCGGGAAAATCCTCCTTGATTCCACGGCGCGAGGGTGGTCCGCAGGAACCTGCGCAGCATCCGTTTGGTCGCGGAACGTCGGAGTGACGCGCAGGAAGCGCTGTGGTGCTACCCATGCCTCAGGCGTGATGTTGTGGTCAGCGTGGAGACCACTGCATGTCGGGGGTGAACCTCGTGGGCGCGCCGGCGAAAAGCGATAGGTTGGTGAGCGCCGTCGCCAGCGGCTCGAGCGAAGCGGAGTAGGCGGGGCCGGTACGATGACGCGCGGCCCGGATCGGCCGCCGGGCCGCAACTGACGAAGCGAATCCCGTACTTCCCCGGCGCTGGATCGATCCCGGCGGTGAGCTGAAGGCCTTGCGCAACAGGAACGGTGCCGACCTGCACACCGCGGTCTCGGGCACCAGGAACACGACGGCATAGTCGTATGGTGCTGCCGGCGGCCGCCGAGCGAGGTGCCGGCACGCCGGCTGCTTGATCAGCGCGTCGGCCTTCCGGAGCACCAGCACGCCCGGCTCCTTGAGCGAGCCCTCACCCGCTTGGGCTTGGTCCTGACGGCGCACGTTTCCCGCGCCATCGACGTTCCAGGAAGCCACTGGCCCGAGCACCAATTGGTACGGCTTGAAGCCGGCGAGGAGCGCCGCGATGGTGCGGTCGAAGCGCAGCTCCATGCTCGTCACCGATGGGTCCGGGACGATCGCGATCAGCGACGTGACCTCGACCACGTCGGTGCTGGTTGCACGAAGCTCGGATTCGCGGCGGGGCAAGGTGCTCGCGCGCATCTCGAAGCTCGCCCGCGGCGACGCGGCCGCGTCGAGCGGCCTCCTCCGGGCTGCCGCCGCCGATCGGGGGCTCGCCGGGAGCGCTGGGGGCAGCCCCGTGCTTGCGTCCTCGGCACTCGTCTCCAGCGGTACCTGGATGGCGAGCTTCGCATCCATCGCACGCCGATGCGCTGGGCGCGGGCGACCAGGCTCCGCGTAGCGACCTCGACGACCGCGGCGACGCCTCGTCCGGGGGCTGCGCCGGCGCAGCATCTGCGGCCGGGTTCCGCCCGACGCATCGCGACGCTGCCGCCGCGTCCGCTGCGGACGTGTCCTCGCCGGTGGCCACCGCCGCGCCGCTGCCGGGCGAACGGCCGCCGCCACGCGGCACCGAGCTCACCCCGAAGAGGGCAAGCACCGTGATGACGAAGAACGACCCCCAGGAACGGATTGCCGATCCACGCCGTACCTCCCCACGAGCCGCGACTACGCGGCGCTGGAAGACCGGGCAGCGCGTGCCCTCGGACGATCGCCCCGCGCACCGAGGCAAACCGCGGGGCCACGTTGCGACCGAACTCAAAAAGACTGTGTTTTCCGGGTCCGATCCACGAGGGGGCGGCGATCACCGTCTCGAAAGCGAACGGTCGAGGGCGACTGTTCGGAGCACGGACGGTTCGCGTTGATCCTGACGGCCGTGCCCCCGGTGGCGCGACAGTCACGCGTGGCGGCATCGCGCTTGCTCTGTTCGAGGCAGCCGCCGAAGCGACCACCTTGAACGCCGCGCCATCCTCAGTACCACCGCACCCCGGCGGCCTGGACGACGGGCCAACTCGGACTGTTCGGCCGTACGTGGACGACCACGCGCGGGGTCGCGCGCCCGGATAAACCGGCTACCAGCGACCCCGCCGGCGACGGGCTCGAGCGAGTGGGATGGGCGCCGCCTTCGTCCCAAGGAGGCACCGATGCTCGTCCAAACCTTTCTTCAGGCCGTCGAGCGTGGGCCGATCCGACCCCGACAGCGAGCAGCCAGCGAGAGCTGCTGCTGCAGCGCACAGCGCTCGTTCCCCCGCAGCCGCGCTAACGAACGGGCCTCGAGTCGAAGGCGTCTCGCGCTGGCATGCCTGATCTGGGCCGTGTCGAGCGTGGCCGCCAACGCGGAGGAGACCGTCGCCGCGCCCCACGGCGGAGGCGGCGTTCTCGGAGGACATTCCTCGGTCTTCGCGGCTCCAAGTACGAGCAGAAGGTGACCGATGCGCCATCGAACGTGACGATCGTCACCGAGGAGATCTGCAACTTGGTTATCGCACGCTGGCGGACTTGCTCGCGAGCGTGCCTGGCTTCTTCGTGGACGAACGACCGAACTACAGCTACGCCGGTGCCCGCGGCTTCCTTCGGCCGGGCGACTACAACGCTCGCGTGCTGATCCTCGTGGACGGGCATCGTCTTAACGAACCGGTCTTCGACTCGGCGAGCCTGGGCGCGCGGCACGATGGACATGAGCCTGATCGAGCGAGGAGGTCGCGCGGCCCGGCTGTCGCCGGCCGGCACCAACGCGTTCTTCGCGATCGTCAACGTCATCACCAAGCGCGAAGCCGCGATCTCGAGGGCGCGGAGGCGGGCGGCACGGTGGGCCTGTTCGAGACCTACGGTGCCCGGCTCGCCGCGGATCGCGACGAGCGCCGGGTTCGAGCCCCTTGACCGGCGCCAGCTACTTCGACAGCGCCGGCAATCCGAGGCTCTATTTCCCCGAATTCGACGACCCCGCGACCCATGACGGGCATCGCCGACGACGTCGACGGCGAGCGCGGCCGGAACCTCTTCGCGAAGCTCTCCTGGCGGGATCTCACGCTCACGGCGGGCTACGGGGAGCGGAACAAGCACATCCTGACCGGTCTCCTTCGGGACTGTCTTCGACTCGCCGCGAAACCTCACCCGCGACCAGGTAGAGCTGGGGCGACCTCGAGCTACGCGCACCCTGCGCCGCGCTGGAACGCGGCGTGGCACGGCATTACATCGCCTGCTGCGGATGCGCGCGCTTCGTCACCATTTTAACGTCTGACCGCGCAACCGTCCCGAACGCCCAGACGGCGACCGCACGGCGAGCGCGTGGCGAGATCAACAGCGATGTACCGCCCGCGCCTGCAGAGCAACGCCGGCCGCGGCGGCGAAAGGCCCGCCAACTTCGACCTCCACCTTCTTCGAAATCCTTGACGTCGAGCCGCGCACGCCCTACGTGGACATCGACAAGCAGCACCGTCGACCGGGCGCTCTACCTGCAGGAGGACGAGAGTGGCCGACGCCGTGGTCGTTCGTCACCTTGCAGGCCGGGCTCCGTTCGACCACCAGCAGAGCTGGCGAGCGCGTGAGCCCACGCGCCGCGCTGGGTCACCTGTCCGCTCGCGGACACCACCGTGAAGCTGGATCTACGGCGAGGCGTTCCGCGCGCCGAATCCGTACGAGACCGCGTATGCGCAGGGCGAGGACGGGCGTCACGCGGACCTGAGCCCGGAGATCATCCGCAGCTACGAGCTGGTGGCCGAACAGGCGCTCGCCGAGCAAGTGCGGCTGAGTTGCTCGCTCTATCACGACGATCTCGGACCTCATCGAGTTCGTCGGCGACGCGACGAGCGGCGTGCGCGTGCCGAGGAATCGCGGCGAGACCCTTCGCGAACGGCGTCGAGCTCGCGGCGGCCTGACCGCGTCGGCATCGGCACCCGGCTCAGTTACAACTTCGTCGAGATCGAGGACCGCGCCAGCACCAGCGGCTCACCAACTCGCCTGCCCATTCCCGCGAAGGCCAACCTGGTCGGTCCCCCGTTCTCGACGCATCGGTTGGTGGTGGCGCCGAGGTGCTCTTCACCTCGTCGCGCAAGACCCTCTCGGGCGGCGCCGTCGATCTGCTCGACCTCACGAATCTCACCTGCGCGCCCAGCGCGTGCTGGGCGGCCTCGGCGGCCTCGGTCACCGCCTACACCCTTCGACGTTACGCGGATCCGGTGTCCGCGGAGTTCCGCCAGGACGCCATCCGCCAGGATGGCCGCACGGTTCGCCCTCGACGTGGACTATCGATTCGAGCTGCCATGAGCCACGAGCCGGGGGCGGCTCGGCGTTGGCTGCGGACACTGGCCCTCCTGCCGCCGCGTCGTCCTCGTGCCGGTGAGCAGGGTCGGCGCGGACGAACGGTGGCGGTGCCTGCGCACGGCGCAGCGACCGTACGCCCAGGGTGATCGAAGGGTTGCAGGCGGAGCTTCCTCGCCGGCCGAGGCGTGACGGACGTCCGCGCCGTGGACTTCGACCCCGCCGCTCCACGGCAGTCGCCTGCGTCCGCGGAAGGTGCCGCCGTGTGGTGACGATCGGCAGCGAAGCTACGGACGCGGCGCTGCGGCTCGATCCGCGCGTCCCGGTGATCGGCTGTTCGGTGCTGTCAACGGCGGCACTGGCGGCAGTGCTCGCCACCGCCGTCACCTCGAGTTCCTGATCGCCGTGCAGGTGGAGTGGCTGAAGCGGTTTCTCCTCGATCGCAAGAACGTCGGCGTGATGTACGAGCCTGCCGAATCAGCGGAACGTGGATGCGCTGGCGGCAGCCACGAGCGCGCGGGCATGATCCTCGTCGCGCAACCCGTGCACGCACCCACCGAACGAGATCCCGGGCGCCCTCGAGGCCCTCGAGCAGCAAAGCGACGTCATCCTCGGCATCCCCTGGACTTCCCGCGCCTCCGGAGATCTCCAAGACGTTGTTGCTGTTCTCGTTCCAGAACCGGATCCCGTTCGTCGGTGTCTCCGGCGTGGGCCAAGGCCGGGGCACTCTATGCCCTGGAGCGCGACTACGACCTGGGCCGCTTCAATGCGGCGAGCTCGCCCACGCGGTGCTCGCTGGAAAGGCGCCGAGCGCGTTGCCACCGGTGGCGCCGCGGCGGGTCCGCTACGTCGTGAACCTGCGCACGATGGAGCAACATGAACCTGAAGCTCGATCGGGAAAGCGCTGCTCGCGGGTGCGGACCGCACCTTCGAGTGAGGGATCTCGTGCCCGGATCCCGATCCTGAGCGGAGCGAGGACAGCGGCGAGGTGATCAGGTACTCGCTTCGTCAGTGGGCGGGGCGCGCGTTCCGAGCGCTCGTCAGAAGCCCTTCCACTCGGGCTTGCGCTTCGAGGATCGAGGCGACGCCTTCCTTGGCGTCCCGCGTCGACGAGGTCATGGTCGAGGCCACGCACTCGTAGTCGAGCATCTCGTCGAGGGTGCGGACGTGAGCTCGCCTTGTGGACGAAGCGGCGGCCGAGGTCGATGGCCACGCTGTGCCCGTGGCGAGCCCTTGGCGTAGGCGAACGCGGCCTCGAAGTCCTTGCCCTCGGGCACCGACGAGCCCCACCGCTTTCGACTCCTCGGCGGAGAACATCTTGCCGGTCTCGACCATCATCAGCGCCACCGGTAGCGGCACGATCCGTGGCAGGAACCACGACGCCACAGTCGGGGCTGAAGCTGCGCTTGACGAAGATGGCCGAGAGCTTGGCGGTGGAGTCGGCGAAGCGCCGGTCGTACACAAGGCCGCGAGACCCGCACCTGGTACGCACGCGCCGTGGATCGCGGCGATCACCGGCTTCCTCGACGTCGATGAGCGCCTTGGTGAAGGCGGCGAATGCTTGCCGGGCGTCTTGCGCTGCGAGCGCTTCATCGGGATCGACGGATCCGAGAGCCCAGGAAGGGGACGTGCCGCGTTACCGCTCACGAAGTCGGCGTCCCCTCCTGCACAGAAGGCCTTGCCCGCGCCGGTGAGGAGGATGGTGCGGACGTCCTCGTCCTCGCGGACGCTGGCGAAGAGCTTCACCAGATCGGCGGCGAGCTCCCAGGTGACGGCGTTGAAGCGCTCGGGACGATTGAGCGTGACGATGCCGACGCCGTCGCGAAGCTCGTAGAGGTAGTGGTTGGGCGTGGTCATGTCGTCAGTCCTATCGCTTTCGAGGACGGTGGCGGTGCCGTTGCCGCCGAGACCGAGCGTCTGCGCGAGGCCGAGCTTGCATTCGGCACTCCGACGCGCGCCCGCCTCGCCGAGCTGCCAGCCGAGCTCGCAGATCTGGAAGATGCCCTGCGCGGTGGTGGCCTCGCCGAAGGACAGGAAGCCGCCGCTCGATTGGTCGGCAGCTTCCGGTGGGCATGGTCTCGCCGCGTTCCATCAGGCGCTCGGCCTCGCCGGGCGCGGCACAGGCCCCAATCCCCGGGGAAACGCGAGCTCGTAGTAGACCGTGTTGTCCTGCAGCTCGACGAAATCCAGGTCCTTGGGGCCGACGTGCCGCGGCGAGCGCTTTCTCGACCGCCAGCTCGCCTCGCTGCGGATACGCGTCCCGACTTGGGCGCCGCGGCAGGCGAGACCGCGCGGGATGCCGTCGTCGAAGCGCGCGGTGGCGACGGCGCCTGCCGCCACCCACACCGGCTGCGTGGTGTGCTTGCGCGCGAACTCCGCCGAGCAAGCAGCACCGCGGCCGCGCCATCGCTGACCGGGCAGATCTCGAACAAGCGCAGCGGGTAGCTCACCATCGCGCTCGACATCTTCCTCCAGGGTGAACTCGTCGCGAAAGCGCGCGCGTTGGGATTGTGGACCGAGAGTTTGTGCGCCTTGACCGCGATCTTCGCGAGCTGCTCCTCGGTGGTGCCGAACTCGGCCATCCGCCGACGACAGAGCAGCGCCAGAACGCGGGTCCGGGCATGCCGATCATGCGCTGGCGCACGAACTCGGGATCGGTCTTCCTCGTTGCCGGAGGTCTGGATGAAGCCTTCGGCATCTTCTCGCCGCCGACGATTTCCAGCACGGCCGTCGGCGCCGCTCGCGACCAGCGCGTCCAGCCGATGTTGAAGGCGTTGGCGCCCGCCGCGCAGCCGGCCGAGAGGTTGCAGACCGGGATGGTCGAACCCATGTCCTCGACGACGTCGTTGCCGTTGAGCCCAGCCCTTGCCGCCGGAGTAGTCCGGGAGCTGGCGGCGGCCACCGCTTGCACTCGCGCCAGGCGACACCGGCGCCGCGAGCGCCTCGACGGCGAAACGGCAAAGCTCGCCGACGGATCTGTCGTTGAACTTGCCCTGCGGGATGGAGGCCAGCCGATCGCGGCGACGTCACGCATCGGCCTGTGACGACGGGGCGGTACTTTCCAGGTGAGGACGGAGGTGCCGTCCTTGTCGCGGTAGTCGTCGATCACCAGGCGCACGTCGCAACCGATCGCGAGCGAGTGGGGATCGCCGGTCGCGATCTGCGTCAGAACGCGCAGCAGCCCGTCGCTGGTGTCGACCACACCCATGGCGTAGGGCTTGTAGGGCTCGTTGTATTTCGACGGTGGAGGGCGGATAGTTCTGGATCGACGCCCAGGTACTTTGCCTTGGGCGCCGAGGTGGGCGTCCTCGATCCGAGCCCGCGCAGTCGGGGTTGTGGCAGAGCGGCGAGCGCGGGAAATAGGCGGTGTCGACAGGTTGAGCAGCGCAGCCCAGCAACCGCGGACCTTCGGCGGTGTCGACGAAGAATCCGTCGAGCCCGTGGATTTGGCCGGTCTTGGCATCGCCTTCATCGATTCACCCGCCTTTCGCGGCCTTGGTGAGCTCGCCCAGGATCGCGACGCGACCGCCCACCACGCCGTAGCGGGTGGTGGAAGATCGCCGCGTCCTTGTCGGTGTTGATCGCGGCGATGGTCTTGGCGGCGGAGCAACCGGCCATGTGCCGGCTCGCGCCCGAGATGCCGGCGGCGAGGTAGAGCGCCGGTCGGGTGATCCGGCCGGTGAGGCCGACCCCGGGCGCGATTGAGCCGACCTGGCCGTCGTCGACGATGGGCGATGCGCCAGCCATGCCGCCGAGCGCCGCGGCCAGCTCTTCCACGAGCTTGTAGCCACGAGGCCGCGCCCGGCTCGGAGAGACGATGATCACCTCTCGAGCCGCTGGCCTTGACGGTGGGACGCTCGACGACCTTCACGCGTTCGCTGACGCCACCAGATCGACGGCGATGGCGCGAGTCGTGGTGTCGCGCCTTGATGCAGCGGGTGGGGCGATCGAGACCGCGTTCGCCGTGACCGACACCACGCGCGCGCCGCCGCCCTGGAACTCGTACACCACGCGGGTGTCGCTGCCGTAGGCCGAGGCGGTGATCGCGAGCTTGCCGCCCGTGACGTCGGCATCGACGGCATTGCTCACCGCGCTGCCGAGGCGACCGGCGAAGCGGGCGCCACCACACGGCTGTCGAAACCTGCACGACCAGCAGCGCTGCAGGCGACCCGCGCCGCAGTACTGGGCGAGCGCTTCGACGTACACGTCCGCCGAGAACGACGCGAGCTTCGCGTCCTCGATCCGGTCCAGGCTCGCGACCCCGAAGCGAGTCAGCGACGGCGCTCGGCGTGGCCACCGGGATCCGCGACGAGCCAGCGGCGCGCCCAGGCCCGCAGCGGCCTTGGACGCGACGGTGAGGAGCTTCGGCGTCGACGGCGAGGCCGTTGACCGCCGACCCCAGGTGCATGCGACGACAGCGTTGAGCACATGGTCATGTCTCCGATCGGAAGGGAGCGGTCGCTCAGGCGATGGCGCCGTCGGCGCGCAGACGCGCGAGCAGCGCTTGGGCCAGCTCGGCTGGCGACCCCCGACAGGAACTCGCACTGGCCCCGGACCGTGGGCACGAATTGGTGAGCACCACTCGCGGCGCCAGCTCGCCGGCGCCGAGCCCCAGCGTCTCGGGCGTGAAGGCTGCCGGTTTCATCTTGCGCGCCTTGATGGTCTGCGCGGTAGGTAGCGCGGCGTGCCGAGCTCGTTCGAGATGGTGACGATGCAGGGTAGGGCGACCTCGACGACCTCGTCGCCGTCGGGAGTCACGCGGGTCACGCGCACGGCCTTGTCGCCGCTCATGGCGATGGCACGCGCGACGGTGACGACCGGCATGCCGAGCCGCTCGTTGAGCAACGTCGACACCCTGATCGTCGTCGGATGCCTGGCGCCCGCAGAGGATCAGGTCCGCGCCGCCGGTCTTGGTGACGTATGCCGCGAGCAGCTTGGCGACCGCCGTCAGGTCGAGGGCCGCCGGATCGACCTGGACGTGGAGTTGGTCTCGTCGGCGCCGAGAGCCGCCGCCTGGCAGGATGCTCGCGGGGTCGGTCCCGGCCGACACCACCGCGAGCTTCGCCGCGACACCGCCGTCACGCAGCCGCAGCGTTTTCGATCGCTTGCCGTCGTACGCGTTCATGAGCCGTGGAATGGCGGACTGTGCGGTCTTGCCATCCGCGCCGATCTGCAGGCCGCCCGCGAGGGCGTAGTTGTTCACGGCATCGGGATCGAGGACTTCCTTGGCACACACGACGATCTTCACGGGTTGATCTCCAGGATTCGAGGCTGCCGGTCGCTGGCTGGTCGGGCCGATCGGTCGGGGCACTCGTTGCGCCGGGGCCGCGCCACCGGGAACGACTGCCATGCTGGTCACGGTCGCTCCTGAACGCGGTTGGGCTCGTCGACCAGGAAGACGCTGCCCGATTCTGCACCACGACGCATTCGTTGGCGTAGTTGTCCGGCTTTCGCTTGAGGTCGCGGAGCAAATACCAGCGCCACGGTGGATCGCCGTGGTCGACGTAATCGCCGCTCAGCGTCCCGAGAACTCCTGCCCCGCGTAGCGCGTTCCCAGGACGGGCCGCTCGCCGTCGCATTTCCGGCGCGCTTGCCGGCGACGCTCGCGTCGAAGCCGGGCACGGCCGCATACGTCGGTTGCTGCGACTCGGTCACGGTCACTCGTCGCCGCCGGTGAGGTTCGAAGGTCAGAGCGCCCGTCGACGACGTCCAGACGATCCAAGGCCGGCTTCATGGCCGTCACGAAGCTCACGCCCTGGCCGGCCAGCCTCCGGCCGCGAGGTCACCGCGGCGGTTGTCGTTGGCGCCCTGGATACGGCGAGCTGAGGAGCATCTGATAGGCGCGCCGGTAGCGGGGCGGGGGCCTCGGGCTTCTTCCACTCGGTGGTCCATGGGCACTTGAGCACGCGCATCGTCGTGGAGATCGACTTCGAGGTCGGTGTCCTCGGCGCTCGAGGCGATCAGCCGCTCCTTGATGATCATGTCGACGTCGCTCTCGCGCGACGCCAGCCAGAGCGTGCCGGTCCACACGCCTGCGGCGCCCAGGCAGAGCGCGGCGGCCAGGTGACGGCCCGGTCACACCACCAGCCGCGATGACGGGACGACCCTGGGCGACCGAGACGACCTTCGGCACGATGCTGAAGGTGCCCATCTCGCCCGTGTGGCCTGCGGCGTCGAAGCCCTGGGCGATGATGCCGTCGACACCCGCTTCGATCTCACGCTTGGCCTGACGAGTCTTGCCGATCAGCCCGAACACCTTGATGCCGCGGGCATGAGCGGCATCGATGAACGCCGGGTTGCCGAGGCCTGGAGAGCAGCGGCACCTGCTCTTCCAGCAGCATCTCGAGCTGGGCGCGCGCCATCTGCTGATTGAGCCTCGCCCCATTGGTGAAGCGCCTCTTGCCCTTGGGCGCCGGCACGTCGTACTTCTCGTGGATCATCTTCGCGTAGGCGCGGTGGCCGTCGGGGATCTTCGACTGGAGCTCGTCCAGACCGCCCGCGAGCAGCACCGGCAGGATCGAGATCCACGCCGAAGGGCTTGGAACCGATGCGATCGCGGTCCACTTGATGTCGGCCGAGATCTCGTCGGGCGTGTGCATCGCCTCGCCGAGCACCGAGGAAGCCGCCGGCGTTGGTGACCGCGACCACCACGTCCTGCAGTGGGTGAAGGCGATGATCGGGTACTCGATCCCGAACATCTCGCAGAACGGGGTGTGGAGCGATTCTCCTTCGCCATCGGAGCCTTCGCCGGGAACGCGTTCCAGCGGAACTTCGGGTGGAGGAACGAAAAGCGCCTGATTTTGGGTACGAACGCGAGGTGAGGTCGAACCGGTTTCCTTCCAAAATGAAACATGTTCTACTTGGCGCGTCAAGGCGTCAACGGCCTGAATCACGGCGTTCGGGGGCTCAAGCGTTGCTCGACTTCGATCCTTCGATGCGGCCGTCGTCGCGGACCTGTACCTCTGGTACGCGCGCCTGCGCGACGAGGCGCCGCTCTATCACGTCGCCCGGCGCGGCTACTGGGTGCTGACGCGCTACGCCGACGTGCGCGAGGCGTTTCGCGACCACCAGACGTACTCCTCGGCGCGGGCAACTTCACCGAGCTCGGCTTCCAGCCGGGTTTGATCGCCACGGATCCGCCCAAGCAATACCCGCTTGCGCCGCATCGCTGTCCAGGCGGTCTTCACGCGCCGCGCGATCGAAGAGGCCTGGGGGCGGGATCCGCGCGATCTGCGAGGAGCTGATTCGGCCTCGGCACGCTGATGGTGCCCTGTTCGATGCGTTCCGAGCCACGCTGCCGCTGCCTGTCCAGGTCATCGTGGAGATGCTCGGCATCCCGACGGCGACCTCGCCCAGTTCAAGCGCTGTCCATTCCGATGGTCGAGGGCGTCGCCACAGCACTCGATGCCGAGGTCGAAAGGCGCACCGCCGTTCGGCGCTCAACGACTACTTCACGCGAAGGTGCGCGAGCGGCGCACGGCCCGCGAGGACCCGACTACGCGCGTGGCCCAGGCCGGCGATGGCGAGGCGCTCACGGACAAGGAAGCCGCCCACTTCTGCATCCTGCTCCTGATCGCCGGCAACGAGACCACCACGAACCTTCTGGGCAATGCGCTCCTGGCGCTGATGGCCAACCTGATGAGCTCGTAGCCAGCGCGCGGCGCTGAGGAGCTCGCCGGGCGCGGCGGAGATGCTGCGCTTCGGGCCGCCCTCGAAATGCTTCTTCCGCGAGACCACGCGACCGATCGAGCTTCATGGCCAGACCATCCCCGCGAATGCGCGGGTGATGCTCACCATCGCCGCCGGCAACCGCGGACCCGCGGGTCTTCGCCGAGCTGACCGGACCCTCGTGGACCGCGTCTGCGACAACGACCATCTCTCGTTCGGCAGCGGCATCCACCATTGCCTGGGCCTGATGCTCGCGCGCCTCGAGACACTCACGTTCTCTTCTGGACGTGCTGCTCGCGCGCGCGCGACCTGGTGCCTGCGGGCGAAGTACAACGTCCAGAACCGACGTCCGCGGGGCCTGATCGGCTGCCGATGCCTGGTGGCGGCCTAGCGCTCGCCCCGCGCAGACCCTCCGTGACGCCGACGGCCTCCGCCGCCGCACGCCGGCGAGGAGAGAGGAGAGCGCGCTCATGCCGTCCGAGAAGTTCTCGAGAAGGGTGCGCGGTCTTCGAGGAAGTCATCGGCTTCGCCCGCCCGAGCAGGGTCCGGCTTTTCAGGATCACCGTCGAGAACCTGTTCGCGGACGTGTGGGCTCGAGAAGGACTCTCGATCCCGCGATCGGCGCCTGGATCACGCTCACGATCCTGGCGCTGCAGATGAAGGAAGAGTCGCTCGCCCTCCATCTGCGCCAAGCGCTCAAGAAGGACCTGACGAAGAAGGAGCTGTCGGAGCTGATGATCCACGTCGCCGTACGCCGGCTGGCCGGTGGGACAGTTCGGTTTCGACACCCTGATGGCGAGCCTGGCCGAGCGCGAGAAGGAAGCGGCGGGCGGCTAGGCGAGCGGCGCGCACGCGGGCACCGAGCATCCAGGCACCGAGAGCATCCTCACGAACGAGACGAGAACGATGGAAGCGACTCGACCGATCTACTGGAACATCGCCCTCGGCATGCTGATCTACGGCTTCGCGGCCGTGGCCTCGGCTTCGCGGTCCGCGGCATCCACCGACGCATACGGCTCATTCGTCTCGGCGCCGCCGGGAATTCGCACCGATCGCATGGCGGAGCGGATTCGCGGCCTCGTGGTCGAGATCTTCGGGCACCGCCGCCTGCGCGATCCGGTGCCGGGCGTCGCCCATCTCTTCGTCTTCTACGGGTTCCTGGTCGAGCTCGTCGCGACCGGCCTGATCGCCGTCCAAGGAATGGACCGGCATCCACTTCCTGCACGAGGCCCTTCTATCGGGGCTATTCGCTGGTGAGCGACGTGTTCGGCGTCCTCGGGCTGGTGGGCTGCGCGATCTTCCTGTGGCGGCGCAGCGTTGCGAAGAAGGTGCCGCGGCTGCACACCATCACCGACGACTGGATCGCGATCGGGCTCTTGGGGCTGGTCTTCGCGCAAGGCTTCGTCGTCGAGGGCCTGCGCATCGCCGCCACCAGCTGCGGCAGAACCCGTCGCTGGCGGTGTGGTCTCCGGGCGGCTACCTGGTGGCGTCGCCGGGCTCGGCGAGGATGCCTTGCGTGCGCTTCACCGGGGTGTTTGGTGGTTCCACGCCGCCACGGCGTTCTCGCTTCTCGGCTACATGGCGTACGGAAAGCTCCTCTGGTTCGGCACCGCGAACGCATCCGCACCTGCTGCGGAATCTGGGCCCGAGCGGCAAGCTCGCTCACTTCGACATCGACAAGGCGCTCGAGGCCGATCCCGAGGGCGACGTGGTCCTGGGCACGAGCCGCATCGACGTATCCGTGGAAGAGCCTGCTCGATCTCGATGCGTGCATGAATTGCGGCCGTTGCGAAGGCGGTCTGTCCCGCGAGCCTGAGCGGTGTGCCTACCGCCGCGGAAGCTCATTCAAGACATGAAGGCGCACCTGGCGGCGTCGGCCCCTCGTCGTTGCTGGCGCGCCTCGCCCGGAGACAGACCGTCGCGGGCGTCGAGTGCGGGCACCGCCGCCCGCCAGTGACGTCTCGACCCGCCCGTCGCTCTTCGGCGAGGCGCCCGCCGAGCCCGGCGCGCGCACCCCGCGGTGCTGGAGGACGAGCTCTGGGGATGTCGGACCTGTGGCGCGTGCACCCACGAGTGCCCGGTCTTCATCGAGCACATCCCAAGATGGTCGACATGCGTCCTCACCGCTGACCGATTCGAAGATGAGCGTACCCGGCCAGCTCTTCCTGAAGAACATGGATGACCCGCATGCACCTTGCCCCTGAGCGAAGGCGCCGCTACAACCGTGACGAGTACCAGGACTTGGACGTGAAGGTGCTCGGCGACGGTGCGCACGCCGAACACCTGGGTGGGCTGCACCGGGGCGATGATCGACCGCAGCATCCAGGTCACCCGCGCCATGGTGAAGGTGCTCAAGGCGGCGGGGGTCGACTTCGCGATCGAGGAAGCGTGCACCAGCGACCCGGCGCGGCGCGTGGGAGGCGAGTTCACCTTCAGCTCTGCGCAAGCAGAACATCGAGACGCGCTGGCGCAATGCAGATGAGGAAGATCATCACCACCTGCCCGCACTGCTTCAACAGCTACCCGTTGAGTATCCCGACTTCGGCGGAAACTACGAGGTGGTCCGCCACGCACCAGCTCATCGCCGACCTGCTGCGCCGGGAAGCTCAGACTGCGCGCCGGGCTCGACGCGCTCACCTATCACGATCCCTGCTACCTGGGGCGCCGGCGGCGTGTACGAGGCGCCGCGAGAGGTCCTCGACTCGCTCGCCGTTCCGGGCAGGCGAATCGAGATGGGGCGCAGCCGGTCGAAGTCGCTGTGCTGCGGCGCGGGCGGCGGCTACGCCTGGATGGACGACGATCCCAAGACGCGCATCAATCACCTGCGTCTCGCCGACGTGAATGCGGCGCCAAGACCGCGGCGGTCTCACCCCTTTGCTCTGCATGCAGATGTTCGACGACGCGCTCAAGACCCTGGACTGATCGATCCGCGCCGCCGACATCGCGGAGCTGGTGGCCGAGGAGCTCTCGAGGCGTGAACGTGCACGACCCCAGCGCGCCTCGAGGATCTCGAGGCGATCCGTGACCTGGCGCGCCGTTACGCCGACGCGGTGTGGCGCGACGTCACCGCGGCCATCGACCTGTTCGCCGAGGACGAGGTCATGGACACCGGCGATCGGCCGCCGATCCGGGGCCGCGCCGCGTTGCTCGAGAACTACCGACAGCTCGTCGCTGGGGCCAACGAGTTCCTGCCGTTCGTCGCCAACCACGTCGTCGATCTGGATGGCGATCAGGGCGGCGGCCGCGCTATCTGGACTGCGCGCCAGCATCGAGGGCCAGCGCCGAATCGGCGGCGGTCACTACGACGACGAGTACGTCCGCACCGCGCCGGCTGGCGCTTCCTCGCGACGGCTGGTGCTGCGCTTCCTCGAAGCGCTCTAACGGGCCGCGGATGAGCTCGCCGTCGCGAGCGCGCCGATGGTTCTTCGGGGGGCTCTTCCGGACGCCCGCCTTGAAGGCCGTTTTCGTGGGGCCCACCTCGATCGACGCGCAACGCTCGGCGGCGCGCCTCTGGCGCGCGCGGATCAGGCCATGAGCGGGGGGGCGGCGGCGTCCATTGACCGCGCGGAAGATCCGTGAGCGCGTATCCCACCGAAACGCACGCCGTAGTGGTGCACCAGCTCGTGCACGGCGCATGCTGGGCTACGGCAAGCGCGGCGACCGGCATCGCAGGCGGCCGCTCCGCGAGCACGGCCAGCACCAGCGCGCTCTCGGAGCTCGACTCGGCGGCGCTCAAGCAGGGCCGAGGGCGGCGCACCAGAGCTGATCCCCACGGCTCGGCGAGCTCGCTCAATCGCGTGAGCGCGCGCAGCAACCGTTTGGCCCGGCGTCCCGTGGTTCGCTCGCGGTGGAAGGCCCCCACGAGCGCATCGACGCGCTCCGCGCACCCCAGCTCGGCGGCGGCGGCGAGCGCCACGAACGTCTCGACGACCTCGGCACGGGTCTCGCGGAGGCTCGCCTGCATGAAGAGCTCGCATCGCCCATCGGGGGCGAGCTGAGCAACCTCGGCGAGACGATCGAGCGCATCCTCGCCGAGAGCCGGGACGAGCGGGTGAGCTGCGCCAACGAGCGTGCCAGCGCCCGGCAATGGGCGGCGGGTGAAGCGTCACCCAGCGCGCCAGCCCGGCGCAGACGAGCTCTGAGCTACTCGGACCAAGCGGCCGCGGTCGCCACGGTATCGAGCCAGGGGACCGGCTCCTCGCTGGCGGGTAGTGCGCGCACGGTGGCCGCGAGGGCGTCGATCTTCGCCGCCAGCTCACCGGTGACGAATGGAACCGCCTCGATGAACTCGCCCACCAAGCGAGCGGCCTGCACGAAGCAGAGCTCGGCGCTCGTCATGAGCGAGCGCAGCGCGCCTCGGGCTTCGCGACGGCGGACGCGTCCAGCGCGAGGCGGAACGGCCGCCAGCGCCGCGAGCGCGGCGAGCGAGTTCATCGCCGCGGGCTGGCTGGCGCTCGCCTCCGCCACCAGCCAGGCGGCTGCGGGAGGCGGTAACCCGCGACGAGGGCGAGGGTCTCCGTCGAGGATGCGCCGGCGCAGCGCTGCGCGATCCGGCCAAGACCGCGGGCGAAGCGTGCGCGGCGAGCGCTGCGCCGAACGCGTCGCGGACGAGCGTCGCTGCCGCGGCGTCGTCGGCTCGCCGAGGGCGGCGGCGAGGTGCGGAAACGACGGCGCTGCGCCCAATAGCGGACGTCGAGGGTGAAGAGATGGCGGTCGACTCCGCCAAGGCGTGCGCCGCTGCGGGCGTCGAGCTTCGCCAGCGCGCGGCCGATCGTCTCCCATTCGTCCGCCGAGCCGGGATAGAGCCTGCCCGGTTCTCGGCGACGGCGCGCGCAACGCGCGCAGCGCCACGCCGCGTTGGGCCGCGGTCCAGGTACGCGTCCTGTGCCCGCACCGCGGGATGGAGCGAGCCGAGGTGATCGGCGAGCACTCGAGCGCGACGTGTTCGTCGAGTTGCACCGCGGGCCTGAGCGAGGTGAGCGTGTGCGCCGTGTAGAGGAGCCGCGGAACGCT
Organism: bacterium; assembly: GCA_046331705.1. Taxonomy (GTDB): domain Bacteria; phylum JADJOY01; class JADJOY01; order JADJOY01; family JADJOY01; genus JADJOY01. The sequence goes on along the minus strand of JAXLQJ010000007.1, from coordinate 47,076 downwards.
GTGGGCGTACGCGAAGATACCACGAAGTCGGCGCGCCAGGACGGCCTCGCGTGGCGTAGGATCGCGCGTCCCCGCTGACTCACGAGCGCATGCACGCCGAAGACCCGAATCCCGTCGAAGCTCCGGGTCGGCCGCGCCCCCGGAGCCGGGTGCGTACGCCTACTACGTGCTCGCGCTGCTGTCGCTAGTCTACGTCTTCAACTTCGTCGACCGGCAGGTGCTGGCGATCCTGCTCGAGCCGATCAAGAAGGACCTCGGGGCGTCGATACGGCGATGGGCTTCCTGATGACGGCTTCGCGTTCGCGCTCTTCCTACACGGTCGCGGGAATCCCCATCGCGCGCTGGGCGGATCGCGGCCGCGCCGCACGATCATCGCGCCCAGGCTGACGCTCTGGAGCGGCATGACGGCGTGCTCGGGGCTCGCCCGCGGGTTCTGGGGCTGGCGCTGGCGCGAGTCGCGGTCAGGATCAGCGAGGCGGCGGGAAGCCCGCCGGCCCACTCGCTGCTCTCCGATTTACTTCCCACCCCAGCGCCGCGCGACCTGCTCGCGCTCTACGCGACCGGTGTCTGCATCGGGGTGACGCGTTCGTGGGAGGGGATACGTGGCCGCATTTTCTCGTGGCGAGACGGCGTTCTTCTTGAGTGGGCCTCGGGCGCGCTGCGCAGCGCGCTGGTGCGTTGGACGGTGCGCGAGCCCGAGCGCCGGCCGGCAGGGGCCGTCGCGCCGGCTTCCCGATCGCGCGACGCTCGCGCAGGTGCTGCGCTACCTCGTGGCGCGGCGCTGGTGTACGTGGTGGCCGCGGCTGCTGCAACACCCTCGGCAGGTATGCGTTCCTGACCTGGGGCGCGTCGTTCCTGCAGCGCGTTCACGCGATGCCGATCGGGCAGGTGGGGCTCTCGCTGGGCCTGATCGTGGGGATCAACCAGGACCTTCGGCGCTTGGTTGAGCGGCGCCCTCGCCGATCGCCTCGCTCGCGACCCGCGCTGGTACGGATGGCTCTCGGCGATCGTGTCGGCGTTGCACGTGCCGTTCGGCGTGGGCTTCCTGCTGGCGCCCAGCTCCGGCGCGGCCCTGCTCTCGTTCGTTCCGTTCTACGTCGCGGCACAGATGTACGTGGGACTCGATGCTGGCGGTCACCCAGGGTCGTGACGCCGCACATGCAGGCGACGGCGTCGGCGGTGGTCCTGTTCGTGCTCAACCTCGTGGGGCTCGGCTTGGGGCCACTGGTGGTCGGCATCGGCATGATGCGTTGGCCGCGAGCCACGGCGCGCTCGCGATCCGCTACTCGCTGCTGGCGGTGATCGCGGTCAGCGCGCTGTCGGTACCGCTCTTCGTCCGTGCTGCTCGGTACCTGCCCCAGGATCTCGGCCGCGGGCCTTGATCAGGCGTCACGCGAGATCGAGGTAGATCGGGCGGTGATCGAGACGCGGTAGAGATTCGGCACCGCGTGGAGGAAGGAGTGCCGATCCCCGGGATGATCGTCGGTCCGTCGGCGTGCATCCAGGCGGGATCGGCGATCGTGGGGTCGCGGTCGAAGGCGTAGATCCGCGCCTCGCCGGAGGCCCGCGCCGTCACTCGCGGCGACGTGAGGCGATCGAGGACCGACCGGTCGAGGTAGCTCGACCAAGGTGCCGTGTCGTCGTCTCCGTCGCTCGCGCCGGCGGGATCCAGCGTCGGCTCGTGCCAGTGCCAGCTCGTCGTCGCGCCTTCCGTGAGCGGCGCCAGCGAGGCACGGCCGCGCGGCTCGTTGAAGTCGCCGAGCAGCACGGCGTCGGCGGTCGGCAGCCCCACGAAGGTGCGTCGGCGTCGAATCCTCCACCCACGCCGCGATGGCGTGGGTCTCGCGCGTGCGCTTCGGCGCGCCTGGGTCGTCGACGTCCGGGTTCGGCGCGGCGCCGGACGAGCGCAGGTGCACGCCGATGACCGTGAGCGTCTCGCCGGAGGCGCGCTCCGAGGAAGGCTCGAGGACGACGCTGCGCCCCGCAGGGCTCGGCAGCTTGTGACGGCGGACCAGCGTCAGGGGGCGCGCGTCGAAGGCCATCGCGACCTTGAGGATCTGAGCGCTTCCCGCGCTGGCAGGCCATTTTCCCGTTCTCGTCGCAGGCGATAGTCACGCCCGATGCGTTGGCCGACGTCCTCGAGCAGCCGTTCGAGCACCGCGAGATCGAGGATCTCCGGCAGCACCAGCACGTCCGCGTCGAGGGCGCGCCAGCACCCGCGCCACCAGCTCGAGATCTTCCGGTCCGCGCGATGCGATGGGGCGCGTGCGCCGGAAAGAAGAAGAGATTGAAGCTCGCGAGCCGCATGTGGGCAGTCTTGGCCGCTTCGGCCACGGCGACAGAGCCCGCGCCGGTCGGCGCCGACGTGCCGCGGCGATGGCGCTGGCACGCCGTTCCGCGGTAGAGAGTCGCGCGCGAGGAGAATGAATCGCATGAGTGGATCGAGGACGAGGCGAGCGTCGGTTCCGACGCGGGATCGTGGCGGGTGGGCTCTTCGTGCTGATGCTCGGCTCAAGCGCCTGCGCCGACGGTGGCAGCGCGGACGGTGCTGCACCAGAGTGGCGGTCTGCGCGTCCGGGACGGGTGGTTCGTGGATGCGTCCGGACGCGTCGTGCTGCTGCACGGCGTGAACGTGGTGGACAAGCGTCCGCCCTATCTGCCCTCCGAGCACGACGGGCTCAGCGACGCCGATGCGGACGCCATGCGGGACCTCGGCTTCAACGTGGTGCGCCTCGGCTTCATCTGGAAGGGCTCGAACCCGAGCGCGGCGTCCTCGACCAGGGCTATCTCGCGCGGCTCGAGGCGCTCGTGAAGCTCTTCACGAGCCGAGGGATCTACGTGCTCGTCGACGCGCACCAGGATCTCTGGAACGAGCGCTTCGGCGGTGAGGCGCGCCGACTGGCGACTTCGTCGCCGCCGCGATCGGCGCGGCGTTCAACTGGGCCTGAACTGCGCCTGGAAATCTGCCGATCGAGGAAGCACGGTCGGCGATTTCCTGGCGAGACCGCGAGGGGACGCAATCGCGCTACGTCGATACGTGGCGGGAAGTCGCGCGCACGTTCGCGGACGAGGACGGTGTGTTGGGCTACGACGTGATGAACGAGCCGTGGACCACGGCGGCGTGGTTCGTGCCCCAGGAATCCGCCACCACCGAACCCCCTTCTACCGCCGCATCATCCCGCGATCCGCGAGGTCGATCCCGCGCACACGGTGTTCTGGGCGTTGGCGTTGCCGGGGGTGGTCGGCATCGACTCCGACCTCGGCGTGCTCGGCTACGACGACCTCGCGCTCAGCTTCCACGTCTACGACCAGCATCTTCTTGCGGGTCTATCTGGACGGCTATTGCGCGGAGGCCACCGCGCCGGCGTTCGACAAGAGCCGCGCTGCCCGCGATCGTCAGGCGAGCGGCTGGCTCCTGACGGGTTCGGCGCGAGCGGTTCGTCGCCGACATCGCTCGGCACGCGGACGTCGCGGACAGAACCTCGTGGGATGGACCCATTGGGCCTGGAAGCGCTACGACGATCCCACCGGCGACGCGGACGGAAGGCATCGTCACGAACGATACCGGCCTGATCGCCTACCAGCGCCGAAGATCGCGGTCCTCGAGCGGACCTACGCCCGAGCCGTGGCGGGGTTCCTACGACGATGCGCTTGATCTCGTCGAGCGGCGCCTTCGATCTGGCGTACACGGTCGATCCGACGGGGCAGTGGGGACTCACGGAGATCTGGCCCTTCCTCGAACGACACGCCATGCGAGCGGCTACGCCTCGCGGTGGAGGGGCGCGGGGCGCGTGTCGCCGCGCGAGCCGCACCGAGATCGAGAGCGACCCGAGCGCCACTGAGGTGCGGGTCACGATCCGACGGGCTTCGTGAAGCAGATGATGAAGCCCTGCACCGGGCAGTCGTCGCCGTATTGATCGCGCCGACGTGCGCCACCGGAACCAGGCCGTGGCGCGCCGCCCTTCGTCCAGCATGCGGTCGAGGGGCACCACGAAACGGCCCGCGGGAAGCTGAATCCCCTCGGGAACGTCGTCGCTGAAGCCGGGCCGCTGCTCGACGCATTCGAGGTAGAAGTGGCCGCTGGCCGCAGCGCGCGCGCCGTGTCCTGAAGGAGCCGCGGCCTGGTCGCATCGGGGCAAATGTGAAAGCACGATACGCTCCAGGCGAGATCGATGCCGCAAGAGGGCAGGTCGGGTCCGAATGCCCGCAGCGTGCAGCGCCTGCCGATTCACCGAGACCTCGATGGCGAACTTCGCGACCGTGGGCGGCAAGGAATGGAGCAGACGCGCTCGGCCAGGCCGACGTCGAGGACCGCCCCTCCAGAAGCCTGCAACCGCTCGGGAAACCCATCCCCGACGTGCGCGACAGGTACTGAGGAAGCACGAGGGCGGGTGCGGCGCGACCCACTGAGCGGCTTCTCGTTGGCGAAGACGTCGTTCCAGAAGCACTCCCATTTCCAGCGCGCCGATCTCGCGGCTCGTCACGCCGCCCGAGGCAGCGCCCTGGTCGTCGAGCGCGTGATCGAGCTCGATGGCGATGTAATCCGGCCCTGCGCTCGAGCGTCGACCACCCGCGAGGCCAGGCTTTCCGCGCAGCTCGGCGCGGCGTCGAGCGCCGTGTCGACGACGGTGCGCGCGACCGCATCGAGGGCGATGGCCTGCCCGCGGCCAGGTTCGGCGCGGCTGAGACGAAGTCGCCACGCGACGTAACCCGCCGGTTCGAACGCCGGCTTGAAGTCCTGGCGCCGGAACGATCGCAGGCCCACGCGATCCAGCAAGAGCGTCCCCTCGCCGGCGGCTTCCACGAGGCAGAGCAGCGGGTGATCGTCGACCCGCTCCACACCGAGCGCGAGCCGACGATCGCCGCGCGCCAGGGCGTCGAGCGCAACCGCGAGCGCCGCGACGTCCAGGCTCGGACGGCGGGTGTCGACCACCACCCGCACGCGCGCGCCGGCTCGCCAGTCCCGGTGCCGCGTCAGCGCCGCGGCGCAACCGAAGAGGCCGCGCATGCGGGGGCGGGAATCCGCGGAGCTCTCGCGCTCGAGCACGAGCGGGCGCGGATCGCCGAGGAGCGCGGCGAGATGTCGCCCCCACGCGCGCCAATCACCGGAAGGCGGGTCGTCGCAGAGCAACGCGGGATCGGGGATGGCCACCGCCACCGGCACCCTCGGCAGCACGTCGCGCGACGGCGGCGCGTCGTACGGCGAGCGCTCGCGACCGGCCACCACCGCGCGCGCCGCGATCAGGTGCGCCGGCTCGTCGACGTCGATGCTGGCGGCGCCGCGGATCTTGGCGCCCACCCAACCGCCGCGCACCCAACCCGTGCGCTCCGAGCGGGGGTTGCGCCATTCGACGTTCATCGAGCCCGAGGCGCGGAACACTTCCACGCGCTCGGTCGCGATCGCGTCGCGGATCGGGCCGTGCAGCACCGGGTAGAGCGCGCCGTCGAGGGATTCCAGCCATTCCTCGGGACGGCCGCGCAAGCGCGTCCAGGTGGAGACGGTGTCGCCGCGGCTGCGGATCAGGCGCTCCACGCCGTCGTCGATCCAGGCGGGATCTCGGAACGGATAGGTGGGCATCAGGTTCACGAGGATGTCGACGCGGCGGCCCAGGCGCTCGCGGATGGTGTCGAGCGTCCAGAGCAGCGCGCCCTCGAGCGACGCGGCATCGCCTGCGAGATTCGTGGGGCGAAGCGCCGGAACGAGCGCGCCGGCGGCGCGCGCGACCTCGGCGATCTCCGCATCGTCGGTGCTCACCACCACCGTGCGGACCTTGCGCGCCGCCAGCGCCGCGCGAATCGTGTGCACGAGCAGCGGCTCGCCGCCCAGGTCCGCGAGCGCCTTGCGCGGCACGCCTTTCGATCCGCCGCGCGCGGGGATCACGGCGGCGACCTCGAAGGGCCCGAGCGGCCGTGCGAGCTGGGCGAGGCTGGGGTACATGGTCAGACCGACGCCGCGGCGGCGGCGAACGCGGCGACGATGCGCCGCCGCTGGCCGCTGGCGAAGGCGTGGCTGATGTCCGTCAGCAACGCGTCCGGAAGGGTGCGGTAGCTCTGACGAAGCAACACGAAGTACGTGCCGCCGTGGAGCTTCCAGAACGGCGATTCGCCGATCTCGTCGAAGGCCGCCTGGCAAGGCTCGAGCGAGTCGAGGCGGAAGACGGCGTCCTTGTCGAACGTGAAGACCGAGCCGTCGGCGCGGCGCGCGTAGTTGATGGTGGCGGCGTCGAGGTCGAAGTAGCCGCGCTGAGCCAGGTATTGCTGGCGCGCGCAGTGGGCGCGGAAGACGTCGCGCTCGGCTTCGAAGTACCGAAACGGCACGAGGTTCGGCAGATAGCGCTCCGCCCAACCGCAGAAGCGCCCGTGCTCCACCACCAGCGCCTCGATGGGCTCCGCGCACGGTGCCTCGCCGGCGACCAGCAACCGTTCCAGGTAATAGTCGACGTGCGCGGGCCGGAGATCGACCCGCTTCACCAGCAGGTCGTCGTGGGTGCGGAAGATCCGGTGCACCTTCGGATACCAATCCTCGGTGCGCTCGGCGCGCAGCACCTCGAGCTCGGCGAGCTCGGCGAGCTCGATCGATCTCACCGCGGGCGCCTCTCGAAGAGCATCAGGTAGCGATCCGGCGTGTACGCGACGGTCGGTGCGAAGTCGAGCAGCGTGAAATGCCGCGACATCGCGTCGAAGAACAGATCGCGATCGAACGCCACGCGCATCTCGGCAGGGATGGCCGCGTCCATGTCCGCGCACTCCATGCCGAGCGGGCCCTCGATGAGCACCAGCCCCGTCGCGAGCCGCGCCAGCTTGTCGACCCAGCTCCAGCGACCGCCCGCCTCGCGAAAGATGTAGTGGTGGACGTTGCCGATCAGCACCCGGTCGAAGCGGCCTTGGGTGGCGAGACGTCCGAAGCTCGACGCCTCGAACTCGACGTTCTCGATGCCCAGGTAGTCGGCGATGCGCCGGCAGAGCCAGATGCAATGGGCGTCGGTGTCGAGGGCGACGACGCGCGTGAAGCGCCCGGCGACGTTCAGCGAGAAGAAGCCCTTGTTGCAGCCCACGTCGAGCAGCGCGTGCCCGCGCTCGAAGAACTGTGGCGAGAGCCGGTTCATGAGCGCGACCCGCTGGTGCAGCACGTCGGTGGGCTCGAACGGCTCGATTCGATAGGTGTGCGTGGGCGGATACGCCTGCGCGTCGAGGAGCGCCTGTAGCTCGTCGAGCGGGCTCGTCTGCGCCAGCGCTGCTGCGGCGCTCATGCGGCACCTCGGAGCGCGACTGCGGGCGCCGCGCCGGGAAGGGGAACCGCCGCGGTCTCGAACGCGACCTTCGCGGCGTTCCAGCGGCTGTGGAAGAGAAGCCCGCCGTGGACGTACGGATTGGCACCGTGGGCGAGCACCAGCTCCGTCACCCCCTCGTCGAGGTGGCGACGCAACACCTGCCAACCCTGGGCGCTTCCCGGGAACGCCGGGTCGACGCGCTTCGCCTCGAAGTAGACCCAGCGCTCGTGGACCGTGGGATGGCAGACCTCGTCGTAACCGTCGAAGCGGCCGATGAAGGGGAGGCCGTTGAGCCAGATCTCGCTGTCCTGGGTGTAGAAGAGACCGTCCTCGCTTCGAAACGGCTGCTCGACGTAGCCGCGCGACGGGAAGGACAAGTCGCTCGTGATGCGGCCGGCATCGCTGTAGGTCAGGGCGCCCTCGAAGACGTTGCCGAGGCGCAGGTGCGTGCCGCTGCGGACGAGTCGCGACGACTCGATCACCACCACGCCGTCCGCGAGGTGATAGCGGGCCTCGCGGATCTCGGTGTGGTGCTGATAGTCGGCGCCCGTCACCAGCAACGCCGTGTCGCCGTCTTGGGGACAGAAGTCCTCAAAGACGTTCAACAGTCCAGAGCTCGAACGCGTCATCGATTCTTCTCCGGTCGATTCTCAGATCGTCGAACGCGAACGCGCGACGGGCGTAGTGGTTCTGGTAGAGCGGGCTCGGGATGTAGCCGTGAAGCACGATGATCTCGGTCTCGTCGTAGATCGGCGGGGTGTGCCAGACGACGATCGCGCGGCGCCCGACGCGCGCCAGCTCGCGAAAGATCGCCACGGCGACCTCCTCGGAGGGCACGTGCTCGAGAACCGATTTCGAGATCGCGAAGTCGAAGCTGTCGTCGGCGAAAGGCAGCCGCGTGGCATCGGCCTGCAAGAAGCGGAAGCCGGGGTTGAGCTCCCGCGCCAGGTCGATGAGCTGGGGCGAGATGTCGACTCCGAGGTAGAGCGCGGGATCGAAGAGCTGGCGGATCTCGGCGCCCTTCGCGCAACCCACGTCCAGCACCGTGCCGCCGCGGGTCGCCGCCGCCATCACCGCGCGCACCGGCTGGCGGTTCTTCGCGGTGACCGGCACGCCGGTCACGCGATTGCGGTAATCGCCCATGAAGAGCTGGGCGTCTTCCCTGGAAAGGTTGAGCCACGAATCCATCGACTGTTCCGCGCCCGAATGGTTCGGGCACGGTTGAGCAAGTGCCGCGCCAGGGCGGAAGCCGTGCGGCCATCCCCGGAACCGCAGCCGCGGACGGCGCTCGCGCGTTCCGAGCCCGCTTGCTCAAGTCACTGATATGACGATCGAAACCCGGCGATCACCGGACCCGCATGGGGCCTCGGCACGCGCCGCCGCAGACGCCAGCGCCGAGCGGCGGCGCCGCCGTGCTCCCGTGAGTCGGCCACGTTGGCCCGGCCCGAAATGCCGAGGTAGGACAGAACTTCCGCCCGCTCGGGCGGAGCGAAGCGTGCCGTCTCAGCGAGTGCGGTCGTCGGGAAAGGCGCTCGGCACCTGGTTGCTGGAAAGCGCCAGCGCTTGGAGCGCGGCGCGCTTGCCGCTCAGGTAGGCGGCCTCGACGGTTGCGGCGATGGGCGTCGACTCGGTGGCGGAGCCGGCCCAGAAGAGGGCGCCGGTGTTGGGCGCGGCGAGGTCCTTGCGAGCACCGACGCCACCCGGCCGCAGGAACGTGTAGCCGCCGCACGCGAACGGATCGTTCGACCAATCGATGCGCCGAAACCCGCTCAAGAGCTCGCGTGGCCGGGCTTTCGGGAAATGGCGCACCAGATCCGCGAGCACCAGCTCGAGCGCCGCGTCGTCGCCGAGCGATGCGACGTGGGCCGCCCGGGGGCCGGTGAAGTAGGCGGTGAGCACCGGCGGGCGCCGACCGGCGCCGTAGAACACGTTCCAGAAGAGCGTGACCGGGCCGACGGCACAGGCGAGGGTGTTGAGCGCGTCGGGCCAGAACGGCTCCCGAAACGCGAGCAGGATCTTGCTCACCGGACCCATCACCAGGCGGTCGAGCGCCGATCGTTTCGACTCGGGCAGCTCGGGCTCGAATCGAATCCGGCCCGACTTGAGCACGCCGACCGGTAGGGTGGTGATCGCCGTGCGCGCCTGGATCTCCTCGCCGGCGGTGCTGCGCACCGTGACGCGCTCGCGTGCCCAGCGCACGGAATCCACGGCGAATCCGTGGGTGATCTCGAGCTCCTTCCCCATGAACTGGATCACCGCGTCGTAGCCGCCGGCCACGCGGTGGTTCACGCCGCTCTCGAGGTGAACGACGCCATCGTCGACCAGACCGAGCAGCCCGACCTCGTCGATGCTCGCGGGAAGATGCGCCGTGAGCACCATCGAGGCGAGGGCGCGCCCGCGGCCGCGATAGCCCTTGCGGTCCAGGAACTCGCGTCCCGTGATGTCGGGGGGACGCACGCGCCGGATCTGCTGGAGGATGGGGAACGTGGGCCAGATCTCGGGGTGCAGGAGGATCAGCGGCAGCCAGTTGGTCTTGCCGCCCACGTTGAACATGAAGCCGCGCATGTTGGGTGTGGGGCGGGTGCCCACTCCCGCAGCGCGGACCTCGGGCCAGGTGGCTGCGCCGACCCCATGGACGAACTCGGCGCCTGCCTCGATGGGATCGTCCGCGAGATCGCGGATCGACCACACGCGACCACCCACCCGATCCCGTGCCTCGAGCACGCGCACCGAGAGGCCTTGCCGCGCCAGCTCGCGTGCCGCCGTGATTCCCGCCATTCCCGCGCCGATCACCACCGCATCGAGCATGAGCCTCTCCTCGCACCGCGACCCGCCACGTGTACCCAAGTTGACGCGTGCGATTCAAGACGATTCGCATCGCGACGGTCGGTCGCGGTTATCTTTCGAGTCGATGAGGCGATCCGCGGCGCGTGCCTGGGTGCTGGGCGTGACCTGTCTCACGCTCCTCGCCGCCGCTCGCCCGGCGCCCGCCGAGACCCGTCGGCCCGCGCGTGCTCCGGCTCGCAAACCGAGCCCCGTGCGCACGGTCACGCCGGTCGAGCCCACGAGCGAAGCCGCCGAGGCGTCGATCACGACGGTCGACCTGGGGCGCCGCCTCGCCGCGCTTGCACGCGCGCCCGGTGCCGTCTTCGTCGTGCCGGGAACCGATTGGAGGCTCAGCGTCGCGTCGGTGGCGGTCGGCACCGCGAACGGCGACCTCGTGATCTCGCTCGTGCCAGCGCCGAACGTCGGCACGATCCAGATCCGCGGCCGCCCCGTGCTGGTCGGGCGGAACGCATGGCGCGCGGATCGCCTGCAGGTCTTCGTCGACACGCCGCTCTTCGCCGACCGGCTCGCGGATTGGATCCGCCAGCAGATCCGCGCCACCGAGCCACGCGGCCTCGACGCGCTCTTCGGGTCGAACGTGAGCTTCACCAGCACGGGCGAGGGACGCTCGGCGAGCCCGCGCGTGCTCGCCCTCGGTCCGGGCATTCAGGCTGGGCGGATCGAGCCGCGCTCGCTACGGGTGGAAGGGTCCGCGGTCCGGCTCGCGGCGTCGTTGCTGGTCGGCGGCGACGCGGGCGGCGCGCGCGCGGGCTCCGAGCCACGCTGAACCGCACGCCGCCGTGGCGGCGCGCGTAGGTGCGATCCGCCCCGCGCTCAGACGATGCAGGGGGTGGGCGCGTCGAGCACGGTGTGCGCCACCAGCTCCTCGAGATAGCGCGAGTCCCACCACGAGAGCTGCCATTGCTTGGCGCGCCGGAAGTAGAGCTGGATGTCGTGCTCGATGGTGAAGCCGATGCCGCCGTGGATCTGCTCGGCCTTGGCCGTGACGTCGCGGAACATCTGGCAGGCGAAGAGCTTGGCCATCGGCGCCAGTCGCTCGATGGGACGGCCGGTGGCGCGCGCCCACGCCGCCTCGTGCACCAGCGTTCGCCCGCCGCTCACCAGCGTCGCGCAATCGGCGAGGTAATGGGCGATCGCCATGAAGGCGCCGATCGGCTTGCCGAATTGCTCGCGAATCTTGGCGTAGTGGTTGGTCATCTCGAGCGCCCGCTCGGCGCCGCCGGCGGACTGCGCGGCGAGGTAGATGATTCCTTCCAGGAGCGTGTCGTGCCAGGTCGCCCAGCCGCTGCCGGCGCCGCCGATGCGATCCGCCGCGGGGACGCGCACGTTGTCGAAGCGAACCTGGTATTGGCAGTCGGAGCCCAGCGTGCGCTGCTGGACGAGGGTGACGCCCGGGCTCGTAGGGTCGACCAGCAGCAGATCGATCGCCTCCGGCGCGTCGCCGCTGCGCGCCAGCACCACCAAGCGCGCGGCGGAGGACGCGAACAGCACGTGACGCTTCACGCCGTCGAGGACCACGGTGTCACCGTCGACTCGGGCACGAAGCTGGACCCCCTTGGGGCCGTAACCGCGATCGGGCTCGAGCCATGCCGGGGTCAGGATCGCTTCGCCCGAGGCGATCTTGGGCAGCCACGCCCGCTTCTGGCTCTCGCTCCCGGCGCGTAGGATCGCGCCGGCGCTCGCGACGCAGCTCACGAAATGAGGCGAGGGAGCGAGCGCGCGGCCGAACTCCTCGTAGACCACCACCGCCTCGAGGGCCGACTGGCCCGAGCCGCCGTACGCCTCCGGCAGCGTCAGACCGAGAACCCCGAGCTCGCCCAGCTTCTTCCACAGCTCCGGCGAAAACCCAACGGGATCGTCCTCGAGCTTTCGCAGCGCGGCGAGCGACGCGTACTGGTCACAAACGCCGCGCACCATGTCGCGCAGCATGTTCTGTTCGTCGTTGAACTCGAGATCCATCGATCACCTCGCACGCGCGGACGGCCGGTCCCTCGGCCGCCACGTGACGTCGGGTGGCCGCGAGGGACCGCGGCCCTCCATCCGGTCAGACGCTCACGGCTTCCAATCGGCGCCCTTGCGGCGCCAGGGATTGTCGGCGACGGTCGTCGGCAGCGCGACCCGCACCTTGCACTCGGTCATGACCTTCTCGCCGACGCCGAGCTTCACGTCGAGCGTCGCCCAGCCGCAGCCCACGTCGTCGGTCTCGACCTTCTCGACACTCGCCCGGAACACCATCCGATCGCCCGGGAAGACCGAGTCCTTCATGCGGAACTTCATGCGTCCCAGCCGCCCGTGCGGGCCGGTCCAGTCCGTCACGTAGCGCTCGAACCACGCGGCCTGGTTGGGCGTGTTGAGGAAGATGTCGCGCACGCCGTTGCGCTGGATCGCGAAATCCTTGTCGTGGTGCATGGGGCGCCAGTCGCGGGTCGCGAGGCTGCCCAGCACCACCGTGGTGGCGCTGACGTCGTGCGCGAGCTCCGGCAGCACGTCGCCGGGCTTCACCTGATCCAGTGTGATCTTCACCGGTGTGGTCATGCGCTCCCCCGCCGGTAGCCGAGGCCGGTGTAGATCTCCTTGCCGACCATCACGTCGTGTTGGTTGAAGTACTCGACGTCGATCACCCAGAAGCGTCCCAGGCCGAGCTTGGTCTTCTTGAGATCGCTCACCGAGCGCAGGATCTGGTGGGTGCGCAGGTTGTCGCCGGGACGCACCGGCTCGTAGAAGACGACCTCGTTGTCGGTCATCACCGCCTCCGGCAGGCCGAGCTTCTCCTTGAGGTCGAAGTGGACCTGGAGCGGCAGGCGCTGCTTGGTGCGGCCGGGAGCCCAGTGGTGCGGGCGAAACCAGACCGAGAGCATCGAGGGCGGCGTCATGAGCCCGCCGGTGATCTCGCGGGCGACGGTCTCGTCCCAGAAGAGGGGGTTGCCGTTCTGGGTCGACGAGCAGCTCGAGTAGACGTAGCCCTTCTCGATCTCGAACTCGGGCTCTTCCTCGTAGCGGATCTGATCGATCCAGGATCTCACTTCTTCGGGCAGGGGCTCGGACATCGGGTCTCTCCAGCGGGTTGATCACTCGATGGCGCCGGCTTGGCGAAGTGCCTCGATCCGGTCGCTCGGGAGGCCGGCGGCGGCGAGCAGCGCGGCGGTGTCGGTTTCGGTGGCGGAGCGGACGGTGTGCGTGGGCAACGCGGCGCGTCTCCCGGCGAGCACCTCGCTCACCTGGCGGAACGATCCGCGCTTGGGGTGCTCGGCGTCGGTGAAGGCGCCGCGGGCAGCGAACTGCGGATCGGACGCGACCTCGGGAATGGTGCTCACCGGCGCCACGCAGGTGTCCTTGGGCGCCAGCTCGGCGATCCACGCATCACGCTCGCGGGTCGCGAACGCGGCACCGAATGCGGCGCGGATCTCGTCCTGCCTGGCGTCGTCGAGCTGGTGCGGGATCCAGGTCTCGCAGCCCAGCGCCCTGCAGAGATTCGCGAAGAACGCGGGCTCGATGGCGCCCACCGAGATCCAGCGATCGTCGCGGCAGCGGTAGACGTCGTAGCAGGCGTATCGTCCCGTCAGGATGTCGCCGCCGGGGCCCGGCTCCTCACCGGTGGCGAGGAATCGATCGACGTGGAGCGACATGAGGTGCAAGACGCCATCGGCGATCGACACGTCGAGCCACGCGCCGCGCCCGGTGCGCTCGCGCTCGAGCAGCGCCGCGAGGATGGCGATGACCGCGTGCATGCCGCCAGCCGCGCTATCCGCGACGGTGGCGCCCGGGATGGCGGGCCCACCGTCGGCGCGCCGACCCGAGCAGTGCAGATAGCCACCCGCGGCGAGGTAGTTGATGTCGTGACCGGCCCAAGCGGCGCGCGGACCGTCCTGGCCGTAGCCGCTCGTCGAGCACAGCACCACCCGCGGATTGACGCGCTCGAGCGCCTCCCAGCCGATGCCGAGGCGCGCGACCACGCCGGGACGATAGCTCTCGATCACGACGTCGGCGGTGCGGGCGAGGGCCAGGAAGGCTTCCTTGCCCTCGGGTGCCTTGAGGTCGATGCGAACGCGCTTCATGCCCCGGCCTGCGCCGTAGCTGAAGAAGGGCGGCTCGATCTGCACGGCGCCCTTCTTGGCGGTGGGGCTGACCTTGACGACGGTGGCGCCGTAGTCGGCGAGGATGCGCGAGGCGCGCGCGGCCGGGCCGACGCTCGCCAGATCGAGCACCGTCACACCGTCGAGCCGAACCGTGGATCCGATCATGGGGAGGATCGCTGCCGGGGCGACCGACGGAGCGGTTGCCCTCCAGCCGAGCGGGGTGCAGTTCGAGGGCGCATCTCAGTAGTTCCGGGGCAGACCCAGCCCGCGGCGGCTGATGATGTTCTTCTGGATCTCGGAGGCGCCGCCGCCGACGGTGTCGATGACGGTGTAGCGATAGGTCTTCTCGGCGCGCCCCTTCATCGGCGCGTCGTCGGTGCCGACGCGAAGCTGACTGCCGGGGCTGGCGAGGTCCATGGAGGCATCGGCGACGCGCTTCGAGAGCTCGGTGGCGTAGAGCTTGTAGGTCGAGGCCTCGATGGTGGGTGCGGCGCCGCCCTTCATCGCGGCGTTCACGAACTTGAGGCCGAGGACCCGCGCGACCTCGGTCTCGGTGACCAGCTTGGCGATCTGACTGCGCACCAACGGATCGTCCTTGATGGCCTCGTCGTCGCGGGTGGCGGTGCGGGCCCATTCGCACAAGAGCTCGACGCGCGCCTCGATGGGCGAGAACGTGAACATCGTGAACCGCTCGAGGTCGAGCGCTTCGGAGATGTACTGAAATCCGTGATCGAGCTCGCCCACCCGGTAATCGTCACCGACGTGGACGTCGTCGAAGAACACCTGATTGGTGATCTCGTCGCCGATGGTGGGCATGGACTGGACGGTGAGCCCGGGCGATCTCATCGGCAGCAGGAAGAGCGTGATGCCCGCGTGCTTGGGGACGTCGACGTTGGTGCGGGCACCCACCCAATACCAGTCGGCGAAATGCGCGGAGGTGGTGAAGATCTTCTGGCCGTTGAGCCGCCAGCCGTCGCCCTCGCGAACGGCGCGCAACTGCATGTTCGCGGCGTCCGAGCCGGCTTGCGGCTCGCTGTAGCCGATCGCGAACTCGATCTCGTTGCGCAGGATCTTGGGCAGAAACTCGCGCTTGAGCTTCTCGCTCCCGTGGCGGATCAGGGTCTTGCCGATGATGCCGACGCCCTTGCCGATCTGCGGCGCGCCGACCCGCGCGAGACGCTCGTTGAGCAGGTATTCGTAGACACCGCTCTGCGCGCTCCCGCCGTGCTCGCGCGGCCAGGTGAGCCCCAGCCAGCCGCGCGCGCCGATCTTGCCCATCAGCGCGCGCCGCGGCGGTGTGTCGACGAGCTGCGCCATGTTCTCGCGCGTCACGTCCATCACGTCGGGCGAGCGGTTCGCGGCGATGAACTCGTCGACGTCGGCGAGGAACTGTTGTTCGGCCTCGGTGAACGCGAAGTCCATGGGTGAGAGACCTCGAACCCGCGGTTGAGGGCAGGGGACGGAGCCCCGCCCGAGCGCACTCAGGGGACCACGAACGTCATCGTGCCTTCGACGGCGATGGCGCCGGTCTGCGTCGCGCAGACGAGCTCCACGTCCACGCGTCGCTCACCCGACTCCGCATACTTCCGCGTGACCTTGCCGGTGCAGGTGACGAGATCGCCGGGAAAGAGCGGCGTCTTCCAGCGCACCTTGGTTCGCCGCACGTTCTCGGGACCCAGCCAGTTGGCGCCGTAGGTGTTGAGAACGCCCGCCTGGAACATGCCGACCACGAGCGGCCGGCTGAAGCCCGAGGCCTGCGCGAAATCGGTGTCGTGATGGATCGGATTGAAGTCGCCCGAGGCACCCTGATAGCGCACCACGTCCGTGAGCGTGATCGGCCCCACGGTCCAGGGCTCGGGCCCCTGGCCCTCCACGAGCGAGTCCCACGAGGCGCTCATCGCTCATCTCTCCTCGGGCGACTTCGCGGTCTCGACGCCGGTGAGGCGGCTCTCGGCGACGAGCTTGCCCGACTCGTCGCGCCACTCGGTGACCATCACCGCGAAGGTCATGGTGCCGCCGCGCTTGCCCTGCTTCTCGAAGATGCTCTCGATCCGCGAGGTGCCGACCAGGCGGGTTCCGGCGCGCGGCGGTGGCCCGTGGAACACGAACTCTTGCTCGGCGTGCATGCCGCGTTTCGGGTCCATCTCGACTTGCTGCCACGGGTTGCTGCCGGGAACGCGTGTTTCCCAGAAGAACGCCGTGGTCAGGAACGTCGGCGGGCAGACGGGATGATCGCCCTCGAAGTAGGCGGGGTGGCTCGAGTGGGTGGCCGCGGCGAACTCGTGGATCTTGCCGCGCTCCACGTCGAGGACGAACGGTGTCCCGGTCGCGCCGAGGGCCGCCTTGTTCACCATCGCTCCGCCCTCACGGATGCTGACTGCTCACGGCGAGAACCTCGCCGGTCAGGTAGCTCGACAGGTCACTGGCCAAGAACATCATCACGTTGGCCACCTCCCACGGCTCCGCGCCGCGGCCGTAGGCCTCTTTCTGCTCCAGCTCCTCGAGCAGGCCGTCCGGCATGACCTTGGTCAGGAACTTGTGGGTCGCGAGGCTGGGCGCCACGGCGTTGATGCGCACACCGTGCTCGGCCGCTTCCAGCGCCGCGCAGCGCGTGAGCGCCATCACGCCCGCCTTCGCAGCGGCGTAATGCGACTGCAGCGGCTGCGCTCGCCACCCCAGCACCGACGCGTTGTTCACGATCACGCCGGTCCCGCGCCGATACATGTGCGGCAAGGTGGCGCGCATCATCCGGAAGGTGCCGGTGAGCGTGATGCCGATCACCGCGTTCCACTGATCGTCGGTCATGTCGACGAGTGGCGCGTTGCCGCCGAGGCCGGCGTTGTTGACGAGCACGTCGACGTGGCCGAGCGCCTCGATCGCCGCGTCCACGAGGGCTCGAACCTGCGCCTCCTCGGTGACGTTGCAGATCCGTGTCGGCGGACGCGTCCCGGTCAGCCGTTCGAGCTCCTGGGCGGCTTCCGCGAGTCGCCGCTCGTGGATGTCGCTGATCATCACGCGCGCGCCCTCTTCGGCGGCGCGCCGCGCCGCCGCGAACCCGATTCCCGTGCCCGCGGCAGCCGTGACCAGCACGGTCTTGCCGGCGAGCAATCGGTGGCCAGCGGGATAGGGCGGCGGCTTGACGGTCATGACGAAAATAGAACACGTTTCACTTTGCGCTGCGAGTGTATTGATCCACCGAAATCGTGTAAAGGCGCGGCCTCGCCGAGCGTGGTGAGCGCCGTCCGGAAGGCGGGTTCCGCATGAAGCTCGGGATCACGATCTTCGCCACCGACCAGTGCATGGACGTGGTCGAGCTGGCGCGCGAAGCCGAGGCCCGCGGCTTCCATTCGCTCTACATCCCCGAGCACACCCACATCCCCACCAGCCGCCGTACCCCGCCGCCCACCGGGGACGCGGTGCTCGCGGAAGAGTACAAGCGCACGCTCGACCCGTTCGTGGCGCTGGGGGCGTGTGCCTCGGCGACCTCGAAGCTCGTGCTCGGAACCGGCATCGCGTTGGTGGCGCAGCGTGACCCGATCGTCTTCGCCAAGGAGGTCGCGACCCTCGACGTCCTCTCGAGAGGACGTGCCGTGCTCGGCATCGGCTTCGGCTGGAACGAGGACGAGATGGAAGACCACGGTGTGGCGTTCAAGGAGCGCCGCGAGATCGCGCGCGAGAAGATGCTCGCGATGCAAGCGCTGTGGGCGAACGACGTGGCCGAGTTCCAGGGCACCCACGTGAAGATCCCGCCTTGTTGGTCGTGGCCCAAGCCGCTGCAGCGGCCGCGCGTGCCGGTTCTCCTGGGTGGGGGCGGCGGTCCCAAGCTCTTCGCGCACATCGCCGAGTACGGCGATGGCTGGATCCCGATCGGCGGCGCGGGAGTGCGCGAGCTGATCCCCCAGCTGCACGAGGCGGTGGAAGCGCGCGGGCGGGATCCCAAGGCGATCCGCATCGTGCCCTTCGGCACGCTGCCGAGCCCCGGCAAGCTCGACTATTACCGATCGCTGGGCATCGACGAGGTCGTGCTTCGCATCCCCTCGGAGGCGCGTGACGCCGTGATGCCGCGCCTCGACGAGCTCGCGAAGCTCCTCGCCCACTGAGCGCCGTCGTCCGATGACGTCGCTCGACGCGATCGACCTCACCGATCTCGATCGCTTCGAGCACGGCTTCCCGCACGCGCACTTCACGGCGCTGCGACGCGAGGCGCCGGTGTGGTGGCACCCGCCGACGCCGCGAGCGCCGGGCGGCGAGGGCTTCTGGGTGGTGAGCTCCCACGCCCTCGCCAAGCGCGTGCTCGGCGACCCGCGGACGTTTTCCTCCGAGGGCGGCCCGGGCCGCGCCGGCGGGGGCACCACGCTCGTCGACTACCGACCCGGCGAAGGCCCGGGGCAGATGATCAACATGACGGACCCGCCGGCGCACACGCGCTTTCGGCGCCTCGTCAACCAAGGCTTCACGCCGCGCATGATCGCGGCGCTCGAGGCCGGGCTGCGCGGTCGCACCCGGCGCATCCTGGACCGCGTGCTGGCGCAGGGCGCCTGCGACTTCGTCGTGGAGGTCGCCGCGGAGTTACCCCTGCAGGCGATCGCCGAGATCCTCGGCGTGCCCCAGGAGGATCGCCATCGGCTCTTCGCGTGGGCCAACGCGTTCACCGATCACGAGGCCGGCGAGAGCGCGGGCGAGATCGCCGGCGCTCGCGCCGCGGCGATGGAGGCGTTCGCGTACGCGCACGAGCTGGTCGAGCGCAAACGCTCCGCACCGGGCGACGACATCCTGAGCGTCCTGGTGCACGCCGAGCTGCCGGACGACGACGGCACCGCACGACGGCTCGACGCGATCGAGATCGACCTCTTCTTCGTGCTGCTCATCACCGCTGGCTCGGAGACCACGCGCAACGCCATCGCCGGTGGGATGCTGGCGCTCCTCGAGCGCCCCGAGAGCTGGGATCGCTTCCGTTCCGAGCCGGCGCGCCTCATGCCCACGGCGGTGGAGGAGATGCTGCGCTGGAGCACGCCCACGGCCTACAACCGGCGTACGACCAGCCGCGACACGGAGGTCGGAGGGCAGGCGATGCGCGCCGGCGAGAAGGTGACGGTCTGGTACGCGTCGGCGAATCGCGACGAATCGGTGTTCGCGGATCCCTTTCGCTTCGATCTGGAGCGCGCACCCAACGATCATCTGGCCTTCGGCGCCGGGCCTCATCTCTGCCTCGGCGCGTCGCTCGCGCGCCTCGAGATCCGCGTGGTCTTCGAGGAGATCCTCGGCCGCGTGGAACGGGTGGAGCGGACCGGCGACGTGGAGTGGATGCGCACCAACAAATTCATCGGCATGCGCCACATGCCGGTGCGCCTGGTGGGCGCGCGCTGAGCGCTCGCCACGCCACGGCGAGTGGCGGGAGGAACGAATGCCGGTCGATCGAACCGCGGTGCCGGGACGCTACATGGCCGCGATCAACGCGCAGAGCCTCGACGCCCTGCGCGAGCTCTGCGCGGAGCACGTGGTGCTTCACCACCCGATGGGTGTCTTCGAGGGCCGCGACCTGGTCCTCGGTTTCTACGAGAACGCGGTGTTTCGCGCGAAGACGCATCTCGCAGCGGATGGCCCGGTGCTGGTGGGCGGCAGCACGGTGGCGCAGCAGATGCTGGGAACGTTCCCGGCCGACAACGGCTTCGGAATGCCGATCCCCGACCAGCGCGCCATGGATCTCTTCGACTGCGACTCCGCCGGCCAGGTGGTCGCGATCACCATCTACTACCTGAGCGTTCCTTCTCGCTGAGCGAAGCGAGCAGGGCGTTCCGGTCGCCTCGTCGGCGCCGTCGCGCGATCAGCGCGTGACGGCGACCGCGTCGCGCTCGAAGCGGTCGAGCAGGAACGGCGTTGCCAGGTGGGAAAGGTAGCGCTCGGGGATCAGCGCGCCCGAGACGCCGACCGTCGTTCCCGGGCGACGATCCGTGGGCCGAAAATACGTGCCGAAGAGCTGATCCCACAGCATCGTGGTGTTGCCGAAGTTCCGGTTCGACTCGTCGAGCACCACCGAGTGGTGCCAGCGGTGGACCTCCGGCGTCGCCATCACGCGGCTGAGCGGACCCGCGGCCAGCTCCACGTTGCAGTGCTGCAACAAGCCGTTCACGGCCTTGATCACCGTCCAGAACGCGAGCACCTGCGGTGAGACGCCGAGCAGGATGAGCGGGCCGTTCTCGACGCTGAACGTGAGAATCACGTTGAACGGATGGGACCGGGCCGAGGCCAGGAAGTTGAGGCGCTGCGGCGAGTGGTGGACCGAATGGATCCGCCAACCAATGCGCGTCGCGTGCATGAATCGGTGGGCCGAGTAGGCCCCGAAATCGGCGATGACCACCGCCAGCGCCACCTGCAGCACCAGCGGCCAGTGGTGTGGCCAGGGAGTCGTGCCCGTGCCGTAGAGGAGCTTCGTGCCGAAATCCGCGAACGCCACCGCGAGGGTCGCGCGCACCGCTGGCGCCACGACGTACGCCGTGACGAGGGTGTGCGTGAGGTCGACGACGAAGCTCTGCCGTTCCAAGCGCCACGCGGCACTGTGGGGTGACCAGACCTCGAGCAGGCCGAGGACGAGCGCCGTGACGAACACCACGGAGCCGGTGGCGGAGCCAGCCGCCCAGCCCATGCGCAGCAGCAACGCCGTGGCCAAGAGGGCGGCGAGCAGCACACCCGCATAGCCCCCGCGGCTCAGCAACGAGGGACGCGGTTCCGACTGGGAGGGGGTGACGGTGGTGTCCATGGGACGAAAGGTACATGCGTCGCGCGCAGGCGTCGCCACCCCTTCGCGGATCGCGCTCCTGCTCACGGGAAGACGTCGAAGTCCCGGTACCACCGCCCGAGCTTGCCGTGTCCCTCCCACACGCGGCGCGCGTCTCCGCTCACCAGGTCGATCACGCCGATCGCCAGCTCCTCGTCGCCCACCAGCACCAGCTGGCCCTCGGGCGTGACGAAGAGCGCGCGCGAGCGGGGGACGCCGGTCGCGATCGGCCAGCGCTCGCCGCTCACCAGGTCGAGCGCGGCCAGGTCATCGCCGTCTTGAAGTAGCAGCGCGTCCTGCCTGGGATCGAGCGCCATGGCGTCGACCACGCCGGCCGCCGCCAGCGAGTGGAGCACGTTCCGCGCGCGATCGAGCCGCACCACTTCGCCGTTCAGGAAGTACACCGAGCGGCAGTCAGCGCTCGCGACCATGGGAATGCCCTGTCCGACCAACGGCGCGGGGATGCCCACGTCTTCCGCTGCCGTGCGAACCGGACCCGCCCGGTCGCGAACCAGTGTCGTCCCCTCGACGTGCGCGAGCTCCGGCGTCTCGCCGTCGGTGAGCTTCGTCCAGGCGAGCAGCTCACCGCTCGCATCGCACGCGGCGAGGCCGCCGATGACCGTGTCTCGAGTGGAGTCTCCGGTGACGAGCTCGTCGGTGAGCGGCGCGTAGCGCTGGATCTCGCTCCAGTCGTAGATCTCGACCGGGTAGAGGTCCTGGTAGTGAGCGGAGAACCCGAGCACCAGCTCACGCTC
This sequence comes from bacterium, assembly GCA_046331705.1. GTDB lineage: Bacteria > JADJOY01 > JADJOY01 > JADJOY01 > JADJOY01 > JADJOY01. The sequence goes on along the minus strand of JAXLQJ010000007.1, from coordinate 25,352 downwards.
GTCGGATCGCCACGCCATTCCGTTCGGGGTTCCGAACGAGTGGCGCGACCACGCCGGTTGGAGCTCGGCGGTGCTGAGGTCGAGCACCTCCACTCCAACGCCGACGTCCTCGTCGGTCGTCACCAGGAGCGAGGACGGCGTGTCACGCGCGAGCACGCCGCCGATCGGCCCGGCCGCGGTGCCCAGCGACGTCAGCGTGCGGGTCGCGAGCGCGTACTCGACCACCGCCGTGGGGACCGCGAACCACGCGCGCTCGCACGCCGCATCGGTGGTCACGGGTCCCATCGGGCCCGTGAACGCCGGTGGCGTCGCCGTGGAGTAGCTCGCGACGCGCTCCAGCGTGGCGGGATCGTAGACGTCGAAGAGCGCGTAGCGATGGGGCTCGATGGGCGAGTCGGCGGGAAAGCCCGTGGCCGGACGAACGAGCCAGCGCCCGCCGCAAGCGAAGGAGAGCAGCTCGCGTGCGGGTACACCGGTGGTGCGTGTGGTGCCAGTGGCGCGATCGCAGACGCGAAGCTCCTCGTACGTGCTGTCGTGGATGCCGACGGGGTCGTGCGTGGTGTGCCAGGCGACGAACCGGCCGCTCGGGTCGACGAGCTCGGCGATGGCACCGTCGCACGCCTGTAGCGTCTCCCGCGCTCCGGTCGCGATCGCGACGCGCTCGATGCCGCGCGAGGTGTCGAGGTACGTCGAGCCGTCCAGCGCGAGGAAGAAGCCGGCCACGGACGCGACGTCGGAGACGCGCGTGAGCTCGCCGCTCGCCGCGTCCACGCGCCAGATCGTCGCGGGGCTCGCGCCGAACGAGGTGTAGGCCCCGGACGGATCGCCGGCGGGAACGCCGGACACCGCGAGCAGCGTGGATCGGTCCTCGCTCGCGCGCAGGTGCGTGATCGGCCGGCCATCCGGCGCGCGATGGCGCGTGAGCGTGCCCGTCGCGACCTCGATGCGCGCCAGTCGCCCGGCTCCGCGCTCGAGCACCCACACGATGCGTCCGTCTGCGGACGCGATCACTTCCTTGGGGTTGGCGAGACCACGACCGAGCGGTTCGGCCGGGAAGGCGATCCCCGTGGCGAAGGGGATGCGGATGCCCGCGGAGGGCTGGCCCGGTTCACACGCGGTGCAGAGGATCAACCCCAGGATCGCAACGAAAATCTTCATTCGGACCCATGACCTCTCCCCGGGATCGCAGAGGTATCCCATGCCACGTCGCTTCGAGCAATCGCACCCGCCGGCGCCGCGGAAGCGGCGCTCGAGAGCGGCTTGATCGCGAACGGTGGCGCGCGCTTGGGCCCTCGCCGGCGCGCGCGTGCTTGCGCGCCCGTGGGACGTGATTACGATGGTTGCTACACGTAGTTGGTGCGGGGGATGACGATGCGACCTGCTTCGCGAGTCGTGATCTCGGCTGATTCGGCGCGCGACCTCCCCGGTTGCGTCGCCCGCCGCCCGCTCTTCGGTCCGCAACCGTAGAATCCATGCCGGCGCGAGCCCGCTAACGAGTGCGTGCGCAAGAGCGCATCGCTCGCCGGCGAGGCTCGCCGCACCGGGCGCGCTCGCGCGGCGCCCGGGCGCTGATCATCCACATCGAGCCAAACGGAGCGCGGTCGCCGGTCATCTCGACCGGCGTGCGCGCGCGCCGCGACGGAGGGGTCGAATGGCCTTGTTGACGTTCGTGATCGCCCACTGGTTCCTGGTGACGCTGGGAGCGGTGGTGGGCCTCTACCTGGTGGGCGGCATTCGCTACATCCCGAACTCGAAGGTGGGCATCGTCGAGAAGCGCATCAGCCGCAAGGGATCGATCGAGAGCGGATTGATCGCGCTCGGTGGAGAGGCCGGCTTCCAGCCCGAGGTCTTGCGCGGCGGTCTCCACTACTTGCTGCCGATCTTCTACGCGGTGCACCGCATGCCGCTGGTCACCGTGCCCCAAGGCAAGATCGGGTACGTGTTCGCCCGCGACGGCGCGGCGCTGCCCGCGACCCAGACCCTCGCGAGCAACGAGAAGGCGAAGGACTTCGACGACGTGGAAGCGTTCCTGCGCCTCGGCGGGCAGCGCGGACCGCAGCGCACCATCCTGCGCGAAGGCACCTACGCGCTGAACCTGGCCCAGTTCGTGGTCCTGACCGAAGAGGGTGTCTCGGCGCTGCAGCTCGACGATGGCGAGCAGAAGCTCTTCGAGCGCATGGCGGCGATGATCCGCGAGCGCGACGGCTTCCGCCCGGTCGTCATCAAGGGCGCCGACGACGTCATCGGGATCGTCACCGTCCACGACGGGCTCTCGCTTCCCGCGGGCCAGATCATCGCGCCAACGGTGGGTGACGATGCCAAGGACCCGCTCACCTACCACAACAACTTCCAGGACATCAGCGCCTTCCTGCGCGCCAACGGCATGCGCGGCCGCCAGCACCAGGTGCTCGTCGAAGGCACGTACTACATCAACCGACTCTTCGCGACGGTGGAGCTGGTGCCCAAGACCGTGGTCGACGTGGGCAACGTCGGCGTGGTGGTGTCGTACATCGGCGAGGCGGGCACCGACCTCTCCGGCACCGACTACACCCACGGCGAGCTGGTCGTCGAAGGACAGAAGGGCGTGTGGAGCCGCGCCCTGCTGCCGGGGAAGTATCCGTTCAACACGTACGCCGGGAAGCTGCTGCCGGTGCCGACCACCAACTTCATCCTGAAGTGGAACAAATCCGAGGTAGGTGCCCATCACTACGACGAAAACCTCGCCGAGGTCTCGCTCATCACCAAGGACGCGTTCGAGCCGTCGCTGCCGCTCTCCGTGGTGGTGCACATCGACTACAAGAAGGCACCGCTGGTGGTGCAGCGCTTCGGCGACATCAAGCGGCTGGTCGAGCAGACCCTCGACCCGATGGTGTCCGCGTACTTCAAGAACATCGCGCAGACTCGCACCCTGATTCAGCTTCTGCAGGACCGCAGCGCCATCCAGGATCAAGCGTCGCGGGAGATGAAGTCGAAGTTCGCGAACTACAACCTGGAGCTCGAAGAGGTGCTGATCGGTACGCCCACCGCCGGCAAGGGTGGCGGACAGATCGAGCAGATCCTGAACCAGCTGCGCTCGCGTCAGGTCGCGATCGAGCAGGTCGAGACCTATAGCCGCCAAGAGGCCGCGGCCGTGAAGGAGCGCGAGCTGCGTGAGGCGGAGGCGCGCGCCAAGCAGCAGACGCCGATCACCGAGTCGGAGCTTTCGATCGTGGTACAGACCAACCAGGGCAAGGCGGATCTGGCGCGCGCGCAGCAGCAGGCGGCGCAGATCCAGGCGCTGGCTCAGGCGGAAGCCGAGAAGATCGCCCGGCTGGGCGAGGGCGAGGCGCGCAAGGTGCGCGTCATGGCCGAGTCGGAGGCCGAGCGCGCCGCACGCGTGGGTGTCGCGCAGGCGATGGCGATCGAGGAGCAGGTCCGCGCGTACGGCGGCCCGCGCTTCCAGCTCACCAAGGAAGTCATGAACCGCTTCGCCGAGGCGATCGAGAAGGCGCGGGTGGACATCGTGCCGCGAATCCTGCTGGGCGGTGGCGCCGCGGCGAACGGAGACGGCAAGGCACCGCTGGGCGGCGGGAACTTCCTGGAGGGACTGCTCGGGCTCCTGCTGGCCGAGAAGATGGGTCTCGACGTCGGTGCCGCCTCACCGATGACGCCCGAGGCGGAGGAGATGCGAAGGGAGCTCCGGACAGCGCTGGCGACGGATCGCGGCACCGCCTCGCGCTCGATGGGGGCGTGATCGGATCGGCCCGCGCGTGAGGTATCGCGCGCCGTGAGCCGGCGTTAGAGCCCGGCGGCGTTTCAGGAGCCGCCGGGCTCGCTTGCGTCGAGCAAGCCCCAGCGTCGCGGGTCGAAATCGGCGAGGCTCGCCAGCACCTGGTCGACCTCGGGATACGCGTCGCGCGGCGCGTGATCGCCGGGCACCACGACCACCGCCATGCCGGCCGCCAGCGCCGCCTGCGCGCCGTTGGGGGCGTCCTCGAACACCAAGCACTCGGCCGGCTCGGCACCGAGTCGCCGCGCCGTCTCGAGGAAGATGTCCGGTGCCGGCTTGCCGTGCTTCACGGCCGGATCGTCGCCGAGCACCCGGGTGCGGACGAGATCGATCCAGTCGCGATGGCGGCGGGTCTTGGCCTCGAATTCCACCGCATCGGATCCCGTGGCCAGCGCGACCGACGCGCCTGCACCGGCGAGACGGCGCACCAGGGATTCGGCGCCAGGTAGCGCCGCGCAATCCGGGAAGCGCTCGAGGAGCAGGGGGGCGCGCTCCTCGAGATAGCCCTCGGGCGTCATCGGCAGGTCGAGCGTGGCCACGAGAATGCGGGCGCTCTCGAGCTTCTTCTGCCCCATCATCCGCGCCTTCACCTCGGGCGGCAGACGCTTGCCGAAGCGCGCGAGGATCGAGTTGGTGACGGACGTGTAGATGCTCTCGGTGTCGAGGAGCAGGCCGTCGAGGTCGAAGATCGCGTGGCGAACGGGACGCATGGGCCGCCGAGCGTAGCAGGCGTTGCGGCGCTGGCTCGGCGGGAGGCGCGAGCTTGACAGTTCGTGGTGTCACGATTAATAGTGTCACCATTAACTGTCACATCACACGATGCGCCTCCAGCGAGTGCCATCGTATCGGAGCCACGAATGTCAGTCGCACACACGGCGCGAGCCACCCACGCACCATCCTCCGCGTCCCACACCGCCCGCGGCGCGGATCGGGCCGAAGCGCTCAAGCGCTTCGGTGCCGAGATCGAAGCCATCCGCCGCGAGGTCGAGGCGAAGCTCGGTGCCGAGGACGTCCGCTACGTGAAGAAGGTGGATGCGTTCTCGCGCGCCATGGAGGTGCTCGGGCGCGTGCTCATTCACGTGAGCCCCGAGCCGATCACGTTCCTCACCGGTGTCACCGCGCTGTGGCTGCACAAGCAGCTGCAGGCGACCGAGGTGGGCCACACGGCGCTCCACGGTGCCTTCGACGGGCTCCCTGGCGCCGAGCGCTTCCAGTCGAAGGGCTTCCGCTGGGACGTCCCGATCGACGAGGAGTCCTGGGACGAGGGCCACAATCGTCGTCATCACCCGTACACGAACATCGCCGGCAAGGACCCCGACATCCACTTCGGACCCGTCCGGCTCACCGAGCACACGCCGTTTCGGGCACACCATCGCGCCCAGCTTCCCTTCACGGTGTTCTTCCTGTGGCCCAACTTCGGGTTCCTGATGAACCTGCACTTCACCGGGCTCAACGACTTCTACTTCGGCAACGATCGCGCCGACGGCATGGACTTCCTGCCGGATCGCTCGTGGAAGACCGCGCTCACCGCCCACCGCCGGGCGCTGCGCAAGTACCTCCCGCACTACCTGAAGGAGTACGCGTTCTTTCCGCTGCTCGCCGGGCCGTTCTTCTGGAAGGTGATGCTGGGGAACTGGCTCGCGGCCACGGCGCGAGACGTGTACTCGGCGGTGACGATCTACTGCGGCCACGTTGGCGAGGACGTCGCGAGCTACCCGGACGGCACGCGCCCGCGCGGCCAAGGCGCCTGGTACGCGATGCAGGTCGAGTCCGCGAACAACTTCGAGGTGCCGCTGCCGATCTCCATGCTCTGCGGTGCCCTCGATCTGCAGATCGAGCACCATCTCTTCCCGCGCTTTCCGACCAATCGCCTCCGCGAGATCGCGCCCAAGGTGCGCGCCGCGTGCGAGCGCCACGGCATCCGCTACAAGACGGATACCTGGGGACGCACCCTCGCCAAGGCGCTGCGACAGATCGCGCGTCTCAGCCACCCGGACCGCGCCGCGCAGCCGTTCGCCGCGGCCGACGTCGCGCTCGGGGCGGCGTGAACGCCCTCGCGGTTGTCGACGATAATGCGGTCATGGCCAAGTCGAAGACCAAGATCGAGGAGCCGGAACCGCCCGCGGCGGAGCCCACGCCCGCCGCGGCCGAGTACACCATCGACGAGCTCGCAGCGCACACCCGCGTTCCGAGCCGCACGATCCGGTTCTATCAAGCCAAGGGTGCGTTGCCGCGGCCGAGCATGCGCGGGCGCACGGCGTACTACAGCGACACCCACGTCGAGCGCCTCAAGCTGATCGCCGATCTTCAGGACCGCGGCCTCACGATTCGCGCGATCCGCGATCTGGTGGCGCGGATGGATCGCGGCGACCTCGAGCTCGGCGAGTGGCTCGGGGTCGAGGAGCAGCTCTCGCGCCCGTGGGCCAACGACGCGCCGCGGCTGATGAGCGAGGACGAGCTGCGCGAGCTGGTGGGGCGCGATCGGCCCGGGCTGGTGAGCGATCTGGTGCGACTCGGCGTGGTGGAGCGCGAGCACGGCGCGTTCCTGGTGCGCAGCTCCGCGTTGCTCAAGCTGGCCCTCGAGCTGGATGCGGCGGGCGTCGACCTCGAGGTCGCGTCGAACGCGGCCGATCTCATCCGCAAGCACACCGCCCGCGCCGCCCAGGAGGTGGTCCACTACCTGGTCGAGCACGCGGGCCGCGGCTTCGGACGCGCGGAGACCCCTGACGACATCGGGCGCGCGGTGGCGGCCATTCGCCCGAAGGCGCTGGAGGCGGCCGCGGTGATCTTTGGCCAGGAGATCGAGCGGACCCTCGCAGCCTTGATCCAATCCGGCGAGCTGACGCGGGTGACCTCGCGCCGAAACTCCGGACGGAAATGAGCGCCGGACGAGAGGCCGCGCGGGAGCCCTGCCGATCGCAAGCGCTGGGCTCGAAGGTCCCGGGCCGTCTCCCGTCGCCCGCCGGCGGCGCTCACCGGCGCTCGAGGACCCGTCGCAAGAAGCGCTGCGTGACCGGCTGCGCCGGCGCCGTGAAGACCTGCTCGGCGGATCCTTCCTCGACCTTGCGCCCGGCTTCGAGCACCACCACGCGGTGAGCCACCTCGCGGGCGAAGCCCATCTCGTGGGTGACGACGAGCATCGTCATCGAGCTGTGCGCCAGGTCGCGCATCACCTCGAGAACCTCACCGACCAGCTCGGGATCGAGCGCCGAGGTGGCTTCGTCGAAGAGCATCAGGTCGGGCTGCATCGCGAGCGCTCGCGCGATGGCCACGCGCTGCTGCTGCCCGCCCGATAGCCGCGGGGGGTACTCGTCGCGCTTGTCGGCAAGCCCCACTCGTTCCAGCAACGTGAGCGCGGCTTCGGTGGCGGCGGCGACCGGTTCCCCTTTCACACGCACCGGCGCCTCGACGACGTTGGCGAGCGCGGTCTTGTGGGGGAAGAGATGAAAGCGTTGGAAGACCATGCCGATGCGGCGCCGCTGGGCGTCGATCTCGCGCTCGGGCCGGGGGATCCAGCGCCCGTCCACCTCGCGCTCGCCGATGGCCTCGCCGTCGAACCACACGTGACCGCGGGTCGGCCGCTCGAGGTGGTTGATGCAACGAAGCAGCGTCGACTTGCCGGAACCGCTCGGGCCGATGATCGCCACCACCTCGCCGCGCGCCACCGCGAGATCGACGTCGCTGAGCACCTCGTGGGCACCGAAGCGCTTGCTCACTCCGTCGAGGCGCAGGATCGGCTCGCTCACGATTCGCGCGCCCCCAGGCGCGCCTCGAGCCGCGCGGCGACCCCTCCCAGCACCAGCACGATCGTCAAGTAACCGAGCGCCGCCCAGCCGTAGACCTCCCAGGGACGCAGATACGCCGCCGCGAGCCGCTGGGTCGCGTAGAGCGCTTCGCTGAGCGAGATCACCGAGACCAGCGAGGTGTCCTTCGAGAGCGCCGCCAGCTCGTTCACGATGGGCGGGATCAGCCGGCGATAGGTCTGCGGCAGGATGATCCGCCGCATCGCCAGCGCCCGGCTCATGCCGAGGGCGCGCGCCGCCTCCATCTGGCCGCGGTCGATGGACTCGATCGCGGCGCGCAGGATCTCGGCGAAGTAGGCGCCGGCGTTGAGCCCGAGCGCGAGCACCCCCGCGGGGAACGAATCGAGCGTGACGCCCACGAGCGGCGGCAACGCGAAATACGTGAACGAGATCTGGAGCAGCAGTGGCGTGCCGCGGAAGAGCGCGATGTAGGCGCGCGCCAGGTTCCGAACGGGCGCGAGCCGCGACAGCCGCGCGAGCGCCAGCGCCAAGCCGAGGACGAGCCCCATCACGCCGGCCAGCACCGTCAGCTCGGCGGTCAGCCAGAAGCCGGCGCCGATTCGCGGCAGCACGACCTGGGTCGAGAAGGTCCAGAAGTCGGGCGAGTCGGTCATCCGCGTGGACTCGGCGCGCGGCGTCGGGAAGAGAGCGGAAGCTCGGCCGAGGCTCAGGGGGCCCCGAGCACCGTCCCGAACCACTGCCTCGACAGCCGCTCGAACGTGCCGTCCGCCTTCACCGCGGCGACGGCCTCGGTGAGCGCGCGCACCAGATCCGGGTCGCTCTTCCGGATCGCGATGCCAACCGGCTCCGGCGTGAGCGCTTGGCCCGTGACGGTGAAGCTCGCCGGGTCTTGCTTCGCGTAGTAGCGCGCCACCGGTTCGTCGATGACGATCACCTCGGCTTGCCCGGCCTTGAGCGCCTGGAATGCCTGGGTGGCGAGCGGGAATGCCTTGATCTGCTTGATCCTCACCCCCTCGGCCTGCGCCTTCTGCACCGCCGAGTGCGAGGTGGTGTCCGCCTGCACGGCAACCGACCTCCCGGCGAGCTCGGCAGTCGAGCCCACCTTGCCGCCGGGCTTGGTCACGAAGACCTGCGCCATCTGCAGATACTCCACGAAGTCCGCCACCTGCTTGCGCTCGGGCGTCACGTTCATCGAGGAGAGGATCACGTCGTAGCGCTGCGAGGAGAGACCGGCGAGGATGCCGTCCCAGTTCATCACCACCAGCTCGGCGCGAACGTCGAGGCGACTGGCCAGCGCGGTAGCGAGGTCCACGTCGAAACCCGTCGGCTTGCCGTCCGGTCCCTCGAATTCCATCGGCGGGTAGGTGGCGTCGACGGCGACCCGCAACACGCCCGCCTTGGCGATGCGCTCCGGCGCGCGTAGCGGGGTTGCGGAACCATCCGCGGCGTACCCCTGGGTCGCGAGCGCGAGCGCGGCGACGAGCCACCAGCCCCGGGTGAGGCGACGTTGCTTCGGGGGGCTCCGCAGCGCAGCCCCACGAGCAGCGCCGTGGTCGTGGCGCCCCACCCGCGAGTCGTCTCGTTGCACTGGCGGTGTGGCCCTGGCGCGTGCCACTCGTCGCATCGGCCAGCAAGGCTCGATTCTCGATGCGCTCGTTTCAGGCCCAGCACGGCGCTTCATCGGCGATCTCCGAGGTCGAGCGAGGACGCGCTGACGCTAGCTCCCCGCGTGTGGCCGCAGCAACGCGACCCACCATCCCAGCATCGCCGGCAAGGCGAAACCGAAGGCCTGGATCGAGCCGTGGGTGGTCCACATGAAGTCGAGCTCGAAGGCGACACCCGGCACCAGCGCCCGCAGACCGTAGAGCAGCGCGAGCGTCGTGCCGAGAGCGAGCGCGCCCGCGGCGAGGCTCAACAGAGCGCGCGCCAGGATCGGCAGCCGCGCGTCGCGCGCGCTCGCCGCGTGGAGCGTGGCGACGCCCAGCGCCGATGCGGCGAGCAGCGCCACCGCCCCCGTTTCGAGCGCCGCGCCGAGACCCGCGTGGGTGGCGGAGATGCCGAGGGCCACCAGCGGCACGCCGGTGATCACCCCAGCACACGCGAGATCGCCGCGGGTGCTCGGCCGCGCTCGCGCGGCGCTGCTCGCGGCGAGCGGCAGCGCGAACCCGGCGTAGTGGAAGTGAGCGGCGGTGAGGATCACGGTGCTCGCGTCGAAACCGAACGGCGTCCAGCCGAGGCGATCGGCGAACGCCCACATCGCACCGATGGGCAGGAAGAGGCGAGCCGCCCGGGCCGCATCGTCGCCCCAGGTGTTGCCGCTGCCACGGCGCGCCCACGCGTCACGGACCTCCCCGAGCGCGAGGGAGACGGTCGCGGCGAGCCAGGGAACGGCCAGTGTCCCCGCGATCCCGCCGGCCTCGACGCGCGCGGAAACGGCGAGCGCTGCCGCCGCGGCGAGCAGGACCGCGGGCCCGGGCCCGCGGCGACCGTCGAGAGCGAGTCCGAGCGGCACGATCACGAGCGCCGCGAACGCGACCAGCGCACGCGGCCACGCTCCCGAGTCGGCGGCATGCCCTGCGACCAGACCGCACCAGACGAGCACGCCGAGCGCCGCCGCCACCCCTCTCGGCTTCACCACTTCACGAACGCTTCGGCGACGGCCGCGTGCATGGCCGCCTTCGAATCCCGCACGAAGCGCCGTTGCAGCGCGCGCGCGACCGGGTATCCGAGGCGGGTGGCCCAGTAGCGCGGCCGCGAGAATGCGCGGATGTCGTACCAGACCGAGTCGTCGGCGAGCCACTCGACGCTGAAGCGCTCCTCGCCCCGCTCGACGTGGCGCGGCAACGTGCCGTAGGCGAAGCCGAAGCGCCGAACGGGCGCAGCCTCGTCGAGCACGTACACGATCCGGCAGGTGTTGAGCCACCACAGGCCGAGCGCGTGCGCGAGCATCGCCACCACGCGTCCTTCCTCGATGGGGGTCTCGGCTGGCTGGATCAGCGCCCACGGCGCCGGGAACATGCGCCAGCGGCGCAACGCGTCGCACGCGGCGCGAAAGGCCGGTTCCCCGTGGCCGAGCAGCGCCCGGTTGTGATCCAGGTCGTAGCCCGTCGGCGAGCCGTCGCGAGACGCCCCGACCTCCGGATACGAAAACGGGCGGGAAGCCTGATCGACGATGGCCGCCGCGACGGCGTCCGTCGAGGGGCGGCGGAACGACCACATGGCTGGTGCGGCGGCTCAGCCCGCTTCCGACGTCATCAGCAAGCGCTCCACGGCGATCTCCGGCGCGAGCTCGCCCCCCGTGACCTGGGCCTCGAGCTCGCGAAGCCGCTCCGCGATCCCGGGCTGCGCCAGGAAGCGCGCGCGCAGCTGCTCGTCGAGGAGCGAGCGCATCCAGTCGCGCGCCTGCGCGCTGCGACGGCTGGCGAAGGAACCGTTCGCGAGGCCCGCTGCGCGATGGGACTCGACGGTTCGCCACAGCGCCTCGACGCCGTCGCCGGTCTTCGACGAGATCGTGAGGACCGGCACTTTCCAGCCGTCCTCGCTCGCCGTCAGGTATTCGAGGGCACGTTGGTAATCGACCCGGGTGCGCTCGGCGCGCGACTGGTTGTCGCCATCCGCCTTGGTGATCGCGATCAGATCGGCGAGCTCGATGATGCCCTTCTTGAGCCCTTGCAGCTCGTCGCCGCTGCCGGCGAGGAGCAATACCAGGAAGCAATCGACCATCGAATGCACGGCGGTCTCGGACTGCCCCACGCCGACGGTTTCCACGAGCACCACGTCGTAGCCGGCGGCCTCGCAGAGCAGGATGCTCTCGCGGGTCTTGCGCGCGACACCGCCCAGCGTCCCCGCGGTGGGAGAGGGCCGGATGAACGCGTTCGGATCGACGGAGAGGCGGCTCATCCGCGTCTTGTCGCCGAGCAAGCTGCCGCCGGTGCGGCCACTGGTGGGATCCACGGCCAGCACGGCGACCCGATGCCCCGCGACGGTGAGCCGGGTCCCGAGCGAATCGATGAGGGTGCTCTTGCCGGCGCCGGGCGGGCCCGTGATGCCGATGCGCCGCGCGCCGCCGGTGTGGCTGCTCAACCGTTCCAGCAGCTGGTGCGCGAGCCGGGTGTGGGCCACCGCGGTGCTCTCGACCAGCGTGATGGCGCGCGCCAGCGTCACGCGTTCGCCGGCTCGCACGCCAGCGACGTAATCGTCGAGCGTGAGCGCGCGCTTCACCAGCTCCGCTCGCTCCGGCGACGCGACCCGAGACACGCTCACGAGATCGACCGGATCGAGGCGAGGAAGACGGGATCGGTCATCGCTCTCCGCGCCAGCTGGCGGGTTGCGGGCGCCTCCGGACGATCCCGTGGAGGCCGGCAACGAGGCGGCAACATACTTCCTGACGGGCAGAAGACCCAGGAAGCCACCCGCGAGGGGAATCGCGCTTTCGGTGGGACCGCATCGCGAGGAACGAGCCCGCCAAGGTCACCCGCAGCGCACGGCAGCAGCCTGGTTAGCGTGGTATAACTCCACATCGTACGGGACGCGTGTCTCCCGGGATCGACCGGCCGTCCGCGGCTCCCGGGATACGCCTCGCGCGCTCGGGAGCCGACGGTGGACGATCGACCGCGATGGATCGTGGCCCTGGATGGGCGCCGTCTCGACGACGCGTTGAAGACCATCGCGAACCGAGCCGGCCTCAGCCGGCTCTCGTTCTCGGGCGACTTCCCGGGGTGTGCGGTCGACGAAGGCGCAGCCGAGGACGGTTTCGTCCTGCAGAAGCTCGGCATCGCGGTCCTGCGGGCGACACCCGAGCAGACCGAGCCCCTGCGAGCCTGCTGCGACGGTCAGAGCGGCGTGTTGGCCGTCGAGGCGGAGCGCATCGCGTACATCGCCCCACCGGAGCCGGTCCCGCAGGGCGCACCTTCCCGCGAGTGGCTCGAATGGTGGCCGGAGCGAACGGGCGTCCTGCGCTCCCACGCCAGCGGACGCCACGTGCGGGTGGCTGTGCTCGACACGGGCATCGATCGCGAGCACCCGGATTTCACTCATCGCGACGTCGTGCTGCCGCCGGGTCGCGTGAGCCACGACGGTCACGGGCACGGCACGAGCATCGCCGCGCTCGCGTGCGGAAATCGCGTGAGCGCCGAAGGGATCCAGTACGGCATCGCGTACGAAGCGGAGCTGCACGTGTGGAAGGCCGTGACGGACGACGGCCAGCTCGCGGAGGGAGGGCTCAAGGCCGGAATCGAATGGGCGCTCGCCGAGCCGCAACGCTGTGACTTGATCTGCATCACCTGGGCATGGCCAGTGGACGTGGGAGAGAGCTACTCGCCCAGCTGGAACGCCATCGGCGAGAAGGCGCTTGCTCGAGGAGCGCTGCTCATCGCGGCTGCAGGCAATCGGTCCGAGCGCCCGGACGTCGTCCTCCCCGTCAGCGGCCCCGCCAACTGCCCGTCGATCGTGGCGGTGGGCGCGCTCGGGCGGAACCTCGACGTGTGGCGCACCTCGAATGCGAGCTTGAATCCCGATGGCCGGGTCAGCGTCGGCGGGCCAGGAGAGGACGTGTACACGGCGACCACGCGCGACAGGGGACGGACCCACACGCTCATTCCCGAGACCAGCGCGGCCGCCGGCTTCGTCACCGGCATCGCTGCGCTCCACGCCGACCTGTCCGGTCTGCGGGGCAACGAGCTTCGGCAGTTGATCGAGTCGAGCGCCGAGCCGCTGCCGGCGCTTGCCGAGATGGACGTGGGAAAGGGGCTCGCGATCGCACCGTGAGGCGCGTCGAGCAATCTTCGTCCCGCCGTCCCGCAGCCGAGGTGGGCCCGACACCCGAAATCCCAACCCCTCACCAGAGGAGGAGAACATGAGACGAGGTGTATACGCTGCGGCGCTGGTCGTCGCGCTGGCCATGGTCAGCGGCTGCTGTGCCTGGTTCTGCGATGGCACTTGCGCACAGGGGGCGAAGTGCCGCACCGACGAGGAGTGCGGCGGGATGTCCTTCTGCAGGCTCTCGGGGAGCGTGACGGGCGCCTATACGCAGATCGACTGCAATCCCGGTCCGACCGTCAACGTGTCGGGTGGCAAGTACAACTGCGACACCAGCACCGGCCCGGTCACGATCCAGGGCCTGCCCGGCGGGTCGGTGAAGAACTGCACCTGCAGCGGCTCGGCGAGCACCTGCAACTATCCGTGACGGTCGCGCCGCCGCGACTCCCGTGGTTCGCCGTCACTCGCTCCCGATTCGCGAGCGAGTGACGGTCTGCCCAGCACGAGAACCGCGTCCGCCCGTCACCAATACTCGACGATCGAGAGATAGAAGGTGTGTTGCACCTTGTCCGTCTGCACTTCGGGGATCTGGATGAACTGCGTCGCCACCGTGCTGCTCTCGACGTCCAGACCGAAGCGGCCTTGGTAGGCGAGATCGATGCTCATGCGTGACAAGGTCACGCCCAGCCCGACGCTGCCGCCGTAGAACGAATGGGGCGCGCCGCGTGATGGCTCCGGGTCGTGAAACACGCCGCCTCGCGCCGCGACGCGTGTCGACGAGATCGTCCAGACGTACTCCGCTCCCAAGCGCTCGGTGAACACGCCGTCCGTCGAGTGCTCGGTCGCGCGGTCGCCGGTGACCAGTGTCTCCGCGCCCGAGGCGTCGATGGATCGGAACTGTCCCCAATCGACGAACGTGAAGTCCGTGGAAACGGTGAAGGCGTCGGTCGGGCGCCAGCTCATGCCCGCTCCGTACGCCGGCGGGAAATCGAAGCGCGGCCCGTCGCGAAACTTGTCGCCGCTCGGTAGGAACTCGAGGACGCGCTCGGAATGGGCGCGAAATCCCATCTTGTACACCGCACCGAGCGCCACGCCTCCGCCCACCTGCCAGAGCGCCCCGAACGAGGTGTTGTAGCCCGTGAAGTTCTTGTAGGTGACTCGCGACTGGGAGTCGAAGACCACCGGCTCGCTTCCGTCCGAGAAGACCAGCGAACCCGAATCCGCGTAGTACTGGCGCCAGGCGAAGGGGTGGCTCAGCCCGTCGCGAAGGAAGTTGAGCGCGATCCCGATCGACAGGCCGGCGATGGGTTCGATCGCACCGGCGGCGGTGATCCCATCGACGGTTCCCCTCTGCACCAGGTGCGTGTCCACCGTGGCCGTCGTCTGCGCGTCGAGCGAACCCGAGTGGAAGTGGTAATCGCCCTGGAATGCGTAGAGTTGCTGGTAATTGAGCGAGAGCACCACGTTCCGGCCGGAGAGCGAGAGCGGGATCGCGGCGCTCAGGTAGTCGAGCGAGGCGTCGGCGACGGAGTCGGTTTCGCCCTGGGCCGTGAACCGCGTCTCGATGTCGTTCACCACCGCCGTGCGCTCGCCCGCGCCGATCCGGTCGAGCTGAGTGGTCGCACGAGCGACCACGGACATCTCCGGCCGCTGGAGTTGAGTGAGGCCTCCGGGGTTCCAGGACGCTGCGGTGGCGTCGTCCGCCAGGCCGATGAACGCCGAGCCCAGCCCCGTCGCGCGCGCCCCGGCGCCCACCGGACTCGGTGGCGAGCTGAAGACCGAGGTCACCGGCACCACCGGCTCGGCGCTAGCGACGTCGGCGACGACGACGCCCAGAGCCCAAGGCATCAGGATCGCGAGGGCGGCTGCGCGCCATCGCACGTGGGTTCGAGGATGAACGAGCGTCATCGCGGGTTCTCGGTCTCGGCGTTGGGCCGGCGATCGGGTGTCATGGAAGTGTCTCGCGGCGGCGGTCCGTCTCGTTCGCGCGACCGCGCGGCCGCGAAGCTTTGCGGTGGAGCGGGCTACGCCGAGCCGCCGGCGAGTCGCTTCTCGACCTCGTCGAGCAACGCCTCCGCCGCCGCCGGGATCGCGGTGCCGGGCCCGAAGATCGCCACGACTCCCGCCTTCTCGAGCGCGGCATAGTCCTTGGCCGGAATCACGCCTCCCGCCACCACGCCGATGTCCTCGCGCCCGTGCTTGGCGAGCTCGTCGATGAGCGCCGGCACCAGCGTGCGGTGCCCACCGGCCTGGGAGCTCACGCCGACGAGGTGGACGTCGCTCTCGATGGCTTGGCGCGCGGTCTCCTCGGGGGTCTGGAAGAGCGGCCCCAGGTCCACGTCGAAGCCCAGATCGGCGAACGCGGTGGCGATCACCTTCTGGCCGCGATCGTGACCGTCCTGTCCCATCTTGGCGACCAGGATGCGCGGCCGGCGGCCGTGCTCGCGCTCGAAGCGCGCAGCCTTCTCGCGCACCCGCTGGAACGCGTCCGTGCTCTGCGCTTCGGCGCGGTAGACACCCGAGATCACGCGCAAGGTCGCCTCGTGCCGGCCGTAGACCTTCTCCATCGCCAGCGAGATCTCGCCCACGCTGGCGCGGGCGCGGGCGGCGTCGACGGCCAGCGCGAGGAGATTATCGCTCTTCGTCTCGGCAGCGCGCGTGATGGCGTTCAGCGCCGCGTCCACCTTCGCGGAGTCGCGCTCGGCGCGCAGCTTGGCGAGGCGCGCGACTTGGGCCTCGCGCACCGCCGAGTTGTCGATCTCCAGGATGTCGAGCGGGACGTCGTCCTTCGCCGGGTAGCGGTTGACGCCCACGATCACGTCGAGCCCGGCGTCGATGCGCGCCTGCTTGCGGGCCGCCGCCTCCTCGATCCGCATCTTGGGCAAGCCGTCCTCGATCGCCTTGGCCATCCCACCGAGCTTCTCGACCTCCTGGATCAGGTCCCACGCACGGTGGGCGAGGTCGTGGGTGAGCTTCTCGACGTAGTAGCTCCCGCCCCACGGATCCACGGTCTTGGTGAAATCCGTCTCCTCCTGGAGCACCAGCTGGGTGTTGCGGGCGATGCGCGCCGAGAAATCGGTGGGCAGCGCGATGGCCTCGTCGAGGGCATTGGTGTGGAGCGACTGGGTGTGGCCGAGGGCGGCGGCCATCGCCTCGATGGTGGTGCGCACCACGTTGTTGTACGGGTCCTGCTCGGTGAGGCTCCAGCCGCTGGTCTGGCAATGGGTGCGCAGGGACAGGCTGCGCGGGTTCTTGGGCTGGAACTGCTGGACGATCTTCGCCCACAAGAGCCGCGCGGCGCGCATCTTCGCCACTTCCATGAAGAAGTTCATGCCGATGGCCCAGAAGAACGAGAGCCGCGGCGCGAACTCGTCGACCTTCAAGCCCGTGGCGAGACCGGTGCGCAGGTATTCCAGACCGTCGGCGAGCGTGTAGGCGAGCTCCAGATCCGCGGAGGCGCCGGCCTCTTGCATGTGGTAGCCGGAGATCGAGATCGAGTTGAACTTCGGCATGTGCTCGGCGGTGTAGGAAAAGATGTCCGCGATGATCCGCATCGAAGGCTCGGGCGGATAGATGTACGTGTTGCGGACCATGAACTCCTTGAGGATGTCGTTCTGGATCGTGCCGGTGAGCTGGGAGGTGGCCACTCCTTGCTCCTCGGCCGCGACGATGTAGTTGGCCAGGATCGGGATGACCGCGCCGTTCATGGTCATCGACACCGACATCTCGCCGAGCGGGATCTGATCGAACAGGATCTTCATGTCGAGGATCGAGTCGATCGCCACTCCCGCCTTGCCCACGTCTCCGATCACCCGCGGGTGGTCGGAGTCGTAGCCGCGGTGGGTGGGGAGGTCGAAGGCGACGCTGAGCCCCTTCTGCCCGGCGGCGAGATTGCGGCGATAGAACGCGTTCGATTCCTCGGCGGTGGAGAAGCCGGCGTACTGGCGGATCGTCCACGGCCGTTCCAGATACATCGTCGCGTAGGGGCCGCGCAGGAACGGCGCGAGGCCCGAGAGGTAGTCGAGGTGCTCGAGCCCGGCGCGGTCGCCCTCGGTATAGAGCGCCTTCACCGCGATCTCCTCGGCGGTGTGCCAGGGATCGCTCGCCACCGCGGGCGAGGCGGCGGCGGGCGCCACTCGGGGCGCGTAGTCGAGGCTGGCGAGATCGGGATGCGGCTTGGGCTGGGTCCGGCTCATGACGACACCCCCATCGCGCGTTCGAGGGAAGCGAGTGCCTCGACCAGGTTGGCGCCGGCATGCAGCCGGGGCAGCGACTCGATGCGCGCGTGGCTCGTGGCGCCGGCCTGGACCTTGCCGACGAGGGCGATCGGCACCGCGCCCAGCGCCGCGCCGATCGCGTCGAGGAGCGCCACCACTCGGTCGCCGTCCAGGTCGTCGGCGGGCGAGAGCGCGACCGCTTGCGCCGCCGCCTCGGCATACGCCGCCGCGATGGCGGCGCCATCTCCGAGGCCATCCCGGGTCACCACCTTAAGGCCGGCCACTTCCAGCACCTCGCGGGCGAAGCCGAGCTTGGCCTTGGCGCGCTTGCCCGCGTCGGTGGCGGCGGCGAGCACGCGCGGTCGTTCGCCGGTTCGTGCGAGGACCGCTTCCGACGCACGCCGCAGCCGCTCGAAACCGGCGGCGGCGCGCTCCGCCACGAGCGCCTCGATGGAGGGGCCGGACGCGGCGTCGGTGCAGCGCGCGCCGCGCAGCTAGCCGAGGGTCGCGCCGCTCGCCGCGGCGGCGATGGCTTTCTCGACCCGCGCCACCGGATCGCGCTCCGCGGCCAGCGCGGCCAAGGCCGCGACGAGCCGGTCCGCGTCGAGCGCGGCTCGCTGTCGCGACAGGTCGGCGATCCGCTCCTCGCGCAGCGCCTTGCGATCGCAGGGCGAGCGCGCCGGCCGCTGCTCCCCGAGATTCGGAAACTTGGAGACGCCGATGAGCGGTTCGAGTCGCTTGCTCGCCGCCGCGCGCCGTTCGCCGCTGCGCGCAACCACCAGCGCTTGGGCTCGACCGCTCGCCAACGCCGCCGCCAGGCCGCCTTCCTTCTCGATCTGCTGCAGCACGCCCCACGCCTTGCGCGCGATCGCGTCCGTGAGGCTTTCGACGAAATACGAGCCGCCGCCGGGATCTTGCACCTTGGCGAGGTGGCTTTCGTCGCGCAGCAACGCGTGGGTGTTGCGCGCCACCCGTTGCGAGTGGCCGTCGCTCGGCCGCAGGGCGTGATCGAAGGGCGCGACCGACACGCTGTCCGCGCCGCCCACGACCGCCGCGAACGCCTCCACGGTGCCGCGGATCATGTTCACCCACGGATCGAACTCGGTCTCGCTGCGGCGCGAGGTGGTTGCGTGGATGCGAACTCGGGCGGCGGCCGCCTCGCAGTCGAACGCCGCCAGTACCTGTCCCCACACGAGTCGCGCGGCACGCAGCTTGGCGGCCTCGAGGAAGAGTCGCGTTCCCACCGGAAACGAGAACGCGATCCGCCGCGCGGCCTCGGGCGCGGGCACGCCGCGGTCGACGAGCGCCCGCAGGTACTCGACCGCGGCCGCGACCGCGAGGCCCAACTCCTGGTCCACGGACGCTCCCGCGTCGTGGTAGGGCGCACCCGATGCGACGGCGACGCGAAGAGCCGAGCCGTGGCGCGCCGCCCAGCGCGCCAGCGCGGCGAGCTCGCCGTAAGCGGCGTCGAGTGGCGCGTGGCTCGTTCCGCTCGCCGCGAGCGCGCCGAGCGGATCGGCGGCGACGGTGAGCGAATCGAGCGACGCCGAGCGGGTGCCCAGGCTGGCGATCGCGCGCGCCGCGAGGCCGAGCGGTGCCGCGCCGGTGGCGATCACCAGCGCGTGCGCGCTCGGATCGAGCACGGCCACGATGGCATCGAGATCGGCGCACGTGGCGATCGACACGCCGTCCTCGCCGACCGCGCCCCTGCTGCGGGCATCGTGCGGATCGAGCTCGCCGCGCGCCGCGCGATCGGCGAGCACGGCGATCTCCGTCGCGCCGCCGTCCAGCTCGGCGGCCACTCGCGCGGCCGCTTGGGCGGGGCGCGCCTCATCGACGTCCACGCGAACCGCCCAGGGGCCCGGCTCGCCGCGGCCGCCCCGCACGAACGGCGCCGAGCCCGGACGGCTGCCGAGGTGCGGCAGGCCGGCCTCGGCGCTGCGGGTGTAGATCGGCTGGATCGGGATGCCGTCGAGCTTCCTGTCGCCGAGCTTCTCTTCGACGGTCTTGCCACCCAGCTCGGCGCGCGCTGCTTCACGCCAGTCGCCTTCGGTGGGTGGCGGGAACTCCGCGAACAGCGGACGCACCACGAGATCGGTCGGGCTCACGGGGTGTTTCTCCTCCGCGGCGAAACGCGACGAACGACGATGGAACGACGGATAACGCGCTGTGTCGCGAAGCTAGCAGGGACCCCCGGTCCAGACAACGCGCCGCGAGGTGCGCCGCGGGCGCTCGAATTCCGAGCGACGCTGTTACGCTCGCCGGTCATGACGACACCCGATCCGAGCCACGAGCAAGCCCGTCACTGGAACGAGGAAGCAGGACCCCGCTGGGTCGAGCACCGCGAGGAGCTCGATCGGCAGCTCGCCCCCTTCAGCGAGCGATTGGTGGAGCGCCTGGCGCCAGCGTCGGGCGAGCGCATCGTCGACGTCGGCTGCGGCTGCGGCACGACCTCGCTCGAGCTGGCGGGTCGCGTGGGCCCCCGCGGCGAGGTGTTGGGAGTGGACATCTCCCAGCCGATGCTCGCCATCGCCGCAGCGCGCGGCGCCGGGATCGCGCACCTTCGCTTCGAGCACGCCGACGCCCAGACGTATCCGTACGCGGCGGGACGGTTCGACGCCATGTGCTCGCGCTTCGGCGTGATGTTCTTCGTCGAGCCCGCGGCGGCGTTTCGCAACCTGGCGCACGCGCTGCGCCCCGGCGGGCGATTCGTGTTCCTCGCGTGGCAGGGGCGCGAGGTGAACCCCTGGTTCGCGCGCCTCATGGCGGCGGTGGCGAGCGTCATCGAGATCCCCAAGCCGCCTGCGCCGGACGCGCCGGGACCGTTCTC
Organism: bacterium; assembly: GCA_046331705.1. Taxonomy (GTDB): domain Bacteria; phylum JADJOY01; class JADJOY01; order JADJOY01; family JADJOY01; genus JADJOY01. Next base: position 5,015 of record JAXLQJ010000007.1, on the reverse strand, counting down.
CCTCGGCGCCGGCGATCGAGTCGAGAGCCTGCTCGTTCAGGCCGGCTTCGCGCCGCCCCGAATCGAGGATCTGCGCATGCCGTTTCGCTTCGGCGGGGGCAGCGACGTCGACGCGGTGGTCGACTTCATGACCGCGGCAGGGCCGATGGCGAAGCTCGTGAGCGACGCGCCGGCGGAGCAGGCCGCCGCGGCGCGCGCGGCGATGCGCGAGGCGCTGGTTCCCTTCGCCTCGCCGGAGGGAGTGGTGGCGCCCTCGGCGTGCTGGCTCGTCGAGGCGCGCAAGCCCGGCTGACGCGCGGTCGAGGTCGCGCCTCGGCGGTTGCTTCCCGGGCTTCGCGGAGCGCGGCCATAATCGGGTCATGAACCCGCCCAGCACAGCATCCGATCGTTCCCCGGCGGCTTCCACGGCCTCCGCCGGCGTGGCGCAGCGCCCGAGGTTCGTCACCGCGGCCTCGCTCTTCGACGGCCACGACGCTTCGATCAACATCATGCGCCGCATCCTCCAGCAGGAGGGAGCGGAGGTGATCCACCTCGGCCACAACCGCTCGGTGGAAGAGATCGTCGAGGCGGCGATCCAAGAGGATGCCCACGGCATCGCGGTGTCGTCGTACCAAGGCGGCCACGTCGAGTTCTTCACGTACATGGTGGAGATGCTGCGGCAGCGCGGCGCCGGCTCCATCCGGGTCTTCGGCGGCGGCGGCGGCGTGATCGTGGAGGAGGAGATCGAGGCGTTGCACCGCGCGGGAGTCGCGCACGTCTACTCGGTCGAGGACGGACGCCGCCTCGGGTTGGTCGGGATGATCCGCGACATGCTGAGCCACGTGGCGCGCGGCGCGCCGGCGCTTCCCGAGAGCGTGCCCGCGGGGCTCGCCACGCGCGACCCGGGCACGCTGGCGCGCTTCGTCAGCGCGCTCGAGGAGGCGGGGACCGCTGACCCGTCGAGCGCCACCGCCGAGCGGCTGGCCGCGCTTCGCGACGAGCTGCGTGCGCGCCTTCCCGCGAGCGTGGCGCCGATCCTCGGCATCACCGGTACCGGCGGGGCAGGCAAGTCGTCGCTGACCGACGAGCTGCTGCGGCGGATCCTCGATCGCTTCCCCGAGCGTACGGTGGCCGTGCTGTCGGTCGATCCCACCCATCGCCGTACCGGCGGCGCGCTGCTTGGCGACCGCATTCGCATGAACGCCGCCCGCGGCGGGCGCGTCTTCATGCGCTCGATGGCCACGCGCCGCGCGAATCTCGCCACCTCCGCGGCGGTGAGCGACGCGCTGCTCGCGCTGCGCGCCAGCGGCTTCGATCTGATCCTCCTCGAGACCGCGGGAATCGGGCAGGGCGACAGCGAGGTCGTCGATCTCTCCGATCTCTCGCTCTACGTGATGACGCCCGAGTACGGCGCGCCCTCGCAGCTCGAGAAGATCGACATGCTCGAGCTCGCGGATCTGGTGGTCATCAACAAGGCCGATCGACGCGGTGCCTCCGACGCCTTGCGCGAGGTGCGGCGGCAGCTGCGTCGGGTGCGCGGGCTCACCAGCCTCGCTCCCGAGGACATGCCGGTCTTCTCCACCATCGCGAGCCGATTCGGCGACGCCGGCGTCGACAAGCTCTTCGTGGCGCTGATGCGCAAGGTCGACGAGATCGGCGCCGGCGACTGGAACCCGGGCGAGCCGCCGCTGCGCAGCGGCGTCACGCTCACCGTGGTCCCCGACGCCCGCGTGCGCTACCTGGCCGAGATCGCCGAGACCTGCCGGGACTATCGTGCGAGCGTCGAGCGCCAGGCGAAGATCGTGGGACGCGCCGAGGCCCTCGGTGTCGCGCTCGCCGAGCTCGGCGAGTCGCCGCCCAGCTCCCCGCTCGCCGCGCTGCCCGCGAGCGCGACGGACGCGTCGAACCGCGATCCGGTCGTGCTCGAGCTGGAGCGTCGCTACACCGAGCTGACCGAGAGCGTCGACCCGCGCCTCAAGCGCGAGATCGCCGAGCTGGGCTCGCTTCGCGAGAGCTACGCCGCCGACGTCTCGACGTTCACCGTCCGCGGCAAGGCGGTCACCATCCGCAACGACTACCGAACGCTCTCGGGCAGCCGCGTGCCGAAGGTATCGTTGCCGCGCGGCGAGTCGCTGGGGCCGCTCGCGCGCTGGCTCGGCATCGAGAACGTGCCCGGCCGCTTCCCGTTCACCGCCGGCGTCTTCCCGTTCAAGCGCGCCGAAGAAGACCCGACCCGCATGTTCGCCGGCGAGGGGACCGCCGAGCGCACCAACCGTCGCTTCCACTACGTGAGCCGTGGCCTGCCCGCGGTGCGGCTCTCGACGGCCTTCGACTCGGTGACGCTCTACGGCGACGACCCCGCCGAGCGCCCCGACATCTGGGGCAAGATCGGCAACAGCGGGGTCAGCGTGTGCACGCTCGACGACGCCAAGCGGCTCTACTCGGGCTTCGACCTGGTGTCGCCCAAATCGAGCGTCTCGATGACCATCAACGGGCCGGCGCCCGCGATCCTCGCGATGTTCCTCAACACCGCCATCGATCAGGCGGTGGAGAAGCGGCTCCGCGAGACCGGCCGGCTGGAGGCCGCCATCGCCGCGGCCCGCGCGGAGGCCGGTGGCGAGCCGCCGACCTATCGCGGCGAGCTACCCGCTGGGCACGACGGTAGCGGTCTCGCGCTCCTCGGCACGAGCGGAGATCGCGTTCTGCCGCGCGCGGAGTACCAGGAGATCCGCTGCCGCGTCCTCGCGCAGGTGCGGGGCACGGTGCAGGCGGACATCCTCAAGGAAGACCAGGCTCAGAACACCTGCATCTTCTCGACCGACTTCGCCCTCAAGCTGATGGGCGACGTGCAGCAGTACTTCGTCGAGAACGACGTGCGGAACTTCTACAGCGTCTCGATCAGCGGCTACCACATGGCGGAGGCTGGCGCGAACCCCATCACCCAGCTCGCGTTCACGCTGGCCAACGGCTTCACCTACGTCGAGTACTACCGGGCGCGCGGCCTCGCGGTGGACGACTTCGCGCCCAATCTCTCGTTCTTCTTCTCGAACGGATTGGACGCGGAATACGCGGTGCTGGGCCGGGTGGCGCGCCGCATCTGGGCGGTGGCGATGCGCGAGCGCTACGGCGCCAACGAGCGCTCGCAGATGCTCAAGTACCACATCCAGACCAGCGGCCGGAGCCTGCACGCGCAGGAGGTCGACTTCAACGACATCCGCACGACGCTGCAGGCGCTCTACGCGATCTTCGACAACTGTCAGAGCCTGCACACGAACGCGTACGACGAGGCCGTCACCACGCCCACCGAGGAATCGGTCCGCCGCGCGCTGGCCATCCAGCTCATCATCAATCGTGAGCTGGGGTGGGCCAAGAACGAGAACCCGCTGCAGGGCTCGTTCTTCATCGAGGAGCTGACCGACCGGGTGGAAGAAGCGGTGCTCGCCGAGTTCGAGCGGCTCAGCGATCGCGGCGGCGTGCTCGGCGCGATGGAGGCGATGTACCAGCGCGGCCGCATCCAGGACGAGAGCCTGCACTACGAGACGCTCAAGCACTCGGGCGAGCTGCCGATCGTGGGCGTGAACACGTTCCTCCATCCCGATCGCGAGTCCGCGGTGGGCGGCGTACGCGAGCTGATCCGGTCCTCGGACGAGGAGAAGGCGAGCCAGGTGCGCGAGCTGGCTGCGTTCCAGGACCGCCACCGCGATCGGGCGCGCGCCGCGCTGGATCGCCTGCGGAAGGTGGCGCTCGAAGGCGGCAACGTCTTCGCCGAGCTCATGGAGACCGTGAAGGTCGCGAGTCTCGGACAGATCTCGCAGGTGCTCTACGGCGTCGGCGGACAGTACCGTCGCTCGATGTGAGCAGCGCCGCGCCGAGCGGCGATCCCCGCGTGCGAGTGCTCCTGATCACCGATTCGTTTCCGCCGCGCTGCGGCGGAAGCGGTCATAGCGTCGCGGCGCTCGCCCGCGGCCTGCGCGAGGCCGGTGCCGAGGTCGGGGTCCTGCATCGGGTCGTGGGACGCCGGCCGCGCATCCGCGAAGACGACGTGGACGGGATCTCCGTGCAGCGCCTCGAGGTACCCGAGCTCGCCGTGCCCGCGCTGCGCGATCTCCACCGGGCGCTGGTGCGCGACCGCGCGCTCGAACGGGCGATCGCGGCGCACGTGGCGACCGCGCGGCCGGACGTCCTGCACGCGCAGCAGGGGTCGAACTTCGCTGCCGTCGCGCGCGCGGGAAGGCGAGCGGGCATCGGGCGCGTCGCGACGGTGCGCGATTACGCGCCGATCTGCCTGCGCACCACGCGCTTCACCGCGGGAGCGATCTGCCCGGGCTGCTCGCCGCTCGCCCTGGCGAGCTGCTTCGCCGACCGCTACGGAAGGGCGGGCTGGGCGCTGGCTCCCGCCGTGCCGATCGGGCTCTGGGCCACGCGGCGACGAACGCATGCCCTCGACGGCTTCGGGCGGGTGATCGCGGTCAGTCGCTACGTCGCCGAAGCGTTGCGGGCGGCGGGCGTGCGTGCGCCCATCGAGGTCCTCGCGAACCTGCCGCCGCGGCCCGTCGACGCCCGGCCGCGCCCGCCAGCGGCGCCGGACGGGCCCTACGTCGTGTTCGCGGGCAAGCTCAATCGCGAGAAGGGCGCCGATCTGCTGGCGCAGATCGCGCGCGCGCTGCCCTCGGGCGGCCAGCTCGTGGTCCTCGGCGACGGGCCGCTCGCGGGCGCGATCGACGCGGCGAGCAGCGCGGGCGCGCCACTCGTGCGGCTCGGCGAGGTGCCGAACGACGAAGCTCTCGGCTGGATCGCCCACGCGCGGGCGCTGGTGCTGCCGTCGCGATGGCCCGAGCCGCTGAGCCGGTTGCTCCTGGAGGCGGGCGCGTTGGGCACGCCGGTGGTGGCGTTCGCGACGGGGGGCACGCCCGAGCTCGTGACCCACGAGCGCGACGGGCTGCTCGCCGCGAGCGACCGCGAGCTGGTGGAGGCCGTGGCGCGGGTGGTGCGCGAGCCCGAGCTGCGGGCACGGATGGCGGCGGCGGCCCGCGAGC
>JAXLQJ010000006.1:0-245392 GCA_046331705.1 bacterium | reverse complement strand
CTCGTGATGCTCGGCTACCCCGGCGAGACGCCGGAGGAGATCGACGCGACCATCCGCATGGTTCAGGCGCTGCCGCTCAGCTTCTGCTCGTTCCTCACCTACATGCCGTGGCCCGGCGCGGAGCCGAACGAGCGGGCGCTCGCCGCGAGCGGCCTCGCCCCCGCCGACTACGAGCGCATGGGTGTGCTCAACGTCATCGACGTGCCCGGACAGATTCCAGCGAAGGACCTGCGGCGCTACGACTTGAAGGCGTTCCTGTCGTTCTACCTGCGCGCCCACATCCTCCTCGGCATCGCGAGCGAGCTCAAGCACCTGGGACAGTTGCGGATCGTGCTGGGAAGGATCGGCTACATCGCCGGCAAGCTCGCGCGCGTGGCGTGGGCGGGGCTTCGCCCGGTGCCCACGTGACCACGCTCGCTGCGAGCGAGCCGCGCGCGAGCACGCCTCGGTTCCCGCGCGGACGCGGAAGCCCGCGGGCACGCGTGATGCTGGTCGCGCCCGCGTTCGAGTACCTGTCGGTCGAGTTCCTGGGGCGCGTGCTTCGCGAGGGCGGGCACGAGGTGGCGCTCGCCTACGATCCGCAGCTCTTCAACGACTCGTTCCTCGGCAGCCCCTGGCTGGCGCGACTCTTCCACCACGGCGACGAGGTCGCCGACCGGATCGCGGGGTTCGAGCCGGACCTGGTGGCGTTCTCGGTGCTGTCGCGCAACATGGATTGGGCCACCGATCTCGTGGCACGAGTGCGCGCGCGCACCTCGGCGCCCATCGTCTTCGGGGGCAACCATCCGTCCTCGGCGCCCGTCGAGACCATCCGGCGCACCGGCATCGACGCGGTGGTGGTCGGCGAGGGCGAGTGGGCGTTCCTCGCGATGGCCGATCGCATCGCCGCCGGCGAGGACCTGCGCGGCGCACCGAACGTGGTGTGGCTCGATCCCCAGACCGGCGAGACGCATCGCAACGCGCTCGCTCCGCTCGAGACCGACGTCGCCCGCTTCGGCTGGCCGCTCAAGGACCTCTACTACGACCAGCACGACTTCTTCCGCATCGGCTACTTCACCGTCACCTCGCGCGGCTGCATCCACAGCTGCTCGTATTGCTATCCGCACGTCTACCGCAATCTCTACGGCGTGGGCGGCGGGCGGTTTTACCGGCGGCGGCCCGTCGACGACGTCATCGCCGAGCTCAAATGGGCCAAGGCGAACGTCGAGCCCTGCATGATCCGCTTCAGCGACGACACGTTCAGCTTCAACCCCGCCTGGCTCGCCGAGTTCGCCGACAAGTACCCGCGCGCCGTGGGGATTCCGTTCTGGTGCTTCGTGACCCCGGACAGCGTCACCCCCGAGGTGGCCGACTCGCTCGCCCGCGCCGGCTGCGCCGAGGTGGAGATGGGGGTCCAGACCCTCGACCCCCGGGTGCGCGCCGAGGTGATCCAGCGCACCGAGGACACCGCCGACGTCGCGCGCACCATCCGCCTCTTTCGCGAGCGCGGCTTGCGGGTCAGCACCGACTACATCTTGAACGTCCCGGGACAGAGCGAGGACGAGCTCCGCGACATGGTGCGATTCTTCCTCGAGGCGAACCCCACCCGCGTCAACACGTTCTGGATGGACATCTTCCCGAACACCGACATCTATCGGTACGCGACGCGCGAAGGGTTCATCGACGCCGCGCACGCGGAGCGCATCGCCGCAGGGGACGGCGTGAAGGGGCTGATCCGCGGCGGCTGGGGCGAGAGCCGCCTCGCCGAGCAGTTCCAGATGCAGGTGTTCCTCATGAACTTCCTGCCCGCGCGCGTGATCGAGACGATGATCGAGCGCCGCCTCTACGCGTACCTGCCCTATCTCGGCCACTTCTTCACCTACGCGGCCCACTACGGGCTCAGCTACCTGACGCGCCAGCCCAAGAACGACCTCTACAGCCGCCACGTCCAGGCTCGCTACCGCCACTACGTGACCCGCCGGGTGCAGCGCTGGATCGGCCTCGCGCCGCGCGCCGCCGAATCCCCGCTCGTGCCCGCGGGCGGACGAGAGCCGCGAAGCGCATGAAGATCGCCTTCGTCCAGCGCGGCTACGAGCTGCTGGGGATCGAGTACCTGTCCGCGGTGCTGAAGCGCGCCGGACACCAGGTGCGGCTCTTCCTCGAGCCGCGGCTCTTCGCCGACGAGCTCTTCTTCCTGCCGCGGCTGGCGCGGCGCTTCGCGTACGACGACTTCCTGGTCGACGACATCGTCGCGTGGCAGCCCGACCTGCTCGCGGCGAGCGTCATGACCTGCGATCTGGGATTCACCCGCGCCATCGCCGGACGGGTGCAGGCACGATTGCCGGGCACGCCGTTGGTCGTCGGTGGCTCCCACGTGACCAGCGCGACGCCCGAGACGATGGAGCTGCCCGAGGTGAGCTTCGCCGTGAAGGGCTACGGCGAGCTACCGATGCTCGAGCTCTGCGAGGCGCTCGCCGCGGGACGCGACCCGGCGGGCATCGCCAACCTGTGGTGGCGAGGCCGCGGCGGCCACACCGAGCACGCCGAGATGCGCGAGCCCTTCGAGGGCGCCGCGACGCTGCCGTGGCCCGACAAGGACCTCTACGGCGAGGTGAGCTCGCTCTTCGACGCCGACTACGTGACCGCGATCGGCCGCGGTTGCCCGTACCGCTGTAGCTTCTGCTTCCACAACCTCTTGAATCGACTCTACGAGCGCCGCGCGGTCTGGCAGCGCGACAACGACGACGTGCTGGCCGAGCTGCGCTGGGCGCGCGACGTTCGCGGCGTACGCTTCGTGCGCTTCGTGGACGACGTGTTCGGCGTCGAGCGCGCGCAGACGTTCGAGTTGCTCGCCGCCTATGCGCGCGAGATCCGTCTCCCCTTCTGGGCGCTGATCGATCCACGGATCGCCGACGAACGGCTCATCGAAGCGCTCGCGGCCGCAGGCTGCGTCGAGGTCGAGGTCGGGCTGCAGAGCTTCGACGAGGAGATCCGTCGCAACCTGCTCTTGCGCAACGAGCGCAACGAGCGGACGGCGCGCATCCTGGACGCGCTCGGCGACCACGGCATCCGCGTCACCTCGGACCTCATGTTCGGCCTGCCGGGCGAGCAAGCGGATACCTGGCTCGAGCTCGCGCGGTTCCTGAACCGCCACCCGCCGAGCCGCATCAACAACTTCTTCCTGTCGTTCCTGCCCGGAGTCGAGATGGTGGACTTCGCCATCCGGGACGGCGTCCTCGATGCCGCGGACGTGGCGCGCATCAACCGCGGCGAGACGCTGCGCCCCTTCATGTGGGGCGGCGACACCTTCGACGCCGCGGCCGCCCGCTACCAGCTCTTGCTGGTGCTCGCGGTGCTCTTGCCGCGCGGCTGGATCGACCGGCTCGCGTCGCACCGCGTGGTGCGCTGGCTGCCGGGATCGATGTTCCTCAACCAGGCGCTGATGAACCTCGGCGCCCTCCTCGATCGCCGCGCCAAGAACACCGTCGAGCTGCGGCGCAGCCTGCGGCGCTACCTGAGCTACGGCGCGCCCCGCCTGCTCGGTCGCCGCGCTCCCGCCCGTGCCGGACGTCCCGGCCCGCCTCCGCCGCCCCGGCGCGCGAGCGCGACGGCGCCGACCGCTGCTTGACGCTCGGCGCGTCGGGTCGCTCGCGACTCAGCTACCGACGGCGGCGGACCACACCCGCCGCGCGAGCGTGGGCAGGTTCGTCGGGTTGAGCAGCACCGCGGCGTTTCGCGTGAGGATGCGCGGGCGCAAGTAGAAGCCGAGATAGGCCTTGCGTTGCAGCGCTTTCAGCCCCTCGAGATCCACGTCCGCGAGCGGGATCGACGGCCGGTCGTAGTCGAAGGTCGTGAGCCCGGTGATCTCGTCGTGGGCGACGCGATCCCAGTAGAGCGTCCCCGGATGGGGCGTGTAGAGGAAGAACGCCGCCTGGTCGAGCGGCAGCTCGCGCGAGAAGCGAAGCGTGGCGAGCACGTCGGAGCGCGTCTCTTCCGGGTAGCCGATGATGAAGAACCCGTGGACCTCCATCCGCGTGCACTCCTTCACCAGCCGGAGCTTGTCGCGGATCTCCTCCATGTCGAGCTCGCGCTTCATGTGATCCATGATGTGCTGCGTGCCGGCTTCGACGGCGACGCGCAGCACGCGGCATCCGGCGCGCTCCATGAGCACCAGCAGCTCGCGATCGAGCGTGTCGATGCGGACGCCGTTGGGACATCCCCAGGTCATCGGCAGCCCGCTTCGCAGGTAGGCCTCGCAGAACTCGCGCGCGAACCGTTGGTGGAGCGTGAAGTTGTCGTCCCAGATGCTGAAGTACGGGACCCGGTAGGTGGTCCACAGGTTCCGCAGCATCTCGACGAGGTAGTCCATCGAGTGATGGCGAAGCTTCTTCCCGGTGTTCAGGTGGCCGGCGCAATACGTACACGAGTACGGGCAACCGCGCGTGGTGATCACCGGGACCACCGGCTTGTTGTTGTAGTCGCGCGGATAGCGATCGGGCGGCATGTCCTCCCAGGCCGGCAATCCGAGCGCGTCGAGGTCGGCGGGATAGTGGGCGCAGTTGGCGACGCCCCGGCCTTCCTTCCGCCAGCCCAGGCCTTCGATCCCCGCGAGCACCTCCGGCGGCGGCGCCGGATCCTCGTCGAGGACCGTGAGCAGCTTGGGTAGGCCGACTTCCGACTCGCCGCGGAACACGTAGTCGATCCCCGGGAAATGATCGAGCGTTCCCACCGGCTCGCCCGAGGTGTGCGGCCCGCCGACCAGCGTGAGCACGTGCGGCCGCGCTTCCTTCACCCGCGCGAGCAGGGCGCCGCTCGCGACCATGTCCTTGCTGAACGACTTGATTCCCACCGCGTCCGCGCCGAAGGCGTCGATCTCCCGCACCAGATCGAGCGACGGATCGAGCAGGCCATCGACGACGCGCACCGCGTGCCCGGCGTTCTTGAGCGCCCGCACGGCGTAGAGCAGCCCGAGGTCCGGCCCCACGCTCGAGTACACGAGACGCGAGGGTGGGATCGCCATCAGCACGCGCATCTGCGCTGGTCCTCGCTTCGGCTCACGTGGCGTAGCTGCGCAGCACCGTGTAGCCGTTGCGCAGCAGGTTGGCGGCCTCGGCCCAGGTGCGCAGCCGCCCCACCTGCCGCGCCACCGAGCGCGGGTGGAAATAGAGCGCGCGCATCAGCCGTCGCCGACCCCGTTCGAGCTCGCGCGGACGCACGGGCGAGGTGGCGACCGGCTGCGACCGGCCCGAGGAATCGAGCGTGGTGAACGTCCCGTCGAGGGCGGTGCCGAGCCGCGCGCGAAGCCGCGTGCCCATGCGCGGCATCACCAGGTTCACGGCGGCGAAGTCGGGCTCGAGGTTGCGCGCCAGCGACACCGTCCGTTCGAGGCCCTCGCGAGTCTCGCCCGGCAGGCCGAGCAGGAAATGCGCGCCCGCGAGGATGCCCTCGCGACGACAGGCGCGAAACGCGTCCTCGACGCGCGCCACGCTCATGGGCTTTCCGTTGTCCGCCAGCACCCGCTCGTCGCCGCTCTCCACGCCGAAGTGGATGGCGATGGCGCCGGCGCGCTTCATCACGCGCGCCTGCTCGACGTCGAAGCCATCCGGCCGCGCGTAGGCGCTGAAGCGAAAGCGCGCCGGGGCGCGGGCGAAGCGCTCGCACACCTCGTGCACGCGGGCGCGCGACACGTTGAAGGTCATGTCCGCGACGAAGAGCCGCTCGATGCCGAGCGACGCCAGCGCCGCGAGCTCTTCCGAGACGGCATCCAGCGGGCGCAGCCGGAAGCCGAGGCTTGGCTTGTTGCAGAACTCGCAGGTGTGCGGGCAGCCGTAGTTCGTGAGCATCGCGCTGAGCGGCTCGACGGGCCCGAACGGCATGCGATAGCGCGCGAGCGGGAAGAGCTCGTGGCGCGGCAGCGGGTAATCGAGCTCATCCTTGGCGCGCCGCCACGGTCCTTCCACGATCGCGTCGGATGCGTTGCTCGTCGTGGCAGGCGCGCCGCGGTGCATGACGTCCGGGAAGCGAAGCTCCGACCCGCGCCCGCTCGCGACCCACTCGGCGAGGCCGGGCGACGTGAAGTCGTAGAACGCGGCATCCACGAACGGCCAGCGCTCGAGCGCCTGACGCGGCTCGAACGTGAACGCGTCGCCGTGGCCGACCAGCCGCGCGCCGGTGCGACGCCGCGCCTCGCGGGCGAAGCTCAGGTCTTCCTCCCAGCTCGCCGATCCGGTCAGCAGCACCACCACGTCGGGCGCGTGCGACGCGACCCGTTCGAGCGCCTGCTCGTGGGTGAGCCGCTCCGCCATGCCGTCGACGACGTGGACGCGCGCGACCCGCGCCAGGAAGCCGCTCTGCACCAGCAGGTTGAGCGGCGGCCAGAGGTAATGCCCCTTGGCGACGCAGCCGTCGTACCAGTCGCGCTGGTAGAGCCGACGACCCGGTGGGTTGACGAGGACGATCGTCGGGGGCAAGCGCGGGTTCCGTGGCGCCGGCTGGCCGAGTTCGATCGAGAAGCGCGGTGGGAGGCGGGACGGCATTGTGCCCGCTCTCGTTCCGGCACGTCAAAGCACGTTTGGAGCGGCACGAACCGGAGCACTATAGTCGCGCTCGTCCTCGGGCCGCCCGCGGCACGGCTCGCGATGCGCCTGCCCGCGCACGCGCGAGACCGCTGGCGGGCGGTCGGGATCGAGTCCCCGTCGCCCGATCGCCCCGATGCTCGATCCCAACCGCGACTCGGCGCCACGATCCGCGCAGACGGCGCCCCGCGCGCGCCGCCGTGCGCTGCAGGCGCTCGTCGTTGCGAGCGCGCTCGCGCTCGCGTTGGTGGTGCCCGGCGCCGGCCGTGCGGCGGACAACGCGAAGCCCAGCGAGACCCATGGCTTCGTGTGGATGCAGCGCAACCTGCAGAAGGCGTGGAATTGGCTGACCCAGCAGGACCGTATCGCGGTGCTGTGGGGACAGATCTGCCGCTTCGCCACTCCCATCCCCGGCGGCTACGCGGCGGGCATGGGGTTCTCGATCGTGGAGCTGCGCGCCGACGCCGAAGGTCGGCTCTCGATCGCGTCCACGATCAACGTCGGCAACTCGACCCACGCCGGGCTCTCCCACGGCAACCGCGTCTACGCCGCGGCGGGTTACGAGGGGTTGGTGACCATCGACGTCTCCGAGCCGGGCCACATGCGCGAGATCGACCGTCATCGCGGGCTCGGCTACGCGCTCTCGATCGCCATGGGCAAGGGCTACCTCTACCTCGCGTTCAAGGAGCACGGCGGCCTCGCCGTGTACCGGATGCGCGAGCCCGGCCCGCCCGAGTTCGTGCGCCAGATCGCCAAGGGCGAGAGCTACGCGCAGATCGTGGTCGAGGGCGATCGCGCCTACGCCGTGGGCAGCGAGAAGCTCATGATCTTCGACCTCGCCGACCCCGCCAATCCCGCATTGATGGGCGTGCTGGACGTGCCCTACCAGGCGAAGCCGAAGCCCACCGACCCGATGCCGCGACACGTGGCGATCAAGGGCCACTATGCGTTCCTCTCGCACGGCGCGCGCGGGCTGCTGACCGCCGACGTGAGCAACCCGCGCGAGCCGAAGCTCGTGAAGCAATGGGAGGGCATCGATTTCTGCGATTGGGTGGCGGTCGCCGGCGATCGCGCCTACGCCGCCTCCGAAGGGACACCGGTGCGCGTCGCCGACGTCTCGAATCCGCTCGAGCCGCGCTGGATCGCGGCGCTCGACGTCGCCGCGGCGCCGCGGCCGCCGCCGGCGGGAGTGCGCTTCGACGATCCGGGGCTGGTGCCGTTCGCGTTCGGCCCGCGCGGCGTGTTCGTGCTCGACGGCCGTGAGCCCGGCGTCCCGCCGGTCGCCTACTCGATGGTCCCCAAGCCCTATTTCCATCGCGTGCGCGTCATCGGCGACCAGGCCTACGCCACCGCGGGCGCGGGCGGACTGCACGTGTTCTCGCTGTCGGACCCCGCGAAGCCGTCGCTGATCGGCGTGCGCAAGACCGAGGGCCTGGCGCGCGGCCTCCTGGTGGTCGGCGATCAGCTCTGGATCGCCGACGTCCTCGGCTGGCTGCTCATCACGCGGCCGGTCGAAGGAGGCATGCCGGAGTTCATCGAGGCCGCCGATCGCGGCGGCCACGCCTGGGACGTCGACGTGGTCGGGAAGTACGTCTACCTCGCCAACTCACAGGTCGGTTTCGGCGTGCTGGAGCACACGGCGCAGGGCTTCGAGGTCCGCGGCGAGACCTTCTCCGGCGGCTACACGCTCGAGGTCGAAGGTTTCGGGCCGTACGCCTACGTCGGCACCGTGGGCGAGGGTGTCGCCGTGTTCCGGGCCGACGAGGACCCGCCGCGGCGCGTGGGCGTCCTCAAGTGGGCAACCCTCGGACCGCTCAAGATCGGCCCGGTGGCGACGGCGATCGCGGTTCACCGCGGCGTGCTCTACGCGGGCACGCCCCAGGGTGACCTGCGCGCCTACGACATCGAGGCCTCGCCGACCGATCCGCCGCTCCTGTGGGTGCAGCACGTCGGCGGCACCGTGTTCCAGATCGTGCCGAGCCAGGACGCCGTGTGGGTGAGCGCCGGACCGGCGGGCGTGGTGCAGCTGGCGCCCGGCGGCTCGCCGCCGGCGATCGTGCACACCTACCCCGTTTCCGGCTGGGCGATGGGCACCGCGCGCTACCGCGATCGCTTGCTGGTGGCGGCGGGTGAAGGCGGATTGCTCTCGCTTCCCGTCCAGCCCTGACGCGCCGGGCGCGCGCCGCGCTCACAAGAACTCACGGCACGCTTCGATCTCCGCCGCGCGCACCGGCGGCGCGACGGGCGTCGGCGCCAGCACCGCATCACGATGGGCGAGGAACCACGCGGCGAGCCGATCCGCCATCCACTGGTAGCCGAGGCTCGAAGGGTGGACGTACTCGAAGAACGTCAGACGGTTGGGATTGCTCGTGACGTCGTCCTGCATGCGCACCACGTCGACGCCGCGCTCCGCCGCCACTCGCGCCAGCAGCTCGTGGTACGGCGCGAGGATGTCGCGATCGCCGAAGTAGTGGACGTCGACGAATTCCTCGATCCACAACGGGATGCCCCCGTTGCCGCGAGTGAGCGAGTCGATGCAGACGAGCGCGTGCTCGAACGATTCGAGGTTCCCCGAGAACGTGGAGACGTCCGCGCCCGGATGACCGGTGACGTGCGCCAAGAGACCGATCACGTTGAAGCCGAACGCGTTGTTGTAGACGGAGGAAAGCGTCACCACGCGCGGCCGCACCCGGGGTAGCAGCTTGTCCATCACGCGCACGATCGAGTGGAACGACACGCCGACGCGCCCCAGGTTCATCACCACCGGGTGGTGGTCTCCGAGCTCCGGCGAGTCCCGCAGCGCCGCCTCCAGGCGGTGGGGATAGTCGTACGCATCCGTGGGCCGATCGTAGGGCGAGCCCTCGGTGGTCGAGCCGCCGAAGCTCAGCACCGTCACGTCGCCAGGCGACCAGGTCACGCCCTGCTCGCGCTTGGCGAGAAACCGATCGACGTTGAACTCCTTGGCGTCGAAGTACTGCTCGTCCCCGCCCGACCACGGACCGCGCACCGCGGAGCCGAGCACCAAGGTCAACGGCACGCCGAAGACCACGCAGGGGATGGCGATCAGCCCGATGCGCCAACGCCGCGACTCGACCGAGCGCCACCACAAGAACGACACCAGCGCCAGCAACAGCACGCACCGGCCCCACCAGCCCGTCCACGTCCCGAAGCCGCGATACACCGAGCGCTCGCCGTCGCGCTGGATCTCGATGCGCAGCTTCTCGAGCCGGTCGTAGTCGGCCCGGTAGCGCGCAGCGGGGTAGGAGGGATAGAGCGACAGCGAGAGCGTGCGCCCGTTCACCGCCAGCGGCACCGGCGGCGACGGGACTCCGTCGCGCACCAGCACCAGCTGATCGTGCTCGAGCCGCACGCCGACCCGCAGCAGCCGCGGATCGAGCGGCACTTCGGGGAGGTCGATGCGCTCGACCAGCCGGCCCTGCTGGAAACGCTGGACCGCGCTCGGCACTCCGGGGATGGCGCTCACGAACAGGTGATCGAAGGTGGCGCCCACCAGCTCGCTGTCGAGGCCGAAGAAGACGTTCACCGCGCGGGTGCGCTGGTTGGGGCGTAGATGGAAGCGGATCTTCGCGAGCCCGTGCGTATCGCCATCGAAGCGCCGGAAGGACGGCGCGACGCGCACGGTGTCGGGTCCGATGTCGTGGTGCAGCGGATACGGCCAGAGCGCTTCGGCGCCGAAGTCGAACGCCAGCACCACCATGGCGATCCCGAGGAACTTGAGCGTCCGCGCTACGGACGCTCGGCTCGGCACCCTCCTGCTGATGGCCCGCGCCAGCCGCGTGAGGCGCGGCGCGGCCACGGCCGCGACGTCGCCGTCCGGCTCGGGTCGAGAACGCTCGGGCGCGCCCATGGATCTCCGGGGAGCCGCCGCCGGCCGGTCGCCGCCGCTCGGACGGCGGCGCGCGTCCGTCGCGAGCGCGAGTGAACGAGCCTGGCGATCCGCTCAATACGGGCTAGTGCGCCGCGCCAGCGGACCGCTGCGCAGTCGCCACAGCCACACGCCGAGCGCGAGGAACGCGAGCCCCAGCAACGACATCGCGTTCGATTCGAACATGAGCCCGCGGTGGCTAGTGTAGGTCATCTCGTACCAGATCAGGAACACGGCCGCGATGATCGCCGGCAATGCCAAGAGCCGCGCCACCGTGAGCGAAGGCCGCGCCAGGAAGAGCCATGCACCCACCGGCAGCAGCAGTACCCCGAAGAGCGGGCCGAACGGGTCGGCACGCCAGGCGGATCGAAGCGCTACCTGCGAGAGGATGTACGCGGCGAACCCGACCAGCACCGTGGCGAGGAATTGGGTGGCGACACCGTAGGGCGGACGGCCGATCCAGATCAACGTCGCCGCCAACGTGCACGCCACGATCATCTCCGGGATGCGCTGCGGCTGGCCCGCCGGGAACGTGATGAACCACGCCGAGGCGATCGCGGCGATGCAGAGTCCGACGCGTTGCAGCTTGCTCGCCGACCACGAGACCAGCCACGTGAGCGCCCTGGACACCACCGACTCGGCCGAGACTCCCGGTTGAGGCGCGTTGGCTCGATCGCTTTCCATCGACTTCCCTCCATGCCGCCAAGCGGAACTGAGCGGACCAAGCGAGCACGGGGTCCGCGCGGCAAACGCATCCGGGGGTGATCCGAATCGTCTTACGCCGGCGCGACGAGCGTCAAGAAGGGCCGGCCGGCGCCAACACGGAGAGCAGCGCTTCCGCCATGCGACGATGGCCCTGAGGCGTCAGGTGGACGTCGTCCATGAACAGCAGCTCGTCGCGGAGCTCGACCATGCGCGGGACCGGATCGAGCACGACCGCGCCGTCCTGGGCGGCCACCTCGTCGAGGATCGGGTAGAAGGGCCCGACACTCGCCCACCGCCCGGCGTGGTAGACGACCTCCAGCATCGGTTCCTTGACCAGGATCACGTCCAAGCCGCGTGCGCGCGCCATGCGCACCAAGCGATCGAGACCGTCCCGAAACGGGCCCGGGTCGCCGAACGCGTTGTTGGCGACGTTGTTGAGCACCAGGTGCGTCGGGGCGAGCGGCGTCAGCCAGCGATCGAAGCGCTCCATCAGGTAATCGAGGGTCGCCGACTCCACCCCCAGGTTCCACACGATCGCGTCTCGCCCCCGTGCCCGCAGCTGCTTCTCGAGCACCATCGGGTACGCCGCGCCCCAGCGCTCGGGAAACGGGTAGCCGCGGGTGCTCGATCCGCCCAGGCACGCGATCCGCGGTGCGCGCTCGGCGGAGGGACGCGCGAGCTCGTCGCGGGGCTCGACCCGGATCTGGATCCGGTCGAACAGCACCGCGAGCAGCACCACGCACACCACGATGAAGAGCACGTGCAGCAGCGGCGCCGCGAAGGGGCGCAGCGGACCGCGCCCGCGCAACCGCGCGAACCGGCGCAGCACCCGATCGCGCAGCGCCAGGAACGCCCAGCTCAGCAGCACGATCACCGTCGTGAACGCGCGAAACACGCGCCGCTCCTCGTCCGTGAAGCTCATGAGCAGCTCGACGCGCGGCACCTGGCTGAGCCCCACGAAGAGCAGCGTGAGGCTTCCCAGCACCAACGCGATGGCGAGCGGCTCGTGCTCGGCCTGGTAGCGCAACGAGCGGCGCGCCGCGGCGCGCAGCATTCGCCGACCCGCCGCCACCAGCACCAGCGCGACCACCGCGAGCGTCGCCGGTGAGGTGATTCGCTCGAAACCGGCGAACGCGCGCAGCGCGACGCCGCCGTCGAGCATCACGTCTCCGAGGGTCACGCGGCGATGGAGGTCGGGGCTCGAGGGCGGGAACATCACCGCTTCGAACGCACCGTCGACGCGCGGCGAGTCGATGCCGAGGCGCGGCCCCGCGTCGAACGCCACCGCGATGCGCTCGCCCACGCGCTCGAGCTCGAGCCGTCCGCTCGGCACGGGGAAATCCGACACCGGATGGCGCTCCACGATCGCGTGATCGCGATAGACGAACCACCCGGACTCGAGCGCCGCGAGACGGCTGATTCGCAGCAGCACGTAGTCGTTCCCCACGCGATCGAGCACGAACCCGAGCGCCTCGTTGGGCTCCACGCGGTACGCGAGATCGAGCTGGCGCCACGCGCGCGCGGTGCGGGTGTCGAGACGAACGTGATTCGTCGCCAGCGAGTCGAGCCCGGGAGGAACGTGCGTGAGCCGGCCGCACGGCGACTCGAGCCGCGGCAGCACCACCGAGGAAACCGTGAGCAGCAGATACAGGAACGCGACGGTGGCGACGCCGATCCAGCACGCCCGCCGCACCCATGGTCGTCTCGGCTCGCCGTGCGTCATGGTGGGATCTGCGGCTCGATTGGCGACGACGAAGCGCGAGCATAGCCCGCCACGCGGTCGGGCCAGGAGACGCCTGCCGCTCGCCGTCGCGGGAAGGCGAGCCATGCGGCACATCGAACCCGGCGCTCCGGGAAGGTCCGTCCTGGAAAGGCTCACCGACGGGACGTGCATCCGCCGTGTCACCGGTGCGAAGACTCACGCTCCGTCAGCACCCTCCAGACCACGAGCGGACCAAGAGCGGACCCAGAGCGCGGTTGCGGTCGTGAGCGGCTGTTGATAGCGTGCCGGGGCGAGCAACCGGCCGACGCGATGTGGATCGAATCATGACCGAACGGCAGTCGCAGCCGCTCCTGGCCGTGGGGATGGCCGTGGTGGCGTTGTGCGTGTGGCGATACGCGGAGACCCACCCACCCGCCAGCAACGCCATGTTCGCGACCATCGGGCCGACGCTGTTCGCGATCGTCCTGGGCCTGGCAGCATGGAGAGTCTTCCGAGGGCTTCCGCTGCCGTTCATCGGTGCGTCCGTGTACAGCACGGCGCGACGCGTTGCCGCGGCGTGCCTGGCGGGCGGCGCCGGGCTCGCGCACTGGTACGGCGTCGCTCATCCGCCAGCGGACGGTGCGATGTTCGCGAGCATCGGACCGACGCTCGTGGCGCTCGCGCTCCTGGTGATCGCGTGGCGGGTGCTGCGCGGGCTCGCCCTGCCGTTGAGCGCATCGGCGCGCAAGCTCTCGCCCAAGCGGGCGACCGGCTTGGTCGCGGCCGTCATCGCACTCCTCGTGCTCCGCTACGTCGCGTCCCATCCGCCCGCCGACGACGGGCTCGGCGCCACCACCGTTCCGACGCTCGTGGCGCTCGGCCTGCTGTGGGTCGCGTGGCAGCTCTATCGACACGAAGCGCTGCCGCTGCGCGCGGTCCTGTCCCGCGCGACGGCGTCGCAGCGGCGCGGCGCCCTCCTCGCCCTCATCGGCGCGATCGTCCTGGGGCAGTCCATACGCACGGCCGCGCCGGGTGGTGACTTGTTCGGCACGGTGCTGCCCGCCTGGCTCGCCGTGGCGGCGATCGTGTTCGGCGTGAGCCGCTGGCGGCGACACACGTTCCAATCCACCGGAGCCCAACCCGCATAGCCGCCGGCTGGACCGTCGCGCCCGAACGGCAGCGGGCGGGAAGGTCCCGCGTCAGCGATCGGTCGAACGGGATCGAACGATCCACACCGGTGAATCGACCGGCACGGCGTAGCGGAGCATCGAGAACGCCGGCTCGCGGCGCGGCCCCGAGCCACGGGATGGCACCCCGGGACCGAGGTGCCGACACGGATCCAGCTGCGCCATCCAACCCCTGACCCATGTCGCCGCTCACCCAAGCCGCGTACCTGGCGGTACCGCTCGCCGCGCTCGCCGCCGCGATCACCCATTCGCTCGCGGTGCGCGGACGGCGCGTGACGCGGATCTTCTTCGGATTCGCGCTCTCCTTCTTCGGCTTCAAGGGCGCCATGGATCTCGGCCGCCAGCTCAGCGACTTCTCGTTCGTCATGCACCTGCACCTGCTCCAGCACGGCGACAAGAACTTCGGCTTCTTCGCGCTCTTCCTGCCGGCGATCCGGGCCACGTTCGCGTACGCGGGCGTGTGCTTCGCCGAGCAGCTCTGGAAGCGCTGGCCGAACCGGCGCGGTCGCTTCTGGCCCATGGTGAGCGGCTCGCTCTTCGGCTACTGCGCGCTCGGCGTCGCGCTCGAATACCTGAACGCGCGCACGGGTTGGTGGGTGTGGCGACCCGAGATGGACAACATCGGGTTCGTTCACTACCTGTTCACGTGGGTCATCTGGGGCGGCGGCTACTACGAGACGTTCTTTCTCAACTTCGCTCGCTGGAAGCGGTTCCAGCGGCCCGCGCGCTTCGCCGTGGCCTACTTCGTGGGCTACTTCGCGCTCATGATCGGCGTCTCCGTGACCGCGCCGTTCCTGCGCAACCCGATCTTCATCTCGCTCGGGATGCTCTTCATGGTGCTCGGCCTCAAGGTGCGCGGCCCCGAGCTCGAAGCGCTCCGGCAACCAGCCGCCTGAAGCGCTCGCAACGCGCGAGCGTCGCCGCAGGCACCCGCAGCGATCGACGGCGAGGGCGTCAGGGGGGCGCGCGCAGCCGCGGCTCCTGCGCGTCGCGCGGGGCGAAGAGTCGGTCGCTGACCTCGCGTACGAACGCGCGCTCCGCGCGGACCTCCTCGGCCGGCGGGGGACGGCTGGCGCCGCCATCGCGCACGGGGAGCGAGCGATTGTGCGAGGTGCTGGTCTGCGGCACCCAGCCGACGGAGCCGCTGCTCAGGTGGACGCGCGCCGCCTCGGTGCCGCGCTGCTCGGACGACCACGGCACGCCGTAGCCCACGGGCAGCGTCGGGTCCACCGAGGGCGAGCCCGGCGCCGGTTCGGGCCCTCCGGTGCGCATCCCCTCCGAGAGGGCGAGCAGCTCCTCGATCGTGGGAAGACGCCAATCCGAGTAGCCGCGAGCTTCGTACGACTCCGCGAACAGCCGCGCTTCCTCCCAGCTCGAGCCGTTGCGGTTGTCGCGCGGGGCCCACATCAGGTTGGTCTCGAGGTCGATCACGGCATCGAGCTGAACCGGCGCGAAGCGCAGTCCCGCCCGAGCGGCTTCGCGCACGGCGGCCTGCTCCTCCGGTTGGACGGCGATCGTGGTGCGAGCCAGGACCTTTTCGACCTCGACCTCGGCGACGGCGCGAGGCAGCTCGGCCGGGCGCCGCGACGCCCGGGTGAGCCCCAGAACCGCGGCGCCCAGCGCGACGACCACGGCCAGGACTCGGCGCCAGCCCCACGCACGGAGGCGCGCGCGCACGCGCGCCAGCGCCGTCCGCGAAGCGGTCCAATCCTGCACGATGCGTTGTTCGATCCCGACCAGGGGCTCGCGTTCCGGCACTCGATCCGGCTCGGGCCGAGATGGCCGTGCGGCGACGCCCGCGGCGGCATCAGGCGCTGGGCTCGAAGGCGCCGGCGTCCAGCCGCCTTCGAGCGCCGCGGGTGGGCCCAGGCCTTGCTCGCGCGTGGCGAAGAGATGGCCGAGCGCGCCGAAGATCGCGACCGCGAGGCCCGTTGCCGAGAGCGGTCGGCTCATGCCGCCGGGCTCGGCCTCGAACCAGAACGCCAGGGTGAAGAACACCGGCGACATCAGGACCAGCGCCGACCCGGCGAGCTGGACCCGCTGGCGTACGGGCGTGCGGGCGGGGCGCAGATAGGCGCCGAGGACCGAGTTGAGGAGCGCGCCGAGCAGGATGTAGACGTGGGCCGATCGATAGAACATCCGCATGCCACGGTCGCCGTGCCAGGCGCTCGGAAAGGCGTGCTGCATCCAGAAGCCGCTGGCGGCGAAGGAGCCGGCGAAGATCCAACCCCAGAGAATGTGCAGCTTTCTCACGTGGGACCTCCCGCTGGCGCCTTCGTCTCCGGATCGGCTCCGCGGATCCGCCAGCCCGCGGGGAAGCGCACGCGGCGCAGCCCGCACACGTCGGCCACGAACAGCGTGCGGCTCGGCTCGTCCCAGCGAAGCTCGCGCATCTCGCCCAGAAAGAGCGCTGCGCCTGCTCGGAAGGCAGGGTCCTTTCGCCAGCAGGTCTTGAGCCGGACGTGGACGTCGAGCGTGTCTTGGTCGAGGACCAGCAGCTCGCCCGTCATGCGCGTGCCCACGGCGATCGCGCCCGTGCCCGTCAGCACGTCCAGGGTGCCGGGGACGCCGCCGAGCCACACCTCTCGTTCGAGGTCGAAGCCGTCGAGCGAGATCTCGTAGAGCGAGCTGCGCGCTCCGTTGGTGACGTATGCGCGCCTGCGCGCCGCGTCGACGGCGAGACCACCGAGGGGCGGCGGCAAGTCCAGCGTACGCGCCGCGCCGCTCGCGAGGTCGATGTCGGCGATGCCACGCGTGCCGCCCTCGCCGCGCACGTAGAGGTGATCCGGGTCGCGCGGGTCCATTGCCAGGGCCGTGGGCGCCTCGGGAGTCGCGAGCTCGTGGCGCCGGGCCTCGCTCCAGCGCTGAGCGAGGTAGTCGTCGAGGTCGAGCGTGAGTACCGCGGTGTCCCCGCCCGTGATCGCGGTGCGCTTCCCCCGCTGGATCACGTGGATGCGGTCGTTCACCGGGTCGAAGGCCGACGCGATGACGCCGGCCTCCGGCCGTGTCTCTGCCATGCGCCGATCGAGGTCGATCAGGAAGCTCTTGTCGTCGTGCTCGGTGTGGGCCACGGCGAGCCCGTGCGCGCCGAGCATCGTGAGGTCGAGCACCGCGTTGTCCCAAGGAGCGGCGAAGAAGCGCGACACCGGCGGCGTGCCCGACACGTCCACGATCGTGAAGCCGAGATAGTCCGCGCCGTCCGCATGCACGCCGACGAGCTCGTGACGCTCCGCCGCCCAGCCGATTCGGGAAGCCTTCCACCCGTGTGCCAGGTCCTCGACACGGATGATCTCGGCCCCGAGCGCGCCGCGTAGATGGCCCGGGAACGCCGTCGCGAGCCCGACGCTCCAGAGCACCAGCAGCACGCACCACCAGAGCTCGAAACCGGGCCGGGAGAAGATCGGCAGGGTGCTCGCGCGCCGGGTCGCGGCGCGGATGCACCCCAGCATCGGGATGGGGCGGCCGATCACGGGCGCCGCCACCAGCGCGACCACGAGCGCGATGCGCCCGGCCCGTCCGAGGTAGGCCTCCGCCAACACCAGCGAGCTCGGCGCGAGCCCGAGGACGGTCATCGCAAGAGCAATCGCCCACGCCCACTGTCGCGCGCGTCGACCTCGCGATGGCTGCGTCCGCGAATCCGTGAGAGGCGCTCCGCGCTGCTCGACCGCTCGATCGGGCGCCATGTTCGACAGGGATAGCACAGGTGCCCTAGCACAGGTGCCTAGCACAGGTGCCACCCTCCGATCTGCGCGCCTCCCTAGCACAGGTGCCACCCTCCGATCTGCGCGCCGCCCCCCTAGCAGCACAGGTGCCACCCTCCGATCTGCGCGCGGCCGGCTGGTATCCGGCCCAGGCGCGGTCCGGGCCGAGCCACGAACGGAGAGGCCGCGTCTCAGGAGCGAGCGGCCCGAGGAATGCCGGGCAGGTCACCAATCCGGACGGGGGAAGGAACCAGGAGCGGAGCGCGCCCTCGCGGCCGCACCACCTGCGAAGCTCCGGGCGCAGCGCGCGCCGGCGTGCGGTGCAAAAGCGTGTGATCTCGCGCCCGGTACGCGGCACGCGGAGTGCGATGCGCAACTGCGCCATGGCGCGACCGATTCGCTGGCTTCAGCCGCGCACCCGCTGGTTCGTCACGACGCGGGCACTCGAGGCGCGGTTCTTCCTGGTCCCGAGCGCGGCGCTCAACCAACGCGTCGGGTTCTGGTTTGGGCGCGCGCTGAAGCACTTTCCTGGAATCCAGGCGCACGCGCTCTACGTGGCATCGAATCACCTGCACGCGTGCGTGACGGATCGAGACGGCTCGCTGAGTGCCTTCTGCGGCTACTTCCTCGGCAAGCTCGCCAAGGACGTCAACGCACTCCGCGAGCGGCGCGGGCCGGTCTTCCATCGACGCTTCTCGGCCGAGCCCATCCTCGACGACGAGGCCGTGGCCGAGCGCCTCGCCTACCTCGTCTGCAACCCGATCGACGATCGATTACTCGAGGACTGGCGCGACTGGCCCGGGATCTTGCTCTGGACGAAGAGCGAGCAGCCCGAGACCTTCCGGTTTCGTCGCCTCAACGAGACCGCGTACGAGCTCGCCAAGGCGAACGCCCAGCGCGCGGGGAAGAAGGTCAAACAAGAGGACTTCTTCGAGGAGGAGACCGTCACGATCACGCCGGTCGACGACGGCGACGGAGGAGTGCTCGATCCGAACGCGATCGTGCGCGCCGTCGAGCGCCGGGCGCAGGCGCTCCGCGAGCAGCATCGCGGCAAGCCGGTTCTCGGCGTGAAGAAGATCCTCCGCCAGGACGCGAACGACGCACCGACGCGATCCGATCACTCGCCGCAACCGCTCTGTCACACGACGCGGCGCGCGCTCTGGCAGGAGTTTCGGGAGCGCTGGCGCAGTCTCGTCGCAACCTATCGCGACGTCTCGGCGCGCTTTCGTGAGGGAGCGCTCCGGGTGGGGTTCCCGGCGTTCACCTTTCCGCCCTGGCGACCCTTGATCGTCCCGTTGCAGACGTAGCGACGTTCGCAGCGTCAGATCGATCGAGCACGATCACACCGTCGTGAACGCGGGACGTGTGCGTCGTGCGCGCAGCGACGCTCCTCGCGATCGCTATCGTCCACTCGCTTGCCCGCAACGCCTTCGAGAACGCCCTCACCGAGGAGGTTGCTGCGGTCAGTCGAGATCGCGGGGCACCCGTTCAACGCCCGCGTTCAGCAAGGTGGGTGGCACCCTGTCAGGGGGCAAGGTGGGTGGCACCCTGTCAGGGGTTCAGCAAGGTGGGTGGCACCCTGTCAGGGGGTTCCCGTTGGCGTCATACGTCGAGGTCGTGACGATCGGATCACCATCCACGTACTGGGTCGTGACCTTCACGTTCCCGAACTCGTCGTGCTGATACTCGGTGGTGAGGGCAGGGCTGAGATGGGACCGGCTCGCGTCCCCGGCGGCGCCACCGCCGGTGCGAGACGAGTCCGCGCCCTACGAGCGGACGCGGGGCACGGGCGCTTGGGCGAACCCGCGCGCGACCTCGATGACAGGCAGCTCGGGCGGCTGTCCGTCGTACGCCCAGCGCGCGAACTCGGGGTTGATCTCGCGGTAGAGCCAGCGCGCCCGGATCGTCAATCGCTGGCCGACGTCGGCGGGAAGTGGAACCTCGAAGCGATCGATGGTGCTCTCTCCTCGGTCGAGGCTACGCTCGACCACGTCCCCCGCGCTGCGCCACACGCGGTAGCGTTCGAGGCGGTGCCCGTCTCGATCGAGGGCGTGTCCGCCCATGCGGTGCGTGTCCGCGGCGAGCAGCCCCGCCGAGTCGCGCTGGCCGCTGACGAAGAGCACGCGGCTGGTCTCGTCCCGCACCTCGAGCTCGAGCCACATCTCGAGCAAGTCCATGGGACCTGCTGGGAACGCGTGGTCGATCGAGAGATTCGTGGTGCGCACGACGAGCGGCCACGAACCACCCCGCTCGCGCGGCGCGGAGGTGTCGATGGCCACGTCGACGTAGCGGAACTCGCCCAATCGCTCGGGACCGAGCGTCGGCAATGCCCTGGGGATCGCGCGGTACTCCTCGAACGGGAAATCCTCGGTGAGCATCTCGCTCGAGGCCCAGGCTTCCAGCAGCGCTGCCGTCGAGCGATCTCCCAATCCCAGCGGCAGGAGCGTGTTGGTGCCCGGAAAGAGATGGCTTCGTGCCAGCGACTCCGGCTCGTTCTCGGTCGCCAGGCGCAGCTGCTGGCGGGGCGGCATGTGACAGGTGACGCAGCTTCGCGCCGCCGGCGCGGGCTCGATCTGCGCCTGATGGCAGACCAGGCACGCCGCGTCGCTCTTCAACACCGCTGGCGCGAGCGCGCGGCCGTGAGCCCGTGGCGTGAGATCGACCGCCCAGCGCAGCCAGCGACCGAGCACGCCGCCGTTGCGCTCGGCGCCTCGGAAGGGCTCGAGCCCGCGTTCGTCCAGGCGCAGATGGATGACCGAGTGGGTGCGATCCGCGGACAGCTCCACGCGCGAGAAGCTGTGGCAGAACACACAGCCCATGTCCGAATGCGCCGCGTAGTCGGGCCGCGGCGGCTGCGGCTCCGCGAGAGCGCTCGGCTGATGGCAGCCGAGACAGATCGCCGTCTCCTCGGCTCCGGTCTCGTGCGCCAGCAGCTCGAGCGTGCGCTGGAAGTGCCGTGGCTTCATCGACCGGTCGTGAGACGAGCGCGCGTGGTCGGCGAGCACGCCGGCGTGGCAGCCGCCCTCGACGCCGCAGCTTCGATCGAGGCTCGCGAGCTCCGGATCGAAGGGCAGCGGCAAGGCGTCCCGCTCCGCCTCCGGGCGCTCGGCGTAAGGCGTGGTCGAGAGATGGATCGCGACCTCGCGCACACGCAGCCGCGGCTCGGCCGCCGCCGCCGCGATCACCAGCGTCGCGACCAGCACCACGCCCCATTCGCGGACGACGATCGGCCGACGGTCGCGGATGCGAGCCCAGGCGATTCGGCCCAGCGCGATCACGCCGAGCCCCACCATCAGCAGTCCGCCGAAGCGATGGACGGCGAACAGCATCGCCAACGGCCGGCCACCGCCGAGCAGCACCAGCATCGGTCCCGTGGTCGCCGCCATCGCCCACAACAGGGCGTGAAGCAGCTCCACCACGAACCGCGGCGACCACATCACCCGCCCGAACCAGCCGCGCAGACCGCGCAGCGCGACGGCGCCCGACACCGCCAGCGCGAGCCACACCCACGCGGTATGCGAAGGCGACAGACCGATGGGTATGCGCAGGTAGGGGAGCAGGAACACCAGCACCACCAGCACGAGCGTCGCGAACGCGGTCTGGGGCGCCAGCTCCGGCACGAACGAACGCAGCCGCCGGAAGAGCCCCCGCAACACCAACGGCACCACCAGCACTCCCACCACCACGTGCGCCACCAACGCCGACCACAGCACCGGCGTCCACGCATTCCCGAACGCGAGCCAGGCGCCCGTCGCCAGCAGCGCCACGATGCCGATCCACGATCTCATGGCGTCGGCGCCTCGAGCCGCGCGACGAACGCGTGCGAGGGAGCGAGCGGCTGTCCGGGTCGCGCGTTGCGGCTCGACCGCGGCATGTGACACCCGACGCAGCCCTCGTCACCACGGCACTCGGGGCGCATCCGCGCTTGCTGGTGAGCGCGCTCGTCACCGGTGGCGAGCGACGGGATGCGGTGGCACGCGATGCAGAGATCGTCCGAGCCCGCCTTCGCGATGGCGAGCTCGGCGCGATGGCGCGGCGTCAACGACAACATCGAGCGCGCGTCGAGGGCGACCGAGCCGAAGATCGTCGGGAAACGGAACGCCAGCTGGCGCGTGGCGCCCTCGCGACGAACGGAGGTCGAGTGGCAGAACAAGCACGACAGGCCTTCGCGTCGTCCCTCCGGCGTCGTCAGCTCGCCGTCCTCACCGACCGCGCCGGCGAGGACCGAGAGGGGATCGTGACAGCTCATGCAGCTCGCCGCCGCGGCTCGACCTCGCGAAGCGGCCTCGGCCTCGACCGCATCGCGATAGGCCGCGCTCGCCGTGCGACGGTGCGGCGAGACCTTCCACTCGGAGAACACGAACGGATGGCAGGAGGGGTTGCCGCAGGTCGTCGACTGGCCGAGCACGGTGGGCGAGTACGCGGCGCCGCTCTCGGTCCGCACGAAGCCGTCGCCGAACTCGGCGTGGGCGGCGACGGTCGCTTGCTCGACGCCCACCGAGAGGTTGGTGCCATCGTAGCCTCGCGGCCCCCACACGAAGAGCGCCGCGAGCGCGGCCCCGGCGATTCCACTGGTGCCGAGCACGCGCCCCAGGGATGGGCCCGCCAACGCGACGTAGTCCTCCGGCAACGCCTCCCGGACCTCGCGCGCTCGCCAGCGCCGCGCCACGACCACGTGCGCCGCCACCAGCACGGCGGCGATCCCCAGGCTCACCACGTGCACCGGGATGAGCCCCTCGAGGATCACCAACAGCGCCACCACCGCGCCGCTCCACAACGAGACCTTGAGAGCGAGCCAAGCGATCCGGCCGCTGGTGACGACAGCCACCGCGTTCGCGGGGGCGGCGCGCCGCACGTGGCGATAGGTCCAGACGGCCCACAGCAACGTCCCGGGAACGGCCATCGCCTGGTGCATCACGCGCGCCAGCAGCTGGGGCGTCGAATCGGTCGCCGACCACGACGCCGCCATTCCCGTCACGGCGAGAAAGCTCGTCACGAGCCAGAAGAAATGGACGAAGACGCGGTTCGCGCGGTGCCGACCCGGCTCGCTCGCGCGCAGGACCACCAGAAAGAGCACGAGAACGATCGGCGGCCCAGCGGGGACGTAGCGCGCGCCCAGCACGAAGAGCGCGCCCACGAAGAGCGCCTCCACGAGGCCGAATCCGAAGGCGAGCTCGCTCAGCCGGGATCCGAGGGCGCGCAACACGCGCCCGCCCCATCGTCGCATGGGCACCGAAGTGGACATTCGAGGACGAAGTCTGGCCGAGGCTACGCCAGGGGGTGGCGAGCGTGAGATTGACACGGAGAGCGACCGGCAGAAACCACCCCCGCGAGATACGCGCGATCACGGTGCCGACCGCCGTGACGCGGGTCACGCCAGCACGCAACGCGCGACGAGCGAGATACCGACACCGGCGCGGAGCCCGCGCGAGTCGTGGAGATCTGTTGCGGCCCTCGCGAACCCATCCCGCTCACACGGTCCGCGCGACCGCGTTCGCACTCGCGGACTTCTGGATGCACGGGCATCTTCGGGCCATCCACGACGGTATCGATGCGCCTCTGGACGCCGACGGTGGGCGCGGTTCCGATCGCAACTCGGGCGGCGCCCGATGCCCGGCGCTTCGACGAGCCAGTCCACGCCGTTTGGGAGGTCGGTCGATCCACGTCGTGAATGGTGGCCTCACGGAGTCGCGGCAGTGGGCTCCGCCGGGAACAGACTCTCGCTGATCCGCTCGGCGTGAACGACCCGAGCGCTCGGCGCGGCGCTCGGCGGTGCCGCGGCGAGAGCACCGCGTCCATCGCGCACCGGCACGGCGCGATTGTGGGAGGTGCTCGCCTGCGGCAGCCAGCCGACGGCACCGCTTCCGAGGTGCACGCGGGCCGCCTCGGCGCCGCGGACTTCCGACGACCAGGGCACGCCGTAGCCCACGGGCAGCCAGCTATCGACCGAGGGCGCACCCGGCACCGGCTTGCCGTCCGGCCCCAGGTACCCCTGCGCCAGCTCGAGCAGCTCGGCGATCGTCGGCAGCCGCCAGTCCGTGTAGCCGCCGGCACGGAACATCCGCGCGTAGTACGCGGCACCTGGCCAGTCGGTGCCGTTGCCGTTGTCGGCATCCGCCCACATCCGATTGGTGGCGAGATCGATGACCGTGCCGTTGCCGCAATCGGCGAAGCGCCGTCCAGCCTGGACGGCGTCCGCGACCGCTCGTCGCTCGACGGGAGTCACCGCGATGGTGGTCTTCGCCACGACCTCGGCCCCGTGTTCGTGGAGGGCGACTGTCGAGGGCGGCGACGTGCGTGTGCGCATCCACGCGAATGCCACGAGAGCGAGCACGATCGCGCCCGCAACCAACGCGCGGCCCCACCACCTGAGCGAGCGCCCAACGACATCGGGCGCCGCGTCGGCGGGCGCTTCCTCCACCTCGGCCGCCGCACTGCGTGCGCGGGCCTCTCCCTGACCGCGCATGGCCGCGAGGTGCGCCAGCGTGCCGAAGATCGCGCTCCACAATCCGATCGCGGTGTAGGGCCGCCCCAAGACTCCTGGCGCGGGCTCCACGAAGAACGCCACCGTGAACATCACCGGCGCGATCAGGACGAGGACAGAGCCCGCGTTCTGGATGCGTGCCCGCGCCGCGTTCGCCACCCGCGCGAGGTAGACACCCAGCAAGCAGTTCAGGAACGACGCCAGCAGGATGTACACGTGCGCGGAGCGATAGAGCATGCGCGCGCCGACGTCGCCGTGGTAGGCGGCGGGGAAATGCGCCTGCATCCACACCCCCGTGAGCGCGAAGGTGATGGCGAAGATCCAGCCCCACGCGAGGTGCAAGCGCTTCATCCGAGCTCCCCGACGGCGGCCGCCGCTCGCGGCGCCGCGCACCCGGCGCCGCCGCACCACCCGGCGGGCAGGCGCACCCGGCGCACGCCGCAGCCGTCCGCCAGGTAGAGCGCGCGGCCACGCTCGTCCCACGCGAGATCGCGCGATTCGCCCAGGATCAGCGACTCCGCGAAGCCGGTGAACGGATCGCCGCGGCGGCAGGTGACGAGCCGTGCCCGCGTCTCGAGTGTCTCGGCGTCGAGCAGCACGAGCTCGCCGGTGAGCTGGGTGCCGACCGCCAGCGCGCCGACGCCGGCGAGCACGGCGACCGGACCGGCCACGCCGCCGATCCAGATCTCGCGCTCCACCTCCATGCGCTCGAGATCGATCGCGAAGAGCGAGCTACGCGTGCTGTTGGTCACGTAGGCGCGACCCCGCGCGCCGTCGATCGCCAAACCGGCGTGCACCGGCGGAACGCGGACCGAGCGAAGCGCGCCCGTGCTCAGGTCGAGCTCCAGCACGTCGTCGGTGCCGCGACCGCCGCTGACCAGCAGCCGACGGTGGGTCGTGCGATCCACGGCCAGCGCGATCGCACCGCTTCGCTCCGGGATCGGGTAACGCCGCGCCGACGCCACCTCCCCGCGGAGATAGGCATCGATCGAGATCGAGAGCACTTCGCCACGCGCGGCGCCGGCCGCGCCCGCGCTGCGATCCGAGACCAGGTACAGGCGCTCGGCCTCGGGATCGTAGGCCGATGCCACGATCCCCTCTTCCGCCGTGGCCTCCGCTGCGATCCGATCCACGTCGACCGTCAACCGCCGGCGCGAGCGTGCCCCGTGGGCGAGGGCGAGCCCGCGGGCGGAGAGCACCACCAACGGGCTCTCGTCCTCGCGCCACGGAAAGGGGCGGAAGCGCGCGACGGGCGGCTCGTCGGAGAGGTCGATGACGCTGAAGCCGGGCTGCTCGGCGCCGCTGCCGTGGAGCGCGACCAAGCGCTGCCGATCCGGACACCATC
This sequence comes from bacterium, assembly GCA_046331705.1. Lineage (GTDB taxonomy): Bacteria > JADJOY01 > JADJOY01 > JADJOY01 > JADJOY01 > JADJOY01. Next base: position 219,828 of record JAXLQJ010000006.1, on the reverse strand, counting down.
CCAACGCCATCGTCTTCCACCCGTGTACCAGATCCTCGACCCGCAGCTCGCCGGCGGCCACCGAACCGCGCAGCGCCGCCGGAACCGCGGTCGCGAGAAAGACGGCGTAGAGCGACGCGAGCGAGACCCAGAGGAGCTCGGCGCCTGGCGCGCGCAAGACCGGCAACCATGCGAACCGGGCGGTCGCGCGGCGCACGATCGCCAGCCCTGGGAGCGGCCGGCCCAACCACCCCCCCGCCACGCGGGCGACCGCGAGCGCCGGGGTGGCTCGCCCGAGATACGACGCCGCGAGGGGATACGAGAGCACGCAGACGAGCGCGACGCCCACCGCCACCAGCGCGTTGACCGCCCGGACGAGCCAGCGCTGGGCGCGCGGCCACGCCGGCGGCGGTCGTTCCGTCGCGATTCGCCCAGCGTCCCGCATCAGCTCGCGGGCTCTTGCTGCGGCGGCGCAACGGCGGCGAGCGGCACCGCGGCTGGCGCGAGCGGCGCCAGCGTGACCTCGACCTCGCCCTCGCCGAGGCGAGTCACGGGAAAGGCACGCGGTGCGCCGAGGAGGTCGAGCGCCGCGTGGGGTCGCACGCGGCGGTAGTTCCACGTCGCGCGCACCACCACGCGCCCGGAGAGGCCGTCCGGGCGCGGCACCTCGATGCGGTCGCGCAACGTCTCGGCGAACTTGATCCGCCGCTCGTCGGCGACGTGGCCGAGCGAGAAGAGGTCGTGCTGGCGGAGCGGCTCGCCGTTGCGATCGAGCCAGCGCGCGCCGAGCTCGAGCGCCGTGGGGTCGCGCTCGCCGTCCGCGCCCATGGCTCCGCTCAGCGCGAACGCGCGGCCGCTCGCGTCGGTCAGCTCGACCGAGAGCCAGGTCTCGCTCAGATCGTCGGCGCCGGCGGGCAGCGCGTGACCGCCGCGCACGTTGGTGGTGGCGAGGGAGATCGCGAGCCGCCCCGCCTCGATCGGTTCGACGGTGAGATCGATGGTGAGCGGTCGCAGCGCGAGCCGCTGGTTGAACTTGAAGAGCGGGTCGAAGCTGCCGTGCGAGAACTGCGAGATCTGCTGGATGGCGCTGAGGCCCGGGAACTCGCGGATGAGCTCCGCCACGGTCGCGTCGCGCTCCGCGAGCGTGGCCTCGACGCCGGTGCCGGAGGCCATGACCGAGAGCCCTTCGTTGAGCCCGAACACGCCGTGGTGGGGATGCTTGTGGCCGCGCGCCTCGCGCTGCTCCCACGGCAACGACTTGATGCGGGGCATGTGACAGAGGACGCAGCTGTTGTCCTGTGCCTTGCCGTAGGGACCCTCGAACCACGACGACGCGGTGTCCTCGACCAGCACTCCGTGCAGCCCGGCCACGCTCATGTCCACCCGATGGCAGGACTGACAGATCGTCGCCTGCGCCTTGATCGGGTTCATGTCGTGGCGGTGCCCGCGCGAATCCGCCTCGATCGAGCGCACCAGCCGACCCAGGAAGGCGGGCTGGGTGGCGTCCTCACCGGCGGGAATCGGCAAGCGACCGATGCGCAAATCGCCGTTTCGCGGCTCGCTCGGAACCTCGACGACGCGGTGGCAGGAGACGCAGGTCACTCCCTCGGAGAGCTCACCGGCGGCGTCGGCGCGTTGCCGAAGCTCGTACGTCGGATCGTGGCACCGATGGCAGAACGCCACCGCTTGCGCGCCGTGGCGCTCCACCGTCACGCGCACCGCCGCGGCGTAGAGCTCGTTCTCCGCCGCGAACCGGTGCAACGAGACCGACCACTGCCGGTACTCGTCCCAATGGCATTTGCCGCAGAACTCCGCCTTCTCGGTCGGCACCCACGCGACGTCCTCGTAGGCCTCCGGGTGCTTCTCGGCGTGGTGGCGCAAGTTCCAGTTCCACGCCACCACCCCGAACATGCTCGCCAGCACGAGTGGCGCGAGGCTCCGCGCGCGGACCCGACGCAGCCATTGCAGGCTGACGGGGACTGCCGCCAAGAGCCGTCTCAACCCCAGGTGCAGTGCCGCGAGCAACGGCAGCAGGATCCCCGCCCACTGGTGCAGCGCCGCGAAGTTGAGCGAGAAGATTCCCTGGTGGCGCATGAACGGCCGGTCGACGAGCATCACGTCGAGGTGCGTGCCGATCCCCGTCGCCATGGTGATCTGCACCGCCACGAACACCAGGTACGAGATCCCGGCCGCCGCCGGATCGAGGCCGCGCATCCATGGCACCAGCGCGCGCCACATCCACCACAGCATGAAGATCGTGAGCGGCAGGATGAGGAAGAGCGAGTTGCCGCCCAGAAAACGCATCACGAAGAGCGTGAGCCAGTAGCCGAACATCACCACGTAGACGCGCCGCCCGCCGACGCCGCGCGTGTGCCGGTAGAGGAACACGGCGAAGAGCGGGACGAACGCACGTGCCACCCACAGGTGGATCTCGAACCAGCCGAGACGCGGGATCCCGAGCGGCAGGAACGTCATCGCGAGCCCGGTCACGGACTCGGCGGCGAAGAGCGCCAGCACCAGCCAGAAGAAAGGCTCGCGCCACAGCGCGCGCTCGCGACGCCCGATCCGCAACGTGGCGGGATCGTCGGCGCGCGCCGGGCGAGCGCTCATCGCACCAGGGGCGGACGAGGAAGGCACGATCGGGACGAACGAGCGAGCGGTGCGCGAACCGGGGAGGGCTCAAGATAGCCGTTCACCTCCAGGCGAGTCGACCGCCATCCGCGCCAGCGGGCCTCGCGCGGGAATGGGCACGAACCCACGTTGGCGCGCGTGGGGCGAACCGATAGCCTCTCACCGCCGCTCGCGACCGTTCCGGCCCACACATGCCCCGTCTGCCCAAGCTCAAGCTTCCCAAGCTCTCCCAGCTCCCCCTTCCCACTCACCCGCGCAAGCGGCGGCTCACGATCTTCTTGCTCGGCTTCGCCGGGCTCGTGCTGCTGCAACAACTTCCCGGGCTCTTCTTCTCGTGGTGGCTCGGCTATCCGTGGGAGCAGCACGGGCTCTCGATCCAGTGGCGGATCCTCTCGATCACGCTCGACGTCGGCGTGGTGCTGGCCTTCATCCTGAGCGAGGTGAAGGCGTTCTGGCGCTGGCTGCCCCGGCTGTACCTGTTGATGCTCGGGCTCTTGTTCTTCTGCGTGTGGAGCGCGCTCTACCTCAAGCTCGGCGACCGTTCGTCGCCGTTCGCGTTCCAGCTGCTCATGTGGCACATGTTCGCCGGCAGGACGGCGGCGCCGCTCTTCGGCATCTACCTCTTCCAGCACATCGTCGCGTGGCGACCGACCGCCGTGCCCAACGAGCGTCGCTGGGGCAAGCGGCTCACGATCTTCACCGCGGTGACGCTCGGCGTGGGCCTCGCGTTCACCGTGCTCGGCGGTCCGAGCGAGCGCATCTTCCTGCCGGTACACGAGTACGGCTCGCTGGTGCTGCCGTTCCTGGTCATCGCGCACATCCAGGCGGAGCGCCGCTGGCGCGAGCGGAAGAGCCCGGCGCCGGCGACGCTCGCGGCGCGGGTGCCCTCGTTCGGACGCCGCGAGACGCTCATCGCGCTCGCGATCTCGGCGCTGGTGCCGCTGGCGCCGTGGGCGCTGGCGAACGGTCAGGTGAACTTGCACTTCAGCGGCCTCTTTCGCTTCGTCGAGGCCACGCCGAAGGACCTCTACCGGACGGTGGCGCCGCCCAGCACCTACCAGCTCCCGTTCGGAGCCGGCGCGTTCGCGCCTTCGCGCTTCGAGACCACGTCCCGCCAGCTGGTGCCGGCGCGGTTCCTCAATCAGGCGAACACGTGCTCGTACGAGGGCTGCCACACCGACATCGGCAAGCAATGGGCGATCTCGGGCCACCGTCACGCGCGCAACGTCTTCGTGGAAAAGGCGATGGGCGCGCTGGCGGCCGAGCGAGGCATCGCGGCGACGCGCTACTGCGCGGGCTGCCACGACCCGGTGAATCTCGCCGCGGGTCAGATCGACGAGGGCGGCACCCCCACCACCGGCATCGCCAACGAAGGCGTCACCTGCGTCGCCTGCCACGCGGCGGCGCACCTGCTGCCGCGACCCGGCGACGCGAGCCTGGTGCTCGGCGCGACGCCGCTCTTCTTCGAGCGCGCCATCGACAAGTCCTCGTATCTGATGACGGTGCTCTACCTCGAGGAGCACCGCGCGGAGCTCGATCGGCGCGGCACGATCGACGACCTGCGGCTCTGCGAGGCGTGTCACCGCCACACCGTGCCCGAGGCCATCAATCCCCACCGGCCCGTGATCACTCAGCGAGTCCAGGAGTGGCGTGACAGCCCGTTCGCCAAGCCGCCGCCCGAGCACGAGGCGCGCAACTGCCACTCGTGCCACATGCCGGCGACGATGGAGTCGTACCAGTCGACCGAGATCAAGGGGCACCGTTTCCTGTCCTCGAACACCGCGATTCCCGCGTACTACGCCAACGATCCCGCCTACGACGCGTACGCGGAGCGCTATTTCCGCGGCGTGCAGCAGGCGAAGTTCACCCACGCCGAGAATCTCGAGTGGGTGCAGACCCAGCTCAAATCGAAGATCGTGACGCTCGACCTCGGGACCGAGGCCGCTGCCGGTGAAGGCGGCAGCGCGGTCACGCTCGTCGCGACCACCACCAACCGCGGCGTGGGCCACGGCTGGCCGGCCGGCATCCCGGATCTGGTCGACGTGTGGCTCGAGATCGAGGCGCGGGACGCGAACGGCGCCGTGGTGTGGAGCTCGGGGGTGCCGGACGAGCACGGCCGGGTTCCCCCGGATGCCTACCGCTTCGGCGAGGATTGGTTCGACGACGACGGCAACCGCCTGACGCACCACGAGACCTGGAAGCTCGCCACGGTGCGCAACCAGCGGCGGCTCGCGAGCGGCACCAGCGACGTCGCGCGATTCGCGTTCACCGTGCCCGACTCGACGCCCCAGCCGATCCGCGTCCGAGCCCGGCTGCGGCATCGACGCTTCCATCAGGATTTCATCGAATGGGTGCTCGGGCCGGGCGGCACGTTGCCGATCACCGATCTTCAGGACGAGACGATCGAGCTGCCCGCGCGCACCTGACCTCCGGGCGCGCGCCGTCCCGCGCCAACCGGCGGTTTCGCGCCTTGACACTCCTCGCGGGGTGACTCGACAATGGCCGTCGCCTCCCTTTTCCCCGTTGCGGGATCTACATGTCGGATCGATCGATCGGCGGCGTGGGCTCGGCCGCATCCCACCGCGTTGCTCGTCGCTCGATGCGCGTGATGCTCCTCGAGCCGCCGCTCAAGCTTCACGGGCAGCGCGACGTGGGGTTCAAGGAGGTCCTGCCGCACATCGGCATCGGCTACGTGGCTGCCGTGCTGCGCAACGCCGGCCACGACGTGCGCGTCGTCGACGCTCCCGCGGAGCAGCTCACGCTCGAAGACGTGTGCGCTCGCTTCGAGGACTTCCGCCCGCAATTCGTCGGCTTCAGCGCCACCACCTACCAGATCCACGAGGTCGAGGACACCGCTCGGGCGTTCCGCGGCATCGATCCCACGGTGCGGATCGCCGTGGGCGGCTCGCACGCCAGCGCGGTCCCGAAGGAGACGCTGGAGGCCTTCCCGGTCCTCGACTACGCGGTGTTCGGCGAAGGCGAGGAAACCGCCGCCGAGCTCCTCGAGCGCATCGCCGACGGCGAGAGCCCCGACGGCATCGAGGGGATGGCGCACCGCAAGGGCGACGAGGTCGTGGTCGAGGGCCCGCGCCCGCGCATCCGAAACCTCGACGCGCTGCCCTATCCCGCCTTCGACCTCTTTCCGGTGCACCGCTACCGCGGCTTCTACACGCTCTTCAGCCGACGCTTCCGCCCGCTCACGTTGTGTACCACGCGCGGGTGCCCGTATCAGTGCAATTTCTGCTACAAATCCACGGGAGATTGGTTCTACACGCGCTCGCCGGAAAGCGTGCTCGGCGAGGTGATGCGCGACATCGAGGAGCTCGGCGCCACTCAGCTCGTGTTCACCGACGAGGTGTTCACGATGAAGCGCAGCCACGTGGAGCGCATCCTCACGGCGCTGGTCGAGGCCCGCATCGCCGAGCGGGCGCCGTGGATCTGCCAGACGCGCGTCGACCGCGTGGACCCCGAGCTGCTGACGCTGATGAAGCGCGCGGGCTGCGCGGTCATCAGCTACGGCATCGAGGCCGGCAATCAAGACGTGCTGAACCGCATCGCGAAGGGGATCACGCTCGAGAAGGCGCGGCTCGCCATCGACTGGACCCGCAGCGCCGGCATCAGCCCCGACACCAACTTCATCATCGGCAACGCGTACGAGACCCCGGCCACCATCCGCCAGACCATCGACTTCGCCGTGAAGCTCGATCCCGACACGGCGAGCTTCGCGATCCTGTCGCCGTTTCCCGGCACCGAGGTCGCGGACATGGCGGAGCGCGGCGAGGGGGGGCTCAAGCTGCTGAGCCGCGACTGGCGGCATTACGGCAAGCAGATCGGCTCGGCGCTCGAGCTCGAATCCGTGCCCCGCGCCGAGTTGGAGCGCTTCCATCGCATGGCCTACCGCCGCTTCTATCTGCGCTGGCGGAAGCTCTGGCACGTGCTCCGGGTGGTGAACCTGTGGAACGTCCCCGTCTACCTCCTGCACAATCTTCGCTCGGCGCTCAAGACCCGCGGGTCGAGCGGTGGCCTGGGCACGTGGGGCCGCGAGCGAGCGCCAGCCCCGGGTCTCGCGGGCGCCTAGCGCACGACGAGCCACGCGCGCGGTCGCGCAGGTGTCGGCCCGCCGGGCGAGGTCCGGTGGCCGCGCCGTTCCGCCGGCGAGCCGCCGCCTCCACGAGCACCGAGCGCCCATGAGCCACAGCGACTACCGCGTGATGCTGGTCTATCCGCGCACGCGGTCGATCACCGTCAATCCGCCCCTCGGGATCGCCTACCTGGCGGCGTCGCTGCGCAAGCTGCCGGGAGTCGAGGTCGCGATCCACGACTGCGAGAAACGCCGCGAGCCGCCCGAGCGCTCCGCGGAGACGATCGCCGCGTGGAAGCCGGATCTGGTGGGCGTGTCGCTCTCCACGCCCACCTACCTCGCGGGGCGTGAGGTCATCCGGCATCTCCAATCGTTGCCCAGCCCACCGGTGATCGCGGTGGGCGGGCCGCACGTGTCGGCGCTACCCGAGGCCAGCGTCTCGAACCTCGGCGCGCATTTCGGCTTCATCGGCGAGTCCGAGCTCACGTTCCCGACGCTCGTGGAGCGGCTGCGCGACTCGAATCTGCGCACGCTGCCCGCCGGCGCCCACTCGCCGGTGGACGTCTCCGACATCACCGGGATCACGTATCGCAACGGCGGGCCCGGGCTCTCGCGTCACGGGCGCGGCGCGTGGAACCAGAACCTCGACGAGCTGCCATGGCCGGCGTTCGACCTGATGGGGCTCGAGGAGTATCCGCCGCATCCCCATCAGCTGCTCTACCGCAGCTTCCCCATCGCGCCGATCATGACCGCCAGGGGTTGCCCGTACGAGTGTACGTTCTGCGCGAGCCCCACGCTCACCGGGCGCACCATGCGCTACCGCTCGGCCGTCAGCGTGGTGGACGAGATGGAGTACCACCACCGCCGCTTCGGCGTGCGCGAGTTCCACATCGAGGACGACGTCTTCAACATCCTGCGCTCGCACGTGGAAGGCGTGTGCGAGGAGATCCTGCGGCGCGGCCTCGACCTCCAGTGGAAATGCCCCAACGGCGTCCGCATCGACCGGCTCGACCCGGAGCTCGTGCGCCTCATGAAGCGCTCCGGCTGCTATCAGCTCTCGCTCGGCATCGAGACCGGCGACGAGGACGTCCTCGATCGCATCAAGAAGAAGTTCACGCTCGCCCGCAACGAGGACGTCGTGGACTCGCTGGCGCGGGAAGGCATCGAGGTTCTCGGGCTCTTCATCCTGGGGTTCCCGGGGGAGTCGCGGGAATCGGTGAAGCGCACCATCCGTTACTCGCTTTCGAAGCCGTTCAGCCTCGCGCACTTCTCGGTGTTCTCGTATCTGCCCGGCAGCGCCGAGGCGGACCGCTATTTCCAGGGACGATCGGACGACGACGTGATCGAGGAGCTGGCGCGCGACGCCTGCTACTACACACCCGTCGGCAACGGCGTGCTGAGCGGCAAGGAGCTCAAGTCGCTCCAGCGCTGGGCGGTGCTGCGGTTCTACCTGCGACCGCGGCAGCTCTGGTTCTTCCTCAAGCGGCTGCGGCGCCGGCAACTCGCCTCGACGGCGAACATCCTGGTCAAGTACCTGCTCGGCTGAGGTCGATCCGCGCGCCGTCCCCCGATGCAGGCGTCGCGGGCAGCGCCTCACGCTCGAGCGCCGGCGCCGACGCGGCACGCAACAGCATCAGCGCGATCAACCCCGCCACCAGCCAGAGGCGTGCGCCGAGCGCGCGCGACACCTCGACGCCCTCGCTCTCCTCGCCGGCGGGCGCAGCGCCCGCGACGCGAGCCTCGGCCAGCGTTCGCCAGGCATCGCGCAGGCTCGCGATCGCGAGCCATGCGAAGCCTGCAACCTCGAGCACCGCCAGCGCGGCGTGGATTCCCGCCAGGGACGACACGGCGCGCCCATCGAGCGCCGCTGCTGCGCCGCCGACGACTCCCGCGAGCGGCAGCGCGACCGCGACGATCAGCGCCCCCAGCGCGGCTCGAATCGCGAGCGCCGCGACGGCGCGCACCGCCGCGAAGACGAGCGCGAAGACGCGTCTCATCGGGACCCCGGCCGCGCGCGCCGCCGGCGCAAGCCCGCGAGCACCGCGATCGCGAGCAACGTCGCCGCGCCGCTGACCAGGATGCCCGTCCACTCGTGGACCCGCCCACGCAGGAACACCGCGACCGGCGGCACCGGAACACGATCGGACGCCATCCACATCCAGCCGCGGTAGCGATCCTCCTGCCACACCACGCGCACGGCCTCCAGCACCACGAGCAGCGCCACCGGCCGCCACACCCGCCGCATCCAATCGCCGAGCTCGGCCAACGACGCTCCCGGCAATCCCACTCCCAAGACCAGCAGCGCCGCGAGCCAGCACTGCCAGACCTCGATCACCACCGCGTGCGCCGAGCCGTAGAGTGGCCCCGCGAGACGCTCCAGGTAATGACGGAGCGAGATCAGACAGCCGAGATAGAGCCCGAGCCCGACCACGCGCTCGACGCCGCCAGCGCACCTCGTCAGCGGCGGGACCACGTCCGGCTTCGGCGCTGGGCTCGACCAGCGCGCGAGCGCCCACAGCAGCGCCGCCACGAGCAGCGCGAACGTCCCGGGGCCAGCCAGGTCCGCCAGCGCGAGATCTCCCCAGAACTGCGCCTCGCCGAAGGCCGACGCGAAGACCTCGCCCCGCATCGTGTCGCGATACCCGGCGAGCACCAGCAGGAACGCCAGCGCACCGAGCACGCGCGCACTGGCTCGACCGAGGCTCGGCGCGGTGCGCTCGGTGTGCGCGAGCGTCGCTTCGTTCGGCCGGGGCCACAGCTCGATCAGCCATGCCAGCGCGGCCAGGCCGAGCAGGGCCGTTCGCAAGCAGGGCTCCAGCCGGCTCACCACCACGCCGGGGCTGGTCACCGCCGCGCCCATGCTCACCGCGGCCTGAAACGCGCCGAAACCGCCCACCACCACGTCGGTGATCGCCAGCCAGGCCAACACCAACGCGGCCGCGCGCGCCCAGCGAGCCGGCCCGAGCCACGCTCCCACCCCGTCCCACGCCCGCCGCAGCCCAGCGAGCGCCGTCCGCATCACGGCGTCGCCTGCCACAGCGTGCGGAAACCGGTGCGACGATCCGTGGCGCCGCGCTCCGCGGCGCCGACGTCACCGAGCCCGAAGCACGTGACGGTTCCGTCGCGCGTGTTCGACGCGATCAGGCGCCCACCGCTCGCGTCGAGGGCGAGCGCGTGGGTGCCTTCGCGTGTCGGCAGGCGGACGAGCGTTCGCAGCGAGCCCGGGTCGAGGCCGAGAATCGCGTCGGCGTGACTCGCGGCGACCCACGCGATGCCGCGCCGCGGATCGAACGCAATGGCCCGCGCTCCCCCGCCCGCATCGACCTTGGCGAGCAGCTCACCCGAATCGAGCGCCACCTTCCACACCTGACCCAATTCGGCATCCGCGACCAGGGCTTGCCCGGCATCGCCGAGGACCGCCAAGCCCCGTGGATCGGGCCCGACCCCGACCGAACGCAGGAACCCGAGCTCGGTGTCGAACACCCACAGCTGCGAGGTGCCCGGCAATGCCAGCAGCACGTGGCGCGTCGCCTCGTCCACGACCATCGGCCAGCGCTCGGCGTAGGCGAAATCGCGCGGCACGGGCAACCAGCGGGACTTCTGGAGCGACCACGGCTGGCGATGAACGGGCTCGACGGTGTAGCGCCTCAGCTCCACCACGGGCTCCGCGCCCTGCAGGCGTCCCAGGGCGAACACCACGCTCCCGTCCACGTCGCGCACCGCGCCCAGCACCAGCGGAACGGTGTCCCGCGCGCTCTCGACGTCCGCGTCACCCGGCCGATGACAGCTCGCCAGCGTGCGTTCGCGGAAGGGATGCAGCTCGCAGGTCTCGGTGGTTTGCGTGAAGAGCACCTGCGGCAAGAGCGGCGGCCCGCTCGCGGGCACCAACCCCGTGGGTGCCTGGTCGAGCCCCTGGCGCGACACGCGTCTCCCGCTGGCCGAGTCGAGAACCCAGATCGCGCGATCTTCCGCCGCGGCGACGAAGACCCGGTCGCCGCTCGCCGAGAACGCCACGTCGACCGGCGCGCCCGCGCGTCCGAAGCGCGCGCCGTCGCGCGCGCCCCAACGCTCGACCATCCAGCTCGAGGCGAGCACTGCGGCGCCCGCCGAGAGAGCGATCCACGCGGAGCGAGAGACGCGGCGAGCGCTCATGCGGTCGCTCCGCTCCGTGCGCCGCGGCGTCGCGGCCCAGCGAACAGCACGGTTCCAGCCTCGGGCCGCGGCAACGGATCAGCGCCCGCCGGGCGACGATGGCCTCGAGCGCCCACCAGCGGCACCCGGCGGCGGCGAACCGGCGTCGCCCTCGGGAGGCGGCGAGCCGAGTCCCTGGGAGAAGAGTCGCTTGAGCTCGGCGCGCGTGACCCCGACCTGCGCCTTGCCGAGTCGCGTGAGCGCATCGCGCAGCATCGCGTTCTCGGGCCCGTCGATCTCGGCCACGGTGAGCTTGCCATCGCCGTTGCGATCGTAGTGCAGGAAGAGGCCGTCGACGTCGGGCGAATGCTCCTGCCCGTTCGACCCGCCGCGCGGCTCGCTCTCCGCCCCACCTCCTCCCGAGAACGACGCGAGGAACTCGGTCTTGGTGATCGACCCTTTTCCTTCTCGATCCAGCAGGCTCATCATTCCTGCGCGCGGCCCGGGTGGGGCTTGCTCGGCCTCGGTGCGATCGACCCGTCCATCGCGGTTGCGATCCACGAGCCGGAAGATCGCCTCCGGATCGGGGCGCGACCCGGCGCCATCGCCGCCCTGGCCCGGGGGTCCACCTGCGCCACCGGGTCCGCCGGGACCTCCCGGTCCGCCCGGTCCTCCCGATTCAGCCTGCCCACCCGGTCCGCCCCGCCCACCGGGACCACGCCCGCTCCTGTCGACCTGTCCCATCCGGTCCAAGTCTTGCGCCGTGAGGTAGCCCCGCGGTCCACGCCCGAGCTTGTCGAGCATGCTCAGCACTCCTGCGCGGTGCGGCTCCGGCACCTCGGCTGCCGTGATCCGTCCATCGCCGTCCCGATCCAGGGCACGAATGATGTCCGCGCCGCTGCGTGGCTCGGCTGGATTGCCGTCGCGCCCATTGGGACCGAATCCTGGCCCATTGCCCGGCCCGCCCGGCCCACCGCCGGGGCCTCGATCGTGAAGGGTCATGGCCGCGTGGTCGAACTCGTCGCGCGAGAGCTTGCCATCGTGGTTGGTATCGCCGTTTCGCACGCCTTCTCGAAACCGTTCGCGGGCGAAGCTCACCACCTCGTTCTCGGTGAGCGTCCCGTCGCGATTGGTGTCGAGCGCATCGAAGAGCGGGCCGGGGCCGTCCTCGTGACCGCCCGGGCCGGGAGGGCCATTCGGACCGCCCGGGCGCTGCCCGCCGAATCCCTGCTCCGTTCGCGCGCTGGGGCGGAACGCCGGTTCCTCCTGGGCGTGTGTCGAGCCGCTTGAGGCCAGGCACCCGACCGTCGCGAGCGCAATCCCGAGCTTCACGCGCGTTCGCCGTTTCATCGGCCCTCCGACCCCGTGGTGCCGCGCGTGCTGCGCGGTGCCGTGCCGCGGCGCGGCTAGCATACGGACTGATGGCGCTGCTCGGGAGATCCCCGCCGGCGCGCGTTGCTTGCGACGGCGCGCACCCATTCATAGACTGCGCGCCGATGAACGAGAAACGGCCTGCCGCGGGCGAGCGGCTTGCGCCCGGATTCACCGAGCATCGGCCTTGGGGCCATTACGTGGTGCTGGCCGACGAGCCCGATCACAAGGTGAAGCGCATCGTCGTCGCGCCGGGCAAGCGCTTGAGCCTTCAGTACCACCACCAGCGCGCCGAGCATTGGGCGGTGGTGAGCGGGCGCGGCGTCGTCACCCGGGGCGACGACACCATCCCGGTCCACGAGGGCGCCAACGTCGAGATCCCCGCGGGTGCGCGGCACCGCGTCGAGAACACCGGCAGCGAGCCGCTGGTGTTCATCGAGGTGCAGCGCGGCAGCTATTTCGGCGAGGACGACATCGTGCGCTTGCAGGACGACTTCGGGCGCGTGAGCTGAGCGCCGCCCGCGCGGCGCTTCGACGGCGCACGAGCGCGAAGCGAGCGCGGCGGCCGAACGATCGACGATCCAGCCGCTCGTCACCACCAGCGCACGCGACCGACGTCGACGTGCACGAACTGATCCGCCGGGTAATACCCGACGCCACCCGACTCGAGCGCGAGCGCGGCGCGGCGCACGTCCTTGAGGCGGCGATCCGGCACGCGGATGTCGATCGCCTTCCCTTCCACGTGCAAGCTGGCGTACGCGACGCCATCGCTCTGCGCCGCCAGCATGTGGTTGGTGGCGAGCGATCGATAGCCCGAGATCACGTGGAACGGCGCGCGCGTGCCGAGCTCGCGCCGAAGCTGCGCGAGCAGATCGAGCAGATCCACGTCGATGGGAAAGGTCTCGCCGGTTCGATGATCGCGCAGCACCCGGTCGATGGCCTCGAGGCCGTCGAGCTGGTAGCGGCCGTCCGCCCAGTACACGGTCCGTAGCGACTCCTCGGTGTGCAGGTTCACGAACGAGAGCTCGCGGCGCTTCTCCGTGCGCAGCTTGGCCGCCGCCGGCGTGGCGAGCGACGGCAGCAACACGCCCAAGGAGCACGCCGCACCCGCGCGCAGGAAGCGCCGACGGTGAATGGCCTCGACGTCGCGACTCGTCCGGCGGGGATGCATCAATGAGCCTGATCTTGCAGCCAGCGTTCGAAGTCCGCCTCGAACCCCGCGCTGCCGCGAGGATACACCAGGCTCATCGCCTCGGGGTACGGCCGCCCGCGCGCGAGCTCGTGGACGATCCGCACGATCCCGTCCATGCCCTTCTGCTCGTGCAGGTAGACCGCGGCGAGATACGCGCGCGAGTAGCTGCCGCGGCGCTCGCGGCAGCTCATGCCGCTCTGAACCAAGCTCCGCGACTGGGCGGAGAACGGCGCGAGCCCACCCGACCGGGTGCGCGCCGCGATGCTCCGGATCAGGCTTTGCGGTGGATTCACCGCCTGCTCCACACCGAATTCCGTGCGGCGCTCGATCAGCTCGGCGAGCCCTTCCTCGAGCCACGCCGGCGGACGGCTCGCGCCCGGAAGCTGGCTCACCACGACGTGCGTGTAGGCGTGGAAGAGCTGGTCGCGGATCGGCAGCGCGCTCTTGAGCGCCGACGTCACGCGCAGCGCGGTGCCGTCCCAGTAGGCCGACGCGCGCGGCTTCGTGCCGTCGCGCTGCTCGGACGGCTCGGGGGCATAGAACACCACCGGGATGCGTGTCGTGGGATGGACGTCGAGCAGATCGCCCACCTCGCGATAGGCCTCCTCCAGGTACTCGCCGATGACGCGCTGGGTGTCGCCGAGGCTCCAGTTCTCGCGGGTCTTCTCGGCCCAGCGGAAATCGAAATGCTCGGTTCGGGTGGCCGCGAAGGCGTCACCCGGCTCGGGGACCTCCGGCTGCGGACCGCGGGGCGGGCCGCCCGGCGCGGGAAGCGAACGGGCCGCCGCCGGCGCCGAGCTCGGTGGCGTACCGTCACCGAGCGGAGACGGGGACGGGGACGGCGCCGCTGCCGGCGCGGGGACGGCGCGCGCCGGCGTCACCGGCGCAGCCTGCCGCTCGACTCGCGAGAGCGTCGCCAGGATGCGGGCGCGGTCGTCGTTCGGGCAGCGCGCCGCCGCCGCGAGGATCTCGGCGCGGCTCGGGACGGCACCCCACGACGGCCCGAGCTGCCAACGAGCCACCAGCGAGCGCACCTCCGCACACGGATCGGCATCCACCGGGGGCGCGGCAGCGTCCGGGGACCCGGCCCGCGCCAGCGTCACCCAGCCGATCGGAAGCGCCGCGACGACGAGAGCCACAGCCCGCCACGCGGCGACGACACCGACCCGCATCACGCTTGCCCGAAGGATCACGTCCACGCATCGCTACGATCGAGTGAACCTCTGGAAATCCCTTATCGCTCCCCGTCCGTTGCCGAGGCAAGCGGCGAGCTGGCGCGGGAGCGAGGAAGCGCGATCCGGCGGGTCGGACCACGAGCGAAGCGGCGATTGCCTTGACACGCGGCTCCGCGAGTCGCTATCCCTGGCGGATTCGGCTAGGTCCGCGACGTTGGGCGGTCCGCCCATCCACTCCACGGCGAGCGCCGAGTCATCCCGAGAATCGCGTTTCGCACACCGACGAGCCGCTTCGACACATGCCGACAGCACTCATCACTGGAATCACCGGGCAAGACGGCTCCTATCTCGCCGAGCTGTTACTCGAGAAGGGCTACCGCGTCGTCGGCATGGTCCGACGCTCCTCGCTCGAGAAGTTCGAGCGCATCGATCACCTGCGGGACAAGATCGAGATCTGCCAGGCCGACCTCCTGGACCAGCTCTCGATCATCCGGGTGGTCGAGCAGACCGGCCCCGACGAGATCTACAACCTCGCCGCCCAGAGCTTCGTCCCCACCTCGTGGGACCAACCGGTCCTCACCGCCGAGTTCACCGCGGTGGGGGTGACGCGGATGCTGGAAGCGATCCATCAGCTCAACCGCAAGATCCGCTTCTATCAGGCGTCGTCGAGCGAGATGTTCGGCAAGGTCCGCGACGTGCCGCAGACCGAGCTCACGCCGTTCCATCCGCGCAGCCCGTACGGGGTGGCGAAGGTCTACGGCCACTACATCACCGTGAACTACCGCGAGAGCTACGACATCTTCGCGGTGTCGGGCATCCTCTTCAATCACGAGTCGCCGCGCCGCGGCCTCGAGTTCGTGACCCGCAAGGTCAGCGACGCGGTGGCGCGGATCAAGCTCGGAATGCAGAAGGAGCTGCGCATCGGCAACCTCGATGCGAAGCGCGACTGGGGCTTCGCGGGCGATTACGTGAAGGCGATGTGGCTCATGCTTCAGCAGAAGAGCCCCGACGACTACGTCATCGCCACCGGCGAGACCCACTCGGTGCGCGAGCTGGTGCAGGTGGCGTTCGAATGCGCCGGGCTCGACTGGGAGAAGTACACGGTCGTGGATCCGCGCTTCGTCCGTCCCGCCGAGGTGGATCTCCTCATCGGAGACCCGTCCAAGGCGAAGCGCGACTTCGGCTGGGTGCCGTCCGTGAGCTTCCGCGAGCTGGTCCGCATGATGGTCGACCACGACCTGAAGCGGCTTTCCAGCGGCCCCGCGGCGCCCAAGTGACCGCGCGTCCCCGCCGCAGTCGCCCGTCCCTGCCCCCGCGCCGTTTCGCGAGCCGGCCGTTCGGCCGGAAGGATCGCCACGGGCGCACGAGTCGCGTCGCGACCCCTGGGAGCCATCGATGAACGTGAATCCCGCCATCTTTCGCGAGTACGACGTTCGCGGCATCGTCGACCAAGATCTCACCGACGAGTTCGCCGAGCTGCTCGGCAAGGCCTTCGGCACGTACCAGGTGCAACGCGAGCGAACCCAGCTCGCCGTCGGCCGCGACGTGCGGGCCTCGAGCACCCGCTTTCGCGACGCGCTGATCCGCGGGTTGGTCTCCACCGGCTGCGAGGTCATCGACGTCGGGGTGTGCCCCACGCCGCTGCTCTACTTCGCGCTCTTCCACTACGAGCGCTCCGGCGGCGTGATGATCACGGGCAGCCACAACCCGCCCGAGTTCAACGGCTTCAAGATCTGCTCGGGCAAGAGCACCATCCACGGCGGCGACATCCAGGAGCTTCTGGCGATCGCCCAGTCCGGCAACTTCGCGAGCGGCGAGGGCTCGGTGCGCGAAGCCGAGATCATCGATCCCTACATCGCCTGGGTGAAGGGCAACGTGCGCATCCAGCGCCCCGTGAAGGTGGTGATCGACGCCGGCAACGGCACCGCGGGGCTGGTGGCGCCACGCTTGCTGGAGGCGCTCGGCCAGGACGCGATCCCGATCTTCTGCGAGCCCGACGCCACCTTCCCCAATCACCACCCGGACCCCACCATCCCCGAGAACCTGGAAGCGCTGATCGACAAGGTGCTGGAGACCGGTGCCGAGCTGGGCATCGGCTACGACGGCGACGGTGACCGCATCGGCGTCGTCACCGGTCGGGGCAAGATCCTGTGGGGCGACATGCTGATGGTGCTCTTCTCGCGCGAGATCCTGCGCACCCGGCCGGGCGCCACGATCGTCGCCGAGGTGAAGTGCTCGCAGAACCTCTACGACGACATCGCCGCGCGAGGCGGGAACGGCATCATGTGGAAGGCCGGGCACTCGCCGATCAAGGCCAAGATGAAGGAAGTGGGCGCGGCGCTGGGTGGCGAGATGAGCGGCCACGTGTTCTTCGCCGATCGCTACTTCGGTTTCGACGACGCGCTCTACGCCACCTTGCGCGTGCTCGAGATCGTGGCGCGCGAGGACCGAAGCCTCGACGATCTCCTCTCGGACTTGCCGCCGCTGGTCGCCACCCCCGAGATCCGCGTCGACTGCCCGGACGACAAGAAGTTCGAGGTGGTGCGCCGCGCCGTCGAGCACTTCAAGGCGACCCATTCGGTGGTGGACGTGGACGGCGCGCGGGTGCTCTTCGAGGACGGCTGGGCCCTGGTGCGCGCCTCGAACACGCAGCCCGTCCTGGTGCTGCGGTTCGAGGCCAAGAGCCAAGAGCGCCTTGACGCGATCCGGGGGGTGGTCGAAGATACCTTGCGTCCGCTCACGCAAGGCTGAATCGCCCGCATTCGCCCTCGTTTCGCGACCCGTTCGGTGAGCCCCCTGCCCCGCACTCGCGCCCACGGCGAACCCCGCGCGCGGCCCGCGAGCCACGCGGTGCACCGTCGCCCACGCAGCGCGTGCGCCGCAGCCGCCGCGAGCCTGTGGCTCGCCGGCTGTTCCTGGCTGTCGCCCGGCGCACCGATGCCACAGAGCATCGATCTGGTCGAAGCCACTCCTCGCGAGATCGAGGCCGAGCTGGCCAAGCTCGAGGCCCGCGGCGTGTGGCGCAGCGCGCCCGCCGAGCGCGCCGCCGCGATCCCGCTCACGAGCCGGACGTACCGCGACATCACCGAGCAGGTGAGCCCGGCGGTGGTCAACATCTTCACCCAGACCACCGTGATCGGCAGCCTGTACTCGGATCCCCTGGGGGTCTTCCCGTTCAAGGTCGGCATCCCGATCCCACACCGCGGCAGCAACCTCGGCAGCGGCTTCCTGATCGGCGACGGTCACGTCATCACCAGCCGTCGCGTCGTCGCCGCGGCGCAGGCCGTCGAGGTGCAGGTTCCAGGCATCCCACACGGCTTTCCCGCGCAGGTTCTCGGCGCCGTGCCGTCGAGCGAGGTGGCGCTCCTCAAGATCGACCTCGGCTCCACCATGGCCGCGAGCCTGCCACTGGGGAGCGCCTCGTCCGTGCCGATCGGCGAGCCGGTGCTGGCCGTGGGCAACCCATTCGGCACCGGCCCGACCGCCCGCGAAGGGATCGTGTCGTTCCGAGCCAAGCGTCTGCCGCTGAGCGGCGGCGACGTGAACCCCGACGGCGTCGAGTTCCTGCAAACCACCGCGCGCTGCCAATCGGGCGACGCCGGCGGCCCGCTGGTCGACCTCACGGGGGCCGTGATCGGCATGAACGTCGTCCCGCAGACCGAAGGGACACCGAGCGAGACGGCCGCGACCGACGCCGGCTACGCCGTCCCGATCGACGTCGTGAAGATCTCGGTGGCGCAGATCTTGACCCGTCCGCGCGTACCGATCCCGCCGCTGCCGCAGCTGCCCTGACGGCCGGCGACCCGCGCCGGCGCGAGCGCGGTGAGAGCGATGCGCCCACCCGCCGCCGCGCGCTCGGATCCCACCGAGCGCCGCTGGCGTCTCGCCGTCGGCACCTCGATCGTCGGTCTCGCGGCCTGGCGTTTCGCCCTGGTCGTGACCGGGCCCATCGCCGAGCTCGTGCGCGTCTTCGCCTCCCACGACGACGCCTTCTACTACTTCCAGATCGCCTGGAACCTCGCACACGGAGCCGGCAGCACTTTCGACGGCATTCATCCCACCAACGGCTACCAACCCTTGTGGTGCTGGCTGCTGGCCGGCGCTGCGAAGTGGTGCTCGGACCGGACCGAGCTGCTGCGCGTGGCCGCGGCGCTCGCGGCGACGTTCCATCTGCTGGCCGGCGTGTTGCTGGCGCGCGCCGCCGCGCGGCTGTTCGACCCCACGCTGGCGCTGGTCACGCTCGCAGCGTGGACGTTGTTTCCGGCGGTCGACCGCATCGCGATGCTGGAGGCGCCGATCCATGCCGTGTGCTTTGCGCTCGCGCTGAACCGGATGCTGGCGCTCGCGGCGGCGCCGAACGCGGCGGAGGCGCGACGCCGCGCCACGCTGGCGGGCGTGGCGCTCGCGGTGCTGGCGCTGGCCCGTCTCGACGCCCTCGTCCTGGGAACGGCGTGGACCCTGGCGACCGTCGCGTGGCGGCGAAGGCGCGGTGACGTCTCGCGGCCGACGGCGCCGTGGGCTCGGCTGCTGGGCCCGAGCGCCGTCGCGGTGGGGATCTACGCACTCGCGAATCGGCTCTCGATCGGATCGGCCTGGCCGATCAGCGGTCTCGTCAAGCAGCGCGCCCTGCGCGCACTGGTGGCGGAGACGTGGCGAGATCACGGCTGGCTGGGGTGCCTGAAGCTCGCGGGCGATCGGGTCGCGGATTGCGTGCGGGTGGGTCCGGCAGCATTCCTGACGGGCTGGCTGCCCATTCTCGGGCCCAGCGCCGATCGATGGAATCACCTCGTGCCCTGGATCTTCGTCGGCGCTGCGGCGGCGGCGTGTGTGGTCGTCGTCCGTTCGTCCGTGCTGCGCGACGATGCAGCCCGCTCCGTCTTGGCGTCGACGACGGTCGCCGTGGCCATCCACTTCGCGTGCATGATCTATCTGGTGGGCGTCGACGCACGGCCGTGGCAGTGGACGGCCTCGCAACTGCTGCTCGGCGTGCTCGTTCCTGGCGCGCTGCTGGCCGTCCTCGCCCGCCTCGTGCGGGACGCGACGCTCACGCGGCGGATCGCCCGCGTCGCGGCGCTCGTCGGCGTGGCCGCGATGACGGCAGCGTTCACGAACGACGCGCTGATCCCGGCGTCCGAACGCGCGGCAAGCGGAGACTCACCCGATCGGATCTACGCCGGAGCCGCTTCGGTCGTCGCCGGACGATTGCCGCCGGGGACGCGCGTCGGCGCTTTCAACGCGGGCGCGCTCGCCTACTTCTCGAACCTCACGGTCATCAACCTCGACGGGCTCGTGAACGCGCCTTCGTTCGCGGACGAGCTCGAGCGCCTGGGCTGGCTCGGCTATCTCGACGCCAATCGCATCGAGTACGTGAGCGACGTCCCCGGCATGTACGCGTCGCTTCCGGACCCCGAGCTGCGCATGCGCCTCGTGACGCGCCAGGACGTCGCCGGCACGACGTACCTGCTGTGGCGGATCCACCCGCGCGCCGCGCGCTCGCCAACCGACGCGCGACCGATCGACACCGCCGAGGTCCTGCGCCTCGTGACGGCGCTCGGCGGGTCCGACGCGGCGCTGCGTGGCGAAGCGGCGCGGGTCCTCGAGAGCATCGAGGAATCGGTGCGCGAGAGCGGCCGTGGCGAGGATCTCCGCGTGCAGCTCACGGCCGAGCGCGACGCGCTCGTCGCTGGCCTCGCCGCCGCGGCGCTGGCACCCGATCCGCGGCCGCGCCAGGTCGCGATGTGGTGGGTGGCATTGCTGCGGCCCGATCCCGCCACCGTCGCCGGCACGCTCGAGCGCGCGCTCGCCGATCCGGAATGGAAGGTGCGGCAAGCGGCGGCGGCAGCGGCCGGCGCGCTCGGAGCAGGCGCGGCGTGGACGGTGCCGCGGCTGATCGCGTTGCTCGACGATCCGGCGCGCGAGGTACGCGAGGGAGCCGCCGACGCGCTCGGCGAGATCGGCGTGTTCACGGAGCCGGTCGTTCGCGCCCTCGAGCGCATGGGCTCGGGGGACGACGACGACGCACGAACGGCGCGCGAAGTGCTGGCCGCTCGCGGCCGCGATTCGAGCGGCGCGGGCGCCCGGCACGGCGACGGGGCGCCGACGCGGTGAACCGTCCGGCGCGCGGAAGCGGCGGAATCGTGCGCGCTACTTGAGTGGCTGGCCCTCGACGGACGAGGGCGGCGCGACCGGCGCGGTGACGGGCGGCGGCGGAACCTCCGGCGGCGGCGCCGGCACCTCGAAGACCGTGCCCTGGACGTCGCGCAGCACCGGAATCGAGATGATCCGGCCACCTCGCTCGGTCAGGCGTGCGCGCATCTCGAGCGCCTTGCCGCGATACGGAAACTCGATGCGCAGCGTTCCCTCGACGTCGCCCTCGAGAATCGTGCGCCCCACTTGCGCCGGCCGATTGGGGCATTCCTCGAGCGGCGAACGGAACGCGCGGTGCACCGGCGGCAAGACCACCTGCTCCTCACCCGAATCGCTCTGAAAGACCACCGCGCCCGGATACGTGCTGGCGAGCTGACGTCGCTGATCCTGGTACACGGACTCGATGAGCTTGAGCGTCTCGTTGCGCGTGGTGGGATCGACGACGTCGTAGGCCTTGCCCGCGATCACGTCCACGTCGAAGAGGCTCATGAAACAGTCCTGCCGCGACTCGCGCAGCGTCGCCGCGTAGGTCTGCGCCAGCGAGTAGGTTCCCCAGCTCGCCGCGCCGCTGCGGAACGCCTTGCCGGACTCCGAGAGCGGGTTCTGGTAGGAGCACGCGGAAGGCGCCATCAGCGCCGCCACCAGCGTGCAAATCGACCAGCAGCGTGCCCGACGACTGCGATCCTGGCTCACGTCGATCCCCCTCGACAGGTCGGCGCAGCGCTCGACCGACGCGGATTCTGGCAAGGAATCACCGGAAGAGCTACCCGCTGCCGTCGCGGGGGCGAAAAAGATCACAGCGCCCCACGGGCTGGGGCGGATACTTCATCGGCGCG
Organism: bacterium; assembly: GCA_046331705.1. Lineage (GTDB taxonomy): Bacteria > JADJOY01 > JADJOY01 > JADJOY01 > JADJOY01 > JADJOY01. The sequence continues at coordinate 198,285 of JAXLQJ010000006.1, read as the reverse complement.
ATCGGGCATTGGATGAACACCGAGGTCTTGGTCTCGACGTAGCGCGGCGGCGCCGCGCAGCGATGACACAGGCTCTGGGGGTGCGGCAGCGGCTGCGGGCTCTTCGCCTCTTCGTCAGCGCTCACGATGCTCCTCGGCGCGGCGCACCGCGCGCGTCAGCCCGCTGAGCGCGACGAGCGCGAGCAAGCTGATCGTGGCCCCGGCCGCGAACGCACCGGGAAGATAACGAACCTCGACGTGATGCAGCCCCGCGGACAGGGGCACGGCGAGCAGCACCCCGTTGGCGATCGCCGGTCGAACGACGGCGCCGTCGACCGAAGCACGCCAGCCGCGGGCGGCGATCTCACCCGTCACGAGGACCGCGGGCGAGGCACTGGCGGTGTCGAACACGACGCGCCCGGGCGCCCAGGCTCGTGTGACGTGCGTCGCGGCTTCGCGCACCGCGCTCGGCGCCGCGTCCGAACCCGGCCCGGGCTCGCGCGGAGCGGCTCCTTCCACGATCGGCAGCGCGAACGGGTCGGCGGATGGGTCGAGCGTCGCGGTGATCGATTCGACCTCGGACTCGGCGGTCCGCCACCGCGTCGCGAGGAAATGGCGCGGGACACGCTCCGCACGTTCCCAGATCCGTGACACCGCGTCGCCGCTGCGGCGCGCGGCGAGCGCGCGAAACGGGATGCGGAACGCGTCCCCTTCCACGGGCAGGTCCGTGACGAGCGCCGTGACTCCCAGCACGTCCAGGATGCGCACGTCCACGTCGTCCGGGCGAAGCACCAATCGGGCACGCTCGCCCGTCGCCGCGTGCTTGCTCGCGGCGAGCCGCCGCACCCAGTCGACGTCGAGGCTCCCAAGGCGGTCGGTGAGTCGTGCGACGCGTGCGAGCGGCAGCTTGGAATCGCGCGCCACGTCCTCGTAGCCGAGGACCATGCCGCCGTTGCGGCGCAACGACCAGTCGCGGGCGGGGCGCGTGCGCTCGACCACCACCACGCGCCCCGCGCCCTGCGGCGGCAGGTTCTCCGCGAGCTCGGCGCGGTCGAAGTAGCGCGCGACGGAAAACGCGGGCTCGTCCGGCAACCGCTGCAGCCACGAGAAATGCACCAGCTCGATCGCCAGCACGATCCCCACGGTGGCCGGACGCACGACCGGCCAGCGCACGGCCACGGCCGCACCCGCGAGCCCCACGATCGTCCACGGCAAGCTCGCCAGCACCCGCGGGCGCACCAGCTCACGGGCCTCCCCGTGAGCGGCGGCCGCGAGCACCAGGCAGCCGGTGAAGGCCAGCACCACGACGGCGCCGATCGGCAAGCGGTCGCCGCGCTGCCGCGTTCGCGCCCGCAGCGCCGCGTCCAGGCCATGGGCGGCGAGCAACGCGAGCGCGAGCGTGGCCGGCACGCAGAAGAAGTAGAAGTACGAGAAGATCCGGAACGGAGCGGCGAGGGCGCGCAGCCCGCGCCAGACCGGCGTCGCGTCGCCGAGCGACAGCACGACCGCGCCGATGAGCAAGGTCCAGAGCTCCGCGTTGCCGCGACCCGTGTGCGCGCTGCGCCAGCCCGCGAGCGCCACGAACGGCAGCAACACCACTCCGATGAAGACGTGACCCTTGCCGCTCGGATCGAAGTCGGCGAAGAGCACGCTGCCCAGTCGCCAGATCGTCTGCAGGTAAACGTACTCGCCGCTGATGTCGCGGCCCTCGCTCAGGCTGCTCTCGAGACCGCTCGCGAGCAGCGGGACGAGCGTGATGGCGGCGATCGCGAAACCCAGCGCCTCGCTGGCGGCCAAGAGCCCGAGCGCTCGCGCCAGACCGCGACGCGCGCCGAGCGAATACCCCAGCGCCAGCGCGTAGAACGTGGCACCGAAGAGCACCACTCCGGACGCCACCAGATGACCGCCGAGATGCATCAGCCCCAGGCAGAGCCCAGCGCCGAGGATCGCCTCGCGCCGAGACGAGACCTCACGCGTGCCGCGGTCGAGACACGCGAGGATCCAGGGGAGATACGAGAGCGCGACCGCCTCGGGCAGGTAGCCGAGGCGCGCCAGATCGGAGAGCGGTGTGCCCGCCCCGAGCGCGATCGCGGCGAACGTCGCGGGCACGCGACCGAGGCCACGCGTGCGCCCCAGCACGAACGCACCGAGCGCGAACGACGCGAGGTGCAGCAGGAAACCGACGTCGAGCGCACGTCCCATCGGCAGCGCGAAGAGCGCCACCGCCGGATAGAACGGCCCCATCCACGGCGGCTGGGCGAGGAACGGCGCGCCGCCGTCGTGGAACGGGTTCCAGAGCGCCAGCCGTCCAGCCGCGAGCTCCCGGAAGAAGTGAAGCGCGTGCGGCACCGCGTACTCCAGGCAGTCGTGCCCGAACGTCCACGGCGTCCCGCGGACGAGCTGGGGGTGAAGCGCGAGCGTCGCGACCACGATCGCCGCGCCGACGGGTCCGTCCGCGCCCGCGAATCGGCGCCACCGATCGCCCGGCGATCGCGTCATGCCCAGGGACCCGAGCCGCGCTCGCGCCGGACGACGCAGACCACGAGCACCAGCGCCGTGAGCGCGGAGAGCAGCGCGGGCAGCAGCGACGGAGAATACGCGACCTCGAGCTCGTGGTGACCCGCGGGAACGTCGAGCTCGATCGCCGGCGCCGCGCCGGCGCCCGCGCGCACGGAGAGGCGGCGCCGCACTCCCGTGGAATCGGCGAACGTCGCGGCCCAGCCCGCGAAGGGATTCTCGGCGAGCGACACGGTCACACCGCGCTCGCTCGTGACCGCCAGCGACGTGCGTCCGGGGCGCTGCTCGCGCAACACGAGCGACGCGCTCCCGTCCGTCGCGCCGGCGAGCCGTGCGCGCTGGGTCGCGCCAGCGACCCGCTCGTAGAGGTGCACGCGCCCCGTCGCGTCCGAGACGGTGCGCGCGAACGAGCTGGCGCCGACACCGCCGAGGTCGAGATCCGTGACGATTCGATCCACGGCGAGGCCATCGAGAATCGCGAGTCGCCGGTCGTCGATGAGCAGAGCGCGCGCCTGCGCGGGGTCGCGCTCGGCTCGATCGCTGGCGTCGAGAGCGGTTTCCCATTCGAGGTCGGCGCCCAGCGGCTCGGTCCACTCCGCATACCGTCGCGATCCGACGCGCGACGAGCGGTTGATCTCCTCGTAGCCGAGGAGCAATCCGCCGTTCCTTCGCAGCAATCGCTCGGCGACGGGACGCGTGCGCTCGACGTGCCAGATGCGGCCCAGCGATCTCGATTCCGCGAGCGCGCGCACCAGTGGATCGCGGGTCCGGAAATACGCTGCGCTCTGGTAGCGGGGCTTGTCGGCGCGCGCCCGGATCCCGTAGCCGACGATCTCCCCGAGCGCGAGCGCCACCAGCAACCACGCGCCACGCGCGGCCGAGAGGCGTCGAAACGCGACCAACGCGATCGCGAGCCCGACGGCGACCACCACCGGGAGGGCGTGGGGCACGCTCGCGACCAATCCATGCTGATCGAGCGGATCGGCGCCGATTCGCTCGCGCGCCACGCCGACGCACGCCGCCGCGACGACGACGCCGCCCCCCCACGCCACCGACATCCACCGCCCGGCCCCGCCACGTAGCGCGTCGAGCCCCCACGCGGCGAGCCATGCGACGCCCAGGTGGATGCCCGGCGCGAAAAAATACGGGTACGAGATCACTCCCAGCGGCGGCACCAGGGTCGATGCCCAGCGGAAGAAGGGCCCGTGCGGCCCGATCGAGAGCAGCGTGAACGCCGTCGCCGTGACCAGCGGTGCCCAGGAGCGCCGCGCGTCCCACGCGCTCGCCGCCGCCGCGCCCGCCTGAGGTGCACCGAGCGCCCCGGATCCCGCGCGCGGCCGTCGTGCGCGGGCCGCGACACCTACCGCCGCCAGCATCCACGGCGTGAGCCCGACGAAGTCCCGCCCTTTCCGCCCCGTTTCCCACCCCGGCAGGAAATAGCCCGCCTTGCGCCACGGGCTCGCCATCTCGAGATCCCACGGCTTCCAGGCGCGTTGCTCGGGCAGCGTGCCCGCGCGCGCCACCTCGCGCAGCGGCACGAGCTGGACGCTCGCGAGGCCGAGCGCGCCCACGGCGATCACCACGGCGATGCCGAACGATCGCACCGCGCGGGCGCGCACCCCCGCGTCGTCGCCATGCGCGCCGCGAAGCGCGCCGAGCAAGTCCTGCAGCACGGACGTGGCGCACCAGATCGCGAGCGCGAGCGCGCTCTGGAGCGCGCTCACCGTGTGCCCACCGAGGAACGCGAGCCCGAGCGCCCCCGCGCCCAAGGCCGCGCAACGCCGCGGCCGCTCGCCGAGCCGGCCCGCCTCGAATGCGAGGATGGGCCACGCGATCCAGCTCACCGACACCAGATGGTGGAGATAGCCGCGGTTCCACGCCACCGCGACGTCGCTCGAGAGCCCCAGCACCGCGCCGGCGAGCCAGGCGCTCGCGCGTCCGAAGCCCACCCGCCGAAGCAGCAGGAAGATCCCGAGCGCGTAGAGCGCGGCGTGCAGCGCGTAGCCGGCTGCGAGCGCCCAGCCGTCGTCGAGGCACGCGAACAGCGCGAGCCCCGGATAGATCGGCCCCATCCAGGGCTGCTGCGCGAGCAGCGGCAGCCCGCCATCGGTGGCCGGGTTCCACGTCGGCCAGCGCCCTTCGGCGAGCTCGCCGAGCACGAAGTGCGCGAACGGCACGGCGTACTCGAGATCGTCGTCGCCGAATCCTGCGCGCGGCGCGCGCGCGAACGGCCACGCCACCGCCATCACCAGAAGGCCGATCGCGAGCCACTCGCGACCGCGCTCGGTCGTCGGTACGAGGTGGACCCGAGGCTTCAACCGTAGGGCGCGAGGTAAGCCGGGGTCGGCCGCCGGATGGCGCTCGCCGGAGCGCCGGTGCGCGCCACCCGGTAGCGAACCCGATTCAGGATCGTCGAGCGCAAGATGTAGCCGAGCTGCGCCAGCGCGATCGCGAGCCAGCGGGGATTCTTGCGCAGCGCGTGCGCCAGGTTCTGCGCGAGCAAGGCGGGCGACGCGTAGACGCTGCGGTAGGCCTTGTTCACGTGCGCGTCGATGAGCTCCCCGGGAAGCTCCGAGGGTGGGCGCTCGCCGAGCGTCTGGCCGAGCTCGGACTCCTCGAGGACCGTGAGCGGGAAGAAGACCGTGTAGTGCGGACGAACGCGCCGCGCCCACGCCACGGCGCCGTTCATGTTCGCGATGCTCTCGCCCGGCAGCCCGAAGATGAAATGCACGGCCACCGTGATGCCGAGGCGCTTCGCGACGCGCACGTTCTCGGCCAGCTCGGCCGGCTCCTCGGCGCTGCGGTGAATCGCGCGCAGCACCTGGGGATCCACCGCCTGGAGCCCGAAGCTCAGCAGATCGCAGCCGGCGTCGCGAAACCGCCTGAGCTTCTCGTCGCGACGTCGACGGAAGTTGTACGGGTGGACCAGGCACGACCACGCGAGGCCCAGGCGCCGCTCGGCGAAGGTCGTGAGGAAGCGCTCTTCCCAGTCGGGGTTCACCGCGAACTGATCGTCCTTGAAGCCGACGTAACGGACGCCGTAGCGATCGCGAAGGTCCTCGAGCTCGGCGAGCACGTTCGCCGGCGAGCGATAGCGCACGCGGTTGCCCCAGATCGCCGGCGAATCGCAGAACGAACAGCGGTACGGGCAACCCCTGGAAGCCATGGTGGTCGCGTACGGCAAGCGCATGCCGATGACGTGATGGTCGTGGTACGCGTCGATCGGCAGCGCGTCCCGATCCGCGAACGGCAAGGCGTCGAGGTCCGCGATGGGTCCGCGCTCGGCGGTGGCGACCGGTCCGCGCTCGCCGGGCAGCAAGAGCCCCGCGACCGAATCCAGGCTCGCGCTCGACTCGAAGGCGCGCGCCAGATCCAGGATCGTCTCCTCGCCCTCGCCCGCCGCCACGGCGGCGGCACCCGCGCCGAGATAGAGGTCCGCGCGACAGCGGTCAGGCCCGCCGACCACCACCGGCACCTCGGGGACCTGACGCGTCAGCGCCCGCAGTGCCTCGCACACGACCGCGCGCTGCGTGACGGTGGAGTAGACGCCGACGAAGAGCGGACGCGCTTCGCGCACGGCGCGCACGAAGCCTGCCACGTCGAATCCGTGGACGCTCTGATCGAGGACGCGATACGGCCGTCCCGCGCGCTTGAGCACCGCCGCCAGCGACAGCAATCCGAGGTGCGGGAGCCGCTTCATGCGGTACTCCCACGTGCCGCTCGGCATGTAGGCGCCGTCGGAGGCGGCGAACGAGACCAGATGGATCGGTCGGGTCACGGACCGGGCAAGCGCGAGTCGCGAAGGAGGGTTCGGCGCGCGCCGCGCGACGCGTCTGCGGCGAAGCTACCACGCACGGGAAAACCCCACCAATCGAAGGCGCGCGGGATCAGCCCGCCGATTCGCCCATCTCCTCGAGGGCTTGCACCACCGAGGGCATGTAGCGCACCTGGGCGAGCACCTCGCGGTAGGCGCGCACCGCGCACGCGCGGTCGCCTTGCGCGCGGCACGCATCGGCGAGCTCCTTGCGGACGCGATAGTCCGCCGGCCGAATTCGCAACGATGCCTCGAAATGCTCGCGGGCGCGCGCACCGTTGCCCGCCTTGAGCTCGACTTGGGCGAGCATCCGCTCGACGTTGGCGTTGGGCGGCGCGGTGCGGCTGAGCTCGCTCAGCCGCTGGCGGCTCTCGTCGAGCCGGCCCAGCGCCAGATCCAGGGCGGCGACGACCACCTGATCGTCCATCGTCGCGTTGGGCAGCGCTGCGAGGCGCTCCGCCAGCGGTTGCGCGCGCTCCGGCTCGCCGCGCGACTGGTAGAGCTGCGTGAGCGCGCGAAGCACGTGCCGGTCGTTCGGATCTCGGCTCAATCCCAGCTCGAAGCGCGCGCGCGCCTCGTCGGTGTGCCCCTGGCGAAGCGCCGCCGTGCCGAGCCACCACAGGACCGGTGCGGAAAGCTGCTCGAGCGGGGGCGCGGTCTCGTCGTGCGGCTGGTAAGCCGCGAGCCGCGCCACGGAGTCGGGCGGCAGATCGGGCAAGAGCCGCGCATCGACGATGGCTCGCGCCACGACGTCGGCGGTGAGCTGATGCCCGCGATCGTTGGGATGGCAGTAGTCGACGAAGAGATCGTGGCCGGGCACGTGGCGCATCGAAGCATCGGCGAACGCGGCCTCCACGTCCGCCAGCGGGGTATGCGTGTCGGACGCGATCTCGCGGATGCCGTCGTTCATCGCCGTGAGCGCGCGGATCGGCACGGGATCGAGATCGCGCGCGCGCCGGTACGCCGCCGCATCCTCGTCCCGCCCGAGCGCCTCGAGCGCGCGCGCCCGCTCGAAGGCGGTCAGCGCGTGGCGGTCGTCGATGGCCATGGCCGCGTCGAGCTCGGCGAGCGCCTCCTCGGGGCGCAGCGAGTCGAGCGCCCGTATGCCGCGCGCGAGGTGGCCCAGGAACTCGTGCTGGCGATCGAGCGGCAGGGGATAGACGAAAGCGAGGGTCTCCGGCTTCCAGTCGCGCAGGTTCGACGGCGCGGTGAGCAGCAGCATCGGCGTGTCCGCCTGGCGACACTGCGCGACCATGCGTCGCACGCGATCCTGGAAGCGCCGCGCGACCCGCTCCTTCTCCTCGAGTGTGAAGAGGCGTGCCTCGTCGCGCGCCACGTCCAGCCCGAACACTCCGCCCTCCGGCGTCGGCGGAGCGATACGCTCGCGCAGCCCGGCCATCCCGTTGCTGAGCAGCCCGTAGAGCCGGCTCGACGCCAGTCGCAGCCTGAGCTCGCCGAGTGACGCCGTACCGCCGAGCGCACGCTGATACGCCGCACGCTCGACGAACTCGTTGTGGCCGGTGTCGAGGACGACGAGATCGGGATCCAGCCTAAGCACCCAGCGCAAGAGCGACCCGATGCGATGGCTTCCGTACGACATCCCCGCGAGGTTCGCGACCTCGACGGTGCGTCCGGGAAAGAGTGCCTCGAGCCGGTGCGCGAGGAAGCGCGGGTGCGAGATCGCGTCTCCATACGGGAAGCCGTAGGCGCTCGATCCGCCCAGCACCACGATGCGGATCGAGCCCGGCGAGCGGGTCCGCTCGAGACGGACGGGATTGAAGGTGCGGTGCGAGCCCGGCTTGAGCGTGGTCCACTCGCCGTCGCTCGCGAACGGATCGACGCTGGTGGCGAAGCCGTGGCTCGCGTCGCCGCCCGGCACGCGCGACCCGACTCCCGGCAGACGCAACGCGAGCTCGACCAGCCCCGCGAGCAGCAGCGCGACGATGGCCGAGAAGAGGTAGCGGCGCCCGCGGGAAAGCCCGAGGTGGCCCACCGTCGAGGACGCCGGTACGACGCCGGCGGCGACGTCCTCGGGGCGATTCCCTGCGGCCATGAGACTCCGGTGATGAGGCGGGATGCGAGACGACGACACCCGGCGCTTGCGATCCGCCGTGCCGTCCGCCCCTCCAGCATGCACGACCGAGCGGCCGCGCACCATGGCACGCCGCGAGATCGACCGATCAGCGAGCGGCGCGCAAGATGCCGCCGAGGGCGCGCAAGCGCGCGGCCACGCCGCGCCCGTAGAGCAGAGCGAGCACGCCTCGCAGGCGCGCGTAATCGCCGGGGCCGATCGGGTACATCTTGGGTGGGACGTGGATCGGGAAGCGATCGGTCAAGACCGCCTTGGGATTGGTGCAGGCGCGCAAGCCTTCGCGGCCGTTGAGACGGCCGAAGCCCGAGGCTTTCACACCGCCGAACGGCAACTCCTGCGCCATGTAGTGGAGGCCGAAGTCGTTGATGTTGGTGCTGCCGGCCACCAGCCGCGCGCCGATTCGCTCGGCGCGCGCGCGGTCGCGGCTGAAGACCGCGCTCGACAGCCCGAACTCGGTGCCGTTGGCGACGCGGATCGCCTCCTCCTCGTCACGCACGCGCACCAGCGCCAGCACCGGGCCGAACGTCTCCTCCTGGAAGATCGCCATGTCCGGCGTCACACCCGAGAGCACGGTGGGCTCGAAGTAGCGCCCGCCGCCGATGGATCGGCGCTTTCCGCCCACCACCGCGCGCGCGCCCTTGGCGAGGGCGTCGTTCACCAGCTTCTCGACGATGTCCACCTGCGCCGGCATCGTCATCGCTCCCACGTCCACGATCGCGCCGGCGAGCGGCGGCCCTTGCCGGAAAGCACCCACGATCTCGACGACACGCTTCTCGAAGGCCTCGTAGACCGAGTCGAAGACCAGGATCCGTTCGGGCGCGATGCAGTTCTGGCCGCACGACACGAAGGCGCCGCCGATCGCCGCGTGCGCCGCCTGCTCGAGATCCGCGTCGTCGCACACGATGAGCGGGTCCTTGCCGCCCAGCTCCAGGATCACGGGCGTGAGCGTCTTGGCGCTCTCGGCGAGGACCCGCCTGCCGTTCCCGACCGATCCCGTGAAGACGATCTTGTCGACGCCCGAGCCCACCAGCGCGGCACCCGTCTGGCCGTAGCCGGTGACGATCCGGACCAGGTCCCTCGATTGCCCCGCAGCCGCGAGCGCCTCGTCGAAGATCCGCTGGATGCGCGCCGCCGAGTAGCTCGTCCACTCGGACACCTTCACCACCACGCCATTGCCGGCGAAGAGCGCCGGCACCGCGGGCCCGAGCACGTTCTGAAGTGGATAGTTCCAGGGCGCGATGATGCCGATCACGCCCAGCGGCGGATACTCGATGCGCGCCCGCTTGTGCTTGAAGAGCCCTGCCGACACCGGCTCCGGCCGCAGGTATCGCTCGCCGCTCGCGATCGTGGTCTTGAGCTTCTCGCAGACCGGCCAGATCTCGACCAGGGCGTGCTCGCGGATCTTGCCCGCGTCGCGCACGATCAGCTCGGCCAGCTCGTCCACGTGGGCCAGCACGTGATCGAGGATGTGGCGCAACACCCGCCGGCGGACCTCGAACGGGGTCGCGCCCCAGCGCTCTTGCGCGGCGCGCGAGCGGCGCACGATCTCGCGCACCTCGTCGGGGCTCGTCACCGGCACCTCGCCCAGGCGTTCGCCGGTGGCGGGATCGGTGCAGACGATCGTGTCGGGGTTCGCCGGAGCGGCCGAGCCGGCGAGCTGGGCGAGACCTTGGACGGCGGCAACGCTGGAAGCGGTCATGGGTGACTCCGAGTCGTGCTGCACCGGGAGCGCGGGCCGGCGCTGGATCAGGCGTTCGCCGCCCGCGCGTGGTTCGTGACGCGTTCTTCGAGCGCCATGCGCGCCGCGCGAAAGCCGATCAGCATGCTGGGCGCGTTGAGCGCCGAGACCGGCGTGGACGGCATCACCGATGCGTCGGCGACGCGCACACCGGTCACGCCCCGCAGGCGCAGCCGCTCGTCCGCGACGCTCGCGGCGTCGGCGCCCATCCGGCAGCTGCCCGCGAAATGGTAGGTGGTGATGAGGTTGGCGCGGACGAACGCTTCCAGCCGAGCGCGCTCGGAGCTGCGCGCCGCGCCGCTCAACGGACGCGATCCCCATTGCGCCAGCGGCTCGGTCGCGACGATCCGCCGCGCCCACTCGACGCCGCGCACCAGCGTGTCGAGGTCGCGCGGCGCCGAGAGATACGCGGGATCCACGATCCCGGGCGCACGCGGGTCCGCCGACGAGAGCCGCACGCTGCCGCGACTCTCGGGCTTCCCGAGGATCACGATGATCCCGTACATGCGCTCGAGCACGTAGCGCGCCGGCGGGCTCGCCATGGCCACGCCGATCACGCCGCGCAGCGCGCCGCGCGCCCACCGCTTCGCGAACAGCGCCGGCGGCAGCACCTTGGTGGGGCCGAGCTTCACGGCGGCCTCGCGGATCGAGGATCGCGCCGTGTAGAAGACGAAACAGCTGTCGGCCTCGCCGGCGGGTAACGCGGCCTCGGGGTTGGCGCGATGGAAGCCGTAGAGCTGGACGTACTTGCAGTCGGTGGGACGCCGTCCCCACACGAACAGCGGCACGTTGGGGTGATCGTGGAGGTTCTCGCCCACGCCCGGCGCGCTCGCGACCTCGGCGATGCCGTGGGCGCGCAGCTCGTGGCCGCGCCCCACGCCGGAGCGCTCCACGATGCGCGGCGTCTCCAGCGCACCCGCCGCCACGATCACCTCGCCCGCGCCGACGGTGAGCGCGAACCGTCGCGGCGCGCCCGCGACCTCGGCTTCCACGGCGATCGCGCGGCGCGCGCCGTCGAACACGATTCGATTCACGACGGCGCCGGTCTCGACGCGCAGGTTCGGCTGCTCGAGCCGCGGCTTGAGAAACGCGACGTACGAGCTGCGCCGCTCGTTGCCGCGGTAGTTCATCCACTCGTAGCCGAGGCAGCCGGCGAGCGCGCCGTCGTTCAGGTCCTCCTTGCGACGGAAGCCCTGTGCCTCGGCGGCCGCGATGCACGCCTCGGTGAACTGGGTCGGCTCGCGGCGCGACGGCGTGAGCGTGCGCTCGATCTCCTCGAAGACGGGCGCCACGTCGCGCCAAGCCCAGCCGGGCACGCCCCACGAGTCGTAGTCGTGCGCGGCGCCGCGCGTGTACACCATCGCGTTGATCGAGCCGCTGCCGCCCATGCCGCGGCCGGTGCCGACGAACACCCGATGGCCGCCGAGCCCCGGCTGCGGCGGCGTGAAGCGGTCCCACATCAGCCGTTCGTTCAGGAACGCCTGCTGGTAGCCGTCGGCGCGCAGCGTCTCCGGGTTGCGCTCGGCGGCGTCGCCGGCCTCGAGCACCAGCACGCGCACGGCGGGATCGCGCGCCAGCTCGGCGCCCGCCATCGAGCCGGCCGAGCCGCCGCCCACGACGACGTAATCGAAGGCGGCGTCGCTCATGCGGCCTTCGCCGCGCGCGCCGGCGTTCCCGCGCCGTCGAGGGCGGCGAGCGTGCGCGCGATCCCGTCGCGGATCGACACCCGTGGCGTCCAGCCGAGATCGCGCCGCGCCTTGTCGATCTTGAACCAGTGATGCGTGCAGAGATAGCGGACGCTGAAACGCGAGAGCCGCCCTTCCTCGCCGAAGGTGCCGCCGCGCAGCGTGTCGAGGGTCTCGACGACGGTGGCCACCGCGTACGCCACCGCGTACGGCATGCGGTAGCGCGGCTTGGCGAACCCGCACGCATCGGCGATCACGCCCACGAAATCCCAGAACGCCATGGGCTCGCCGTTGGTGATGAAGTAGGCCTGGCCGGCAGCGGGGGAGCTCGGACGAGCCAGCGCCGCGTCGGCGGCGAGGAGCGAATCGGTCACGTTCTCGACGTACGTGAAGTCCGAGAGCTTGTCGGCGAGCCCCACCTTGAACGTGAGCTTGCCCGCTCGCCCGCGACCGAGGATCGCCGGCAGGAAGCGGACATCCCCCGGCCCGAAGACCACGTGGGGCCGGATCGCGCAGGTCGCGACGCCGCCCTGCCCGTTCGCCGCGAGGACCTCGCGCTCGGCGATCACCTTGGTGGCGGCATAGGGCGCGAGCGTGACGCGGGCGTACGGCAGCGACTCGTCGCCGCCTTCCATGTCGTTTCCCTCGTACACCACGCTGGCGCTCGATACGTACACCAGCCGCGGCACGCGGGCGGCGCGGCACGCATCCAGAACGTTGCGGGTGCCGTCCACGTTGACCGCGCGCACGTCGTCCTCGCGGTTGCGCCGGGTGTGGACGATGGACGCGGTGTGGAAGACCACGTCCTGCCCCTCGCACGCCGCGCGCACCGCCGCGGCGTCGCGGATGTCGATGGCGAGCCCGCGCACGCCCTCGGGCAGCGGGGCGCGCCCCACGCCCAAATCCACGACCGTGACCTGATCGCCGCGCGCCACCAGCGCCCGCACCAGGTCGCGCCCCACCAGGCCGAGCCCACCCGTCACCAGCGATCGCGTCGCCGCCATTCGTTTCCTCTCTTCTCCCGGCGGCGTTCGCCGCTCATGCGTGCTCGTCGAGCTTCGCCATCCACTCGGCCACGACCGCGGGCCGGCAGAACGCGCGCAAGGTGTGCGCCTGGATGGCGCGCACCAGCTCGGCGGGATCGCCGCTCATGCCCTTCTCCACCCACTCGGCCATCCAGATCTGGTGGGTGGCGAGCGTGATCCGCGCCATCAGCGCGGGATCGAGCGACACGAAGACGCCCTCGGCGATGCCGCGCGCGAAGCTGCTTTCGAGGAGGTCGAAGCCGCGGGTCCACTGCTCTTCCTGCGCCGGCACCTTGAGGGTGTCGAAGATCCCCCACGCGTGCCCGTCGCGCAGGTGCATGCGCAGGTAGTTGGGCCGCGCCACCAGGAAGCGCACGTACGCGGCGATCCCGGCCAGCACGAAATCGATCACGCCCTCGCCGCGCGCGGCCTCGTGGGCCACGTGCTCGAGCATCTCCGCGCCGCGCGTCTCCTGGATCGCGCTGTAGAGCTCGGTCTTGCCGTCGAAGATGCCGTAGAGCGTACCGAGGGAAATCCCCGCCTCGGACGCGATGTGCTGCATCTTGGCGCCCTCGAAACCTTCCTCGGCGAAGACCTTTTCCGCGGCGTCGAGGATCGCCTGACGGTAGAGATTGCGGCGCGCCTCGCGAATGCGGGGCTTCGCCGCGTCCGCCGCGCTCGCCACGCGCAACGCCGGCCGTGCTCGCGAGCGCTGTCGATTCGTCATTTTTTGAAATTAGTATTTCGATGATCGGAACGTCAAGTCTACGAGACGAATCTTCGTTTCACGAAGCACCCCGGCGCAAACGGCGAAGCAGCCGAGCACGGCGGCGCGCGCCGTGCGATTCCGGGCCGTGGCGCGCGGAACGCCGTGGAACGCGGAATTGACCGGCCTCGGGCCGGGAGGTAAATGCCGAGGGTCGATCGATCTCGATCGCACGGAGACGATCGCGGCGCGCGCCCGGGCCGCGCAGCGACGAAGAGGCGTATCGCACCATGACCGAGCAACGCTCACGTCATCGACGCTCTCATGCGATCCGCGCGGCACTCGCCGCGGCGGTGCTCCTCGCGTTCGGCACGCAGGCTCGCGCCGAGACGCTCTACGTTCGCGCCGAAGGGGTGACGCTGCGCGCCGCCGCCGACGCCAGCGCCGCGGAAGTCGCGCCGGTGGCGCGCGGCACCGAGCTCACGGTGGTGAGCCGCGACGGCTCGTGGGTCCAGGTTCAAGCAGCGGGGAAGACCGGCTGGGTCCACAAGCTGAAGGTCTCCGCCGACAAGCCCGACACCGGCGGCAGCGTGCTCGCGAGCCTGGGCGCGGGCGGCTCCCGGAACGACTACGTGAAGGAGGCCGAGTCCGGACGCGCGGCGCGCGGCCTGAGCCCGATGGCGGAAAAGTACGCCCAGGCCAAGGCGATCTCGCCGGAATCGGTGGCGGCGGTGAAACGCATGGAGCAGGTGGCGATCTCCAAGAAGGAGATCGAGGGCTTCCTCAAGGAAGGCAAGCTCGGCGAGTACGCGGAATGAGCGCGAACCGAAGGAGCATCTCGATGAATCGATCCGCACTCGCGGCCATCGGCCTGGTGACGATCACGGCGGCGGCGCTGCTCGCCTCCGCCGCCGGTTGCTCCGGGCTCGGCAAGGCGGCGCAGAACATCACGTACGCCGCCACCGGCGACAAGAAGCTCGCCGGCATCGTGGGGGGCGCGGGCACGGCCCTCGAGGGTGTCGCGCCGATCGCGTACGAGGAAGAGGTGGCGATCGGCGGCGCCATCGCGGTCCAGATCGTGAACCGCTTCGGCGGCGAGTATCGAGGCGCCGGCAATCAAGCGGCGATCCTCAACAAATACGTGAACACCTTGGGCTCGGCGATCGCGCTCAACTCCGATCGCCCCGACATCCCCTATCACTTCCTGGTGCTCAACGACGACGCGCCCAACGCGCTCGCGGCGCCCGGCGGCTACGTGTTCATCACCAAGGGCACGCTCAAGGGTTGCAGGAGCGAGGCGGAGCTGGCCGGCGTGATCGGCCACGAGATCGCCCACGTCACGCAGAAGCACACCATCACGGTGCTCCAGCGCGGCAAGATCCTGCAGGGCGCGGCGCAGGCCGGTGCCGCCGCGCTGGAAGCGAACCCGGAGATGTTCGCGGGGCTCGTCGACGAGGCCACCAAGGTCATCTTCGAGACCGGCCTCGACCAATCGAAGGAGTACGAGGCCGATCGCCTCGGCACCGAGTTCGCGTCGCGCGTGGGCTACAACCCGAAGGGGCTCGAGGGCTTCCTCCAAACCCTCGGCGGCATCGTCGGCTACAAGAGCTCGGTGCTCTTCAAGACCCACCCCGATCCGGCCAAGCGCATCGGCGAGCTCGAGAAGCTGATGCCCGGCTACCGCGATCGCTTCGCGTTTCCCGACGTTCGCGCGCGGCTCGACAAGGTGAAATCCCTGGCCGGCCTGGCCTGATCCGCCGCTCTCGCGAGTCACACCGGATCGTACGAGCAGAAGGTCCCGGTGCGGATCGCCCGCGCCAGGTGGCGTCCCAGCTCGAGGTCCTGCTCCTCGATGCGCCGGATGGCGTCGCGCAGCCGGCGCTGCACGTTGACGCGGGCGCGCTCGGCGGCACCAGCGGCACGACGATCGCGTCCGCCGAGTCCCACGCCGCGCGCCAACTCCTCGCTCAGCGCGTCGAGCTCGCCGTGGGCGCGTTGGGCGCGCGCCGCGTCGTTCCAGCGCTCCGCCTCCTCGAGCTCGGCGCGCAGCTCCATGGCGCGCTGGCGATAGGCGTCGCGGGCGCGGGCATCGAGCAGCTCGCCGGCATCGCCGCGATCGATCACGCCGTTGCCGTCGCCGGCACCGCCGTCGGCGAGCGCCACCAGATCGAGGACGTGTCGCTCGCGGCGCGGCTCGTCGACGAGCGCGCCCAACATGCGCAGCCCCTTGCTGTCGCGAAGATGGACGGTCCGGCCCGCGCGCGACACCTCCCAGGTCTCCCCGGCGCGCCTGAGCTCGAACACGAGCGAGGCCGCGGGCGCGGCGGCCGTCGCGGCGGTCGCAACCGAGGAGTCGATCGCCGCCACCGCTGCCGCATCGCCACGAGGGTCGGCGCCGGCATCATCCTGGGCGCCGGTGGCCGCCCGCCGCGCGAGCGCATCCATCCCCAGCTCCTCGGCGATCGCACGAGCTTCGCCGCGAAGCGCTGCCGCCCGATCCCGATCGCGCGCCGCGCGCTCGAGGACGCACGCCAGATCGAGCGCCGACGCCGCGACGTAAGGCCGAAGCTGCTGCGCCCGTGAGCGCGCGAGGGCATCCTCGAGCGACTCGCGCGCCTCGTCGAGTCGCCCCGCCACCGCGGCCAGGCGGCCGAGCGGGGCGCTCACCGGCCCTTCGGCGAACATCCCGAAGAGCCCCCAGCTCACGCAGCGGTGCGCGTGCGGTGCGAGCCGCTCGTGGACGCGCAGGGCGAGCACCGGATCGTCCGCGCTCGTGGCCACCGCGGCCACCGTCGAGAGGGTCGAGAGGTCATCCATCGCGAGCAGCTCGCCGAGCAGCTCCTCGCTCAGAAGCTCGCCGCGAACGCGTCCCCGCGCGTGGGAATCCGTGGGGTGCTCGAGCGCCGCGAGCGCGCGCAGCAGCCGTCCGAGAACCCGCGCCACCGGAAGTGTTGCGACGCTGCGCTCGACCGCGTCGATGGCCTGGTGCGTGAGCGGCGCGTCGCCCCGCAGCCGGGCAAGCCACCAGCGCTGCAGCGCGAGACTACGCGTGGCGTTCGGGTCGCGCGCACGCTCCGCGAGCCGGCGCGCCTCGTCCGCGTGCGCCACGCCCTCCGCGAAGCGGCCGGCGCGGATGGCGTGCAGCGCGCGCAGCGCCTCCACGTGCCAGAGGTAGTACGGATGCGCGATCGCCGTCGCCAGCCGGGCGCCCCGTTCGGTGGCGGCCCGAGCGGCGGCGACGTCGCCGGCCTCGACGTGATCGAAGACCAGCCGCAGCGTGCCGCGCCACGCGTCGACCCGCTCGCCGGTGCGCTCCGCCAGCGCCACGTGCTCCGCGTTGAGCGCCATGCGCTCGCTCGGATCGGCGAAATCCATGAGCGCCGACACGCCGTTGCGAAGCACCTCCAGCAGCGCCGGCGCGTCTCCCGCACGGCGCGCCATCGCGATGGCGGCGCGCGCCAGCGCCATGGGTTGCGACGGGTCGGGAGCGGGTTGCTGGGCGGCCGCGAGACGCGCCATCAACCGGGCTCGCAGCGACGAGTCGCCCGCCGGCAGCGCGCCGAGCGCTTCCTCGAGCACGGCGACCAGGCTGGCGTCGACGCGCGCGTAGACCAGCACCACGCCCTGCTCGAGCGCGGCGCGCGCCAGGAGCGTGGGATCCGACACACGCCGCGCCACCTCCGCGACGGCGATGCAGCTGGTCTCGGCCGCCACACCGTCACCGGCGAGGCTGCGCGCGCGCGCCAGCTCGAGGAGGATCTCGGCGCGCTCGCGCGGATCGCAGCCGACGCAGTCCGCGTCCCACGCCTGCAGCGCGCGCTCGAGCGCCTGCGCGGCGTCCTCGTACGCGTGGGTGAGCCTCGCGGCGGTGGCGGAGCGGCGCAGCGCGGCGATCGCCCGCGCGCGGCACGCCACGCCCGCCGCGAGCCAATGGTGTGCCGCCTCCGCCCACGAGGTCTGGTCCGAGCCCGCGGCCAGCGCGCGCTCCAGCGACTCGGCGTGGCGCGCGTGGAGCTCGCTGCGCCGGGCGCTGCCGAGCCCCTGGTAACAGACGTCCCTGATCAAGATGTGGGAGAACCGCAAGCGCGCGGGTGAGACCTCGCGAATCAACGCGTCCGCGAGCGCCGCCGGAACGCGCGCGACGAGGTCGGCGAGCGTGGTGTCGAGCAAGCTCGCGGCGTCGCCGAGCGCGAACTCGCGACCGAGCAACGCTCCCACCTCCAGCAGCTCGCGCGTGGCGAGCGGAGTCGCGTCGATCCGGGCGCGCAGCGTGCTCGCGAGGCTCGCGGGAATCGCGATCCGGGAACCGCCGACCTCCACGGGCGCGAGCTCCGGATGCGCGAGCCGCGCCTCGCAGAGCCGCGTCATCTCGATCACGTAGAGCGGATTGCCCTCCGTGGCCCGCCGAATGGCGTCCTCGAGCGCGGCGTCGAGCGGGGCCGCGGCGCTGGCGGCGACCAGCGCGGCGACGTCGTCGCCGCGCAACGGGCCGAGCGGGAGGTGGTTCGCCGTGCGGGCGAGCGCCGCCAGCAACGGCGCCACCGGCGAACGCGTCGCGTCCGGCTCGCGGAAGCTCGCCACCACCACCACCGGTAGATCGCGGATGGCACGGCCAAGGAAATCCAGCAGCAACACCGACGACGGATCGGCCGCGTGAAAATCGTCGAAGGCCAGCACCAGCGGGGGAGCGCGTCGCGCCACGTCCGCGATCAGCCCGCTCACGGCGTCCAGGACCTGAAAGCGCGCCTGCTCACCCGCGAGGCTCGTGGCCGTCGCGACCGCTCCACCCGAGGCGAGCTCCGGCAGGAGCTCGGCCAGGACCGCGGCGCGGCTGCCCACGATGCGCGCGGCGTCGGCCTCGGCGAGCGACGCGACCATCACCCGCAGCACCTGGATCCACGGCCAGAACGCCGGCGCTCCCCCGGCTTCCCAGCACCGCCCCCACAGCACGCGCGCCCGGCGCTGCTCGGCGAGCGACGCGACCTCCTCGAGCAGGCGGCTCTTGCCGATCCCGGCCTCGCCGCTCAGCAGCCAGAAGCTGCCGACGCCGCGTGCCGCGGCGTCGAGCGCGTGGGCGAGCTGAGCGAGCTCACGCGATCGGCCGACGACTGGCGCGCGGGTGAGCGACATGCGCGAATTCTCGCCGCGCCTCCCGGGCGTGTCGAGGCAGCGACACCACCGCGTCGACCCCACCCGCGGCGACGGCGAATCCGCGCGTGGAAGCGAAGCACCGGAAGCCGAGACGCTCGAGATTGCGCAGCACGGGCGCGCCATCGCCGCTGCCGGCATCGGGCACGCTGGTCACGAGCGTGCGGCAGCCGAGGTCGAGCGCGGCGCGAATCGCGATGGCCGTGAGCGTGAAATGCGCGCCCCGGCGGCGCGCCGCGGGCACCGTGGCGCTCGGGCCGAGGAACGCCCGATCCCCGCTCACGAAGAGCGATGCGGCGGCGATCCGCCGTCCGTCGACGCGGCCGACGAACACGTGCCAACGGGGCCGCCACACGGCGCCACGGAGAATCGCTGCCGCCACGCCCTGCAACCCGAAGCCGCGCGCCAGGAGCGCGCTCACCGCCGCTGCCTCGTCGCGCGCCGCACGCGCGACCTCGATCCCGCTTCGGATCACGGGCGGCAGCGCGCCGTCGTGCGCGAGCAAGTGTCGACCCACTCCCGTCGAAACCGCTCCCCGCCGGTCCAGCCAGGGTCGCCAGGCCGATACGATCGTGGCGGGCAGATCGAGCCAGAGTCGTTCCCCGCCACCTTCGGCGAGCCACCTGTCCACCGCCTCCTGCACGTCCGCGACGGCCTGCCGTGCCGAGCCGAGGCCGATGGCGCGGTTCACCAGCGAGTGATCGACAGCGCCGCAACCGAGAAGTCGCGCGCCACCGGCCACCGCCCGGTGCGCGAGCCGCAGCCGCCCGGCGTCGGCACCCGCCGCGACGAAGAGGTCTTCCGCCGCATCCCCTTCCAGCTCGTCCACCAGCACCGCCGCCGTCTCGCGATCGTCCATGTCGAACCTCCCCTTCCCGTCCTTCGGGCGTGACGAAGCGCGGAACGGTGTTCCGTGAAACGTCACGCCTCGGGGACGAAACCCACCGGCGCGCTCGGCGGGACCACCGCGGGGGCGCCACCCGAGAAGGAGAGTCGGTCATGGAATCGTGGATGAATCTCGTGATGTTCGCGCCAGTCGTGTTCTTCGGATCGATCGCCATCCTCGAGAGGTTCCGTCCCGCGCGGCCCCAGCCTGCGGTTCGGTTGTGGCGGCTCCAGGGCGTGATCTCGTTGGCGGTGCTCTTCGGTCTCTCGATCGCCTTGCCGATGCTCTGGGATGGCTGGCTCGGCGCCCACCGGCTGATCGATGCGAGTGCGCTCGGCACCTTCGGCGGCGCGGCCTTCGGGCTCGTCACGGTGCAGCTGCTCAGCTACGCGTGGCACCGCAGCATGCACCGCGTGCCGTTCCTGTGGCGGTTCCACCAGCTTCACCACGCGGCAGAGCGTTTCGACGTCTACGGCTCGCCGATGCTCCACCCCGTGGACATCGCGGGCTTCACCCTGGCGTCGAGCCTCGGCATGGTGGGCGCCCTGGGGGTGACCACCGAGGCGGCGATGCTCGCGGGAACGGTGGGGACGTTCCTGGCACTCTTCCAGCACGCCAACGTCCGCACTCCGCGCTGGCTCGGCTATTTCGTGCAGCGCCCCGAGAGCCACTCGGTCCATCACCAGCGCGGCGTGCACGCCATGAACTACGGCGACATCGCGCTCTGGGACATGGTCTTCGGCACCTTCCGCAATCCCTCCGAGTTCGTGGAGGAGGTGGGGTTCTGGAATGGCGCGTCGCGGCGGATCGGATCGCTGTTGATCGGTCGCGACGTGACCGAGGCGCCGCGAGCGAGCGACGAGTCGTCACGAGCGCCGCTGTTCGCCGCCGCCGCGTGAGCAGCGGGCCTGCGGACCACCCGAGCCCGCTCCTCGCCGCGCCGGGGAGCGGGCTTACTCTTTGACAAGTACGAAGTGCCACTTCTAACTTTGCACGTATTCGGCCCCGCTCGCGGCGGGCCGCGCCACGAGCATGCCGATGTCCACCGCCACGATGGCTACGGCCCACGACCTCGGAGCCGCGCTGGTGACGGGAGCGAGCGGCTTCATCGGCTCCCACCTGGCCGAGGTGCTGCGCGAGCGCGGCATCGCGGTGCGCGCGGCCGATCTTCCGGGAGCCGACCTGGCCGCGGCCCGCGCGCTCGGCTGCGAGACGGCGACGATCGCCCTCGACGACCACGCGTCGCTCGCCGCCGCCTGCCGGGGGATCGGCACCGTCTTCCACGTCGCCGCGATCTTCGACTTCCGCACCCCGTGGGAGAAGCTCCTCGAGGTGAACGTCGCCGGCGCGCGCCGGCTGGCCGAGTGCGCCGCCGACGCCGGGGTCCGCCGCCTGCTCTACTTCTCGAGCGTGGGCGTCTATGGCCGACCCACGGAACGGTTCATGCCCGAGAACGGCCCGAAGCGGCCGCGCAACGGCTACGAGCGCTCGAAATGGCTCGGCGAGCAGGCGGTCATGGAAGTGGCGCGCCAGCGCGCGCTCGAGACGGTGGCGATCCGGCCGACGCTGGTCTACGGACCGCGCAGCCGCTTCGGCCACGCGGTGATGCTCGCGATCCTGTCGCTTCGGGCCAGCGCGCGCTCGCCACGGCCGCTTCCCACCGTCGCCGGCGGCGGCCTGGTGCACAGCGTGCACGTTCGCGACGTCGCCGAGGCCGCCTACCTCGTCGCGCTGCGCGGCACTCCCGGCGAGTCGTACAACGTGGCCGACCGTTCGCCGCTGCCGCTCGGCGACTTCGTGACGGCGCTCGCGGCCAGCGTGAGCCTGCCGGCGCGGCCGATCGTTCGCTATCGCGCCTGGCTGTTTCGGCCGCTGCTCGGCGGCCTGCGCGCCGTGATTCCGCGGCTCGTGCCACGCTGGGACGCACGGCTGCTCGCCCTGTGGCGGCGCCGCGCCGAGCGCCACGGGCTCGAGGACGCGATTCGCGTCGGGCTCGATCCCGAATGGCTCGACTACCTCGCCGACGATCACGCGTACGACGTGAGCAAGCTCGAATCCCTCGGCTTCACCTGGACGCACCCCGAGCTGCGGCGCGGGCTCGCAGACACGGTGGCTTGGTACCACGGTCAGCGCTGGCTTCCCCCGCCCACGGCCGATGCGACGGAACGCACGCGCCCGGCGCCGACCGAGCGCGCCGCGGCCGCCTGATCGGCCCACCGATGGCCGTACGCAAGCGAATGGCCGCCCCGCCGCGCCGCGCGCGCTCCCGACGCGTGACGCGCCCGGCAGCGCCCGAGGGGCGACTCAAGATGAGCGAGGTCGCACGCCTCTCGGGCGTTCCTGCGAGCACCGTCCAGTACTACGCGCGCCAAGGCTTGCTGCCGGCGCCCATCAAGACCAGTCGCAACATGGCCTACTACGAGCCGGCCACCGTCGCGGCGGTGAAGCTCGTGAAGGAGCTCCAGTCGAGCGCGTTCCTGCCGCTCGAGGTCGTGAAGCGCATCCTCGCCAAGGTCGCCGAGCCCGAGCGGGTGCGGGAGTACCTGGCGCCGCGCAATGCCGTGCTCGCCGCACTCGATCGCGGGCTGGCGGGCGCGACCGAGCGCGAGCTGGTCGCCGACGGCACGATCTCCACCGCCGATCTCCGGGCGCTCGCGGCCATGGGTGTGATCGAGCCGCGCAGGCGCGACGGTCAGCGCGGGTACTCCGGCGAGGACGCGGCGCTGGTGCGGCAGATCGCGCGCATGCGCGCCAACGGCCTCACGCCGAGTCGTGGCTTCGGCATCGAGCGCATGCGCATCTACCGCGACGCGCTCGAGGCGCTGGTCGCCAAGGAGCTCGAAGTCACGATGGAGAGCGTGCTCGGCACCATGCTTCCCGACGAGCTGACGCGGGTCGCCAACGACTGGATCGAAGGCTCGAACGAGCTCATCGCGATCTTGCACCGCAAGCTCATCCGACGCCGTCTCGGCTCGCTCGGCCCCGCGCTGAACGCGTGAGCGCGGCGCTCGCGCGGGGCGGAAAGGCTCGGTGCGGCGTCAGGCCCGCGAACGCCGCGATTCGCGACGGCGCAAACGAGCGAGCGCGAGCGACATGGCCAGCCCACCGGCGGCGAGCCCACCCGCGGCCTCCTCCCCCGCTCCCGTGACCGCGCAGCCACCCCCGCCACCGCCGCGCGCCGAGCGAACCGTCACGGTGCGCGTCTCGGGCGTTGGGTCGGCACTGCCGGCGCCATTGGCGCACGTGAACGAGACGCGGTGGGTGCCGACGATCGTGAACGTCACGCCACCGGGCGCGAGCTGATCGCTCGGCGCGACACCTGAGCCAGCGCCGAACTCCCAATGGCCCGAGAAGCCGTCGGGCGCGTATGGATCGGCGCAGCTGCCGGCGAACGACACGTCCTCGCCAGCGCGAATCGTGACGTCGCCCGGCGGCTCGACGATGGTCGCGACCGGCGTCGAGCCCACGCGCTCGCGCAGCAGGTCCGCCGAACGCACCGCGTCCACCCGGCCGAAGCCGCCACGATCCTCGTAGCCCGGCGCGCCGACGTCCACGGCCCCGTCGGCCAGCGCTCCCCGGATCTCGGCGACGGACGCCGTCGCGAAGGCGCTGCGGAGCAACGCCACCACTCCGGCGACGTGGGGAGCGGACGCGGAGGTGCCGCAGAACGGGCTGTGGAACTGACCCGCGCCGCTCAGCGACACGCAATCGACGGCGCTCACCTCGGGCTTGGCGCGGCGCACGAGCTCGGGGAAGAAGAGCGTCACCGGTCCTTGCGAGCTGTAGCTGGTGACGTCGTCGTAGCCGGGGTCGGTGGCGTTGATCGCCGCCACCGAGACCACGTCGCGGCCAGCGGAGTGCCCGAAGACGCTGTCGCGCGCGCTGCCGAACTGTCGAGGTCCATAGCTCTCGCGCTGGGTGAAGAAGAGCTCCACCTCGCGCGCCGCGCCGCTCTCGAGCCGGATCGCGATGTCGACGTCGCACGCGTTGGCCGTCGAGCACGGCAAGAAGAGCACCTCGAACGGGTTCGCCGGATCGACGCGCCGCGAGCAGCTCTCGGCACCTGGCTCCGCGCCGTTCACGATGCACACCGCGTAATCGTCGGTCACCGACTCGAACGGATCGGCCCACTGCATGTACACGTTCAGCCCGCCGAGCGGCACGCGCACGGGCATGGTGACGTCGCCGCCGCCGAAGTCGTGGGAATGAAGCGGGTCTCCCGAGTCCACGAACGTGGCCTGATAGTGGCTGTCGCCGAAGTTGGCGGCGGCCGATACCCACACCGCACCCTTGGCGATGGCTTCACCCACGGCGATCGCGTCGAGCCCGTCCTCGAAGTAGGGCGTGCCCAGGAAGTTCACGTCGTCGACGATCACGTCGGCGCCGAACTCGTCCACCAAGCGCTGCGCGCAGTCGGCGAACTCGAGCAGCGTCTGGGGCGTGGTCGGCCGGCCGCTGCAGAAGCCGAGCTTCGCGTCCGGTGCCAGGTCGTGCACGATCTCGAGGAGCGCGGTGCCCTCGTAGCCGTCCCCGGGTGAGAGGATCGAGACGTCGCCGGGAAGCTCCCCTGCATCCCGCGCCGCCTGGAAATCGAGCGCGCCGTCGGAGATCGCGCCGACGCGCACGCCCTTGCCGCGGATGCCGAGCGCGCGCAGGAGATCGGCGCGATGGATCGCGTCCCCCTCGGTCTGCACCTGCCCTGCCGCGGCCTCGGCGTAGATCGGCGGCGTGACGCGTCGGACGAAATCGAGGCTCGCGACGGCCTCGAGCGCGGTGCGCGGAAGCCAGCCTTGCACCACCTTCGCGCGCTCGTTCGCGAGCTCGATCTCGAGCCCCGCGCGCGCCAGCGCGTCGCGCGCGGACGCGTCGCTGCGCGCCACACGAACGAAGACGTGCAGCCGCCCGCGCTCGTCGGCGCGCACCAAGCCCTCGTCGCCCACCACCCGAACGCCCATGGGCGCCACCGCCGTCGCGCGTTTCGGGCCGGATGCGCGCTGCCCAAGCTCGGCGGCCGCGCCGCGCAGCAACGCGCTCACGCGTTCACCCGTCGCGTGCGGGCCGTCGCCCGCCAGCGTGGCGCGCGTCGGCGAGCCGGCGAGCCAGGCGATCACGCCCGCGGCGAGGACGGATGCCCGCAAGCTGCGGCGGTGCTTCGAGCGAACGACGGCATGCGGGGGGTTCACGTGGGACCTCCGTCGAGTGGGATGCACGCTATACCGATCGGCCCAGACCGCGGTCAACGCCGCGGCTGCCAGGGCAGCGCACCGCGAGCGCCGACGACGTCATGCCGAAGCGAAGCGCCGGGTTGCTCTTGTTTCGTCGCATGGGCGACGGGTGGGAGGTCTTGTTGGTCCACCCGGGTGGTCCGTTCTGGCGGAACAAGGACGCGGGCGCCTGGTCGATCCCCAAGGGCGAGATCGAGGAAGGCGAGGACGCGCTGGCGGCGGCGATTCGCGAGGTGCGCGAGGAGACCGGCTTCGCCGTTCACGGAGCCTTCGAGCCGCTCGCACCGGTGCGGCAGAAGAGCGGCAAGGTGGTGCATGCCTGGGCGATCGAGGCCGACCTCGATCCGGGCAAGATCGCCAGCAACACCTTCGAGCTCGAATGGCCGCCGCGCTCGGGACGGTGGCAAACGTTTCCCGAGGTCGACCGCGGGGCCTGGTTCCCGATCGCGGAAGCGCGTGAGAGGATTCACCCAGGGCAGCTCCCGTTGATCGACGAGCTGAGCCGTCGCGCTCGCGACGCCGACGCGAAGACCGGCGGATGAGCGACCCGGTGGCGCGCCTCGGGCCGGCGAGCTGGATCGGGGGTCCGCCTCTCACTCGCGTCTTCGTGCGGAGTCTCTCGTGATGCGACGGTGGATGGTCGTCGTCTCGCTGGCGCTGGGCTGCGGAGGGGCGACGAGCGGCATCGCCATTCGCGACCAGGGCTCGCAGCTCGTGCTCGCTGGCAGCGGCGCGCGCGTCACCGTGACGCGCGACCCGTTCCGGCTCGTTTTCGAGGCGCCGAGCTCCGTGGCCGTCAGCGAAGCGGACCGCGGGCTCTTCTACGTGTCCGATGGCGAGCGCATCTTCCTGGATCGGCTTCGGAGCGTGGAGGGCGGCGACGGCGCCGCACGGCTCACCGTGGCGAGCGAGCGCGGCGACGCCCTCGTGACGGTCTCGTTTCCGAGCAGCGGTGTGGCGCGGCTCTCGTTCCAGCCACCGGCCGAGGCGCGTGCCAGCGCGGCGGGCGAGCGCCTCGAGTCGCCGTCCGACGAGTCCATCTACGGCCTCGCCGAGCGCGCCGTCACCGACGTGGTCGTGAGCGAGATCTTCGCGCTGCCGGTCGGCGGGCTCGACCGGCGCGGCACCGCCGTGTCGATGAAGATGGAAGCGACGGTGGCGCTCTTCACTCCCTTCTTCCAGACCTCGCGCGGCTATGGCGTGTTCGTGGAAGGCACGGCGATCGGCCGCTACGACCTCGCGAAGTCGAGCAGCGACGTCATCGAGTACGAGTTCGAGCTGCCCAAGG
Source organism: bacterium (assembly GCA_046331705.1). GTDB lineage: Bacteria > JADJOY01 > JADJOY01 > JADJOY01 > JADJOY01 > JADJOY01. Next base: position 172,182 of record JAXLQJ010000006.1, on the reverse strand, counting down.
GGCGCGACACCCTCGACTACGATTTCCTCGCCGGACCCACTCCGGCGCAAGTGCTCGATCGCTACACGTCGATCAGCGGACGCCCGTTCCTACCCCCCGAGTGGGCGTTCAAGCATTGGCGGTGGCGCGACGAGCACCGCGCGGCCGCGCCCGTCGCCCTCGATGGCGTCGCCATGAACGCCGACCTCGTCGACGACCTCACCCACTACGAGGCGCTCGGCATTCCCGTCGGCAACTACACCATCGATCGCCCGTGGGGGGACGGCGACCTGCCGGACCTGCGCCCACCGGAGGACGTGGGCTTCGGCGATCTCCGCTGGGACGAGCAGCGCTTCCCGAACCCCGAGGCGATGATCCAGGCGCTCACTCGCCGCGGCTATCACCTCTTTCTGTGGGTGGCGCCGTGGGCGACAGGCGTCACCACCAACCGCGAGGCCACGGAGAACGGCTACCTCGCACCGAGCTCGCGGTACATCATCGACTACACGAACCCAGCCGCCGTCGCGTGGTGGGCGGAGAAGATGAAGGCACTCGTGCGCATGGGTGTCGCGGGCTTCAAGATCGACCGCGGCGACGAGGACACGCCGAGCGCCGACACGGACGTCTACTGGGACGGCCGCACCGGCTCGGAGATCAAGAACGCCTACCCCGAGCTGATGGCCAAGGTCCACCACGACGCCGTGAAGGCCGTGCGCGGCGACGACTTCCTCAACTACCCACGCGCCGGCTACGCGGGCAGTCAGCGCTGGGCGGGATTCTCGGCGGGCGACGTGCCCGGGAAGAACCTCTTCGGCACGCCCACCGACGCCGGGCTCAGGCTCGCGATCCTGGCGATGCAGAACGCCGCGCTGATGGGCTTTCCGATCTGGGGATCCGACACCGGCGGCTACGAGCAATTCGGCGACCGCGAGGTGTTCGCGCGCTGGCTGCAGTTCAGCGCGTTCTCCCCGATCATGGAGATCGGCGGCTCGGGCACTCACGCGCCCTGGGACATGCCCACCGAGCCGCGCTACGACGACTCGATGATCGACATCTACCGGCGCTACGTGACGATCCACCACGCCCTGGTGCCGTACCTCTACCGTCACGCGGTGGAGGCGCACCGCTCGGGGCGGCCGATCGCGAAGCCACTCTTCTTCGCCTATCCCGACGACACGCGCGTGCGCGACGCGTGGGACGAGTTCCTGCTCGGCGACGACATCCTGGTGGCGCCCGTGTGGAAGCTCGGCACACGCTCGCGCGCCGTGTACCTACCCGCGGGCACCTGGGTGGACTACTGGAACGGCGGCCGCGTCATCGAGGGTCCGACGGAGCTCGCGGACGAGCCCGCTCCGTTCGACAGGATCCCGATCTACGTGCGCGCCGGCAGCGACGTGCTCGGCACGTTCTGAGCACGGGCACCCGCCCGCGCCCGCGAACGGAAGCATCCGCGAGCCGGGCGCACCGAACCGCTACTGCAGATAGAGGTGGTTCGTGAGAATCCAGGGCGTGGGCACGAGGTAGGCGTCCGGCGTCGGTCCGAGGTGCGGGAGCAGGTGGTTCGGCACCATCCAGATCTCCGCGCGATAGGCGCCGGGCTCGGTGGCCGCGAAGTCGAGCGGCGCGTCGTCGCTGGTGGCGACCAGCTCGTCGAGTCCGCCAGGCAACACGCGCTTGAGCTTGATCGTCACGAGATCGGCAGGGCCGCCGCCGGGCGCCGAGGGATGAAGCGTGGGCAATGGCACGTGAATGGTGGTGTCGCCCGGCACGAAGGCGCCGGTGTCGCCCATCCCCACGGTGTTGCCACCGGCGGTGGCGTAGAAGTCGTAGCCGACCGGTGAGCCGAGCCCCTCGACGACCACGAAGTTGCGCTCGTTCCGCGCCGCGTCCTTCTCGGCGTCCAGCGAGCGCTCGCTCACCAGCAAGTGATTCGAGATCCACTTGAGAAGCCGGCGGTGCTGATCCATGCGCTCGCCGTCGGGCGCCGTGAGGGCGAGCACGTTCTGATGCGAATCGCTACCCGCGGTACCCGTCACGTGCAGGCCCGCTGCCGTCAGCGTGTTCCACTTCTCGAAGTAGATCGGGGACAACACGAAATACGAGAGGAACGAGAGATCGGGCACCGGCACGGAGGTGGGGTTCAGGATGTACGGCAACAACGCCAGCCCACCGTCGAGCGGCGGCAGACCGAGGAATTCCTGGCGGATGTCGGGGTCGAGGTTGGCGTGGATGTTGTAGATCTCGATCGAGTCCATGCCCAACCCCAGCAGATAGTCGGTGGGCTTGCTCTCGGTGTGCGCGATCCCCGCCACCGCCTGCGCCGTGCCCTGGAGCAGCGAAACGGTCGCCGGGCTCGAATCGTTGTAGAGCTGATCGCGAGTCGGCTGATCGGGAGCCAGGTGCCGCTCCATGCCGTAGGGCATGAGCTCGTCCTCGAAGCCCACGGTGAGAATGGGCGCGGCGCCGTTGTCGCAAGAGACGTGGTTCGCGACCGGGCCGAACGGACCGTCCTCGATCACGTCGCCGCCACGCGGCAAGAGCAGGTCCGGGAACTCGAACTCGTCCATGTGCGCCGGGTGGTCGGTGAGGTTCGCGAAGTCGATGTGGAGCTCGCACATCGCATAGCGCAGGTCCTGGTAGCACGACTCGTTCACCACCCCGCCGGGCAACCCGTTGTTGTCGCAGGCGTCGTGCGAGAAGGGCGAATGGAGATGGATGATGCTGCGCGCGATCTGATAGCCGCGCGGCGAGCCGAGCTCGTCTGAGGGCGGCAGATCCTTGGGGAAGGTCCGGGGATCGCAAGCCGCGGCGAACAGCAGCGTGGCGGCCAGAACGAGACGGGTCGCGCTTCGTTGCATGAGCAAAACCTCCGGGATCGCGAGCACGCGATCCCGCCGTGACGAAGGAGCTTCTACGCTAGCACGACGGACGTGCCGCGCGCGCGAGGCCGAGCACGCGCGTGCGGGGCGCTCGGCCGGCGTGTCAGGGCGCTTCCGCGTCCCAGCGGGTCGTCGCCCCGATCTCGAAGTTGTCGAGGAAGATGTTCTTGCATTGGGGAACGCGGAAGCTGCCGATCCGCGTCTTCCACGATGCGCTGGAATCCGACGAGTAGTACTCGTTGGTGTAGTAGAAGTCGCAATCGTTCGAGGGATCGACGCTCATGGTCGTGTAATCGCCCCAGCGATTCGAGCCCGTTTGCGATCCGCCGCCGTCGATGAGCGAGACCGGCGCGCCGAGCGTGCCGGCGGTGTCGCTCACCAACCGCGTGGCGTAACGGATCCGCGGTTTGACCGAGACCGAGGACTCCGTGAAGCCGAGCGCCAGGTTTCCCTGGCCGTCCGAGGCCATCGAACCCATGTAACGCCAGTTCGCGTCGGGCGCGTAGGTGCCTTCCTGGAACAGCGACCACGATCCAGACGTCGGTCGTTGCAGCTCGAACCAGCGGGGTGCGGCGTTCGACGCGTTCGGCACCGTGAAGTTCGCCACCAAGCTCTCGTGGTCTCCGAAGTTCCGGTAGTTGAGCCGCCACATCGGCCACTCGGAGAGCGCGTCGACCTTCTGCGACGTGCCGCCCTGGGGCGCGCAGTCGAAGTTGAAGAAGCCGCAAACGGTGTAGGTGAACGAGGCCACGGCGATGTCGCCGACGTCGAGGAAGGTGGAGTTGGCTGGAGTCGTGAAGTCGGCGTGGAACGCGTAGACCCGCACCTGATCGGTTGCGACCCCGTGGGGCGCGTAGTCGTCGGCCAGGAACGTCGCGAAGAACCCGGGTGTGCCCGCGGGCGGCGCCGTCTGTCCCAGGACGTGCGCAGGCAACACGAAGTTGGGGACCGCGGCGTGAGACGCGTCCGTGGTGGTGGCGAAGCGCTGCAGTGTGGCGGACAGCCCACCGAGCATGCGATTGCGGTCCACGACCATGGCCGAGTAGTTGTTCTGGTTGGCGCTCATGTAATAGCCATCCGACCACGCGCTGAGCTTGAAGTAGTCGGGGGCGCCGAGGCCGGTCACGGCGAACGTGTATATGTAGTAGGAGCCGAGGGGATCCGCGGTCTGGGAAACGGCGATGCAGATGTCCTTGAGCGGATACGTGAACTGCGAGAGCACCCAGCGGTCGGCGAGCGTGTCGTAGAAGAGCACCGGATCGCCGGCGTTGCCGGTGCAGTTGCCGCTCGACCAGAAGTCACCGAGGTCGCTCGGCCCCGACAGCAACGTGCCGGCCTTGTCGTAGATCGCCACCTTCGTGGCGTTCACGACCTGGACGTAGTGGTTCCAGCCGATGTCGCCGGCGACGTCCGGGGGGCTGCATCCGCCGCAGCCGGTGGGATTGCTGGTGCCGTCCCATTGCGCCGACGGCGAGGGCGTGTGGTGCGCCGGGTTGACGCTCTTGGCGGCCAGCGGATCGACCGGCACGGACGTGCGATTCCACGTGCCGGCCCGGCCGTGGTCCGGCAGATAGTCGAGCGGATTCTCGCGGTCCTCCGCTTTCTTGCGCGGGCTGGTGAGCGCTGCGTTGACGCGCAGGCTGCGCAGCGGGATCGACACCTTCGGCGACACCGGCCCGCTCACCGTCACCCCGTTCGCATACGACTTCTCGGGCGCCGCCGAGGCGACGCTCGGAAGCATCCAGGTGACGGCCACGACGAGCGTGGCCCCGAGTGGAAGGAAACGCTTCATCGGCAACCTCGTGCGGGAATGACCACGCGCCCTTGAGCGGCACGCCGCGGACTCCCGCCAGCTCGGATTCTGGGTCACGCGCGGCCGGAGCGCAACGCTCCCGTTCGGCGCTCGCCGGAGGGCGCGCGCTTCAGGCGGTGGCGCGCTGCTTCACGCCCGGCGCCTGGAGGTGCTCCTCGTAGACCACGCCATCGACCGGCTCCGAGGAGTGCCCCGCGACCCACAGGCGCCCGCGGATGCGGGCGCCGCTCGCCGTGAGTCGGCCCGACTGAGCGATCACCGGCCAGTCGCGCACGGCGCTGTACTCGAGACGCGCGGTCTCGCCGCGTGCCCGCACCGTGAAACGGGACGGAACCTCGATGGGACCGCCAGCGCGCGCCGTGATCCAGCTCGTCTCGTCCACGGACATGTCCCAGTCCACCAATCGCTCGTGCCGTCCGTCCGGCAACACGAGCTCGCCGGCGCGAAACGGTTCGAATGCGCCGAGCCGGAAGCATCCGATCGCGAAGGTTCCCGCTCCCGGCAACGTTCCGAGCTGGTAGTGAAAGACCGTGGCGGGCACCCGCGGCGCGCCGGGCAAGCCGAGCAGATTCCTGCCGGTCGCCGGCTCGAGCGACACCGGGTGCTGGATCGCCGTGCGGCGACCGCGCACCACCACCGAGCCGGTGGCCTCGCCGAAGCCCGAATGGTGCACGTAGACGCGCGGCGCATAGGCCCACCAGCGCGCCGGCGGCAGGCAACGCACCCGCAGCTCGAGCTCGAGCTCCGCACTCGGAACGACGAGCTGCTGCTGGTAGTCGGGCCAGCGGCCGCGGATCTCGAGCGCGAACGAGTCCGGCACCTCGACGCGAAAACCGTCCTCCAGCGTCCGCACGTGCTGGCGCCGCGAGAAGAGCAGGGTCTGCGCGACGCTGGCGCCGCCGCCCAGGGCCAGGAGCGCGAGATGGCCTTCGTCGCGCGCGTCGCTCGCCGTGCGGGTCCGCGGCGGATCGTCGTCGAAGCCCATCACGCCCACGCGCCCCACGATCAGGTTCGTGAACAACAGCTCGACGTCGCCGGCACCGGGCAGCGGCAGGATGAGCGTGCGGACGTGCCACGGCGCCCACAGCCTCGCCGCGTATTCGTCCAACCGGCGCGGCACCACCGGTGCGAGCGTCGAGGCACGCTCGACGGCACCGCGCGCGAGCTTGCCGAGTGGTTCGAGCACCAAGGCCGTGGAGCGTGCGCTGTTCGAGGTCATGACAGAAACCGATCGAGCCAGGGATCGCGCTTCAAGGGCTTGCCGAGCATGGCTTCCTGCATGCGCTTGGCGGCGGCGATGCCGGCGCTCTGGCCCTTGCCCGCGACCAGCTCACGAATGCCTTCCGTGAGGCCTTCGAGGGTGAGCGGATACATGGCGAAGATGTTCGAGACCATGCGGATGGTCGGCTGGTCCCAGTACTGGACGGGCTCGGGGTTGAGCCAGAGGGTGCGCTGGAAATGATCGGCGAGCGCCTTGAGCCAGTAGATTCCCGCCTGCGTGTTGCGGTGCGTGTAGTAGATGGCGCCGCCCGGCTCGAGCAGCTCGGCCGGGTGCATGAGCGCGTCGCCCACGAGGATGAGCTTGTAGCTGCGCTGCGTGGTGTGGATCAGCTCCTCGACGGCGATCCCCTCGCGGAACGACGCGTCGAAGTAGACCTTCTCGTAGACGCAGTTGTGGAAGTAGTAGCAGCGCAGCTCGCGCAGGTGATGCGCTTGCTTGGCCGCCGTCAGCAACCGGCTCACGGTGCGGGCGTGAGGCGTCATCGAGCCGCCGACGTCGAGCAAGAGCACGACACGCACGTTGTTGCGGCGCGCCGCGCGCAGCACGACCTCCAGCTCACCGGCGTTCCGGCAGGTCTTGTCGATCGTGCCGTCGAGATCGAGCTCGTCGCTGGCGCCCTCGCGGGTCAGCTCGCGCAAGCGGCGCAGCGCGGCACCGATCTGCCGCACGTCGAGGACCAGATCCGCGCGGTAATTCTTGAAGCGGCGCTCCCCGGCGATCTGCATCGCCGAGCGGCCGCCTCCCTCGCCGCCCAAGCGCAGCCCGCCGGGGTGCTGGCCGCTGTGACCGAACGGGCTGGTGCCGCCGGTGCCGATCCACTTGTTGCCGCCGTCGTGCCGTTCCTTCTGTTCCTTCAGCCGCTCCTCGAAGAGCCGGATCAGCTCGTCGAGGCCGAGCTTCTGGATCTCGGCGAGCTGCTCGGCGCTCAGGTTGAAGCGCTTCGGGTCCTTGAGCCACTCGAGGAGGTCGTCGGTGATCTCGAGCGCCGTCCCCTCGAGGCCTTGGAAGACCACGCCGAACGCCTGATCGAAGGCGTCGAAATGAGCCTCCGAGTGGATCAGGATCGAGCGCGCGCAATGGTAGAAGCCGGTCAGGCTGGCGTGGTGCAGGCCGAGCGCCAGCGCGCGCATCAACGTCATCCACTCGGTCATCCCCACCGGCACCCGGCGCGCACGGAGCTCGAAGAGAAGCCGTGCGAAGAGCGGCCCCGCGCCGATGTCTTTGGGTAGCGGTGGCATGCGGCTCGCCTCAGCGAATCAGTGGAGCACCGCGCGACGGGCGACCTCGACGTCCTGTTCCTTCTTGAGCAACGCACCGAGCATCGGCAGCTTCTTGCGGATCACGTCCGGGCTCACGCCCGCGGTCTGGAGCGCGGCCAGCCAGTCGATCAGCTCGGAGGTCGACGGGGGCTTGCGCACCTGGGCGATGCCGCGTAGCGCGTAGAACACCTCCAAGCTCTGCTCCAGCAAGCGGTCTTCCAGATCCGGATGGTGGACGTGGACGATCTCGCGCATCAGCTCGGGGCTCGGGAACTCGATGAAGTGGAAGACGCAGCGGCGCAGGAACGCGTCCGGCAGCTCCTTCTCGTTGTTGGACGTGATCACCACGAGCGGCCGGTGCTTGGCGGCGATCTCACGGTTGGTCTCGTGGATCGTGAAGCGCATCAGATCGAGCTCGTTCAAGAGATCGTTCGGGAACTCGAGATCCGCCTTGTCGACCTCGTCGATCAAGAGCACCACCTGCGCGTCCGACGCGAAGGCCTCGCCGAGCGGCCCGAGCTTGATGTAGTGCTCGATGTCGCGAACGTCGTGATCGCCGAAGCGGCTGTCGTGGAGGCGCGCCACCGTGTCGTACACGTAGAGGCCGTCTTGCGCCTTGGTCGTGGACTTCACGTGCCAGCGGATGAGCTTGAGCCCGATGGCGTCCGCCACGTGACCCGCGAGCACCGTCTTGCCGGTGCCCGGCTCGCCCTTGAGCAAGAGCGGCCGCTCGAGACACAGCGCCAAGTTGACGGCCTCGCGAAGCCCGTCGGATACGACGTAGCCCGTGGCCCGCTCGAATCGATTGAAGCCCTTGTTCGACATGGGACGCGATCCTCGTGGTCGCCGCGGCGTCGGCGCCGGAAACGCCCGCGAGTATAGCGGACGAGATTCGCTGGGCGGGCTCTCACCCGCCCGCCGCTCGCGCGGAGCTCAGCGAGCGAGCACGACCCGCACCACGGCGGCGTCGCCGCGGCTCTGGGCGAGGCTTTCGTCGCTCGCCGTTCGCCAATCGCGCGGCGCACCCACGGTCCTCACCGCTGCGGGGAAGCGCGTGAGGTAGGCGCGCAGCGTGCGCCCGCGTTCCGCCGTCGCGTCGACGAGCGTGGTTCCGCGTCCGGGCAGCGTCTCGCCAGCCATCTGGACGGTGACGTCGCCGCCGCCGATCAGGTTCTTCCACCAGCGCTTCTTCGACGCCCAGCCGGCGACGATGACGATGTCCGCGCCATCCCGGGCGTACATGACCGGGAACGTGTGTCGCTTGCCGGTCTTTCGGCCCGTGACCGTGACGAGCAGCAGGAAGCCGCTCAGCACGCGGTGAAAGCGCGACCGAAGGATCGGCCGGACGACGGGGTTGGGTGCGCCGTAGATCGACACGCCGCAGATCCTCGGCGCGGCGCGCCGCTCAGAGGTTCCAGCCGACCGAGGCGCGCCCGTAGACGCCAGTCGCTTCGAGCGTGAGCGTGCCGCTACCCGGCGCACGCGAGAGCTCGGCGGGAAAGCTCACGAGGTAGAGCCGACTGAAGCTGTCGTGGAACGGGAAGAGCCGGCGATCGGGAGAGCGATCGTCGATGCGCGCCACACGCGTGGGCTTCCAGCGAGCGCCGCGGGAATCGACGAGCTGCAGGTTCCAGAACGGTTGCTTGGCCTCGAGCGCCAGCTCCTTGTCCGAGGGGCCGGCGACGGCCACCACCAGATCCACGCCACCCGGGACCGGCGAGGGGAGGATCGGCGAAGCGGCGCCCGGCGGCAGGCTCAGCAAGCGCCGCGACTCTGCGTCGAGCGCGGCGCGGAACTCGCTCGAGATCCAGACCGCCGAGAGCCCGAGCCTGAGCGTCAGCTCCTCGGGGATCTGCGCTTGCCGGGTCCAGGTCTCGAGCGCGCTCAGGTAGGCGTCCGAGAGTGGGTCGTGCCGCCAGAAGTGGAAGCGATCGGCGTCGAAGAGGCCACAGCCCGTGAGCACCGCGACGAGCAACGCGACCGCCGAGCGACGCGAGCCGCGGAGCGAGCGCGAGCCGAGCGAGGGACGGGCGAGCGTCATCCGGCGACCAGATCGTGTGGCGGGAGCGTGCTGTCGAACAGCGGAAGCTGACTGTTGGACGCCGTGCCCACGGCCACGGGATAGCGCCCCGTGAAGCAGGCATCGCAATAGCCGTCGTGATTGCCCGCGGCGTTTCGCATGCCCTCCAGGCTCAGGTACGCGAGCGAATCGGCTTCCAGGTAGTCGCGGATGGACTCGACCGATTGCTTGGCGGCGATCAGCTCGTCGCGATTCGGCGTGTCGACGCCGTAGTAGCAAGAGCCGATCGTGGGCGGCGAGCTGATCCGCATGTGCACCTCGCGGGCGCCTGCCTTGCGGAAGAGGTGAACCAGCTTGCGGCTGGTGGTGCCGCGGACGATCGAGTCGTCCACCACCACCACGCGCTGCCCCCGCAGCACCTCGTGCACGGGGCTGAGCTTCAAGCGCACGCCGAAGTGACGGATGGAATCGCGCGGCTCGATGAAGGTGCGGCCCACGTAGTGGCTGCGGATGAGACCGGTTTGATACGGGATGCCCGACTGCTCCGAGAAGCCGATCGCCGCGGGCACCCCCGAGTCCGGCACCGGGACGATCACGTCCGCTTCCACGGGCGCCTCGCGCGCCAGGATGCGCCCCATCTCGCGTCGAACCACGTAGACGTTGCGCTGGTAGACCAGGCTGTCGGGGCGCGCGAAGTAGACGTACTCGAAGACGCACCGCGCCGTGGGCGTCGAGCGCCCCCATGGGAAGAAGGAGCGAATGCCGTCGCGGGTGATCTCGACCACCTCGCCTGGCTCGATCTCGCGCAGGTAATCGGCGTCCACGAGCCGGAAGGCGCAGGTCTCCGATGTGACCACGTGCGCGTCCTTCACCTTGCCGAGCACCAGCGGCCGAAAGCCGTGCGGGTCGCGCACCGCGATCAGCGAATCGTCGGTCATCACGACCAGGCTGTAGGCACCCTTGACCCGCGACAGGGCCTCGACGATGCGATCGGTGGCCGACGCCTGCCGCGACTGAATGGCCAGGTAGAGGATGACCTCGGTGTCGCTGGTGCCGCGGAAGAGCGCGCCACGCGCCTCGAGCTCGCGCTTGAGCTCGTCGGCGTTGATGAGGTTGCCGTTGTGGGCGAGCGCGATGTGACCGCCGGCGTAGGTGCCGAAGAACGGCTGGATGTTGTCCGGCGTGGACGAGCCCGTGGTCGAGTAGCGGACGTGACCGACCGCTCCGTGCCCTTTGAGCTCGTCGAGGATCGAGGCGCTGAAGACGTCCTGCACCAGGCCCATCGCCAGCCGCGAGCGCAGCCGCTCGCCGTCGGTGCTGACGATCCCGGCCGACTCCTGACCGCGATGTTGCAGCGCGTGCAGCCCCAGGTACGTCAGGTGCGACGCATCCGGGTGCGGAAAGATCCCGAAGACGCCGCACTCCTCGTGCCAGTGCCGCTCGACGGAAACCGCGCCGGCTCCCAGAAACACGTCGTCCCTCGGAGCCTCGGGTCCGTGCGCCATGTGCCTCGAGTCCAGTGCGTGGGTGGGATCGGATCGGGATCGGACGCGGGCAGTATAGCGCTCGAGGCGCGTCGGCTGAATCCGCGGCCCGGGTGCCTAGGAACCGACGATTCCGCGCAATCCGCCCTCGTGGACGTCGCGGAGCGTGCTCAGCGATAGCTGGATGAGCCCCTTCCACTCGAAGTGCTCGCCGGTGACCTTGCCGAGCTTTCGGGTGGGGATGCCCGCTCGCGTCGCGGCCCTCTCGAGCTTGCGGGCGTTCGCGGCGGTGGCGCTCACCACCACCCGCCCGGGCCCCTCGCCGAAGAGCAGCGAGTCCACGCGGTCGATCGGGTCCAGCTTGATCTGTGCGCCCAGCCCCGAGCCCAGCAGGCAGCATTCGGCGAGCGCCACCGCCAGCCCACCTTCCGACACGTCGTGGGCGCTCTTGAGCGTGCCGTCGCGGTAGCCCTGGCGCAACAGGTCGCCGAGCGCCTTCTCGCGCGCCAGGTCCACCTTCGGGATCCTGCCGCCGAGCTGCTGGTGCAGCACGTGCAACCACTCGCTGCCCGCGAGCGACCCGCCGGCCTCGCCGAGCAGCAGGATCACGTCGCCCTCGTCGCAGAAGCCCGCGCGCCCGGTATGCGCGACGTCCTCGATGAGACCCACGAGCCCCACCGTGGGCGTGGGCAGGATGCCCTTCCCCTCGGTCTCGTTGTAGAGGCTCACGTTGCCGCTGATGACGGGCACGCCGAGCTCGCGGCAGGCACGCCCGATCCCCGCGACGGCACGCTCGAACTGCCACATCACCTCGGGCTTCTCGGGATTGCCGAAGTTGAGGCAGTCGGTGATCGCGAGCGGCATGGCGCCGACGCAGGCCACGTTGCGGGCCGCCTCGGCGACCGCTTGCGCACCGCCCTCCTCGGGATCGAGCGCCACCAGCCGCGGATTCACGTCCGACGTCATCGCCAGCGCCTTGCGAGTGCCCTTGATGCGAACCACGGCGGCGTCGCCGCCCGGGCCACGCACGGTGTTGGTCTGGACCATGTGGTCGTATTGGGTCCAGACCCAGCGCCGCGAGCACAGGTTCGGCGAGCCGAGCAGCGTCACCAGCGTTTCCGCCGGGCTGCCGTTCGCTTGCAACGACGCGAGGTCGAGATCGTGGAGCTCGCGCAGGTTGGCGGGCTCGGCGCGCGGCCGGTCGTAGATCGGGGCGCCGCTCGTGAGCGGGTTCACCGGCAGGTCCACCACCACCTTGCCTTGGTGCTTCACCACCACGCGGTCCCCAGCGGTCACCTCGCCGACGACGGCGCACTGCAGGTCCCATTTCTCGAAGATCCGCTTGAGGGCGTCCTCGTGCCCCTTCTGCGCCACCAGCAGCATCCGCTCCTGGCTCTCCGAGAGCATCATCTCGTACGGCACCATGCCCTCTTCGCGCAACGGCACCCGATCCAGGTCGAGCAGGATTCCCGTGCCGCCGCGATCGGCCATCTCCACCGTCGAGCACGTGAGCCCCGCGGCGCCCATGTCCTGGATGCCGACGATGTGATCGCTCTTCATCGCCTCGAGGCACGCTTCGAGGAGCAGCTTTTCCGTGAAGGGATCGCCCACCTGAACCGTGGGGCGCTTCTCTTCCGTCTGCTGGTCGAACTCGCCGGAGGCCATGGTGGCGCCGTGGATGCCGTCGCGACCGGTGCGCGAGCCCACGTACATCACGGGATTGCCGACCCCCGACGCATGCCCGAGGAAGATCTTCTCCTCCGGCACCAAGCCGACGGTCATGGCGTTCACGAGGATGTTGCCGTTGTAGGCCGGGTTGAACCGCAGCTCGCCGCCGACCGTGGGCACGCCCATGCAGTTGCCGTAGCTGCCGACGCCGGAGACCACGCCCCCGACCAGATAGCGCGTCTTGGGGTGATCGGGTGCACCGAAGCTCAGCGAGTTGAGGTTCGCGATCGGTCGCGCCCCCATCGTGAAGATGTCGCGAAGGATGCCGCCCACGCCGGTCGCGGCGCCTTGGTGCGGCTCGATGTAGGACGGGTGGTTGTGGCTCTCCATCTTGAAGACCACCGCGAGACCGTCACCGATGGAGACGATGCCGGCGTTCTCGCCCGGTCCCTTGAGCACGCGGGGACCGGCGGTGGGGAAGGTCTTGAGATGGACGCGGCTCGACTTGTAGCTGCAGTGCTCGCTCCACATCACGGCGAACATGCCGAGCTCGGTGTAGGTGGGCACGCGACCGATCTGCTCGCAGATCATCGCGTACTCTTCCTCGGTGACGCCCATCTCGCGGGCGACGGCCGCGTTCACCTCGATCTCGCGGTGGGCGCTGGTCATGATCCCAACCCTTGGAAGAGGAGCGCTCCGTCGGTGTTGCCGAGGGTGGCCTCGGCGCACCGATCCGGATGAGGCATGAGCCCCAGCACGTTCCGCTTCTCGTTCGTGATCCCGGCGATCGCGTGCAGCGAGCCGTTGGGGTTGCCGTCCTCGGTGACCTCGCCGCCGGAGCTCACGTAGCGAAAGATCACCTGCCCCTCGCCTTCGAGCCTGGCGAGCAGCTCGGGCTCGGCGAAGTAACAGCCATCGTTGTGAGCGATGGGCATGCGCAGCACGCGCCCCTTGTCCACGCGCCGCGTGAACGGCGTGGTACCCGCATCCTGCTCGGCGCGCACGTGTACGTCGCGGCACAAGAACTTGAGGTTCTTGTTGCGCATCAGCGCGCCGGGGAGCAGCCCGGATTCGGTGAGGATCTGGAAGCCGTTGCAGATCCCGATCACCGGGCCGCCGCGGTTCGCGAAGGCGACGACCTCTTCCATGATGGGCGAGAAGCGCGCCATGGCGCCCGAGCGCAGATAGTCGCCGTACGAGAAGCCGCCCGGCAGGATGATGACGTCGGCGCCCTTGAGATCGCGCTCCTTGTGCCAAAGGAACGCCGCGCTGGCACCCGCCGCGTGGCTCGCGGCGTAGTAGCAGTCGTGGTCGCAGTTCGAGCCGGGGAACACGACGACGCCGAACTTCACGCCCCTTCTCCTTCGAGGCGCACCGAGAAGTCCTCGATCACGGGATTGGCGAGGAGCTTCTTGCACATCTCCGTGACCCGCTCGCGCGCGCCGGCACCGTCACGGCCCAGCTCGATCTCGATGTGCTTGCCCACGCGCACGCCCTCGACGTCGTCGAACCCGAGCGATTTGAGCCCGCCCGCGACGGCTTGCCCCTGCGGATCGAGCACTCCGCGCTTGAGGGTGACGGTCACGATCGCCTTCATCGGCCCTTCTCCTTCCGTCGGCGACTAGCGGGCTTCGGGCGCTTGCCGGTGGCGAGCGCGCGCCGAATCAAGAAGCCGACGTGCGTGAGCTGCTTGTCGAGGTCGAACGCGCGGTCGAGGGTCTTGGCATCGAGCCGCCGCGCCACTTCCTGCTCGGCTTCGAGCAGCGCGCGGAACGAGCGGTCCTCGTTCACCGCGGTCATGGCGCAGCGCTGCACGATCTTGTAGGCGTCCTCGCGCTTGAGCCCGGCCTCGACCAGCTTCAGGAGCACCTCGCCCGAGAACACCAGGCCACCGCCGTGCTCCAGGTTGGCGCGCATCCGCTGGGGCCGCACGTCGAGCCCGCGCAGGAGTCCCGTGAGCCGTACCAGCATGAAGTGGGTGGCGATCGTCGCGTCGGGCCCGATCACGCGCTCCACCGAGGAATGGCTGATGTCGCGCTCGTGCCAGAGCGCGATGTCCTCGAGCGCCGCTCCCGCCGCGGCGCGCACCACTCGTGCCAGGCCGGTCAAGTTCTCCGCGAGGATGGGATTGCGCTTGTGGGGCATCGCGGACGAGCCCTTCTGCTGCTTGCCGAAGGGCTCGAATGCCTCGGCGACCTCCGTGCGCTGCAGGTGCCGCACCTCGATGGCGATCTTCTCCATCGAGCCGGCGAGCACGGCGAGCGCGCAGAAGAGCTCCGCGTGCCGATCACGCTGCACGACCTGGTTGGCCGCGGGCTCCGGCTCGAGACCGAGCCGCGCGAGCACCGCTTTCTCCACCGCCGGCGGATTGTGCGCGAAGGTACCGACCGCTCCCGAGAGCTTGCCCACCCGCACGCCCTCGCGAGCGCGCTCGATGCGCGCCCGGTTGCGCACCATCTCCGCGTACCAGAGCGCGCACTTGAGGCCGAACGTGATCGGCTCGGCGTGCACGCCGTGGGTCCGACCGACCATCACGGTCGCGGCGTGGGTGGTCGCGAGCTGCTCGAGGACCGCGATCATGCCGTCGAGCGCCGCGAGCACGTGCTCGAGAGCCTCCACCAGCTGGAGCGCGAACGCGGTGTCCACCACGTCCGACGACGTGAGGCCATGGTGGATGAAGCGCCCCTCGGGCCCAACGGTCTCCGCCACCTGCGTCACGAACGCGATGACGTCGTGCGCGACCTCGGCCTCGATCGCCTCGATTCGCGCCGGGTCCACCCGTGCCTTGCGGCGAATCGTCGCGACCGCGCGCGCCGGCACGTCGCCCCGCTCGGCGAGGACATCCAGCGACGCGAGCTCGACACGCAGCCAGCGCTCGTACTTCCCCTGGTCGGACCAGATCTGGCCCAGCTCGGGACGCGTGTAGCGCGGGATCATGCGACCGGATGGTGCGACGAGCGATGCGGACGGAAGGCCCAGGATCTACCGCGCCTAACGCACTGCGGCAACCCACGCGCGAGCGCGTGTCGCGCACGTCGCCACGCGCTCGAACCCCGGGCGAGACCCCTCGCGATCCTGCTTTCCATCGAGATTCCCGACGGGTTCGGTCGGGACTATCTCATGGTGACCCGCCGCCATGGGTGCTATCAATCCGGTGAGCTTCTTGGTCCACGAACGGAAACGAGAACGACATGCGAAAGCGCCGCGCCCTCACGTTCCTGGCGCCCCTCGCGCTCGTGGGGTGGCTGACGAGCTGCGGCGGTGGCGCGGGCAGCGCGGAGAACCACCCGCCGATCGCCCTCGCCGGCATCGATCTGCAGATCGTGACGGGTGGCAGCATTCAGCTCGATGGCACCGCCAGCAACGACCCCGACGGCGACCCCATCACGTATCAGTGGACGCTCACTGCCAAGCCCGAGGGGAGCGAGGCGGCGCTCCTGGATGCGACGGCGCCGCGTCCCATCCTCAGCACCGACCGCGAGGGCGCCTACACGGTCGCGCTCGTCGTGTCCGATGGCCTCGCCACGAGCGCTGCCGACGAGGTCGTGGTGACCGCGGCGCGCGGCAACGCGCGGCCCGTGGCGCGAGCTGGCGTGGACCAGACCGTCGAGCTCGGGAGCGTGGTCTCCCTCGACGCCACCGAGTCGAGCGATGCGGACGGCGACCAGCTCGGCGTGACCTGGACGCTGACGTCGAAGCCGCCGGGAAGCAATGCGGGTCTCGCCGACGCGAGCGCGGCACGGACGGTGTTCGTGGCGGATGCGCTGGGCGAGTTTCGTGTGACGCTCGTGGTCGCCGATCTCATCGGGCCGAGCGAGCCGGACGAGGTGGTGATCACGGTGGTCGACACCAACGTCCCGCCCACGGCCAACGCCGGGCCCGATCAGTCGGTGGGGGTGGGATCGGTCGTGGGAATCGACGGCAGCGCGAGCAGCGATCCCGACGGCGACGCGCTGATCTTCCAGTGGTCGATCGTCTCGAAGCCCGAGGGAAGCGTCGCGGGGATCCAAGATCCCGCAGCGCCGTCCTCGCTCTTCGTCGCCGACGTGGCGGGACAATTCGTGATCCAGCTGATCGTGAACGACGGCCACTCGCCCAGCGCGCCCGACGTGATGGTGGTGGACGCCACCGCGCGGAACGTCACGCCCACGGCGCGTGCGGGGGCCGATCGAAGCGTGAACGTGGGCGACGTCGTCACGCTGGACGGCCGCGCCAGCACCGATCCCGAGGCAAGCCCGCTCGGCTACGCGTGGAGCTTCGTCACGGTTCCGAACGGCAGCGCCGCCGTCCTCGCTCCGGCCAGCTCACCGCAGCCGAGCTTCGTCGCGGACGTCGCGGGTGCCTACGTCGCGCGCTTGGTCGTGAGCGACGGAGTCACCGCGAGCGCTCCCGACACCGTCACCATCACCGCCAGCGCGTCGGTGAGCCAGGGCTGCGCCGATCCGGGCACGACGCTGCTCTGCGACTCGCTCGACGGCTCCACGTCGGGCAATCGCGACGGCGGCCAATTCGTGGGCGACGGTTGGACGCCGGGCTGGAGCATCGTCTGGGACCTGGGTGTGACGCTCGCCGAGGGGTCCTTCTCCGCGGATCTCGACAACTGGGACACCTACCACACGAGCTCGCAGCACCACTACGAGAAGCAACCGGTGCTGAGCATGTACGAGGAAGCCCACGGGGACGTGCACGCGGCCGACGCGCACAGCACCTCGCTGTGGAGCATCTGGACCGGCGAGGTCTTCAACGACCTGTTCAAGTTCTGGTCCACCACGCGCGGCTACGACGAGAGCATCGAGACGCGTCACTCGCCGCCCGAGGGGCGACTCGATCCCACGGTGACCCATCACGTGCGGGTGGAGTTCGCGCGAAACGGCGCGGCGACGGTGTTCCTCGACGGGCGCTCCGTCGTGACGCACACGCACCCGCAGTCGTTCCAGCTGCGCTACGTGTTCATCGGCTCGGACAACAGCGGCTCCAACTACGGCCCGCAGTCGGGAGTGATCTACAAGAACGTGCAGGTGTGGGGCAGCACCAGCGGCGGCCGCGCCGTCGCGCTGAATCTCTCCAGCACGGATGGCCGGTTCACGATCACCGAGGTGCCGCAGCCGAAGGTCGGTGTCGGGTTGCTCGAATGGCTGCGATCGCGCGCGCCGGTGGCGTTCGGCTCGGCACCGCTCGCGAGCCTCACGACCGACGCCGCCGCGCCTCCGGCGCGCTCACGGGCTCGATCGACGTGACGTCGTCCCCGTCGACGCACCAGCGGCCGAGGCTCGGGACCTCGTCGCGACTGCAAGCGCGATGGAGCTCGGGGGCCGCGCGTTTTCGCACGATTCGCTCGCGGACGCCGCTCGCGTCGCAGCCGAGAAGCAGCGCCCGGCCCTTCTGAGCACGCGGCCGACCGACCAGCCGCGTGGCCGACGCAAGCTGCGGTGCGGGCGGACGGCGATCCAGAACCAAGAAGCTCACCGGCAAGCTGCGCAGGTCGATCGCGAGCTCGCGGCCGACACGGGCCCAGTGCGCGCTGGCGAACGCTTCTCGCGGCGGCGGCGCGAATTGATGACACCAATCGCGTTCGCGGTGGGGCGCGGAGAGCCCGCAGGCCCCCGAATGGGTGCAAGGCGCGATCAGGTGAAGCTCGCCGCGCAGCGCCTCGCGCACCTCGAGGAGCGCGCGGCTGGCGGCGGGTGTCCCGGGCTCCACCCAGAGCACCGCATCGGCGCGCCGCGCCCGCTCGATCGGCTCACGGCGCGCGGACGGCGAGAGCTCGGTGAGGACGTGGCTCACGAGCAGCGTGCCCGCGGGCTCGCCGCACGCGCGCTCGGACGCGACCTCGAGGTCGGGGTGCTCCTCGCGCAGGCGCGCCATCGCGAAGCCCGTCGCGAGCGGGGAGCGATCGACGAGCCGCACGCGGCTCACGAGGCCAGCGCGCGGCGCCGAGAACGCAGCTGCGAACGATCGTGACGCAGCCGCCGCACCGCAAGCCCAGTCGACGACGTCGCCGGCGGGCGGCGTCCAGCCGCGACCAACCAGCTCCTCCAGCACGAAATCCCATTTCCAGCGGATTCGCGCGCCGAACGTCGCGTCGTAGTCGGCGAGCAGCGCCTCGTCCGACCAATAGTCCGAGCCGCCCGCCACGCCGTCGAGGAACGTGGCGCGCAATCCGCGCAAGCGGTTCCAATCGACGGCGCGAGCCATGGTTCGTCAGGCGCCCGGCGTGTCCGCCGGCCCGCGATCGAGCAGCGGATCGAGCGCTTGGTGCTCGATGGCGAGGAAGCGCTCGAAGGCCCGGATCCGCTCCCGCGCCTGCGGCGACGCGAAGGCCGGGTGCTTGCGAATGCCAGCGATCATCAGGTTCTTGGGCGTGTGCTCGGAGCCCACGAACTCGATGACCCGCGTCGCGTAGCCCGCCCATTCGAGGTGGAGGGCGCGCAGCGCATCGGTGGCCCATTCGGCGAGTCGCTCCTTCATCAACCCGTGACGGAGGACGCGCGCGAGCGGTGCGGGGTCGTCGAGCCGGGGCCGCACCTCGCGATGACAGCAGGGCGCGACCAGGATCAGCTTCGCCCCGAGGTCGATGCCGCGCCGGATCGCGTCGTCGGTGGCGGTGTCGCAAGCGTGAAGCGCGATCAGCACGTCGAGCGCCTCGAACGGCGCGCTGGCGATCTCGCCCTGGACGAACTCCAGCCCAACGGCACCGATCGCGCGCGCTGCGCGCTGGGTCTCGGCGACCAGCTCGGGGCGCGCTTCCACACCCACCACCTGTGCGTCGAGCCCGAGCACCGCGCAGAGCAGGTGCCAGGCACCGAACGTGAGGTAGCCCTTGCCCGAGCCCATGTCCGCGACGCGTAGCGACGAACCCGCGAAGTCACCGTCGCGCACCAGGTGCGAGAGGATCTCCACGTACCGTTCGATCTGCGCGTGCTTGTCGGCCTTGGACGGCTTCACGCGTCCGCTCGCGTCGACGATGCCGAGCGCCGCGAGCCAGCCCGTCGCGGAATCGTCGAGCAACGTGTGCTTGCGACGATCGTGCTCGGCGGCGGGCGCCGAGCGCTTCGAGGCCTTGTGCCGCACGAGCCTCACGCGCTCGCCGCCGGCCGCATGAAGCTGCCAGTCGCCAACCGTGGTCGCGAGCACCGCACTGCGAAACGCGCTCGGCACCCGCGCCATCACCCACGCGGGCGCTTGGTCGAGCTTCACGTTCTCGGTCACGTCGCGCCGTGGGAAGCGCAGCGTGAACGACACCACCGGCCCGCGCCTGAGCTCGACGCGCCGCCCCAGGATGCGCTCGGGGGAGCTTTCCGGAGACTCTTCCGGCGACACGGCCGGCGAGGAAAGCGTCAGCTTGACGAACGTGGCGCCGGCGAGGCTCTCCGCCAGCCGCTCGCGGAACTCGTCCAGCGCATGCATGACGTCGCCGTCGGGCGGATCGGATGGGGCGCCCGTCGGCGCCTGGCTCGCCACCGCGCCGTCACGCGCGACGGCGTCAATGACCCGTATGACCGAAGCCGCCGACGCCGCGCGCCGTCTCGCTCAGGTCGTCCACCTCGATCAACCGTGCGCGCACCACCGGCGCCAGCACCGCCTGCGCGATGCGCATGCCCGGCGTGATCTCGACGGGCGCCGGCCCCGCGTTGAGCAGGATCACCTGCACTTCTCCGCGGTAATCGCTGTCGATGGTGCCAGGGCTGTTGGGCAACGTGATGCCGTGCTTGAGCGCCAGCCCCGAGCGCGGCCGCACCTGAAGCTCGTAGCCGCCGGGAACCTCGAAGACGTAACCACTGGGGACGGCCCGCCGCTCGCCGGGAGCGAGCGTGATGGGCGCGTCGAGGTCGGCGGCCAGATCCATGCCGGCCGCTTCCGCCGTCATGTATTGCGGCAGCGGCGCGCGACATTCCGCGCGCACGCGCCGCACCCGCACGGACACGACGCCCGTGGGACCGAGCGTGTCAGCCGTTCCCACCTTCTTCCGATTCCCCCATCGCTTCCTTGCGGCTCAAGCGGATCTTGCCCTGGCGATCGATGTCCAGGACCTTCACCAGCATCTTGTCGCCTTCCTTGCAGATCTCCGTGACCGTCTGCACGCGATGGGGCGCGAGCTGGGAGATGTGCACCAAGCCGTCGATCCCCGGAAGGATCTCCACGAAGGCACCGAAGTCCATGATGCGCCGCACGGTGCCCTGGTAGATCTTGCCGATCTCGGCTTCCTGGGTGTGCGCCTTGATCTTCTGGATGGCCAACTCGGCGGTGGCCGTGTCCGCGGCGAAGATCTTCACGGTGCCGTCGTTCTCGATCTCGAGCACGGCGCCGGTCTCGTCCTGGATCTTGCGGATGTTGCGGCCGCCAGGGCCGATGACGTCCTTGATGCGCTCGGGCGGGATGGTGATCGAGGTGATGCGCGGCGCGTAGGGCGAGATCGCCTCGCGGGGCGCCGAGAGCTCACCAGTCATCTTCTTCAAGATGTGGATGCGCCCTTCGCGCGCCTGCTCGAGCGCCTTGCCCATGATGGCCTTGTCGACGCCATCGCACTTGATGTCCATCTGCACCGCGGTCACGCCGCGCCCGGTGCCCGCGACCTTGAAGTCCATGTCGCCCAGATGGTCCTCGTCGCCGAGGATGTCGGAGAGGATCAGGAACTCGCCCTCTTCCTTCACGAGCCCCATGGCGATCCCGGCGACGGGCGCCGAGACCGGCACGCCCGCGTCCATCATCGAGAGGCAGCCGCCGCAGACCGTGGCCATCGACGACGAGCCGTTCGACTCGAGCACCTCGGACACGATGCGGATGGTGTACGGGAACTCGTCCTCGCTCGGCAGCACCGCCACCAGCGCGCGCTCCGCGAGGGCGCCGTGGCCGATCTCGCGACGCGAGGGTCCACGGATGGGACGCACCTCGCCCACGCTGAAGGGCGGGAACTTGTAGTGCAGCATGAAGCGCTTCACCGACTCGCCGGCGAGCGCTTCCACGCGCTGCTCGTCGCGCGACGAGCCGAGAGTCGAGATGGCCAGCGCTTGCGTCTCGCCGCGAGTGAAGAGCGCCGAGCCGTGGGTGCGCGGCAGGAGCGCCACCTCGCACGAGATCGGCCGGATGTCCGTGAGGCCGCGCCCGTCCAGGCGGGTCTTCTCGTCGCGCATGAACTTCCGCACCACCTGGTACTTGAGCTCGTCGAGCTCGGCCTTGATCTCCTTCTCGCGCTCCGGGAACTGGGCCGCGAGGGCCTCCAGCACCGCCTTCTTCACGGCGCTGAAGCGCTCCGAGCGCTCGTGCTTGCCGGGGATGCGGACCGCCTCCATGTAGCCAGGCGTGGCCACCGCCTTCACGCGGGCGACCAGCGCTTCGTCGCGCGCCGGCGGCACGAACTCGCGCACCGCCTTGCCCGCCGCCGCCCGCAGCTGGTCCTGCATGTCGAGCAGCGGCTTGAGCGCGTCCTGAGCGAAGAAGAGCGCGTCGAGCACGACGGACTCGGGCACTTCCTTGCCGCCGCCCTCGACCATGGTGATGCCGTTGCGGCCCCCGGCCACGGCCAGGTTGAGATCGCTCTCACCGAGCTTCGAGAGCTTGGGATTGAGCACGAGCTGGCCGTTCACGCGCCCCACGCGAATGCCCGCCACGGGGCCCTGGAACGGGATGCCGGAGAGCACCAGCGCAGCCGACGTGCCGATGAGCGCGACGGTGTCCGGATCGTTGTCCTTGTCGGCCGAGAGCACGGTGCAGTGCACCTGGATCTCGAAGTTGTAGCCCTCGGGGAAGAGCGGGCGGATCGGGCGATCGATGAGGCGCGCCGTCAGGATTTCCTTCTCGGTGGGGCGGCCTTCGCGCTTGAAGAAGCCGCCGGGAATCTTGCCCGCGGCGTACGTCATCTCGCGGTAGTCGACGGTGAGCGGCAGGAAGTCGACGCCCGGCTTCGCGTCCTTGGCGCCGACGACCGCGACCAGCACCATCGTGTCGCCGTAGCGGCAGAGCACGGCGCCATCGGCCTGCTTGGCCATGCGGCCGGTCTCGATCGAGAACGTGCGACCGGCGAGGTCGATCTCGAAACGGTGGATCATGTGGGAAGTCTCCTCAGGCGAGCCCCGCGCCGAAGCGGCGGCGGTCGCGAAACGAGGCAAGACCCGGAGCGAGGAACTTCCTCACGCGCGACGCGGCCACCAGCGCGGCTGGATCGCGCGTGAGCACGCTCCTCACTCCGAACGCATTGCCTCACGATGAACGAACGCGAGGCGCCTGCGGAACTCTCCGCACGCGCCTCGTAAGGCGGGACCACGCACGACACACGCCGGGCGACGTCCCTTCGCCCCGGCGACCGGCCGGGGTCGAGGTCCACCGACATCCTTACTTCCGGATGCCGAGCTGGCTGATGACTTCGCGATAGCGCTCGGGGCGCGTGCGCTTCAGGTACTCGAGATGCCGGCGCCGCTGACCCACGAGCTTGAGCAGGCCGCGGCGCGAGCCGTGGTCCTTCGCGTGCGCCTTGAAGTGGTCGTTCAGGTAGTTGATGCGCTCGCTCAAGAGCGCGATCTGCACTTCCGGCGAGCCGGTGTCGGTGTCGTGAACGCGGAAGCGCGAAATGACGTCTTGCTTCGTTGCCTTCTCGAGAGCCATGTCCCCATTCCTCACGAACGCTGCCGCCCATCCCGACCTGGCGGGACAAGCATTTCTCGTTCCAATTTGGCTAGTTGAGCGGACCGTAACACAGCCCCGCGCGAGCTGGCTATGCCGGCGCGAGGCGCGCGCGCACTCGAGGCTCGCTCGCGTCGATGAGCGCGCTCTCGGCCGTGCCGTGTGCGCGGATCGGATCTCGCGCCTCTCGCCGCTCGAGGACCGACCGACCCGCGCAATCGCGCGCACTCCGCCGTGCGCTTGAAGGGCGTCGTCAGCCGCCCCCAGCGCCAGTTCCTCCACGCGACGGGGCACGATCGGAATCCGCGCGGCAGGGGCCTGGACCCCACGACGATCGAGGCGTCAGGCCGGGATGGCGATGGCGTTCGACGACGTGATCGTCCGTGGGTCGCGGCCGCCCGGCATCGCAACCGCTGGACGCTCAGCTGCCAGGTCGAAGAACGTCCAGCAACGCTCGGACGTCGGCTGGCGTGATCTCGCCTTGGATGTGGCGAAGCACCGCGCCGTCGGCGGCGAGGACGAAGGTCTGGGGGATGAAGCGGCAGGTCAGCGCCAGCCCCTCGAAGAGCTCGTCGGGGGTGCCGGTGAAGACCGCCGATTCGTACGGGACGCCCTGTTCACCGGCGAACTCGGCCACCTCCGCTGCGACGCGCTCGGGTGGCCCGGGGTTCTCGAAGCGATCCCAGGAGATGCCGACGAACTCGACGCTGCCGGCGAGAAGCTCGGCGGCTTCGATCAGTCGCGGCAGCTCGTCGACGCACGGCGGGCACCACGTGGCCCAGTGGTTCACGACGCGCGGCTTGCCGTTCGGGACCATCAGCCGCCGAACGCCGTCGAGATCCGCGGGGTAGCAGTGGGGGGTGGTGCGCGGGCGAGGCGCGGTGGCGGGCAGCGCCGCGACGGCGAGCGTCGGCGCCGGTGCGGGCGGCGCGTGGCGCTCGGTGCCGCGGAGGCGATCGCGAAGGGAGCGAATCCGGTCGAGCACGGTGTATTCCTCGACTTCCTCTCGGCGGGGCGGATCGCGTTGCGCGGCGCGCGCTACGGCGCCCGCGCCACTCCCCACGCAACGAGGTGGCGGTCGCTCACCGGCTCGACGACGAGATGGTCCAGGCCGCACGCGACGAGCTGGGCGCGAACCTCGTCGGGCTCGTACGCCGCCAGCAGCGAAGCGAAGTAGTCGTGCTGCAGGACCGGCGGCGCGTCGCCGGCGTAGAGCGCCACGAATCGCTCGGCAGTGGCGAGATCCGGCGGGCGCATCAAGTCCATCACGAAGATCGGCGCACCGGTCCGGGCCGCGGCTCGGGCGGCCGACCAGATCACCGCTGGCTCGCTCACGTGGTGAAGCAAGCTGTTCGAGATGACCGCATCGAAGCCCGCCCGCGGCAGCTGCTCGCTCGGCAGGAACAGCTCGCGCAACGTGATCCGCTCGCCGGCGGGGTGCGACGCGATCCGCCGCCGGCCTTCGGCGAGCATCGCCGGCGAGCCGTCGATGCCCAGCACGCGCGCGCCCGGATAGGTGCGGGCGAAGCGCGTGGTGACGTCGGCGGGGCCACAGCCGAGATCGACGACGTCTCCGCCCTGGAACGCGGGGAATCGCTCGCCAAAATGGCGCACGAAGGCTTCGTGCGGCTCGGCGAAGTCGGCCTCGGCGTAGGCCCGCGCCTGATCGGCCGCGTCCATGAGCTCGCGTTCGGGAACCCGGATCATCGGAGCTCCACCGCGCGCGGCGGGGCGCTCGCCGCGAACGTGGGGATGGGCGCGCCGGCCCCGGGCGCGCGAGCTTCCAGCGCCCAGTTCGTGTGCGGCGATCGGTTGCGACCGAGCCAGCTCCAGAGCAGCTCGGCGTAGCCGCGCTCGGGCACCGCGTGCTCGCGGAACCACGGATCCAGCGCGGCGCGCAGCGCGGTCAACCGGTAGAACGGCACCCCCGGGAAGTAGTGGTGCTCCAGGTGATGGTTCGACCAGAGATAGAGCCAGTCCCACAGATACGGGCTCTTCCGCATCAACGTGCCCCAGCGGGCGGGGATCGAGGGCTCGACGTCGTAGTGCTGCCCGAGCCGGTTGAGCGTGAAGACCACCGGAAAGACCACGAAGACCGGCAGCAAGTGGAGCTTGGCGGCCAGCGCGAAGCCGAGCCGCCACCACAACGACGCGGCGACGGCCAGGTGCAACGCGATCGCGACACGGCGCTCGCGTGCGATCGCGGCCCGCAGCGCGGGGTCGTATTCCGCGGCGGCGCGACGCGCGGCGCGGAAGTAGATCGGGAAGAGGGCCGGCGTGAGATAGAGCGCCTTGTACCAGCGCTTCACGATCTTGGGCGTGAGCTCGCGGCGCTTCGGATCGCGGCTCGCCGTCCCCAACCATTGGTGGTGGTCGAGATGCCAGCGGGTGAACTGCGACTGCGAGAGCCCGCTCGGCGCCGCGTAGAGGTGACCGAGCCAGCGATTCCAGGGTGAGCCGGGCTGCTCGAACACGGCGCGGTGCACCACCTCGTGGAGCAGCACCGTGAACGAGAACACCACGAAGCCGATGGCGATCGACGCGGGAACCCACACCCACGCGCGTTCCGGCCAGCAGAGGATCGCGGTGACGGCGAGCGCGCCCACCGCGACCTGACGAACCGCGACCGCGGCGTGCCGGACGAACGAGCGCTCGTGGAGCGCTCTCAACCGCTCCGGTCCGATCACGCGCTTGAGCTCGACCCGAAGCTCGGCGGCGACCTCGTCGTAAGTGCGCGGCGCCTCCACGCGGTCGAGGCTAGCGCCGGGCGGAGAACGGCGCAAACGGGCTTCACACCGCGCTTCACGCCTCGGCCTCGATCCCGTACATTCCGCCGCCATGCAAACACGACGCATGGGGAATACCGGTCTCTTCGTGAGCGAGATCTGTCTCGGCACGATGGTCTTCGGCTCGCAGGTCGACGAGCCCACCGCGTTCCGGATCATGGACCGCGCCGCGGAGAAGGGGGTCGATTTCATCGACACCGCCGACAGCTACCCGATCGGGGTCGTGAACCCGGGGATCACCGAGGAGATCGTGGGGCGCTGGCTCGCGGGCAAGCGCCAGCGATTCGTGCTCGCGACCAAATGCCGCATGCCCGTCGGCCCCGGCCCGCGCGATCAGGGGCTCTCGCGGCGCCACATCCTCGAGTCGATCGACGCCAGCCTGCGCCGTCTGCAGACCGACTACGTCGACCTCTACCAATGTCACGCCTTCGATCCGGTCACTCCGATCGAGGAGACGATGCGTGCCCTCGACGACGTGGTGCGCTCGGGCAAGGCGCGCTACGTGGGCGCCTCGAACTTCCCCGCGTGGCGATTGGCCGTCGCGCTCGGCGCCAGCGACCGGCTCGGTCTGCACCGCTTCGCGTGCTTGCAGCCCCGCTACAACCTGCTCTTCCGCGACCCCGAGATCGAGCTGCTGCCGCTTTGCCGCGACCAAGGCTTGGGAGTGATCGCGTACACGCCGCTCGCCTCGGGCGTGCTCTCCGGCCGCTATCGCGCCAGCGGCAGCGATTGGAAGCCGGAGGAGGGATCGCGCTTCACGCTCGGCGATGCCGCCGAACGCTACCAGCGCCGCTACTGGCACGCCGAGATGCTGGGCGCCGCCAGCCGCCTGCGCGAGAGCCTCGCCGCCCGCGGCCACAACCTCGCGCAAGCGGCGATCCGCTGGGTGCTCGACCAGCCCGGCATCACCGCCGCGATCGTCGGCGCCAGCCGCCCCGAGCAGCTCGACGACACGCTGGCCGCACCCGACGTGCCGCTCGACGAGACGACGCGGGCGGATCTCGATGCCGTCTGGCCCGCCCTTCCCCGCGAGCCCATCGTCGAGGGCTACTTCTGACGGAGGCGATGGGGCGCGTGCCTACCAACCGGCGGGGAAGGCCTACGTGAGCAGGATCGCCGCGCGGAACGGGGTCGCGCGCGCGCTCGCCTGGGCCATCGCGCTATCGCCGCTCCTCTTCTCGGCGGCGGTCGCCATCCTGTTCATCGCCCTGACGAACGCCGACTGGCTCAGCCTGAAAGGAGCGGTCGGCCTGGTGGTCTACGCGCTCGCCTCGCTCTTCGCCTTCGACACGGCGGACTCCTTCGTCCACATGTCCGACTGGGGCGGAACGACCTACGCGCTCAGCGACATCGTCCGCGACCTGCCCTACGTCTGGGCGATGTTCCTACCGTTCTGGGCGGTACCCGCGAGCGTCATCGGGTTGGTGGCCGCCTGCGCGAGCCATCGCTGAGCGATCGGCAACGAGCGGCGCGAACCCGGAGCGGAGTCGAGCCACGCATCCGCCGCGGGCTCGTCCGGGCAAGGTGGTGCTCGCGCTCAGTGCTCGTGACCGCCGTGTGGGCCGTGGGCATGCCCGTGAGCGAGCTCCGCCTGCGTGGCGTCTCGGATGGCCAGCACCCGCACGTCGAAGTGCAGCGTGCGACCGGCGAGGGGGTGATTGAGATCGACCACGATCGACTCGCGGCGCAGCTCCTTCACGATCATCGGGAAGGTATCGCCGCTCTGCGAGCGCGCCTCGAATTGCAGCCCGACCTCGAGCTGCACGTCGCGGGGAAACGCGGTGCGCGGGACCTCCTGCAGACCGTCCGGCTGATATTCGCCGTAGCCCTCGCTCGGCTCGACCACCAGATTCCGCTCGTCGCCCACGATCAGACCTTCCAGACCGCGCTCGAGTCCGGGCACCACCTGGCCGGCGCCGTGCAGGTACACGAACGGATCACCGGGAAGGCTCTCGTCGATGATGTCGCCATCGCCGAGATGAAGCCGGTAGTCGAGCGACACGATCCGGCCGTTTTCGATCTTCATGCGCATCTCCTGGCGCGCGTGCGCCTTGCTGGGTTCGGCTGGCCGCGCGCGTTGCTCGCGCGGCGGCGAGAACGGCGTCGGCAGCGAGACTCGCCGCGGCGGCGGAGCGTACTCGAATTCGCGCACCACCCCCACGCCGGAACCGCTCGGAAGCGCGCTCGCCGCCGGTGCCGGGCGCGCCCGGCGTGCGGTGCGCGGGGAATCAGCGGGCCGCCGCGCTGGCGGGTGTGCCGGCGACCTCGGATCGGGGCCGCCCCGTGCTCTTCATCCACAAGCCGGTGCCGAGCGCCACCACCGCCACCGCCACGGTGAAGAACGCCACCCGCCGGTGAAACGCGCGCGCCCCGCGGCTGGCGCGCGTGAGGATGACCACGCCGCTCGCGGCGATGGGGAGCAGCAAGACCACCACGCTGCGCGCGAGCGTGCGGTGGACGAGCTGAACGGTGGGGTCGAAGACCAGGTCGCCGCCGAGGCGCACGGCCAAGACGATCGACAGCACCAGCCCGACGACCGTGAAACCCACGAAGACCAGGTGCGCGATGCGCTTTCCGTTCAGGCCGGTGTAGAGATCGATTCCGAGAAGTGCCACGGTGCCGCCCAGCACCGTCCAGAAGATCGAGTAGAGGCTCATCGGTCTCGGTCGAGCATCAGCACGCGCTGCCCGGCGACCGCGACTCGGCGTCGAGCACGCGGCGCAACGTTCGCAGCAGAGCTTCGCTCGTGAACGGCTTGCGCAACAAGACGCGCTCCGCGTCCACGACGCCGCCGAAGGCCTCCTCGGCGAAGCCCGACATGAACACCACCTTGAGCGACGGCGCGCGCTGCGTCGCGCGTTCGGCCAGCTCCACACCGCTCATGTTCGGCATCACCACGTCGGTCAAGAGCAAGTCGAGCGAGCCGTTCTGCTCCCCACACAGGCCGAGCGCCTCTTCGGCCCCCGCCGCTTCGAGCACGCGGTAGCCCGCCTCCGAGAGCACCTCGCGAACGAACGATCGCACCATCGCCTCGTCCTCGACCACCAGCACGCGCTCGGTGCCGCCGATCGAGGGGCGCTGCTCCGGGCTCGGCGCGCGGTCCTCGTCGGTGCGCTGGGAGATCGGGAAGTGGCACACGAACGTCGAGCCCTTCCCCACCACCGAGCTCGGCACGATGTAACCGCCGCTCTGGCGCACGATGCCGTACACCGTGGCGAGGCCGAGCCCCGTGCCGCGGCCCTCCTCCTTGGTGGTGAAGAACGGCTCGAAGATCCGCGACAGCGTCGCATCGTCCATGCCCACGCCGGTATCGCGCACGGCGAGCGTCGCGTAATCGCCCGGCGGACGATCCACCGGGCGCGTCGGATCGTCGGCCGCCACGCGGGTGGTGCTGGTCTCGATCTCGAGCCGTCCGCCCGAAGGCATGGCGTCGCGCGCGTTGAGCACCAGATTCATGATCACCTGCTCGAGCTGACTCGGGTCCGAGTCGATGCGGCCCATGCTCGGGTCGAGCCGCGTCGTGAGCTCCACGTCCGATCGCACCAGCCGGCGGAGCATCTCCACCATGTCCACGATCACCAGGTTGAGATCGACGACGCGCACCTGCCCGATCGGGCTGCGTCCGAACGCGAGCAGCTGGCGGGTGAGCGCCGCAGCGCGGTCCGCCGCCTTGAGCGCCTGGGTCGCGTAACGATGGTTCGGCTCGTCGACCCGGAGCCGCCGCAGCAGGAGCTCGGTCTGGCCGCGAATCACGGTCAGGAGATTGTTGAAGTCGTGGGCGATGCCGCCGGCGAGCCGTCCCACCGCTTCCATCTTCTGCGACTGGCGCAGCTGGGCTTGCAGGCTCTCCTCGGCCTGGTGGCGACGGTAGCCGTCGATGAGCACGCCGGCGGCGTTTGCCAAGAGCTCGAGCTGCGCGCGCTCGGTCTCGGTGTAGCCCGACTCGTTGGCGACCCCGAGCACGCCCACCACCTCGTTGCCGCGCCGGATCGGCACGCCCAGGAACTGGCCGAGTCGCGGCGCCACGCTGAGCAGATCGTCGGTCGCCGGATCGTCGGCCAGGTTCGCCGAGCTGACCGGACGTCCGGTGCGGATGATCGAGCCCACCAGGCCCGTCAGCTCACCCGCCTCGATCTTGCGGTCGGGCGCCGGCGGGATCGGGCCATCCGGGCCCTCGGCGGCGAGGATCTTGAAGCGCGAGCCGGGCAACACCACGCCCACCAGGCCACCGCGGCTGTGGGTCTGCGCCAGCGCCCCCGCGAGCAGCCGCTCGCTCGCGCGATGCCAGTCGCCGCTCTCCAGGAACTCGGTGAGCGCGGCGCCGATGGTCTCGAGCTCGCGGGTCTTCTCGCGCAATCCGGCGGCCGACGCTTGCAGCTCGCGCTGGGTGCGCAGCAACGAATCGATGGTCTGATTGAACGCGCGCGCCAGATCGACCAATTCGGGCGCACCGGTCTCCGCGGCGCGCACCGCGAAGTTGCCGGCGCCCACCGACCGCGCGGTGGCCGCCAGCGCGGCGAGCGGTGCGGTGAATCGGCGCGCGGCGAAGAACGCGACCAGCGACCCCAGCACGGCGCCCGAGACGCTGAGCAGCAAGATCGCGCGGAACGCCGAGCGCAGTGGCTCGGTGAAGAGATTCTCGTCGACCCCCACCACCAGCTTGAGCGCGCCACCGAGCTCGACGTCGAGCGTGCGCAGATGGCCTTCGTCGACGGGGTCGGGCGGCGACGCGACCAGCACGTGGCCGCCGGAGCGCAGCTCCACGCGATCGCCGACGGCGAGGGCGTAGTCCTGCAGAACGCCTTGGTCCATCTCGCGCGACGCGACCAGGTAACCGCGGGTCTCGTCGCCCACCGTGAGCGGCACGACCTGGACCTCGACACCCGCCTCGCCCACTCGCACCGTGTCGGGCAGCGCGCGCGTGAGATTCGGCCGCCTCAGCAGCCTATCGAGCCGCGGCTCGATCTCGCCGCGCCCTTTGCCGGTCCAGACCAGCACCTCCCCGTCGCTGCCCAGGAACGCGAAGCTCGAAAGCCGGAGATCCGCGAGCTCTTCCTCGGCTGCGAAACGCAGCGTCGCGACGTCGTGCACCTCGGTGAGCGCCAGCATCCGCGGCTCTTGCGCGATGCTTCGGAGCTGCTGCGCCCGCAGCCGCGAAGCCGTCGCGTGCACCCGCGACAGCACGCGCGCGTCCTGGGCGAGGCGGGCGCGCACGTCGCCCTCGGCGCGGGCGGCGATCCAGCGATCCGTGAGCCCCAACAGCGCGATGAAGACCAACGCGGTGATGCCACCGAAGCCCAGCAACATCCGCGTCTGGAAGGAAAGACGCACCGTGGCTCACCTCGCGTCCGCGCCGAGCAAGAGATCGACGCGCATGACTTCCGGCGCCGCGACCAGGACCTCCGCCGCGGCCGGCGGCAGGCGCTCGTTCCAGGTCGCGACCCGGTAGCGGCCGTCGGGAACGTCCGCGATCCGGAACGAGCCGTCCGCGGCCGCCAGCGTATGCCACGGCGTCGGCGCCGCGAAGATCACCGCGTTCATCGACTTGTGGATCGAGCAGAACACCCGGATCGCGCCCGGGGCGCGCGCCGTGATCGTGCGCGCGTCGCCCTTCGGGTAGAGCCCCAGATCGAACGCGTTGGGCTGGGAGTACGAGAAGGCGTTGTGCGTGATCGAGTCGTCGTTGGGAATCCGCACCGTCTGACCCGCGGTGATGACCAGGAAGGGCGGCTCGAAGCGGGCACCCTTCTGGCTGATCTCCGGCACCTCGTCGGGGACGGGCACCGCGACCGGATCGAAGGGCACGAGGAACACCACCAAGGGGCCGGCCCGCGCGATCTCGAGCCCGGTCACCGCGAGGCGCACGCGGCCCTCCACCGCGCCGAGGGGTTCCGCGCGCGCGGATCCCGCCAGCAACAGCGCGAGCACGCCCAGCGATCCGGCGAGCCCACGCAGCGACGCCGATCTCATCGCACTTGCAGCTCGACGTCGACGCGTTTCGCGCTGCCCACCTCGATCTGGACGGGCTGCATCGCGGGCGGGAAACGCGGGTGCCATACCTGAAGCGTGAGCGGCGCGGCCGCGCTCGGTGGCGCTGCCGGCGGCGGCGTGAGGCCTTCCAGCAGCCAGCTCCCGTCCGCGCCGATCACCGCGAACGGGCCGGCGGCCACGTACACGCTCGCCTCGGCGCCGCCGTCGGCGCCGTCGTCTGCGCCGTCGAGCACGAAACAGCGCACCTCGCCGGCGATGCTCGCGGTGAGCTGGGTCGCGGCGCCGCGCGCGAGGGTCGTCAGCAAACCGTGGGCGGGGCACGAGATCACGTGCGCCCGCTCGTCCTCGTTGCGCAGCGCGATCGTCCCGCCTTCGCCGGTGGCGGCGAAACGCGGCTCGAGGCGAACGCCGAAGCGAGAGCCGCGAACGGCGAGCGCCACGGTGCCGCGCGGCGACGGCAGCCCGAGCGCGGTCACGACCGCGAAACCCGGCTTTGCGTAGCTCACCAGCTCCGCGTCGCGAAGCGCGCGGTCACCGTACGCGCCGGCGACGGGTGCGCTGGCGAGGCCCTCGTGGGGCAAGAGCCGAACGGTTCCGAAGAGCGTGGCGGTGCCCGGCGCGGGCGCGGGAACGCGGATCGTCGCGCAGGCGGTCGCGAGCGCCGCCGCGATCCCGACCCACGCCGCGGCGGGAATCACGCGCGACGTCGCTCGATGCCGAAAGCCAGACCGGATCCTCACGCGGGCCATCGTGCGCTTCGGGCGGCGAGTGTACCAGCGTTTCCTGGGCGGCCGTGCGGGCCACCGCTCCGAAACCGTGCGCAACGCGCGAGGACGGCGCGCGCGAGGCGAGCAACCGCGGGTTCGGCGCGGCGACTACGAGCGCCCGGGCGCACCGGCAATCTCGGGCGTCCA
Organism: bacterium; assembly: GCA_046331705.1. GTDB lineage: Bacteria > JADJOY01 > JADJOY01 > JADJOY01 > JADJOY01 > JADJOY01. The sequence goes on along the minus strand of JAXLQJ010000006.1, from coordinate 139,490 downwards.
CGGCGTGAGCCGCGGCCAGAGCGCGGGCACGTGACGTCGATACTCCAGGTACGGCGCGCCGATCTCGGCCACCAAGCGCCGCTCCTCCAGCCGCGAGCCGATCACGAAATACGCGGTGGCGAGCACGTTGAAGAGCAAGCGCCCCGAGGTCAGCGTCGATGCGCTCCACATCAGCACGATCATCGCCAGGTACATCGGGTGGCGGCTGAAGCGAAACGGTCCCTTCACCACGAACGGGGACGTGGGCGGCGGCTCACCCCGGAAGTGGGCGGCGAGCTGCCGCGTTCCCACGAATGCCGCCTGGTCGAATTGCTGTCCCACCCACCACGCGCAGCCGAGCGCGATCCAGAACACTCCGTCGAGCACGTGTCCGAGGATCCCCTCGACGCGCCAGATCAGCGTGGGCATCGGCCGCCACACCGCCAGCAGCGCCAGCAGCGAGACACCGGATAGCACGACGTACGCCGCCCGCTCGAAGGCCTCGGGGAAGAGCTTGCCGAAAGCGCGCTTCCACGCGGGCGTCGCGCTGAGGCTGTGAAGCACCACGAAGAGCGCGAACGCGCCGGCGTTCCAGCGCCACGCGCCGGGTGTGGCGGTCGCGGTGGTGCGCGTGACCCAGAAGAAGAGCCACAGCACCATGAGCAGGTTCGGCACGTTGGCGAAGAAGATCACCGCCGCGCGCCAGCACAGGAACGCACGCTTCGTCATGGCGAGGCGACCTTCGCTGAGCGCGGGCCGGGCGCCAAGCCCAGTCGCCGCGGGATGGACAAGAGAGCCGCTCCTCACCAAGATCGGTCGAGGCGCGGCACGTCGCCCGCCGGCGGCCATTCCCACGAGCGACACCCATGATCCCGAGACCGTCCGCGCCCATTCGCGTGAGCCTCGCCGCGACGTGCCTGCTGCTCGCCGCGGCGAGCTGTTCGTCCGATCGTTCCAGCGAGCCCACACCGGGGCTCGCGATCCGCGACGAAGCGCGACTCAAGGTGGGCCCCGCAGGAGCGGGACGCTGGATCCTGCCCAACGGCCGCATGATCGAGCCGCTCGGGACGATGGTGGCGGTGGACGAGATCCCGCTCAGCGTCGCGATCTCACCCGACGGCGCCACGGTGTTCGCGACCTCGACCGGTCGCGGCCCGCAGACCGTCACCGCCATCGATACCGCGCAGGCGGTCGCGCGCTCCTCCGTCGAGCGCGCGGCGCTCTACGCCGGCCTCGAGGTCTCGTCCGACGGACGCACGCTCTACGCCGCCGGCGGCGGCACCAGCACCATCGAGGTCCTCGGCTGGGACGGCGACACGCTCACCAGCCGCGCCTCCTACCCGAGCCGGCTGCGCTTCCCCGCGGGCCTCGCCCTCAGTCCCGACGGCGCGCTGCTCTACGCGGTCAATCAGGCGGGGCGCGGGCTCGAGATCATCGCCACCTCCGACGGCGCGCACGTGGGCACGATCGGAACCGGCAACAACCCGTTCGACGTCGCGCTCTCGCCGGACGGAAGCGAGGCCTACGTCTCGGCGGAGCGCGACTCCACCGTGGAGATCTTCGACGTCCGCGATCCCGCGGCGCCCGTGCGGCTCGCCACCCTCGACGTGCCCAAGAATCCCGAGGGCCTCGCGGTCGCCGCCGACGGCGGGCGGCTGTGGGTCGCCAACGCCGACGAGGACACCATCACGAGCATCGACCTCGCGAAGCGCCGCGTCGAGCGCTCGATCGATCTGCGCACCATCGACGCCCAGGGTTACGGCACCGGTCCCAACGCGCTCGCGTTCTCGCCGGACGGCGCGCGGCTCTACGTCGCGCAAGCGACCGAGAACGAGATCGCGGTGGTCGATCTCGCGACCAGCCGCGTGATCGGCGGCATCCCCACGGCGTGGTACCCGACGGCGGTGGCGGTCTCACCCGACGGCAAGCGCCTCTACGTCGCCAACGCGAAGGGCACGGGCGCGGGACCGACCGGCCCGGTGCACGCCCAGCTGCGCAACGGCGCCACCGTGCAGCTCGTGGACATCCCCTCCGACGCCCAGCTCGCCGAGCTCGCCGCGCGCATCGACACCATGAACGCGCGCTCGGCGAATCTCTTCGACGTCGACGCCCGCCGCTTCGCGAATCCGGTGCCGCGCGAGCGCGGCGGCGCATCTCCCATCGAGCACCTCCTGATCGTGGTGCGCGAGAACAAGACCTACGACGCGCTCCTCGGCGATTGGCCCGCCGCCGACGGCGTCGCCGAGAACTGCCTCTACTGCAGCGACGTGACGCCGAACCTGCGCGCCCTCGCCGAGCGCTTCGCGAGCGGCGACAACTACTACTCGAACGCCGAGATCTCGGACCAAGGGCACCAGATCCTCACCGGCGCCATCTCCAACACCTACATGGAGAAGAACCGCTTCGCCGAAGGGCGTCCCGGGCCATTCTTCATCGAGGTCGTGGCCAATCCCGCGACGTACCCGAAGAAGCAATACCTCTTCCAGAACCTGCTCGACCACGGCATCCGCTTCCGCAACTACGGCGAGGCGGTCGGCATGTTTCCCCGCGGGATGATCCTCGACACCTCGCTCATGAACTGGAGCGCGGTCGACCCGCCGTTCTTCTTTCCGTTGTCGAAGGACGTCGACAAGCTCGCCGGCCGCATCGCGGAGTGGGAGCGCGACGGGCTGCCGCGGGTGGCCTTCATGCTCTTCCCCAACGATCACACGCTGGGCTGCAGCCCGGTCTTCCCGACGCCGCGCTCGATGGTCGCCGACAACGACCTCGCGACCGGCCAGCTCGTCGACTGGCTCTCCCACAGCAAGTACTGGGAGTCGTCGCTGGTCTTGGTGGTCGAGGACGATCCCCAGGACGGCGTCGATCACATCGACGCGCACCGCTCGATCCTGCTCGCGATCTCGCCGTGGACGCGTCGCGGCTACGTCTCGCCGGTCCTCTACCACGAGGGCAACTGGCACGCGACGATCGAGCACCTCCTCGGGCTGCCGCCGCTCACCCATTACGACGAGCGGGCCCAGCCGATGTGGGACCTCTTCACCGAGCACCCCGATGCGAGCCCGTTCACGGCGCTCCCGCGCACCATCCCGGAAGAGCGCGGCGTGCCCGGAACCGCATGCGCCGACGCCACGGCCAACATGCGCTTCCTCGATCCCGACGAGGCCGAGGGCCTGCAAGCGATGCTCTGGGCGCACGAGCGGATCGCGCGCGTGGGCTCGCCCCAGCTCGATCCTGCCGCCGGTCAGCGCGCCTTCGACGAGTACGTCGAGCACGCCCGCGAGCGCGACGCCGCGCGCGCTCAGAATCCCGCGGCCAGCGTGAGCGCCCCGTAACCGCGGGCGTGAGCGGCGGCCCGCGCCTCCGCGGGCGCGCCGTCCACGAGGTCGAAGTCGACCGCCGCGTACTCGGCCTTGAGCGTCAGGTGCTTGGTCAGCCGGACGCCGAGGCCGAGCTCCGTGATCTGGACGAGCTGGGTGTCGAATCCCAGCTCGAAGCCGTCGTCGTCGACGTTGAGCAGATAGCCCTGCCGATCGTCGAAGGTACCGATGAAGCTCACCCGCGCCGCCAGGTAGAGGCGATCGAGGCTCGGCGCGAGCACGCCGAGGCCGAGCGTGCCCTCCGCAGCGCCGTACTGAAGGCGACGCCCGGCGATGGGCTCGCCGCGCCCGTCGACGTGGACCTGGCCGTAACCGAGCCACACGCGCGCCGCGCCGCCGTCGTCGAGGACGACGTCCGCTTCCCAGGCACGAACGCCGTCGAGGCGCACCGGCTCCGCTTCGCCCTCCGCATCCACGTAACTCGGATCGTAGGGATTGGCGCTGAGCGGCGGAAAGGGCGTCGACGCCACGATCAGCGCCGACCACACCGGATGGCCGACGGTACCGAGCTTGCCCGAGGTGTAGCCGCTGCCGCTCACCGAGAGCCACGCGAGCGGAGCGACCGTGAGCTTCGCCGCGAACGACGGCGTGGCTTGGGTGTTCACGCCCACGCGCTCGTCACCGTCGAGGAGCGCCGCCTGATAGCGGACACGGTCGTCGGCCAGCGCGCCGAAGAGCTCGACACCCTCGTCCCAACCGTAGGGCTGCGCGGCGGAGAACCCCGCCAGCGGGTTCGCCGGCCGGTCCTCGCTCCAGCGCGGGTACTCGAAGCCGAACGGAATCGCCATGCGACCGACCTTCACGTTGAGCGCGGACGAGCCCGCGAGGTGATCGAGGCGCACGTAGAGCGAGCCGACGTCGTCGAGAAACGTGGTGTGCCGATAGAGGTCCCACTCGAGGTAGAGGCTCGCGTCGTCGAGCCAGCCCTCGAGCGGCAGGTCGTCGCGGTCCACGAGGTCGGCGTCGAGGAAGAGCCGCGCGTTGTCGATCACCCAGCGGCCGTCCGGCGCACGCGAGCGCGCTTCGCCGTAGAGAAAGCCCACGTCCGCGTTTCCCGAGAGCCGGATGCGTCGCGCCAGCTCCCCCACCCAGCCGCCGCTCGCGGCCGCCGCGGGCGCCCCGGGCTCCGCCGCTTGCGCCGACGGGATCGAGCCGAATCCGAGGGCACTCGCGAGCGCCGCGCCGCAGACCCACGCGAGCGCTGCGCTCGGTACTCGGTGCGAAGGCGGGAATCGCAGGGAAGGCGTCGGGGGGCGGCGCATGGCGCGCCCGACATACCCCCATTCGCCGCGACGGCGCAATCCCGGGTTCGACGAGACGCCGCGGCGCGGATGGCGACCAGGCTGCGGAACGCGACGAACGATCCGCGGCCTCGCGCGCCGGACCGATGCTCTCGGGCCGATGCTCTCGGTTGACCCGATCGCGAGCCGCTCGTACCGTAACCGCGCCATGTCCTCGCGGATCACCGCCACGCTCGTGGCCCTCGCGTGTGCGCTCGCCGCGGCGTGCGCGAACGAGGGCGCCGCCGACGCGCCGAGCTGTCCGCCCACCAGCCTCACGCCGGGCGACCACGCGTTCACCCTCGACCGCGATGGCCTCACGCGTCGCTACTTCGTCCACGTGCCACCGGGGTACGACGGCTCGCATCCCGCGCCGCTCGTCTTCAACCTTCATCCGTTCGTGCTGGGCGGCGGCTTCTTCACCGACATCTGGACCTACGAGTCGCAGATGGACCGCAAGGCGGATGCAGCGGGCTTTCTCGTGGTGCAGCCCGACGGCACCGGTTTCCCGGCGGCGTGGAACGGCGGCGACGAGTGCTGCGGCCAGCCGGCGCAGACGAATCTGGACGACGTCGGCTTCATCCGCGCGCTCGCGGACGAGGTCGCGGGAAAAGTCTGCGTCGACCCGAGCCGCGTCTATTCCGTGGGCATGTCGAACGGCGCCTACCTGTCGCACCGCTTGGCCTGCGAGGCCTCGGACTTGGTCGCGGCGATCGGGCCCGTGGTGGGAAACCTCTCGCCCGAGCTCGAGTGCAACCTCACGCGACCGGTGCCGGTGCTCCAGATCAGCGGCAGCCTCGACGAGCTCGAGTCTCGCGTGGCGACCGTCGAGCGCTGGCGCGAGCTCGACGCCTGCACCGGCTCGGGGCGCGTGACCTATCAGCAAGGTGACGCGACCTGCACCACCTACGACGGCTGCGCCGGCGGCGTCGAGGTCACGCACTGCATCGTCGCGAATCAAGGCCATTGCTGGTGGGGCAACGTGAGCCCGGAGCTGATTCCCGGCTGCCATCCCGGCGACGATCTCCATTCTCCCGACCTGCTCTGGGATTTCCTGCAGCGCTGGACGTTGCCCTGATGCAGCGGCGCGAAGGTCACGCCCGGCGCGTCCCGAATCCCCCCGTCGCGTGACCCGCCTCGATCCCATGCAGGCCCGGCACGAGACTTGGGCGAGCCCGCGCCGCACGGTCGCGCGCGTGGCGCTCACCGCGGTGTTGCTCGCCGGCACCGCCATCGGCCTCTACCTCACGGCGCATCACGATTCCCAGCTCTACGGCGACAAGTCCTTCACCCTCGAGAACTGCCCGCAGAGCGAGACCGTCGATTGCGAGGCGGTCAACACCAGCGCCTGGTCCGAGATCGCGGGCATCCCGATCGCCGCGCTGGCGCCGCCCTTCTACGTCCTGGTGCTCGGCTTGGTCTGGGCGGGGCGCCGCGAGCCGCAATACCACGCGCACGCGTTCGTGCTCGGGCTCGTGGCGAGCGCGCTCTCGGTGGCGCTCTTCTTCATCTCGAAGTTCGAGATCGGCTTCCTGTGCCTGTGGTGCATGCGTCTCTACGCCGTGAGCTTGGCGATCCCGGTGCTGGTGGCGCTGCTCGCCGAGCAGGGCCCGCGCATGCTGGTCAGCCAGACCCTCGCGAGCCTGCTCGCGTGGCCCTATCCCCTGCGCATGACCGCGCTCGCGTGGGTGGTGCTCCTCGGCACCGCCACCGGGACCGAGCGGGTCTATCGAAACCACGTTCACGAGGCCGCTCGGATCCGCGCGCACGCCGCACCGAGCGCGCCCGTCACCCTCGCGAGTGCCGCGGCCGTGCCCACGCCAGCCACGACCACGCACGCCGACGCGACCGCTCCCGGGGTGTTCCGCTTGCCCGCGGCACCGCGCCGCGTGATCGCCGAGCCCGGTCACTTCCGGGCCGAGACGCTCGACCTCGAGGCGCGACTCGGGCAAGGCACGCCGATCGCGCTGGTCTTCTGGGCACCGGGCTTCGCCTGGTCGGAGCGAGCCCTCGTCGCGTTCACGACGACGATGCGCCAGCGGTGGCCGCGAATCGAGGTCTACGCCGTCGCCGGCAAGCGTGCAGAGAAGCGCGAGGAAGAGCTCTACGAGACCTTCGGCCTGCTACCGGTGCCCGCCGACGTGCCGCTCTTGATCGACGACGACTTCGCGCTCGCGAAGGCCGTGCGCGCCGAGGACGTGCCGAGCCTGGTGCTCTTCGACGGCCAGGGACGATTCGTGGTGTCGGGGGTCAAGGACCTCGGCCAGCGGCTGGCCTCCGCCACCGGCCCGCTCACCGCCGCCGAGCTGGTGGCGCGCGTGGCCGCCGGCGACGACGTCCCGACGCTCGCCAACAAGTACCCCTATTTCCCTGGCATGGATCTCGATCGCAGCTGCGCGCCCGGCTTCCAGCTGCCGCGTTTCGGCACCAGCGACGCGTTCACCTTCGAGCCCCGCCGCGGCCGTCCGACGATGCTGGTGTTCTGGTCGGCCACGTGCAAGCACTGCCAGCAGGAGCTGCCGCAGCTGGTGCGCTGGCTCGCGGCACATCCCGGCGCCATCGACGTGATCTCGGTGACGCGTGTGCCCGCCGACAAACCGGGCGAGCCTTCGCGCCGCGCCGTCACCACCGAATACGTGCAGCGCACCGGCATCTCCTTTCCGGTGCTCGACGATTGGGGCGGCGCGGTCAACGAGCGCTACGCCGTGGTCTCGACGCCGACCTCGATCTTCGTGAGCCCGGACGGCGCCATCGTCGAGGAGTGGTTCTACCCGCATCCGGACGGCTTCGACGCAGCGATGGAGCGCGCCGTCGCGCGCGCCAGCGCGCCGACGCCCTGCGCTCCACCGCCGCCGCAGCCGTCCGCGCGCCTCGACTTTCGGGTCGCGGACGTGTCCGGTGGCGAGCACGCCGTCGCCGATCTCGCCGCGGGGCCGAGCATCGTTCATCTGTGGGCGACCTGGTGTCAGCCGTGCCTCGCCGAGCTGCCGGCGCTGCTCGCGTTTCGTCAGCGCCTCGAAGCCACCAGCCAGGCGCGGGTGATCTTCGTGTCGGTCGAACCCACCGCCATGGCGCCGACCATCGGCGCCTTCACCCAGCGCGTGGGGTTCGGCTTCCACTCCTTCCTGGCGCCCCACGGCGGCATCGCCGACCGCATCGAGCTCTCGTATCACGTGCCCCGCAGCTACCTGGTCGCGCCGGGTGGCCGCCTGCTCGAGATCCTCCACGGCGCGCAACCGTGGAGCGACCCGCTCTTCCAGGAGCGCATCCGCTCGCGCTTCCGCAACGCCGCCCCCGAGTGAGCCCCCTCCTTCCCGGCTGAGCTGCTCGCCGCCCGGCGGGCGAATCGCCGGTGGACCTCCCGCCAGCGCCGGGCGAGCCGCCCGATGCGGCCTCGCTTCGGCGCGTCGTTTCCGCGCGATCTCCAATCAATTCGCCGACATCGGCTGAGCACCCGAGTGGCCAGCGGGTTGCTCTCGAACGCGTGCGTGCGGTGCCCGCGATGAGTGCCGCCGAGCCACGAGGTCGCACGCCATGTTCGCGCGTCGTCATCCCCAGCGAACCGGAGCCATCATCGTCATGGTCGCACTCTGCTTGTGCTCGATCGCTTGCGAAGAGCTGACCCCAGCAGGCATCTCCGCCATCAGCCCCGCGAACTCACCCCAGTCCGACGCCGACGATTGGTCGAGCTACTGGGAAGAGACGCGCGACCTGGGCGGCTACCAGGGCGTCCACCTCAACTGGGACACCAGCGGCGCCGGCAACATCCCGGCGACCATCCTCACCACGCTGGCGGCGGGGCTGCGGCCGGTCGTGGTGCTGGGCGTGACCAGCGCGCTCGACGATCCACTCAAGCAAGACCAGCTTCGCTCGATGCTCACGACGCTCGTCACGGAGTACGACATCGAGTACCTCGGCCTCGGCAACGAGATCGATCGCAACTCGCGGGCGTGGGAGCTCGCCGCCTTCATCGACGGCCTCGCAACCTTCGTGCATTCCCTCGGCACGTCCACCCAGGTGTTCACGGTCTTCCACTACGAGCACATGCTCGACTTCCTCGACCCCGTGGGGCTCGTGGCGGCCGTGCCCAACGTGGATCTGGTCGCGTTCTCGAGCTACCCGTTCCTGCGCTACACGAGCCCCGTCGACATCCCCGCGGACTACTACGCTCGGCTCATGGACTGGACCACCAAGGCGATCGCCTTCACGGAGATCGCGTGGCCGTCGCGCATGAACCACCCCGGCTACCCGACGATCCGTGGCTCGGAGTCGGACCAGGTGACGTTCATCCAACGCTTCCGTGCCGAGCTCACCGCGGGTCTGCCGGTGCTGTTCGCCAACTGGTACGCGCTCCACGACACCAGCAACTGGTACGAGAGCGACCCGCTCGCCGACTTCAAGCAGGTGTTCGCGAGCTGCGGCCTGATGCGCAACGGCACGGACGCGAAGCCCGCGCTGGCGGTGTGGACCGGTCAAGGCACGACGCCTCCGGCGTGAGCGCCGGCCGAGGGCGAGCGCAGCTGCCGCGACGCGCGCGCGTCAATTTTCTCGCGCGGCCGACGCGCGCCACGAAAATCGAGACGAAAAGCGCAACTCTTTCGCTTTCGTCGACGTTTCCCGACCACGGCACGCGGGTTGCTGACGAGACGCTGCAATCCGGCAGCGCGCCGCCCGGCGCGGACGCCGAGCAAACAGCGTCATGCGTACCCGCGCGTTTTCCCTGATCCTGTTGACGGCGCTCGTGGGTGCAGCGAGCGGCTGCGAGGAGATCGTGGTCGCGGGGATCGCGGCCATCAGCCCGCCGCACGCGCCTCAGCCGAGCAACGACGATTGGTCGACTTTCTGGACCGGTTCGACCGACGCCGGCGGCAGCCAGGGTGTCTACACCGAGTGGGACGCGAGCGGCGCGGGTAACGTGCCGCAGTGGATCCAGATCACCGAAGACCAGGGGCTCAGGCCGGTGGTGGTGCTCGGCATCACCAGCGCGCTCGACGATCCGGGCAAGCAGGCGGCGCTGCGCTCGCTGCTCACCGCGCTCGCCGTGGAGCACCACATCGGCTACGTGGCGCTCGGCAACGAGATCGATCGCAGCTCGCGCGTTAACGAGCTGGTGCCGTTCATCAACGAGCTCGCCGCGTTCGTCCACTCGCTCGGCACCGCCACCCAGGTTTTCACCACCTTTCACTACGAGCACATGCTCACGCTGCCCGATCCCGCGGGACTGGTGGCGTCCCTACCCGAGCTCGATCTGCTGGGGTTCACCACCTACCCGTTCATGAGCTACTGGACCCCGGTGCTCATCCCGGCGAGCTACTACGCGCCGATCTCGCGCTGGACGACGAAGCCCGTCGCATTCACCGAGGTCGCGTGGCCGTCGCGCGTGAGCCATCCGGGCTACCCCAACATCCACGGCTCCGAGAGCGACCAGGTGCTCTTCATCCAAGCGTTCTGGAACACGCTCATCCGCGGGCTCGACACGCGCTTCGTCCATTGGTTCGCGCTCAGCGACACCAGCGACTGGCACGAGACCGACCCGATCACGAGCTTCAAGCAGGTCTTCGCCAGCTGCGGCCTGATGCGCAACACCGGCGCGGCCAAGCCGGCGCTCGCCGCGTGGAACGCGTTCGGCAACGTGCCCGCCTGGTGAGTCGCCCGCGCGCTCCGGGTGGGCGTCGAGGTCAGGGTGCGCGCCGGCGCGGCGGCGCACCGGGTGCCACCGCTCGCGGCGAGGGTGGTAATGTTCGGCCGAAGCTCGGTCACGCCCAACGATGGGCGCGGGGGTCGGCATGAACGGCAAGTGGAAACCGCTACTCGGCGGCGCAACATGGCTACTCGGCTGCGCCGTCGGAGTCGCGCGCGCGGGCGAGATCACGGTGCTGCCGGGCGATCCGAACTGGTTCGTCTACGTGGGCGAGGGCTCGCCTGGCACCGCCGACATCACGACGACCGAGCCGCGTGCCGGACTCGCATCGCTCGAGCTCTCCGAGACCGCGGAAGGCGGCGCCACGATGATCGGGGACCTCACGCAGCTGGCGGGCACCTGGGGCGACCTGCAGGATCTGGAGCTCGACTGGCGCATCCAGTCGGGTACCGGATCGCCGGTGCGGGCGCCCAGCCTGGCGCTACGTGTCTACCCGTACGGAGACCCGCGCAGCTTCTGGCTCGACTGGGACGGCTGCACCGACGGCATCACCTGCGAGGACGACCAACCCACGGACGCGTGGCAGCACGCCGCGCTGCTGGGACATCTGCTCATCTCGCAAGCCGAGGGCGATCCTCCGCCGGCGTCGCTCGACGACATCCCCGACGACGCGCCCATCGTGGAGGCCCACATCCGCACGCACTACGGCTCGGGTGACGAGTGGCGCGGCTTCGTGGACAACCTGACGCTCGGGTTCGCGGGCCAAGACGCGGTGACGTACAACTTCGAGATCGTGCCCGACCCCGGATTCGGCGCGATCCTCTTCCAGAGCATCCGCAACTGCGCCGGCGTTCCGAGCCAGGAATCGTGCGTCGTGGACGGCAACACGAACCTGGTGCTGTCCCATGCCGAAGGCGGGCTCGGCGCCGAGATCTCGTCGCGCCGCGGCGCCATCGGCCTCGGCACCGTCTACGGGAGCACGACGTTCAACGGCACGGCGGCGCTCCCCATCCTGCGGGCGAGCGCGCTGCCGAGCGCGTCGAGCCGCAACGCGTCGACCCAGCAGGCTTATCAGCGCTACACGTTCACCGGTCCCCAGACCGTCCCGTTGCCGATCCAGGCGACCCTCGACTTCAGCTACTCGCCGCCGAGCGTGGGCCAGGATTCCGAGTGGGCCGGGGGCGGCTTCCTGCTGGCATCGCTGGCGGTGCTCGACGGCAGCCTGGTGACGGCGCAGGACCTGAGCGCCATCGGGCTCGCCTTCTTGAGCTGCGGCGACGAAGCGCTCTACGGCCTGCCCGCCAACGCGATCCTGGCGGCGGATTACTTCATGACCGACACCGCGCCGGCTCAATCGGTGACCCTCGACGCGAGCAAGGTCTGCTTCGAGGAAACGGCGCTCACGGTCGACCCCGGCGATTCCTTCCTGGTGAGCACGGCGATTCAGGCCATCGCCAATCGAGGTGGGCTGGTGAACGCCGAGCACACCTTGACCGTGGACTTCGCGCCGGAGACGGCGCCAGCGGATCTGGAGGCGCTCGTGGCGGGGATTCAACCTTCCTGCACGGAATGCGGCCCGGGATTCGTGTTCAAGAACGGTTTCGAGACGGGCGACGTCGCGGGCTGGTCGCACCAGGTGCCCGGGTTCTGAGTGATCGGCCTCGCTCGCCCCGCGAGCGGCAGGTGAATGGAGCCGGATCGATGCGCAGGCGTCCTTCTCTGCAGGCGCTCGCCGTCGCGATCGCCTGCGCGCTCTCGGGAGCGGCGCTCGGCTGCGGCTCGGGTGACGGCGCACCCACCGGGCCGACTCGTTTCCGCTTTCCCGGGCTCGACCCCGACGGCACGCGCTTCGTGCGAGACGTGGTCTTCCACGTCGACGACGACGGCAAGCCCGCGGACGGGCTGCTCTCGCAGATCTTTTGCACCAATTTCGAGGGTCGCGGCTTTCCGCAATGCTACGGCGACCACGACGGCAGCGATTTCCTGCTGGTGGGCGGCTTCGCCGCGATGGACGCCGGCTCCACGGACGTGCTGGCGGCCGCCGACGGCGTGGTCGAGGTGGTCGACGACGGCCACTACGACCACTGCCACATCAGCCTCGCGGCGCTCGACTCGGGCGGCATCTCCTGCGACGGCAACCCGATCGTCCCCAACAAGGTCTACATCCGCCACCGCGACGGCATCCAAAGCCAGTACCTGCACATGAAGAAGGATTCGATCGTGGTGACGGTGGGGCAGCACGTCCGGTGCGGCGAGAAGCTCGGCATCGTGGGCAGCTCGGGACGCTCCTCCACGCCACACGTCCACTTCGAGGTGCACGGAGCCGACGACGCGCTGATCGATCCCTTCGCGGGCGACCACAGCCAGCCCGAGAGCTACTGGGTGGAGCAGGTCGGCCCCTTCGGCCTCCCCGCGCCGACCTGCCAGCGCTAGAGTTGCCGCGCCCGCGCTCGTCGCGGCACACGCTCATGGGTGCGCTGCTCATCGTCCGCCACGGCCAGGCGAACTCGCTCGACTACGACCGCGACGGCGACGTGCTGTCGCCGCTGGGCGCGGCGCAGGCCCGTCTCCTCGGCGAGCGGTGGGCTGCCGAGGGGATCCGTCCCGCACGGGTGTTCGTGGGGCCGCGTCGCCGCCACCGCGAGACCCACGAGGAAGTGCGCCAGGTGTTCGCGGATCGCGGGCTCGCGTGGCCCGAGCCCGAGTCGCTCGCGGCGCTCGACGAATACCCCGCCGGCTCGCTCTTGAGCCGCGGCGCGGCGCTCGCGCTGGATCGCGACCCCAAGCTGCTCGACGCAGCGGCCGTCTTCGCCGAGACCCGCAACACCGCGTCGCGCGAGTTCTTGAAGCTCTTCACCACCGTCAGCCGTATGTGGGTGCGCGGCGAGCTGGACGCCGTGCTCGACGGTGTCGAGAGCTGGCATGGCTTCCGCGCCCGGGTGGCCGGGGGAATCCGTCACATGACCGCGGGTGTGGGTCGCGGCGCGACGGTGGCGGCGTTCACCTCGGGCGGCGCGGTCGCCGTCGCCACGGGACAGGCGCTCGGCGTCGACGACGAGCGGGTGATCGAGCTCTCGTGGCTGGTGCGCAACACCTCGGTCACCGAGCTCGCGTTCTCCGGCGAGCGCGTATCGCTCGCCGCGTTCAACGCGACACCCCACCTCCTCGATCCGGCGACCATCACGGTGCGCTGAATGCGAGCGCCACTCGCCGCACCCTCCACGCTCCCTCGCTCCCGCTGACCCGAGGTCCTCCATGCACGAACCCAGCGCCGCCCTCGTCCCCGTGCTCGATCGCATCCGCGCCTTCATGCGCGACGAGGTCTATCCGTTCGAGGCCGAGGCGCTGGCCAAGCCCTTCGCCGAGCTCAAGCCCACCCTCGAGCTCAAGCGCAAGAAGGTGAAGTCGCTGGGGCTCTTCTCGCCCCACATGCCGAAGGCCATGGGTGGGCTCGAGCTCTCGCTCACCGACTTCGCGCACGTGAGCGAGATCCTGGGAACGAGCCCGCTCGGCCACTACTTCTTCAACACCCAGGCGCCCGACATCGCCAACATGGAAGTGCTCCTCGCCTTCGGGAACGAGGCGCAGAAGAAGCGCTGGCTCGAGCCGCTGGCGCGCGGCGAGATCCGCAGCTGCTTCGCGATGACCGAGCCCGACTCCCCGGGATCCAACCCCACGTGGCTGCAGACGCGCGCGCGCCGCGACGGCGATTCGTGGGTCTTGAGCGGCCGCAAATGGTTCACCACCGCCGCCGACGGCGCCGCGTTCGCGATCTGCATGGCCGTCACCGCGCCCGAGGCCGAGAGCCCCCACGCGCGCGCCAGCCAGATCATCGTACCCACGACGACGCCAGGTTTCCGGCTGATCCGCAATCTGCCCGTGATGGGCGAGCCGGGCGCCGAGTTCACGAGCCACGGCGAGGTCGAGCTCGCGGAGTGCCGCGTGCCCTACGGGAACCTGCTGGGCGCCGAGGGCGCGGGCTTCGCGATCGCGCAGCACCGCCTCGGCCCGGGCCGCATCCATCACTGCATGCGCTGGATCGGGATCTGCGAGCGCGCGTTCTCGCTCATGTGCGAGCGCGCGGCGCGACGCGAGCTCTCGCCCGGCAAGGCGCTCGGCACCCGCCAGATCGTGCAGGAATGGATCGCCGACAGCCGCGCCGAGATCCACGCCTCGCGACTCATGGTGCTGGATGCAGCAGAGCGCATCGAGAAGCACGGGCTCGTCGAGGCGCGCGAGGCGATCTCGATCATCAAGTACTACGTCGCCAACGTGCTGCAACGGGTGCTCGATCGCGCCATCCAGGTCCACGGGGCCATGGGCATCACCGACCTGACGCCGCTCGCCTACTGGTACCGCCACGAGCGTGGCGCCCGCATCTACGATGGCCCCGACGAGGTCCACAAGACCGTCGTGGCGCGGCGTGCGCTACGTGCCCACGGGCTGGACGTGCGATGAACGTCGACGGAACGAGGCCCGTCCGCAAAGGCGAGGAGCTCGACGCCGCCAAGCTCGAGGCATACCTGCGCACGGCGCTGCCCGAGCTCGGCGGCGCGCTCACCATCGAGCAATTTCCCGGCGGCCACTCGAACCTGACCTACGCGCTGCGCATCGGCGAGCGTGAGCTGGTGCTCAGGCGTCCGCCCTTCGGCCCGGAGATCAAGACGGCTCACGACATGGGCCGCGAGTACCGCATCCTCTCGGGCCTGATCCGCGAGTATCCGAAGGTGCCGCGCCCGCTGCTCTACTGCGAGGACCGCGCGGTGATGGGGGCGCCCTTCTACGTGATGGAGCGGGTGCGCGGCGTGATCCTGCGCAATCGCACCGCCGGCGATCTCGCCATCGCGCCGGACCAGGCACGGCGAATGTCCGAGGCGCTGGTCGACAACCTCGCCGCCATTCACGGCGTGAGCCTGGACGCCACCGGTCTCGCCAGCCTCGGCAAGCCGGCGGGCTACGTCGGACGGCAAGTGAAGGGCTGGACCGAGCGCTACGCCAACTCCCGGACCGACGACATCCCGGAGATCGAGCGCGCGGCCGCGTGGCTCGCCGAGCGCATGCCGCCCGAATCCGGCGCGGCGCTGATCCACAACGACTACAAGTACGACAACGTCGTCCTCGACCCCGCCGACGTCACGCGCATCGTCGCCGTCCTCGACTGGGAGATGGCCACCATCGGCGACCCGTGGATGGACCTCGGCACGAGCCTGAGCCTATGGGTGGATCGCGACGATCCCGAGCCGCTGCAGATGGCGGCCTTCGGGCCCACACTCCTCGAGGGCGGCCTCGACCGCGTGGGCGTGGTCGAGCGCTACGCGCAGGCGAGCGGACGGCCGGTCGACGATCCGCTCTACTACTTCGTGTTCGGCCTCTTCAAGATGGCCGTGGTGCTCCAGCAGATCTACAAGCGCTACGTCACCGGGTTCTCGAAGGACGAGCGCTTCGCGATGATGATCCACCTGGTGCGCATGCTCGCCCAGATGGCCGACCGCGCCATCCAGCTTCGCCGCATCGACAAGCTCGGTTGACGCTCGGGCACGCGATGGCGTGACCCGCGAGCGCCCACCACACCGCGAGCCCCATCACTCGGGAGGCGCACCCCCGCTCCGCGCACGCCCGACGCTCTGACACGGGAAGTGACGAAAAGCGCGCGTCTTGCGCCGCATCCGCCGCGATGGCGGAAAGGAATGTCCGCGGCGCGACAGGCGATTCGTCCGCGACCGTGACAATTCGCGGTCGGGCTCGACAATTGCGTGCATCGCTCGCCGCCAGCGGATGGCGCCCCGGGGGGAAGCCACCAGTGGAGGGTGAAACGTGACGCGAGCGAACACGGACGTGCGATTCACGCGACTCGCGCGGTGGGCAGTCCTTGTGACGCTGACCGCCGTCCTGGTCGCCTCGAACGCGCGCGCCGCCGCCGAGCAGCCACTCGCCCCGCAGGCACCGCTGGTGCTGCCCAACCCGATCCTCTTCGTCACCCAGGTGCCGATCCGCGCCGACTTCACCACCATCGGGTCGACCTTCGGCAACCACCTCGCCAGCCTCCAATCGGTCGGCCGCGGCGGCGACCTGTGGATTCGCTACGGCGACGGCACGCTCAAGAACCTCACCCTCGCCGCGGGCTACGGCGTGGCGAGCGGCTTCCAGGGCAACACCGCCATCGCTGTGCGCGACCCTTCGCCGCACTGGTCCGGCACCAAGGCGCTCTTCAGCATGGTCGTGGGCGGCGCCGGCCAGCGCTACGAGTACGAGACCTACTATTGGCAGATGTACGAGATCACCGGGCTCGGCGCCGCCGAGACGCCGGTCATCACCAAGGTGCCGAACCAGCCCGCGAACGCGAACAACGTGAGCCCGATCTACGGCACCGACGACAGGATCCTCTTCACCAGCGATCGACCGCGCGCCGGTTTCGCGCACCTCTATCCGCAGCGCGACGAGTACGAGCGCGCGTACGTGGTGAGCGGGCTGTGGCGCCTCGATCCCACGAGCGGTGACCTCCAGCTCTTGAACCACGCGCCCTCGGGAGATTTCACGCCCACCATCGACAGCTTCGGACGCGTGGTCTTCACGCAATGGGATCACCTCCAGCGCGACCAGCTCGCCGACGCCGACGAGAACGCCGGCACCGGCCAGAACTGCGACTCGGGCGGCGATTACGGTTCGATCGACTTCGAATCGGAATCACCGCAGGCGCACGTCACCACGGGCGTGCTGAGCGAGGTCTTCCCGGAGCCGCGTTCCTGTCGCGGCGACCTGCTCGCGGGCACGAACCTCGTGGGGCACTCGTTCAACCACTTCTTCCCGTGGACCATCGAAGAGAACGGCACGGGCGGCGAGACGTTGAACCACATCGGGCGCCACGAGCTGCACGGCTACATCCCCGCTTCCATCGACGACGACCCCAACGTCGAGGAGTTCTACGGCCAGTACACACGCTTCAACCCACGCCGCATCGACAACTTCTTCCAGATCGAGGAAGACCCGACCACACCGGGCCGCTACTACGGCGTCGACGCACCCGAGTTCTACACCCATGCCTCGGGACAGGTGGTGTCGATGGACGCTCCGCCGTCGACGGATGCCGATCACATGGCGGTGACCTACGTGACCCACCGCGACACCGCCGGCAGCACCGCCACCGCCAACCACTCGGGGCACTATCGCGAGCCCACGCCGCTCACGAACGGTACCGTCGTCGTGGTACACACCGACGACACCAGCACGGAATCGGGTTCCGGCGGACCGCTCGCCTCGAGCTACGAGTTCCGCCTCAAGACGCTCACCGCCGGCGCCAATGGCTACCAGGTGGCGGGCACCACGCTCACGTCGGGGATCACCAAGCAGCTCAGCTATTGGGACCCCGACAACCTGGTCTCGTTCAACGGCACGCTCTGGGAGCTCAATCCCGTGGAGCTACGCGTGCGCACTCCCCCGAGCCGCACGCCTCCCGCCCTCGCCGCACCCGAGCAAGCGATGCTCGCTGCCGCCGGCGTCACCGAGCAAGAGCTGACCAACTACCTCGTGAGCCACGACCTGGCGCTCGCCGTGGTCCGCAACGCCACCACGCGCGACGACTTCGACCTACAGCAGCCTTTCAATCTGCGGGTCCCCGGCGGCGGCGCGCAGACGATCGGCAAGGGCGGGAAGATCTACGACATCGCGTTCCTGCAGATCTTCCAGGGCGACCTGGTGCGCGGCACCACGGGCACCAACGCGAGCACCACGCCCCAGGCCGGAAGGCGGGTGCTGGCGCGGGCGCTGCACGACACCTGGTCGCAAGCATCCAACGCGAGCCACACCGGTCCGGTCGCGAGCGTCGCCGTGGAATCCGACGGCTCGATCGCCGCGTTCGTTCCGGCGCGGCGCGCGATGACCTGGCAGCTCACCGATCCCGCGGGCGTTCCGGTCGTTCGCGAGCGCTATTGGGTGACCTTCCAGCCCGGTGAGATCCGTGTCTGCGGCTCGTGCCACGGCGCATCGTCACTGGATCAGGCCGGCCATACCGCGCCGACCAACTCACCCCAGGCCCTGAAGTCGCTGCTGCAGAGATGGAAGAGCGGCTCCGTGCTCTTCGTCGGCGATTTCGAGAGCGGTGGCACGAGCACCTGGAGCACGAGCGTGGGCGGCTGATCTCGCTCTTGGGAAGAGACGAGATCCACACGGCGCGACCACGCGTACGCGGTCCCAATTCACGAGATCGTTCGCGATTCAGCAGGAGTCGATGTACGCGCGCCTAGACCGCACGTGGCGAATGGGGTGAACATGTTCACACGCCCCATTCGAGATCCGGAGATCCGCCATGCTCCGCCACGGAAACTCTCGCGAGCGCAGGTCCCCTGCCAGTGGGCCGCGTGTCGCCGCCGCGATCGCCCTCGTGGCGATGACGAGGATCGCAGCGCCGGCCCCGTCCAGCGCGGCCACCATCGTCGTCGACGCGATGGTCGACGAGTACGGCCTGCCGCCCAACGGCAATTGCAGCGTGCGCGAGGCGCTAGAAGCCGCGAATGGCGACGTTCAAGTCGACAACTGCGTCGCCGGGTCGGGTGTGGACGATGTGGCGTTCCCGGCTGGACGCTTCGTTCCCGTGAAGGCCATGAGCTTGGCGATCACCGCTTCCGCGAACATCCGGGGCGCATCGCGAGACGAGACTGTCTTCGAAGGGGCTCAGCCCAGCGACCATTATTCATCGCGTACCAACGCGTTCGAGGTCGCGTCGGGAGTGGAGGCCGACTTCTTCGATCTCGCCGTCACCAAGGGCCGGGCCGGCATTCATGGGGGAGCAAGCCTGCATCTTTCCCGGGTGAAGGCCTACGGAAACACGATCGGCATCGAGACTTCGAACCTCGACCTGGAGGACGTGGAGGTCACCAACAACCAAGGTGACGGCTGCAGCTGGTGTCCTAACGGTCACGGGCTGACGGCCGGTACCATCACCGGACGAAACGTGCTTGCTCGCAATAACGGCGGCATCGGGTTCGACAGCTCCGGTCAAGGCGGCGGCATCGATGGCGCCGTCGTGGCGCTCACCGACAGTTGGATCGACAACAACCGTGCGGTCGCCGGCGGTGGCATTTACGCGAGCACCTCACTCGAATTGGCGCGCTGCCGGGTCACCGGCAACAAAGCATGGCGAGGAGGCGGGGCATACGCCCGCAACGTCACCATCCGGGACTCGGAGTTCAGCAGAAACGGCGACTACGATGTGGACGAGGGCGGCGCGCTCGACGTGGCTTCAGGAACGATCACGAATACCACCTTCGCTGGGAATGGTGCTTATGCCGGCCAGGCCATCTACTTGGGAGCATGGTTCCCAGCGCCGCTGCCGGGGGCACTGGCGCTTCTCAACGTCACGATCCTCGGCACCGGACGCGATGTCGAGGTTCATGAACCGACCTCTCACCTGACGCTCACCAATACGCTGCTGGCCGGAGTTTGCCTCGACGCGGAAGCGGGACGCATTCACTCGGGCGGCGGCAATCTCGAAAGCCCGGGGAATTCGTGTCTGTTCGATCAACCGAGCGACCTCGTGTCGGTGGCGAACGCGGGAGTCGGGCCGTTGGTGGCGATCGGTAGCGACGCTCAGGTCGCAACACTCTTGCCAGGCAGCCCGGCGATCGACTCCGCAGTCGACGCGCTCTGTCCATCCACCGATCAAACCGGTCTGGCGCGGCCCTTCGACGGGGACGGCGACACGATTGCCCGCTGCGACCGCGGCGCCTTCGAGGCGCGCTGCGGTGGACCCGACGACGATGGCGATAGCTTCGGCCCTGCGTGTGACAACTGCCCGAGCGTGCCGAATTTCGATCAGACCGACAGTGACGGCGACGGCGTGGGTGACGCCTGTGATCCGTGTGCGGACATCGACCGCGACGGGTGGGGCAGCCCGGCTTCCGCGGGATGCGCGCATCCGCAGCTCGATTGCAACGATCTCGATCCGCTGATCTGGCCCGGTCGCAAAGAAGTGCCCGGCAACAACCGCGACGACGACTGCAACGCGGCCACCAGCGACTGCAAGGACCGCGACGGAGACGGATACGGCCGCCCTGCCTCGAAGAGCTGTGCGAAGGTCGCGCTGGACTGCAGTGACTCGGATTCGCGCGCGAACCCGGGCCGGCCGGAGATCCCGCGGAACGGCCGCGACGACGACTGCAATCCGGCGACACCGAGCGTGCTGCCTCCGTGAGCGGCCGGGCAATCGCCACCGCTCGCGGCTCGGACGAACGCTGGCGTATGTTGGTGCTTCACCCGACACCGGAGGTCGCCGTGCTCGATCCCCTGAAGACTCGCGATGCGAGCGCGCAGCTCGGCACTCATCACAGGAATGCGACTCGTCTGGCTGCAGTCTTGCTCGGCGGTGCGCTGCTCCTCGTGGGATCGGACGCGATGGCCGTCGACTCGGCGGGGACCCACGCGGATGGCGATAGCTGCACCATCGACCGCGACGGCCTGAAGATTCCCGGTACCGTGAAGGGACTGGAATGCTGCAGCGTCCTCAAGGCCAACGACTGCGTCGTGATTCTCAAGCCGTTTCCGGGGAGCGTCCCGACCGCCAAACCCATCCCGACGCCGACACCCGCCCGCCCGATCGCACCCACGATCAAGGTGCCGGCAGCGGGGACGGCGGGCACAGCCCGCCCCTGAGCGCTGGTCGAGCGCTCCCAAGGACGTGACCGCCCGGCCGTTGCGCGGCTACGTCCGCGATCCCCGATTGGAATCGCTGCTGCCCCGTACAAGACCAAGGCGTAACCGAGGGCACAGCCGGCGTCGCCTGCGTACGAGGTGAAACGCGCTTCGCCGCGAATGGCTGGCGCAGCGTTATCATCGGCGCATGCCGCGGCCTGACCTGCACGCCCTCGCGGAAGAACGCAGCCTCGCGTATCACCGCGCGGTCGCCGAGCGCCGGCGACGCGATCCGGCGGCGATCGGGAAGGCACTGGCGCGGGCGGAGGCCGGGTGTGCCGAGGCCGGGCGCGCGAGCGCTGCGCCAGGCGACTCCATTCGCCGGTTTCATCGACCCGCGCGAGCGCTGGCGCATCTGGCGCGAGGTCCGCGAACGCTTCGAGAGAGCTCAACCATGATGCGCGATCGGCTCGAGCATCTCATCCGGGCAGCGGCGGATCTCACCCGCGACGACGAGATCGTCATCGTGAAGAGCCGGTCGATCTTGGGTCGCCCTTCCACGACCCCTACGGCTACTACGGCCAGGGTGTGGGGCCCGAGACCGTGACGTTGCCGGAGGGCGGGGCGACGCGGCTCGTCGTGATCCACGACGCGAACACGCGAGGCGCGATTGGTCACGACAGCGGCGTGCGCGATCTGGCGGAGATCGAGGAAGGGAAACGATGAGCATCCTCGACCGACGACACCTCTCGACGGCGCTCGTCGTCTGCGCCACGGCCCTGGCGCTCGGCACAGGCTGCGGCGGCGAGACCGGCGATGGTTCGAACGGCGAGATCGCGCCGACGCCGGCCTACCGGGAGCGCCAAGCCGCGTACCTGCAGCACTGCCTCAATCGGACCGACGCGAGCAACGGCGGAATCTACGCGCAGGCCTGCACGGCCTACGCGGGCCAAAGCGACTACCACGTCGACGACATGCTCGGGATCGTCGACGAGCTGAACTCCCGACACGGCTCGGTCGACTTCCACATCACGCCGGTGCTGCGGGTGCTCTACTTCGACCGTCACAACCCGACGCTGCCGGACGAGCTACGGGCCGCGATGATCGACGCGCTCGTCGGCTTCAAGTACTGGCTCGACGAGCCCGGCCCCGACGATCTCGTCTGGTGGTCCGAGAACCACCAGATCCTCTTCCACGCCGCCGAGCTTCTCGCCGGCCAGTTCTTGCCGGACCAGGTGTTCCGCAACTCCGGGATGACCGGGGGCGAGCACGTCGAGCACGCTCGAGAGCTTCTGAACCGCTGGCTCGACACTCGCGGCCGTTTCGGCTTCTCCGAATGGCAGTCCAACGTCTACTGGAACGAGGACATCGGCGCGCTCGTCAACCTGGTCGACTTCGCCGAGGACGAGGCCATCGCCACCAAGGCGGCGATGCTCCTCGACGTGATCGCGTTCGACCTCGCCTGCAACTCGTACCGCGGATTGCTCGCGTCCACCCACGGTCGCACCTACGACTCGAAGCTCTTGGGTGGGCTCAACGATTCCACCCGCGAGGCCGCGTACCTGTTGCTCGGCATCGCGGCCCCCGGTTCGATCGAGGAGCTCGACGGCGGCGACTTCTCCGGCACCGAGCTCGCCACCAGCGAGCGTTATGCACCCCCGGCCATCCTGGAGGCGATCGCCGCCGACGCGGCGGCGTCGTTCGAGCATCGCCAGCGCGACAGCATCACCCTCGACGAGGGCCCGAGCCGCGGCATCGGCTACGAGGACTTGCGGGACGTGATGTTCTGGTGGGGGCTCACCGGGTACGTGGCTCCGCCTGTGATCGAAGGCAGCTTCCAGCTCATCGACACCTACGATCTCTGGAACGGTGGCCCGCCGTGGGACGGTCTCGGGTTCCTGAAACCGTTCGTGGGAAGCCCGCTGCTGCAAGAGGTCTCGCAGGCGCTCGAACCGATGAGCCGCGGCATCATGCTCGAGAGCGCCGACATCTACACCTACCGCACCCCGCACTATCAGCTGTCGGGCGCGCAGGATTGGAAGCCGGGCAACTGGACCGGTCAGATCCACATCTGGCAGGCAACCCTGGA
Source organism: bacterium (assembly GCA_046331705.1). Lineage (GTDB taxonomy): Bacteria > JADJOY01 > JADJOY01 > JADJOY01 > JADJOY01 > JADJOY01. The sequence goes on along the minus strand of JAXLQJ010000006.1, from coordinate 116,501 downwards.
TGCCCAGGCGTACGTGTTCACCACGTATCCCGGCGGATCGAGCGGCGATTACGCAGGCGGCTCGTGGACCGGTGGCTTCATGCCGCGCGCCACGCTGCACCGGAACGTCGGCGTGATCCAGTACCGGCGCCCCAAGATCCCGATCCTCGATCAGGTGCTCTTCACCGATTACTCGCACGCGTATTTCCGGCGTGCGGCGTTCGACGAGGTCGCCGAGCTGGGCCACTGGGTGATCGGCCGCAAGGGCGACGGCTACGTGGCGCTCTACTCCGAGCATCCCACGGCGTGGTCGACCGAGAACGACTTCGAGCTCATCGCCGACGCGAAGGAGAACGTGTGGATCGTCGAGCTGGGCGATGCCACGGCCAACGGTACCTTCGGGGACTTCGTGGCCGCGATCTCGAGCGCGCGCGTCGCCATCGACGACACCGTCCGCTACGAGTCGCCGAGCCAGGGAGTCATCGAGGTCGGCTGGACCGGCCCGATGACCGTGGACGGCACCGCGGTGGACATCGGCCCTCACGACCGCTGGAACGATCGCTACGTCGTGCAGCCCTTCGGCACCGACCGCGCCACCATCACCCTCGGCGGCCAAGCGCTCGAGCTCGACTTCGCCCGCCCCCGCCGCCGCGCGACCGGCGGCTGATCGCGCCATGAAGCTGGACGCGCCGATTCTCGCGCTCGAGCTGGGCGACGTGGCGGAGGTCGCGCGCGCCGTGGAGGACACCGGCGTCGACGGGCTCTTCGTCTTCGAGGGGCCGCGCGAGCCCTTCCTGCGCTTGGCGCTCGCCGCCGAGCACACCCGCCGCGCGACGCTCTCCACGCAGGTGGCGATCGCGCTGGCGCGTAATCCGATGATCGTGGCGCAGCTCGCCTACGACCTCCACGCCTTCTCGAAGGGCCGTTTCGTTCTCGGGCTCGGCTCGCAGGTGAAAGCGCACATCGAGCGGCGCTTCGGAGCGGCGTGGTCGCGTCCCACGGAGCGAATGCACGAGTTCGTGCGGGCGCTGCGTGCCATCTGGCGAAGCTGGCAGGACGGGACTCGCCTCGCGTTCCAGGGCGAGTTCTACACCCACACACTCCTGCCGCCGCTCTTCAATCCCGGGGCGAGCGAGTTCGGCCTCCCCAAAGTGTTGATCGCCGGCGTGGGCCCGCGCATGACCGAGGTCGCCGCGGAGCTCGGCGACGGGATGCTCGTGCACCCATTCCACACCCGTCGCTCGCTCGAGAGCGTGACGCTGCCGGCGATCGCTCGCGGCCTCGCCGCCGCGGGCCGCACGCAGGACGAGCTCGAGATCGACGTGCAGGCGCTGATCGTCACGGGCCGCACCGAAGAAGACCTCGCCCAGGCGCGCGAGCTGACCCGCCAGCAAATCGGCTTCTACGCGTCCACTCCGGCGTATCGCTCGGTGCTGGAGGCGGAGGGCGCGGGCGCGCTGCAAGCCGAGCTGCAAGCGCTCACACGCGAGGGACGATGGGGCGAGCTGGGCGAGCGCATCGACGACGCGCTGCTCGATGCGGTCGCCATTCGGGGTGCGCCGGAGGAGATCCCGCGCTTGCTCGTCGAGCGCTACGGGTCCATCGCCGCGCGGGTCTCGATCGCCTCGCCGTTTCCCGTGCACCTCGACGCGATCCGCGCCATCGCCGAAGGCCTGCGGGCGCTCGACGCGACGACCGTCCCGCGCTGATCGACGCGCGACTCGCGCCGCGGGACGCGCGCAGCGCTCACGACTCGCGCAGGCCGAGCCGCCCGGCGAGTCGCCTCAGGTTGCCGCGGTCGAGGCCGAGGGCGCGTGCCGCCGCGGCCCAACTGGCACCGTTCGCCGCGAGCGCCTGGCGGATCAGCGCGCGCTGGTAGTCGTCGGTGGCGGCGCGCAGGCTGGTGCCGCCTCCGATGGCGGGCACGGCCTTCTCGACGCTCGGCCCCGCCGGTGTCTGGGACGCATCGAGCGCCAGATGCTCGATCCCGATCGCCACGCTGCCGCCGCGCTTGCCGGCGGCGGCGCGCAACGCCGCGCGCAGCAAGACGTGCTCGAGCTCGCGGACGTTGCCCGGCCAGTCGTAGGCCCGCAGCGCATCGCGCGCTTGGGCCGTGACGCGCAGCGGGCCCAAGCCCAGACGGATGCGCACGTGGTCGAGGAAGTAACCGCTGAGCAGCCCGATGTCGGCGGGACGCTCGCGCAGCGGTGGGATGGCGATCGGGTAGACGTTGAGACGGTGAAAGAGATCGGCTCGGAAACGCCCCGCGTCCACCTCCGCTGGCAGGTTGCGGTTGGTCGCGGCGATCACCCGCACGTCCACGAAGAGCGCCGCGTCCGAGCCCACCCGCTGGATCTCGCCGGTTTGCAGCACGCGCAAGAGCTTGGGCTGCAGCGAGAGCGGCATCTCGCCGATCTCGTCGAGAAAGAGCGTGCCGCGATTGGCGACCTCGAACTTGCCGGGACGTGCGTCGGTGGCACCGGTGAAGGCGCCGCGGGTGTGACCGAAGAGCTCGCTCTCCGCGATCGATTCCGGCAGCGCCGCGCAGTTGAGGTAGATGAGCGGCTGGTCGCGCCGCGCCGACTGACGATGGAGGGCCCGCGCCGCCACCTCCTTCCCCACACCCGTCTCGCCGCTGATGAGCACCGGCAGGTCGGAGCGCGCCAGCAGCGCGATGTCCGCGCGCACCTGCTCGGCGGCGGTGCTGGCGCCGAGGAACTCCGAGCCCACCCGCTCGTGGGCCTCGGAGGTGAGCTGACGCGAGACGCTGCGCTCGCGGCTGGCGCTCGCCTCCACGGCCGCAAGCAGGCTCGCCGCGCGAAACGCGAGCGACAGCACCGCGGCGAAGCTCTCGAGCGCGCCGGCGTCGATGCCATCGAAGGCGCGCGGATCGAGCGCGTCGGCGGCGAGCAGCCCCAGCGTCTCGCCCTGCACGCGTAGCGCGCAGCCCATGCACGCGTGGACGCGGGCGGCGCCCGAGTGGTCCGCGAGCATCAAGCCGTCGAAGGGGTCGGGCAGCTCCGAGGCCTGCGGAAACTTCACCGGCGTCGGCGAGCTCAGGATCTGGTGCAAGCGCGGGTGATCGTCCGCGCGGAAGCGACGCCCCAGCGTGTCGGGCACCAAGCCCACGACAGCGACGGGCACCAGCCAGCCATCGGGACCGAGCCGCAGGAAGGCCGCGGCGTCGTAGGGCACCACGTCGTGGATGTGGAGCAGCAGTCGGCGATACCGCTCGGTCTCGTCGAGATCGCCGACCAGCGCCGTGACGGCGGCCAGGAACGGGGCCACCGCCTCCACGTGGCGGCGAGTGTTTTGGACTCCACCAGAGGTCATTACGACTCCCGTCGACTGGAGTCGATTTGACTACGTAAGGCCAAAAAACTCAAGTGCGACGGAATGTCGCACCCTGGTGCGGACCTTGCTTTGCTGGCGCACGTGCCTGCAAGCGACGCGACGGCTCCCGCCGAGGAAATGACGGTCGCCGAGCTGGTGGACCACATCCAATCGCGCTTCCACCGAATCGAGCACCACGAGATGCAACGCCTCGACGACCTGCTGCGCCGGACGCCACCGCGGCTCGCTCCGCGGCTCGCCGCCGTCGGCGCCGCGTTCACCCACCTCAAGGACGAGCTGGAAGCGCACATGGAGAAGGAAGAGACCGTGCTCTTCCCGTGGATTCGCTCGGGGCGCGGCGACCTCGCGCACGCGCCGATCCAGGTGATGGTGATGGAGCACCGCGAGACGCTCGAGCTCCTGAATCGCGTGCGGACCCTCACCGAGGCCCTCGACGCGAGTCGCGAGCCGAGCGGGCTGGTGGCGGAGGTCGCAACGGGGCTCGGCCGTCTCGACACCCACGTCCGCGAGCACATGCAACTCGAGAACGAAGTCCTCTTCCCGCGCGCGTTGCGCGGCGAGAGCTGAGCCACGACTCATACCCGGGCTCACGCGAGCCCTCGCAGCACGCGAAGCGAAAGGAAACGGTCATGAATCGAATGGAAAGGATGGTGCTGGCTTCCGCCGCGGCGGCCGCGCTCGCGCTCGTCTCCCCCACCGCGAGCCGGGCGGACGCGGACGCGGCCAAGCAGGAAGCGCAGAGCATCTTCGAGCTGCGCTGCACTCCCTGCCACGGACCGAAGGGTGCCGGCGACGGTCCCGGGTCCGCGGGCCTCACGCCCAAGCCACGCAACTTCACCGACGCCGAGTGGCAGAAGTCGGTGAACGACAACCACATCGAGACGATCATCAAGTTCGGCGGGGCCGCCGTCGGCAAGAGCCCCGCGATGCCTTCGAACCCAGACCTGATGGCCAAGCCGGACGTGGTCTCCGCGCTGCGCCAGATCATTCGCGGTTTCAAGAAGTGAGCGAACGCGCGGGTGGCGGAACGAGCGTCCGCACCATCCCCGCAACACCCGGAGCACCGAGGAGGGAGTGAGCATGGATCGGAGGAGATCACACGCGGCACGGATGGTCGTGGCAGCGCTCGCGCTGACGACGACGGTGCTTTCCCAGGGCGGTTGCGATCTGGGCTCGGCAGGAGTGGCGCGGGCGGCGGACGCGGGCGGTCCTGGGCTTCAGAAGCTCATGAAGGACCGCAACCTGAGCGAGGCGGACGTCACGGCGGCGCTCAAGACGTACACGCCCACCGGACGCCACGACGAGTACTACCTCTTCGCGTCGGGCGGGCACGGCGGGAACGTCATCGTCATCGGTGTGCCGAGCATGCGCATCCTCAAATACGTCGCCGTGTTCACACCCGAGCCCTGGCAGGGCTACGGCTACGGCGACCAGAGCGACGACATCCTCGCGTCCGGCAACCGCCACGGACACACGCTGAGCTGGGCCGACACCCATCACCCGGCATTGAGCGAGACCAAGGGCGATTACGACGGGCGTTATCTCTTCATCGGCGACAAGGCCAACGCGCGCGTGGCGGTCGTCGACCTGAAGGATTTCGTCACCAAGCAGATCGTCGAATCCAACCTCATCGAGTCGGACCACGGCGGGACGTTCGTCACGCCCAACACCGACTACGTCATCGAGACGTCGCAGTATCCGTCGCCGTTCGGCGGCGAGTACGTGCCGCTCGACAAATTCGACGAGGCCTACCGTGGCGCGATGATCTTCTGGAAGTTCGACCGGGAGAAGGGGCGCATCGTCCCGGCCGAGTCGTTCGCCGTCGAGCTGCCGCCGTACACGCAAGACCTCGCCGACGCCGGCAAGCTGGTGAGCGACGGCTTCGCGTTCTGCAACTCGATCAACACCGAGCGCGCCTACGGCGGCGACATGGAAGGCCGTCCGCCGATGGAGTCGAGCTATTCGCAGAACGACATGGACTACCTCCACGTCGTCGACTGGCGAAAAGCCGAGCAGCTCGCCAAGGCGGGCAAGACCGAGACCATCAAGGGCTTCCGGGTCATCCGCCTCGCGACCGCGATCGAGAACGACATCCTGCACTTCATTCCCGAGCCCAAGAGCCCGCACGGCGTGGACGTGAGCCCGGACGGCAAGGACATCGTGGTCGGCGGCAAGCTCGACACCCACGCCACCGTCTACTCGATCGAGAAGATCAAGAAGCTGATCGCCGACAAGAAATACGAAGGCAAGGACCCGTACGGCGTGCCGATCCTCTCCTTCCAGGAATCCATTCGCGGTCAGGTGGAGATCGGTCTCGGCCCGCTGCACACCCAGTTCGACGATCAGGGCAACGCCTACACCTCGGTGTTCATCGAGTCCGTGGTGGCGAAGTGGAACCTGAAGGACCTGAAGCTCATCGAGAAGCTGCCCGCTCACTACAACATCGGGCACCTGGCGGCCGCCGAGGGCGACACCGTCAGCCCCGACGGCCGGTTCCTGGTGATGATGGACAAGTGGGCGATCGACCGCTTCGCGCCGGTGGGTCCGCTGCTTCCCCAGAACTTCCAGCTCGTCGATCTGTCGCAGGACAAGCTGCAACTGCTCTACGACATGCCCTTGCCCCTGGGTGAGCCGCACTACGCCCAGATGATCAAGGCCGACAAGATCCACGCCGAGGAGATCTACAAGCCGGCGGGCACCAACCCGCTCACGGATCAGAAGGATCCGTTCGCGGTGGAAGGCGGCAAGGAACGCGTGGAGCGCAAGCCGGACGGCGTGCACATCTACATGACGGCGATCCGCAGCCACTTCACGCCCGACATCGTTCACGTGAAGGAGGGCGACCAGGTCCACCTGCACATCACCAATCTCGAGCAGGCCCAGGACGCCACCCACGGCTTCGCCCTCGACTCGCACAACATCCAGCTCAGCCTGGAGCCCGGCGAGCACGCGAACGTGGACTTCGTCGCCGACAAGCCCGGCGTCTTCCCGATGTACTGCACCGAGTTCTGCTCGGCGCTGCACCTCGAGATGGCGGGCTACTTCCTGGTCGAGCCGAAGGTCGCCGAGACGAAGCCCGCGCCGGCAAAACCGGCGAAGCGCGCCGGCGGCTGAGCCGAGAGCCCTCTCTTCCTCCTCTTGCTCCGGCGGGTGCGAGCGCTGCTCGCACCCGCCACCTCCCCGCCCACCGGACGCTCCTGACTCGCACCGACTTCCTCGCGCAGCGGTCACGCCGATGAGAGCCACCGAATCGAAGGGGATGCCGCGCTGGACGCGAGCAGCGTGGATGGGCGCGTGCTGCTCGCTCGTCGCGCTCACCGCCGCGCTGGCCGCCGACCCCCACGACGTCGTCTACGAGCCCGTGCACCGCGGCGCGAGCCCGAACGCGTCGGCCACCCGTTGGCGGCGCGCGGAGCCGGCCCGTCCCGCGAGCTGCGCCGAGGCCACCCCGGTAGCGCCCTGCAGCCCGTCCTCGACGCGCTTCCCGACGGTGCCGCGCTCTGTCTGCCAGCGGGAAACTATCCCGGTGATCTGAACGTGAGCCGCGGCCTCACGATCTGGGGGACGCCCGAGTCCGTGATCGTCTCCACCAAGGTCGGCTCGACGATCCGCGTCGCGGGCGTCGGCGTGCGGCTGCTGGGCTTCACCATCGACGGCAGCGGAGGCCGCTTCGACACCGTCGATGCGGCGGTGCGCGTGGCCGGCGACGACGTGACGATCGAGGGGCTCGTCGTCCGCCACGCCACGTTCGGCATCCTCGTCGAGAGATCCCACCGGATCGTGGTGCGCGGCAACGACGTGGTCGGCGATCCGAAGCTCGCGTTCGGGCTGCGCGGCGACGGCATCCGGCTCTGGGAAACCTACGACTCGGTGGTCGAGCACAACCGGCTGACGGATTCCCGCGACATGGTCGTGTGGTACTCGCGCGGCAACGAGATCGAGCACAACCTCGTGGTGCGCGGGCGTTACGGCACGCACTTCATGTACAGCCACGACAACCTCGTGGTGCGCAACCGGTACGTCGACGACGTCGTCGGCATCTTCATCATGTACAGCCGCGGCGTGACGCTGGACGGCAACGTCCTCGCGGGCAGCGGTGGCGCCGCGGGCATGGGCATCGGCCTCAAGAGTCCGGCAACATCCGCGTCGTCGGCAACGCGCTGCTGCGCGACACGGTGGGGGTCTACATCGACACCTCGCCGCTCAACGACTCGGACCAGAACCACTTCGAGCACAACGTCGTCCGCCTGGGCGGCTCCGCCGTGGTCTTCCACGGCCGCGCCAGCCGCAACCACTTCGTCGCCAACAGCTTCCGCGACAACCTCGTCCAGGTGGAGTGCCGTGGCGGCACCAACGCCCGCGACGCCGAGTGGCTCGGCAACGACTTCGACGACTACGCCGGCTACGACTTCGACGGCGACGGCTACGGCGACGTCCCCTACGAGCTGCGCAGCATGACCGCCAGCTTGATCGGCCATCATCCCGGCCTCGCGTACTTCCGCGGCGGGCTCGCGCTCTTCGCCGTCGACACCGTCAACCACGTCCTGCCGCTCTTCCAGCCCACCACGCTGCTCGTCGACCCCCGGCCGCGCATGCGCCCGGAGGCCTCGGACGCGGCGCTCGCAGGCAACTTCGATGAAGATTGACCTCGTGGACGTGCGGCGCTCCTTCGGGCGCGTCACGGCACTCAAGGGCATCACCGCTTCGGTTCCCGCGGGCGCGCGTGTGGCGCTGATCGGCCACAACGGCTCGGGCAAGTCGACGCTGCTCCGCATCCTGCTCGGGATGCTCAAGAGCTCGGGCGAGGTGCGCATCGACGGGCTCTCGCCGTTTCGCGACCGCACGCGGCTCGCGGACCGATTGGCGTACGTTCCGCAGGTGGCACCGCGCCTCGCGGTTCCGGTGCGCGATCTGGTGCGCGCCACCGCCCACGTGCGCGGCCTCGACGCGGAGCGGATCGCGGCGGCGGCGCGGGCCATGGATCTCGATCTGGCCGAGATCGCGCCGCGCCTCTTGCGCGACCTCTCCGGCGGCATGCGCCAGAAGCTCTTGATCGCGCTCGCGCTCTCGGTCGACGCCTCGCTCTACATCCTCGACGAGCCCACCGCGAGCCTCGACGCCGAGGCGCGCCAGGATTTCTTCCGGCTGATCGCGCGCATCCCCACGAGCGCGACCGTGGTGCTGTGCTCGCACCGCCTCGACGAGCTGCGCCAGCTCACGACCCACGTGCTGGCGCTGCGGGACGGCATCCTCGAGTTCTCCGGCCCGACCGAGGAGTACCTGCGGGCCTCCGCGATGGCGGTGGTCGACGTCCGCGTCGCCGCCGAGGCCACTCACCTCGATCTCACCGCCCACGGCTTCGAGGCGGGCGTGAACGGCTGGTGGCGGCGCGTGCTGCCGCAGGCCGAGAAGCTCGCCGTGGTCCGCGAGCTCACCTCGCGGATGAACGGTTCGGTGCAGAACGTGCTCGTGCGCGATGTGGAGACGCTCTCGCCGACCCGCGCTGGCGCGGACGACGACGGAGGCCTCGCGCCATGAGCGACCGTGCCGTCACGCGCATCGTGCTGCCGCTGGTGCTCGCGGTGCTCGCCGTCGGCGTGGGCATCGTGGGTTGGCAGGTGCGACTGGGGCAACAGCTGGCCGACGGCCCCGTGCCGATCGCCTGGGGCAAGGAAGCCTGCGCCCATTGCCACATGCACCTGAGCGAAGCGCGCTTCGCCGTGCAGCTTCAGACCACCGGTGGCGAGGTCCTCGACTTCGACGACCCGGGCTGCTTCTTCGCGTACGTGGAGCAGCAGCGGCCCGAGATCCACGAAGTCTGGTTCCACCACGCGCGCGAGGAGCGCTGGCTGCGCCTCACGGACGTGGCGTTCGTGACGGTCGCGGCGACGCCGATGGACTTCGGGCTCGCCGCCGTCGACGCGAGCGAAGCGGCGAGCCTCGGCTACGAGCAAGCACGCGAACGCGCGCTGGCCAAGGAACACGCGTCGCGCTGAGGCACGACGGAGGCGGACATGGGTCACGGCAACCGGGACTGGAGCGCGATCTTCCGGCTCGACCTCGCGGAGACCGTGCGCTCGCGCTGGGCGCTCTTCTGCGTCTCGCTCTACGCCGCGCTCGCGGTGGTGTTCGTGTTCGTCGGGCTCCGGGAGTCGACGCTGCTCGGCTTCACCGGCATGGGTCGGGTGCTGGTCGGCCTCACCCACGCGCTGCTGCTGGTGCTGCCGTTGCTCGCGCTCACGGCGTCGTCGCAGGTGATCAACCGCGCTCGCGACGAGGGCGCCCTCGAGCTGCTCTTCAGCCACCCGGTGCGCCGCGGCGCTTACTTCCTCGGCGTCACCGCGTCTCGCTACGTCGTGCTGGCGGTTCCGTTGGCGCTGCTCTTCGTGGCGCTGGCGGTGCTCGGTCGAACGGTCCTCGGCGGCACGATCGCGTGGAACATCCTGCTCGAGTCGGTGGCGGTGAGCGCGGCGCTGCTCGCGAGCTTCCTCGGCGTGGGGCTCTTCATCTCGACCTTCGTCACCAGCCAGGCGCGCTCCGCCACGATCGCGCTCCTGGTGTGGATCCTGTCGGTTGCGCTCCTCGACTTCGCGCTGATCGGCGTGATGCTCGAATGGCGGCTCCAGCCGCAGGGTGTCTTCGCGCTGGCGTTGCTCAACCCGGTGCAAGCGGCGCGCATGGCGCTCTTGTCCGCGGGGGACCCCGATCTCTCCGCGCTCGGTCCCGTCGGCTTCTTCGTGGCGACGCGGGTGGGCGCGGGCGTGCTGCTCGCGCTGGGCGTGGCGTGGCCGCTCGTCACCGGCTTCGCGTCGTGGCTTCTCGCCTACGTCCGATTCACCCGCGGCGACGTCGTCTGATTCCCGCCGCGGAGCCTCGATCCCGGAAGGAGACCCTCGCCATGGCCCCGTTGATGCTCGACAAGTTCTACGCCTACCTCGACCGGCCGCTGCGCATCCCGGTGCGGTTCGTGCTCGCCGCGCTGATCATCCCGCTGGCGCTCAGCTACGTGACGCCGATGTGGAGGATCTCGATGTACGCGCCCCAATACCCGAAGGGGCTCGTCCTCGACATCTTCTCCTACAAGCTCGCCGCCGGGAACGAGGGCCAGCACCTCCAGGAGATCAACACCCTCAACCATTACATCGGCATGAAGCACCTGGATCGGGCGCAGCTCTCCGATCTGGATTGGCTGCCGTTCGGCTTCGGCGTGCTGGCGTTGATGGCGCTGCGCGTGGCGGCAATCGGCACGGTGCGATCGCTGATCGACCTCACCGTCTTCAACCTCTACGTCTGCACGTTCGCGTTCGCGCGCTTCGTCTACAAGCTCTACATCTACGGCCACGACCTGGACCCGACCGCGCCGGTCAAGGTGCAACCGTTCACGCCCGCGATCTTCGGCACCAAGCAGATCGCGAACTTCACCACGCACAGCTACCCCGGTGTCGGCGGCTTCCTGATCCTCGCCTACGCGGCGGGGATCACGCTGCTGACGGTCTGGTACCTGTGGGACGGTCGCCGCCGCGCCATCCGAGGAATCAGCGCCGCGAGCTGAACCGCGCCGTGCGCGGGCCACTCGATCACGCAACCAGGAAACGGCGGGGCGTGAGCCCAGCCCAGAGGCGGGGTGCATGAAGCGCATCGTTTGGATGGCGGTCGTGGGGCTCACCGCATGGCTCGGATGCGCGCCGGCGCGCGCGCAGGACACGCCGAAGACGGTGGTGGACATCGCCGTCGCGTCGGCGGACCACTCGACGTTGGTGGCCGCGCTCAAGGCCGCGGACTACGTGGTGTCGCTCCAGAATCCAGGGCCGTTCACCGTGTTCGCGCCCACCAACGCCGCCTTCGCCGCGCTGCCGCCGGGAACGCTCGACGAGCTCTTGAAGCCCGAGAAGAAGGGAGACCTGCAAAACGTCCTCAAGTACCACGTCACCGTCTCGACCTACGAGAAGGGCTGGTTGAAGGACGGTCAGACCCTGGGGATGGCGAACGGTGCCAAGGTCACGTTCCACGTCAAGGACGGCAAGACGATGATCAACGACGCGACCATCCTCGGCTCGGCGCGAGCCGGGAACGGCATCGTCCACGTCATCGACAAGGTGTTGCTGCCGCCAGCGAAATAGGCGCTTGGCCACACGGCCGGCGCAGCGCTCGCGCACACGCACGGGCACGCCAGATTCGCCCTTCCACCACCACCCTCAGGGAGGTGGTGGGCCGGCGTCACCCGTCGAGTCGGTCTTCGCGAGGTACGCGTGGCCGGCGTAGTCACCCGAGAGGGCCTAGCCGCCATCCGGCATGGTGCGGACGTCCTGGCCTTCGTCCTCGCTGAGAGTAATGGAGACGCGGGTCCACTCGGGCACACCGCCGACGTCGGTCTTCATCAAGAACACGTCCGAGGTGGGCGTCACCTCGCCGTACGCGGTGCGACCCGTGAGAATCGCACCGCCATCACTCGCCAGGGTGCCCCAGCGCGCGAGATCGCCTAGGGTCGTCGCGATATCCGAGCACGTTGCCGGTGGCATCGAGACGCACGAGCGCGCCGACCTGCGCCAAGCCGGCGGGTCCTGTAGCGCAGGCGCGACCGTGACCGGCCGAAAATCGTACCCCGCCACCAGAAAGCCCCCCGCCTGCGATCAGCCGTGACGTGACGCGGAGCGGGAAGCTGCTCCCGAGGGGCGCACGGGCGAGCGCGAACACGGTCATCGCACGTCCCACGCACCTTGCGGCCAGCGCGAAGCACGCACCGGCACGACCGGAAACCAGCAATGCCTCCACCACGCGCGCCACACGACGCCGAAACCGACAGAAGCCCCACGGCTCGTCGAATAGCCCCCCACCTCCAGAGCGTCCAAGGGAATCGGCCCTCGCGAGCGACGAAAGGGAATGGCCATGATTCGACCGAACACGTTCATCGTGCCGATGACCGCCGCTTTCCTGACGATCTTCGCCTCGCTGGGGCGCGCAGAAACCCGCGTGCTGGATCCTGGACCCGGCACGGACTACCTGAGCGTCTGGTGCGGCGGGCAGACGGTGAACGAGATCGCCACCGGATTCGACGCCGCGGCGAACGCGGTGACGCTGGTGAAGGTCGCCACCACGTGCCACGGCAGCGGACGCGGCTCGCCGAACCAGTACTACCTCGCGTGCTGGAGCGTGACCTTCGCCGACGATGGGATCATCGAATCCAAGCAATGGCTGGCGACCAATCACTGGGCGCAAGGGCAACCCTCGATCCCGTGTCCGGTGGGAGCCGATCCGTCGGCCGTCTACACGGCCACCGACGGCGCCGGGAATTTTCCAGAGACGCTGAGCACGGGGCAGCCGTCGAGCACCGAGTATCGCGCGCTGCTCGAGACCAGCTGCGCTTCCATTGCGTACGGCGGCGCCGCCACCGGAGTGATCGGCGCACCCGGCGAGACCGCCTGCTACTCCTTCCGCGGCACCGCCGGCGACGCCGTGAAGATCGACACGGTGGCGACGTCCGGCTCGCTCGTTCTTGCCGAGACCGTCTTCGGACCCGACGGATCCGCGCGCTGCGCGAGCGACTCGGGCGTGCTCGGCTGCACCCTCGAGGCCTCCGGTCGCCACGTCATCGTCGTGGGGGACCACGACGGCACGGGCACGGGCGGCTTCGACGTTGCGCTCGACTGCGTTTCGCCGGCTTGCTCACCCTTCGACTACGCGCTCGCCAACTCGGGAACGATCACCGCCACCGCGGGCACATCCGGCTCCAACACGATCACCGCGACCCTCAGCAGCGGTCTCACCGAGAGCGTGTCGTTCACCATCTCGGGGCTTCCCGAGGGCGCGACGGCGACCTTCGACGCGCTCTCGTGCGAGCCCGACTGCACCAGCCAGCTGACCGTGACCACGACGACGTCGACGGAAGCCGGCACCTACCCGATCACCGTCTCGGCCGCGCCGCTCGGCCACGCGACGGTCTTCAACCTCACCGTCGTAGCCCCGGCCGGGTGCGGCGCCGTTCCCGGCGGCGAGGCGCCGCCTGTTGCACTGCCAGCGCTGGTTGCTGGGATCGCGTGGGCGGCGAGCCGCTTGCGGCGAGCGAGCCGGGCCGCCGTTCGCTGAGGCCTTCTCGGACCGAGGCAAGATCCCCGCCCGCGCGGCAAGACCTCGCTCAGCGCGCTGCCGAGCCGGTCAGTAGCTCGTCGAGAAGCGAGCGGACACGACGCTCGATCGCGTCGCGGATGGGCCGCACGTCGGCAACCCCCTTCCCCGCGGGGTCGGCGAGCTCCCAGTTCAGGTAACGCTTCCCGGGATAGACCGGGCACGCGTCGCCGCAACCCATGGTGATGACCACGTCGGCGGCGCGCACCGCCTCGTCGGTGAGCGGCTTGGGGAACTCGTGCGTCAAGTCGATCCCGACTTCCTTCATGGCCTCGACCACCGCGGGGTTGATGGTCGCGACCGGCGCGCTGCCCGCCGAGCGCACGATCACGCGGTCCCGCGCGTGGTGGTGAAGCAGGCCCGCCGCCATCTGCGATCGGCCGGCGTTGTGAACGCACACGAAGAGCACCTCGGGCTTCTCGGCCATGGCCTTCCCTTCCACGCGCGCCAGGTCGCGCAATCGATCGATGGCGAATCGTTGGGTGAGCCCCAGGAGGTGGGTCGTGATGCGCGCGCGCTTCGCCAGCTCGTCGTGGGATTCGACGACGAAACGCTCGATCGTCTCGCGCGAGAAGACACCGGTGAACTTCGGGCCGATCTCGTCGGCGATTCGCTTCAGCTGAGGATCGTGACGCGTCGACTGGCTCATCCGATCGACCTCCGTTCGCGCACCACGCAAGACGCGTCTCTCGCCCGCCTCCGGAGCGTGTCCGTCGTGCGTGACGATTCCGTGGCGCGCGTGGAGCAACCGATCGTCGCCGCCGTGCTCGGCGAGGTCACGGCGTCGCGGCCGTCGTCCCGGCCGTCCCGACCATCGGCGCGGCGGGAAACCAGCGCCGCGTCCGATTGCACACGGCGCACACCGAGAGCATCACCGGAACCTCGACCAGCACCCCGACCACCGTCGCGAGCGCCGCACCCGATTGGGGGCCGTAGAGGGCGATCGCCGTCGCGACCGCGAGCTCGAAGAAGTTGCTCGCGCCGATGAGCGCACCGGGGGCTGCCACCGCGTGCTCGACTCGCAGGCGCTTCATGAGCCCGTACGCGAGGCCCGAGTTGAAATAGACCTGCACCAGGATCGGGATCGCGATCAGCACCACGTGCAAGAAGCGGCGGGTGAGGTTCTCCGCCTGGAACGCGAAGATCAGCACCAGCGTCAGCAACAACGCGACGATGGTGATGGGCGCGAAGCGAGGCAGGAAGCGATCCTCGAACCACTCCTTGCCTCGGGAGCGAATGAGCACGGCTCGGCTCAGGCTGCCCAGCGCCAGCGGAATCACGATGAACGCGACCACGCTCGCGAGCAGCACCGTGAACGGCACGGTGAGGCCGCTGGCGCCGGCGACCAGCAGGCTCACGATCGGCGCGAACAAGAAGAGCATCAACAGATCGTTCACCGACACCTGCACCAGCGTGTACGCGGGGTCGCCGTCGACCAGGTACGACCACACGAACACCATCGCCGTGCACGGCGCCGCCGCCAGGATGATCACCCCGGCGAGGTATTGGTCGGCGAGATCCGCACCGATCCACGGGCGGAACAGATGCTTGAAGAAGAGCCAGCCCAGGAACGCCATCGAGAACGGCTTCACCAGCCAGTTCACGACGAGCGTGACCACGATGCCCCGCGGACGGCGGCGTACACCGAGAACGCTCTGAAGATCGATCTTGAGCATCATCGGGTAGATCATGAACCAGATCAGCACCGCGATCGGCCCGTTGATCTGGCTGTTCTTCCCGAGCTCGAGACCGCGCAGCGTGTCGGTGACGCCGGGCAAGAGCTTCCCGATCGCCACTCCCACGATCATGCAGAGCCCGACCCACAGCGATAGCCAGCGCTCGAAGAATCCGAGACGGCGCTTTCCCACTGCGGCTCTCTCACTCATCCCCGCCTGCCGCCCCGCATCTCCAGCGATCAACGACACGAGTCCGGCCCCCGCACCTTCATGAGCCGCTCGAGCTCCTTCTTCATTCCGGTCTTGGCGCGAAACGCGGTGACCAGCGCCCGCAACTGGCGCTCGGACTCGGCGTCGGCCTGTCGGACCAGGCGGTAGTACACCCACGTCCCGGCGCGGTGCGGCTCCACGATCCCCGCGGCACGAAGCACCGATAGATGCCGCGAGACCGCCGGCTGCGACAACGCGAGCGCATCCTGGATGTGACAGACGCAGAGCTCGCCGTGGGCCAAGAGCGCCACGATCTTGAGCCGCGTCTCGTCTCCCAGCGCACGGAAGAGCCGCGAGATCGGCTGCAGGTCGTCGACCGCCAATCGAGATGCCATGGGGACATATGGATATCTGCATGTCCGAGCGTGGTCAAGATGCGGACGCGCGGGATCCGCATCGGCCTGCGGGGTCACACCGCGAGCGCCGTTACCGGCCGGTGTTGCCGGCGATCCCCGCCGGCTCGCGAACGTCACGGCCCGACGACCGTCCCTCCGAGCGAGCGCCGTCGGCCGACGCGCCCACGGACCGGAAGTCGGAGTGCTTGCGGTCGAGTGGCCCCGCGGGAGAACGGCCGAGACCAGACCGGGCGCATCGGCACGAAGCGTGCTCCATCCCGCGGGAGATGAGCCGCGATGGCGTTTCCCCGGAGCTCGAGCCACGCCCGCGGACGCTCGCGGACTGGCCCGACCTCCATCCCCGGATCTTCCTGGCGTGCGCCAGCGTGATCGGATGGCTCGCCTACCGATCGCTCGAGCCCGCCGCGGATCGGTTGGTGGGCCTGTTGCCAGTCAGCCCCGGCACTCACTTGGGCCAATCGCTTCGGTTCTTCTGCTACGAGACGCCCAAGGTCCTCCTGCTCCTGACTGGCGTGGTGATGGTCATGGGCATGGTCAACTCGTACTTCACGGCGGAACGGACGCGGTCGCTGCTCGCGGGCCGTCGCGAGGGATTGGGCAACGGTCTCGCCGCGTCGCTCGGCGTCGTGACGCCGTTTTGCTCGTGCTCCGCCGTGCCGCTCTTCATCGGATTCGTGCAAGCCGGAGTTCCGCTCGGGGTCACGTTCTCCTTCCTGATCGCGGCGCCGATGGTGAACGAAGTCGCGCTCACGCTGCTGCTCGGACTCTTCGGCTGGCGGATCGCGGGGCTCTACCTCGTGCTCGGCCTCGCGGTGGCGATCGTGGCGGGCTGGACCATCGGCCGGCTCCACCTCGAGCGCCACCTGGAAGACTGGGTGCGCGACATGCCGCGGGTGAAGGCGGCGGCCAGCCACGAGCACGTCGCGCTCGCCGCGCGCGTGCGAGCGGGCTTCGCGGCGGTGCGTGAGATCGTCGGGCGGGTGTGGCCGTACGTCGTAGCAGGAATCGCCGTGGGCGCCGCCATCCACGGTTACGTGCCCGCCGACTTCATGGCGCGGCTCATGGGCAAGGACGCCTGGTGGGCCGTGCCGGCGTCGGTGCTGATCGGCGTGCCGATGTACTCGAACGCCGCGGGGATCATCCCCGTGGTCGAGGCGCTGCTCTCGAAGGGCGCGGCGCTCGGGACGGTGCTCGCGTTCATGATGAGCGTGATCGCGCTCTCGCTCCCCGAGATCGTGATTCTGCGCAAGGTGCTCAAGCCACCGCTGATCGCCGCGTTCGTCGGCATCGTCGCGACCGGCATCCTGCTGGTCGGCTACGTGTTCAACGCGGTGCTGTGAAGGAGGCGCTCGTGAAGAACGTCCAGGTGCTCGGAACCGGCTGCTCGAATTGCCGCGCGACGATCCAGCTCGTCGAGGACGTGGCGAAGCGCAAAGGGGTGCCGATCACGCTCAGCAAGGTCGATCAGATCCAGGACATCGCTCGCTTCGGGATCCTCGCCACACCCGGTGTCGTCATCGACGGCCAGGTGGTCCACGCGGGCGGTGTGCCGTCACGTTCGAAAGTCGAAAGCTGGTTCCAGCCATCCACCACGTGACCGATCCATCCCGCGCCCGGCGCAGGGCGGGGCCCGCCCGCTTCACTCCTTCGGGCGGTGCTCGGTGCGCTCGCCGTCGCCTCGCACCGCTCGCCGCACGCGCGCGGCAGCGGGGATCGACATCCGGGGAGGAACCATGCGCGTCCTGACCATCTATGCTCACCATCACCCGCGCTCGTTCTGCCACGCCATCCTGGGGCGCTTCACCGACGGTCTGCGCGAGGCGGGGCACGCCGTGGATGTCGTGGACCTGCACGCGATCGGTTTCGATCCCGTGCTGCGCGACCGCGACCGCCCGTGCTGGATCGACGACAGCGTGCCGGACGACGTGCTCGCCGACATGCACATCCGTCAGGCCATCCTCGACGGCGCTCAGAACCCGCTGCGCCGTTGGATGGTGAAACGCTGGATGGGCGACCGGAACGATCGCGAGCTGGTGCGCCGCATCCGCGCCCTCGGCCCGCCACGCGACGTGGCCGAGCAGCAAGCCAAGGTCGCTGCAGCCGATGCGCTCGCCTTCATCGCGCCGGTCTATTTCGTGGGCTTTCCGGCGATCCTCAAAGGCTGGATCGAGCGCGTCTTCACGCTCGGCTTCGCGTTCGGTCTCACGCCGCAAGGGTGGCGCGGCGACATCCACGGCCGCATCCCACTGCTCGAGCACACCAAGGCGCTGATCATCCAGACGACGATCTTCGACGAGCAGGCCTACCAAGCGGGCCTGAAGGACGCGATGACCGCGCTCATCGACGAGTACGCGCTGCGCTATCCCGGCATCCAGCGGGTGGAGCGCGAGACGTTCTACGCGGTCTACGGCGCCGACGATTGTGCGCGCCGAGCGCACCTCGACCGCGCCCACGCGCTCGGCCTCGGCTTCTGACGCAGCCCTAGCACCGCGTCGCCATCGGCAGCGGTCGAGCGGACTGCCGCGACCGTCGCCGGCGGGCGGCTATACCGGTGTCCGCTGCCGCCAACACAGGCGGCGGGAGGGTGTGGGAGGGTGGCCGTGGTCGATCTCGGGAACCAGGTCCGGCTGGGCTTCAGCCACATGAACTTCTTCCACTCGCTCTACCCCTGGAATCGCGGGCTCGCCGTGCAGCAGCGCATCGACCAGGCCGTGGCTCATCTGGTCGAGCTGGGCGCGAACGCGTGGCGCCCGTGGATCCACTGGGGAGTCGTCGAGCCCGTCATCGCCCAACCGCTGCTCGGCAGGCACGAGGTGACGGATCAGCGAGTGGAAGACTACGCCCGCGACGAGAATCACGGCTGGGCTGCCTACGACCACCTGGTGGACGCGTGTACCGCAGCCGGCATCGAGCTGCACCTGGTCTTGGGGGGCGGCTACCACTTCGCGCTACCGAGCTTCGAGCACCCGACCAGCGGAATGAAGTTCATCCCGTCGATCGTGGGACGCGAGGGCTACCTCGCGCACCTGCTGCTTCACGCGCGAGCGGTCGTGCGGCGGTACCGCGACCGCGTCTCGCTGTGGCAGCTCGAGAACGAGCTCAACGGCGCCGGCGAGACCCGGACGTTCGTTCGCTGGCGACTCGGTGGCTCGTGGTGGAGCTGGTCGTTCCTCACCGCGATCCTCGACACGCTGCGCGAGGCCGTGAAGACCGAGAGCCCGACGGCCCGGGTCTCGCACAACTTCGTGACCGACATCCGACTGCTGCCGGGGATGCACTGGACCCGCGACATCGCGCGCTGGCGCGACCGTCTCGACGTCATCGGGATCGACGCCTACCCCGACTACGTCCTCGGCCATTGGTCCCGCGGCGCGAAGGTTGCGCGCACCACCGCGACCGCGCTGGACGTCGCCGCGGGCAAGCCCGTGATGGTGCTCGAGGCCGGCTATCCCACCGCGCCGGCCTATCGCGGGTTCAGCGAGGAAGGCCAGGTTCGATACATCGAGCGCGCGATCGAGGCCACCATCCGCAGCGGCGCGAATGGTTACTACTACTACAACCTCTGCTCGCCCGAGGGGCGGATGCGCTGGTTCCAGGGCGAGACGCTGTTCGAGCGAATCGAGCCCTACTGGGGATTGGTGCGCAGCGACGGATCGCGAAAGCCGGCCTTCGAAGCCCTGCGCCGCGCATTTCGAAGCTGCGCGTCGTGAGGCGCGTCGGCACCCGCCGAGCGGTGCCGCGATCCGGCCGGCCAGCGTGGCGGCACTCGGGCCGTTGGCGAGAGTCGTGCTCTCGCCAACGGCGACTTCGGGGTGGTGGATCCCGGTTCTCAGCCGCGTGCGAGCATCGCGTCGTAGGCGTCGGCGAGGCTGGCGAGCGATTCGGCGCAGCGCGTCTGCGTCGACGAGCCGTGCATGATCGCGAGCGTCCGCGGCTCGAGCGCCGCGAGCCGGCGGATCGTCGGGCCGGTGGCGGCCGTGAGCGAGGTGGCGTGGAAGACATCCTCCGCGGCGAGCGCGGGGCCGACGATGTCGCCTTCGGTCAGCGCCGGACCATCGCCGAGGTGAGTGAAGAGATCGCCGCAGAAGAGCGTCTTGGTGGTCTCCTCGAAGAGGACGCGCGCCTCCCAGTTGTGCGGAACGTGCGGCGTGTCCAGGTGGCGGACTCGCTTGCCGCCCAGATCGAGCACCTCGCCGTCGTCGAGCTTCCGCGGCGGCCGATCGCACAGGTCCTCGAGCGAGGTCATGCAGCCGATCGCGCCGTGCGCGACCTCGGCGCGCGGGGCGGCGGCGAGGAACAGGTTCATCGCGCCGCATTCGTCGGACTCCACGTGACCGAACGTGATCCATCGCAGCCGCTCGAGCGGCACGATGCGCCCCACCGCCTCCGACACCAGCGGGAACATGCGGCGTGGGCCGGTGTGGAAGAGCAGCGGCTGATCGGCGTCGACGAGAAACTGATTGAACGTGAAGCCGCCGGGGGCGGCCTCCGGGACGACGGTGGAGATGCGGTAGATGCGGTCGGCGATCTCGTGCGTGGAGGTCTTCATGGTTGGGCTCCTTTCGTCGGGACATGAGCGAGGCGCTTCGCGCGCGCTCGTGAATCCATGGATAACACGATCATCGACCGTGCGCAATAAAAACCTACCGTTGGTCAAATTACACGCATCACGGTAGACTCCCATCATGAGATCCGCACCGAAACGCGCCACGAGCCCCGCCAAGCGCCGCAACGCGTCCCCAGCGCGCACCGACGCCAACCCGAGAATCGCCCGCCGCGAGCGGCGCCGCGAGCAATCACGCGAGGAGATCCTGGAGGGCGCGCGCCGCGTGCTGATGCGCAACGGCATCGCGGCCACCACCCTCGACGCCGTCGCCCAGGAGGTCGGGGTGACGAAGACCGCGCTCTACTACTACTACCCGTCGAAGGACGCGATCCTGTTCGAGCTCGTGTTTCGCGCCCTCGAGACCCATGCGCGCGCCGTCCACGACGCCGTCGAGGCGGCGCGGGACGGCGGCCAGGCGCTACGCGCGATCATCCAGGAGACCGTCCGCGTCTTCGCACCGCGCATCGACGACTTCCGACTCGCGTTCCTCCAGGGGCAGGTCGCCGGCAACGGCGCGCTCCACTTCGACGCCCACCAGTTCGCGCGCATCCGCCCGCTCAACGACCTCTGGTACGCCGGCGCCGCGAAGCGGCTGACCGAGGATCGGAAGAGGCGCCCGAGCCGAGCGCCCGTCGAGCCCCGCCTCATGGCGTTCCTCGCGAACCTCGCCGCGATCGGGCTCCTCACGATGAAGGGGATGGTCGAGAGCGTCGACGATCCCCTGCTCTACTCCGACGAACAGCTCGTCGAAGGCTTCGCCCGAATCTTCGAAGCCGCCGCCGCACCGTGAAGGCGGGCACGAGCCGCTGTCATCGAGCGCGTCCGCGCAGCGCGCTGTGACCGGCGCAGGCGCCGCGATGGGCGTTGCGGCAACACGCGTCAGGAGCCCGTCCCGCATTACGGGCTTCGCCCAGGCAGCTCGTGCGCAGAGGCCGCACATCCCCACGCGATCCACCCTCGGCAGACGATTCGCGCACGGACTGCGGTCGCAGCGACGCCAATCGGCGCCCCACCAGCCCGCGAGGAACGTCCCGCGGACGCGCGACGCTCGCCTGCGGGACGCTCGCGATCGCGACGGCGCTCGAGCCCGTGACGCCGTTGATCGAAAAGGGGTGCATGCCCACGATTCGTGCCGCGGCTCCTGCGGCGAGCCGCCCGTCCTCGCCTCGTTTGCCGCCTCGTCATGCGCATGCTTTCGTGGCTGACGCTAGTGGTTGTTGCCGGTCCACGTCCGATCCCGGCGTGACGGGGGCTCGCATGTGGCGGATGGAGCGTGTGCCGTCCATCTGCGATGAGGGTGCTCATGATCGGTGGCTCGCACCACTGGATCCATGCGTGCGCGCGTTCGCTCACGCTCGCGCTCGCATTCACCGCGGCGTGCGGCGGAAGCTCCTCCGAGTCGCCGTATCCACTGCCGGCAACGCCGATCCTCCTCGGCACCGAGACGGCGCGCGGGCTCTCGAACCCGAAAGAGATCATGGTGTCGGGCGATGAACGCCATCTCTTGATCTTGGAGCGCGGCGCCGGGCGGCTCGCGCTGCTCGACCTCGCGAGCGGCGAGCTGAATCGCATCCCAGGATTCTTCGTCGGTCTCGTGAGCGAGGGCAACGGTGCGACGGCGCTCACCCTTCAAGGACAGGCCGCGCCCGAGGACTACCCGCCGTCGACGTACACCGGGCCGATGATCTCGGGCGGGCTCGTCCGCCGCGTGACCATCGCATCCGGCGACTCCTCGACTCTCGAGGCCTCGATCTCGGGACGGGGATTCCTGGGCGATGCCGGCGCGAAGCATCTCTTCGTCTGGAACGGCGGCATCGACCGCATCGACGTGGCGACCGGCGCTCGCGAACGTCTCGACACCTGCGCGGAACTCTTGCCGGCTGCCGTCGACCCCTCGGGCCGCTGGCTCTACGAAACCAGCGAGCTCAGCATTCCGTACATCAGCCAGCCTCAGGGAACGCTGCGGCGCTGCGATCTCACCGACGGCTCGCTCGTCGACGGCGCTGCGGACGGGCGCGCGGAGACGCTTTCGTTCGGGTGCGGCGGGACCGTGCTCTTCCGCGGTCACACTCCCGGAGTCGCGAGTGACGCGGCCGCGCCGGGCTACCAGGTCGTCTTCGACGGTCTCGATCCCGTGACCCTCGAGCGCGTCACGACGGTCCAGGTACCGAGCGACCTCTCCCTCGGCGATCCCGTGGGGCCGCTCGCCACCAACGCGAGCTGCGATCACATGTGGTTCGCCGCAGGGTCCGACGTCTTCGAGTACGACGCCACCACACACAGCGCCACGCGGCTCGTGTCGGGAATGGGCGCGCCCGCAGCGCTCACGCTCGACGGCGACGGAAGCAGCGCGATCGTGGCGGACCCGAGACCAGCGAGCGATCGACTTCGCCGGATCGAGCTGGCGAACGGCGCCGACCTTCCGCCGCCCTACGCCGGAACCCTGAAGCGCCCGTTCGGCGTGTGGGACGCGCTTTCGCTGGCGTGGCTCGACGCCCCGCACGAGCTCGTCCTCGTCACGGCGCACTCGTTCCAAGACCGACTGACGCGCGTGGTCAGCAGCAACGTGTCGCGCGTCGATCTCGACTCCGGGGCACTGACGCCGGGTGTCGCTCAATCGAACGACTGGGCGGTCGATCTCGCATCGTGTGACGGTGGCCGCGAGCTCGTCGCCGCCGGTGAATTCCCCAGCTACGCGCCGTCGAGCCCCACCGCCGTGATTCCGCCTGACGCGATCGGATTCGGCCACGAGCCAGCGCCGCAAGTCCGCGGCGCCGGCCGCGACGGTCCGACCTCCGTCGACTACGCCTACGAGGTCGAGCTCGCTGCGCGATGCGGCGCGGCGTACCTGCTCGCCGATCGCGTCTACGAAGTCGATCGCTCGGCTCATCGCGCGCGTGAGCTCACGCTCGGCGACTGGGCCTCGGACGTCGTCCGCCCCACGGCCATCGCTCTCGACCCGACGGGTCAGCTGCTCTTCCTGACGGTCTACGACTCGTTGATCGCGATGAACCTCCACACACACAAGGTCACGCAGGTCGCGGTCCTGGAACCCGACATCGAGCACCTCGCGGTGACGGCGACCGGCCAGATCGTGTTCACCGGGTTGGGGAACACAGCGCTCGGCCTCGTCGATCTCGCCACCGGGCAGGCGCAGCGACTGTGGGAAGGTGCCGGACGATCGTTCTGGGCGCGCGATCGTCCGTGACGGTTCCGCGGATCGTCCCTCGACCCGCCACGACCCGCGGCCATTGGTTCACGAGCGGAGACCGACGGTCCGACCACACGAAGGCCGGTCGTCTTCGGTTGCGACGATCGTCGTCGCTGGCGTGATGCACGCGAGCCGCGATCCGCGGCGATGGAAACGCCGCTAACACCGCACCACCCGAGCCGCCGACGCTCATCGCGTCAGTGCCACAACGTGATCATCAGGCATCGACTACACGATCAAGATCCGGAGCCCGCTGTACGGCCGCGAGATCACGTGCGAGGAAGCGCGCGAGATCCTCGCCAACCTGGCCAAGGCCGGGAGCGCCGTCATGCGGTTCGCCTTGCGCAGACCGCCGCCGGTTCCTAGGATTACCTGCGCACAACCCGCCGCTGCGCGTGTTTCCGGCGGGTTCGGTCTTAGCGAGATCCCTAGGTGACGCTTCGACGACGCTGCTTCGACCTACTGGAGTCACGTCCGGCTGGAGACCGGGTGGCTCAGGCCGTGGGCGGCGCCTTGATGATGCTGATTGGTCTCAACGTGGCGGCGGCCGTGATCGGCACCGTGGGCAGCGTCTACCGGATGGCACCGGTCGCGTTCGACCGGTTCGAGGTGGTTTCAGTCGCCATCTTTTCGGCGGAGTACCTGGTCAGGATTTGGTCGTGCGTCGAGGATCCACGATGGTCGTCCCCGGTGGCGGGGCGGATCAGATTCGCGCTGTCGCCGATGGCTCTTCTCGACCTGACCGCGATCCTCCCGTTCTACTTGGCGGCGCTGCCGCTCGACGCGCGGTTCGTTCGGGTGTTCCGGCTCCTCCGCACGTTTCGCCTTGCCCGCCTGGGTCGGTATTCGAGAGCGATGCAGCACATGGCTGCTGCGTTCCGCCGTCAACGCGAGCAACTGGTGCTCACGTTCGCTGTTCTCTTCGTTCTCTTGATCCTCGCGGCGTCGCTGATGTACCACGCGGAGTCCGAAGCTCAGCCGGAGGTGTTCACGAGTATCCCCGCGTCGATGTGGTGGGCGGTGATGACCCTGACGACGGTGGGCTACGGCGACACCTACCCTGTGACGGACCTCGGAAAATTGGTCGCGTCGGTGATCGCGGTGCTGGGGATTGGATTCTTCGCCTTACCAGCCGGCATTCTCGGTGCGGGGTTGATCGAGGAAGGGATCGCGGCACGCAGGAAGCAAGCGTCGTGTCCCCACTGCGGCGGCATTCTCCCTGGCGCCCCTGACCCCGAGTCGTAGGCGCTGGCATCCGCCCTCACGTTCGCTGCCCGGCACCCCGATAGCGTCGTGCCACAGCAGTACGCAACACGGGCGGGAGAGTCGTCGCTACCGCGCGATTTCGGCGAGTCGACGCCAGGCGCCGTCTACGTCGAGTGCCCTGGATGCGTAGTCGACCGCGAGAAGGTCGGCTGGAAGAAACTGATCGTACTTCTCCTCTACCTGATTCTGGACTCGCCGGGCGATGGAGACTGCTTCGGGTGGGCCCGCGTCGAGCAGGGCTCGCGACGCAGCGCGCACAACCTCCGGACTGGAATCGGTGACCGATAGCGCCAGGCCGACGCTCGTGACGTCGAGGCCTCGATCCGCGAGTGCCACCATTAGCGTGTGGATGACCCGATCGCCGGCCCAGGGGAATACGAGCGTGTCGGAACCATCGGCAACAACGGTCTCGCGCGCCAGCGCGTGATCACGGTAGGTCGTCTGCGCCTGAGCGAGCAGGCGACTCGCGGTCGAATCAAGGTACTGGGGCGAGCGCTCCCCACTCAGGATCCGTCGCATCTTCTCGCGTACGCGATCGTGAACTCGTGCACCCACCCCAGCGAAGCTGGGCAGCTCCGGAAACCCGCGCCGGCGGGCGCCAGCTGGACGAATCGAGCCTGCGGGTCGACGGTCTCGACGCGCCAGCGACGGCCGCCGAATCAGGTAGAGCCCCGGGTAGACCGGCTGCGTGATCGGCATCGTGCCGAGCGGCCTGCCGTGAGCCTCGAGCCTGCCGGTATTCCTCGGGAGCTGAACGCAGAGAAGAGCTGCTGGTGGTCTACGATCCGTTCACCGACGAGCCCGAGCGCCAGATCGCCATCCGAGGTCTGAGTCAGCAGCTCGCGGCGGCCGAGCTCGCGGACGAGCGTCGCGAACTGCAGTCGATCCGTCGAAACGCGCCGTTTCCGCAGAGCGCAACCCATGCTTCGCGCGGTCGGATCCCACCGTGCTGGGCGACGAGAGAGAGAAGCTGCTGGACGAGTGTCGAGAGGTGTAGCCGCCCGACATCGGGCGGCTCACACCAGGACTCGTTCAGGAGCTCGACCATCGCGATCGCCTGAACGAGTTCCTGCCTCAGCCGGTCGATCAGGCGGGAGGTCGCCACGATCTCGGGCTCGGTGACGTACAACCAGAGCGTGGCCGGCTGGTTGCCTCGGCGCCCCGAACGTCCGAGCCGTTGTCGCATCGACGAAACGCTCGGTGGGCAGCCGACCTGCGCGACTGCGCTGACCAGGCCTACGTCGATCCCGAGCTCGAGCGTGCTCGTGCACGTGTTGGCCGGCAGAGTCTCATTCTTCATCCGTCGCTCGGCCTCTTCGCGGATCTCTCGAGCGAGGCTCCCGTGATGCGGGAAGAACTCGTTCGGAACGCGAGCGGTCTCCGAGAGCCGCCGGGGTGGTCGGCCCGGTATACGCGAGCGCGACTGTTCGCGAAGATCAGATTGTTCGTCGTTCGGAGCTTGGCGAACATGTGACGCGCGATGTCCCGGATGTCGGCCTGGTCGTCGACTTCGTCGGCACTCGGTTCCCCCGTGAGCGCCGACTGGGGCGGCGGCATCGGCGTACGGTGCTCGTATCCTTTGATCAGTAGTCGGATCGCCGTTCCGCCCCCGTCATCGGTGACCCGCGCGACCGCAGCCGCCTGGCCCGGGCGCAGAAACTCCGCGGCAAGGCTCAGGTCGCCAAGCGTGGCGGAGAGGGCAAGCCGCGGTACGCGGCGGCCGATCCCGAGCTCGACTCGGTGGAGTAGCGACTGGAGCTGCCGCCCGCGCTCAGTTCCGATGAAGGAGTGGACTTCATCGACGACCACGAATCGAAGGGATGCGAACAGCGCTGGAATCTTCGGCCCCTGCAGCACGAAGAGGGCCTCGAGCGACTCCGGCGTGATCAGCAAGACCCCGGCCGGCTTGAGCTTGAGCTTCCGCTTGGCGCTGGCGGACACGTCGCCATGCCACCGATGGACCTCGATGCCGACCCCAGCAAAGAGTGCTTCGAGACGAGGATGCTGGTCGTTGATGAGGGCCTTGAGAGGGATGACCGCGAGGCACGCGAAGCCGGGGTCGCGCACCTCCGCGAGACGGGAGGCGATCGGCAGGAAGGCGGCCTCGGTCTTGCCGCCGGCCGTGGCAGCGGAGACGAGCACATCCTGATCACCGGAAAGCACGAGCCGGGCCGTGCGCTCCTGGATCGGGCGCAGCTCCCGCCAGCGTCGCTCGTAGATCCATCGCCGGACCCCCTCGTGGAGAAGGTCGAAGATGGTCGAAGTCCCCGCGTCAGATCCGGAGGGTGGCGAGCTCGTCATCGGCATCATCGGTGATCTCGCCCGTTGGCAGGGCGAGATCCGGATTGTCCTCGGTGCCGATACTGACCTGGCCAACAAGGTCGGGCCACTGGACTCCGGGGTTTTGCTCGAGCACCGCGAGGAGGTTGATGAAGGCCGTGATCGTGTTGCGCGGTGTGCGGAAGTAGGCCTCGCCGATCCGTTGCGAGCAGTGCTGCATGAAGGCGGTGAGCCCGTCGTCTGGGATCAGGTACCTCGTGGGCTCACCGCCGGCGTACACGTGCCGGATCTTGCCTAGAAGCACGTAGAGGTCTTCGGGGGCCAGGTTCGTCAGACGCAAGACCGGGCCGGAGAGATCGACCAGGCCGCCCGAGAGGAACGAGTTCTCCGCGAGCCGGCTGCGTAGTGCCTCGTAGCTGTAGAGACCCTTCCTGGTGTCGAGGAGGAACTCGGGGGTTCCGCCCATGATGAAGCCCAAGCCAACGGCGACCCCCTGGAGCGAGTCGTTGAGAATCCGCAGGATCTGCTCGTAGTTTGCGGACCGAGCCCGACCGCTCCCGAGCTTGAACAGGTTCACCAACTCGTCGACGCAGACGAAGAGGCCCCCGTAGCCGGCAAGGCGGACAAACCGCGCCATGAGTTTGAGGCTGTCGTATCCGTTGTCGTCGTCGATGATCGTTCGCACGCCGAGGGCTGAACGGGCGTCCGTCTTGGTCGAGAACTCCGCCCGGAGCCAGCGGATCGCATTCGATTTCAAGCTGTCGTCGCCCGTATCGTGTGCACGCCAGTAGGCGGCGATCACCTCGGCGAAGTCATACCCGCCCACGAACTCCGTCAGCTCCCCGAGCCGCTCGCGGATCACAACTTCGGGCGATTCGGAGCGGGTCTTGGCCTCAGCCAGGGCGGTCGACACGAAACGCTCGACCACGCTCGCGACCGCACCCCCGTCGGGCTTGGTGCGCGTGGCGAGGTTTCTCATCCACTCCTGATAGAGACCGCGTGCCTGTCCCCCGGTCGCGTGGAGACGGCGATCGGGATTCAGATCACCATGGACCGTCACCAGCCCCTTCTCGAGCGCGATCGACCGCACGAGATGAAGGAAGAACGTCTTGCCGGATCCATAAGGACCGATCACGAATCGAATCGCAGAACCGCCATCACCGATGCGCTCGACGTCTTGGAGGAGCGCCTTCACCTCGTCGGCTCGGCCCACTTGGATATGAGCCTGTCCCACACGCGGGACGACTCCGGCGCGGAGCGACTGGAGGATCGCGTCGCGCACCTTGGGGCGAATCCGTTCGGGGGAATTCATCGAAGCATCTCCTTGATCACGGCTGCGTTCACCTCGATGGGATCGTCGCCTTCGAGCGCCGGCTCGTCGCAACGCCGGAAGGCGGCTTCGTTGAGTGCCTCGATGGCGCCATCGGGCAACATCCCACGCTCGGCCGCAAGCGCCTCAAAATCGGAACGACCGATGGATTGAAGATCAGCGAGTGCGCGAAGGAGGGCCGTTCCTGCCCCATCGAGTCCAGCCACGACAACCGCCGCCGGAGTATCCGGGGCTTGCGCCGCGCTGTCATGTGGGCCACACACACTCGAAGGTGCGGCGGTAGCTTCGTCATCGACGAAAATCCGAGACAGAAGGCTCGACACCTCAGCCGTCTCGGCCAATTTGCGCTCGATGGCGCGGCGGTCTAGGAGCACGCCCTCTCTCGAGATCGGGGACGCGTCTGGAACGCGGAAACCCGGCGGAGCAGGATCTGCCTCCCTGATCGTGACCGGCTCGGTCGGTACTCTTGTCGGCATCGCCTGCGCGTCGTGGACATGGGCGAACACCTGGTCCGGCTCGAGCTCAAGTGCGCGATAGATTTTCTGCAGCGTCTTGATCTCGGCTGAATCCACGTGCCCGTCGGCAGCCGCGATGGCGACTGCGTACTGAGCGATCCGCGATCGCCCGCCGGCGTCGAGACGCTCGAGGTGCTTCTTGAGGCCGGCGAAGCCCGGACGTGCGACCACCAACCACTTGAGGTGAGCGCGAAGCCGTCGGCGTTCGCCAGGATCGAGATCGAGGGCTCGTTCGAGCTGCGCCTCGAGCTCCTGCTGTTCCGCCTCGTTGATCTCGTCGTCACACGCCGCGACTTCGGCGGCGAGCCGTAACACACCACCGCGGCGGCAGGTGGAATGCGCCGGTCGGAACGCCTTCCTCGCTCGCAGGCCTGCGAAGGCGATTGGCTCATCGAGCTTGGGTACTCCCCGCGTACCGAACCGCATCGGGCTCGTGCCGACTCCCAGGCGTTCCAGAAGCCGCGCTGTGTCGGTGGCGTCTGTTTTTTTGATTTCGGCCGAGTCCAGTGCGAGGCGTGAGAAGAGCTCTCGGGCGACCACGAGCCTCGGCTCGTCGGCAGGCACGAGCCCCTCGAGCCAATCCCGGAGCTCCGTTAGCTCAGGGGTCTCACGAGACAGCACAAGCTCCTTCGGAAGGAGCGCGAGCGCTCGGATCGAGCTCGCTTCGGCAGGGCTTCGTCCGAGCAGGCGTGAGAACCCCTCGAGATCGTCGGCGCAGCTTTCGAGCAAGGTCCGCAACGAATTCACGGGCTTCGAGAGCGGAGCGATATCAGGTAGATCGCCGACTCGAACCGTGACGGTCGATCCGGCGAACGAAGGGCTCGCGCAGCGGTACGCCAGCGCAAGCCTCGTCTTGTTGGGTTCGAGCGTCATCCCTGCACCGAACTCGGCTTGATACCGGTGCTTGAAGAGCTCGCGAAGCTCGTCTCTGCATCGCCGCGCGACCGTGCCGAGCCGGGTTTCGGGATCTCGACATACCCACGCCAGAGCCCAGTCCGCAGGGATTGGTTGAGCGGCTGCGATGAAGCGCCCAACACCAACCCGGATGCCGAGGGGAAGCTCTGGACTACGACCGCTGAGCGTGGAGGTGAGATCGAGGGGCACCTCGAGCCCACGCTCGGCGCGGATGGTGTTGAGGAAGTCGGTGGCGTAGCTGCGAAACGATCCATTCTGGCCGTAGATGGTTAGGAGGCGTTCCACCTCCGCCAGAAGCGCCGGAGTCTCGGATCGCGCCGATTCCGATGACTCTGAATCGGCAAGCAGCCGACGCTCGATCCCATAGAAGAATAGGAAGACGTAGCCCACCGGCGTTGCGGGATCGCAGCGGCCGTTGAGTAGCCAGCGGACGTAGTAGCCGCGCGCCTCGGGGCTGAGCCCGGCATAGTTCGGCCAGTAGGGGATGTTAGGCGCCACGCCTGCTGGCGAGAGCGCTCGCGGCAGCTTCGGATCGAGGAGCGCTGCTTCCGTGGCGAAGCCCCCGCTGACGCTTGGGAGTCCTTCGCCGACGTAGAGCATCCCGTCCGGAATGAGGTCGGAACCGACACGCACGGACCGGCCCTGTGGATACCAGAGCCGATCAGCCAACTCGGTTGGCGTCGTGGATGTTGTCGATGGACTCCCCGAACCGAACACGAATCGTCGGATGGCAGCCAGCGGCGCTGTCAGGGGCGTGGCCTGTTGAGCGGCATCCTGGCCCTGGACCGCCGCCGCCGGGCTCGAACCGACGACTGACCGCGCCGCTGGCGGTTCGGGTAACTCGCGCTTCGGCGGCGGCGGGGGAGCCGGTGTCAGTACGGCCGACGCTTGATCCGTCGCCGCGCGCGAGAGAATCGTTGCAGGCGCTGGGTCGCGAGGGACGTCGAGGAGCGAGAGCGGCGGCGGCTTCCGGGGATTGGCCGCGCCACGCGCCTGTTCGGGCGCTGAGCGTCGTTCCTCGGCGTCACCGCCGCGCTGTTCTCTACCTCGGTCACGCGCCTCGTCAGGCGGCTCCTGTGCGAGCCGCGTGACGTGAGACGGCTTGGGATCCGCGTGCTTCTCCGGCTGCGGGCCGTACCTCTCGCGCTCGACGGCAAGCCACGCTCGACTGCCATCGTGGGCGTGTTGTGGGTGCTTCGCCTCGAAGGAATCAACGGGTGTAGGGGGATGAGCCGAGGGACGGAGCCTTGTGCGTGGCCCAACGGTGCGCAGGTCCGCAACGGCGGCGACGCCTTTCTTGCGCTGCCGACGCCGAATCCCGAGGGCTGTCAGGGCGACGCCCGCACCACAGCAAGTTGCCCACATGGCGCTGCGCACCGTGCTCGAGAGGTTCAGCCACCTGTGGGCCAGCTCCGTCCCGACCTGCGTAGCGACGCCCGATGCCGCCAGCCAGACGACGAAAGTAGCCAGCCCACCGAGCAATAGGAGGGCCAGCACCACGTAGATCGCTCGGGAACCGGCCGTGGGGCGATGAGTTCGAGCCATCGGATCCGCGCATCCCGCCGGGTAGAACCTGCCGGACGGTCTTCGATGAAAAAGCGTACCGCATCAGGCAATTTCCAGCACCGCCACTCTGCACGAGGCCCAACGGGCGAGGCTAAGCGCCCAATGCGAACTGGACGCGAACAGTCTGTCCCGAAGAACGCATGGATCCTCGGGATGGGTATTCGTCGTGCAGCCGTACTCCGTCAGGTAGCTGAATACCCGCGAAATCCGTTCGCGGGCTTCGGCGGCTCGGGTCGTCGTGTCCACGACTGGCGAGACACGGTTCAAGCATCTGGGCCTCCGCGGCAGGAAGGGCAAGGTCCTCTCCGGTCAAGCCGTAGAACGCCTACTCACCAACCCGATCCACAAGGGGATCATCCGCATCCCGAAGTGGGGACTAGAGTCGCGAGGCGACTTCGACCCGATCGTCGACGAGGCGACGTTCGATCGCATGCAGGCCGTCCTGGCTGGTCGGTACGGCCGGCAAGGTCGCGGCAATCAGCACGACCATCCGGACTTCCCGCTTCGTCGCTTCGTGAGATGCGCATCGTGCGACCAGCCACTGACCGCGGCCTGGTCAACGGGACGCTCTCGCGTCTACCCGTACTACCGCTGTCGGAAGATCGGCTGCCGCGCGGTGAACGTCGGGCGCGACGAGCTCGAGAGTCTGTTCGAGGCGTACCTACTTGCCATGCAGCCGAAAGCGCCCTTCATGCGGATCTTCAAAGACCTCGTGATCAAGACCTGGGATCCCACGCACGAGGATGTGCGAATCATCCGACGCGGCCTCGAGCTGCGAGTAGCCACGATCGAGGATCGGAAGACGAAGCTCTTGCACGCCTTCATCTACGCGAAGGAGATCGACGAGTCGGCCTACACGAAGGAGAGCAACCGACTGAGCGAGGAGCTGGCTCTCGCGCGCATGGAGCTAAGCGACGCGACTTCGGAGATCGACGTCGAGGGTGTCCTGAACTACGCCGAGTACGTCCTGACGCTCGTAGCGTTGGCATCGTGGCCCCATCATACCGCTCGAGGAAACTCGGAACCACCGCTTGCAGCGAGCAAGCTTGCTCCGCCTCTTCCAAACGAGAGCAACTTCCGACGATCGCCGACCGGCTGCCTACGTGCCGACTCGTCGATGCGCGAGACACCCGTGACACGACTGTACGAGGGGCGCGCCTGGAGGGATTTGAACCCCCGACCTGCGGATTCGAAGTCCGATGCTCTATCCGGGCTGAGCTACAGGCGCGAGTGGAACGGCTGGACTATCCGCGACAGTCCGCGGGTGCGTCAACCGGCGAGCGAGCCTGCGTGAACCGTCCCGTGACGCCGAGGATCCGGGCTGTTTCGCGG
Organism: bacterium; assembly: GCA_046331705.1. GTDB lineage: Bacteria > JADJOY01 > JADJOY01 > JADJOY01 > JADJOY01 > JADJOY01. Next base: position 83,723 of record JAXLQJ010000006.1, on the reverse strand, counting down.
CGCCGACGAGTGCCGCGGCGAGCATGCCCGCTGCGCTCACACGCGCGATTCACGGCAGATGCGACGACCAGCGGAACACGTTTCCGGTCTCGAAGCCGTCGGCGAAGATCAGCGTCGACTCGCAATGGACGGAGATCGTGTACGGGCTCACGCGCCCGAGGTAGCCGTCGACGGCCAAGAAGCGCTTCGCTCCCTCGGCCACCGGCAGCGTGACCGTCTCGGACGCGATGCCCCCGTGGGTGCTCGAGCCGACGCACGCCTGCGCCGAGCACTCGCCCGCCCCGAGCACGAACAGATCGAGGTCGTTGGTGGTCGGCGTCATGGTGACGGTGACCTTCGCCGGCCCAGGCGAGGTGAACTCGTAGACCACTTCCGGGCCGTCGTAGCTGAAGGTCGAGCACGAGTAGGTGTCGAGGTTGTCGGTGCTGCCGTAGTCGTCGTTCTCGCGCGTGTCGGAGTCTTCGCAGGCGAGCGCCAGCGCCGGCGTGCAGGCGCCCGCGGCGCTGGTCGAGATCGCGTAGGCGGTGAGCGTCGAGTTGGCGACGACGACGAGCCCGCCCGATGCCGTGTTCATGAGGTACTGGACGTCGATCGTGTGGGAGCCGGCGGACACGTTCGTCTGCAGGAAATCGAAATCGTAGACGCCCGCGGACTCGACGGACGCCATCTCGACGTCGCCGGGGGTCATCGGAGATCCGTCGAGCAATGCGCGGGCGAACATCGCGTCGGTTCCGGCGACGGCGGCCGCCGCGCTGAATTGGACCACCAGGTTCGCTTTCGGCGTCGGCGCTGGCGGTCCCGGCGCCTGAGAAACATCGATCGTGCCGCTCATCCCGGGAACGTTCGTCCACACCACGGTGGGGAAGCCGATCACGTTCGAGTCGAGCATCAACGAGTCGGCGTAGGTGGTGCTCGACGCCTTGACCGCGATCACCTTGGTGGAGCGGTCCCCGACGTACATCGTTCCCGGTGTGCCGTTGCTTCCGCCGCGCCACTGAATCGTGACCGTGTGGGTCCCCGGCGCAACGTCCTTGACCACGAAATTGAATGCGCGGAGCGTCGACACCTCGACGTCCGTCGCAAGCACCTGTCCCGGCCCGGCGGTCACGCCATCGACCAACGCCTGGATCCAGAGCGAGTTCCCGATGCCGTAGACGCGCCCGCTGAACGAGATCGCCAGATCGCTGGTGACGCTCGGATCGATCGTGAGCGACATGTTCGGCATGTCGACGAACGAGGTCGACGTGGTCGAGAGGTAAGGCCCCTCGATGCTGACCTGCTTCACCCGCACCTCGTTCGAGCTCCGCGTGGCCCAGGTGTACGTGGCGGTTCGATCACCCAGGTACGCCGTGGCGCCGCCATCGACCGACCACTGGGGCTGGATCGTGTGAGTCCCCGGCAGCACGCTCTCGAGCACGAACGAGTGGCAATGGGTCTCGGCCACGTATCGGTTCGTCAGCACGACGTCCGCCGGGCTGGTGGGGCTGCCGTCGACCACGACGCGAGCGAACAGGCGCGCGCCGTCGGGCGCGGCGAAGGCCTCGGCGCACAGGCTCGCGATCAAGTCACTCGTGAGCTCCACCGTGATGGTCTCGCCGAGGTCGGGGATGCTCACCCAGTCGAGGGAGGTGGTGGCGACTGGCGGCCCGCTCGGCGCGAGGTCGTCGACCAGCCGCGCGTCGCCCACGGCTCGGTCCCCCGCTGCGTGCGCCGAAGGGATCGGTGCAGTGAGCGCCGACAGCGCGCCCGCGAACGAGACCAGCAGGACGAGACGCCGAGGGTTCATGGCTCCCCCGATCGAGCGCCGCGCGCTCCGCGGAAGGGAGACGTTCTCGAGCAAGAGAGCGGCAAGATGCGAGCCGGACGCGCGGATTCCTTTCGTTGGCTTGCGCCGCGGGGGAGGCCGGGCCAAGAGTCGTACGATCACCGTGATTGCGGGCGCCGTGGCCGGCGGCTCGCCCCGGCGGAGCATCGTCGCCGTGCGGCGACCGGTCGCGGCCGGTAGCGCCCAGGGTCCCAGCCGGTAACCACGGGTGGCGTCCCCGGTAGCAACGCACGCACCGCGCGCTGCGCACCACGGGAGCGAGATTCGGCGAGCTCGTGACGGTGGTCACTGGCCGCATCCACGACGCATCGACGAGAAAGCTCGCGAAACGCGTGCCGGCGCCCGCTGCTGGACCGGCGCCCGAGGCACGTGCATGATGATCGCGCGCGCGTGCTCCCCCCGCGGCTTCGCGCGCGAAGCGAGGGTTGGGCGGATGGGATCGACGAGAGCACGATTCGGCGTGCGCGCGGCGCTGATCGCGGGCGCAGCCGCGGCACTCGTGTGGGGAGTGGCGCTCGGAAAAGCCCAGGCCGCCGAGCCGAGGCGCGGCGGCACGTTGAGCGCGCCCTCGGCGCCGGCGTCGCCCCCGTCGCCGACGAAGCGCCCCACCATCTCCATCGGCGAGCGGCTCAAGCAGCTCGATCACTGGAACCCGCGAGTTCGCCAGATCGCCGCGGAGGCGCTCGCGGCCTACGGCGACGACGCTCGCCGCATCGCGATCTCGGCGCTCATCGCCACGCTTCACGACGTGGATGCGCGCGTGCGCTACGCCGCGGCGCAAACCATCGGCATCCTCGATCCGCCGTGGTGGTCCGTGGCGGAGGGGCTCATCGACGCGCTCGGCGATACCGACGCCACCGTGCGGCGCGCGGTCATCGAGCAGATCGCCCGTCGCAACGAGGCGGCCGTGCCGCAGCTCGTCGCGGCGCTCGACTCGCCGGTGGTGGTGCGACGCGAGGGCGCGGCGCTGACGCTCGCCGCGATCGGTCCCCACGCCACGGCGGCACGCGAGCGGCTGCGCCAGGCGCTCGCCGATCCCAACGCCAGCGTGCAGCAAGCGGCGCGCGCTGCGCTCGAGGTCGTCGGCGAGCCGCCCGCACCTCCCGCGCCAGCGCCACCGGCGGCCGTCGCGGCGCCGGCGGCTCCGCCGCCGTCCACGGCGACCTGGCTGGTGCTACCCGTCCCCACCGGCTGGGCGGCGGCCACGTCGATCGGCGCGGGCGCGGTGCTCGGGCTCGCGCTCGTCGCCACGCGCGTGCGCAGACAGGCTCGCGAGAAGCGCGCGCGAGGCGCGCGCAGCGAGCCCAACGCCGCCGCCGAGAGCCTCGGCCTCGCCGAGATCCGTCGCGCCCTCGACAAGAACCTCGCGCGGCTTCGCGACAGCGACGAGGAGCGGCGCTTCACGGGGATCCAAGGCCTCGCCGAGCTGGGCGCGCGTGCCGTACCGAGCCTGGTGCAGGTGCTCGAGGACGCGGATGCGGAGCTGCGCTACTGGGCCGTCGCGGCGCTCGAGCAGATCGGGCCCGCCGCGAGCGCCGCCGTGACCGCGCTCTGTGATCGCATGGCGTCCGAGGACGAACGCGAAGAGACGCGCATCTACGCCTCGCACGCGCTGGCGCGGATCGGCGCCCGTGCCGCGCCCAGCGTGATCGCGCTGCTCAAGGCGGGCCAGTCGCAAACGCGCCGCCACGCCGCGGTGGTGTTGCTGCGCATGGGGAGCGAAGCCGAGCCGAGCGCGGCGGCGTTGATCGAGGCACTCGGCGATCCGGACGCCGAGGTGGCGAGCACCCTCGAGGAATCGCTCTCGGCGATGAGCGCCGCCGTCGCCCCCGAGCTGCTCGGCGCGCTGGTGGGCGGCGCACCCGTGCTCCGCATGCGCGCCGCGCGGGTGCTGCGACAGCTCGGCGTCCGCTCGCCCGAGGTGCTGGAGGCGCTCGCGAACGCGTGCAACGACCCTGACCCCGAGGTCCAGCGCGAAGCCGCGCTCAGCCTCGAGACGCTCGAACCGCCTTCTCCATCGACGACGCCGGAGGTAGATCCAAGCGAAGGCGGCTCGCCCGCCAACACCTCGGGCATGTTGAACTGAATCCCGCCCCGCCACGGGTGGGCGCACGGTCGAGAGGAGGGCATCCCCATGCAGTGCCCCGACTGCGGAACCCTCAACGCCCGTGCGGATCGCATGTGTCGCATGTGCGGGCGAGTGCTACCCACTCCCCCGCCATCCGAGCCGGCCCCGTCCCCCACGGCAACCGGGGCCGCGCCACCGCCACCTGCGGTGGAGCCCGGCGCCGAGCCGTTTCCACCCTCGCCCCCACGCAGCGGCCCCGCGGGGCGCCGCCGTAGCTCACCGCCGCGCTGCCCGAGCTGCTTCGCGCTCAACGTCTTCGACGCCACGTTCTGCCGCAGCTGCGGCACGCGCCTTCCCGAAGAGAGCTTCGAGCTGCCGGGAAGCACGGTGGAATCGTCGGAGCGTAGCGGGCCGGAATGGGAATCCGCGAACGGCTACTTCGACCTGCGCGCGCTCTTCGCGACCATGCGCTCGGCGTTGCTCGCGCCCAACGTGACCTTCTCGAACATGCGCCGCGAGGGCGGCGTGGTGCGTCCGCTCATGTACGTGCTGGTCGTGCACCTGGTGTTCCTGCCCGTCTACATCCTGATGTTCTGGCTCGCGGGCAGCGAGATCCGACAGATGGCCCACACCTGGGGTCAGCAGTCGAGTCAGGTTTCGCCCGACCCGATGAACGAAGCGCAGCTCCAGGCCTTCGCCGACGCGATGGCGCAATCGCAGCGCGGCGAGATCTCGCCCGAGGAGCTCGAGCGCCGGCTCTCGCAGGCGCGCGATGCGGCGTCTCCCACCAGCGGCGGCACCCTGCCGCGAAGCGCTCCCGCGACGGCGCTCGCGCGCGTCGTGGAGTTCGCGCTCGGCCCCGTCGGCCTCATGATCGGCGTGCCGCTCCTGCTCTTCGGATCGGCGTTGTTCAGCCTGTTCTTCGGGACCCTGGTGATCCACGGCGGATTGTTGCTCGTCGGCGCCGCCCACTCGCTCGAGACCACGTTCCGGGCGCTCTGCTATTCGTCGGGGTCCGCCGCGCCACTCCAGCTCGTGCCGGGAGTGGGCCAGAGCCTCGGCAGCCTGTGGGCGCTGGTGATCTCGATCCTGGCGCAGGCACGCGCCCACGAGACCACGGCGTGGCGTGTGCTCGGCGGCTACCTGTTGCTCTTCGGGCTCTTGATCGCCGGCATGTGCAGCCTGGCGCGGTTCTGAACGCGCGCCGCTCGCGTCACGCTCACGGCACCGTGACGCGACCGGCGTGCCAACGGCCGGCGCGCTTCGCGAGCACCACGCCGAAGCGGGAATCGAAGCGCGGCGGGCCCTCGATGGCGCCGCGCGGCTCGGGATACGACATCCGCAGCTCGTCGGCGTCCAGGAACGCGAAGCGCGGAGTCGCGAACGCGAGGTAGCGGTCGCTCACCCACGCAAGGTTGCCGGTGGCGACGAAGCGCGCGTCATCCGGATGAGCGTCGAAGCGACGAACGTCCCCGCTCGCGAGGTCCACGATCTCGAAGCACCCACGCGACGCCGAACGAATCGCTCTCCGTCCGTTCGGCGACGGCGCATACGCCACATCCGCGACACGTTCGAGCGCTCCCGTGGTGGGATCACAGTCGTAGAGCGCCTCGCTGCCGCCGAGCCAGTTCCAGCCGGTTGCGAGGCGCGCGCGCAGCCCCCCGCCGCTGCCCCACCAACCCACGTGCATGAAGCGCTCGGCGCCTTCGAGCGTGGTCAGCGCGCCGCTTTCGGTGTCTACGAAGTGCATCAGACGCTGCCGGTCGCCGGTCTTGCGACTGCCCGTCGAGCGCTGCACGACGGCAAGTCGGCCGTCCGGAGAAAGCGCCGCTTCACCGATCGACAGTGCCGTGCGATCCCACGGCCCCTCGAGTGCCCGTGCGGCGCCTGTGGCATCGACGAACCAGACTCGCGCGGGATCGTCACTGCCGACGGCTCCGGGAATCAGGCGCGCGATCTCGCCGGGGGTAACGGACCTCACCAGCGCGCTGCGGCCATCCGCGGCCGGTACGACGTCGGCGATGGTGCCGTCCACGGTCAGCAAGTCGCTGGCACTGGCGTCACCCACCAACGGAAACCAATGCAGCACGCTCGACTCGCCGGTACGCACGCCGGCAAAGACCCCGGATCCATCGCCAGCGAGCGCGACGACGGTGGCGCGCTCGATCGCGAGCTCCCGCCACTCGACGAATCGCGGCCCGACGTCGGTGAGACGTGGATCGTTTGCCGGAGTGCGCTCGGGAGGGGGACCGTCGCGCAGCGTGGCGGCCACGATCGCGAGCAGGTCTTCGGCGTACGCAGCGTCCTTCGGAGAGAAGACGGCGCGCCGCTTGGCCGTGTCGAAATGAAAGTAGACCTCGGCCTCGCCGGTCGCGTCGGAGGTCAAGAACCACTTGGTCTTGCCCGTGCCGGGTTGCGCGGGATTGCCCAGAAAGGCGATGTCGAACGTCAGCGGCCGCAAGCTACGCGCCTCATGCTCGGCGGGCGCCGCGGTCTGGAACGCGGGCGCCCACTTCGCCACGACCGCGCGACCGGCTTCCCGGCTCACCGGCGCGAGGACCGCTCGTCCAAACGCGAAGGGTGCTCCCGGAAGAGCCGGCCCGGGCCCGATGCCGATCGACATCGCAGCCGACTCGTCGTCCGCGACGTGGCAGTCGAGAAACAACCAGTCGCCGCCGGGACGAAACCACGGCGCCACGTCGATGGGCTCGACGTTCTCGTGAACGCCACGGATCGTGAGCGCGAGGCCTTCGGCTTGGTCGACGTCCAGGTCCGAGTGGATTCGCGGCGCCGCGGAGCTCGCAGCCTTGGCCGCCGCCGAACGACGACGGCGTCGATCGAGCCACAGATTCAGCAAGATCGCCGCGAGCAGCGCGATCGGCGCGAGGCGAACCGGCGACTGCCACTCGACCACGCGTGGCTCAACCTTCGGCGCGTGTGAGCGTCGCTGGGTCCAGCATGAGCGAGCGACCGCCGCGGCGGATCACGTAGGGATCGGCGCCGTCGTATTCCTTCACCGCGTACGGGCTCTCGTAGCGCGGATACGGGCCGATCGAGACCTCCTCGCCGTCCACGAGCAACGGACCCGTCCACGAGAAATCCATCAAGCCCTGCCCTGGCGAGTCGTATTTCACCGAGAGGTCACCGGCGACGACGACCAGCGCAGAGGTCACCTGCGCGACGAACTCGTCGAAGCTCTCGTACTGGGTGGAGTCCCCGACCTCGCAGATCCATGCGTTCCGCACGCCATCGGCGCGCAGCTCTTGGTCGATCCACTCGTCGCCGTCGACCCAGCTCGCGGGGTTGTTCGAGAAGAGCGCCACGTAGCCGTCGCCCTTGCGCGCCAGCACCCATTTGCCTATCTCGCGGACCTCGTCGAACTCTCCGCGCGGGAAGAACGCGTGGGTGTACTCGGGGAAAAGCGCGTTCGAGACGAGCTGCACCAGCGCGTTCTCGTAGGTGGGCTGGTCGTAGAGGATGATCGCCGCGGTGCGGCTCTGGGCGATGCGCGGATGCCAACCCCCGGTCCAATGGCCGGCGAACTCGTTCTCCAGCAGATCGCCGGGATAAGTCGTGAACACCGCGGCGGTGTCACCGAGGGTCGCCTGCCATGCGTGGGTCTGCGCGCCGAGTGTCGCGGGCTTCCACGCCTGGGCCGACGCCAGCATCACCTCGGGCGTGCGGTAGGTGTAGGTGTTCACCTCTTCGAGCGCGTAGCCGCTGGTGAGCGGATACGCATCGCGACTGAGCTGAGGTGGCAGCGCGGTGCCGGCGAACGGCTCGGCGAACGCGAAGTAGTAGAAGAAGCTCGCGGGATCGTCGAAGAGATTCCAGGCACTCGCCATGAGCAGCGTGGTGTTGATGGTCTCGGGCATCACGTAAGCACCCATCGTCCACCACAGCACGCCGTCGGCGAAGTCGTCGTGGCTGATACCGAGCGATGGCCCGTCGGCGACGCGGATCGAGAGCCGCTCGCGCGATTCGAGCCCGCGCGGACGCGCGCCGCCCACGGACTCGATCACCGCCGGCACCCGATACGTGTCCGAGGTGACCATCGCCACCGCCGACATGCTGCCGGACTCTCCCACGGGCGAGCCCTTGCCGCTCATCAGCCAGATCATCCCCGGCGTGTCCTCGTCGTCGCGGCGCGTCTTGTCCTTCACGTAGCTCCGCCCGTGCGCCACGCCGAAGAAGCCTTCGTGGTTGTTGAGCGCCATGTCGTAGAGAAAGAGATCCACCGCCATGCGCGCGCGCACCTGGATGGACTCGTCGTCGCCGAAGTCGGCCAGGTTGAGCAGCGGTGCCACGTCTTCGTTGTAGTAGACGTCCGAGTGGAACTCGCTGAAGCCCCAGCGCAGCCGCCACGTGAGCCATTTGTCGAGGTTCACGCGAGCCTTGGCCCGAAGCTCGGTGCCCGTGAGGCCCGAGTTCGTGAAGACCACGTCCGGGTAGAGCCGGCCGAGCACGAACGCCGCGGAGTTGAAGAGCACGTAGTGGTTCTCGGACCAGTAGACCATCGCGTCGACGCCCGGCTCGTCGATCCAGTACTTGAAGTTGCGGATCGTGGGCTCGATGCGGGCGAGCTGTTCCGCCGAGATCCCGGGGCTCGAACGGTACTTGGCGAGCATGCGAACCAGCGCGGCGAGCCCGAAATCCGCGGTGTCCTGGCGCGCGTCCATCTTGGCCAAGGTGGCCTCGAGCGAGACCGCGTCGAGCGAGCCGGAGCCCTTCTCGAGGGCGCAGATCTGCGCATGGATGCTGCTGCCCGGGCTCGCGGCGTCGCGCGCGCACTGGTCCAGGAAGGCCGCGTAGCGCTCGTCGAGCTGGCTCACGAAGGGTGTGGGATCGTCGCGAAACGAGCCGTCGTCGTTGCCGCCGTCGCAACCGGCGAGCGGGAACACGATCGTTGCCAGCGCCAGAGCGATCGCAACGCGGCCGAGACGGAGCGCAGCCCCGAAGTCCGTTGGGTGCATGGGTCGCGTGCTCACACGTCGAAGCGAATGCCCTGGGCCAGGGGCAGCGCGTCGCCGTAGTTGATGGTGTTGGTGGTGCGGCGCATGTACGCCTTCCACGCGTCGGACCCCGATTCGCGGCCGCCGCCGGTGTCCTTCTCGCCTCCGAAGGCACCACCGATCTCGGCGCCAGAGGTTCCGATGTTCACGTTCGCGATGCCGCAATCGGACCCGGCGGGGCTCACGAACCGCTCCGCCTCACGGAGGTTGCCGGTGAAGATCGCCGACGAGAGACCTTGCGGTACTCCGTTCAGAAGCGCGATGGCCTCGTCGAGCTCGCGGTACGTCGCCACGTACAGGATCGGCGCGAAGGTCTCGCGCTGAACCACGGGCGGATTGCCGTCGATCCGCACGATCGCCGGCGTGACGTAGTAGCCGCCCTTCGGCACGCCCGCGGTCACGCGCGTCCCGCCGTGCACGAGCTCGCCGCCTTGCTGTGCCGCCTCGCGCAGCGCACGACCCATCGCCTCGAACGCCGCGCGGTCGACGAGCGGACCCACCAGCACGCCCGGATCGCGGGGATCGCCGATCGGCAGGCTGCGAAACGCCGCGGTGAGCCGTTTCACCAGCGGCTTCACCAGCGAGTCGTGGACGATCAGCCGCCGCAGCGTCGTGCAGCGCTGCCCAGCCGTGCCCACCGCAGCGAAGACGATCGCCCGAATCGCCAGCTCCAGGTCGGCGCTCGGCGCCACGATCATGCCGTTGTTGCCACCCAGCTCGAGCAGCGATCGCCCCAGCCGCGCCGCCACCGCCTGTCCCACCGCGCGCCCCATGGCGACCGAGCCGGTGGCGGAGACCAGCGGCACCCACGGCGAAGCAGCCAGCTCGCGCCCCGCCGGAGCGTCCCCGATCACGACTTGCGAGAGTCCGGTGGGCGCATCCGAGAACTCGTCGATGACGTCCTGCACGAGCTGGCCCGCGGCGAGTCCCGCCAGCGGCGTCTTCTCGGAAGGTTTCCACACCACCGAGTCGCCGCACACGAACGCGAGCATCGCGTTCCACGCCCACACCGCCATCGGGAAGTTGAACGCGGTGATGCACCCCACCACTCCCAACGGATGCCATTGCTCCATCATGCGGTGCTGCGGCCGTTCGCTGGCGATGGTGAGCCCGTGGAGCTGGCGCGAGAGCCCCACGGCGAAATCGCACATGTCGATCCACTCCTGGACCTCGCCCTCGGCCTCGGAGCGGATCTTTCCCACCTCCGCGGTGATGAGCGCGCCCAGCTCCACCTTGCGCTCGCGCACGCGCTCGGCGATCCGCCGCACCAGCTCGCCGCGGCGCGGCGCCGGCACCGCGCGCCACGCCTCCTGGGCCCGGCGCGCGCCGGCCACGGCCTTGCGCACCAGATCCGGCTTCGCCGGCACCACGCGCGCGAGCCGCGAGCCGTCGATCGGCGAGCGAATCGGGCGCGGCGCGCCCGCGGCGAACGCCGCTTCGCCATCGATCAGCGCCGACGCGACCCGTCCCTCCTCCTCGAACCTCACGAAACCGAGCGGATCGGCGATGTCGCGCAGCATGCTCACACCGGCACTTTCTGGGCGTGGCGATCGATGGCGTAGTACTGACCGAAACGGTTCGCCAGGAACTCGTCGAAGTCGACGCGCTCCTGGCTCACGAAACCCTTGCCCGGAAGGCGTCCCTCGCGGTGCAGATCCACCACCGCCGCCGCTCCCGCCGCGGTGGTGAGCTGGATCGACGACCAATGCTCACCGAGCACGTCCTGATGGTAGATCTTGCGCGCGTCGACGATCTGCAGGTACTGGCCCTCGTGCCAGCCGCTCACGCTGCAGAAGACCAGCACCACGTCCTGTCGCGTGATCGGCAGCGCCGACTCCAAGATCTCCTTCAATTGCTTGCGGCGCGCCTTGCTGCTTCCCATCTTGAGGCCGCGGATGAGGAAGTGCATCAAGTACTGGTGGCCGGGATAGCGAACCGTCTTGTAGTTGAGCTCGTCGACCTTGCCCGCGAGGGTGTCGCAGAGCGTGCCCAGACCGCCCGAGGTGTTGAACGCCTCGTACTCCACGCCGTCGAGCGCGAAGTGCTCGAGGCCCTCGAGCCCGAGCACCTCCATCTTCCGCCCCGCGTGGATCGCTTCGCAGGGGTTGCAGTACTCGTTGATGAGCCCGTCGGTGGACCAGGTGAGGTTGTACTTCATGTGGTTGGCGGGATACTGCGGCAACGCTCCCACGCGCATCTTCACGGTGTCGAGCTTCTCGAATTTCTTGCTGAGCGAGTGGGCGAGGATGCCGATGAGACCGGGCGCGAGCCCGCACTGCGGCATGAAGATCTGCCCGTCCCGCGCTTGCTTCGCCAGCGCCTTGATCTTGCGCGTGGTCGAGACGTCCTCGGTGAGATCGAAGTAGCTGGCGCCCGCGTCGAGCGCCGCCTTCGCGATCGCGGGGTTGACGTCGTAGACGGTCGCCGAGAGCACCGCGCGCTTGCCGGCGAGGGCGTCCTTCAACTGATCCGCGGAACGGACATTGAGCGACTGCGTCTTGACCGGGGCCTGCCGGGCGAGGCGCTCGAGCACGGCGTCGTCGCGGTCCGCCACCAAGACGTCGTAGTCCCCCGAATGGGCGAAGAGCTTGGCGATGCTGGCGCCGATCTTGCCTGCGCCGACGATGAGGATCGGGTACATGGGAGGTGACCTCGGCTGGATCGTGGGTGCAATCGAATCATGCTACCGATCGCGCCGAAGCCGGGGCAAGGCGAGCCGCTTCTCGGCGGCGGGGCGATCGATCAGCGCGCGGCGGCGTCCGCGCCGAGGCCTTCCGCGCGCGGCACGAGCGCTTCGCGCAGCGCCGCCTTGTTCACCTTTTCCAGGGTGGCGCGGGGCAGCGCGTCGACCAGCTCGATCCGCCGTGGAACCTTGAAGTCGGCGAGCTTGGCGCGGCTGTGCGCGAGCAAGCGATCGCGCAGATCGCCGGGCTCGACCCCGGGAGCCGCGATCACGCACGCCGCGGGCACCTCGCCGAGCAACGGGTCCGCGAGGCCGATCACGGCCACCTCGAGGACGCCGGGCACCTCCTGCAGCACGCGCTCGATCTCGGAGGAGGCGACGTTCTCGCCGCCCACCTTGAGCATGTCCTTCTCGCGATCCACGAAGTAGAGCCAGCCGTCCTCGTCGTAGCGCATGCGATCGCCGGTCGCGAACCAGCCATCGCGACCGAAGGCGGCCGCGGTGGCGCGCGGCCGATCGTGGTATTCGAGCGCCAGCGTGACGCCGCGCTCGCCGCGCACGAAGACGGCGCCAGGCACGCCCGGCGGAACGGGGATGCCCTCGTCGTCGAGGAGCCGTACCTGGTAACCGTGCGCCGGTCGGCCGATCGCACCTTCCGGCGCGGGCGCATCCCAGGGTCCGATCACCGCGGCCGACACCGTCTCGGTCATGCCGTACCAGCCGAGCGTCTTGAGGCGAAAGCGCGACTCGACCTTGCCCGAGGTGATGCCGTAGCCCCACAGCCGAAACGAATGCTCCGGAAGAGCGTCGCGCGGCACGCGCGAGCCGTCCGGGTTGCGCAACAGCGCCATCACGAAGAACGGGATCATCGAGCTCGCGGTGGCGCCGTGCTCGCTGGCCGCGCGCCAGAAGCCGCTGCGCGAGAAGGTCGGCACCAGCACCACCGTGGCACCTGCCACCCACGAGGCGAGCACCGAGTAGATCTGCGCGTTCACGTGGAAGAGCGGCATCTGCACGAGGTAGACGTCGTCTGCGCCGAGCCGCTGGTGCTGCGCCATCTGGCCGGCGCCCCACAGGTAGTTCGCGTGCGTCAGCACCACTCCCTTGGGGCGGCTGGTGGTGCCGGAGGTGTAGAGAATCGCGCACGGATCGAGCGGCTGGGCGGGCGACGCACCCAGCGCGGGCAATTCTTGGCCCTCGCGCATCAACGCGGACCAGCGCTCGGTCTCGCACCCCTCGCCGACGATCTCCGCGGCGTCGTCGTCGACCAGCACCACGCGCTCCACGTTCGCCGACAGCGCCGCCGCGACGACGTCCCGGCGTGCCGCCGACGTCACGATCGCCTTGGCGCCCGAATCCTCGAGATAGAAGCGCAGCTCGTCCGCGGCGGAGCGCGCGTTGGTCGAGACGCAGACCGCGCCGAGGCGCGCCAGCGCCCACCACGCGATCAGGAACTCGGGGCGGTTGTCGAGGTGGACACAGACGCGATCGCCTCGCGCGACGCCGCGCGCCGCGAATGCCCGCGCGAGCCAGTCGACGTTCGCGGCGAGGCCGCGATAGCCGATGCGGCCCACGGCGCTCGGATCGCGCCCGTGCGCGGGGTCCCACACCAAGAACGTGGCATCGCCGCGCTCGGCGGCGCGACGCTCGAGAAGCTCGCCGAGATTGCGGCCGAGCTCCGAGGCGGCGGTTGACGTGGCGTTCGACATCGCGGGCGCGACAGATTGCCACGCCCGGCGGAGGCATGCACGCGGATTCCGTCATCCGCTAGCCTGCCGCGACCGTAGAGGTTCAGCGCAGCGGCGACGACGAGGAGGCGGGACGATGAGCGCATGGAACGGTGCGAACGTGGTGGTGACGGGGGCGGCGTCGGGCATCGGCCTCGCGCTCTCGATCGCGATGGTGAAGCGCGGCGCCGACGTGTGGCTCACCGACGTGAACGCGCCCGGCGTCGAGCAAGCCGCCGAGGCGCTCGGCCCCAAGGCCCGCTGGGCGAAGCTCGACGTCCGCGACGCGCTGGCGGTGCGAGCCGTGATCGAGCGCGTCGCCCGCGATCGCGGCCGCATCGACTACCTCTTCAACAACGCCGGCATCGGCATCGCGGGCGCGGCCGAGGACCTGGCCGTGCAGCACTACGATCGCATCATCGACATCAACATCCGCGGCGTCGTGAACGGGATCGCCGCCGCGTATCCGATCATGGTCGCCCAGCGCAGCGGCCACATCGTGAACACCGCATCCGCCGCCGGGCTGGTGCCAGTGCCGCTGCTCGCGCCGTACGCCATGACCAAGCACGCGGTGGTGGGCCTGAGCACGAGCCTGCGCCTCGAAGCCGCACCTCACGGCGTGCACGTGAGCGCGCTTTGCCCCTCGGCCACCGAGACGCCGATCATCGACTGCGACAACCCGAGCGACCTGCCGCGGGTGGCGTGGCGCCCGAACGTGCGCCGCTACCTGACGAAGCTCGGCGGCGAACCCTATCCGCCCACCAAGCTCGCAGACGAGGCGCTCCGCGGCGTCGAGCGGAACCTGCCGCTCATCATCGTGCCGGCGCGGGCGCGGTTCACGGCGGCGCTGAGCCGCCTCGCGCCAGGTCTGACGCGACTGGTGGTCGCGGCGGCGGCCGCCGCGGAGCTCAGGGATCGGCCGCCGCGCGGCTCTCGCTGACGGCGCGCCGCTCCGGCACGAACTCCTCCTCGACCGCCTTGCTCAGCAAGCGCGGCGGGACGAGCCCGCGGCTCAGCACGAAATCGTTGAACGCGAGCCTGTCGAAGCGTTCGCCCAGCGCCAGCTGCGCGCCGGCCCGGATCTCGAGCAAGCGCGTGTAGCCGACGAAGTACGAGGTGGCCTGACCCGGCGCCAGGAACGTGTAGCGGTCGAGCTCCTGTCGCGTCATCGCCTCCGAGAGCACCACGTCCTCGCGCAACACGCGGTGCGCCTGGTCCTTCGTCACCGTGCCGCGCTGCAGCGCGGGATCGAGGATGGCGCGCGCGGCCCGCATCAAGCGGTGCTGGAGCGCGATGAGCTGGCCCTCGAGCGGCTCGTAGGGCTGCGCCTCGGCTTCGGCGTAGAGCGCCCAGCCTTCCACGTTGACGCTGTTGAAGGCGAACACGGCGCGCGCGATGGACACGCCCTGCTCGATCGTGCGCGCGAACTGGAGCTCGTGGCCGGGCCGGCCCTCGTGCGCGGTGAGCGTCCACGAGGCCGCCTCGAAGCTGAAATCGTCGAACGACAAGGCGTCGCCGTCTCCCGATCGGATTCGAAGCGGCAACACGAACACGCCGCGCTCGCCGGTGTTGCCGAGCAGCCGCGGCGTGCGCACGTGGGGCGCGGGAATCGCGGCGCTCTCCGCGGCACTCGCCAGCTCGATCAGCATCGGGCGCTCGGGCAGCGTCACGATGCGCCCGCGCCGGATGATCTCGTCGAGCGCCGCGGCGCGCTTCTGGTAGTGCGCGAGGATCGTGCGGTCGCCGAGCTGGTGCTTCTTGAGCTCGCGGATCACGTCGCGATAGTCGCCGAGCTTCCACCCCTTCTCGCGCGCGACGCGCGGCGCCAGCGACTGCATCTGGGTCTGGATCTCGACGAACGCGGTGCGCCCCCGGCGTTCGAGCTCGTCGGCGGGCATGTCGACGCCCACCGCTTCGAGCGCCAACTGGTAGAGCTCGGGCGGCAGCCGGAAATCGTCGCGCGCCCGCGGCAACACCTCGTCGCGCATGAATGCCACGTGATCGCTCGCCTGGCTCGCGAGCGCGGCGAGCGCCGCGTCGGCTCCCTCGAGCTTCCAGCGCTGGAAGAGCTGGCGCACGCCGTCGGTGTAGGTCGCCGAATCGGCGATCTCCTTCTCCACCGCCGTGCGCGTCGGCGCGAGGAGATCGGCCTCGTTCGCGCGCTCGCGAAAGCGCTGCTTGGCCAGCTCGAAGACCGACGTCGAGCCCGGCTCGAGTCCCACGTAGCGGCGCAGCCGAACGTGCGCGGCGGCGCGACGCGCGGGCGCGGTTTGCTCGTCGAGCAACGCCTGCACGCCGGCGAACACGAGGGCGCTCGGCGATAGGAAAGGAAGCGTCATGCGGTGACGCACCTCGAGCTGCCGCTGCTCGCGACGCGCCGCTTCCACCAGGATCTCGAGGTCCTGACGAACGCGTGCGTCGGTCTCGG
This sequence comes from bacterium, assembly GCA_046331705.1. Classification (GTDB taxonomy): domain Bacteria; phylum JADJOY01; class JADJOY01; order JADJOY01; family JADJOY01; genus JADJOY01. Next base: position 67,980 of record JAXLQJ010000006.1, on the reverse strand, counting down.
TGGGCAGCCGCTGCTCGAGCTCGGCGGCGATGCGCGCGAGCGCCTCGGCGTGACGGAGGTCGAAACGCTCGGCGAGATCGATCACCTGCTCGTCGATCCCGGGTACGCCGATGCGGCTCGCGCTCTCGGGGTCGAACGCGGCTTGGACCGCGAGCAACTGCTGCGCGTTCGCGTTGCTCCGCTCCACCCAGCCCCCGCCCGACGTGGGTTCCGCCAGCGCGCGGGTGGCGAATCCATCGAGAGCGACGACGCAGCAGACGACGAGCGGCGCGAGCGGGACGCGCCTGCGAGCGGAACCACGACTGCGGCGATCCAGCGCGATCGGCATGCCATCCCCCTTCGCGGCGAGCGTGAGCGCGCGCAACATGGCCGATGCCCCACTCGGCACCAACCGCGCGCGTGGCACGCGATTCGCCGCAGTCGCCCGCTGGACGGCGATTTCCGCGGCACCTATACCGGGGCATCGCCATGCCCGCGAAAGCCAACGCCACCGCGCACGGCGCGCACGCCCGATCCGAGGGCCAGCTCGTCATGGACGCGCTCCGGCGCATCGTGCGCAGCCTGCGTCAGTCGGCGCGCACGGCCGAGGACCGGCTCGGCATCAGCACCGCGCAGCTCTTCGTGCTGCACGAGGTCGGCGCCACGACCGGGCTCTCGATCAACGAGCTGGCGGCGCGCACGCTCACCGACCAGAGCTCGGTCTCGGTGGTCGTGACGCGACTGGTGGAACGCGGGCTCGTGAAGCGACACCGGTCGCGCGCGGACGGGCGCCGAATGGAAGTCGTGCTCACGCCCGCGGGGCGAGCGCTGCTACGACGCGCCCCGGAGATCGCTCAGGCTCGGATCATCGCCGGATTGGCGCGAATGCCGGCGCGCGACCGCGCCGCGCTGGCACGGCTGCTCACCGGGCTCGTGGACGGCCTGGAGAGCGCCTCGCGAGCGGCGCCGATGTTCTTCGAGGACCCCCGGCCGCGCCGTTCGCGCCCTCGCCCCCGGCGCGCGAGCGCGGCCGAGACCTGAGCGTCGGGCACGCCTCCGCGCAGGAGCCCCGCGCGGGGCCCGGGCCGTGATCGCCTGGACAATTGCATGGTCTCCCATACAATGAGGTCAGTCGCAGGACGAGGGAGGCCCGGGTGCAGACGTCGATCGATCTCGCCGCGCTGGTGGCGGCCGCAGCGGACGCCATCGTGGTCGCCGATCCCGACGGCCGCGTGCTGCTCTGGAATGCAGGCGCCGAACGGTTGTTCGGGTTCTCCGAGGCGGAGATGCTCGGACAGAGCCTCGACCCGATCATCCCGGAACGGTTCCGCGCCCGCCACTGGGACGGGTACCACGCCACGATGCGGACCGGGCACACCCGTCACGCGGGCGCGCTGCTGCAGGTGCCGGCGACCCACAAGGACGGGCGCCGTCTCTCCATCGCGTTCACCGTGGCGCTGCTCACGGATGCCACGGGCGCCGTGACCGCGATCGGCGCGATCCTGCGCGACGACACCGCCCGCTGGCAGACGGAGCGCGACCTGCGGAGCCGGCTCGCCGCGCTCGAGCCCGCTCCGGGCTGAGCGCCGCGCCGACCTCGCTGGCCGCGCCCCCCACCCCGATGCACCCGGAAGATCCGCCGCGCCCGAACGCGCGGCCGCGCGTGCTCGAGCTGCCGCGAACGGCGCGCCCCCTGGACGGGCGCGTGCTCGGCATCAGCGCGCTCGCGATCTCGCTCGCGCTGGTGGCCACCGGCGTCGCACGCGCCCTGAGCTGGCTCATCGCAACGGTCACGAACGTCGCGTACTTCGGGCGCTGGTCGAGCGAGGCCGTCGCGCCCGGCGCCAACCACCTGGGCTGGCTCGCCGTGTGCGTTCCGGTCGCTGGCGGGCTGATCGTCGGCTGGATGGCGCGCTGGGGATCGCCGGCGATCCGCGGTCACGGCATCCCGGAAGCGATGGAACAGGTGTTGACCAACGCGAGCCGCATCCAGCCGCGGCTCACGTGGCTCAAGCCGCTTTCCGCCGCGATCAGCATCGGCACCGGCGGGCCCTTCGGCGCCGAGGGGCCGATCATCGCGACCGGCGGCGCGCTGGGCTCGGTGCTCGGCCAGGTGCTGCGGACCTCGGCGGCCGAGCGCAAGACGCTCTTGGCGGCGGGCGCCGCGGCGGGGATGACCGCGACCTTCGGCTCGCCCATCTCCGCGGTGCTGCTCGCCATCGAGCTCTTGCTCTTCGAGCTCAAGCCGCGCTCGATCATCCCGGTCGCGCTGGCGGCGGCGACCGCCGCGGCGGCGCGCTGGGCGATGCTCGGCCCCGCGCCGATGTTCGCGATGGAACCGACGGATGCCATCGGTCTCGCGAGCCTCGCCGTCTACACCGGCATCGGCGCGCTGGTCGGGCTCGCTGCGGTGGGCGCGACCCGCCTCGTCTACGCGATCGAGGACGGCTTCGAGAAGCTGCCGATCCATTGGATGTGGTGGCCGGCGCTGGGGGGCGTCGTGGTGGGCCTGGTGGGGCTCGTCGCGCCGCGGACGCTCGGTGTCGGCTACGACAACATCGACGCCGTGCTCGGCGGCGAGCTGGCGGGGGGCGCGCTCGCCGTGCTCGCCATCGCCAAGCTCGTGTCCTGGTCGATCGCGCTCGGCAGCGGGACCTCCGGCGGCACGCTCGCGCCGCTCTTCACCATCGGCGGCGCGCTCGGCGCGGCGCTCGCGAGCGCGCTCTTGGCGCTGTGGCCGCACGCCGCGGTGAATCCGCGGGTCGCGGCGCTGGTCGGCATGGCGGCGATGTTCGCCGGCTCCTCGCGAGCGCTGCTCGCCTCGGTGGTGTTCTCGTTCGAGACCACGCGCCAGCCGATGGGCCTGGTGCCGTTGCTCGCGGGCGCAACCGCGGCGCTGCTGGTCTCGTGGCTGCTCATGCGCAACTCGATCATGACCGAGAAGATGGCGCGCCGCGGCGTGCGGGCGAGCGGCGAATACACGTCCGACCCGCTGGCCTCGATCGAGGTGGCGCAGGTCGCGAGTCGCGCCGTCAGCACGGTGCCGGCGGATCGGCCGATCGCCGAGCTGCGGCGCTGGATGGACTCGGGCGAGCCAGGCTCGGCGCATCAGGGCTTCCCGATCGTCGACGAGCACGGCGCGCTGGTGGGCGTCGTGACGCGCAAGGACCTGATCCGGGTCGACGTCCCGCACGCGCGTCGCGCGGGAGAGATCGCGCGCGAGCCGGTGCTGGTGGCGTTCGAGGACAGCACGCTCGCCGAGGCGCTCACCACCATGGTGCGCGCCGACGTGGGACGATTGCCGGTGGTCGATCGGCGCGATCCTCACCGCGTGACCGGCTTCCTCACGCGCAGCGACATTCTCGCGGCCTACCGTCGCAGCATGGCGGAGGAGCGCCGACCGAGCCGGCGCGCGCGTGGGCGGCGCGCCTGCAAGCGGCACGCGGCGGATGCAACCGCGTCGCATGCGTGAGAGACTGCCGCGCCACGTCCTCGCCCCCACCGACCCCTTGGAGGAATCGATGATCCCGACGCGTGCAATTCGATTCGGTCTCGGCGCCACCGCACTCGGCGCAATGCTCCTCGCGACGCCGCCAGCGGCGCGCGCGGACGGCGCGCTCTTCACCGTCGAGGGCGCTCAGCCGGTGCGCGAGAACCTCAAGGGCCGCGTCAAGCAATCGGTCACGCTCAGGCTCGTCGGCACCGAGAAGGAGATCACCGGCACCGTCGTCGCCGTGGGCGAGAACGCCGTGCACCTGACGCAGATCGGCGGGATGGAGTTCTACGACGCGCTGGTTCGCCTCGACGAGATCCAGGCGGTCCTGGTGCGCCGCCCAGCGCAGTGACGGCGCGGGTCAGGCCGCGGCACGCCCGCGGCCGACGGTGATGCGCGTCAGCAGCTCGCCGATTCGGTCCCGGTCGGTGCGCCCCGTGAGGCGGCGGCGTGCCTCGATGTACGCGGGCACGTAGCGCACGCGGTACGGCCAGCTTCGATGGGTCGCGCGGAGCGCGCGGATCGTCGCGTCGAAGACTCGCCGCTCCGACACGCCGAAGCGCAGCCCGAAGCCCGCGCGAATGCGCGGCGGCAGCAGCCCGGCGGTGACGATCTTCGCCCACGCGGTCACCGGCGTGAGCAAGCGGTCCGGCGGCGTGAGCAGAAACGAAGCGATCTCGCGCGCCGCGTCTCCCACCACCACGTCCTCGGACTCCCACATGCGGCGGTTGTAGGCGGCGAAGCTCGCCCAGTCGGGCGGCAACGCCGCGAGCGGGATGCCGAAGAGCAGCGCGAAGAGCTTCGTCTCCTCGTAGTAGCGGTCCTTCTCGGCGGCGGTGAGCTTCCGCACCACCAGCTCGAACGCCTGCACCGCCGAGTCCCAGAGCGTCGCGTGGACCCACATCAACGCCGGGACCTCGTTGGCGCGATAGCGGTCGCCCTCGGCGTATCGGCCGACCTTCTCGCGGATCGGCCCATGGATGCGGGCGTGGATCTGGTGAACGCGGCGCGCCGACTCGAGCGCCGAGTCGAGGTCGCCGTAGATCATGTCGAACACGTTCGCGAACGTGCGTTGAAAACGACCGAATGGATCGGTGCGGGTCTTCGAGTGCTGATCGACGCCGTGCGCGACGTACGGATGAGCGAGCTGCAAGAGCGCCGCGCGTCCGCCACCCAGGAAGCACGCCGACTCGCGGCCGATCTCCCACATCATGCTGGACGGGCCGAAGAGCCCGGCGCGCGGGTCGGAGACCCGGCTGCGAAGCTCCGCGAGCGTGGCCTCGAGATCGCGCCTGCCGACGTGCTCGGCTTCGTCGGTAGCGGCGACGGGCTTTCCAGTCGCGGCGCGCGGCTTCGCGGCGCGGGCTCGCGGCGACGGCTTGGATCGAAGGGACGAGGCTGCGCGGGCCATGGGGCCTCCAGCGAGGAGAGAATGCCGCCTACCGGTCGGCAGGTTGATGATGCCAGAACGCGGGCGCGCCGCGAAAGACCTTCCGTAAGTTCCACGTGGCCGGTTCTACGACGTCCGAATCCGGCGAGCGCGCCGGCGCGGAAGTCGCTACGTTGCGCCCATCGAACGCTTCGAGGAGGCTCGCGATCATGGTTTCGTACGTCGTGGAGATGGATAGCCCGATCCGCCGTCTGCGCCTGCGCTCCAACGGTCGCGCGCTGGTGGCGCTTGAAATGCTCGACGATCCCGATCAGCCGCTGGCCGACGACGATCGGCGCGAGGCGGACGCGCTGCTCGAGCGCGCGCGCGCCGAGCTCACCGAGTATTTCGCCGGCGCGCGCCGGGAATTCGATCTGCCGCTCGAACCGGCGGGGACCGACTTCCAGCGCCGCGTCTGGCAAGCACTGCGCGCGATCCCCTACGGCGCCACGATCAGTTACCGGACCCTCGCCGAGCGCATCGGCCAGCCCACGGCCACGCGCGCCGTCGGCCTCGCCAACGGCCGCAATCCGATCGCGATCGTCATCCCGTGCCACCGCGTGATCGGCGCCGACGGCTCGCTCACCGGCTACGGCGGCGGGCTCGAGCGCAAACGCACGCTCCTCGACCTCGAAGCGCGCCGCACCGAAGCCGACGCCGCCACTGGCGCGAGGCCGGCGAGCCGTGCCGCACCCCGAGCGGCGACCACGCTCACGCTTCCCGGCTTCGGCTGACGCGCCCACGCGCTGGAAACGAGAACGCCCCGCCGATCCCGGCGGGGCGTTCTTTGCGGCGCGCGGCGGACGAGCCGCGCGCCTGCGCTTCGAAGGAGATCAGGCGTCGAGCGCGCGCACGCGGCGACGCCGCACGCGCCGACTCGCGAGCAAGAGCCCGATGGGCGCGGCCATCGGCACCAGGCCGTTCACCGCCGCCGCCGTCTGCACCTGGATGTTCTTGCCGCTGGTCGTCTGGCCGGCCGTCACCGTGACGAGCGTCGCGGTCGAGACGTCGCCCGGGTTGGGCTCGGTGCCCGACTCGTTCGATCCCGAGTACCAATCCTCGAGGATGTTGGTCGTGGCGCCGAACTGGGTGCGGCTGTTCACCTGCAGATTGCTGACGGGGCTCCCGTCGAGCGGCTCGGCCCACACGGCGTACTGGCCTGGCGGCAAGCCCGGGATGGTCCAGCGCCCTTGCGGACCGTCCTCGGTGTAGCTGTAGGTTCCCACCACCATGCGCGGCTGCCCGCCGACGAGCTGATCGAGCCGGCGCGCCACCACGTGCACGCCGTCGGCGCCGCCGCCGCAGCCGGCGCCGGTGCCGAGCGGCAGATCGCCCTGAATCGCGCCGAAGCTCGTGCCGTAGGACGGCGCGGGGTAGATCTTGCTCGCCCACGCGACGTCGTCCTCGTCGGGCACGCGCGAGTCCGCGATGTCGTCACCGAGGAACGGGAACATCACGGCGGCGTTGGTGGGCTGGCCCACCAGGTCGCCGTTGGTGCTGTTGCGCACGGCGGAATGGCACATCCCGATGTAATGCCCCGCCTCGTGCAGCACGATCGCTTCCACGTCGAGCGTGCCGTTCACGCCGGACGTCGAGTAGTCGGGATTCGGATGGTCCGGCAGCGGCTCGGTGTTGAGCGTGATCGCTCCCCCCGAGATCACGCCCGTCGTGGTGTCGAAGAACGTGTTGGTCACGCCGAGGACCCCCGCGGGCAACGGCAGCGGGATTCCCTGGACGATGGCGACGTTGTTGAAGACCATCAGATTGACGCCGTCGGTGCCGCTGTTGTCGGTGAGCAGCGTCGAGTCGGCGTTGCGCTGGAAGGTGATGGTCGCCGTGCCGAGATCCTCCCAGCTCTGGAAGGCCGACATGACGGCGTTGGCGAACTGCGCGGGAGCATCGACGCCGTCGATGTTTCCCGTCGCCGAGCCGGGATTGATGTTGTAGCCGACCGGGTACTGGCCCGTGGTCCAGTGCGGCGGATTGTTGCTCAAGAGATAGAGCTGGCCGCCGGCGAACGCCGAGAGCGGCGTCGCCACGACCGCGATGGCGAGCAGCGCCGAGCGCAGGCGAGATCCGAACGTGGTGTGGTTCATGATCGAGATCCTCCCTCAGTTCGCCGCGCGCACGAGGCGGATGAGATCGTCGAGCGAGCGCGAGCCGGCCGCGGCACGATCGTGGGTGGGAAGAGCACGATCCAGCACGCGGTTGCCGTCCTTGTCGTGCAGGACGCGGAAATGCCCTTGCTGGTAGCCGGTCAACACGTTGAGGCCGTCGCGGCTGGTGATGAAGAGCACCAGCTCGTCGCCCGAGGCGAAGCTCGGCGAGCCCGGGAATCCGGGCGAGAGCACCTCGACGTCACCGGACAGGTCGCCGCGCAGCGACTCGCTCACGTGCACGATCGCGCGCGTGAGCGGCACGCCCGGCTTGTCGGCCTGGACGTGCACGTCGCCGACCTTGCCGATCACCACCGCGTTCGAGTGGCGCGCGAGCTGCCCCACGTCGAGCGCCACCATCGTCGTCGCGAACGCCGGCGTCGCCACCCAGAGCGCCACCAGCGCGAGCCAAGCTCGTCTCATCTCGTACCCTCCCCGTCGTGTGGTTGCGAAAGCGCCGCGCGGCGCGATGCGGCGCGGCGCCCCGATGATCGCAAAGCGCGCGCGAAGGGGTCAAGGAAGCCGAGCCCCGCGCGACGGGTCCGGATGGCGCGGCGCGGGGAGCGCCGTGGTTTGACCCTTCGTTCCGCCGGACGCTACGATCCGAGTCCCTTCCGAAGCCACGCTCGGGCTCGTCGTCGCCTCGCCGCCGCGGCACCGTCACGAATCGAACCAGCGTGCTCGCCACGCCCCTGAAGACGCTCTCACTCGAGCCGCCGTCCAGTTGGTCGGCGCACGGCCACGCGTGCCGAGTCGCGCGCCTCACGCCATGAGCCGCGTCACCAACTGGCTCATCGCGCTCACGATCGCCTCGGGCGTGTACGTGATCGCCAGCGACTCCTGGAACGCCGCCTATCGCTGGAATCTGATCCTGCACCCGCTGCTCGGCATCGCCGCCACGCTGATCCTCATCGGCTACGCGGCCAAGCACCTGCGCGACAAGCTCAAGTCGCAGGTGAAGGTGGGCGCGGGCGGTCTCGCCGTCTTCTTGCTGCTGCCGACCCTCGGCATCGTCTTCGGCGAAGGGCTCGTGAGCCTTCGCGCGCTGCGCTGGGTGCCGTTCGCCGCCGCCGTGGCGCTGCTCTTCAAGCCGGTGCGCGGCATGCTCGCGTTCGTCGTGGGGCGATTGCGGCACGTGCCGTCGATCGTCCTCGGCAGCCTGACCCTGCTGGCCTGGGCGGTGGCCCTCGCGACCGGCGCCGCGCTCTTTCCCTGGCACGGGTCGCCGGTCGCCCACGACACGTTGATCCTGCACCGTGTGCTGGCCTTGGTCGGCGCAGCGCTCTACGTCACGCACGTCCTCTTCATTCAGGTCTATCGCGCGGAGCGCCGCGAGGGCGCCGCCGCCAGCGAGGCCCAGCGCGACCTGCGTTACGCCACCGCGGCGGTCGGCGCGGTGGCGGCGGTGCTGGTGGGGCTCGTCGCGTACGAGCAGCTCTCGCACACGACACCCGCGCCCACGCTCCTCGGGCGCAACCCGGATGGCACGCACCCCGCCGCGCCGGCGGCCCCCTTCACGGGCACCGACCGCGTGGCGCTCGGCGCCATGCGCTCGTGCGCGCTGGTCGATTGCCATCCGACGATCGTGGACGACTACGAGCATTCGAACCACCTGCGCTCACCGCGAACGCACCATTTCCAGCGCACCGTGGAGCTCCTGGAAAGCGAGCGCGGCGCGCACGACACGCTGGTGTGCGCGGGTTGCCACTATCCGCTCGCCGTCGCCACCGACCAGCCCGGGTTTCGTCACTACGAGGAGGCGCCCGGCTTCACCTGTGTCTCGTGTCACGCGATTCGCGAGGTGAACCTCGACGCCGGGCCGCAGCGATCGACGTTCGTCCTCGACCCGCCCATCGCGCACCTGCGCATGTTCGTCGACGCCGCTGGCGCCGAGGAGCCGAGCGCGCTCTCGCTGGCGCTGATCCGCATGAATCCCATCGGCCACGGGCGCGCGCTGCGCACGCGGCTGGTGGGCGAGAACGAGCTCTGTCTCGCGTGCCACCACAACGAGATCCACGCATCGGTGGACCCCGGCTTCGAGCGGCCGAAGTGCACCTCGTGCCACATGCAGCCGCAACCGATGCTCGACCGGCCCGGTAGCTCGCACAACCACCTCTTCCCGGGCGCCAACACCGCCGTGCCCGCGGTCCTCGCCGACGCCTCCACGGTCGCGACCGTGCAGGGCTACCTGACCGGCGAGAAGCGGCTCTACTTGGACAATTGGGGCTCGGCGTGGGAGCTGCGTCCGCGCGGCGAGAGCGGCCAGCACCGGGCGCTGTGGCTGCGCACGTCCGCGGACTTGGTGGGCGAGGTGCGGCCCGGCCAATCGGTCGAGCTCCGCATCAACACCACCAACGTGGGGATCGAGCACCATTTCCCCGCGGCGCCGCTCGACCTGATCGACGTGTGGCTAGAGGTGGAGCTCCGCGATGCCGCGGGACGCACGCTGCTCGCGAGCGGCGCGATCGACGAACGCGGCTACGTCGACCCGGCGGCGCATCGGCTGGGCGGCTACGTCACCGACGAGCACGGCGAGCGCCTTCGCTTTCACCGCATCTGGGCGACCGGCGAGGAGAAGATCGAGCGCCAGGTCGCCAACAGCGAGTCGATCGTCGATCGCTACAGCGTGGCGATCCCAGCCGACGTCGCCGCTGGCGAGCTCGAGTTGCGGGCCCGCTGGAACTACCGGAAACTGACGCAGGAGTTCGTCGAGTGGGCCTACGACGACACCGGTCAGCCCACCCCCCGCGCCCCCGTGACCTCGATCGGCCGGATCGACGCGCGCTGGCCGGTCGTGCTGGATCCCCCCAACGCCGCCACCGACGCCGCCAGCGTGCCATCGTCGACTGCGCCAGCCGCGGCCGCCGCGCTCGACACCGCCGCTCGCCGCGGACCGGTCGGCTGAGAAGCGTGCGCCCCGTGATCCGAAGGGAGACCGAATCGTGAACGCCAGACACGTGGGGCTGGGGTTGGTGCTCGGCTTCCTGCTGCAGACGCTCATCCAGGGATTCGAGCGGTTTCTCTACGTCTCCTTCCCCATCAATCTCTTCGGCACCCTCTTCCTGACGCTGACGCTCGCGGGAATCGGCGTCGGCGCGCTCGCCGCAGCCACCCGACCGGCGCTCAAGGGCTCGCTGTGGATCGGCGTCGCGATCGTGGCGCTGATCGGCACCCTCGGCGTCTGGAAGGGCACCAACGATTTCGTCGTGCGCTTCACGATCGTGGTGCTCTGCTACGGCACCGGCCTGCTCGGCGCGTTCTTGCTGGGACGCGTGGCCGGCGAGCGGTCGTTGGCGCTCGACGTGGCGGTGGCGGCGCTGGCGATCACGCTTGCCGCGGGCATGTGCGGCATTCGCAACGTCTCGGTCCACTACCTGCTCACCAACCAGTACTACCCGTACCCCAAGCCCACGCATTACCTGGCGCGCGCCGTGGGAATGACGCTGGCGTGGATCGCGAGCGGCATGCTCGCCGGCATCCTCGGCGGCCGCATCGCCACGTTGGTACGCGGCACGGCGCGCATCCACGCGACGTTGGCTGCGCTGGCCGCGGGGCTCGCGACGGGAGGCATCACCTCGTACTTCGCGCACCAGCTCGTGAACCCGTACCGCACCATGGTGGCGTGGTCGATCCTGACGATCGTGGCGCTGGTGGCCCGGCGGCGCGTGCTGGTGCCGATCGGCGCCGTGGCGCTGGTGGCCATCGGGCTCTGGTCCGAGCGCATCACGCCCGCGCCCTTCGCGTGGCGGCTCGCCGACTACAAGATCCGAAGCCAGCACTGGACGCCCTACTACAAGCTCGACTTCGCGAGCTTCGGTGCCGACTCGTGCATGGGCGGCATCTACGACAACCTCATGCTCTGGTACCACTGCCAGGACCCGGAGCGGCTGCCACGCGAGATCAGCACCGTGTTCCGCGTCGCCGGCGAGGGGCGCAAGAGCGCCCTCGCCATCGGCCGCACCGACAGCATGTACCTGTCGCTGATCGAGCGCTGGCACGGGCCGCTCGAGCGTTCGAAATCGATGGAGTACGACCGCACGGTGGTCGAGCAGGTGACCGGCCCGTACTCACGCTACTTCAACGATCGCTGGAAGAAGCCGGGGCACGTCGCCGTCGCCGGCGACCTCAAGCGACTCATCCACGAGGAAAAGGAGAGATACGACATCATCTTCCTCAACGGGCAGATGATCCGTCTCTATCTCCACCCGCGTACCCAGATCCCGCAGGAGGACTATCTCTTCGACCGCGACACCGTCCGCGACATGCTCGGATTGCTGAACCCGGGCGGCGTGCTGGTGATCGACTGGGGCAGCTCGCAGGAAGTCGAGCTCTACGACGCTTGGTCGAACCTGCCCGACGGCGCCCACGCGTCGGCGTTCTGGACCACGCTCTCCAACTTGCCGATGTCGGGGCTGCCGCTCTTCTTCATGTTCGTGTCGCCGGACCCCGCGGTGGAGACGATGGCCACGCGGATCGAGGCGCTCGGCATGGACCGCGAGCGCTCGCGCGCCGTGGCGGTCGATCCCGCCAAGATGACTCCGGTCGACACCGACGATCGGCCGTTCCTGCAATGGGGCTTGAGCATCTCCTACGCGGCCATGCCGGTGCCGTTGCTCGCGCTCTTCGGCATGCTCGCGTGGCGGCTACGGCGTCACGCCGATGCGCTGACGCGCGTGGTCGGCACCCGACGGCTCCTCGGCGCCCCCACGCTCTTTCTCGGTATCGGCGTGCTCGCCGGGCTGCTCGAGACGCTGGTGGTCGGCCGCCTGTCGCGGGCGAGTGCCGCCGGCGTGCCGATGGGCGCGGCGCTACTGTGGCCCATCTTCGTGGCCGGCTATCTCGTCCCGTGCGCGCTGCGCCTCGGGGACGCATCGGTGCTGGCGCGCCGCGCGGCGATGGGCGCTGCCGCGCTCTCCGCGGCATCCGGGCTGGTGCTCAGCCTGGTGCTCGACTCCTCGCTCGCGGCGATGGCGCTCGCCTCGCTGCTCCTCGGCGCGGGTGTCGCGACGCTGTTCGTGACGGGACTGGGCTCGCTGCGCGGCGACGCTCGCGCGCAGGCGTGGGGCTTCACTCAGCTCGGCGCGGTGATGGGGCTCACGCTCTTCCAGACACTGGTGTTCCTGTTGGGGTTCCAGTGGCTTTCGATCGTGGCGGCTGCGCTGGCGGCGCTGCTCGGCGCGGGGGCGCTGCGGCTCTTGCCGGAACGCGCACCGCTCGCGGGCTTCAGCACCGACGACGCGGCGGAGCCGCGTCCGACGATCGCGTGAGGCGCGTTCGTTGCGCCCCCAAAAACGATCCGAGCCGGATGCCGACCTTTCGATCGTCATCCGGCTCGGATCGTTGCCGCTCGAGCCGTGTACGCTTTGTGACTGCTTGCTACTGCGATGCTGCTTGCTGAGGTGCTGCGAGCACGGCGTTACTTCGGGTTGCTGGGCTTGGGCGGCTTGACAGGCGGTGCAGGTCTCCAGCTCGACATCGTCTTCCTCCTTCGAGGGGGCTGAACGGACGTTACCCCAGCGGGTTTCGCGGTGTCAATGCGCGTGCGTGCGAATTTCCCGGAGCAGATTCACGCCGTGGCCCGCAGCCCCGCGGCTGTGACACATTGCCGAGCCGCGCCCCCACACACGGGTGAATGAGCCTCTTCAGCGATCTCCTCGGCGAACGAAACGCGATCCTGCTCCACGAGGTGGAGTACGCGTTCTACTTCGTCTGGCCGCTCTCGGTCGTCGTCAGCATCATCGTCGCGCCGCAGGGTTTCTTCGCGAAGCCGCTGCGCACCCTCGGGTACGTGCTGCTGGGGCCGTTCGGCACCGCGGATCTGATCCGTCGCGCGATGCGAGCGCGCGCCCGCGCCGCCGCCACCACGAGCGAGGTTCGCCCGAGCACCATCCGACCGGTGAGCGTCGCGGTGCTGCTGGGGTTCGCGCTGTTGCTGGTCTCGGGTCTGGTGCTCGCGACGCAGTACCGCTGGCCGGATTGGTACTTCCCGCTGGTGCGCCTGCACCGCGACGTCGGTCTGGGCTTCGCCGCCGCGTACCTCGCGTATCTGGCGTGGCACGTGCGGCGCAACGCCGGCTGGCTCAACCTGGCGATCCACGCCGCGTTCACCGTGGCCCTGGTGTTGGTGCTGCTGTTCGTGAACGTCGACTCGAAGCTCCCCAAGCCCGTGCTGTGGACTGCGACGATCACGATCTTCGCCTCGGCCGCCTACTTGCGGCGTCTCGATCGACGCACCGAGGAAGGCAAGTCGCGCGGCGGGCTGATCCTCAACACGTATCTGCTGATCGTGCTGGCGTCCGGCTTCTACCTGGTGCCCGCCGTGAACGTCGCGATCGCCAACAACTTCGGCAACTACTACTACCACCTGCACGGGCTGGCCGCGCTCTTCGGGCTGCCGCTGGTGGCCTTCCTCTTCCTGAACCACGTGCGCCGCACGCCCACCAGCTTCCCGTGGCCGGCGCGCATCGCGGTCGCGGCGGTGGGCATCCCGTTCGCGGCGTACACGCTGGTGGTGGCCGATCGGAAGACCCACGCCGGCGAGCTCGCCGGCTATCGCAATCAGCGGCTCTTCGCCACCGGCACCATGCGCGGCGATGCCCGGACGAGCCCGCCGCACGCGTGGTGGATCGACGAGATGAACGACGTGCGCAGCTGCCGCGGCTGCCACGACGTGCTCTTCGATCAATGGATCGGCTCGGCGCACGCGCTGGCCGGCAACAACCCGTTCTACCGTCAGGTGCTCGGCGAGCTGGTGCGCCAGGAGCGCCTCGACGAGACCGCCTTCTGCCAGTCGTGCCATCAGCCCGTGCTTTCCGCGCTGGCCGATCGCCGTCTCGCCACCAGCGCGGCGCTCATGTCCAACGACTGGGGCGTCACCTGCAAGTCGTGCCACCTCACCCACGAGGTCGAGAAGCCGCCGCGCAACGGGCGGTTCCTGCTCCGCGAGGAAGAGCGAATCCCCGGGCTCGCGAACCCGAACGGTGATTACGTGCCTCCTCCCCACGGCGCCATTCGCGACGACCTGCGGCTGCACCTGAAAGGTTTCTCCAACTCGGTGCTCTTCGGCTCGCGGGAATTCTGCGCGTCTTGCCACCGCGTCGAGCTGCCCAACGAGACCAAGCTCGTGCTGCCGAATCCGTTCGACGGCGCGCCGGGCTTCGGCATCGTCGAGGAGCAGTGCAAGGCCTGCCACATGCCCGAGGACACCGAGAACCGCGCGGGCGTGCGCTTCCCCAATCACCACATGTTCGGCATCAACACCGCGTGGGCGGAGATGGTGCCAGTGGACGCCCACGTGGGTCAGCTCGAATCGGCGCGCGACGGCGATGCCAAGCTCCGCGACTGGCTCGCCGGCACCACGCCGCAGACCGGCGGTCTCGGCATCAAGGCCGATCGGCCGGCGTTCACCCTCGCGATCGAGTGGTTGACCTCGAGCGACGCCACTTCGCTGGCGGTGACCGCGACCAACTCCCGCGGTGGGCATCCCTTCCCCCTCGGCTCGCTCGACCTCAACGAGGCGTGGCTCCACGTCAGCGCCGAGAGCGACGGCGCGCGATGGTTCGAGTCGGGCGCCATCGACGCTTCCGGCCACGTCGATCCCGCGGCTCGCCGCTTCGGAGCGCGCTTGCTCGGCGCCGATGGCCAACCGCTCGAGCACCACGACATCGCGACGATCACGGCGATCGAGGACGTGCGCTTGCTCGCGCCCGGCAAGCCGCACCGTGAGGAATACACCGTCGAGGCACCCGCCACCGCCAGCTATCCGCTGCACTTACGCGCCGAGCTTCGCTATCGCCGCGCCCGCCAGGAGTTCATGGACCACGTCTACGGCGCCGGCGCGCGCTCGATGCCGGTCACGGTGCTCGCCGTGGCGGATTGCACCATCACCGCGCCGGGGCAGCCGTGCGCGAGCGAGGGCTCGTGAGCGATCCGACGAAGCAACGCTCGCGGCTCGGCGGCTGCCTCGTGGCGCTGGCGCGGGCTCTCGGCGGCCTGCTGGTGCTCGTGGGCGCGCTGGCGCTCGGCCTCCTGGCGTACGGGCATGGCAGCCTCGAAGCGGGCGCGATCGGCGCAGGCAAGCAAGTGTTCATGCGCGCGCTCGGCTACCACGGGCCATTGCTCGGTTATTGGGGAACGCCGGTGATCTGGCTGGAGGCGGGAGGCGATCGCGCCTACGCCGGCGTCGCGACCCACCTCGAGGTCCTCGATCTCTCGGATCCCGCGAGCATCCGCACCACCGGCCAGCTCGCGCTGGGCGGCATCGTCCACGGCATGGTCCTCGACGGCGACGTGCTCTACGTCGGCGCCGGCGACGCCGGCCTGGTGGTGGTCGACGTCTCCGACCCCACCCGCCCGGAGCGTGTCACCAAGCTGCCGAGCGCCGGCTACAGCTTCGGCCTCGCGCTGGCCGGCGATCGCCTCTACACCACCGAGCGCGATCGCGGCGTGCGGATCTTCGACGTTTCGGATCGCCGGAGCCCGCGTCTGGTGGGCACGTTCCGCGACACTCCTTGGTCCAACGACGTCGCCGTGGTCGGCGACCTCGCCTACGTCGCCGACGGCAAGCGCGGGATCCTGGTGGTGGACGTGAGCGATCCCGCGCAGCCCACCCTGGTGAGCGAGGTCGCGCTCCCGCCGCCGGCGGACGCGGCGCTCTGGGAGCCGATCGACCCGCCGCCACTCGCCATCGAGGTCGAGGGCGGCCGCGCGTATCTCGCGTCCGTCGACCGCGACTTGCTGGTCGCGGACCTGAGCGATCCGCGCCACCCGCGCATCACCGGCCACCTCGATCTGCCTGGCGAGACCATGGACCTGCGGGTCCGCGGCGAGCGCGTGTTCCTGGCCCAGGAGCCGTACGGCCTCGCGATCGCCGACGTCCACGATCCCGCGGCGCCTCGGCTGCTCGGCTCGCTCGCGCTCTTCGGTTCCGCCCACACGCTGGCGCTCGCGGGCGAGCGGGTGGTGGTGGGGCTCTTGGCGCAGGGCGCCGCGCTGGTCGACGTCTCGCGGCCCGAAGCGCCCGCGCTCTTGGGCCGCACCCGTGTGCTGCCGACGGCGCGCGGCGCCACGGTCGCGGACGGGAGGCTCTATCTCGCCAACGGCGCCGCGGGGCTCGAGATCCTCGACCTCGCCGATCCGGCGCATCCCCGACGGCTCGCGCACGTGCCGGTCACGGACTACGCCTACGCCGTCCGCGTCGACGGCGCGCGCGCGCTGGTCGCCGCCGGGCAGATGGGGCTCGTCGAGCTCGAGGTGAGCGACCCCGCGGCGCCGCGGATCGTGCGGGTCTTCGACACCCCCGAGCACGCGTTCGCCGTGGGCGTCGTGGGCGATCGCGCCTACACCGCCGAGGGCATGTACAAGTTCGCCGAGCTCGATCTCACGCGCACGGACACCGACAAGCCGGTGCGCGCCGGCAACAAGATGAACGGCGGATACGCGTTCACCCTCGCGTCGATCGGCGACGTGGTGCTGGCGTCGAACTACATGGGCGGCGTCGAGGTGCTCGACCCCACCGGGCATTACCCCGTGCAGCCCCCCGCGACCCACGACCAGGAATCGCGCGCCGCGCCCCAACCCGAGTCGGCGCTGCCGATCCTGTGGGTGGGGCCGAAGAAGGTCGTCGGCATCGCCCACGAAGGCCCGCTCGCGTATCTCAGCATCTACACCGGTGGGCTCGACGTGCTCGACCTCACGAACCCGAGCGCGCCCCGCCCCCGGGGCCACGTCTCGCTCGGACGCTTCCAGTTCGGCGTCGACGTCCGCGCTGGCATCGCCGCGGTCGCCGCTCACGACGAAGGGCTCTTCCTGGTCGACGTCCGAGACCCGGACGCGCCGCGGAAGGTCGGCCACGTGAAGACGCGCGGCGAGGCCTACGGCGTGGCCCTCACGGAACGGTACGCGTACGTTGCCGACGGCTCGGCCGGCCTCACGATCGTCGACGTGTCCGATCCGTCCCGCCCGTCGCTGGTGCCGTGATCCCGCCGCGCCACTCCTTGTGACGCCTCTGCACCGTCGCTACCATCGCGGCGGCGAGGACTCGATGAGCAAACCCATCACCGATCGTTTGAGCTCGCTCGACGCGATGTTCCTGCACGTCGAGACGGTAGCGAGCCCGATGCACGTGGGCATGGTGTGCCGCATCGAGGGCGCGCCGCTGCGCAAGCGCAACGGCGCCATCGATCGCGAGCGCCTGTTCGCGCTGACCACGAGCCGTCTCGCGAAGACCCCGCGTTTTCGCCAGCGCGTGCTGTGGCCACCGTTCTCGCAGGGCCGCCCGATGTGGGTCGACGACCCGCACTTCAACATCGCCTATCACGTCCGCTTCACCGGCTTGCCGCGTCCCGGCGGCGCCGCCGAGCTCAAGCTGCTCGCGGGCCGCATCCTCTCGCAGACCCTCGACCGCTCGCGACCGCTGTGGGAGATGTACTGGGTCGACGGGCTCGAGAACGACGAGATCGGGCTGGTGTGGAAGGTCCATCACTGCATGGTGGACGGCGTGTCGGGCATCGAGGTCGCGACGCTGCTCTTCGACTTCGAGCCCAAGCCGAAGGCGCTGCCGAAGCCAGCGCCGTGGAAGCCCCGTCCGCCGCCCAAGCTCGGCTCGCTGGTGGGCAACGCGCTCGCCGAGGGCGCGGCGCTGTCGCAACGCTGGCTCGAGCAGGCGCGCGCGGTGCTGGTGAACCCCGAGAACCTCGCGCGGCGGCTGCGCCAGGATCTCGAGGGGCTCGGCACCTGGGTCGGCAAGGGGCTCGCTCCCAGGACCTTCTTCAACGTCCCGATCGGCCCGCACCGGCGAGTCGATTGGGCGACGCTGCCGCTCGAGGACGTGAAGCGCGTGAAGAGCGCCCTCGGCGGCACGGTGAACGACGTGGCGCTCGCCGTGGTGGCGGGCGCGATGCGTCGCTACCTCTCCCATCGGGGCGAGAAGGTCGCCGGCGTGAACCTGCACGTCGGCATCCCCGTGAACGTACGCCGCGACGGCGACAAGCTCGCGCTCGGCAACCGGGTCTCGGCGATCGCCACCTTGCTGCCGGTCGGCGAGCCCGATCCCGTGGCGCGTTACCGCGACATCTGCTCCCGCACGGAATCCGCCAAGCGCTCGTTCGCGGCGGACGCCGCGGAGACGCTCACGCGGCTGCCGGGCGGCCCGCCCGCGACACTCCTGCAACAAGTGGCGCGCATGCAGTGGGCGCAGCGCGTGCTCAACCTGGTGGTGACGAACGTGCCCGGGCCGCAGCAGCCCCTCTACATCGCGGGGGCGCGGCTCCTCGAGATCGCGCCGTTCCTGCCGCTCGGGCCGAACGTCGCCATCGGGATCGCGGCGCTCAGCTACGCGGGCCAGCTCGGCATCGGCCTGATCGGCGACTACGACGTCGCGCACGACCTGAACGTGCTCGCGAGAGCCGTCACCGAGGCCTTCGACGAGCTGCTGGCTCGAGTCGATGCTCCCGCACGGAAGCGCACGCCCGTCCGAGCGAGGACGGGCGCGCCGCAACGATCCCGGAGGTGACTCCGATGCGTTCGAAGCCCCCGCCTTGGCGCGCGCGGATCGCGGTGCTCGTTGCCGCGTTCGTGGTCGGCTGCACCGCGGCCGACTGGGTCGACATCCTCGATCCGGGCAGCAGCGATCCCGACGAGCCGGCGCTCGAGAGCGACGATCGCGACGCCGGGGGCTACGGCGCCATCCCGCCCGCGGCGCCCGGTCCCACCGACGACGCGTTTCGCTTCAGTCAGCCGCGCATGTCGAGCGCCCTCGATCATCTTCGCGACGCGAGGAGCGAGCTGATGCAAGCCGACACCAACAAGGGCGGCCATCGCAAGGACGCGATCGACCACGTCGAAGCGGCCATCGAAGCCGTGCAGACCGGCATGCAGTACGACGCGACCCACTGAGGAGAGATCGTCATGCGGCTCATCGTCTGGGCGCTCGCGACGGCGCTCGCATTCTCCGCGGGAGTCGCCACCCGCCCCGCCCTCGCGCTCGCCAAGAGCAAGAAGCAGCAAGCCGAGCCGGCGGGCGGCACGGCACCCGCGACGAGGCCGAGCGTGCAGCCCAAGCCCGAGCCGCCGAGGAGCCAATCCAAGCCCGCGCCGGATCAGCCCCACATGCGGCGTGCGCTCAAGCAGCTCGAGCTCGCGCAATACGACCTATCCCAGGCCGGACGCGGCAAGGGCGGCTGGGTGCAGGTGGCGCAAGGGCACGTCTCCTCCGCAATCGGCCACGTCCGCCAAGGCATCGCGTTCGGCGAGACGCATTGACCGGGGGCCGGGCGCTCGACCGCCGAGGCCTTCGGGCTCACCCCAGGAAGGTCGGCAGATCGAGCTTCAGGATGCCGGTGCTGGATCCGAAGTAGAGCGCGTCGTTGCCGTCGGATTGATCGAGGAAGAAGCCCGACGGCTTCTTGCCGACGTACGCGCGCTTCACCAGCGAGCCGTCGGCGTAACGCAAGACCTCGAGGTCGCCGGTGATGAAGCTCGCGGCGTAGACGAGGTCGCGCTTCGCGTCGTAGGCGATCGAGCGGCAGTTGAGGACCGTGTGGAGCGTGCGCCGCACGCGCAACGGGCTCATGTCGATCTCGACCAGATCGTGGCTGTAGAAATCGCCCAGCAAGAGGCTGCGCTTCGCGACCAGCGGCACCATCGTCAGGCCGCCCGCCTTCAGCTTGAGCTCGTCCACGACGGCGAGGGTCGCGGGATCGAGCTTCACGATCGCGAACTGGTCGTCGAGGTCGAGCATGCCCACCTCGACGAAGAGCCGGTTCTCGACGGGATCGTGGTTGATCAGCCAAGCGCCGCTGCGAAAACGCGTGAGCCCGCTGCGGTAGAAGTCGATCTGCGCCTTCTTGGCGAAGGTCTCGCGGTCGAAGAGCGTCACCGCCGGATACTCGGTGCTGACGATGGCGAAGCCCTCGGGAAGGACCTCGAGATCGATGGGCTGGATCAACACGTCGTCGGTGATGGGCTGCTTGCTCGCGAGCGCGAAGGTGGGCTTCTCGAACGTCAAGAGCTCCGAGTAGAGCCAATCGACCGTCCACAGCCTGGGCTCGCCGCCCCAGGTGCGGAAATGCCGGAAGAGCCCCTCGGTGTGGTGCTTGGTGAGCGCGCGCGAGGCCAGGTCGAGGCGGATGATGCCGGACGTGGGCCCGTAGGTCGCGAAGAGCGCACCGGCGTCGTGATCGACGAACACGTCGCGCAGGTACTCGGTGGGGATCTCCGGCACGACTCCCGGCGGCGGATAGAGCACCGCGAGCCCCGGCACCGCTTGCGCGCGCTTGCCGACCTCGAACGGCACCGTGGCGCTGTAGAACGCGAACAGCGAGCCGAACGCGATGGCCACGACACTGCCGCGCGCGTAGAAGCGCGGCCAGCCGAGCACGCTCGCCGCCAGCAGCAGCGCGATCGGCACGCACGATTCCACCTTGAACGTGTACGCGCGCGAGCCGAGCTGCTCGGGGCGGAAGCGCCACTGCGCCACCACCATCCAGGCCAGGAACGCCACGATCACCGTGCGCTTCAGCCCGAAGCGAAAGCGCAGCACCCCGAGCGTCACCACCGCCACCGCGACGATCGCCGACACCACCGGGAACGCTTCCAGGATCTGCAACAGGTTCCGCGGCAGCTTGTGCCATTCGATGGGCACGAAGAGCGGATTCACGGCGCCGGGATGCTCCGGATCGCGGTCGATGCTGGGGGCGACGCGCAGCACCACCCAGGTGAGCAGCAGCGGCGGTGCGGCGAAGAGCGCGAGATCGATCGCGACCTTCCACCAGCGGCGCCCGCCCACCGCGCGCACTCCCAGCCACGACATCGCGACCACCGCCGGTAGCGCGATGGCCAGCGTCGTGAGCACCCGCGACATCGGCACGATGCCGTCGGCCCAGAAGAGCGCCGCGTGGGTGACCGTGTAGACCGCGACGCCGAACACCGCCGCGTCCGCCGGCAACACGGCGAGCGCCGGCCACGACAGGCGCGCGGGCTGGACGGGTTGCTCGCTCATCCTTCGCGATCTCGCGCTGGCGCGGGGCGGATGCGACGCCGCTCAGCGGACGCGCGAATCGCTCGCCGACTCGTACACCACGGTGCGGTTCTTGCCCTGCGCCTTGGCGCGATAGAGCGCGACGTCGGCACGCTGCACCAGGTCCTGGATGCGGTCGCCGTCGGCGGGGTACTCGGCGATGCCGATGCAGATCGTGAACGGGATCCGCGAATCGTTGAGCTTGAGGGTGTCGCGCTCGACCGCCAGACGAAGCCGCTCGGCGACGTCGAAGGCGTCGGCGCGACGCGTGCTGGGAAGCAGGCAGATGAACTCGTCGCCGCCGTAGATGCCGACGGCCTGGTCGGCCGTGAGCACGCCACGGAAGACCTCGCCGATGCGGCGGATCACGGCGCCGCCCGCGAGGTGGCCGTAGAGCGCGTTGATCTCGCGCAGGTTGTCGACGTCGACCATCAGGAGCGCGAACGGGCGAGCGTCGCTGCCGGCCGACATCTCGCGGCGCACCATCCGGTAGAACTCCTTGAGCGTCAGGAAGCCGGTGAGCTCGTGGTAGCGCACCAGCTTCTTGATCTCCTCCTGGTAGCCGATGTCGATCTCGTCGAGCACGCGATAGAGCAAGACCGTCTCGCCCAGCACGATGCGGTCGCCGTCGCGCAGCTCCACCTCGCTGAGCTTGCGGTTGTTGACCAGGATGCCGTTGGTGCTCTCGAGATCCCGGATCACGTGGCGGAACTCGTCGGCGCCGCCCACGCGCCGGATCACCGCGTGACGGCGCGACACCATCTCGTCCTCGATGGGAATCGGCAGCCGCACGTCGCGACCGAGCTCGACCTCCTCGGCGACCAGCGGCAGCTCGCGCCCCACGTCGCTGCCGCGCAGCACGATGAGGCTCGCCCGCCGCTGCCCGCTGGGGAGCAGGAACGGGTTCTTGAGCAGCAGCGTGTTGGCTTCGAGATCGGGCCCCGAAGGCATCGCGCCCCAGCGATTGGGGTCGGGTCGCGAGGCTCGCTTGCTCGTTGCGTCGGACATCGGCGCGCACCGTAGCAAAGCGCTCTCACGCGTGCCAACCGCCGGCCCCCCCCCAACCGCCGGTGCCACGCGGGATCGGGCTCGCGCCCGAAGCGGTCGCGCTCGTCGACCGAGAGGATCGGCGCGCAGCGCGTGCCACCCCGCACCGCATCCGACCTTCGCGACTTGACGGGCGCGGGACGCGTCGACACGCTTCGCCTCGTCCGCCTCGGCTGCTGCCGCGGCCTCGCATTCCTCGGTACCCGCTCATGGCCTCCCGCGGATTGATCGCCGACGTCGCGACCGGCGTCACCGCGCCGATCCGCGGGTTCCGCTTCCTGATGGCGAACCCGTCGCTCAAGCGGCTGGCGGTCGTGCCGCTCGCGATCAACGCGGTGATCTTCACCGTGGCGATCCTCGTGTTCGTCCAGTCATTCGGCTCGATCCTGGGGCTCGCGAGCGGAATCCTCGCGGTCGGCACCGGTGCGGGCGTGGTCCATGCGCTGCTGGTCACGCTCTCGTGGATCGCCACCGCCATCCTCGCGGCGCTCCTCGTGGTGCTCTTCGCGGCGGCGATCTTCTTCGGCTTCACGCTGGTGGGCGGCTTCGTCGCCGCGCCCTTCAACGAAGTCCTGTCGCAGCGCACGGAAGCGCTGCGGCTCGCCGAGCTCGGCCTCGCGCCGCCACCCGGCGACGCTGCCAAGGGAATCGGGGCGATCTGGCGCGAGGCGAGCTACGCCTTCGCCGCCGAGCTGCGTCGCACCGGCTTCTATCTCGTGGTCATGCTCGCGCTGGGGCTGCTCAACGTGCTGCCCGCCGTCGGCACCCTCGCGTTCTCCGTCCTTGGCACGCTCGCCTCGTGCTACTTCCTGGCCTGGGACCACACCGATCTGCCCATGAGCCGCCGGCGCCTGAGCTTCGCGGACAAGCGGCGCATCCTGGGTGAGCACCGCTTCGCCGCCATGGCCTTCGGCGCCACGGTGCTCGGCATCACCGCCGTGCCATTCCTCAACTTGCTGATGCTCCCCGTCCAGGTCGTGGCGGGCACGTTGCTCTACCTCGAATGGTCGGTGGCTCCGAGCAGCGCGCAGGCGGCCGAGCGACCGGCCCCGACCTGACCCCGCCCGCCGCACGGCAGGCGATGAGGTACGTGGCGGACCTTGCTAGAATCCGCCGCGATGGAAGCGCCCCGCGAGCTTCCCTGCCCGCGCTGCAACGCGGCGCTCGACACCGAGCAGGCGGCGAGCCACTACGGCAGCCGCATCGAGGTCGATCGTTGCGCGAGATGCGGCGGCGTCTTCACGTCCTGGGGGCGCATCCTGGCGCTTTCGCCGCAAGTCGTCGCCGAGTGGGACGACCGCGTGGCCCTCGAGCCCACCCGCACCAGCGATCTGGTGCGGCAGTCGTTCCCCTGCCCCGCCTGCAAGACCGAGCTCACGCGCGTCCTCGGCAAGGATCTTCCCCCCAACCTCAAGGTGCCCGCCGATCTCGAGCTTCGTCTCTGCGACCGCGGCGACGGCTTCTGGATCGACGCAGCGGCGCTGTCGCGATTCAAGGAAGCGCAGAGCTCGAACCTCGAACGCAAGCGCGCCGACTACGCGCGCGAGCTCGAAGGCCGCCGCAGCCGGCAGCCGGTGCGCACCGTGGCGCTCGGCGACGACCGCGAGCCCACCCTGCGGCGCGCCTACTCGAGCCTCGTCGTCTTCCTGCTCTTCCTGATCCTCGCGGCGCTGGTCGGCACCACCTTGCTCCGCAACTACGCACCCTGATGTACGACCTCGCCGACTGGGACCTCACGACGACGGAGCCCACGGCTCCTGCGCGCGCGCTCGAGCCGGCGCTGCTCCTCAACACGACCTACGAGCCGCTCCGGATCGTGTCGTGGCGACGCGCAGTGGTGTTGAGCTTCGTCGACAAGGTGGAGGTGCTGGACGTCCACCCGTGCTCGATCCACTCGGTCACCCGCTCCATGGCGCTACCCGCCGTGCTGCGGCTGCGGCACCGCGCGCCGCTCAGGGTCCGCGACGTGCCCTTCTCGCGCACCAACGTGTACGCCCGCGACGCGCTCACCTGCCAGTACTGCGGCGATCGGCTGGCGCCGCACCTCTTGAGCTACGACCACGTGCTGCCGCGCACCCGCGGCGGACGCACCGATTGGACGAACGTGGTGACGTGCTGCATCCCGTGCAATCGCCGCAAGGGCGATCGCACGCCGGAGGAGGCCGGCATGCGCCTCGCGCGCCGCCCGCACCGGCCGACGCAGCTCTTCCTGGGCGGGCTGGGGCGCGTGCGCATCCCCAGCGCTTGGCAGCCTTATCTGCCGGCACACCCTTCGTGATCGCTGCGGCAGCGTGGTAGGGTTCGCGCGCGGAGCGGTTCCACGACCGCTCGTCACTCGCCAGCCGCCGGGTCATGCTCACGCTGCGCATCGTCGACGGCAAGGACGCCGGCCGAGAGATCTCGTTCCCGTCGCTGCCCATGGTGATGGGCCGCGACGCCACCTGCGATCTGGTGCTCGCGGATCGCTCGGTGTCGCGACGGCACGCGCTGATCCTCGGCACCACCGACGCGCCGTTCATCCGCGACCTCGGTAGCGCCAACGGCACCTACCTCAATCGCCAGCGGGTGAGCCGCGAGGTCGCGCTCGAGGCCGGCGACCGGATCCAGATCGGCACCACCGTGCTCGAGGTCGGCGGCGCCACCGCCACCACGCGCCGCCCGCAGGTGGACGTGCGCGAGGACTTCGCCGAGCTCGCCACCAGCGTCGTGCAAGCGCGGGTGGACGCGGAGCGCACCAACCTCAAGGAGCTGGCCATGAGCCAGCTCGAGGCGCCGACGCTCAAGGCGCGCCTCGACTCGATCTACCGCGTCACCGAGCTCATCGCGCGGTCGGGAACCCAATCGCTGCGCAGCATCCTCGACGGCGTCCTCGACATCGCCTTCGACGCGCTGCCCGCCGACCACGGCGCGATCCTCTTGATGCGCCCGGGCTCGGGCGAGCTCGCCCCCGAGGTCGCGCGCACCCGCGGCGAGACCGTGAGCGAGCCGGTGGCGATCTCGCGCACGATCCTGAAGCGCTGCCTCGACGAGCGCGTCGCGATCCTCTCGATGGACGTCCAGAGCGACGCCCGCTTCGGCCGCGACACGAGCGGCAACCTGCGGCTCATGCGATCCGCGATCTGCGTCCCGCTCATCCGCGGCGAGCGGGTGCTGGGCGTGCTGCACGTCGACACCCGCGAGACCGGCGCGCGCCTCGCGCAGGCGGACCTCGAGCTCTTGAACGGGATCGGCAACGAAGCGGCGCTCGCCATCGAGAACAGCCGCCTCGCCCAAGAGATGGTGGCCCGCGAACGGCTCGCCGCGGTGGGACGCACGATGGCGGAGTTCTCGCACCACGTGAAGAACGTGCTGCAGGGCCTGGCGGTTTACGCGCCGCTCATCGACGACGCGCTCGCCGCGGACCTCGCGCCCGAGCACGAGATCCTGAGCACGAGCTGGCGGCGGGTGAAGGGCTATCACGAACGTCTCGAGCGCACCGTGCTCGACGTGCTCTCGTTCGCCGGCGAGCGCACCCCGGTGCTCGAGCCGTGCGATCCGCGGGTGTTGATCGCGCGCGCCCGGGAATCGCTCGAGGACCGCGCCGCCATGGGCCACGTTCGCATCGAGCTGGCCGAGGTCGACGTCAACACGCCCTCGGCGTGCCGGCTCGATCCCGGCTGGATCGTGAGCGTGCTCGTCAACCTCGGCCTCAACGCCATCGAGGCGATGGAGCCGCAGGGCGGCGGCAAGCTCACGTTCGGAGTGGGCGCGGACGCGTCCCAAGGTCTGCTGCGCTTCGAGGTGCGCGACAGCGGGCCCGGCATCCCGCCCCAGGCCCGCGCGCACATCTTCGAGTGCTTCTTCAGCACCAAGGGTCTCAAGGGCACGGGGCTGGGGCTGCCCATCGCCAAGCGCTTCGTGGAAGCGCACGGCGGGATCGTCGACTTCGAGACCGCGGAGGACGTCGGGACGCGCTTCGTCGTCACCTTGCCGCTCGACCTGGGGACCGACGACGGCGCGCGGGCGAAGAACGGCGCCAGCACCGAGCGCGAGGCGCCGCCCTCGCCGCGCGGACGCACCACCCAGTCCGGCCTGCCTCACCCGTGAAGGAGACCGAATGCTCTTCGAGGGGAAAGGCAAAGGACTCGTCGACGAGCTCAGGCGCGCGGCCTGGGTGAGCGAGGAAGAGCGCAAGGCCTTCGTCGAGCGATTCGTGGCCGCCGGCGAGGTGCCGGCGAAGCCGCTCGCATCGGTGCTGCGCGAGCTGATGCAAGAGCCCAACAACCGCGTCGTCGAGACCGCGCTCGCGACCCTTCAGGACGTGATGAGCGCGATCGGTCGCGCCGACCACATCCCGGGGCTCGTCGAGCTGTTGCGCCCCGCATCGCCGCTGATCCGGCGCTACCTGGTGCAGACGCTGGCGCAGCTCCCGGTGCGCGAGCAGCCCGCGCCCGTGATCGAGCTCTTGCGCAGCGACAAGGAGGATCTGCGGCAGGCCGGCCTCGCGATCGTCACCGGCAAGGGCGGACGCTCGGTCTACGAGGTGCTCTGCCGCGCGGTGCTCGACGGCAACTGGGCGAGCCGCAAGGAAGCGATCGAGGCGATCGTCCGCATCGGCGGCCACCACTCGATCCCGGTGCTGGGCCAGCTGCTCAAGAGCGGCGAGAAGGCCGACCAGCTCGTGGCGCTCCGGTTCCTGAGCGACATGTCGATCATGAAGCAGCGCCAGCGCGCCGCCGTCGACGCGATGCGCGCCGCCTGCACCACCGACGATCCCGAGCTCACCATGCGCATCGCCGGCGCGATGGGCGAGATCGCCGGGCCGGAGGACGTGCCGTTCCTCGTCGAGCTCCTGAAGAAGGCGGACCGACGCTATCAGCAGCCGCTCATCAAGAGCCTCGGCCTCATCAAGGCGCCCGAGGCGATCCCCGCGCTCATCCCGTTCCTGCGCTCGGGCTACGTCGGCGTGCGCCTGGAGGCGATGACCGCGCTCGGCGGCTTCGAGGACGAGGTCGTGCTCGAGCACCTGATCGAGCTCTTGCGCGAGGAAGAGCTGATGGTGCGCCAGAAGGCGATCGAGGTGCTGGGAGCCCTCGGCCGCTCGCCCAAGGTGCGCATGGGCCGGATGCTCGTGCTGATGATGCGCGACCGCGACGTCAACGTGCGGCGCAGCGTCATCGAGGTGATCCGCGCGATCGGCGGCGAGCACGAGCGACAAGCGTGGGCGCGGCTGGTGGACTACCTGCGCGACGAGGACTGGTGGGTGCGCGAGAGCGTCACCGACGTGCTCACCGAGATCGGCGGGCGCGAGATCCTGCAGCCGATCCTCGGGCTGCTCACCGACAAGAACGAGATCGTGCGGCGCTACGCGCTGGAAGTGGTGGTGCGCATCGGCGACCGCTCGGTCGCCCCCGAGATCCTGCGCTGCACCAAGGATCCCGACTGGTGGGTGCGCGAGCGCGCCATCGAGTCGCTGGCGACCCTCGGCGTCACCGAGGCCGTGCCGCACCTCTTGCAGCTCCTGCGCGCCGAGGAAGAGCTGCGCTGGGTGATCGTGAAGGCGCTGGGTCAGCTCCAGGATCCGCGCGGCCTGCCGGCGCTGCTGGTGCTGCTCACCACCGGCTCCGCCGAGTTCCGCTTGGAGGTGCTGGCCGCCCTCGAGAAGTTCGCGGACCCGCAGGTCGCACCGCGCGTGCAGCCGCTGCTGGCCGACCCGGACAAGCGCGTCCGCCACCGCGCCTTGCAGCTGCTGCAACGCCTGCAGGTGAAGCTGACGGAGGAAGAGCGCAGCCGCGTCGCCTATCGCGACGTGAGC
Organism: bacterium; assembly: GCA_046331705.1. Taxonomy (GTDB): domain Bacteria; phylum JADJOY01; class JADJOY01; order JADJOY01; family JADJOY01; genus JADJOY01. The sequence goes on along the minus strand of JAXLQJ010000006.1, from coordinate 40,065 downwards.
TTCATCGACCGGCTGCTGCTCGAGACGCGCGACCAGGGCGCCCACGACCTCTTCCTGCTCGGCAACCGCGCGCCGATGGTGAAGCACCACGGCGAGGTGCGGCCGATCCGCGGCGACGTGCTCACCAACGAGCAGATCGAGCGGATCATGGTCGACATCATGAACCCGACCCAGCACCGCGAGTTCTTCGACGAGAGGAAGGACGTCGACTTCTCGTACTCGATCCGCGGCGAGAAGGGCCGCTTCCGCGTCAACGTCTATCGCCAGTTCACCGGGCACGCGGCGGCGTTTCGCGTGGTGCCGAGCGAGACCCGCACCCTCGAGCAGCTCGGCTTGCCCGCCATCGCCAAGCGCTTCTGTCAGCTGCGCAACGGGCTGGTGCTGGTGACCGGGCCCACGGCGTCGGGCAAGTCCACCACGCTCGCGGCGATGATCGACTACATCAACCGCACCCGCACCGAGCACATCATCACCGTCGAGGACCCCATCGAATACGTGCACGCGAACCAGCGTTGCACCATCAACCAGCGCGAGGTGGGCGAGCACACCAAGGGATTCGCCGAGGCGCTGCGCGGCGCGCTGCGCCAGGACCCCGACGTGATCCTGGTCGGCGAGATGCGCGACTACGAGACCATCTCCACCGCGATCACCGCCGCCGAGACCGGCCACCTGGTGTTCGGCACGCTGCACACGGTGAGCGCCGCCAAGACCGTGGACCGCATCATCGACGTGTTCCCGCCCAGCTACCAGGCGCAAGTGCGCACCATGCTCGCCGAGACGCTCAAGGCGGTGATGAGCCAGCACCTGGTGCCGCGCGCCGACGGCAAGGGTGTCGCGCTCGCGATCGAGGTGATGGTGTGCACCGACGCGATCGCCAACGCGATCCGCAAGGAAAAGACCTACCAGATCCCGTCGATGCTCGCGACCTCCGCCGAGCAGGGCAACCAGCTCATGGACAACGAGCTGCTCAGGCTCGTGAAGCAAGGCGTGATCTCACCCGAGGACGGCTACAACAAGGCCGAGAACAAGCGCGAGTTCGAGGCCTACCTGCCCGGCTCCGCCGAGGTCGAGTCGGCGCGCGCCGCCGAGCGCGCCATCGCGCCGAGCGGCGGCGCGGCCGCGGCACCGCGCCCGGGAGCGGATCGCCCCGCCGCCGGTGCCGTACCGCCCCGGACTCCGGGCGATCGGCCGGCGGTGCCGCAGCCACCGCGTCCCGCGGCGCCACCGGCGCGCCCGGGTGCCGCACCGCAACCCCCACGGCCCCAGGGACCGCATGGCAAAGATCGATAGCTTCTTGCGGCTGGTCAAAGAGCAGCGCGCCAGCGACCTGCACTTGAGCGTGGGATCGCCGCCGGTGATCCGCTTCAACGGCGACCTGATCCCCATCAAGTTCCGCGACCTCACCCACGGTGAGCTCACGCGCATGCTCTACGAGACCATGAACGACGAGCAGATCGCCGAGTTCGAGCGCGAGCTCGACCTCGACTACGCGTACGCGGTGGTGGGGCTCGCGCGCTACCGCGTCCACGTGTTCATGGACGATCGCGGCATCGGCGCCGCGTTCCGGATGATCCCCGAGGAGATCAAGAGCATCGACGACCTGATGCTGCCGCAATCGCTCAAGCGCTTCGCGGCCTTCGACAAGGGGCTGGTGCTGGTGACCGGCGCCACCGGATCCGGCAAGTCCACGACGCTCGCGGCGATCTTGAACGAGATCAACGAGATGCGCCGCAAGCACATCATCACCATCGAGGACCCGATCGAGTTCATCCATCCCGCGAAGAAATCGGTGTTCTCGCAGCGCGAGGTCGGCGCCCACACGCCCGACTTCGCGAGCGCCCTGCGCTCGTGCTTGCGCGAGGCACCCGACGTCATCCTGATCGGCGAGCTGCGCGACATGGAGACCATCTCGCTCGCGCTGACCTGCAGCGAGACCGGCACGCTGGTCTTCGGCACGCTGCACACCCAGAGCGCCTCGCAGACCGTCGACCGCATCATCGACGTCTTCCCGACGGTGCAGCAGGAACAGGTGCGCGGCATGCTGTCGCTCAACCTGCGCGGCGTCGTGAGCCAGAACCTCTTGAAGACCGCCGACGAGACCAAGCGCTGTGCCGCCGTCGAGATCCTGTTCGGCTCGCCGGCGCTCGGGAACCTGATCCGCGAGAGCAAGACCTACCAGATCGAGACGCTGATCCAGCTCGGCGGCTACGACAAGACCGGCATGCAGACGCTCGACCAAGCGCTGGTGCGGCTGGTGGACGAAGGCCGGGTCTCGCCCGACGAGGCGCGCAAGCACGCGCGCGACCCCGGAGCCCTCGCGAAGTACTTCAAGGTCGCATGAGCTACGAGAAGGAAGGTCGACGGCTCGCCAAGCAGGGTGAGCACGCCGCCGCCGCCGAGCAATTCCTGAAGGCGGCACGCTTCGATCTCGCCGCCGAATCGTTCGTGGCCGCCAAGGACCACGGCGCCGCGGCGCGCTGCTTCGAGAAGGCAGCCGACCTCGAGAAGGCGGCGATCAACTACGTGCGCGCCAACGAGCCCGCGCTCGCCGCCCAGGCGTACGTGCTGCTCGGCAGGCCCGCGCGCGCCGCGCAGATGATGGAGCGGGCCGGCGACGTCGAGCGCGCGGCCGAGCTCTACGTCGCTGGCGAGGAGTACGGCGCCGCGGGCGCCTGCTACGAGCGTCTCGGCGAGCTCAACGCCGCGGGCGAGATGTACGAGCGCGCCGGCCAGCTGGTGGAGGCCGCCGAGTGCTTCATGCGGACCGGCCTCTTCGGACGCGCCGCGCGCTCCTTCGAGACCGCGCACGCGTGGGCACGCGCCGCGGACGCGTGGAGCAAGGCGGGCGACCTGAAGCGCGCCGCCGCCAACCTGGTGCACGCCGGCGACCGCGTCGGCGCAGCGCGCGCCCACTGGACGCGCGGCGACTACAGCGAGGCGTTGCACCTCATCCGCAACGCCGCGCCCGCGGATCCGGACTATCTCGAGGCGATGGAGACCTATTTCACGGTCCTCGCGGAGCGCGGCTACCTCACGCCGCTCGACGAGAAGACCGTCGAGGCGTTCGAGCGCAACCCGGTCACGGTCGAGACGCTGGCGGGATTCCTCGACCTCGCGAAGCTCTATCGACGCTGCGAGCTCGAGAGCGAGTTCCAGCGGCTCGCGGCGCGCCTCGGCGTCGAAGCGAGCTGGGCACCCGAGGTCACGCGCGTCCTGGCGGAGCTGGGCGTGGTGGAGTCGGGTCCACCGGTCGCCGCCGCCCCGTTCGAGAAGCTGCTCGAGGAGAGCTTCGACTACTCGGCGACCACCCGACGCCTGGAGGAGATGCGCGATCTCCAGTCCGCGCTCGACGCGGCGATCGATCAGGGGCTCGGCCTCGCGCCGGAGGCCACCGTACGCGGGACCACGGCCCGCGGACGCACGACGCTCGGCGCGCCCATGCCCCAGGAAGCGGCCGCTCCGCCGCCCGCGCCGCGGGCGCTCTCGTTCGCCGACCTCGTCGACGACTATCTCTTCGACGGCCGCTACCGCATCGTGCGCAAGCTCGGCGCCGGCGGTATCGGCGCCGTGTTCCTGGCGCGCGACGAGAGCCTGGACGAAACCGTGGCCCTCAAGGTGCTGAAGCCGATGACCGACGTCAGCGACGACGTGGTCGGCCGCTTCAAGCAGGAGATCAAGATCACCCGCCGCATCGTCCATCCCAACGTGGTGCGCACGTACGACTTCGGGGAATGCGGCTCGTTGCCGTACGTGGCGATGGAATACGTGGGAGGCCGCGACCTGAAGCGCATGCTCCGCGAGGTGGGGCGCTTCTCCGTCGCCGAGGGCACGCGGATCGTGCGCGCGGTGTGCGGCGCGCTGGCGGCCGCGCACCGCCTGGACGTGGTCCACCGCGACATCAAGCCGCAGAACATCCTCATCGACGCCGAGGGCGAGGTGAAGCTCATCGACTTCGGCATCGCCAAGATCAAGGACGCGGTGACCGCGACCCTCACCGAGATGTTCATCGGGACCCCCGAGTACATCTCGCCCGAGATGGCGCTCGGCAATCCCGTCGACCGGCGTACCGACGTCTATTCCGTGGGTGTGGTGATGTACGAGATGTTCTGCGGCACCACCCCGTTTCGCGGCGGCTCGCTGGTGAGCTTGCTGCAACGCCACGTGTCCGAGGCGCCGCGTCCGCCTCGCGAGCTGGTGCCCGAGCTTCCCGCCGCGCTGGAAGCGTCGATCCTTCGGGCGCTCGCCAAGGATCCCGTCGGCCGGCACCAGGACATCGCCGATCTCGACGCCGAGCTCGAAGCCCTCAGCGGCTGACGGTCGCGGCGAGCTGCTCGAGGGCCGTGACCAGCTCGCCCCACGCGAGCGCGCCGCGCGCGGCGCGGATGTTCGCCTCGAAGCGCGGCCCCAGCCCCTCGCGCACGAAGCGCACGATGGCTTCCGCCAGCGCCACGGGATCGCGCGGCTCCACCAGCAACCCGTTGGTCCCGTCCTCGACCACGTCCGGCAACCCACCCACCCGCGTGACGATCACCGGACGGCCCACGCCGAACGCGAGCGGGACCACGGCGCTCTGGGTCGCGCGCCGATACGGCAGCACCACCGCCGCTGCCGCGCGCAGAAACGCGACCAGCACCTCGTCGGGCACGTAGCCGGGCACGATGGTGACCGCATCCGCCACGCCGAGGCGCGCGATCCGCTGGCGATAGCTCGCCTCGCTCTGCCAGAACTCGCCCACGATCACGAGGTGCACGCGCAACTGGGCGAGCACCCGCGGCAAGGCGTCGAGCAGCACGTCCAGGCCCTTGTAGCGGCGCACGAAGCCGCAGAAGAGCAGGATCGGGCGATCGTCCGGCAGCGCCACCGGCAACGGCGCCGGCTCGGTCACCGCCAGCTCGCCGAATGCCGGCATCGGCGCGTGCTGGACCAAGACCGACGGGAATGCGAGCCGCAGCCGCTCCGCCTCGCTGTGTGCGTGGACCAGAAAGCCGTCCACGTCGCGCAGCGCGAAGCGCAACGCGAGGCCGTCGGCGTACTTGCCGAGACGCGTCCGATCGTGCGGCCGGGTGTTGTGGCAGATGCAGAGCAAGCGCGGGCGCACGCGACTGCGCCGCATCTCGCGCCCCAGATACGCCCACGCCGGCGCCCATACCGGGATCCACCACGGCAGCACCACCCAATCGGGCTCGAAGGCGCGGATCCGCCGCGCGGCCGCCGCCCAGCTGCGCGGATCGAGCGGGCTCAGCACGTATTCGGCGGGCGACGCGAGCGGTTGGCTCGACGGGTCGAGGTCGGTGCCGCTCGGCAGCGCCCAGCGCGGGTACTGGCGTGCGAAGGAGAGCAGCGCGAGGTCGTGACGACGCTCGAGCGCACGCGCCAGGAGCGTGGTGTGGTGGGCGATCCCGCCGCGAAACGGGTAGGTCGGCCCGATCAGACAGACGCGCGAACGTGTTCCGAGCATGCGGAGAAACGAGCACCGGGCCGTCTCGATCGCCGGCGCCGCGTGGGTCGCCGAGCATAGCCGTTCACCCGCGGAGGTACCTCCGAGGCGCCGGCCGGCTGCGACCGGCGCCCGGAGGGTGCCGCGGGCGTGCGTCACTTCTTCACGGGAGTCACGGTGACCATCGTCTCCAAGCGCTTGACCAGGTTGTCGGAGATTCCCTTGATCTCGGCGATCTCCGCCGCCGTGGAGAAGCCGCCCTTCTCGGTGCGGTACTTCACGATCGCCTCCGCGCGCGACGGTCCGATGCCGGGCAACGCCTCGAGATCGGCGACGCTGGCGTGGTTGAGATCGACCAGCGCCGCCTTGGCGGTCGGGGCGGGCTGCGACGGGGTCGACGCGGCGAAGCTGGGAAGCGCCGTGAGCAACACGGCCGTGGTAGCGAGAGAGGCGACGGAGCGAGCCAGGAAACGATTCATGGGGAGACCTCGTTGCGAGGCGTGCCGCGCATGCGGAGCCTCGGGTTCGGGATCGGATTCGCCAGCGGGCACCTCGACGCCAGCGGGCGACCGATTCCTCGAGAGCGATGCACCTCGCCCAAGGGCAACCGGCGTGCCGAGCGCGTGGGGCGCCGCAGGCGGATCGCCCGAGACGCGTTTCCGCCCGCGATCTCGCGGGTTTCCAGGCGACGAAGGCTGCGAAGCGGGGCCGCCGCGACGCCGGCTCGGCCCCGCACCGCGCCCGCCACGGCGCACCCACCGCGCCGCCGCGGACGCACCCGCGCACGACCGGAGTTGCGGGGCGCCGCAGGATCAGAAGGAGCGGCTGCGCGCGAAGCGAGCGAGCCGCTCCAGCGCGCGCCGTCCCTCGCCACGCGGCAGCGCCGCGAGCCGACCGAGCGCCGAATCGACGCATTCCTGCGCCCGCGCCTGGGTGTAGCGGAAGCCGTCGTAGCGTTCGATCAGCTTCACCATGGCGGTGAGCTCGCGGGCGCCGCGACGCTCTCCAGCGAGCAAGCCGCGGATGCGGTCCGAATCCGTCGCGGACGCCAGCTTGAGCGCGGCGATCGCGGGCAAGGTGTATTTCCCGTCGCGGAAATCGGCGCCGCGCTTGGCGGCGAAGCGGGCATCGTCGGCGACGTAGTCGAGGACGTCGTCGGCGAGCTGAAACGCCATACCGAGGTCGAGCCCGAACGCGTGCAGCGCGAGCTGGACTTCCTCGGACGCCTTCGCCGCCGCCGCCGGCGCCCAGGAGCAGGCGCCGAAGAGCGCCGCGGTCTTCTTGCGGATGATCTCGAGGTACTCGTCCTCGGTCTCGGTCGGGCTGTAGGCCTCGGCGAGCTGGTGGACCTCGCCCTCCGCCATGGCGTTGGTGGCCTCGGCGATCATGCGCACCAGCTGTGGATCGCCCATGCGCGCCAGCAACACCGACGAGAGGCTGTAGAGGTAGTCGCCCACCAGCACGCTGGCGGCGTTCCCGAACACCCGATTCGCCGAAGGCCGTCCGCGGCGCACCGTTCCCTCGTCCACCACGTCGTCGTGGAGCAGCGTGGCGGTGTGGATCATCTCCACCACGACGCCGAGGGTCACCACCTGCGGGCCGCGCAAGCCCACGGCGCGCGCGGTCAGGAACACCAACGCGGGGCGAATGCGCTTGCCACCGCCGCCCAGGAGGTAGCGGCCGACCTCCGGGATCAGCCGCACGTCGTTCTTCACCACGCCCTCGAGCTCGCGCTCGAGCGCCTGGATCGATCGCCGAATGGTGGGGAAAGCGTCGTCGAATTTCACGGGGCGCGAAGGATAACAGGCCGCGTCGGGTCGCATCGCGCATCCGCCACACGTCTCCGCGTATGCTCGGATCATGCAACCGCATCGCCGTCGATTCGCGCTGGTGATCAGCGCGGCCGTGCTCGTTCTGCAACCCGTTCCTGCTCGCGCCCATGGCGTTCCGCCACGCTTCGCGGCGGTGATGGCCGAGATCGGTACGCGATTCGCGAGCCTGGCAACGGCCCTCACGGCCAAGAACGACGACCTGGCGCGGTATCAGGTGCGCCAGATCGCCGAGCTCTTCGAGCGCGACCTGGCGCTCGCCACCCCGCCACGCCCGCTTTACGGCATGGACCTCGAGCCGCTGCGCCGCGCGTTCCTCGAAGGCCCGCTCGCCGCGCTACGCGATGCCGTCGAGGCCCACGACGGAGCGGCGGCCGCGCGCACGTTCCAAGCCGCCGCGACGGCGTGCAACGACTGTCATCGCACCACCGGGGTCGCGTTCTGGGTCGTTCCTGGCCTGTCGCCGCCAGCGCGCACGACGAAATCGAAGGTCAGCACCTCACCGGCGCGCTGAATCTGCGCCCACCCGCGATAGAGGCCCGGTTCCGGCATCCGCGCGAGGAACTCCACGACCCCGTCCACGGGACCGCCCCGCGTCTCGTCGGGATGGGCGTGGACGAAGGCACCGCCGCCTTCACTCACCATCATCAGATGGCCGTAAGCACCCAGATACGGTTCGAGGTCTTCGATCGGCCGGCCACCGCGATCCGTGACTCGCGCGCGCAGCCGCACGGTCTTGCCCGCGGGCAGCGGGTCCCCGGGCAACGTCCAATCCAGCGTGACGTCCCCGCGAGTCTGGCTGAGGCCCCGATCGCCGCGGTACGCCGCCGCGAGGTCGAAGCGCGGCGCGGTCGCTCCCTCGACCCAGAGGCGGGTCGCCACGACCTGCGAGCCTGCGCCGCGGGGAGCCGCGTCCGCGAACACGACGTAGGCGCCGCCGGTGGGGAACGTGAACGGCAGCGTGAAGGTGCCGCCGTCGCCCAGTCGCGGGTGCTCGTGGGCGAAGGTGCCGAGATCGTCGCGCATCACGAACAGGTGCAAGAGCCGCTCGTGGCTCGGATCGAACTCGGTGATGGGCTCACCGCCTCCCACCACACGGACGCCGCCATCCGGCTGCGTTTCCTGACGCTGCACGTTCTTCCAGAAGACCACCCGTAGCTCGTTCGGCTCGCCTGCGCGCGGTGGCGTCGTCGCCGGCTCGACGCTGACCTTGTAGCGGGCCGCTGCCGCGGAACCCCGGGGGCGGCCGGGCGGCGGCGCGTCCGCGACAGCGAGCGCGATCTCGGCCTCGTAGCCGGCGGTCGGACGCGGTGTCATCGTGGATGGCTGCTCGGAAGGAGGCAGCACGCGGATGCGCAAGCGGTAATCCCCACCGTGGGCGAACGTGGGATGGACGCCGTATTCCCCCGCCACGCCCTCCGCGTGCGCGAGCTCGGTGAAAGCCGGCATCCCGGGCATGCTCGGCATGTCGATAGTGCACTCGACGCGTGCGTAGCGAACCGCAGTCGAGCCCGCGGCCGCGTCTGGCGAACGTGCGGTGAGCCGAAACTCGATCGGCATCTCCTCCCCGGCGAAGAGCCCGCCCTCCGGCGGCCGCAGCGAGATCTCGTAGGGCGCCGGCGTAGCCGACTGGGGCGTAGCCGACTCGCGGCATCCGGTGAGCAGCGCGAGGCAGACGACGACGCGGAGGGTTCCCATGGGCGAGCTTTTCGTCGATCCCAGCGCGAGGCGTCAACGCCGGCGCGCGGCGCGTGGCCGGCGTGCGACCCCTTGTCGCGTTGCCAGGCGCCTCGCGGGCGGCTAGCCCATTACCTCGTCCACTTCTCATCCGTGGCGGGAAGGCACCCCGATGAACCTCACCCACACGCTGGACACCGCGCTCGACCGCGAGCGGTCGACCCACGAGGAGATGCTCGACTCGCTCCTCACGACGGCGCCGCAGCGCCTCGCGCGCCGCCAGCTGCTCCTGACATTGTTGTTCGGTCTCGCGGGAGGGCTAGCGGCCGCGGCCATCCAGCGCGAATGGCTGACGCCGCCGCTCGATGCGTTCGAGGCGCGCACCTTCGGCGCGTTGCTCTCGCTTCACGGCACCCTCGGGATCTACTTCGTCATGGTGCCGCTCTTCCCGGCGATCCTCGGCCAGTCGCTGCTGCTCGACGCGCTCGGGCTCGAGCGCGTCGTGTTCCCGCGGCTGGCGCGCGCGTCGTGGCAGCTGCTGGCCGCCGGCGGAGCGATCGTGCTGGCGGGGTTCGTCGGCGGCGGGACCGAGGCCGGCTGGCTGTTCGACGGCGAGCTCGGTTGGCAATTCGCCGCGCCCGGCGTTCGCACCGCGGCCATCGGCGTGCTCGTCGGCATCCTGGGGATCTCGGTGCTGTGCACGAGCCAGACCGCGACCATCCTGCACTGGCGGCGAACCACCGCGCGCGCGCAGGCCACACCGGACCTGGCGACGGCTTTTCTGCTCGTCGCCCTCAGCGGTCTGGTCGCGTGCGCGATCCTCGCGAGCTGCGTCAGCGTGGTCCTCCTGGACGCCGCCCTCGGGCTCAGCCTCTTCGACGCGAGCGCCGGCGGCGACCCCGAGCTCTTCACGCAGGGCTTCCGGATCGCGGTGTCGGCGCTCCAGAGCATCCTGCTGCTCGGCTCGCTGGGCGCGGTCTCGAGCGTGCTCGCCGCGCGTAGCGACGAATCGAGCGGGCTGCGCTCGACCGTGGCCCTGTGGCTGCTCGCCTTCACGGGGCTCTTCGCGTGGCTCGGCCCCACGTCCGCTCCAGCGGCCGGCCCGGGCAGCATCGCGATGGAAGCCGTGGTGAGCGCGCTGGCGTTCGCGAGCGTGACCGCGCTGCTGGCGGGTCAGCTGCGACGCCTCTGGCGGCAGCCTCCTGCGCTCGACGCCGCGGGAATCTACGCGATCGCATTTCTGCCCACGCTCGCGCTCGGGCTCGCCACCAGCTTGTTGATGGCCATGCCCGCCACGCGGGTGATGGCGTCGCGCACCGTGCTCGCGACCACCCATCTCCACTGGATGGTCTTCGCCGCGCCGCTGCTCGCGTTCCTCGCGGGTTTGCACCGCGTGTGGCCGCGACTGGCGAGACGCGAGGTTGCCGACGGCTGGGGACGCATCGCCGCAGGGTTGGTCGTGGCCGGCCTCTACACGACGTTCTTGCCGCTCTTCGTCACCGGGTTCGCGGGCCAGCCGTTCCGCGCCAACGCCTACGCCGGCGAGCTCCAGATCCTGCACGTGCTCTCGGCCGCCGGCACGACGATCCTGGTCGCGGGGACGTTGGCGATGCTGGTGAGCCTGGCCACGGGACGTCGCATCCGCGCTGGCGAGCGCTGAGCGCGGACGGCACACGGCCCCAGGCCGCGGGGCCTCACGCCGCGAGCTTGCGGGCTTCGGCGACGACTGCGGCGCACGCTTCCGCGCAGCGCTTGCAGATCTCGTGATCGGCCTCGTGCTTACGGCAGGCGCTCTCGCAGTCGCCGCACACGTCGGCGCAGAGCTTCGCGAACGCTGCGAGGCGCTTACCCTTCGCTGCGGCCATCGGCCCCGCGGCGGCGCAGATCGCCAGCATCTGACGTACTTCACGGGCGCAATCGGCGATCGCCGTGTCGCCTTTCGCGAGCAGGTCGAGGCAGTGCTGTAGGCATTCGTTCCCCACGACCACGCAGCGTCCCGCGACCTCCGCGAACGCCGGCGGCGCCTCCGCCGCGGTGGTCGGGGTCACCAGACCAGCGGCCAATACCCCCGCTGTGGCGAGAATCATCTCGCGTCGCTCCATCGTCATCGGTCGTTCCTCCCACGGAATCGGGTTGGTGGTGAGCCTGCACGACGAGCATCCAAGCACGCCGCGACACGGGTCGCCACCGATTCTCACTCCCGCCGCTGGCGCCGCGACGATTTGTCGCATTTCAGCACCGCGTCACCCTCGCTAGCTTCGGCCCAATACGCGGGAAACCCAACCACATGCCGAGGGGAAGAGAGATGACGAACGCGTTTCGCGGGAGGTTCTGGATGTTGGGCTCGGTGACGCTGGGGCTGGTCGCAGCCGGTTGTGGCAGCGACGACAAGACGGTCTCCGGCCCACAGCCGATCGAGATCCAATTCGAGGCGCGTGTGGGCGATGAGCCGTTCGCCTGCGGCCAGCGCTACGAAGGTCTCGGCACGACGTCCTCGACCGGCGAGCCCATGGACGGTCGGTTCTACGTCTCGGACATCCATTTCGTGAACGACGACGAGAGCGAGCGCTTCGTGACGCTCGAGCAGGATGGCGAGTGGCAGCTCGACGACGTGGCCCTTCTCGACTTCGAGGACGGCACCGGACGCTGCGCCGCCGAGGGCACCGCGGCGACCAACACGCCGATCCGAGGCACGGTCGAGTCCGGCCACGCGGCGCGGATCCACTTCACCGTGGGCGTGCCGTTCGCGCTCAACCACGGCGACGCCACCACCGCCCCCGCACCGCCGACGAGACACCGCTCTTCTGGAGCTGGAACTTCGGCTACAAGTTCATCAAGGTCGAGCTCGCGACCACCGGCCAGGTCGACGGCTTCTTCCTCCACTTGGGCAGCACCGGCTGCGAGGGCGACGGCGCGGGCAACGTGAGCGCGTAGCGAGCCGAACCGCGTCGACGCGGAGATCCCGCTCGCCAACGGCTTCGATCCGGGCGGAACGTCGTGGTCCTCGACGTCGCTGCTCTGTCGGACAGCGACGTCGACGTGAACACGCCGGAGACGGCGCCGGGTTGCATGTCGTTCCCGGGCGACCTGGAGTGCTCGCCTACCCTCGCTCACCTCGGCTTGCCGTTCGGCGATCAGCCGGGTGGCGAGCAGGACGTGTTCTCGGTGGAACGACGAGCTGCAATGCGCGGGACTGGACGAGTGCTCCTGCCGGCCGGGTGCGTTTTTGCGCCGGGGTGGCGTGCGGAAACGCCACCTCGTCGCACCCTCCACCACATCCTACGACTGGCAGCCTCCGCCCGGGTTCCCGACCCCGTCGTCCCGGACGACAACCCGATGACCGATGCCAAGGTGGAGCTCGGGGCGGAGGCTCCTCGACACGCGCCTGTCGCGGAACGGCACGCAGTCTTGCGGTTCCGCCGGCGAGAGCTGTTCACCGATGGTCAATTCGGTGGGCTCACCGGCGAGACGCATCCGCGCAACTCTCCGTCGATCGCCAACGCCGCCTATCGGCCGGCGCTCACCTGGGCGAACCCGCTGCTCACGACCTTCGAGCACCAGGCGCTGGTGCCGATGTTCGGCGAGCGTCCGGTGGAGCTCGGGTTCGTGGGCGGCGAGGACGAGCTGGTCGCGCGGCTCGAGAACGACGCGGACACCCCGGCCCGCTTCCAGGCCGCGTTTCCCGATCACGCCGACGAGCCCGTGAGCATCGCCACCCTCACCCGCGCGCTCGGCGCGTTCCAGCGCACCGTCGTCACGGGACGTTCGCCCTACGACCGCGCGGTCTACGGTGGCGAGCCCGCGGCACCTTCGGATTCGCCTCGGCGGCATGGATCTCTTCTCGCCGGTCGCCTCGAATGCGACCACTGCCACGGCGGCCTCGACTTCTCGGGCGCCATCCATCGCGAAGGCAAGATCGACGATCCGCCCAAGTTCGAGAACAACGGGCTCTACAACCTCGATGGTCACGGCGCGTACCTGCCGGACAATCCCGATCTACGCGGTCACCACCGACCTCGCCGACATGGGCCGATTTCGTCCGCCCAGCCTGCGCAACGTGGCCGTCACCGCGCCCTACATGCACGACGGCTCGATCGCCACGCTGGCCGAGGTCGTCGACCACTACGCCCGCGGCGGGGCGGTCATCACCTGGGCCAGCTCGCGGGCGATGGCGCGCGCAGCCTGCCCAAGACTCACTGCGCGGCTTCGGCGCCGAGCGAGAAGGCGGACTTGATCGCTTTCCTCGAATCCCTCACCGACCCCGAGCTCGTCAGCGATCCGACGTTTTCGCCGCTCCGCTGCCCTGACGCGGGCGTCGATCACGAGAGCGCGCGCAGCTCGCCGTCGAGCCTCGCGAGCGGCGCTCGGCGAAGAGGGCGACTTCCTCGTTCGCGCGTCGCACCGGCTGCAGCGCGAGGCGGCGGATGACCGCGAAGGCGACGACGAGGCCGCCGAGCGTGACGAGCGCGGGAATGGCCCAGCCCCAGCTGTTGCGCGGCCGCCCGCGCACCCGTCGCCGAGCCTGGTGACGCGGGCCGTCAATTGCTCGCCGTCATGCCGCTCGCGAGCGACTCCCGAATCCTCCCGACGCACCTCGCGCGCGTACGGGCTGGGGCAATCGGCGAGGGTGGCCCGGGTAAAACGGGCTCATCAGATCGTGGGCGACACGATACGCCTCGCGATCCACGTCCGTACCAGGCGTGGACGCGCCCAGCGAGAACGCCGCGAGGCAGATCACGAACGCCACCGTCGAACGCATGCCGCCCTTCATGACGAGGACAACATCGCCACGCCGCGCGTCGCCGTCCATGCAGTCAACTGCGCGATGCGACCTCGTGACGCGCTCCAGCGCAGCGGCACAGCATGCGACAGTCGCGCCCCAGCCTGACCTGCAGCGCGATCCGCTGGAGGAGACCCTGCAACCATGAGCCGACGCACGCTTCCGCCCATCGCCGCCATCGCGATGCTTCTCCGCCTGTGGCTGCGCCAAGTCGGTGGCCCCAGCCGCACTGAGCTCGGGGCGCTGGCGGCCGACTACCTGCCCCTCGACGCCGACGGACGGATGACCGAAGGTTGAGCGGCGTTCGAGACACCGGACGACTGGCTGTGCGTGGACAGCGCTGGCTGTTCCTCGTGCGCGAACCTGGGAGAGCATCCCACCACGCTGCGCGTCCACTTGCCGGAGGGACGCGCTCCGGACCGGCGGATCGAGGTCCCCGCGCGCGCTGTGCCCGGTGATCTGCGGCGGCTGATCGGCGGCGCCGCGACAGCGGCGTCGGCCATCCCGGCTCGCGCGGCGCGCGGCCTTCACCAGGCCGAGAACCAGCCGATCTTGACGACGCGTTCGCCACGACGGCGGGCGGCTCGTATTCGAAGCCTGCGCCCTCGATGGTCTCGGGGTTCAGCGTCGCGTGCACGCCGAGCCACGGACTGACGAAGTCACCCGCGAAGATGTAAATCTCGATCGCCGATCGCTCGATGATGTCCAAGCGAGCTCGTCGCGCGAGCCTTCGTGCCGCACCGTGCGCTCCCACACCGAAGCCGCCACTCAGCCAGCCACCACCCGGGTCGAATCGCTCGCCGAAGGTGTAGTCGACCACCGCGGCGAGCACGGTGGACGTCGGGTCTCGAAGTCGTCGTCGAAGGCGAACGCATCGGGCGGCTCCAGATGGGCGCCGATCAGCCGCAATCGCAGGCACTGATGCCGATCCAGATCTGCGGCGTGTCCGAGCTTGCCATTCGCGGCGCTGACGATCGTCGGAAAGAGATCGAGCTGCACCCCCACCGCGAGGGGTCGTCCGACGGAGCCCGAGCCCGATTCTTCCGGCCCACGCCGCGGCTGGCGCCGCGAGCGCCACGGCGCAGACCATCGCACGAACGAGCCGAGCGCCGCCGCTTCGTCGCATGCTTCCTCGATCTCACGAGCACGCCCAGCCGAGGCGGGGGCTTCCGCGCACACGCATCGGAACACCTGCTGCCGGATCGTGCGCTGCGAGAGCAAGCGCCGTGCCTGCCGTCGAGGATCACGCGGTCCAGGCCGTATCCGCGCAGCCGCACGTAGAGCTGGCGTGGTGAGCCCTGGCGCGCGGGCGGCCTTCGACTTGTTGAAGCGCGCCTCGGCAAGCGCGCGTTCGATCGCCGCGCGCTCGAGGGCCGCGAGCGCCATCGGCGTGGCGGAAGCATCCGCGTCTCGCTCGCTGCCGTCTCGTTGCCTGGCGATGGTGCCGAGCTTCCCACCCGAGCCGGCAGCGACAGTTGCTCGCGCGTGATGATCCCGTCTTCGCAGACGATGGCGGCGCGCTCCAGCACGTTCCGCAGCTGCCTCACGTTTCCCGGCCAGTCGTGCCCGAGCAGAAGCGGACGCGCGTCCCAGGAGAAGCCGAGCCGGCGCGCGGCCGAGCGGATCGGGCGATGTCGTGGAGGAACGCGTCGCTGAGCGGCAGGATGTCCTCGGCCTGGATCGCGGTAACGGCGGCAGCGCGATCTCGAAGACGTTCAGCCGGTGTAGAGGTCCTCGCGGAAGCCCTCCGCGCGCGATCGCCGTCGAGAGATCCCGGTTCGTGGCCGCGATGATGCGTACGTTGGACTTGATCGTGCGGGTCCCACCGAGACGCTGGAACTCACGCTCCTGCAGCACGCGCAAGAACTTCGCTTGCGCCGTTTGACCTCATCTCGCTCACCTCGTCGAGGAAGAGCACGCCGGATTCCGCCAGCTCGATCTGACCGCTTCGCGGCCAGGCTCCGGTGAACGCACCACGCTCGTGCCCGAAGAGCCCCGACTCGAGGAGCTGCTCGGGAAGCGCGGCACAGTTCACCGCCACGAAGGGTGCCTGCTCGCGAGCGGAAACCCGGTGGATGAGCCGTGCCAACACTTCCTTTCCGGTCCCGGACTCGCCGAGCAACAAGACGGTGGTATCGGTGACGGCGACCTGGGCGGCCTGCTTCAGCGCGTGCCCTCCACGCCGGGGATTCGCCGACGATTCGTCCGTGCCCGGCGCATCGACCTCCGCCGTCAGCGCGTACCGAGCGCCGCCGCGCGCTCGCGCGCCGCGGCGGCCCGCTCCGCCTCCTCGGCCAACTGCTGATGCGACAACGCCAGCGCCACGTGATCCGCGATGCGGCGCGCCACCAGCACGTCGACGTCCCGGTACACGTCGGTCCGCAGCGAGAAGAAGTCCAGCGCCCCTCAAGTGCTCGCCGCGCAGGCGCAGCGGAACCATCAACCGAGCCCGGTATCCGCTCTGGCCCGGCGGCAAGTTCCGCCCCGAGGGCTCGGCCTGCATGTCCGCCACCACGTGACTCCTCCCACGAGGGAGCGAGCGAGCACCTTCTGCCCGGTGAGCGCGATCACCGTGGCGGAAACGTCCCCTCGCCGCCGGTGATCGCGTACCGTGACGTGGCCCCGATCGTCGGCGAGCAACGTCATGAGCAGCATGTCGTGAGCGATCACCCTTCGCGCGAGGGTGGACAACCGCTCGAACACCTGCCGCACGTCGAGCACGCCGGCCAACGTCGGCAACAGCTCGTCGAGCGCCAGCAGACGTTCGAGCAGCTCCGTGTCGGAGGAATCCGGCTTCGAGATCACGCGTCGGCGATTCTTGCCGCGACGCGCCCGGTGCCTCAAGCGGAGCGACGGCGACGAGCTGCGCACGAGTGATCATCGCTGCGCAAGCGCATCCGTGCACAGTCGCCGCGCACCCGGAGCGCACGACGACTCCACCCGGATCGCCGCGCGAATCCGCGCGCCGCGCGTCGATTGGATCGAGCGCCGGCCTGGCTCGGCGCCTGGCCCGCGAGCGTTCCTCGGGATCGTGACATCGCCGCCTCGTGCGCGTAGCGCAGGCGAGCGGCCACCGGGAGACGAGAGACATGGAGACCGTTCGATCGAACCGCGAGCTACCTGGCGAAACCGACGTGCTGATCGTGGGGTCCGGACCCACCGGGCTCACGCTCGGTTGCGTCCTCGCCGCCGCGCGGGGCATCCCGTTCGTGCTCATCGATCGCATCGCCGAGGGCGCTAACATCACGCGCGGCCGTGGTGCACGCCCGCACGCTGGAGGAGTCCTCGAGCAACCGGGGGTGACGCCAGGCGCGCGCGGCCACGTCGTGCCGCCGCTCCTGACCGGGCGCGGCTGACCAGCCCGACGTTGCCCACTCAGCTCCGCAATGCTGAGATTCCCCAGCAGGTCACCGAGTCGAGCTCCCCGCCGCTTGCGCGAGCTGGGGTGAGTGGATTCCCGTGCGGTGAGCGGCGTGCTGCAGGACGCCCACGGCGTCTCGGTGATGGTGGCGCCTCGGCGAGCGGGGATCCGCGTCGACCTGCGCCTGCTGGCCGGTGCCGACGGCGTACGCGGCCGCGCAGGGCATCGGCTTCACCGGCAGGCTACGAGCAGTTCTTCGTGCGCCAGGGCCGGCTGCGCATGGCCGCTCGATCTTCTCCGAGGACGCCTTCTTCCTCCTCGAGCCGTCGCCAGCCCGGCGGGCACCACGCATCGTGGCGACGATGGACGAGCCGCCCGCCTCGCCATCGAGGACGTGCAGCGACTGCTCGAGCGGGCCGGTCTCGAAGCCGGCGCGGGTGGATGCGATCGGGAGCTTCCGCCTTCGCCTTCCACCACCGCCTGGCCGATGCCGCCAGCCGGGCACCGCGCTGCTGAAGGCGGTGGCGCCCTACGGCGTGTCGTCGCTCAACAACGCCGGGCCGCACGGCCTGAGCGAGATCCTCTACGCGTACTCGAGCGGCGCCGGAAACAACGGCTCCGCGTTCGCCGGCCTCAACGCGAACACCGGCTTCTGGAACGTGACCCTCGGGCTCACGATGCTCGCGGGCCGCTTCTGGATGATCCTGCCGGCGCTCGCCATCGCCGGCTCGATGGTCGGCAAGAAGACCGTCGTCGCGGGTCCGGGAACGTTCCCGACCAACGGCACCACGTTCGTCGTGCTGCTCGTCAGCGTGGTCGTGATCGTGGGCGCGTTGACGTTCTTCCCGGCGCTTTGCCTCGGCCCGGTCGTCGAGCACTTCCTGGCCGGCAACGGAAAGGTGTTCGGATCATGAGTCGCCACGAGAAGTCGACGCAGTCGCTGTTCGATCCCGCGATCTTGCGGCAGGCGTCCCTGGCCAGCCTCGTCAAGCTCGATCCTCGGCTGCTCGCCAAGAATCCGGTGATGTTCGTGGTGGGCGTGGGCGCGGTGCTCACCGCCGTGGTGTGGATCCGCGACGTGGTCGCGGCCCCCGCTGGCGCTGCGCCGCGATGGTTCACGGGAGCGGTTTGCCTCTGGCTGTGGTTCACGGTGTTGTTCGCGAACTTCGCGGAGGCCGTCGCCGAGGGGCGCGGCAAGGCGCAAGCGCAGACACTGCGGCGCATGCGCAAGGAGACCACGGCGCGCCGCCAGGTAGGGGGGCGCGAGGAGACGGTGCCGGCTTCCGCTCTCAAGAAGGGCGACGTGGTGATCGTCGACGCGGGCGAGCTGATCCCCGGCGACGGTGAGGTGATCGAGGGCATCGCGTCGGTGGACGAGTCGGCGATCACCGGCGAGTCGGCGCCCGTGATCCGCGAGAGCGGCGGCGACCGGTCGTCGGTCACGGGCGGCACCAAGGTGCTGTCCGATCGGATCGTGGTGCGGATCGGCGCCAACCCGGGCGAGAGCTTTCTGGATCGCATGATCGGATTGGTCGAGGGCGCCGCGCGCCAGAAGACACCCAACGAGATCGCGCTGCACATCTTGCTGGTGGGGCTCACGCTGGTGTTCCTGTTCGCGTGCGTGACGCTGGTACCGCTCGCCCTCTACTCGGGAATCACGCTTTCCACGACCGTCATCGTGGCGCTCTTGGTCTGTCTGATCCCCACCACCATCGGCGGGCTCGTCTCGGCCATCGGCATCGCTGGCATGGACCGGCTGCTGCAGAAGAACGTGCTCGCGATGAGCGGGCGCGCGGTGGAGGCGGCGGGCGACGTCGACACGTTGCTGCTCGACAAGACCGGCACCATCACCCTCGGCAACCGCATGGCGCACGAGCTGATCCCCGTCGCGGGCGTGCGGACGGAGGACCTGGCGGACGCATCGCAGCTCGCGAGCCTCGCCGACGAGACTCCCGAGGGCCGCTCCATCGTCGTGCTGGTCAAGGAGAAGTTCGCGATTCGCGCCCGCAACATCCAGGGCATCGGCGCCCACTTCATCCCGTTCACCGCGCAGACGCGCATGAGCGGCTGCGACCTCGACGGCCGCATGATCCGCAAAGGCGCCGTGGACGCGGTTGCGCAATGGGTCGAGTCCCAAGGAGGCTCGGTTCCGAAGGAGCTGCGTGACATCGCCGACCGCATCGGCTCGTCGGGCGGCACGCCGCTGGCCGTGGCGGACGGACGGCAGATCCTGGGTGTGATCCACCTCAAGGACGTCGTGAAGGAAGGCATCAAGGAGCGCTTTGCGCGGTTCCGCGCCATGGGCATCCGCACCGTGATGATCACTGGCGACAACCCGCGCACGGCGGGTGCCATCGCCGCCGAGGCGGGGGTCGACGACTTCCTGGCCGAGGCGACACCCGAGATGAAGATGCGCTTCATCCGCGAGGAGCAGGCCAAGGGCAAGCTCGTGGCGATGACCGGCGACGGCACCAACGACGCGCCCGCGCTCGCTCAGGCCGACGTGGGCGTGGCGATGAATACCGGCACCCAGGCCGCGAAAGAGGCCGGCAACATGGTGGATCTCGACTCGAACCCCACCAAGCTGCTGGAGGTGGTGGAGGTCGGGAAGCAGCTGCTCATGACCCGCGGCACGCTCACCACGTTCTCGATCGCCAACGACGTCGCCAAGTACTTCGCGATCCTGCCGGCCATCTTCATGGGCGTCTTCCCGGAGATCGCGCCGCTCAACGTGATGCACCTGACCTCGCCGCTCAGCGCGATTCTCGCGGCGGTGATCTTCAACGCGATCATCATCATCCTGCTCATTCCGCTGGCGCTGCGCGGCGTGACGTATCGGCCCATCGGGGCCGCGGCGCTGCTTCGCCGCTCGCTGCTGATCTACGGCGTGGGCGGCGTGCTCGCACCGTTCCTCGGCATCAAGATCATCGACGTCGCGCTGAGCGTGATCGGCCTCGTTTGAGGCCGGCAGGGAGAACACCGTGAAACGCGAATTCTCGATTGCGATCCGGACCACCGTCGTCACGCTCGTGCTGACGGGCCTTCTGTATCCCTTGGCCATCACCGCCGTGGCACAGGGGCTCTTCTCGGCCAAGGCGAACGGGAGCCTGGTGAAACGGGAAGACGGGGAGGTGGTGGGCTCGAGCCTGATCGGCCAGCCCTTCACGAATCCGGGCTACCTGCAGCCACGCCCCTCGGCCGCGGGAGCGAGCGGCTACGATGCGACCGCCTCGGGCGGCTCGAACCTCGGACCCACGTCGCGAAAGCTTCGTGACCGGGTGGCGGCCGACGTCGAGCGACTGCTGGCGGCGAATCCGGACGCGACGCGCACCGTGCCCGCCGAGCTCGTCACCACCTCCGCCAGCGGGCTCGATCCGCACCTCTCGCCTGCGGCGGCGTTCTGGCAGGTGCCGCGCATCGCGAAGGCGCGCGGCGTGTCCGCAGAGCGCGTCGAAGCCGTGCTTCGCGCCCACGTCAAAGGGCGGGATCTCGGGTTCCTGGGCGAGCCGACGGTGAACGTGCTGCGCGTGAACCTGGCCCTCGACCGTCAATTCGGTGCACCATCGGCCGGCCCACCTCCCGAGTAGATCCGGCATGAGCGCAACCGAACGCAAACGTCCCGAAGACTTCCTCGAGCTGGTCGAGCGCGCCAAGCGCGGCCGGCTCAAGGTCTATCTGGGCTTCGCGGCGGGAGTCGGCAAGACCTATCGGATGCTCGAGGAGGCGCACGCGCTCGTGAAGCGCGGCGTGGATGTCGTGGTGGGACTGGTCGAAACCCACGGCCGCGCGGAGACCGCGGCGCTGATCGGCTCCCTCGAATGCGTGCCGCGCCGGCGAATCGAGTATCGGGGCGTGGTCATCGAGGAGATGGACCTCGAGGCGATCCTCGCGCGCCAGCCGCAGGTGGCGATCGTCGACGAGGTGGCGCACACCAACGTCCCCGGCAGCACTCACCTGCGCCGGCACCAGGACATCGAGGCGCTGCTGGAAGCCGGCATCAACGTGATCTGTGCGTTCAACGTCCAGCACCTCGAGTCGCTCAACGATCTGGTGGAGCGGGCCACCGGCGTCACCATCCACGAGACCGTCCCCGATACCTTCCTCAAGCTCGCCGATCAGGTGGTCACCGTGGACCTCGCCGTGGAGGATCTCCTCGAGCGGCTGCGCGCGGGCAAGATCTACGCCGGCGAGAAGATCGATTGGGCGCTGAGCCATTTCTTCAAGGACTCGAATCTCGCCACGCTGCGCGAGCTGGTGCTGCGCGAGGTGGCGGAGAGCGTCGAGCGCGCCGCCCAGCCCGCCAGCCCCAACGGTGGGCGCGGGGGCCCGCGGCCGGGGGCCGCGCGCGTGATGGTGTGCATCGCGTCGGCCTCGCCGCGCGCCCGCGAGCTGCTCAGGCGCGGCTCGCGGATGGCCGGGAGGCTCAACTCCGATTGGTACATGGTGTACGTCCAGACCCCGGGGGAGGACCCGCTGCACATCGACGCGACCGCACAGCGGCAGCTTCACGACGCCATCGCCTTGGCGCGCGAGCTGGGCGCCGAGGTGGTGAAGCTCAAGGCGCACGACCCCGCTCCTGCGATCCTCGACTTCGCGCGCACCCACGCCGTCAGCGACATCGTCGTGGGGCGGCCGTCCTCCTCGTGGCTGAGCCGCATGCGGCGTCGTGACGTGGTGCGCCGGCTGGTCGAGGAATCGGAAGGCTTCGACCTCCACATCGTGACCTCTCAGGAACATCGAGCCGAGCGATGAGCCTGCGCACCAAGCTGCTCCTGGCGCAGATCCCGCTGGGGATCGCGCTCGCCGCGGTGGGCGGCATCTCCGTCTACACGGTGGCCGCGCTCGGCGAGAGCTCGCAGACGATCCTGGCGGACAACTACCGCAGCGTGCTCGCGGCGCAGCGCATGAAGGAATCGATCGAGCGCATGGACAGCGCGGCACTCTTCGTGGTCGCCGGGCACCGCGATGCGGCGATCGAGCAAGCCACCAAGCATCGGCCGAGGTTCGACGAAGAGCTGTTGGTCGAGGAGCGCAACATCACCGAATCCGGCGAGCGCGACGCCGCGGCGCGGTTACGCGAGTCGTGGGCGCGCTACCGCGAGCGCTTCGACGCGTTCTTCGCCCTGCCGACCAGCCCCGACCTGGCCGCGCGCTATTTCGCCGACCTGGAGCCGGCGTTCGACGCGGTGAAGCGAAACGCCGACGCGATCCTGGATCTCAACCAGGACGCGATGCTGCACAAGAGCGATGCCGCGCTCGCGAGCGCCGCGCACATGAACCAGCTCATGAGCTTGGTCTCGGTGGTCGCGCTGCTCGCCGGGTTCGGCGCCTCGTCGTTCCTCACCACTCGGTTGCTGCGCCCGCTCGACGATCTCGCGAATGCCGCCCGCCGCCTCGGCGAGGGCGACACCGAGGTGCGCGCCGTGATCCGAACGGAGGACGAGATCGGCGCGCTGGGACGCGAGTTCAATCAGATGGCCGAGCGCGTGACCCAGTATCGGCAGAGCACGCTCGGGGACCTGCTCCAGGCCCAAGAGACGTCGCAAGCGGCGATCGACAGCCTGCCGGACGCGGTGATGGTCTTCGATACCCAGCGCAACGTGACCAGCCTCAACGAGGCGGCGGAGAAGCTGCTGGACGCGTGGCACGTGCCCGCCGGCGAGAGCCCGCTGGTGCGCGCCGAGCCCGAGGTGCGAAGCGCGATCGAGCGCGTGGTCGAGCACGTGCTCGCGGGACGGGGCGCGTACCTGCCGCGCGGCTTCGAGGAGACCGTGCGCCTGCCCGCCGGCGGCGTGGACACCTACTTGCTGCCGCGGGCGAGCCCACTCTACGGCGGCGCCGGTGTCACCGGTGTCACCGTGATTCTGCAGGACGTCACCCGGCTCAGGCGCTTCGACGAGCTTCGCAACGACCTGGTGGCCACGGTGGCGCACGAGTTTCGGACACCGCTCACGTCGCTGCGCATGGCCATCCACCTCTGCCTGGAGGGAGCGGCGGGCGCGATCACCGCGAAGCAAGCCGAGCTGCTCCACGCGGGCCGCGACGATTGCGAGCGACTCCAGCGCATCGTCGACGACCTGCTCGACCTGGCCCGGCTTCAGTCGGGGAAGGTGGACCTGGCGCTGCACGCCGTGCGGGCCGCCTCGCTGCTCGACGAAGCCCGCGAGTCGCACCTTGCCGACGCCCGCCATCGCAGCGTCGAGATCGAAGCCGACGTCGTGGTGGACCTTCCCGAGGTGCTGGCCGACCGCGACCGCATGGCGCTGGTGCTCTCGAACCTGATCACCAACGCGATCCGCTTCACGCCGAGCGGCGAGACCGTGCGGCTCGGCGCGCGCCTCGAGGACGGCAACGTCCGGTTCGAGGTGCGCGACCGCGGCCCCGGTGTGGCGGCCGATCTCCGCGAGCGGATCTTCGACCGGTTCTTTCGCGCACCCGGCGCTCCGCCGGGCGGCTCCGGTCTCGGCCTCTCGATCGCCAAGGAGATCGTCGAAGCGCACGGCGGCCGCATCGGCGTCGAGGACAACGACGACGGCGGCGCCGTGTTCTGGTTCACCCTGCCGCTGGCCGGCGTCGAAGGAGCAAGCTCTCCACCCCCCACCCCTCGATGATCGGCTTGCCGCGAGATTTGACGCAGATCCGGAGCGAAAATTAACAAAAAGTGATCCATAGTGAAGGTATGAATTTGCTAATCGCGATCCGTCGCGTACACTGTTGATGTGATCGCGACGTCCGCAGAGCTGTTTGCTGTGCTCCGTCAGTACAACCCGTGGTGGGGCGGGGGACGGTTTCCCGATCTGCCGGACTGGCGGCGGGCGGCGTTCCACGAGATCACGACGTGGGCGGAGAGCCCGCCCGCTGGGCGCGCGCTACTCCTCTCCGGGCCGCGCCAGGTCGGCAAGACCACACTCTTCCTTCAGACGATCGATCGGTTGCTGGACCGCGGCATTCCACCGGAGAACATCCTGTACGTCACGCTCGACCATCCGCTCTTCAAGCTGGTGGGGCTCGAGCACTTGGTGCGGCTGTGGCGCGAGTACGAGCCTCAGCAGGATGGCCCCGAGTACTTGTTCTTGGACGAGATCCAGATCACCAAGAACTGGCAGACCTGGGTCAAGCACCAGGTCGATTTCGAGAAGCGACGCCGAATCGCGCTCACCGGGTCGGCGACTCCGTTGACGCGCGAGGGCCAGGAGTCGGGGGTGGGGCGCTGGCAGACGATCCGGCTGGCGACGCTCTCTTTCTACGAATACCTCATGCTCCGAAAGGCGCGTGTGCCGGAGCTGCCGGAGGTGCGGTCGCTACAGGAGCTGTTCGAGTGGCCAATCCATCGATTCGCGCAGGTGGCCGAGGGGGCACAGGCGTACGTGGCGCTCTTTCACGATTACCTGCTGCGGGGAGGCTTCCCCCAGAGCGTGCTGGTCGAGAGTGTCACCACCGCCCAGAAGCTGTTGCGCGAGGACATCGTCGACAAGGTCCTGAAGCGCGACATGACGGCGCTCTTTGGTGTTCGCCGAGTCGTCGAGCTCGAGCACGTGTTTCTCTACCTGTGCCTACACGACGGCGCGTTGCTGGACCTGCCCGATCTTTGCAAGAACCTGTCGCTCAATCGTCCGACGGTAGCGAGCTTCATCGACCTGCTGGAGGCCACCCATCTGATCTATCGGCTGATGCCGTTCGGGTACGGGAAAGAAGTGCTTCGCGGTCGCTCCAAGGTGTATCTCGCCGATCCGGCGATCGGACCCAGCGTGTTGCTTCGGGGCAAGGCGCTGCTCGAGGATGACGCCGCGCTGGGCGTCGCGGTGGAGAGTGCATTCTTCAAGCACGCGTATACTCACTACTACTCGCGGAGCATTGGCTTCTCGTACTGGCGGAATCGGAAGGGCCACGAAGTGGACGTGATCGCGCAGGTCGGACAACGACTGGTGCCGTTCGAGGTGAAGTACCGGGCGACCGACACCGGTGCTGGTGCGCTGAAAGGGCTCACCGAGTTCTGCGAGCGCCGCAAAGTCGAACGTGCGTACGTCATCACCAAGGACCTTCGTGACTTCGGAGCTCTGGCGTTGCCGGTATCGAGCGGCAGCGCCCTCGCCGTGAAGATCCCGGCTTCGCTCGCGTGTTACTGGCTCGGGCGCTCGGAGCTCACGCGCCGGGCGCTCACCGAGGACGGCGGCTCGAGCGACTGAGCCCTCCGGACTCGCTACACCGAGCTCGTCGTCGAGGGTGCGGCGCTCGATTCGCTTAGGGCGCTCGGATGGGCGGCTCGGCTCGGGGTGGAGATCGCCCCGGGAGCCGCGGTTGCGGAGCGCGACGAGGACTACGGCCAGGTGGTGCTGGCGCGGCGGGTGTGGGATGCGCTCGAGACGCCGAGCCCAGCAGACGAAGGTGCCGTCGGAGCCGTGGCCGCGTTGCTGGGCGCGGTGTCGCGCTCACTCCTCGAGCTTCTTGCGTTTGCGGTAGAGCGTGGACGGGTCGACGCCCAGGATCTTGGCGGCTTCGTCGAGCGACGCGGCGCGCGCGAGCACGCGGGTCAGGTGCTCGCGCGCGATCTCGTCGAGGGTGAAGTCTTCACCGAGCTGGGGCCGGTGCGGATCGGGGGCACCGGCGCCGATCCGTTCGGGCAGCGCCTCGATGCCGACCGTTGCTCCGGGCCACAGGATCACGGCGCGCTCCATGGCATTGCGCAGCTCGCGCACGTTGCCAGGCCAGGGGTAGGCCGCCAGCGCGGCGCGTGCCGCGGCGGTCAGCGTGGGCACGGGTCGACCCGCGCTGCGGGCGAAGAACGCGAGGAAGCGATCGGCGAGAATCGGCACGTCGTCGGCTCGTTCGCGAAGCGACGGGATCCGGATCTCGATCACGTTGAGGCGGAAGAGCAGGTCCTCGCGAAAATGCCCGGCGCGCACGTCGGCTTCGAGGTCGCGGTTGGTGGCGGCGACCAGGCGCACGTCGGCGCGGCGCGTGGTGGTCTCGCCGACGCGCTCGAATTGCTTGGTCTGCAGGAAGCGCAGCAGCTTGGCCTGGAGCGCGGGGGAGATCTCGCCGATCTCGTCCAGGAAGAGGGTGCCGCCCTGGGCGGCCTCGACGCGGCCGACCTGATCGCGGATCGCGCCGGTGAAGGCACCCTTGGCGTGACCGAAGAGCTCGCTGGCGAGCAGCTCGTCGGTGAGTGTCGGGCAGCTCACGGTCACGAACGGCCGTGCGCGGCGCGGGCTCTGCTCGTGGAGCGCCAGCGCCAGTACCCCTTTGCCCGTGCCGCTCTCGCCGCGCAGCAGCACCGCCACGTCGGAGCTCGCTGCGCGTCGCACCAGCTCCAGCACGGCGCGCATCGTCGGCGCGCGCGTCTCGAGGTCGATCTCGGGCACCTCGCGCGCGAGCGCCGACTCCAGCGCGGTCACCCGACGGCTGAGCCAGCGATGCTCGGCGATCTGCCGCACCACCACCCGCACCTGTGCCGGCGAGAACGGCTTGGGCAGGTAGTCGACGGCGCCGCGCTTCATCGCCTCGACCGCGGTCTCGATGGTGGCGTAGGCGGTGATGATCACCACGTCCAGGTCGGCCTGGCGCGCCTTGAGCTGGGGCAAGAGCTCGAGCCCGTTCGCCTGGCCGAGCTTGAGGTCGAGGAACGCCAGGTCGAAGACTTCACGATCGAGCGCCTGAAGCGCAGCCTCTGCGCTCCCTACGCCGGTCACCCGGCAGCCCAGGTCCTCGAGGCACACGCCGAGCGTGGTGCGGATGTTGCGCTCGTCGTCCACGACGAGCACCACCAGCTCGGCTCGCTCGGCTTCGTCCGCCATGGCGGGATCGTAGCAGGAGCGCGGCGCACCGCCGGGCTCGCCATGCGCGCGGGTGCGACGGTTTGTCGCATTCCCTGCGTGCGCCGGCGTCGGTATGCCGACGAGCGAGAGGAGGCCGAGCATGGCGTGGAGCGCAGTGCGAGGGTGTGCCGTGAGCGCGGCGGCGCTGGTGCTGCTGAGCGGGGTGGGGTCGCGCCCGGCGCGTGCTTGCGACGTGTGTGCCGTGTACGTGGCGACGGAGCTGCGCGAGAGCTCGCCCGGGCCATGGCTCGGCGCGGCTGAACAGCTGAGTCGCTTTCAAACCCTTCAGCGTGCTGGCAACGAGATCCCGGGCGGTGGGCAGCAGCTCACGAGCTCCGTGACGCAGTTGCTGGTGGGCTACGACTTCATCCCGGAGCTGGGCATCCAGGTCACGGTGCCGCTGATCGTCCGCGACTTCCGCAGGCCGGTGGACGGCACCTGGCAGGTCGGCCACGAGAACGGGCTCGGCGATGTGTCGCTGCTGGCCACGTATCGGCCGATCTCGCACATGGACGGCGAGACGATGTTTCGCGT
This sequence comes from bacterium, assembly GCA_046331705.1. Classification (GTDB taxonomy): domain Bacteria; phylum JADJOY01; class JADJOY01; order JADJOY01; family JADJOY01; genus JADJOY01. The sequence continues at coordinate 12,632 of JAXLQJ010000006.1, read as the reverse complement.
TTCGCTCCTCGGCGGGATCGAGCTGCCCACCGGGAGCACCGATCGCATCGCCGAGGAGATCGCCGAGGACGACCACGCGATGGCGCGCGCCGTCTCGGCCATTCCCCGCCACGAGGACGAGCCGCACGAAGGCTTCCCGCCGAGTGGCGTCCACGGCCACGACCTGGCGCTCGGCTCGGGATCGGTGGACGGCATCATCGGCGGGCAGGTATTCGCGAGCTGGTACAAATTCTTCGCCACTGCCGGCGTCCAATACGCCATCCGCGGCACCGGCGACTTCGACTATCGCTACGCCAACGAGCTCACCTTCGGCGGCGGCCCCGGGATCTTCGCCATCCTGGAGCACGACTACACGTTCTCGGTCCAGCTCGGCGTGAGCGGCGAGTGGAAGGAGAACGACACCGTCGACGGCGTCGAGACGGACGACACCGCGATCACTGCGCTCTATCTGGGGCCGGCGCTCGCGTTCACGTGGGGCAATTCGCTAGGGGCTACCTTCGCCATCGATCTGCCGGTGAACCAGCAGAACTCCAGCGTGCAGCTCGTGCCCGATTTCCGCCTGCGCGGCGGGCTCACCTGGCGGCTTTGAGCGCGTCGCCGCAGCCCGCTGCTCACGAGGGCGGCGGACGCTTCTGCAGCTTGCGCTGGAGCGATCGACGGTGCAGGCCCAGGCGCCGCGCGGCCTCGGAGATGTTTCCGTCGCAATCCGCGAGCACGCGCTGGATGTGCTCCCACTCGGTGCGCGCCAGCGATGGTGTCGAGTCGAGCGCCGGCGCTGCCGTCACGGGCTCGCCTGTCGCGCGGGTGAAGGCGTTGAGCACGTCGTCGGCGTCGGCGGGCTTCGGCAGGTAGTGAACCGCGCCGAGCCGCACCGCTTCGAGCGCGGTGGCGATGCTGCCGTAGCCGGTGAGCACCACGATGCGGGTGGCCGGAGTGCGCTCGCGCAGGTCGCGCACCAGCTCGAGCCCGCTGCGATCGGGCAAGCGTAGGTCCACGACCGCGAGGTCCGGTGCCCTGGCGACGCCCAGGGCGAGCGCCTGCTCGGCGTCGCCCGCCTCCAGCGCGGTGTAGCCCCGATCGCGAAAGGCCCGCGCGAGTCGCGTGCGAAGCGGTTCGTCGTCGTCGACGACGAGGATGCTGCGCTGCGGTGGCAGTGCCGGTGTCGAGTCGCTCATGGCGTCGCTCAGGAAGCCCTCGCCAAGCGTACGTGGAACCGCGCGATGGTACCGCGGCCCGGTCCCGAGTCGAGCTCGAGCCCACCGCCCAGGCGCTCCGCCACGCTGCGAGCGAGAAAGAGGCCCAGGCCCATGCCGCGACCGGGGCCGCTGGGCGGCTTGGTGGTGAAGAACGGCTCGCCCGCGTGAGCCAGGACCTCCTGCGTCATGCCGGTGCCATGGTCTTCGACCCGCAGCTCGATCGTCGATGCGTGCGTGGAGGCGCTGACGCGCACCGGCGACCCCTGCGGCGAGGCCTGCACGGCGTTCTTCACGAGCCCGCCGACCGCCTGGATCAGCGTGCGCCGCGGGCCGAGGATACGCACTCCGCGCGCGTCGGCGGCGATCGACGCTTCCACCACCGCGCCGAGCGGCGCCGTCCGCACGATCTCCTCGATCAGGTCGTCGAGCACGATCGCTTCGCTCGATTCGCCGAGTGTCTGCCCGGCATCGGCGGCGAGCTGGCTCAGGATGTCGCGGCAGCGCTCGACCTGCTCGCGGATCAGCCGCGCATCGTCGGTGATCTCGGATGCCGCCGCCGTGCGGGTGAGCGTGCGCTCCAGCTCCTTCGCCGCCACGGCGATCGTGGAGAGCGGGCTCGCCAGCTCGTGCGCGGCGCCGGCGGCGAGGGTGGCGAGCGAGGTGAGCCGCTCGCCTCGTTCCGCCGCTTCCCGCGCGCGAGCGAGGTCGCGGTCGCGCTCGGTGAGCGCGCGCCGGACGCGTTGGATGAAGTACACGATGAACGCCGCCGCGAGCCCGAACGCGAGCCACATGCCGTAGAGGTGAAGGCCCACGGGCGTGTCGCCGCCGTGCATCCCATGGTGGCTGGCGGACGAGCTGCTTCCCACCAGGAAGAGCGAGCCGAACGACGTCATGCCGAGGGCGACCAGCGCCCACGTCCACGCGGGCGTCAGGATCACCGCGGCGAGCGCCACGTGCACCAGGTAGAGCGCGCTGAACGGGTTGAACGAGCCGCCGGAGAGCGCGAGCAGCACGGTGAGCGTCAGCACGTCCGCCATCATCACCACCGCGAGGTGACGCTCCGCGATGTGCTCGGCGTGCGCGGCGCTCCAGCGCGCGAGCCCGAGGTTGAACGCCACCTCGGCGGCGACCACGACCAGCAACCAGCCGATCGGCCCGGCGATGCCGAGCGCCCCGGCCACCAGCACGATGAGCGCGAGCTGGCCCGCGATGAAGCCCCAGCGCAGCTTCACGAGCCAGGAGAAGTTGATCGCGTGGGTGGAGGTCATGGCGTCTGGACGCGCGCGCGACGCGTGCCCCGAGCAGAGATAGGCCGCCGCGCCGTGCGCGTCCAGCCGTCCGCGACCGTTTGTCGCAGTGCCGTCGCGGCGCCCGACGCTCCCGCTCGAACGGTCGCGGTGTCCCCGACCGAGGGAGCGAGGGGCGAGCCGCGAGGGGAACGCGTTGGTGGCGATCCATCCGACCACGGGTACGCTGGGTGTCCGGCGATTCCGCGCGAGCTCGCCTGGTCGGCGCGCGCACCTCGGCCGAGGCTCGTCGCCATCCCCGGGAGCGCGCCGTGCGGCCATCCGACATCCGTCACGACCCGCCGTTGGACGGCTCCCTCGCCACCGGTCTGCCGCCGAGATCACTGGGACGGCGGCCATGACGAGCGCGATCCGCGTGCCGCGGTTGGTGATCGCCGGTGCGGCGAGCGGCGTGGGGAAGACCACCACGGTGGTTGCGCTCGCCGCCGCGCTGCGCGCACGCGGGCTGCGGGTGGCGACGTTCAAGTGCGGCCCCGACTACCTCGATCCCACCTACCACGCCCGTGTCATCGGCGGAGCGAGCCCGAACCTCGACGGTTGGATGATGGGTCGTGAGGCCGTGCTGGCGACGTTCGAGCGAGCCAGCCGGGACGCGGACGTGGCGCTCGTCGAAGGGGTGATGGGGCTCTTCGATGGTGCATCGCCGACGAGCGACGAGGGCTCGACGGCCGAGATCGCCAAATGGCTCGCGGCGCCAGTGCTGGTGTGCATCGACGTGTCGGGGATGGCGCGCACCGTCGCGGCGGTGGCGCGGGGCCTGGCGGCGTTTGACGGCGCCCTTCGTGTCGCGGGAGTGCTCGGAATGGGCGTCGGGAGCAACGGGCATCTGAAGCTGCTGCGCGAGTCGTGCCCATCACCGCCCGTGCTCGGCGGGTTACCCCGGTTGCCCGAGCTGTCCTTTCCCGAGCGCCATCTCGGTCTGCGGCGCGCCGACACCGAGACGGTACCGACCCGCGCCGTCGACGATTGGGGGCGCGTGGCCGCCGACTGGCTGGATCTCGACGCGATCCTGGCCGTCGCGCGTTCCGCTCCCGAGCTCGTCGCCACCGCAGCAGCGCCACCGCCGGCGCTGGGCCGGGAGAGCCTGATTCGCATCGCCATCGCGAGCGACGAGGCGTTCCACTTCTACTACGACGACAACCTCGCTCGTCTCCAGGCGGCGGGGGCCGAGCTGGTGATGTTCTCCCCGCTCCATTCGGCCGTGCTGCCGCAGGTGGACGGCGTCTACCTCGGTGGGGGCTATCCCGAGCTTCACGCGGAGGCGCTCGCCGCCAACCACTCGATGCTGGATTCGCTGCGCGCGTTCGCGGCGGCCGATGGCGCGATCTACGGAGAGTGCGGCGGGCTCATGTACCTGAGCCAGGCCATCCGAACCCTGGACGGCCAGACCCATTCGATGCTGGGCCTCGTCCCAGGCGTGGCGGTCATGCACGAGCGACTTCAAGCGCTGGGCTACGTCGAGGTCGAGACGCTCGAGGACTCCCTTCTCGGACCGCGCGGCAGCGCGTTTCGCGGTCACGAGTTCCGCCACTCGGTGCTCGCGATCGACGAGCGCGCGGCCAGCAGCGGCGTGGCGCGCCCGGCGTACGCGGTGAAGCGGCGTCGCGGCGGCGCGATCGAGACGACGGGGGTCTGCGTGAAGCGAGTGCTCGCGTCCTACGTCCACGCCCACTGGGCGTCGAACCCGACCATCCCCGAGCATTGGGTGGCGAGTTGCCGTTCGTGGCGCGCCGTCGCGGAGCGGCGATGAAGCCGCTGGCGCGGACGATCATGGTCCAAGGCACCGCGTCCGCGGTGGGAAAGAGCACCGTGGTCGCGGGGCTGTGCCGATTGCTGCGTCAGGACGGCTGGTCGGTGGCGCCGTTCAAGAGCCAGAACATGGCGCTCAACGCGGCGGTGACCGCCGATGGTCTCGAGATCGGTCGGTCGCAGGCCGTTCAGGCCGCAGCCGCGGGATTGCCTCCAGCGGTGGAGATGAATCCGATCCTGCTCAAGCCCGAGGGCGAGGGGCGATGCCAGCTCGTGGTGAGCGGTCGAGCGGTGGGGCGCCTCGGTGGTGGTGGCTACGACGACCTGCGCCCGACGCTCGCGCCCGTGATCGCCGCTTCGTTGCGAACGCTTCGCGAGCGCCACGAGGTGGTCGTGATCGAGGGCGCGGGCAGCCCGGCGGAGATCAATCTCAAGGATCGGGACCTCGCGAACATGCACGTGGCGCGCGTCGCCGACGCGCCCGTGCTGCTGGTGGGCGACATCGACCGAGGAGGCGTGTTCGCGGCATTCGTCGGAACGCTGGCGCTGCTCGACGCCGACGAGCGGGCGCGCGTGCGCGGGTTCGTGATCAACAAGTTCCGCGGCGAGGTCGCACGACTCGAGCCCGGCTTGCGCATGCTGAAGGAGCGCACGGGAGTGCCAGTCCTCGGAGTCGTCCCACACGTCCGGAACCTGGGGCTGGCCGACGAGGACGCCGTGGCGCTCGAGGAACGGCGGAACGGACGGCGGGCAGGACGCGATGAGCTCGACGTGGTCGTGATCCGCACGCCGCGGATCTCGAACTTCGACGAGCTCGGCCCGCTCGAGCGCGAACCCGGGGTGACGGTCCGCTACGTCGAGAGCGCGGCGGAGCTCGAGGGCGCCGACCTGGTGGTGCTGCCTGGATCCAAGGGCACGGTGGCCGATCTGCGTTGGCTCGAGAGCCGCGGGCTCGCGGCGCGGCTGCGTGCGCGGGCGGCGCTCGGCGCGCCCATTCTCGGCATCTGTGGCGGTTTCCAGATGCTCGGGCACGAGATCGTGGATCCGGAGGGGATCGAATCGGATCACCCGCACATGCGCGGGCTCGGGCTGCTGCCGGTCCGCACCTCGTTCGCGCGCGACAAGATCACCGCGCAGGTTCGGGTGCGCGCGCGTGTGGCGAGCTGGCTCACACCCGACGTCGACCGGCTCGCGACGGATCCGATCGACGGTTACGAGATTCACATGGGAGTGGTGGAACCGATCGGCACGGTGGGCCAGCCGTTCGAGGTGGAGACGCGAAACGGCTCGGCGCTCGGGTCCCTCGACGGAGCGATCAGCGGCGATGGCGTCGTCATCGGCACGTTGGTGCACGGACTGCTCGAGAACGACGCCGTCCGCGCCGGCTTGCTTCGGGAGCTGGCGCGCCGGAAGGGGCTCGCTGCACCCGGATCGGCGCCCGCGCTCGACGTCTACGACCGGTTGGCCGACGAGCTGCGCAGCGCCCTCGACGTGCGCCTGCTCTACGCGATCATCGGCCTGGATGCGCCGGCGGCGGGCCGATCGCCGGCGCGGTTTCGCAACCCCGCCAGCTCGTAAGCGAGCCGCTGTGGCGCGGCGGGAATCTGGCCGATCGTGGACAGGATGGCGTTGCGTATCCGCCGACCCCGCCGCGAGCGCATCGTCGCGACGCGGGTCATCCGGTCCGTGAACGCCACCACGCGCTCCGCCACCGGCCGGCGAATGCGTTCGTAGTCGTCGAGCGGACCGTCGCCCGCCCCCTCGACGAGCGCGGCGGTCAACGCGTGACCCAGCGCGACGGCATCCTGGATGCCCGTGTTCATCCCCTGTCCGCCGGCGGGGCTGTGCGTGTGCGCCGCATCGCCGGCGAGCAGCACGCGGCCGGCCCGGTAGCGATCGGCCAGGCGGTGGTGGAGGCGAAAACGAGAGCTCCACACGATCGCATCCACCCGCGCCGGCTCGGAGACCGGCCCGCGCGTGTCGAGCAGTCGCTGCACGTCCTCGATGGCGAGCTGAGGCGGCGCTTCGTCCATCGTCGCCACGATGCGATGGTGCCCGCCGGGCAGCGGGGCGACGACGACCAGCCCCTCGGGGGAGAAGAAGAGCATCACCTCGGAGGCGTCGAGCGACCAGCGCATGCGCACGTCGGCGAGCACGAAGGACTGCTCGTAGCTGCCGCCGGTGAAGCCGATGCCGGCCTGCTCGCGCACGGTGCTGTGCATACCGTCGGCACCGACCAGGTAACGAGCACGGATCGATTGGATCGGTTGCTCGCCGAGCGCCACCGTCACCGAGACGCCGTGGGTGTCCTGCAGCACGCCGCTCACCGCACAGGGTCGAATCACGTCCCCACCCAGCTCGCGCAAGCGAGCGAGGAGAATCGACTCGGTGACCTGCTGGGGAATCATCAACGTGTACGGATAGGAAGTGGGCAAGCGATCGAAGCGGATCGAGGCCAGCGCCCGGTCGCGGTCGCGAAGGGTGAAGCGCGGCACGACGTGGCCGCGCGCGCACAGCCCGTCCGTCACCCCCAGTTGCTCGAGGACCTCCAGCGTGCGGGCGTGCACCACGGCCGCGCGTGAGGTGTTGGCGCCCTCGGCGATGCGATCGATGAGCACGAACGGGATGCCCCGCGCGGCGAGGACGCAACCGAGCGTGAGCCCGGTGGGTCCGGACCCCACGATCAGCACGTCGGTTTCGCCAGGTAGCTCGCGGTTCGATCGAACGGTCTCCATGTCTCTCGTCTCCCGGTGGCCGCTCTCGCCTGCGCTACGCGCACGAGGCGGCGATGTCGCGTCCCGAGGAGCAACTCGCGGGCCAGGCGCCGAGCCGGCCGGCGCTCGATCCAATCGACGCGCGGCGCGCGGATTCGCGCGGCGATCCGGGTGGAGTCGTCGTGCGCTCCGGGTGCGCGGCGACTGTGCACGGATGCGCAACTTGCGCAGCGATGATCACTCGTGCGCAGCTCGTCGCCGTCGCTCCACTTGAGGCACCGGGCGCGTCGCGGCAAGAATCGCCGACGCGTGATCTCGAAGCCGGATTCCTCCGACACGGAGCTGCTCGGGCGTCTGCTGGCGCTCGACGAGCTGTTGCCGACGTTGGCCGGCGTGCTCGACGTGCGGCAGGTGTTCGAGCGGTTGTCCACCCTCGCGCGAAGGGTGATCGCTCACGACATGCTGCTCATGACGTTGCTCGCCGACGATCGGGAGCACGTCACGGTGCACGCGATCACCGGCGGCGAGGGGACGTTTCCCGCCACGGTGATCGCGCTCACCGAGGAGCAGAAGGTGCTCGCTCGCTCCACCTCGTGGGAGAGTCACGTGGTGGCGGACATGCAGGCCGAGCCCTCGGAGCGGAGCTTGCCGCCGGGCCAGAGCGGATACCGGGCTCGGTTGATGGTTCCGCTGCGCCTGCGCGGCGAGCACGCGGGGGCGCTGGACTTCTTCTCGCTGCGGACCGACGTGTACCGGGACGTCGACGTGCTGGTGGCGCGCCGCATCGCGGATCACGTGGCGCTGGCGTTGTCGCATCAGCGGTTGGCCGAGGAGGCGGAGCGGGCCGCCGCGGCGCGCGAGCGCGCGGCGGCGCTCGATCGGCGGGTACGCGCGCTGACGGCGGAGGTCGATGCGCTCGCCGGGCACGGACGAATCGTCGGCGAATCCCCGGCGTGGAGGCACGCGCTGAAGCAGGCCGCCCAGGTCGCCGTCACCGATACCACCGTCTTGTTGCTCGGCGAGTCCGGGACCGGAAAGGAAGTGTTGGCACGGCTCATCCACCGGGTTTCCGCTCGCGGGCAGGCACCCTTCGTGGCGGTGAACTGTGCCGCGCTTCCCGAGCAGCTCCTCGAGTCGGAGCTCTTCGGGCACGAGCGTGGTGCGTTCACCGGAGCCGTGGCCGCGAAGCCCGGTCAGATCGAGCTGGCGGAATCCGGCGTGCTCTTCCTCGACGAGGTGAGCGAGATGAGTCCGACGGCGCAAGCGAAGTTCTTGCGCGTGCTGCAGGAGCGTGAGTTCCAGCGTCTCGGTGGGACCCGCACGATCAAGTCCAACGTACGCATCATCGCGGCCACGAACCGGGATCTCTCGACGGCGATCGCGCGCGGAGGCTTCCGCGAGGACCTCTACTACCGGCTGAACGTCTTCGAGATCGCGCTGCCGCCGTTACGCGATCGAGCCGAGGACATCCTGCCGCTCAGCGACGCGTTCCTCCACGACATCGCCCGATCGCTCGGCCGCGCGCCGGCTCGGCTCTCCTGGGACGCGCGTCCGCTTCTGCTCGGGCACGACTGGCCGGGAAACGTGAGGCAGCTGCGGAACGTGCTGGAGCGCGCCGCCATCGTCTGCGAAGACGGGATCATCACGCGCGAGCAGCTGTCGCTGCCGGCTCGGGTGGGAAGCTCGGCACCATCGCCAGGCAACGGGAGCGGCAGCGAGCGAGACGCGAGTGCTTCCGCCACGCCGATGGCGCTCGCGGCCCTCGAGCGCGCGGCGATCGAACGCGCGCTTGCCGAGGCGCGCTTCAACAAGTCGAAGGCCGCCCGCGCGCTGGGGCTCACACGCACCCAGCTCTACGTGCGGCTGCGCAGATACGGCCTGGATACGTAGTCCCTCGACGGCAGGCACGGCGCTTGCTCTCGCAGCGCACGATCCGGCGACGGGTGTTCCGATGCGTGTGCGCGGAAGCCCCCGCCTCGGCTGGGCGTGCTCGTGAGATCGAGGGGAAAAACATGCGACGAAGCGGCGGCGCTCGGCTCGTTCGTGCGATGGTCTGCGCCGTGGCGCTCGCGGCGCCAGCCACCGCGGCGTGGGCGGAAGAATCGGGCTCGGGCTCCGTCGGACGACCCCTCGCGGTGGGGGTGCAGCTCGATCTCTTTCCGACGATCGTCAGCGCCGCGAATGGCAAGCTCGGATACGCGCCGCAGATCTGGATCGGCATCGATCACCTGCGATTGCGGCTGATCGGCGCCCATCTGGAGCCGCCCGATGCGTTCGCCTTCGACGACGACTTCGAGGACCCGACGTCCACCGTGCTCGCCGCGGTGGTCGACTACACCTTCGGCGAGCGATTCGACGGGTGGTGGCTGAGTGGCGGCTTCGAGGTGTGGGAGCGCACGGTGCGGCACGAAGGCTCGCGCGACGAGCTCGCTTGGACGAGCATCATCGGCACGATCGGCGGTGGTTACATCTGGCGCTTCGCGGGTGACTTCTACGTCGATCCGTGGCTCGGCGTGCACGCGACGCTGAACCCCGAGACCATCGAGGGCGCAGGCTTCGAATACGAGCCGCCCGCCGTCGTGGCGAACGCGTCGGTCAAGATCGGCTGGTTCTCGGCCTGGTGAAGGCCGCGCGCCGCGCGAGCCGGGATGGCCGACGCCGCTGTCGCGGATCGCGCCGCCGATCAGCCGCCGCAGATCTGGAGCACGGCGCGCGCGGGGACCTCGATCCGCCGGTCCGGAGCGCGTCCCTCCGGCAAGTGGACGCGCAGCGTGGTGGGATGCTCTCCCAGGTTCGCGCACGAGGAACAGCCAGCGCTGTCCACGCACAGCCAGTCGTCCGGTGTCTCGAACGCCACCTCGGCGCCTTCGGTCATCCGTCCGTCGGCGTCGAGGGGCAGGTAGTCGGCGAGTCGAATGCCAACGCCCCCGAGCTCGAGTGCGGCTGGGGCCACCGACTTGGCGCAGCCACAGGCGAGAAGCATCGCGATGGCGGCGATGGGCGGAAGCGTGCGTCGGCTCATGGTTGCAGGGTCTCCTCGGATCGCGCTGCGGGTCGGGCTGGGGCACGCGACTGTCGCATGCTGTGCGCTGCGCTGGAGCGCGTCACGAGGTCGCATCGCGCGACGATTTGACGCATGGACGGCGACGCGCGGCGTGGCGATGTTGTCCTCGTCATGAAGGGCGGCATGCGTTCGACGGTGGCGTTCGTGATCTGCCTCGCGGCGTTCTCGCTGGGCGCGTCCGCGCCTGGTACGGACGTGGATCGCGAGGCGTATCGTGTCGCCCACGATCTGATGAGCCCGTTTTGCCCGGGCCGCACCCTCGCCGATTGCCCCAGCCCGTACGCGCGCGAGGTGCGTCAGGAGATTCGGGAGTCGCTCGCGAGCGGCATGACGGCGAGCGAGGTGACGGCCCGCGTCACCGCCGAGCTCGGCGACGAGGTGCGCGGGCGGCCGCGCAGCAGCTGGGGCTGGGCCATTCCCGCGCTCGTCACGCTCGGCGGCCTCGTCGTCGCCTTCGCGGTCATCCGCCGCCTCGCGCTGCAGCCGGTGCGACGCGCGAACGAGGAGTCGCCCTCTTCGCCGAGCGCGGACCCGCTCGCGGCGAGGCTCGACGACGAGCTGCGCGCGCTCTCGTGATCGACGCCCGCGTCAGGGCGGCGGAGCGGCGAAACGTGGATCGCTGACGAGCTCGGGGTCGGTGAGGGATTCGAGGAAAGCGATCAAGTCCGCCTTCTCGCTCGGCGCCAGCGAGAAGCCGCTCACCAGTGGGCTCTTGAGCGGGCTGCGCGCGCCATCGCCCGCGAGCGGCCCGGAGGTGATGAGCCGCCCGCCGCGGGCGTAGTGGTCGACGACCTCGGCCAGCGTGGCGATCGAGCCGTCGTGCATGTAGGGCGCGGTGACGGCCACGTTGCGCAGGCTGGGCGGACGAAAGCGGCCCATGTCGGCGGGGTCGGTGGTGACCGCGTAGATCCCGGGATTGTCCGGCGGGTACGCGCCGTGACCGTCGAGGTTGTAGAGCCCGTTGTTCTCGAACTTGGGCGGATCGTCGGTCTTGCCTTCGCGATGGATGGCGCCCGAGAAGTCGAGGCCGCCGTGGCAGTGGTCGCATTCGAGGCGACCGGCGAAGAAGAGATCCATGCCACGCCGAGCCGAATCCGAGAGTGCCGCGGGCTCGCCACCGTAGACCGCGCGGTCGTAGGGCGAACGTCCCGTGACGACGGTGCGCTGGAACGCGCCGAGCGCGCGGGTGAGGGTGGCGATGCTCACGGGCTCGTCGGCGTGATCGGGAAAGGCGGCCTGGAAGCGGGCCAAGGTGTCCGCGTCGTTCTCGAGCCGCGCGACCAGCTCGTCCTCGCCGCCCACGAACCCGAGCTCCACCGGACGCTCGCCGAACATCGGCACCAGCGCCTGGTGCTCGAAGGTCGTGAGCAGCGGGTTCGCCCAGGTGAGCGCCGGCCGATAGGCGGCGTTGGCGATCGACGGAGAGTTGCGCGGATGCGTCTCGCCGGTCGAGCCCACCGAGGTGGTGAGCCCATCGGTGAACGCCAGCTCCTGCTTGTGGCAGGAACCGCAAGACTGCGTGCCGTTCCGCGACAGGCGCGTGTCGAAGAAGAGCCTCCGCCCGAGCTCCACCTTGGCATCGGTCATCGGGTTGTCGTCCGGGACGACGGGGGTCGGGAACCCGGGCGGAAGCTGCCAGTCGTAGGATGTGGTGGAGGGGTGCGACGAGGTGGCGTTTCCACACGCCACCCCGGCGCAAAGCAGCGCGGCCGGCAGGAGCACTCGTCCGATCCCGCGCATTACTGGCCTCGTCATTCCACCGAGAACACGTCCTGCTCGCCACCCGGCTGATCGCCGAACGGCAAGCCGAGGTGAGCGAAGATGGGCGGGCACTCCGGGTCGCCCGGGAACGACATGCAGCCCGGCGCCGTCTCCGGCGTGTTCACGTCGACGTCGCTGTCCGACAAGAGCTTGGCGACGTCGAGGACCACGACGTTCCGCGCTGGATCGAAGCCGTTGGCGAGCGGGATCTCCGCGTCGACGCGGTTCGGCTCGCTGCACGCGCTCACGTTGCCCGCGCCGTCGCCCTCGCAGCCGGTGCTGCCCAAGTGGAGGAAGAAGCCGTCCGGCTGGCCGGTGGTCGCGAGCTCGACCTTGATGAACTTGTAGCCGAAGTTCCAGCTCCAGAAGAGCGGTGTCTCGTCGAGCGGTGCGGGGGCGGTGGTGGCGTCGCCGTGGTTGAGCGCGAACGGCACGCCCACGGTGAAGTGGATCCGCGCCGCGTGGCCGGACTCGACCGTGCCTCGGATCGACGTGTTGGTCGCCGCGGTGCCCTCGGCGGCGCAGCGTCCGGTGCCGTCCTCGAAGTCGAGAAGGGCCACGTCGTCGAGCTGCCACTCGCCATCCTGCTCGAGCGTCACGAAGCGCTCGCTCTCGTCGTCGTTCACGAAATGGATGTCCGAGACGTAGAACCGACCGTCCATGGGCTCGCCGGTCGAGGACGTCGTGCCGAGACCTTCGTAGCGCTGGCCGCAGGCGAACGGCTCATCGCCCACACGCGCCTCGAATTGGATCTCGATCGGCTGCGGGCCGGAGACCGTCTTGTCGTCGCTGCCACAACCGGCTGCGACCAGCCCCAGCGTCACCGAGCCCAACATCCAGA
>JAXLQJ010000005.1:0-252207 GCA_046331705.1 bacterium | reverse complement strand
AGTTTCCCTGGGGAAGTCGTCGCTCGTGACGCTGCGTGCCGACGTCTCGGTGGAAGCCGCGGTGGCGTCGCTGGCGGCGAGCCCGGACGTCGAGTACGTCCAGCCGAACTGGATCCGCCACATCCTGGCGACGCCGAATGACCCGTCGTACGGCTCGCAGTGGGGCTGGCCGAAGATCTCGGCACCGCAGGCTTGGGACGTGACGACCGGCGGCACCACGATCGCGGTGAACGTGACCGACACGGGCGCCGACCTCACCCATCCGGACCTCGCGGCCAACATCTGGACGAACGCGCTCGAGGCCTCGGGCACGCCGGGCGTGGACGACGACGGTAACGGCTACGTCGACGACATCCACGGCTGGAACGCGATCACCAACACCGGCAACCCGCAGGACGACAACGGCCACGGCACGCACACCGCCGGCACCATCGGCGCCGTCACCAACAACGGCGTCGGCGTGGCGGGTGCCAACTGGCACGCGAAGATCGTGCCCTGCAAGTTCCTGAGCGCCTCGGGCTCGGGCTCGGACGCGGACGCGGTCGAGTGCGTGAACTACATGATCGCCACCAAGAACAACGCCGCGAGCGGCGCCGACATTCGCGTGTCGAGCAACTCGTGGGGCGGCGGTGGCTCGGCGCCGGCCCTCAAGGCGGCGATCCAGGACGCGGGCAACAACGGCATCCTGTGGGTGAACGCGGCGGGCAACAGCGCGGTCGACAACGACTGCAAGCCGGCGGATGCGTATCCCTCGGTCGAGAACACCACCAACATGCTCGCGGTGGCGTCGACGACGTCGACGGACGCGATGTCGTCGTTCTCGCAGTACGGCGCGTCCTCGGTGGACATCGGTGCGCCCGGCTCGAACATCACCAGCACCTACATGGGCGGCGGATACTCGTCGCTGAGCGGCACCTCGATGGCCACGCCGCACGTCGCGGGCGTCGCGGCGCTGGTGCTCTCGGCCAACCCGGGTCTCTCGATGTCGCAGCTGCGCGCACAGATCCTGCGCAACGGCGATCCGATCTCCTCGATGGACGGCGTCACCACCACCGGCATGCGCCTCAACGCCTACAAGGCGGTGACCAACGCGGTGGCCGTGGCACCCGACCGCGATGGCGACGGCGTGCCCGATCTCTCCGACAACTGCCCGTACGTGTCGAACGCCAGCCAGGCGGATGCGGACGCCGATGGCATCGGCGACGATTGCGTGCCCGCGAGCTGCAGCGGTGGTGGCTGCGGCGGCGGTGCGCCGCCCGCGGGTGAGTGACACGCGCGACTCGCGCAACGTGATCTGAGCTTTCGAATTGCGGGCCGGAGGATGGATCCTCCGGCCCGCCTCGCTCCGGCGTTCCCGCACGCCACGACACCACGCGCCCCGGACCACGCATGCACCCGCTGTTCCACGTCGGCGCCTGGCGCATCTCGTCGTACCTGGCGCTGCACTGGGTGGGGATCGCGCTCGGCGCGATCCTCGGATGGCGCGAGCTCCGGCGGGCGCACCTGGGGGCGGCACAGGCCGGCGCCACGCTGCTGGCGCTGGTGATCGCGGCGCACCTCGGCGCGCACGCGTACCACGTGCTCACCAACCCGGCGCACTACCTGGCGGGTGGCGGCGACTGGCACGATTGCGTGACCAGCGGGCTCGCGCTCAACGGCGGCATCCTCGGGGCGTACGTGGGGTTGCTGGCGGCGGCGCGGGTGCTGCGTGTCGAGTCGTGGCGGCTCGCCGACGCGCTCGCGCCCGGCGGCGCGCTGGCACTCGGGGTCTTTCGCATCGGTTGCTGGGCCGAGGGCTGTTGCTATGGGCGGCGGCTCGCCGCCGGCTCGTGGTTCGAGGGCATCAGCACCCGGCTCGTCGGCAACCAGCTCGTGAGCCTCTACCCCACGCAACTCTTCTGCGCGGGATTCGCATTCGGGCTCTTCGCGTGGATGTGGGCGCGCCGCCGTCGCAAGCGCTACGACGGCGAGCTCGTGATCGTCGGGATGCTCGCGTATTCGACGTGGCGCTTCGTGATCGAGTTCTGGCGCGCGGACACACCCAAGGACATCCGTTGGCTCGGACCGGCGCTCTCGTCCAACCAGGTGATGGCGCTGGCGCTCTTGGCGCTCGGGCTCGCGTTCCGCTGGAATCGACGCGGCGTCGCGCGCGCCGCCGCCTGAGGTTTCCGGGCCGAGAGCGTGGGCGTCAGCGCCCGCGGCTGGCGGCGAGGCGAGCAACGACGGCTTCCGGGCGGGCGGGATCGACCATCGTGCCCGCGGCCCGCAACGCCAGCGCCTCGATGGTGAGCGTGGGGTTGTAGCCCGATCCCGTGGGCATGACCGAGCCGTCGATGCACCACAGGTTGCCGAGGTCGTGGAAGCGCTGCGACCCGTCCACCACCGACGAACGCGGGTCGCTGCCCATGCGCATGGCGCCCATCACGTGGCGAGTCGTGGGCGTCGCGTTGCCGTCGTAGCGCGGCGCCACGAACGCGAACTGGGCACCCGCCGCGCCGTGGATCTCGATCATCCTGGCGCCGTAGAAGCGGCTCGCCGAGAGCTCGAAGGCGTGCGGCCGGTAGGTGATTCGCGCCGCGGGAAGCCCGTGGATGTCGTGGACGTCGGGGTCGAGGTCGACGCGGTTGGTGAGCTGGGGCGCGTCCTCGCCCTGCATGGTCATCACGCCGATGTGCGCGCCGAACGGGCTCGCGCGCAGCAGCTTCTTCAGGAACGGTCCGCGGGCGAACAGCGAGTGCACGTAGTTCTTGGCCTCGGAGATCTTCTCCGAGTTGGTGCCGAACTCGATCACGCCGCCGAGCGGTCGCGCCGGATCGTTCGGCACGCCGCGGAAATCCGCCATGCCCGAGGCCACCGAGCGGCCGCGCTCGCCGTGCAGGCTCTGGCGATAGATGCCGATCCCCAGGGTCTCGAAGTGGTACATGAGGCAGCGGCCGACGCGGTCGGACGAGTTGCCGACGCCGGGCCCGCCGAGGTCGGACAGCAGGCAAAGCCGCGCCGACTCGATGCCGCCGGCGGCGAGGATGTAGCGATCGCCGCTCACCGTCGCGGGCTGACCGGCGGGATCGAGGTACTCGAGGCGGGTGACCTCGTTGCCGGCGGAGTTGGTGACGATCCGCGTGACGGTGCAGTTGTAGCGAAGCTGCACCCGGCCCGTGAGCAGCGCCTTGCGGATGGTGGTGACGGCGGGCGTGCCTTTGGCGTTGGTCGGGCAGCCGTAGAAGCTGCAGAGGCCACAGTCGTTGCAGGCGGGGCGGCCGTCGTACGCCCGCGATAGGTTCACGCCCGGATACGGAAACGGGGTGTAGCCGAGCTTGCGAGCACCCTCGCCGAGGAGCGCGCCCACGTACATGTCGGGCCCGGGCGGCAGCGGATAGTCGCCGGAGCGCGGCGACTCGAACGGGTTGGCGCCGGCCAGCCCCGATACGCCGACCTCGTGCTCGGCGGCGGCGTAGAAGGGCTCGAGCTCGTCGTAGCCGAGTGGCCAATCGGCGAAGTCGGCGTCGGCGACCTCGCCCAGCTCGGCACGCATCCGGAAGTCGAAGTCGTTGAAGCGCGGCGTCTTGCCGTCGGCGTGGATCTGGCCGCCGCCCACCGCCTTGGGGAGGTTGTTGACCTCGCCGACGTACGTCCGGGGGCCGTCGCTCGCGGATTCGCGGAAGGTGCGCGGCTCGACGCGGGCCTGCTGCTGCACCAGGCTCCGCGTGCTGAGCTTGATCTCGTCGCTCGAGAAGAGCGGGATCGGGAAGCCCGGTCGCGGATCGTCGAGGCCGAGGAAGTAATTGTTCCCCGCTTCCAGGATGCACACCGTGAGGCCGGCGTCGGCGAGCACGCGCACGGCGGAGCCGCCGCCGGGCCCGCTGCCGATGATCACGACGTCGAAGCGCTCGAGGCTCGTGTTGCCGAGAACGTTCGGCACGCGCGACGGGAGATCAGCCATCGCTGCACCAGGGGCCCGCGGGGCCGCCTTCCGTCGCGGCCTGGGGCAACGAGTTGGCCACCGATGGGCCGCTGGCCCTCCAGCAGATCGGAGTCATCGGCGTCCGTTCGTCCGCGAGGAATCGCTCAGAAGAATCGCTTCCCGCCCTGCGCCACGGTGATGATCGTGAGCACGTTCACGATGTCGCGCTCGAAGCCGTCGTTGGGCAGGTTGGGGTCGAGGGTCTGACAGGGTTGATCGGGCCGGTCGCGCGGCTCGCCGGTCGCGGGATCGAAGAGCGTGTGACCGAGCGGCTGGCTGTCCCCGTCGTAGTGGTACTGGCGCCAGGCGATGCCGCCCGAGTTGCCGCCGTACTCGGGCGCGCAGAACAAGCCTTCGCAGAGGTGGTCGAGGACGGCGTCGCGAAATTCGCGTGGCGCCTGGCCGAAGAAGTCCAGGCATTGCTCGGGGGTGGCGTCGGCGAGGCTCGCGAGGCCGGCTCCGTGCGCCAGCTCCTCGAGGCGCGCCAGACCGTCCCGGTAGAGCGCGATCCAGCCCGGCGTGCTCGGCACGATGCCGGCGTTGATGTCGCCGTTCGGCACCGATGCGGAGCCGAAGTACGCGATCCGAAACGACGCCTCCTGGAGGCGCGTGGGCGCGAGCACGTCGCGGAAGTGGTTGGTCGGGTAATCGCTGCTCGCGTCGCCGGTGCGCGGATCGGGATACGGCACGCGCCCGCTGAACGGGCCGCCTCGGTAGAGATCCGGGACGGGATGCTCGAAAGCCGCGAGCATCCGGTCGATGTACTCGACCGCGCCGGCGCCGATCGCGCCCACGGTCTCGTCCTCGGGGATCAGCGCCGCGGCGAGCGCTTCGAGCGTGGCGCGTTGATCCGCCGCGAGCAGCCGGCGCACCGTCCTTCCCGACCCAGCGCAGCCAGGCAGCTCCGCGACGGCCACCGCCGCCGCGCCGGCGCCGAGGGCGCGGAGCAGCTCGCGACGGCGCAGCACGAAGCGCTCGTCGCGGGAGGCGGATCGATCGGAGTCGGTCATCGGGCTCACGCGAGTCGCACCCGATTACACGCACGACGACATCGAAATCAAGCGCGTTTTCGAGCGCCGCGCGAGCGGTATGATCGGCCACATGCGATGGCTCGCTACGTTCTCGCGTTGCTGCGCGCTCGCGTGCGCGGCCGCCGCGCTCACGGGCTGCGGCGGCACGGGCGGCACGAGCGCCGCGGTCTCGAGCTGGATCGAGGCCCGGCCCGCGCTTGCCGATCGCAGCACCTGGCGGATGGACGTGGATGCCGCCGAGCGGCCCGACGTGCGCGCGCTCGGTCCGGTGGGCGTCGGCAACGGCAAGGTGTTCGGGCTCCTGGGCGACGGCTACCCGCTCGCCACGTGGCACAACCTCGGCGGGCCCACGTACCACCGGCCGGTCAAGTGGTTCAGCGATCACACGCCGTACCTGGTCGCCGAGGGCGGCCGTCGCGACCCGGCCCACGAGACGCTCTCGTACGTGCGTCGAACGCCGGTGGCGATCGCCGAGTCGAGCGACGAGGAGCTCGCGTGGACGCTGGTCGCGTTCGCCCCGCGCGGCGCCGCCTCGGTGCGCGCCGAGGACGCGCTGGTGAGCGTGTGGATCGTACGCAACCAATCCAGGCGGACGATCGCGAACGTGGGGCTCGAGATCGGCGGCGTGCTGGCGCGCTACGACGGACGCGGCTTGGTGGAGAACGACACCACCGGGCGCCACCTCGTGACGCGCCCGATCGACGGCACCCTCACGACCACCGCCGCCGGTGACAACGGCTTCACGATCGCGCTCGGCGATCTCGCGCCGGGCGAGGAGCGGGTCGTGCCGGTGGCGCTCGCCTTCACGAGCGGCGACGGCGGTCCCGAGCCGGTCTTCGCGGCGGTCGCCGCCGAGGGCGTCGAGGCTCTCCTCGACGCGACGCTCGCGTGGTGGCGCGACTGGTTCGGAGGAGTGACGCGCGTCGAGACGCCGGACCGCGCGTTCGACGATCTCTTCGACGCCCAGGTGCTGGCGATCAAGGTGAACCAGGCCGCCACCGGTGCCCTGAGCCAGATGAGCCAGTACGCCTACACCTGGCTTCGCGACACCCACGGACCGGCGATCTTCTATCCGCGCATCGGCCTCGCGGACGATTTCCGCGACATGCTCGATTACCAATACGGCGCCGCGCTGCTGAACGGCGATCTCGCGAACGCGTTGCCCGCCGATCAGGATCTGTCGCGCCTGCCGCCGCCGCCCGACTGGCGCTCGCTGCCCACCTACACCTGGCGCACCCGCGCCGAGGGCCCGAGCTTCGTGGTCCTCGAATACGAGGCCTACGAGCGCGCCACCGGTGACGGCGGGCTCGCCGCGGATCGCTTCGACATGCTCTGGCACGCGCTGCACGGCCAGCAATTCGTGGATGGTTGCCTCCAGTACTACTCGGGGGACGAGACCTTCGAGGACGTGAAGGAAGCGAGCTTCGGTCAGAACGCCCTCGCCGAACCGGACGAGTCGACGCTCTCGGCGTACTCGTCGTACGCGATGATCCGGGCGGCGCGGTATCTGTCCGGTGTGGCCGCTCGCAGCGGTCGGGCCGCGGATGCGGCCGATCTCGCGTCGCTCGCCGCCGCCGTCGAGCGCTGTCTCGACGAGGTCTTCTGGATGGGAGATCTCGGCCGCTACGCCATCGAGGCGAGCACGGCCACACGGGTTCCCGACCCGCGGCCCTACGAGGACGTGAGCACCATGCCGCTCTGGCTGGACGTGCTCGATCCCGGCGATCCCAAGGCGGTGAGCAACTTCGAGTCGGTGCTCGCGACCCTCGGCAGGCCGAACGGCACGATCGTCACGCCCCTCCCCGCGCTCTACAAGCTGCTCTTCACGCGGGTGCAGGTGGGTGTCCAGACCGGGATGAGCCACGCCTACTGGCTCGTGAACCTCGATCGCATGTTCCATCCGAGCGCCGACGAGGCGTTCCGCCGTTGGCGCGACCTGCCCACGCCCACCGGCTTCACCGAGGAGGCCGTGATCGTCGACGACTACACGCACCTGCAGGTGGTGCGCGAGCCGATCGGGATCGTGAGCGACACCTCCGCGCGCTATCGAAGCTGGGAGGCGGGGATCGTGGGGAACGCGCTGCTCACGCACCTCACGGGGTACGAGCCGGATCTCGCGGCCGGACGGGTGCGGCTCGCGCCGCACCTGCCGCCGGAGTGGGACCACGACACCTGGCGGGGCTTGGCCTTCGGTGCCGGTCGATTCGACCTCTCGATCCGACGGGTCGCCGGCACGGGTCGCGAGATCCTGCTCACGACCGATGCCGTCACCTCGTTCACCGTCGACCTGACGGTGCCGCTCGATGGTCCCTTCGCTTCGGCCTCCGTCGATGGGTCGCCGGTCGCGGCCAGCGGCATCACGAACCGCTACGGGCGCACCGTGGTGACCTTGCCGGCGCTCTCGATCGCACCTGGCCGCGCCACCACCATCGCGGTCGCCGCGAGCTGACGGCTCACCCCGGTCGGCCCGAGACGCGCGCGCCGCTCGCGTCGCTGGTCGCGCCGATCGTGGTGGAAGCGGACGCGACGGTGGTGCCGCTTTGCCACGGGTTCCCTCGCGCGTTCGAGGTGGGCAACTTGCAGCACGCGACGTTGGCGGCGCTGGCGGGTCGTTGGAAGAGCGAACGGCTGCCCGCGCTGCGGCAGCTGTCTCGGCAGACGCTCGCGCGGCTGGCCCGGCGCGGGCCGAACCGGTTCGTCGACTGGACCTCGGAGTTGCGCCGAATGGCTCAGGTGGGCTCGATCTCGAGCGCTCGCGGCGCGAGGACCGGCGTCGAACGCACGGGCGACGCGTCGTCCCCGAGCTCGTCGCCGGCTCCGTGACGAGCCGCCGCGGCTCCCCGCCACCGGTCGCACCGGCCCCGCGGTGATTCCGCCGCGCGTCTTGGAGTGGCGGTCGAGCTCACGCGCTCGAGACGGGTCGGCGCTGTCGCCGCGGCCGCTCTTAGCAGTCTCCCGGGTCGGCTGCTAAGCGGATTGCGCAAACATCTAACATCATTGGCTTTATTTTTCTGGCCTCGTTCTTGACAGCCTTGGGGGGCGAACTTAGATTGCTCGACGTTCCGAAGCGGAGGGCGGGGCGAGGGTCCGCAATGCCGCTTCGCGGGTGCTGTCGATGGCCAGTAGCGTGGCCGCGACGAGCCCATCACGCGACAACCAAATTCCAGTCAGGTGGCCCGATGGGCCGGTGAGGCCCTCGAGGTTCCTGCGTTCGGCCGAAATCGCACGCGCGCATGGCGGCGGCACGGCCCACGTTGCCACTCGAAATCGACGATACCCATCCACCGAGGACACGGAGGAGGAAAGGAAATGGGCTTGAACATCCGACCATTGCAGGACCGGCTTCTCGTCAAGCGACTCGAGAAGGACGAGAAGTCGAAGGGTGGCATCATCATCCCCGACACCGCCAAGGAAAAGCCGCAGGAAGGCGAGGTCGTCGCCGTGGGCAAGGGCAAGGTTGGCGACGATGGCAAGGTCGTGCCGCTCGACGTGAAGAAGGGCGACAAGATCCTGTTCAGCAAGTACGCGGGCACTGAAATCAAGATCGACGGCCAGGAGATCCTGATCATGCGTGAGGACGATGTCCTCGGTGTGATCGAGGCCTGAAACCCTCTCGTCCCCACGAATATCGAAGCCAACCAAGGAGAGCTACATGTCAGCCAAGCAATTCCGGTTCCACGAGCCGGCGCGGGACGCGATCCTGCGAGGCGTCAACATCCTGGCCAGCGCGGTGGGTGCCACCCTCGGGCCGCAGGGCCGCAACGTCATCCTCGAGAAGAGCTTCGGCTCGCCCACGGTCACCAAGGACGGCGTGACGGTGGCGAAGGAGATCGAGCTCGAGGACAAGTTCGAGAACATGGGCGCCAAGATGGTGCGCGAGGTCGCGAGCAAGACCTCGGACGTCGCCGGTGACGGCACCACCACGGCCACCGTCCTCGCGCAGGCGATCTACCGCGAGGGTCACAAGCTGGTCGCGGCCGGCAACGACCCCATGGAGATCAAGCGCGGGATCGAGAAGGCGGTCGAGGCCGTCATCGAGAACCTGAAGACGATGTCCAAGGACACCAAGGACAAGAAGGAGATCGCCCAGGTCGGCGCCATCTCGGCGAACAACGACAAGATGATCGGCGACATCATCGCCGAGGCGATGGAGAAGGTCGGCAAGGAAGGCGTCATCACGGTCGAGGAGGCCAAGGGCCTCGAGACGACGCTCGACGTCGTCGAAGGCATGCAGTTCGACCGCGGCTATCTCTCGCCGTACTTCGTCACGAACGCCGAGTCGATGGAGTGCGTCCTCGAGGACCCGCTCATCCTCTTCAACGAGAAGAAGATCTCGAGCCTCAAGGACCTGCTGCCGCTGCTCGAGAAGATCGCCCAATCCGGCCGTCCGTTCCTGATCGTGGCCGAAGAGGTCGAGGGCGAGGCGCTCGCGACGTTGGTCGTGAACAAGATCCGCGGCACGCTGCGCGTGTCGGCGGTGAAGGCGCCGGGCTTCGGTGATCGCCGCAAGGCGATGCTCCAGGACATGGCGATCCTCACCGGCGGCAAGGTCATCGCCGAGGAGCTCGGCATCAAGCTCGAGAACGTCGGCATGGAGGACCTCGGCCGCGCCAAGAAGGTCGTGATCGACAAGGACAACACCACGATCATCGAGGGCGCCGGCAAGGCCGCCGACATCGAGGGCCGCATCAAGCAGATCCGCGCCCAGATCGAGGAGACCACCTCGGATTACGACCGCGAGAAGCTCCAGGAGCGCCTGGCGAAGCTGGTGGGCGGTGTCGCGGTGATCAACGTCGGTGCCGCGACCGAAGCCGAGATGAAGGAGAAGAAGGCCCGCGTCGAGGACGCCCTTCACGCGACCCGCGCGGCGGTCGAGGAAGGCATCGTTCCTGGCGGCGGTGTGGCGCTGATTCGCTCGATCGCGGTGCTCGAGAAGCTCAAGGTCTCGGGCCCCGAGCAGAAGCACGGTGTGGACATCGTGCGTCGCGCGCTCGAGGAGCCGCTGCGCAAGATCTCGGAGAACGCCGGCACCGACGGCTCGATCACGGTGCAGAAGGTGAAGGACGGCGAGGGCGGCTTCGGCTTCAACGCCGCCAGCGAGAAGTACGAGGACCTGGTGAAGGCCGGCGTCATCGACCCCACCAAGGTCGTGCGCACCGCGCTTCAGAACGCCGCGAGCGTGGCCTCGCTGCTCTTGACCACCGAGGTCATGATCGCCGAGAAGCCCAAGGACGAGAAGGCCGCGGGCGGCATGCCCGGCGGCGGCGACTACGGCATGTGAGATCGCTTCGCGCGAGCGCTGCTCGCACGTGAGTGTCGGAGGGGGGCGGCCCGGTTGGGCCGCCCTCGCTTCGTTGGGGACGGCCTCGCGAGGCTGCCGCGCAAGGCGGCGCCCGGGGCTGGTCGCGCTGCGCGACACTCGGTGTAGGATCCGCGGCACGGAGGACGTTGCATGCGATGGAAGCGGAGTCGTTTCGCGTTCACGACCATGGCGGTGCTCGTGGCCAGCGCCGCCGAATGGGTCTTTCCCGGGCGTGGGCGAAGCGAGATGTTCGTGGTCACCGACACGTCCGTCCGGGTGTTCGCCGACACGGCCGACGGTAATGCCGTTCCCAAGCGCTCGATCCAGGGGGCCGAGACGCTGCTCGGGGTCGCGCACTCGCTGGCGCTCGATCTCGTCCACCGCGAGGTCTTCGTGACGGCGGGGCTGACGAACAACTCGCACGTGCTGGTCTTCGCGATGAGCGATTCGGGGAACGTCGCGCCACTGCGCGACATCAGCGGTGACCAGACGCAGCTCTCCTCGCCGAATGGGATCGTGGTGGACGTCGACGCCGACGAGATCTGGGTCGCGAACGGGGACGGCGACTCGATCACGGTGTTCCGGCGTGGCGCCAACGGCAACCAGCCACCGCTTCGGACGATCACCGGCGGGAACACGACGCTGTTCGGCCCGGGGCAGCTCTTTCTCGACAAGCTTCACCACAATCTCTTCGTCTCCGATCAGCTGGGCGTGAAGGTGTTCAACTCGAATTCCTCCGGCGACATCCCACCGTCGCGCACCCTGGCTGGTGAGAGCACTCAGCTCGGCGGACCCTCGGGACTCTTCCTCGACCTCTCCACGAACGAGTTGACCGTGGCGAGCAACGACGACCGCGTGCTCACGTTTCCGCGCACCGCTTCCGGCGACGTGGCGCCGCTGCGCGGCATCGACGGTGCGGCGACGGGGCTCGACTACGCCGAGGGAATCGTGCGCACGACCAACGCCGAGGTCCTCGTGGCGAATTCCGGAACCAACGGCTCTGGTCTCGATACGCTCACGGGTTACGCGGCAGGGGCCAACGGAAACGTGTCACCGTCACGCACGATCTCGGGCGCCAATCCAAGCCTCGACTTCACCAACGGGGTCACCTCGACGCGCGCGCTGGGTTGCGCCGCGGGCTTCGTCGGCACCACGTGCATCTTCCAGGACGACTTCCAGGACGGCGATCTCTGCCGCTGGGCCGCGGCCACCAGCCCGCCGAGCTGCTGATCCGAGTCGGGCCGGGCGCCGCGTCGCGCGCCGGGTCGCGCGCCGCGTCGGCGACGCCCGAGCGAGGCGTCGGGCGCCCGCGGGGACGAGTCGTCGCGGAGGTTTGGCAGCGCTCGCCGCGGCCCGTTGCGGCGCGAGGCGATTCGACCCAAGGGGTACACTCCCGACGAACCCGTTCCCGGAGGCGCTCATGGCCGACGTTGCAGAGCTACCGCAAGGCGGATCGTTCCTGTGGGAGGAAGCCGGCAGCCGGAAGATCATGGCGCCCGAGCTCTTCACCGACGAGCAGCGCGAGTTCGCGCGCACCGCAAGGGAATTCACGCAGAAGGAGATCCTGCCGCGCCTGGCGTCGATCGAGGCGAAGGATCCAGGCGTGGTGCCGGACCTGCTCCGCAAGGCCGGTGAGCTCGGGCTCTTGATGGTGGACGTGCCCGAGGAATACGGCGGGATCGCGGCTTCGAAGGTGACGAGCATGCTGGTCGCCGAGCAGTTCGCGACCATCGGCTCGTTCGCGGTGTCCCTCGGCGCGCACACCGGCATCGGCACGCTGCCGATCGTCTACTACGGCACGCCGGAGCAGAAGGCGCGCTACCTGCCGGACCTCGCGACCGGGCACAAGCTCGCGGCCTACGCGCTCACCGAGGCGAACTCGGGCTCCGATGCGCTCGCGGCGCAGACCCGCGCGGTGCTCTCGGCGGATGGCACCTACTACCGGCTCGATGGCAGCAAGCAATTCATCACCAACGCCGGCTTCGCCGATCTCTTCACGGTCTTCGCGAAGATCGACGGCGAACGATTCACGGCTTTCCTCGTGGAGCGCCGCACGCGGGGAGTGAGTGTCGGCCCCGAAGAGCACAAGATGGGGATTCGCGGCTCGTCGACCTGCACGCTCAATCTCGACGACGTGCACGTGCCGGCGGAGAACGTGCTCGGCGCCATCGGCATGGGCCACAAGATCGCGTTCAACACCCTCAACATCGGCAGGCTCAAGCTCGGCGTCGCGACGCTCGGCGGCTCCAAGGACGCGCTGGCGAGCGCCACGCGCTACGCGCTCGACCGCAAGCAGTTCGGTAAGCCCATCGCGACCTTCGGCCTCATCCGCGAAAAGCTCGCCGACATGGCGCTGCGCATCTTGGTGAACGAATCGCTGGGCTATCGCACCACCGGCATGATCGACGAGCACCTCGCACACGCCGAGAGCGACGACGACAAGGCGCGCGCCATCGAGGAGTTCTCGGTGGAGGCGTCGATCCTCAAGATCTACGGCTCGGAGGCCCTCGACTTCGTGGCCGACGAGGCGGTGCAGATCCTGGGCGGCTACGGTTTCATCGAGGAATACCCGGTGGCGCGCATCCTGCGCGATTCGCGGATCTTCCGGATCTTCGAGGGCACCAACGAGATCAACCGCCTGATCGTTCCCGGCACGCTCTTCCGCCGCGCGATGAAGGGCGAGCTGCCGCTCATGGACGTGACCGAGCGCATCAAGTCCGACGCGGCCGCTGGCAAGGTGCCGCCGGTGGGCGGCTCGCAAGCGGAGATCGCGTGCGGCATCGCCGAGCGCGCCAAGTGGACCACGCTCTTCGTCACCCGCGCGGCCATCGAGAAGTACCTCGGCACCGTCGCCGAAGAGCAGGAAGTGCTCGGGGTGATCGCCGACCTCATGCAGGATTGCTTCGCGATCGACAGCCTGGTGGCGCGAAACGCCGTGGTCCGCGAGCACGGCAGCGACGCCGCCAAGGAGTTCGTGTCGGCGGCGCTGGTCGCGTTCATCCCGCCGGTCTGGAGCCGCGTCTATCACACGGCGCGGCATCTCCTCATGGACATGCTCGACGGCGACGCGCTGGCGACGAACCTGGAGGCGATCTCGCACCTCGCATACGACCTGCCGTGCAAGGTCATGCGCGCGCGTCGCAAGCTCGCCGATGCCGTCGTGGCCGCCGGCGGCTACCCGCTGTGACGCCAAGCGAGGCGCGCCCGCGGCTCAGAGCCCGAGCATCGCGTTCTTGAGGCCGCTGTCGACGGGTTTCGAGCCCAGCCAGATCTTGAGCAGCGCCTGGTGGAGGTCCGCGCCCGGCAGCGTGCCGAGCAGCTTGCCGTCGTGGATGACTCGCGTGCCGGTGTCCGGGACGTAGTCGAGGAAGATCTCCGAGTCCTTGGTGACGGTCGGGCGCGCGGTCAGCAGGGTGACGAGCTCGCCGATCCGCGCTTCGAGCGGCGCGAGCTCGGCGGGGGTGTGGTTGGCGTCGAGGCCTTCGCGCAAGGCGTCGGCGAGCGTCTTCGAGTCGAGGTCGCGCACCATGTGGATGAGCACGCGCTGCGGTCCGGGATCGGCGAGCACCGCGGCGGCGTCGTGGGTGGGCGACGTGACGTAGAGCCCGCCCACGTACACCTTGATCACGATCTTGGTACGGATGCCGGCACCGTTGAGCGCGAGCTCGCGAGCGTCGCCGCCGATCTGTGCTCGCTCGGGCACGTCGACTCCGGCGACCTGCTTGGCCATCCCGGGAACCGCCGACGCCACAGCGAGCAGGCTCGCTCCCAGCACCCACATCGACCGACGATGCGTCGTGCGCGACATCCCACACCTCCTGGTTTGGGCAACACCCCAACGGGAGGTCACGAGCCGAGCGTCACACAACACCCGGCCCGGACGCCGTGGCGCTGCGCGCAGATCCTAGCGCGGGGCGCCACCGATGGCGCCTCGAGGCTCTCTCGGGTCAAGGACGCGGCAGCAGAATGGTCGCGAAGACCTGGTCGGCGATCGCCCGACCCTGCGCGATGCCGGCGCTCTTGTCGAAGCGCCAGTGGATGCCGAGGTAGATGCGGCTCTGGCCGTTCTCGTCCTCGGCGTCGCTCAGCGAGTCGAAGTGGCGCTCCACGAGCGGGCGCACGGCGCCGTCGCCGCCGACGGTGACGCCGTTGAGCTCGTCGGACACGAACGAGAACGCGATCTCGTCGGTGCCATAGAAGTTGCGCAGCGTCTCGAAGAGCGCTCCGCCGAAGCCTGCGTGGCCGGAGGGGTACGCGGGAAAGGGCGGTGTGAAGCTCGCTGCGTCCGGTGAGTTGCTGGCCGGCGCGCCGAGCGGCGTGAACGAGGGGTCCGCGCTGGTCAGCGGGTTACCGTCGCCTGCGCCGCTCGGGCCGAGCCCCGGGTCCGCTTCGCGGATGCCCGTGACCGGTCTCCAGAAGTCGTAGTGATACTTCGACTCCCAGATCGCGGTGCCGGCATCCGCCATGGCCACGTTCACGAGCGCGAACAGCCGCGCCAGCTCGAGCGCGTCGCGCGTGCCCTGCTGGCTCGCGACCGCGGCGGTGATCTGGTTGTAGAGCCGCGGCGGCGCGCACAGCGACGGCGTGCCGTCGTACGCCCAGTAGATGCCGATCTGCGTCTGCTCGTCGGTGCGCGCCGTCGGCGTGACCACCCCGTCACCACCCAGCCGCTTCACCTCCTCGAACGCCGCCGCGTATTCGGCGCTCGCCATGCTCGGCGGCGGTGGCGCGCGGAACTGCGAGGCGCTCGCGAGCGCGAACGGCGCCACTTCGCCCCAATAGGCGCCGAGCGGCGCTTGCGTCGGATGCACGGGGTCGGGGCGCCAATGGCCGGCGGAGGAGGAGATGGGATAGGCGCGCTCGTGCTCGGGCGTGCTCAGGTCCGCGCGGTCCTCGGCGCGCTCCGCGAGGATCGCCATCGCGACGTCGTGTCCGAATCTCGCGCCCTCGCTGCGCGCCTGGGTGTCCGGTTCGCGATTCAGGTCCGCCACCAGCTCGGCGTCGAGCTGGCTCGCCTGGGCGGGGTAGAGCGCGATGAGCGTGTCGCGCGCCGCCTGGGCGATCGCGATTCGCGGCGACGCGTTCGCGGCGGGCTGCGGGTGCTCGCGATAGCTCGCGTAGCGCGGCTCGATCCCGTCGAGCGCGTCGAAGATGGCCAGATGAACGATGGCCATGGCGCGGGAGGACTTGCCCGGCCCGAGCTGTTCGCCGGCATGGGCGTGATCGAAGCCGCTCGCATCGATGGCGATCCGGTTCCAGCGCAGCACCCACTCCGGCGACGCCGCGGGCTCGCCGTCGTCGCTGCTCGAGCCTGTCTTGCCGCACGCGCCGAGCACCGCGAGCACCGCGACCGGCGCGACGACGCGCGCCAGTCCACGCAGGATTCGTAAGCGCTCGACCATCGATGGGTGGGCGACGAGGAATGTCACCGAGTCGCGCGGCGAATTGTACGTCTGCGATTCGGCACGCGAAAGCACGCACCGCCTCGCTGCGCGGCGGTGGGGAGCCGTGGTAAGGAAACGCGCAGGGTGTGGAGCGTGGATTGGCGTCATCGAGCGGCGTGGCGCGGGCGGCTCGCGGGCAGCTTCGCGGGGCTCGCGTTCGGCGTGGCCGCAGGTTGCGGCACCGATTCCACCGAGGCCAACGCGCCGCCGTTCCTGGCGGTGCTGAGCGCGATGCCGAGCGAGCTGGCGCCGAATCTGACCCACGCCGAGATCGCGGAGACGGTCGAGCTCGCCGATCGGCAGATCCGGGTCGGGACCCTCGCGGGTGTTCCCGTGGTGCTCGGCATGACGGGAATCGGCATGACCAACGCGTCGACGGTGACCCGCGCGGTGCTGGACCGCTTCCCCGTGCAAGGCGTGGTCGTGTGCGGAGTGGCGAACACGTCGTTGCTCGTCGGCGATGTCGCGGTGCCGGAGACCTGGGTCGCGCCCGATGGCACGGCGTTCGCGCCCAGCGCCGACTGGCTGGAGATCGTTCGCGAGCTCGCCGATTCTCGGGACGTGGCGCTCGCGCGTTGCAGCACCGCGCCTCCCGCGACCGCCGGCGCACCCGTTTGCACCGACCCGGTGCCCCGGATCGTGGTGGGTGGCGTGGGACGGACGAGCGATCCGTTCGGGGGCGCGGCGCTGCCGTGTGTGGAGGGCGGCGGCGGGGTCTTTGGTTGCGACGCGCAGACGGCCGCGTCGCGCGTGTCGGCGCACGACGACGACGAGGTCGAGGTCGTCGAGATGGAGACGGCGATGATCGCCCGCGAGGCCACCACTCGCGGCCTTCCGTTCATCGCGTTCCGCGGCACCTCCGACGACGCGGACGGCGTGGCGTCGCTCGTGCAATTCTTCTCGTACTACGGGTTGGCGGCGGATACCGCCTCGCAGGCGACTCGCGCCTTTCTCGCTCGGCTCGGCGACGGATCTGGACGAGAGTGACCCGCAACTCGACGCGCCGTCGCGCTCGGCGCGGCGCGGCGCGCGGAGGTCGGATGAAGATCCCGGATTCCTCGATCCTGCCAGCCAAGGTGGGTCTCTCCGTGGTGTGGGCGATCGCGTTCGCGTGCGTGCTCCGTCCGAGCGCGTTCCCGTCCGGGATCGCGACCGTCGGGAAGTGGACGTTCTGGGGCATGCTCGTCGCGCACGCGATCGAACTCGCCGCGATGTGGATGCCGTACGTGCGCCGCGCGCCGGGCTCGTTCGCCGGTCACGTCGTCCAGGTGGTCCTGTTCGGGCTCTTCCACGGCCACGCGCTCAAGAACGCCGAGGAACGCGCGTCCGCGCGCTGATTCCCGCCCGCCGAGTGCGCGGCGCGCTCAGCCTGGAAGCGGAAGGCCCTAGTAGAAGCGCAGCGCGGCCTGGATCTCGGGGCCGACGTCGAACGAGAAATCGCTCTTCGGGATGTCGTAGGAGATCTCGACCTTGAGCCGGAGGCCGAGGTCGCCCTCCACGCCTTCGATGTACTTGCTGAACCCCAGGAAGCCGAACGGGCTGCGCAGCCGGATCGCCACCACCCGATAGCCCGGTGCGGTCTTGTTGGTGCAGATCCCGTCGAGATCGCCCCCCACGATCCCGCAGCGCAGCTCTTCCTCCACCTGCGGAAACAAGTGCAGGCTCGGGATCGGGCGCAGCTCCATGATCTCGGGTGACCAGATCGCGGTCACCACGGCCTGCACGCCCTTGGCGCGGGCGTCGTAGCCGGCGCGCGCGAAGTGCTCCTGGATGCGGGCGTGAAGCGTGAGCACCGGCGGGTATTCGAGCGGATAGGGCTCGGGATCGAGGAGGTCGTGGGGGCGCTGCCCGTCGCGCAACAGCTCCCGGTAGTAGAAGAGCTCGAAGGTCGCGAGCCAGCGGAACGCGTCGAAGTCTTCCTCGAGCAGCACCTGGAACTCGTCGCCGTCGCGGTACTGGGTCTTCATGCCGAGCCGCGCGCCGGCGCGCGTCGGGCTGTCGCCGGTATCGAAACGGTGTCCGAGCTCGGTGAACGAACGACCGTCGAGGTCCATGTCTGCGGTGCCGCGCTGATCCTGCTCGACGTCGTCGAAGAAGCTCTGCTGCACGTACGAGAGGAACGCCTGGTGGTCGTAGCGGTTGCCCGTGAGCGAGTACACCGGGCCGAAGTCGATCATGTGGTAGTCGGCCAGCCGGAGGCGCACGTTGCCGGCGTAGAGCTCGCGGCGCCGCGGGCCGACGTCGATCGGATCCTCCTCCTCGAAGGCGCTGGTGGTGGGCGACGGCTTGATCTCGAGCGGGTGAGAGCCGTGCACGTCGAAGCGGAACACCGTGCTCTCGTATTTCTGGAACGAGACGTGACTCCACATCCCGAGGACGCCGAGCAGGTCGGTCGCCGCGCCGATGGCACGCGGATCGATGTGCCGCAGGTTCACGCCGAATCGGTAGGGGCTCTCGATGTACTGCAGGTAGCGCGGATCGCCGGCGCGCGCCGTCGCTGGCAGTGTCAGGATGCACGCGAGACCGAGCGCCGTGAGATGGGGAATGCGCGGATTCATCGCAGGCCGCGGGCGCCGCTCGATGGCGTGATCCGGCGTCATCCTCACAGCATCGCCAATCACCACCACCGGGTGAAGGTGCGCGGACGGCGGCGGGCGCCGCCTGTGGCTCAGCCGCGCAGACGCTCCTCGATCTGCCGGAGGTTGGCGGTCTGCCCCATCAGCACCAGCCGGTCACCGGCGTGGATCGCCACGTCCGCCTTCGGATTGAAGAGCATCTCGCCGCCCGGCTTCTTGATCGCGATGACGATCAGGCCGAGCTGATCGCGCAGCCCCGACTTGAGCAGCGTCTGGCCCTCGCAGAAGCCGCCCTTCGGCACCGTCACCTCCTCGATCTGGAGCTCGATCGAGCGGTAGTGGGTGGCGAGGTCGATCACGTCGAGCACCGCCGGCCGAAGCAACGCGTGGGCCATGCGGTGACCGCCGATCGTGTACGGCGACACCACGCGCGTGGCGCCCGCGTGCAAGAGCTTGCGCTCGCTGCGCTCGTCCTCGGCGCGCGCCACGATCAAGAGCTCGGGTCCGAGCTCGCGCGCGGTCAGCACGACGTAGACGTTGTCCGCGTCCTTCGAGAGCGCCGCCACCAGCCCGTGCGCGCGCTGGATTCCGGCCTCCACGAGGACTTGGTCCTCCGTCGCGTCGCCGGCGACGAACGGGTAGTGCTCGCTCTCGAGATCGCCGAGCCGCTCCGGATCGCGCTCCACCACCACGAACGGGACCGGCTTCGCCTCGAGCTCCTTGCACACGATCCGTCCCATGCGCCCGAATCCGCAGACGATGTAGTGGTTGGCCATGTGCGCGATCTGGCGTTGCACTTTTCGCCTCCCCAGAGCCTGCTGGATCGAGCCTTCGATGAGCTCCCGCGCGACCAGGCTGGCGCTGAAGAGCACGATGCCGAAGCCGGCGACCAGCAGCCCGATGGTGAAGAGCTTGCCCGCGGTGTCGAGTGGCTCGACCTCGCGGAAACCGACGGTGGTGAGCGTGATCACCGTCATGTAGAGCGCGTCGATGAACGACATCCGCGCCACCGCCATGTAGCCCATGGCGCCCACCAGCAGCAGCGTGAGCAGCGCGAAGAGCGCGTGGCGAAGCGTGCGGCGAGGTGACATGGCGAAGGCACGCGCGGCTGCGGGAGCCCCGGCGCGGCAGCGCACCTTACCTACGCGGAAACGCGGACGCGGGGAAGGCCAGCGGCCGGCCCGCGTGTGGGCCGCTCGTCAGGCGCGCTCGCCGACGGGGAGCAGGGGCTCGGTGGCGGATGGCCGCGGCAGCGGGCGCACCGGCTTGGTGCGGGCGAACACGACCTCTGGCGGGATCGAGCGCGCTTGCGCGAGCTTGCGCACGATCGCGTCGAAGCGCGGGCCGCCAACGAGATGGCGCCGGCTGAGGTCGATCAGGCTCGCCAGCAGCTCGATGTCGGTCGCGCCAGCCTCGCGCATCTGGGCGGCGACGCGGAGCAGCCCGGCCTTCGAGATCTTGCCCTCGGCCTCGAGGATCGCTGCCGACTGCAGCGAATCGCGAACGGGCACCACCGTGCGGCCGAACGACGCGAAGCTCTCGGGAGCGCTGCCGCGGGCGAGGTGGATGTAGATGCGCTCGACGGAGCGCGCCTTTGGGATCGAGTCGGCGAAGCTCACGATCCACTCGGCGAGCTGGTACTCGGTGTGATGGCGTTGCAGGATTCGGAGCAGATCGGCGCCGCGGATGCGACCGGCGACCACGTCCGCGTAGAGCGCGTAGATCACGGCGTCGCTCTCGACGTCGTCGCCGAAGAGCGTCTCGTGTGCTCCGCGCGGGAAGTCGCGCCGGTGCAGCAGCAGGCCGACGAGCTTGTACGCGAGCTGCGCCTTGAGCGCGCGCAGCCCGCCGCGACGCATGTTCTGCACCGGGTCCTTGAGGGTCAGCCCGTCGAACTCGACTCCGTCGAGAAGCATCTTCTTCTCGAGCACGCCGCGCAGCTTCGGCGGGCTCGCCGAGATGAAGTAGATCGGGGCTTCGAGCGGCTGCTTGCGTGGGCCGCGCCGAAGCTCCTTGAGGAGCTGGGCGGTTCCGGGGAACGCGCGCTTGTCGATCGCTCCCTCGAAGGGGATGCGCATCAGCCCCTTGAGCGAGTCGAACGGAGTGTCGAGATAGGTCTTGTCGACGTCCCAGATGTAGACGTCGCCGCAGAAGTCGTCGGGTAGCCGGCGGTGGTTGACGCGGTCGATGCCGAGCTCGTCGAAGGACGGCCCCGATGTCAGGAATGCGTCGGCGCCTCCCCGTGCTGCGGGAGGCGTTTCGCCGGCGCTGTCGTCACGCGAGCGGGTGGGCATCGTTCTCCATCGTGGGCGGGCGCGCCATGAGTCGCTTCAGGAGCTCCGACGGCGCGGCGCCCGCGTAGAGCACCTCGTAGACCGCCTGGGAGAGCGGTGCGTCGACGCGCACGCGCTCGAGCAATGCGTGCAGCGCCTCCGTCGTTGGCACTCCCTCCGCGAAATGCTCGACCTCCCGCATCGCCTGGCCGAGGTTTCGGCCCTGGGCGATCAGCTCCCCCACCGCGTAGTTGGCGCTCTCGCGGCTCATCCCGGAGCCGATGAGGTCGCCGATCCCGGAGATGCCGTTGAACGTCGCGGCTTCGCCGCCCATGCGCGTGCCGATGCGGATCATCTCGGCGAGCCCGCGGGTCACGATCAGCGAGCGCGTGTTCTGGCCGAGGCCCATGCCTGCGACGAATCCCATCGCGATGGCGAGCACGTTCTTGATGGCCGCGCCCATCTCGACGCCGACCACGTCCGCGCTGCCGTAGACGCGGAAGAACGGTCGCACGAAGAAGCGCTGGGCGGTCGCGATCACCTCCGGGTAGCGCGACGCGATCACCGCGGCGCTGGGCTGCTCGGCGAGGACCTCGGGCGCCAGGTTCGGGCCGGAGAGCACGCCGAATCGCTTGCAGCAGGTCTCGTCGCGGATGATCTCGGTGATGCGCGCGCCGGTGTTGCGCTCGAGGCCCTTGATGGTGTGGATGACGAGGTGGTCGGCGCGCACGTGGGGGCCGAGCGCCACCAGCACCTCGCGCGCGACCGTGGACGGGATCGCGAGCACCAGCGTGTGGGCGCTTCGCGCCAGCTCGGCCAGGTCGCCGGTGGCGCGAATGCTCTTGTCGAGGCGGCGCTTGGGCATCGAGCGGCTGTTGACGTGCTTGGACTCGATCTCGCGGACCACCGCGGGATCGAAGTCCCACAGCACGGTGGAATGGCCGCCGCCGGCCACGTGGGCGGCGAGCGTCGTGCCCCACGCGCCTGCGCCGAGGATGGCCACGGTGTCGTGGGCGGGTCGGTCGACGGGCGGACGGCGCGGTGTCCGCCCGCTCGCGAGCGGCGCCGCTGCCGAGGAGGACCGGCGCGGGGCGGCGGGGGCCGGGGTGCTGGTGCGTGCGCGTTTCGCCATCGTCACAGTCCGTACGGTGTGGTGCGGTTCGAGTAGTAGAGCAGCAGCGACGGATCCGTCGGAAAGACCCGATCGCCGCGGCGGCTGGCGGCGGGCGTCGTGTGATAGACGCCGAAGAGCTTGAGCCCCTCGCTCACCACGGCCTGGGCGTCCCAGCCCAGCCGCTCCTCGCCGTAACGCACCTTCTCTTCCTTGACGAGCTTCTTGAGCTTCGCGAGCAGCTTCTCGGTGCGCGCGTAGACGTCCACGAGCGCGAAGCCCTCGCTCTGCAGCGCGCTCTCGCGCAGCAGCCGGTAGAGATCGAGCCGCGGGTAGCGGTCCTTGCACATCTGGAAGAGCACGGTCGCGAGCAGGTGGGTCGCGAGCAGCGTGTTGTCCTTGACGAAGGTCCGCATCACCGCGTCGCCCAGCTCGCGGGTGTACTCGGCGTCGCGCGCGTCGTCGCGCCGGACCTCGCCGTTCGCGGTCACGTAACCGGCGATGTCGATGGGGCGCCCGCGGTGATCGACGCTGGTGCCGTCGGGAAGCACGCGATTGCCGAAGGGGTCGAGCGGCTCGGAGAACGTCACGTAGATTCGCGAGTCGAGGCTGATCAGGCTCTTCAGGAAGTTGAGGATGCGACCGGGCTTCGAGAACTCGTCGTCGGTGATGATGTAGCGCGCCTTGCCCGCTTCCTTGAGGCTGTCCTCGATGAGCGTCTCGGCCTCGAGCACCAGCGAGTACGAGAGCGTGCAGGGCACCACGAAGATCCTCGGCTTCTCCTTCCGGTTCCGCAGGTTGTTCTGATAGGCGAGGACGCCGGTCCCGAGCAGACCGAGCTTGAGCTTGCGCTCGAGGGCGCCGGAGCGACTTCGCGTGCCGCCGGGGAAGAAGAGATTGTGAAATCCCATCTCCAGCGTGTAGGTCGCGTATTCCTTGAGCGTGTCCTTGTAGAGGTCGTCCTTCTTGAGGCGATCGACCTTGTAGGCGCCCAGGTTGTGCATGAAGTAGCCGATGATCGGGTTGCTGAACAGGTTGAGGCCCGCGCCGTACGTGAAGGGCGGCAGGCCCGTCTTGTAGAGCGCGTAGCCGATCACCGGCGAGTCCATGTTGCTCAGGTGGGTGGGCACCAAGATCACGGTGCCGAGCTCGATCAGCTTCGAGATCGTGTCCAGCTCGCCGCGGATGATGAGGTGATCGTCCAGCTTGGCCAGGCTGTCGAAGCCGGAGAGCAGGCGGGTGGGCGAGAGCGTGTTGAGCAAGCCCGAGAGCGCGTAGGGGATTGCCTTGGTGGCCAGCCCGTACACGCGCGGATCGAAGTTGCCGATGATCTCTTCCAGGTAGCGGTGGATCACGCTCGCGAGGATCTCGCGCAGCTCCCTCGTCGACGCCTTGGCGAGCCGCTTCGACACGCCCTTCCAGAAGGCGTTGTCGTCCTTCCAGGTCGGGCTCGAGCGGTGCGTGTCGAGGCGGCGGCGCTCGTGGTAGAGCGCGTCGTTCACGACGGCGGCGAGATCGAAGTTCGCGTCTCGCTCGGTGAGCGCGTCCTTCTCCGCGAGGATCCGGCTCTGGACCTCGATCAGGACGGCTTCCTTCTCGGCGGCGGTCAGTGCGCGCATCGCGGCGCTCCTCGTGGAACGGGCCGGGAAAGGCGGCGTTTGGGGGCGCCGCACGGGCATTCGGCCGTTGCCTCGCTCTCCCTCGGTGCATAGGATGGCCCGTTCCTCGTCGGAAGGGGAAGGCGCGCGTGGATTCTCCGCTCATCGATCTCGGTGACGACGTGATCGCGATTCGCGACACGATCCGGAAGTTCATCTATCGGGAGGTCATCCCCCGCGAGCACGAGATCGAGGAGCAAGCGCTCGTGCCGGCGGACATCGTGCAGCAGATGCGCGAGCTCGGGCTCTTCGGGCTCACGATCCCCGAGGAATACGGCGGCATGGGGCTCGACTCGCTCGCGTACGCGGTGGTGTCGGGCGAGATCTCGAAGGCGAACAGCGCGGTTCGCACCTACATCACGGTCAACAATTCGATCGGCCAGAAGTCGATCTTGCTGGGAGGCACCGAGGCGCAGCGACGCGAGTACCTGCCGCGCATGGCGCGCGGCGAGTTTCTGGTCTCGTTCGCGCTCACCGAGCCCGGCGCCGGTAGCGACGCGCAGGCGATCCAGACCAGCGCCGTGCGGCGCGGCGACAAGTGGGTGCTCAACGGCCGCAAGCACTACATCAGCCACGCCCACCGCGCCGAGCTGTTCACGGTCTTCGCCGTGACGGACAAGGACAAGCGCTCGCGCGGCGGGATCTCGGCGTTCCTCGTGCCCAAGGGCTCGCCGGGGCTCTCGCTCGGCAAGCAGCAGGAGATGATGGGCGGGCGCGGCTCGCATCCCGGTGAGGTGATCTTCGAGGATTGCGAGGTTCCCGCCGAGAACCTGCTCGGCGAGCTCGGCTTCGGCTTCCGGCTCATCCAGGCGTGCCTCAACGACGGGCGGCTCAATCTCGCGGCGTGCGCCGTCGGCGCCGCCGAGCGGCTCCTCGAGATGGGTACCGAGTACGCCAAGCTCCGTCACGCCTTCGGGGCACCCATCGGCGCCAATCAGGGCATCCAATGGATGCTCGCCGACAGCGCCACCGAGCTCGAGGCCAGCCGCGCGCTGGTCTACGCCACCGCGCGCGCCAAGGACGCGGGGAAGAACGTCGACAAGGAGTGCGCGATGGCCAAGCTCTTCGCCACCGAGATGGTGAACCGGGTGGCGGACCGCGTGCTGCAGATCCACGGCGGCGCGGGCTACACCAAGGAGCTGCCCATCGAGCGCTTCTATCGCGACGTGCGAATGCTCACCATCGTCGAGGGAACGAGCGAGATCCAGCGCCGTTCCATCGCCCGTTTTCTGCTCGGTTTCTGAGCCAGCCCGCGGAGCCCTTCATGGAAATCGTGCCCACCGAGCTGCCCGGCGTCCTGTTGATCCAGCCCAAGGTGCACCGCGACGAGCGCGGGTTCTTCCTGGAGAGCTTCCGCGCGGACGCGTTGCGCAGCGCCGGGGTCGCCGTCGAGTTCGTGCAGGGAAATCACTCGCGCTCGGTGAAGGGCACGCTGCGCGGCCTTCACTTCCAGAGCCATCCGGGGCAGGCGAAGCTGGTGCGCTGCACCCGCGGCGCGGTGTGGGACGTGGTGGTCGACATCCGGCCCCGCTCGGCGACGTTCGGGCGCTGGATGGCCCAGCTCCTCGACGACGAAGGACACCAGCAGCTCTACATCCCGGTTGGCTTCGCACACGGCTTCTGCGTGCTATCGGACGTCGCGGACTTCATCTACCGAGTCAGCAACTACTACGATCCGGTCACGGAGTCGGGAATCGCGTGGAACGATCCCGATCTCGCCATCCCGTGGCCGGATCCCGCGCCGATCCTCTCCAAGCGCGATCTGGATCTGCCGCGCCTGGCGGACGTGAGGAGCCGGTTGCCGGACGTGCCGGTCTGAACGCCGCGCGGACGCTCGGCGTTTCCGCGCGCGATCGAGGGTGCGATGCGATTACTCCTCGCCCGACACGGTGAAGCGGTCGAGCCGGGAGTGGATCCGCTGCGCCCGCTCACGGCCGCGGGCCGCGGCGACGTCGAGCGCGTGGCCGCGGCGGTGGCCGCCAGCGGAATCCGCGTGACGCGCGTCTGCCACAGTGGGAAGAAGCGCGCCGAGGAGACGGCGGAGATCTGGGCGCGGCACGTGGCGCCCGGCGTGGCGCTCGGGCGCGATCGCGCGCTGGAGCCCGACGAGGACCCCGCGCCCGTCCTGGCACGGATCGGCGGGTGGAGCGAGGACACGCTGCTGGTCGGTCACCTGCCGAGCCTGCCGCGCCTCGCGACTCGCCTGCTGCGCGACCCCACGGCCGCGCCCTACGTCACGTTCCGTCCCGGCACCGTGCTGATCCTGGAACGCGACGCGCACGGTGCCTGGCACCGCGTCGCCCGCCACGATCCGTGAGCAGGTCGCACCAGCTCGGTCGATCCCGGCACCTCGCCGGAGCCGCGACGCTGATTGCGATTCTTGCTGTTTCGGTGGCGCTCTGGACGCGCCGCGGCGGCGACGCTGGCTCGGTTCAGTCCCCCGTGCCTGGGACCGTCGGCGGCGAGCGCATCCGCGATCGAGAACCGTCGACCGAGACCATCGCCGACTCAGCCGCGGCGACGGCATCTCCGTCTCCGTCTCCGTCTCCGTCCGAGCGCGTCGCCACAACGTCGACCCCACCGCAATCCACTGCAGAGCCGTCGCGAGACGTCGCGTCATCGCCTGGGGTTCTCGTGACCGGGCGCGTTCATGACGAGGCAAACCGGGCGATCGTGGGCGCGACCGTCTCGGTTCGCGCGCACCACGGGAGCGGCGCCGTCGAGAGCGCGACGGACGCCATGGGGGAGTTTGCGTTCCACGACCTCTCGGAAGGCGAAGAGCTCGAGGTTTCGCATCCTGGCTACGCCACTCGATCCTTCGAGATCGGCAGTGGGGCTTCGGGGAGGGCGCTGCGGTACGACGTGCTGCTCGTCGCGGGAAGCTGGATCGCCGGAACCGTCATCGCGGCCGACGGCAGCCCGATTGGCGGAGCGCGGGTCGAGGCGGATCGTGAACGCGAACCTGGCGAGGAATTCATGCCCGGCGCGGAATCCGGCACGGTGGAGTCGCGAGCGGACGGTGAGTTCGAGCTGCGCGGCTTGCGACCGGGGCGCTTCCGGATCCTCGCCACAGCTGGGTCGTTCGCTCCGGCGGAGCTTCGATCGGTCGTGCTCGCGGCCGATCGCGGTGCGGACGGCTTGCGATTGGTGTTGATCGCAGGAGAAACGCTCGATGGTCGCGTGACCGGCGTGAATGGCGAGCTCGTCACGGGTGCGCTGGTACGCGTGGCGCCGGCGGGCTCTCGATTCGAAGCGCTGGACCCGCGCTACTGGGGTTTCGAGGACTTCCCGGTTTCGTTCGCGACGACACGTCGCGGCTTCGACGGGATGGTGTTCACCGGCACCAACGCCGAAGGCCGGTTCTCGCTGGAAGGCTTGCCCAGCGGGCTCGTTCTGGTGGCAGTCACGGCACGGGGGTGGATCGAGCGAACGCTTTCGGGCGTGCCCGCGGGGACGAAAGCGCTCGAGATCCAGTTGATGCCAGCGCCGCAGGTGCGGGGCTGCGTGATCGATGCCACGACGACGGAACCGGTTCGAGGTTTCTCGGTGGGCGGTGATCGGTTCGACGCCAACGATGGATGCTTCGAGTTCCGTTTCTCGTCCAGCGAGGCGCGCCGGATCGTCGTGACTGCGACCGGATACGCGCCCGCGTATCTAGGTCCGTTTAGGCTCGACGAAGCCGCAGTCGTCGACGTTGGCACGGTGCCACTGCGACACGGAGCGAGCATTCGTGGGATCGTTCTCGATTCACGGGGAAGACCCATGCCAGCGGCCTCGGGCTCCCTTAAAGCTCCCGATTGGCTCGACACCAAGTCGCTCGGTTACGACGGGTTCTTCGTTCAGACGACGAATCCGGACGGCACGTTCGTGATCGCGAACGTGCCGGCGGGCACGTGGGACCTCCATCTCTCGACGACGGGCGAGCGCGCTGCGGCGCAACGTTGCACGCTGCTCGTGCCGGAGGGGAGTGAACTCGTGGATGTGACCGTGCCGCTCGTGAACGCTGCGACCGTTTACACCTACGATCGGGTTCCTACATGCGCGAGCCTCGTCGCGCCGCAGGCCCGGTGATCACGCATCGGCCGAAGTCACTCGGCGTTCGATACGAGGAGGTGCTCGAAGCGGACGATGCGCTTGCCGAGCACGCGCTCGTCGGCGAGGTCGAGGCCGCCAGTCTTCACCGATCCGCGCCACTCGGCCTCGACGAAGCTCGCGCTTCCCTGTAGGTCGACGCGGGTCTTGAGGATCCGCGCTGTGCTCCGATCGACGAAGAGCGTCCAGCGATCGCCGGGTGTCGCGCCAGCCTCGGCTCCGAAGCCCAACGAGAGCGCGGTGGCGGCCCGCCCGTCGGGCAGGGTGACGGGGCCGATCTCCGTGAGTCGCACGCCGGGATCGTCGAGCTGGAAGGGCAGCATGAGCCAGAAGGCGTCGTTGTTGATCCGCTCCACCACGCGCCGGACGAGCGCTTCGGGTTGGGGGGCGCCATTGACCCGCACGTCGCCGGTGCGCGTCGCGCGATCGACGCGCGCCACCAGCCGGCCAGCGGGGACGTCCAGGCCGATCGGCTTCCAGGTGTGGGTCTGATCGTCGAGGAACGGCGAGCGCGCGAACGTGGCCGCGTCGGTCTCGTAGAGGCACGGCCCACCGCGCAGCGCGAGCACGTGATGGAAACGGGCCTTCTCGGCGCCGTCCTCGTAGCTCACGAAGTCGAACGCGATCGAACGTGTGCGATCGAGCGCCGCGTGCCCGCCGTACGCGCTGGCGATGCGACCTGCCCACTCGTTCCCACCGCGGGGGTGGGGCGCCGGCCGCTGGCTCGCGCAGCCGAGCGCGAGCGTCAGCACCAGGGTGAGTGTCGTCCGCAGCGCGATGGTGATCGGAGTCGTCTTCATGGTTCGTCGTTCTCCCGTGCCGCCTCCGGTGTCATGGGCGGGGCGACGCAGGGAAGGTTGCCACGAATCGCGGCCCGATCAGCCGCCCATCAACGGTGGAGCAGCCGAAACGCGATGTCGCGGCCCCGACCGCGAAAGAGCGCGAGGTGGATCCACGCGAGTGCCATGGGCTCGAGCAGCCGTGCTTCCGAGAGCGGGCCGAGATCGATGGGATCGAATCCCAGATCGCTCGCGAGTCGAGCGGCGATGGTCTTGGCCTCGGGATCGTCGCCGCAGTGGAGCATCGAAGCGGCTTGGCCGCCGAAGTCGGGATCGGCCATGACGTTGAAGCCGACGGTGTTGAAGATCTTGACCACCTTGGCGCCTGCGGCCCAATCGGCCACCTGCTCGGCGCCGGAGGTCGTGTGGCCGAGGGCGAGGCCACGGGCCCCCTCGGTGAGCGGGTTGGTCGCGTCCAAGAGCACCTTGCCCGCGACGGAGCCCGCGCTCGCGAGCACCGCGCGCGCGGCATCCCACGGCGTCGCGAGCAAGAGCACCTGGCTCGCGGCGACGGTGCTCGCCGGATCGGCGGCACGCGCGGTGCTCCCGGCGCGATCGACGAGCGCCCGGATCTCGGGAGAATCCGGCCGTCGACTGCCGAACGTCACGTCGTGCCCCGCGCGCGCCCAGCGCGCGCCGAGCGTGCCACCGACGTTTCCCGAGCCCAGAATCCCGATCTTCATGCGAGTCTCCTCGTTCGTTCGTCGCCGAACCGTGTTCGCGTCCCTTTCGCGACAA
The DNA here is from genome assembly GCA_046331705.1 of bacterium. Classification (GTDB taxonomy): domain Bacteria; phylum JADJOY01; class JADJOY01; order JADJOY01; family JADJOY01; genus JADJOY01. Next base: position 223,182 of record JAXLQJ010000005.1, on the reverse strand, counting down.
TACTATACTTAGTGGTAAAGATAATGAAAACGACCAGCCGACCAGCTCCACGAGGGAGGCCGCGGAACCCCTCGACCGACCACGCGATCCTGGCGGCGGCGCAACGCTTGCTCGCCGAGCGCGGCTACCCGCGGATGTCACTCGACGAGGTCGCGACCGCGGCGGGAGTGACCAAGCCCACGATCTACCTGCGTTTCCGCTCCAAGGCCGATCTGGCGACCGCCGCCGTCGCGGCCATCCAGGCCCAGGAGCCGCCCGCGTCGAGCGGCGACGGGCGCGCCGACTTGATCGCGGTGCTGCGTCATTTTCAGCGCGGCCTGCTCCGGCCCAACGGCATGGCGTTGCTCGGGGCGGTGCTCGCCGAGGAGCGCGACACGCCGGAGCTCATCGCGCGGTTTCGCGAGCGCTTGGTGGCGCCGCGGCGTGCGATGGTGCGAGCCGTCCTCGAGTCCGCTCGCGAGCGCGGTGAGATCGCCGCCGAGGCCGACGTGGACGCGGTCGTGAACCTGCTGATCGGCTGCTACTACGCGCGCTACCTCGTCGGCGAGCCGATCCCGCGGGATTGGCCCGAACGGGTCGTGGGGACCGTGTGGAGCGGCATCCGCCGGGTCACGGCGTCAGCCAGTGGGGAGCGACGATCAGCAGCAATCCCAACACGAGGATCACGGCGCCGCTCAGGAGCTTGAGCCAACGCCCGCCGCCCTGCTCGAGCTTGCGGCGGCTCAGCGTCACCACCACCACCCCCAGCATCACCGTGTCGTCGGCCACGTAGGCGACGTTGTAGAGCGCCAGGTAGCCGTAGTGGGCCGCGGCGGTGAGGTGCTGCATCCCGAGGATCTGGGTGTAGAGCGCGGGCAGCCCGGCGGTGCAGAGCAGCTCGACGAGGTTCACGAGCACGGCCAGGGTGATGGCCCCGAGCAGCGCGGCGGCCGTGCTCTCGGCGTTCACGATTCGGCGGACGCGGGCGTAGATCCCCGGCTTCGCCGATGCCGGAATGCTCAAGCTGGGGCCGCGGCCGAAGCGCACGAAGTCCTTCACGTGGACCGATCCCACGACGAGCGCGACCAACCCCAGCACCACCTGCACCGTGCGTGTGAGTCCCACCCACAGGAACACGTTGAGCCACGCGGCCATGAACGCGAAGTAGGCGAGCCCGCTCACCACCACGAAGGTGCCGGCGATCAGCGCGATCTTCCGCCGGTCGCGTAGGTTCACCAGGATCGAGAGCAGGAAGAGCAGCACCCACATCGCGCACGGATTGAACCCGTCCACCAGGCCGATGACGACCGTGAAGAGCGGCAGGCCGAGGCGGTCCAGCCGGACCGCGCCCAGCCACGGGAGCTCGACCCGTCCCTCGCCCGGGAGCTCGGCGGCGTTCGCGGTGCCGCGCACCAAGGCCTCGATGTCGCTGCCGCTGGTCGCGTCGTCTTGGTAGCCGACCACGACCGCGCCGCAGATCGAGAAGGTCGGCACGCTCAGTCCCGCCAGGTGCTCGCGCTCGGCGAGGGCGCGCAGCGACGCGAGCGCGGCGGCGTCGCCCACCACGTCGTGGACCTCGACCTCGAGCCCCGGGATGCGGGCGCGCAGCTCGTCGAGGAATCTGCGCGCGTCCGCGCAATGCGGACAGCCCGCGCGGCTCCAGAGCTCGATTCGGTCGCACGGCTCGCGAGTCGCGGCGGCCGCGGTCGCGGCGCACGCGAGGACGAGCGTGACGCAGGCCGCCAACGAGCGGCACGGGCCGCGGGATCGCGCCTTCGGCATCAGGCCGCGTCGACCGGCGCGCGCCGCTCCTTCTTGCGCTTCAGGTCGAGCGCGGCGCGTAGCCCCTTGGTGCGAATGGTGTGCACCGCCAGCGAGGTCTTGGTCATGCGGAAGAAGCGCGTGCCGTAGCGCGCCAACGCCCGCTCATCGAGCTCGATGCCGAGCCCCGGTGCCTGCGGCACGGCGATGGTGCCGTCCGGCGCCACCTGAATCGGCCGGGCGAGGATGCGATCGCGCGCCTCCGGCGTCCATCCCGGCGGCTCGAACGGGAACTCGAGGACGTGGCGCTCGGGATGGGCGGCGAACGCGTGCAGGTTCACCAGGAACCCGATGCCGTTGGTCCACGTGTGCGGCGAGAACGAGAGCCCCTCGATGCGGCATTGGGCGAGGACGCGCCGGCTGGTCTCGAGTCCGCCGCAGAAGACGGCGTCCGGCTGGTAGATGTCGAAGGAGCCGTGCTCGAAGGCGGTGCGGACGTCGTGCCAGCCGGAGAGCAGCTCACCGCCGGCGATGGGCGTGGTGGTGGACTTACGAAGCTGCGCGAGCCCCGCGTAGTCGTGCATCTCGAGGGGTTCCTCGAGCCACGCCACCTCGAGCGGCTCGACGGCTCGAGCGAAGCGAGTCGCGCGATCCAGATCCCACAGCGGCGCGTCGTCGATCACCGCCACCCGCCAGCCCTGGTTGGCGTCGACCGCGATCGTGTAGCCGCCGCCGAGATGTCGCCGCGCGGCCTCGACGATGGCGAGGTCTTCGCGCTCGTCGAACGAGTGGACCCGTAGCTTGACGGCGGTGATGCCCATGTCGCGGATGCGATCGAGGTAGGCGAGCCGCGCGGGGATTGGCAGCACGCTGCCGGTCGAGGCGTAGACCGACACCCGCTCCACCTTGCCGATCTCGGGGTTGATCAGCCGATAGACGGGCTTGCCTTCGAGCTTGCCGCGAATGTCCCAGAGCGCGGGCTCGATCCACCAGTTGTGCCATCCCAGGAACGACGCCTCGGTCAGGCGCTGCCGCACCTCGGCGAGATTGGTGGCGTCCGCGCCGATGAGATACGGACCGAGCAGCGAGCCCAGCCCCTGTCGCTCGCGCTCGAAGGCCGCGCCCGCGCTCACGCCGACGACGCCATCGTCGGTGGTGATGCGAATGAGCGTCATCCGGTTCTGGGTCTGCGGGTAGCCGGGGATCCACGACGGGTGGAACGGCTCGGTGAGCGGAATCTCGACGTGGAAGAGCTCGATGCGCTCGATTCGACTCACGATTTCCTCGACGGTGCGCGGCTGGCGCGCATCCCGTACTGGTCCCCGCGCGTGCTGCTCGGACGCGGCGGGGCTCGGGTGGAAGGTGTCCTTGTCTCACTCCCCGCGCCCTGGCGCAAGCCGCTCCAGAAGTGCGACCCGCGTTGGGTAGCGGTGGGTCCGCGATCCGGGTCGGCTGCTCGCAGCGCGGATCCCGGTTGACGCGAGCCTTGGGGCGCAGACGGGATTATGCTTCGACGTTCGTTCGGCCGGCCGAGGAAACCCAGCGATGCACGCCTTCCTGCTCACGCTCACGGCGGCGGTCTATTTCGTCAGCACCATCGCGTACCTCGGGTTCCTGCTCGCGGACGCGCGGCCGATGACGGCACGCATCGCCCGGCTCGCGTTCGCCGTGGGTCTGGTGATCCACAGCGCCGCCATCGCGGTGCGCTGCGCGCACGGGCTCCCGCCCACGATCTCGGCCGCGGATACGCTGAGCTTCTACGCGTGGGTCCTGGTGGTGGCGTTCTTGGCCGTCCAGTTCCGCTACCCGCTGCCGACCGTCGGCTCGTTCCTGAGCCCGCTGGTCTGTCTGTTGCTGCTCATGGCGCTGACGTTGCCGAAGCCCGCGAGCCCACCCCAGTCCAGTCTGGTGAGCGTGTGGCTGCCGGTCCACGTCACGCTCGCCGTGGCTGGCGACGCGGCGTTCATCCTCGCGGCAGCCGTCGGCCTCATGTATTTGATCCGCGAGAGCTCGCTCAAGACCAAGCACATCACGCCCGTGGTCGACCGTCTGCCGAGCCTCGACATGCTCGATCGGATCAATCACCGGCTCATCACCGTCGGTTTCGCGTTGCTCACGCTCGGCATGCTCACCGGCGGCTTGTGGATGCGGCTCGATCCCAAGGTCGAGGCCGCGGTGCACGATCCCAAGATCCTCTTCACGGTGCTCACGTGGGTGCTCTACGCGGTGCTGCTCAACGGCCGCGCGCTCGTCGGGCTGCGCGGACGGAAAGCCGCGCTCGGCTCGGTGGTGGGGTTCGCGATGGTGGCGGTGACGTTCGTGGGCGTGAACGTTCTCGGTCAGGGAGTCCACTCCTTTCGGTGAGCCACCGAGAACGGGTCGAGCGAACGCGCCATGGACGACGCTAGCCTGCCGGCCTGGGCCACACCGCTGGTGCTGGGGGTGAGCCATCACACCTCGCCGGTCGAGCTGCGCGAGAAGCTCGCGTTCGACGCCGGCGACCTGCCGCGGGTGCTGATGCGACTCACGGAGCGGCCCGGCATCCGCGAGGCCATGATCGTCTCGACCTGCAACCGGGTCGAGGTGCTCGCTGTCGGCGATTCGCCCGAGGTCGCGAGCGACGGCCTCGCCAGCTTCCTCGCGACCGAGCGCGGGGTGTCCCCCCACGAGCTCGTCCACCATTCGTTCCGGTTCGCGGGGCGCAGCGCCGCGCGGCACGTGTTCCGGGTCGCGGCGAGCCTGGACTCGCTGATCGTCGGCGAGCCGCAGATCCTGGGCCAGGTCAAGACGGCGTATCGCGTGGCGGCCGACACGCGCACGGTCGGCACGGTGCTCAATCGGTTGTGCCACCGTGCGTTTCGCGTGGCGAAGCGGGTGCGCACCGAGACCCGCATCGGCGATCACGCGGTGAGCGTCGGATTCGCCGCCGTCGAGCTGGCGCGCAAGATCTTCGACAGTCTCGACGGCAAGGTGGTGCTGGTGCTGGGCGCCGGCGAGATGGCCGAGCTCGCCACCCGCAACCTCGCGGCGGCGGGAGCGAGCAAGCTGCTCTTCGCCAACCGCACCCACACACGCGCGGCGCGCATGGCCGAGGAATTCCACGGCGAGGCCGTGCCGTTCGACGAGCTGGCGAGCCGCATCGCGGACGCGGACATCGTGGTGTGCTCCACCGGCGCCCCGCACTACGTGGTCACCCAGCCGATGGTGCAAGCGGCGCTCAAGCGTCGCAAGCGCCGCCCGATGTTCTTCATCGACATCTCGGTGCCGCGAAACGTGGACCCCGAGGTCAACCACCTCGACAACGCCTATCTCTACGACGTCGACGACCTGGAGCAGGTGGTGGACGCGAACTGGCAGATCCGGCGCGTGGAAGCGGCGCGCGCCGAGCACATCCTCGACGAGGAGGTCGAGCGCTTCCTCGACTGGCTGCACGAGCTGGATGCGAATCCGGTGATCCGCAACATCCAGGATCGCTGGGAATCGATCCGGCAGGGCGAGCTCGATCGCCACCGGAGCTGGCTCGCCCAGCTCTCGGAGACCGACCGCCGCGAGGTCGCCGAGCTGACGCGTTCGCTCATGGGCAAGCTGCTGCACGCGCCGCTCAGCCAGCTCAAGGCGTGCCGCTCGAACGGCAGCCTCGCCTACGTGGACGCGGCGCGGGTGCTCTTCGACCTCGACGACGAGGGGCGCAGCCGCAAGCCGCGTGCGAAGGCGCGACCGCTCGCTGCGTCCGAAGGCGAAGAGGATGGCGAAGGCGAGCGCGAGGACACCGATCGATGAAGCCGCTGCGTATCGGCTCGCGCGGCAGCCCGCTCGCGCTCTGGCAGGCGAATTGGGTGCGTGATCGGTTGCGCGAGCTGGCGCCCGACCGCGACGTGGAGATCGAGGTCATCAAGACCTCGGGCGACAAGTTCCTGGAAGGGCCGTTGTCGCGGATCGGCGGCAAGGGGCTCTTCGTGAAGGAGATCGAGGACGCCCTCCTCGAAGAGCGCGTGGATCTCGCGGTCCACAGCTTGAAGGACGTGCCCGCGGAGCTGCCCGCGGCGCTGCTGCTCGCCGCCTATCCGGCCCGCGAGGATCCGCGCGACGTGCTGGTGGCGCGGCGCGGCGCGGCGGCCGCCGTCGACGGGCTTGCCCGCGGCGCCCGGGTCGGCACCACCAGCCTGCGGCGGCGTTCGCAGCTCCTCGCGCGTCGCGACGATCTCGAGATCGTGCCGCTGCGCGGCAACGTGGGCACCCGTCTCGACAAGGTCGATCGAGGCGAGGTGGATGCGATCTTGCTCGCGCTGGCGGGGCTCCGGCGGCTCGGGCTCGGCGAGCGTGCTGGTCACGCGTTCGACGTGGACGAGATGATTCCGGCCGTCGGCCAAGGCGTGCTCGCCATCGAAACGCGTGTCGACGATCGGGCCACTCGCGCGGTCGTGGAGCGCCTCGACGTCGCCGAGTCGCGCCTCGCGGTCGCCGCGGAGCGCGCGTTCCTGCATCGCCTGGAGGCCGGGTGCCTGGTTCCCGTCGGCGGTCACGCGACGCTGGAAGGCGATCGGGTGCGCTTGCGCGGCATCATCGCGAGCCCCGACGGCTCGATCTGCATCCGGCGCGAGCGCGACGCGCCCAGCGCGGAAGCCGCGGCGCTGGGGCGCGAGCTCGCCGAGGACATCCTCGACGCGGGCGGCGCGCGGATTCTCGCCGAGCTGGCCGCGGCGGGCTGACTCGCCCCGGACGGGCTCGGACGGCGGGGGCCGCGTTCCCGGCGGGAGCGGCGTCCCTTCGACGTGCGAGCACGCCGGCTGCCCCGCCGCCGGCGCGGAACCCGTTTATACTCGCCACCCCTTCCGGCGCCGTGGCGCCGGATCGACCTCGCGACCGTATGTCACCGACCGAACCTCGCATCGTTCCGCGCGCCGCGCACGCGATCTCCCGCAAGCGCATCGACCCGAACGCGCTCAAGGTCATGTACCGGCTGCATCGCGCCGGGTTCAAAGGGTATTTGTGCGGTGGCGGGGTACGAGACCTGCTCCTCGCCCGGCGCCCCAAGGACTTCGACATCGCCACCGATGCGCGGCCTCACGAGGTCAAGTCGCTGTTTCGCAACTCGCGCATCATCGGTCGGCGGTTCAAGATCACGCAGGTCTATTTCAAGGACGGCACCATCATTCAGGTGTCGACCTTCCGCGCCACCACCGACTTCGAGCCCGCGAGCCCGCTGACGCACGGCGGTGGCGACGGCGCGGAATCCGCGGCGGCGGACGCCGTGCGGGATCTCGGTGGCGAGGCGCCGGCGGGCGGCGCGGAGGCCGACGCCGGCGGCGCGCTGCCGGCGTCGCTGCTGATCCGCCGCGACAACGTCTACGGCAGCCCCGAGGAAGACGCGTTCCGCCGCGACCTCACGATCAACGGCCTCTTCTACGACATCGGCAACTTCTCGATCATCGACTACGTGGGCGGCCTCGCGGATCTCGAGGCACGGGTCATTCGCGTCATCGGCGATCCCGACGTGCGCTTCCAGGAGGACCCGGTGCGGATGATCCGCGCCATCCGCCACTCGGCGCGCCTCGACTTCGCGATCGATCCTCCCACCCGCGACTCGATCCTGCGTCACGCGCACCGTCTGCTCGAGTGCTCGGCGGCGCGGGTTCTCGACGAGCTCTACCGCGACTTGCGCGGCGGCGCCGCGGCGCCCTCGCTCAAGATCATGCTCGAGCTCGAGCTGATGGACGCGATCCTGCCCGAGCTGGCGCGCTTCCTGCGCGACGGCCCACCCGAGGAGATCGAACGCACCTGGCGCAGCGTCGAGGTGCTCGACGCAACCTCCGACTACGGCGACGCGCCGCAGCCGGGAGTGCTGTGGAGCATCCTCGCGGGCCCGTATCTCTGGCATCGGCTCGCCACCGCCCTCGCGAGCGACGAGCCGCCTTCGGACGTCGGCGGCTTCATCGAGGATTGTTTCCGCCATCTCACCCGCGCCCTCGGTGTCGGCCGCAAGGATGCCGAGCGGGTGAAGCTCCTGCTCCTCACACGCCGTCGCCTGGAACAGGCGCTGGCCAGCGGGCGCGCGCCCAAGGGATTGGTGCACCGGCCGTATTTCGAGGACGCGATCAGCTATTTCGACGTCGTGACTCGTGCTGCCGGCGGCGAGGTCCCGGGCTGGCTCCTCGCCGGGCGCGAGACGGGCCCCTCGTCGGCGACGGAAACGACCGCCGGCGAGCTGGGAGGAGCGGCCGAGGCGCCGGCCGAGCCGGGTCCACGCCGCCGTCGCCGCCGCCGTCGGCGGCGTGGCCGCGCCGGCGAAGGGACGCTCGCGCCGCCGACCGGATCCGAGCTCGAAGCGCTGGTGGACACCGAGCCCATCGACGAGGCCGAGATGATCGTGGCGGCGCGGGACACGGAAGCGCTCTCGGCGGCGAGCCCGGACGCGGCCCCGGCGGACGCAGGCGCGGCCGAGGCGGGTGCTCCTGCGAAACGCCGACGCTCGCGTCGGCGCCGCGGGCGCCGCGCGGCGGGCTCGGTGAGCGCGCCGCCGGCGAACCCGCCCAGCGAGGAATGAGGGAGCGCCCGTGAGCTTGCCGTCGTCGCTCGATCGAACCGAGGCGGCCGCGCGCCTGGGCGTCACGCGCGCGGCGCTCGATCTCGTCCACGGCGCCGACGTCATCGATCTGCACATCGACGCGTTCATCGAGCACCGGCTCTTCGGTTACGACATCTTCCAGCGTCACGGACCCGGCCTCTTGAACGGCCGCTTCTACAGCCACACCGATCTACCGCGTCTGGTCGAAGCGGGGTTCACCGGCGGGCTGTGGAGCATCACCACCAATCCGTTCCGCAGCGCCGCCGGTCGCTCGCGAACCTTCTTCCGCAACCTGGAGCGCTTCCAGGCGCTCTTCGCCAGCGCCCCCGAGCGCGTGGCGCTGGCGCGCGACGTCGGCGAGTATCGGGCGGCGCGCGCGGACGACCGTCACGCCGTGTTCCTCTCGGTCCAGGGCGGCAACGCCCTCGATCACTCCCTCGAGGATCTGGACCGCATTCCCGAGCGGCTCTTGGTCCGCGTGACGCTGGTGCACTTGTCGACCTCGCGCCTGGGCGTGACCAGCAACCCGTACGGACGCACCGGCGCGGGGCGCGGGCTCTCGGAGCTGGGGCGCGATTTCGTGCGCAAGCTCGACGAGAAGCGGATCCTGGTGGATCTCGCGCACATCAATCGAGAGGGCTTCTTCGACGCCGTCGCCGTCCACGATCGCTCGTTGCCGCTGATCGTGACCCACACCGGCGTCAACGGCGTGTATCGCCATTGGCGAAACCTGGACGACGACCAGCTCCGCGCCGTCGCCGATACCGGCGGCACCGTGGGCATCATGTATCAGTCGAGCTTCCTGGGCCCGTCCTGGCTGAACGCCAAGGTCGACTGGGTGGTGGATCACCTCGCCCACGTGGTGAAGGTCGTCGGCGAGGATCACGCGTCGCTCGGCAGCGACTGGGACGGCGGCATCTGCCCGCCCGACGACATGCTCACCTGTGTGGAGTTCCCGCGGCTGGTGGACGCCATGCTGCGCCGCGGCTGGTCGGACGAGCGCATCCGCAAGATCCTCGGCGGCAACTTCTTGCGCGTCCTCGATCACCTTCGCCCGCGCTGATCGGGCGGCGATCCGGCCATGTTCACGAGCAACGCGCCGATGGGCGCGCTGACCGGCGTGTTCATCGCGGTGGCCGCGTACGTGCTCTTCTCGTGGGCGATGTCCAACGGACTGATCCCCGTCCCCAGCCGGCGGGTGCAGCGTTGGGGCGCGTTGACGATCCTGGTGGTGGCGGGCCTGCTCTTCCTGGCCGAGTTGGTGCTGGTGATCTGGGCCCAGCTCGCACGCTGAGCGGCGCTCGAAACGATCGTCGTCGCGGTCATGTCCGGTGCCGGCGAGCGCTTGCGCGCGGCGCTGGCGCGCGATTGCGCCGGCTTCTCGGCGCTCGCTACCATGTGGAGTCACCTGCCGCTCGAGGCACGGCGCGCGGCGTGCGAGGAGCTTCACGTATGAGCCGCATGAGTCGTGGGATCTCGGGCCTGTTGGCGGCGATCGCGGCGACGCTGGCGCTCGGCGCGACCTGTCAGCCGAATCAGGAGCCGATCGCGAGGCTCTCGTGCTCGCCGCGCGTGGCGGGCGTGGGCGAGAGCGTGTCGTTCGACTCCGCCGGGTCCTCGGACGCCGAGGGGCCGCTCGCGAGCTCCGCGTTCGCGTTCGGAGACGGCGCAAGCGCCGGCGGCGCGTCGGCGGTGCATGCGTTCTCGGCGCCTGGTGCGTACCGCGCGGTGCTCACCGTCACCGACTCGGCGGGTGCCGCCGATTCCTCGTCCTGCGTGATCTCGGTGGGCGCCTTCCCGTCGGGGACCGGCCCCCTCGACGAGATCGAGCTGGTGCCGCCGCACTACGACCCGGTCATCACCGAGGCCATCGACAAACCCGAGCACGGCGGACTCATCCTGGGCTTCTTCCAGGCGAGCGCGCCGGCCACGGTCACCGAGGTGCTGCTCGACGGGCAGATCGCCGATCCGGGGCTCGGTGTGGTGCAGTGGTGCGAGATCGTCGATCCCGAGCTGGCGGCGGGCGAGATCGGGATCGTGCGCTGCTACACGAAGCAGGCCCAGTACGACGCTGGCAACCCCGTGACCCTCGAGGTCCGGGCAGGCGCGACGACGGTGTGGAGCAAGACCGCCGTGCTGCCCGCGCCCGGGCTCACGCCGAGCTACGTGACCGCGACCGAGTCCGGCGACGAGATCCTGGTGCACGTCCGCAACGACGCGGCGTCGGCGCGCACCGTCCTGGGACTCGAGATCGACGGCGTCGACGTCTCGTCGTTCGCGGTGGTCGACGACCCGACGCTGGCGCCGAAGGGTGTCGCCATGATCCGGGTGCCGCGCCCGGACGGCGTGCCGCTCGGACGCTGGCTCACCTTCACCGTGCGCGGAAGCGACGGCGCGATGCCGACGCGCGACACCCGCGCGCTACGGCTCTTCCGCCCGCATTTCGGCGTGGGCGATTGGACGCAGGCGCAAGGTGGCGGCGCCGCGAGCCCCTACAACGACCCCACGGTGCTCCAGCGGTACTTGGAGCGCGGCATCGATCTCTTCCTGTGGACGCCGTCGGACGCGGCGCCGCCCGAGCTGGTGCTCGATCAGCTCGCTCCGGAGCACGACTTCCACGTCTGGATGCACCAGAGCCAGCCCGATCCTGCGTTCGTGTCGGCGTGGCGCGGGCATCCGCGCCTGCTCTTCGATGCGGTCGCGGGTGAGCCCGAGTTCGGCGATCCGTCGTCCCTGACGCTCGCCCAGGTGCAGTCCAATCGCGCGCTGTGGGGCGAGACGACGCCGCTTTGGGTCTACAACGCCTGCATGTACCACTTCTCCGAGTGGGCGCCGCTCGGTGACGTCGGGGGCATGGACCACTACGCGATCTGGGCGCCCAAGTGCAACACCAACCTGCCGCTCTTCTACAACGACCTCATCCAGTACGTGGGCAAGTACGCGGCCGAGATCAAGCTCGCCGCCGAGCCCGGCCCCAGCTACATGTGGACGCAGGGGCTCTACGAGGACGACGTGCGCTGTCCGTCGGCCGACGAGATCCGCGCCCAGTGGTACCAGGTGGTGGGGCGCGGCGCGAAGACCGTGCTGTGGTTCCTGGGGCGACCCGAGCTGGACGACGTCTGTCCCGCCTCGTCCCTGGACGAGATCGGCCGCTTGAAGCAGGAGCTGGTGCCGATGCGGTCGGCGCTGCTGGAAGGCGACGTGGCGCCGCCCAACACGGTCGCGCGCAGCCTGACGCCGTTCATCGACGTCACGGCGACGGTGGGGCCACGCGCCATGGTACTCACGCTCACCGACTACACGTACCAGCAGACCTGGCTCACGGGCTTGGTGTGGCAGGCGCGGTCGAACGTCCAGGTCGACGTGACGCCGCCGCCGGGATTCGAGCCGCAGCGCTTTTCCCAGCTCGACCACGCAGGGAGCGTCGAGCTCGCGTTCACGAAGGTCGGCGCGACCACCTATCGGGTGACGGTGCCGTCGATGTTCGTCGCCACGCCCATCCTGGTCGAGCCCGAACCGTGAGCGCCCGCCGGGCGGCCCACGGTCCGTCGCGGCGGGTGAGACGCGGGTGTTCTCGATCGCGTTGGGGCGGATCGCATTGGGCCGTCCGCCCGCTGTGGCGCTCGCCTGCGTACCCTCGCCGCACGGACCGGCAAGCGGCGCGAGACGAGCACGGTCTCGAATCCGCCGGTTTCCTCCGCCGTCACTGCACGTAACCGAGTGCCCGGAGCGCGTCGCCGGTCTCGGACGGCATCGCCTCGAGCGTGCGTGGAGCGGCGGCGTGTGCCCGCTGGCGGGCGAGCTCCTGGGCGGCGCTCTCGCGGAATCGCGCCAGGACATCGCCGCGCGTGCCCGCGAGGTTGGTGCGTTCGCGGGGGTCCGCGGCGAGATCGTAGAGCTCTTCGCTCGCGATGCTCGACGCGGCGGAATCGTCCAGCGGCCGAACGTACTTCCAGTCGCCGTCGGTGATGCCGAACCGCACCGGCGGCGAGGCGCTGCGCAGGGTGATGGGCCGCGGGCGCGCCGCGTAGCGGGCACCGGGGGCCAGCGGTAGCGGCCTGCCCGCCATCTCGGCCGGCACCGGCTGGCCCGCCCACGCGAGCACCGTGGGTGCCAGGTCCACGAGGCCCACGGGCTCGCCGATTCGCGTCGCGCGCTGCGCGCCGCCGGGCGGGCGTACCAGCAGCGGAACCTTCACCATCTCTTCGTAGACCGTGGAGTTGTGCTCGAAGCGGCCGTGCTCGCCGAACGCCTCGCCGTGATCGGAGGTCACGACGAGCCACGCGCGCTCGAGGACCCCGAGCTTCCCCAGATGATCGAGGAGATCCGCGAGCTCGTGATCGGCGTAGCGGATGTTGGCGTCGTAGCGAGCCACCAGCGCGTCGAGCGCCGCGGCGCCGAGCTTGGTCGCGCCGCTGTCGAGGGCCCGCAGAAACGCGATCGAGCCGCTCACGCCCTCGACGTTGGGGAGCACGAACGGGACCGTGAATGCCTTGGGAGGGCGATAGGGGGCGTGCGGTGGGAAGAAATGCAGGTACGCGAACCAGGGCTGGGGGCCCGCCGCCAGTGTTCCGATGCCCTCCTTCCAGCGGCTCCGGAAGGCGCGGGGATCCTCGGTGAGCTGGGGGTCGACGAGCTCGAGCTCGAACGAATCCTCCAGGGCGAAGCCGTGCAGGATGCCGGAGCGGCTCGCGACCAGCGAGCGATAGCCGCTGCTCGCGAGCGCGTGAGGGAGGGTCGGCACGTCTCTCGGAAGGGCGCGCTCGAACGTCGTGAGCGTGTGCTCGTCCGGGGGGCGCCCCGTGAGCAAGGTCGCCACCGAGGCGAGGGTGTACGGCGCCGCGGCGCGGGCATCGTCGAGAACGATCGATTCGCCCGCGAGCCGATCGAAGGTGGGGCTGGTCGGCCGCGCGCGGTAGCCGTAGAGGCCGAGGTGATCGGCGCGCAGCGCGTCGAAGACCACGATCACGACGGGTGGCGCGACTGCGGCGGGCCCCGCGCTCGCGGCTTCGGCTCGCCCGTACGAGCCCACGGCGAGCGTCACCGCGGCCAAGAGCGGCGCGAGCCCGCGACTCATTCGAAGTCGAGCGAGAACGGCTGCGCAGGCGTGGGCGCCTGCTCGCGGTAGGCGGCCTCGAATGCCGGATCGGTCTCGAAATGCTCGGTGCCGAGCGCGGCGATCCAGTCGCGGGTCTCGGCGAGGCTGGCGCTCGCCAGGTCGAGGCGCGCGAAGGGCGGCTTCGCGTGATAGAGCCCCCAGATCGAGCTCGCGTCCCACTGCTTGTAGGTCCAAGGTGACCAGTGGATGCCGTGGGAATCGAGCAGCGCGAAGGACCGCCGCATGGCCTCGATGGATTCGGCGCCGGGATCGTAGGTGGAGAACTCGCCGAGGAGAAGCGGGCAGCGGAAGCGTCGGTCCCACACGTCCGCGAGCCCGGCGAGCTTCTGCGCGAGCTCCGCGACCCGCTGGTCCGCGCTCGTGCCGCCGCCGTAGAAGTGGATCGAGAACATGAAGTTCTCCCAGCCCATCTCGACGGGCGACGGTACCAGGAAGAGCGGCAGGTAGCCGTCCTCGTTCATCACGATGTGTCGCCCGTCGACGGCGCGGATCGCCTGATAGATCTGCGACAGCACCGCTTGGTGGCGGCCGGCGTCGTAGATCGACAGCGGTTCGTTCAGCAGGTCGAAGCCGACCACGTGCGGATCGTCGGCGACGTAGCTCGCGATGGCCTGCCATAGGCGCGCGGTCTTCGCGCTGCAGCGCTCGTCGAACCACAGTCGGTTGCCGTCGCTGGTGCCGCTGTGGGTCTCGTTGTTCTGGCCGCCCGGCGCCCCGTGCATGTCGAGGAGCACGTACAGACGGTGGGCTCGCGCCCATTCCAGGATCTGGTGGAGTCGCGCCCAGCCCTCGGGACGGAAGCGCGCGCCGGCGGCATCGTCCGATTCCAGCCAGTCGTACCAGAACGGCAGCCGAACGAAGCTCAGGCCGAGCGCGGCGATGCGCGCGAGATCATCCTCGGTGATCCAGCGCTCGCGGTACGTCTCGCGGAGGCGTTGGCTCTCCCGCCAGCCGAAGCGACCGGCCACCGATCTCCACAGCTCTTGCTCGCTCGCGACCTTGGGAGTCGAGTCGTACCACTCCCAGAACCGGCCGATGGCCTCGGCTTCCCCGGAAATCGCGTGGGCCGTGCTCCAGCCGCGCAGGAACTCGGCGACACGGGCACACGGCTCGAGCGCCACGAAGTGCTGGAGATAGGCGAGGGGAACGCCCACCCGCATGGTGCGCTCGCAGCCCAGCTCCTCGCATTTGCGGATGAGCACCTCGTTCCAGTCCGAGCAATCCAAGTTCTCGATGCCGATGCCGGGAATCCAGCTCTCGACCAAGAGCCAGCTCCCGAGGTTCACGCCGCGCAACGCGACCCGTTGGCCGCTCTCGTCGACGACGTCCGTGCCGGAGACGTGCAGGAAAGGCAGCGTCGCGGGCGACGGCGTGGGGCGGGAGACGAACGCCTGGGTGTTGGGCTCGCACGAGCCTTGCTCGGGTTCCGTGTCGGCGCCGTCGCGGGAGCTGCACGCGGCGAGCCCCGTCGCGAGCAGGGTGGCGAGGAGCGTCCGTACGGCGACCCCCGGGCGACCGCGGACGGGGCGTGTCGCCTTCGTCATCGCGAACGCCCCGCGGCCGCGGCGCTCGGCAGGATCTGGGCGAGATCGTCGAGTGGCCCCGGCAATGCCCGCGCCAGCTTGCAGACGGCGTCGGACCCATTCGCCACGAACGTGGAGCGCCTCACGGCCTCGCAGCGCGTTCGCGTCTCGGGATTCGGGTGGAGCTCGAGGATGCTCACGAGATCGCAGTAGAGCGTGTCGCCGGCGCGCGGGCCGAGCGAGAAATACTCCGCGTAGAAGTTTGGATGCGAGAGCGGGCTGCCCACTCCGCCGAAGAGCAGCTCCGACACGGTGAAGTCGAGATAGTCCGATTGGGGGATGAGGTAGCCGAGCTCGTTGGGCGAGAGCCCGGCGACCAGCAGCGTCTCGGGCGCGCCCTTCATGCCACGCAATCCCTCGATCGCCGGAAAGGTCGTGGCGCCGTAGTCGTGCTCGGGCGTCGCGAACGCGTGGCGCCGCTCGTCGCGCCCGGTGAGCGCTTCCGGGAAGAGCTCGCCGGGGACGGTGACGAGGGTCGCCAGCCCGCCGAGATCGAGACGGAAGACCGGGGTGCGGATGCAGCCGCAATGGCTGCAGTGGTCGGGATCCGAGAAGTCGAAGAGGCCCTCGCCCTCGTCGCTGAAATACGAGGAGCTGCCGGGGATCACGCCGGTCACGAGCCCCAGCACCAGATTCAGGTTCTCCATCGGAAGGCGCGACTCCCGGCGGCGGAAGTCCAGGTAGTCGGGAGCGATCGCGGGCGCGGAAGCAAGCGCGTCGGCTGCTCGCTCGGCGAGCTCGTAGCCGAGCGAGCGAGCCTTGTCGAAACCATCGTCGGCGATCCACGAGAGGCCGGTGGCGGGATCCGTTCCGCGCTTCCCGTCGTCGGTCCAGTAGGGAACGAGCGCGCCGTCGAGGGGCGTGATCAGCCCGCCCAGGGCGCCGCTCAGGTAGATCGCGGTGCCACCCAGCCGGGCCTCGAGGCGGGCGCGCGCGTAGCCTGGATAGTCGGCCGAGATCAGGTTGTTTCGCGAGCCGATGCTCTCCGGGTGATCCGCCCACTCGAGCAGCGTCGCGATCGTCTGGCCGTCGCCCGCCACCGCTCGAATCGCGAGCAGCTGCGGATCGCGAACACTCGGCAGGCGGATGTCGTTGGCGAGCTGCGGCGGGTCGCTGGGATCGATGTCGCGGTGGTCCAGGGCGAGGTCCGCCGTGCCGAGATCCAGCGTCACTGCCGCCACCGCGAGCTCGGCTTCGCGCAGCGAGCCGAGCGCCGTGACCACGGACTCCACGAGGCCGTCGAGCAGACGTGCCTGATACACGGGGTCGATGCCGGACTCGTACTCGGTTCGACCCCACAGCCCCAGGGTGTCGGGTCCCTCGTGGGAGTGGATCGCGCTCACCAGGATGCGCGCGGGATCGATGGCGGTCTCCGCGGCGATCCGATCGAGCGCCGGCTCGAGCGAAGGAGTCAGCACACCGATGACGTCGAGCACCACGAGCACCGTCGTGACGTCGCCCTGCGCGAGGGCGAGCGCACGCACCGTGATCGGGTCGTGGACGCCGACCGCCGGATACGCGTTGGCGAAGCCGGCCATCCAGATCGGCTCGAAGCGGCCGTTGCCCTCGCCGCCGCTCGCGTTCGAGACCGGATCGAAGTCGTCGTGGTTGGGATCGGGGTTCGTGACCGGGTCGTAGCCGGGCTCCGCCGGTGAAGGGATGCCGTCGCGCCCGAAGTCGTCGAACGGCTCGCCGTCGGCGAAATCCCACGTCCCGTTCCCGTTGGCATCGTGAAATCGTTCCCAGCTCGTCGGCGTGACGTCGACCACGGCGACGCCCACGCGCAGCGGCGTGCCGCTGCCGCGTGCGCTGGTGGTCTTCCCACCGGCGCAGCCGGCCGTGACGACGGCGACTGCCAGCGCCAGCGTGAGCGCTCGCGTCGAAGCGCGAGTGCTCGTGGGCCATGGCCACGGCGAGCGCGAAGGATGGGCGTCGAGGGGCGTCATGGGGCAGCCGCCGGGCGCCCACTCTTACTCGACGCTCGACTCGCGCGCCAGTCGTGCCCGACCGCCGCCGGCGCGGTTGCGCGACGGCAACCCTCGTGACAAACCGGGGCGCTCGCTGCCGGGCGAGCCTCGCGCGCCCGGCGATCGACGAGCGGAGGTCCGGTGAGTCGGAAGGTCGAGCCTTGGACGGCTGACGAGCGTGCGGTGCTGCGCCGCCTGGTGACGCCGCGCAAGATCCAGGAATACCTGGATGCGCTCGCCTACAGCGACGAGAGCGATTACCGCTCGCCGCGCGACGTGCTTCGCGACCGTCGTGCGCATTGCATGGATGGGGCGCTCTTCGCCGCGGCGGCGCTGGAACGCCTCGGTCACCCGCCGTTGCTGGTCGATCTCCGCGCGGTGCGGGACGACGACCACGTGCTCGCCATCTTCCAGGTCGATGGCCACCTGGGCGCGGTCGCCAAGTCGAACACCACCACGTTGCGATATCGCGAGCCGATCTTCCGCAATCTGCGCGAGCTCGCCCTCTCGTATTTCGAGTTCTACTACAACGTGGAGTACCGCAAGACGCTGCGCTCGTATTCGCTGCCGGTGGACCTGCGGCGGTTCGAGGCCCACGGGTGGCGGACCGACGCGCGGGCGGTCGACGCGATCGTCGACGCGCTCGACCGGCGCGAGCACCGCCCGCTGGTCACGCGCGCCATGATCGCGCGCCTGAGCCGCGTCGATCGCGACGTGTACGAGGCCGGCTTCCTGGGATCGAATCCCGCCGGCCTCTATCGACCTGCGCCGCGCCGCTCACGCGCGGGATGATGCGCTCCGCGCGCGGGGCGTGACGCTCGCGCCGGGGGCGTCTTGCGCGCGGCACCCGCGCACTCCTGGCAGAGCGTCGCGGTGGGCTGCGCCTGCAGGCGGGCGACGGCGATCGCCTCGCCGCAGCCGAGGCAGGTGCCGAAGGTGCCGGCGCGGATCCGGGCGAGGGCGGCGTCGATGGCCGCGATCTCGCCTCGCTCGCGCTCGTCGAGCCTGTCGAGAACGCTGATGAGCGCTTCGTCTTGGGCGCGGTCGATCAGCTCGGGTTCGACGCGGATCTCGGTGAGCGTTGCCAGGTCGGCTTCCGCCGCCTGGCTCTCACGCAGCAGCTCCTCCCGCGCGTGGGCCAGCGAAGTCTCGATCTGATGGAGTGTGCGCGGATTCATGGACGACCTCCTGCCGTCGAACGGGGTGCCGAGCAGCTCACATGGAGCACGAACCGCGCCGCGGCCGAGCGATGGTGAAGCGCGTGGAAGTGGCTGTTCCGACGACGATCGCGCCGCTCGCAGCCGCGCGCGGCAAGCTGCCCGTAGCGCCGAGGTAACGGGCGTCCCGCAGCGGCGGGTGCCGGCGGCGCGTGGCGACCACGAACCAAAGGCGAAGGCCCGCCGGCGCAACGCCAGCGGGCCCTCGGGTGGTGGGTCCGGGAGGTGGAGCCTCTGCCCTACGCGGCGCCGGCGATCCCCGCATCCTCGAACACGCCGCGCAGCGTCTTGAGGGCCTGCGCCTCGATCTGACGGATGCGCTCCCGCGTGAGGCGGAAGCGTGTGCTGATCTCCTGCAGGCTGTGGGACGAGACCTCACCCACGCCGAAGCGAAGCCGCAGGATCTTCTCCTCGCGCGGCGTGAGCTTGGCGAGCGCCACCTTCACGCGATCGGAAAGCTCGACCAGCGAGGTGTCCTCGAAGGGCGATGGCGCTTCGGGATCGGCCAGCACGTCGCTCAGCCGTTGCGTCCCGTCGGCGGAGAGCGGAGTGTCGAGCGAGATCGCCTCGCTGCGCATCATCATGCGTTCCTCGACCCACTTCTCGTCGGTCGCCACCTTCTGGGCGATCTCCTCGGTGCGCGGCTTGCGGCCAAGCTCGAGGCCCAGATCGCGGGTGGTGCGCATGATCTTGCGTCGCTCTTCCTGGAGGTAGAGCGGGACGCGCACCAGCCCGGCCTGGTTGTCGATGGAGCGCCGGATGTACTGGTGGATCCACCACGAGGCATAGGTGCTGAAGCGGAAGCCGGTGTCCACCCGGTAGCGCTCCACCGCCTTCATCAGGCCGATGTTTCCTTCCTGGACCAGGTCGAGCATCGGGATGCCGTGGCGGCGGTAGCGCTTGGCGATGTGGATCACCAACCGCAAGTTGGCCTCGGTCAGGAAGCTCTTGGCGTACTCGATTCCGTCCAGCGCTGCGGTGAGCTGGTCGGCGTAGCGGCTCAGCACGGGACGCTGGCGCGCCTGGAACGGCCGCTTGGGGTCGAGGCTGCCGTCCAGCACCGCGCGCACGTCGGCGAGCACCGCGTAGCCGACGCGTTCGGGCAGGGTTTCCTCCATCGAACGGCCGCGGGGCTTGGCGAAGTCCTTGCCGAGCACGCGCGGGATCACCGCGGGCGGCTCGTCGAGGAGTGCGTGCAAGACCTCGCGCGCCTTGTCGATGCCTTCGGCGAAGCGGATCTCGCCTTCGCGTCGAGCGAGCGGGATGGCGCCCATCTCTCGGAAGTAGAGGTCTTCCAGGTTGCCGGCCTCGGTGTCATGGTCGCCGGCGGTCCAGGCGGCGCTGCTGGTGGCCGCAGGCTTGCGTGGCGCTTCCTCGGCGGTATCCGGTGCGTCGGTGTCCTCGTCTCCCATGGCACCCAGGGCTGCGAGATCGTCCTCGCTCGGGCCCGAGGGCTCCGTCAGGTTGAAGCTCTCCGAGACTCCCAGATCGACATCGTCCAGATCGAGTGGGTCTTTCATGGTTGTTTCCTCGGCCTCGCGGCTCGAACCGGGAGGGGGAATGAGGATAAAGAAGATGGAATTGGTACTATATGCCTCGACCCACGCCCTGTCAATACGCTCCTTGGCGGATCCTGGTTCGTGATTGGATCGAAAAGCCCAGTGATTCCAAGCGCGAGAGCGAACCCCCGCACGCTGGGCCCGTGCTCTCGCCGGATATCCCCTCGCGGTGGTTAGACGTACGTAGGCCGTCCCGGATTCATCGCTCCGGGAGCAGATTCCCAAATAGGGAAGCGGGACGGCGGCTCAGCCGCAGGTATTCGGTGCCGCCTCGAGAGGATCGAGGATCTGCGTCCAGGGGTTCATGCGCCGGAGGTAAACGCTCGTGACCAAGTGGTTGAGCGTCCGGAGGCTGCCCATGTCGCCGGCTTGGGTGCGGTGAGCGTAGGAGAAGCGACTCGCCATCTCGATGCAGCTCTCGTCCGGACCGCAGCGCTGGTCGGGGTCGAGAACGTCGGTGAAGGGCTCGGGATCGCGCCCCATGAGTGCCGCCAGGAACCAGTATCGGTTGAGGATCTCGAAGTAGTGCGGCGTCCGCCATGGCGCCAGCCCGCCCAACGCCTCGCCGGCGTCGGCGGCGCGCCGAATGCCCTCCATCGCGAAGCGCGCTGCGAGCTGGTGCTCGGGATGGCAGGTGAAGCCGTGGAACGCATCGAGTGTGAGCACCACGGTGGGCTGGAAGCGCCGGATCGCGGCGGCGACGGCCCCGGACGGATCCAGGGCGTCTTTCCACTTGGCCGCGATCACCTCGCGGGCTGGAAAGCTCTCGACCGGCAGCGGCGCGTTGAAGAGCCGGTAGTGCTCGAGCGTGGCCCCGTAGAGCGCCGCCGATTCCTCGAGCTCCCGTCCGCGCACCGTTCCCAGATCCGGGTGGCAGCCCTCGGGCAGCAGGCATTCGCCGCCGTCGCCGTGATTGAAGACGAGGAAGTGGCACGGGGTCGCCAGGCCGACGCACGCATGCGCGAGCACCGAGCCGGCGAGCGCCTCGTCGTCGGGATGCGCGGCCACCCAGAGCACGCGGGCGTTGGCGCCCAGCACCTCCTCGATGGTCGGCTCGCCGGACACCGGCACCCGCGACCCCGCGCAACCCGCGGTGACGAGCGCGAACGCGCAGAGCGCGCGCCGAATGGTTCGAGCGTGGTGATTCACGCGGTTCTCCAGCGCGAGCCCGCGCCGCCGCGGGTGGGCAGCACGTGGCGGCTCACGTGATCGCCCACCCGGCCCATCCAGGCGAGCTCGTCGGCGTCCATCGGGCCGCGGTCGAGGGCGGTGAGCGCGTGCTCCAGATCGGCGCGGTTGCGCGGACCCGTCATGCAGACGTGCACGGCGGGGTGGGTGAGCGCGAAACGATAGCAATCGGCGGCGGTCGGGGTGGGCTCGCCCGCGGGCGTGCGGCGCGGATCGAGCAACGTCGCCCAGCGTGTGGCCGTGTACGCCACCAGGCCCGGGCCGTCGGGGGTCGCCGGCACGTGGGGGAAGATCTCGTGCTCCGCGCCGCGATGGCCCGCGTTGTAGCGCAGATGGTAGACGTCGAGGATTCGCTCTCGCTCGAGCTCGGGAAAGAGCGTCCGCCGATGGCTCGAGATGGCCACGTGGCGAACCCATCCACGGCGCACGAGATCGTGGGCCGCGTCCAGGATGGCTTGCGGCGGGCGCTGGTTGAACCAGCCCAGGAGCAGCACGTCGGCGTGGTCGGTGCCGAGGCGGAAGAGCCCGAGCTGCACGCTCGGCGCCAGCAACGCGGGGATGCGCGTGTACGATTGAAGAACCACCGCCAGCTTCTCGCGCCCGGCGCTGCGCATCAGGCGGCGGATGCCGGCGGCGAAGCGCTCGCGCCGCATCGAGCCCCAGTAGAGGTAGTTGACGCCCCGCTCGAAGGCCATCTCGAGTGCGTCCGCGGTCACACCGTAGGACGCGGCCACGCCCAGGCGGCCGACCGCGAGCCCGGTTCGCCCGAGCGTCACCGGAGCGCGCCAGTCGATGGGGTTCGCTGTCGCGGGCGGTGTGCTCACGCGCTTCAATCCTGCGGGCCGAGCAGGCCGTGGTAGCGCGCCATCCAGTATCCGACCAGGTAATCGACGCCGGGGTTCACGAGCGCCGGGTCCTCGGGATCGCACTCGACCACGAACGGATTGCGCTGCCACAAGAAGTCGGTGCTGCACTGGTACGGAACGGGATAGGCCGCGAGCGCCTGCAGATGCGCGGTGCCGATGATGTCGGCGAGCTCGGGAATCGCCGTCTGCAACGCCACCAGCAGCACCGAGTACGGGTCGAGCGGCGCCTGGGGCGGGTCGACGGCGTAGCCGCGGTTGGGCGGCTCGCGGAACGCGCCGAGGTCCTCGAGGATCGAAGCGTCGAGCGTCGCATCGTCCTCGCCCTCCACCGAGCGGTGGATGAGCTCGAAGAATGCGTTGTGGGCCAGGTGCACGCTCTTGTGGATCTGCTCTCGGAAATTGGTCTGGATGAGCTCGTGGATCGCGGGAACGTCCCGGCTGAGCCGCTCGGCGTTGTAGTAGTTCTGGTGGCTCAGGTTGTTGCCGTAGAACTGCACGTAGCGATTGTTGAAGCTGACGGTGGCGATCTCGTAGAGCGTGCGGTTGGCGGCGATCGCGAGCGCCGCGTCGAGGTCCTGCTGGCGCCCCGCCACGTGGTAGGCGATCAGGTGCCAGTTGATCGCGAACGGCGGCAGCGCTTCCGGTCCCGCGGTGGTCTTGATCCCGTCCACGTCCACGATCAGGTACTTCTGGCGGGCGACGGCGTCGATCACCTCGCTCACGTCGTCACGAATGGTCTGGCGCATGCCCTCGTCCTCGACGAAGTCGTAGGCGAGCGCCATGCCGAAGAACCAGCCGGTGTATTGATCGCGGCTGGTGTTGCCCGTCCACAGGTCGCCGGCGAACGGGCCGTCGGCGACCACGTGGCAGTTCTCGTCGTCGGCATCGCACGGATACACGCCCGGGGCATCCGCGGGTGCGCGGTAGCGGGCGATGAACCCCGCGCGCCCCGTGACCTTCAGGTGGTTGTGCAGGGTGTCGACGATCGCCAGGACGTTGGTGCGCGCTTGCTCGTCGCGGGTCACCGCGTAGCGGAACGCTTGGCTCGCGAGGTAAGTGCCGGTCCAGATCGTCGAGTCGCCGCGTCCCTCGTAGCGCAGCACCTCGGTCAGCGAGTCGTCCGTGAACCGCACCTCGACCGTGGCGCCGTAGAGGGGCTGGTGGTGCGCTTCGTGCCACGCGTCGTAGCCGCGGGCTCGGGTGAGCAGCGGGCCGGGCGGGCCCTCCTGGCCGCCGCCGCCACTGCCGCATCCGGCGGCGATCGCGATCGCCAACAGAGCCGCGCGCCACCCGCCTCGCCTCATCGTCGTGCTCGCGTGCGCGCTCACGCGCCTTGGAAGTCCGGCTTGCGCTTTTCCATGAACGATGCGAGCGCCTCGCCCAGATCGTCGGAGAACAGGAACGCCGAGTTCCACAGCGCCACGTAACGCAATCCCTCGGCGATCTCGTTCCGGCGGGTGGCGGCCATGACTTGCTTGGATCCTTGTACCGCAAGCGGGCTCAAGGACGCGATCTCGTCGGCGAGCTCCTGCGCGCCCTCGAGCGCCGCCTCCCGGTCCGCGAACACGTGATTGACCAACCCGATCTCGCGCGCTCGCTCCGCGTCGACGTCCTTGCCGGTGAACACCAGCTCGGCGGCGTGACCTCGCCCCACGATCCCCGGCAGCCGCTGCAAGGTGCCCAGGTCGGCGACGATGGCCATCCGCGTCTCGCGCACCGAGAAGAGCGCATCCTTCGAGGCCACGCGCACGTCGCACGCGGTGATGACGTCGATGCCGCCGCCGATGCAGTAGCCGTGGATCGCGGCGATCACCGGCTTGCGGACACGCTCGATGGCGCTCACGCTCTCCTGCAGGCGCAGGATCTCCTGATGCAGCGCGCGCCGCTGCTGGGCTTGGGAGCCCTCGAACTGGACCAGGCTGCCGACCGATTTGAGGTCGAGGCCGACGGTGAAGTGCTTGCCCTCGGCGGCCAGCACGACGACCCGGCACGAGTCGTCGCGGTCGATGTCACCGAACACCTTGGGCAGCGCCTCCCACAGATCGGGGCCCATGGCATTGCGAGTGTCGGGACGAGCGAGGAAGACCCACGTCACGTGCCCGTTCTTCTGGACGCGCAGCGGGCCGACTTCCACCGATTCCGTCGTCATCACGTCGTTCATCGTCGCCGTTCTCCTGGGTGGGGCGAGGTCCAATCGATGCTCGGGTCGTGCTCGGCGTCGTTCGTCCTGCGCGGAAGCGCGCGCGACGAACGCACCGCGACGAGCGCCGCGAAGCGGGGCTCGCCCGGCGGCGCGCGGTCCGACCACGCTCTTAGCGCACGAGAAGCGCTTCGTCAGCTCGCCGGCTGGGCGGCGACGAGCGCCGGCGCGACCTCGTCCTGCGTCGTGCCCGAGCGGCGCCGGCGCACCGCCTCGCTCGCCATCCAGGCCGCGTGCACGAGCCGGTAGCCGAAGAGCTCGATCATGCCGCCGAGCCGGAAATGCTTGAGCCGCCAGCGCGCGATCGGGCGATAGAGCTCCATCAGCGCCGCGGCCATACGCGGCAGGCCGTAATCCTGGCTCTTGCGGTCGACGCAGCTCGTCACGAAGTAGAGGGCCTTGGCTTGCGCGCGGGTCAGCGTGCCGGGCGAGGTCGCGCCGCCGATGGCGCTCTCCATGTCGAACGTCAGGTGGCTCCACGCCTCGAGGGTGGAGGGCGGCGTGTGCCCGCTCGACACCGCGTCCTCGAGCATCTCGGTCCCGGGCAGCGGCAGATACGAGTAGAAGGGCGAGTTGCGGAAGTGCGGGTTCAGCTCCTGCAGCTCGAGGACCAGCGCGATGGTGTCCTTCACGTCCTCGACCGTCTCGGTGGGGCTGCCGACGAAGAAGCTGCAATAGAGGACGATCGGGTGCTGAGCGAAGCGCGCCACCTCGCGCTTCACGCGATCGACGGCGGCGCTCTTCTTCATGCGCTTGCGGATGCGCGGCGAGCCCGATTCGATGCCGATCGAGATGCGCTTGAGCCCGGTGGCGGCGAGCGCCCGCAGGTGGCCGTCGTCGAGGCGCGCCAAGGACGGGATGTCGGCGCCTTGGACCTGCCACGCGACACCCGTGCGCGCGATGCCCTCGCCGATCGCGAGCGCCCGCGGCACGTCGAGGAAGAAGTTGTCGTCCACGAAGTAGACGCAGCCGGGAGCGTGCCGGCGTACCAGCCGCTCGACCCGGGCGATGGTGCGCTCGGCGGAGAGCATCCGGAAGCGCCCCGCGTTGAGGGCGGTGTTGTAGCAAAACGTGCACGGACGGGGGCAGCCGCGGGCGCTTTCCAGCGAGAGCGTGGGTGCGCCGTCCCAGAGCGGCATGTACGAGCGCACCGGAACCATCTCGAAGTGGGGCTCCGGGAGCTCGTCGAGATCGGGGAGCGCCGCCTCCGGCCCGCGCACCACCCGCTCGCCATCCCGGCACACCGTTCCGGGGACACCCGCGATCGGCGCGCCGCTCGCGAGACGCTCCGCGAGGTCGGTCAGGATGTTCTCGCCGTCCGCCACCACGACGCCGTCCACCAGCGGATGAGCGGCGGTCTGCTCGGGCAGCAGGGTCGGGTGCATCCCGCCCCACACGACCGGCACCGGCGCCAACCCCCGCACGAAACGCGCCACGTCGAGCGCCGACGCGAGCATCGTGCCGCTCATCGAGGTGATGCCGACCAACAGCACCGGCTCCTCGAACGCCTGCCGGAGCCGTGCGCGCCAGTCGCTCTCGCGACGTAGGTCGACGATCTCGACCGGGTGATGGCGCGCGACGCACGCCGCTGCGTGCACCAGGTTGAGCGGATAGAACGGAGCGGAACGCATCCGTTCCCAGTCGCCCGAGAACGGATGCACCAAGACGATCTTGCGAGCGTTCATCGCTCGGCGTTGCGCGGGAGGGAAATGGGTCGGTGATGCGGTCGCGGCGCCGGAGGTGGCGTCACCTTACCACGACCCCCGTCGCGCGCACCTCGATCGCGGATCGGAGATCCCGACCCGGTTCCGCGCCCGTCGCGACGTTCCAAATCCGGGATCGCTCCTTACACTCGGCGGATGCTGGTCGCGGGCGTCGACGAGAACGGGCTGGGGCCGGGGCTCGGCCCGCTGGTGGTGACGGCGATCGCGCTCGAGATTCCGGGAACCGACGAGCAGGCGCTGCGGCTCGACCCCGCGGCGCTGCCCCAGATCCGCGACAGCAAGCAGGTGTTTCGTCGCACGCCGCGGAGCTACGCCGCGGGAGAAGCGGCGGCGCTGGCGCTCGCGCGAGCGCGGCCCGCCGCGTGCGCTGCCGCGGACCTGGCGAGCTTGGTGGGAGCGTTGACGCGAACCGAGCCCGGGTGCGGCCGCGCTGCCGAGCCCGACCTCCATCTCGCTCCGCTCGCGCTGCCGCTCTGGGGTGGCGAGCCGGGGCAGGTGGCGCGCGAGCTCGCCGCGCGCGCCATCCGCGTCGTCGACGTCGCGTGCCGCGTGGTCTCGCCCGCCGAGCTCAATCGTGAGCAGCGCGCGGGGGGCGGCAAGCTGGCCCTCGATTATCGTGCCTTCGAGGAGGCGCTCGCGCTGCTCGAGGTTCGGCCGCCGCTCGCGCTGCTCGGCAAGATCGGCGGCACGCGCCGGTACCGCCCGTGGCTCGACGGGAGCAAGCGTGCCTTCGGCGTCGAGACGCTCGAGGAAGAACCCGCGTGCAGTCGCTATCGCTGTCTGTTCGATGGCGAGCCGCTCGAGATGCGCTTCCTCCGCGACGGCGACGGCGAGTTCCTGCCCATCGCCGCTGCGAGCGTTGTCGGCAAGTACGTCCGCGAGGCCACGATGCTCTGCCTCAATCGCGCGCTCGGCTTCGACCAGCCGGTCCCCTACGCGAGCGGATACTGGTCGGATCCGAAGACCGCGGAGGCCATCCGGCGCTACGAGGAACGATTCGCGGCCACCGTGCCCCGCAGCGCCGTGATCCGCGAGGGCTGATCGGGCCCACGACACGCGTCATCTCGCCGCGCGCGGCCGGGTGGGGCTAGGATGACGGTTTCCGGCAGGGATCGCCCGCTGCTTCCCTCGCGGTGAGCACGGCGCGGGGAGGCGTTGACGATGAATGTCGGGGTTCGCGGGTCCGCTCGTCGGCTCGGTCCGATGCGGAACACCGCCGGGTGGGTGCTGGCGATCTCGTTGGTCGCGCCGCTCGCGTTCGCGGCCGATCCGGAGCCGACCAGCACGGATCAGCACGACGCGGCGCTCTTCCTCGTGCCACTGCTCGCTCCCAAGGCGCCGGTCGTGGACGGGCGCCTCAACGAGGACGGCTGGGGCAACTCGGCCGGGGTCGAGCACCTCTACGTGGCCGGCTCGCCCAAGCACGCGCCGTCGCGTGCCACCGAGGTCTACGTCACGATCGACGCCGAGAACCTGTTCGTCGCTTTCCGCTGCGGTGAGCCTTACCTCGAGCGTCGCAAGCGCACGGCGAAGGGCCGCGACGTCGAGACCATCGGCCAGGACGATTCCGTGACCGTCCAGCTTCAGCCACCCGGCGACGCCAAGGGCACCTACTACGAGGTCACGGTGTCCTCGAGCGGCGCGGTGGCGCTCACGCAGCATGCCCAGAAGACCAAGGCGTGGAACGCGGGTGGGATCCAGGTGGCCGCTCGCGACGCCATGGGCGGCTGGGTGGTCGAGCTGCGCGTCCCGTTCAAGGCGCTGGGACGCGGCACTCCCGAGGCCGGTGAGGTGTGGCGAGCGAACTTCAGCCGGCACATCGCCACGGTCGAGCCGGAGGAGCACGCGACGTGGGCACGGCTTCCGACTCCCGACATCCACCAGCCCGAGCACTTTGCCGAGCTTCGCTTCGAGTGATGCCCGCGCTGCGCGCGTCACGCGGCGGTCGGTGGCGCCCGAGCTGCTGAAACCCCGCGTCTGGGCGGGGCTGGCGGTTCTCGCGCTCGCGTGCCTCGGCGCGGACGTTGCCCGCGCGGAGCCGCCCGCTCCCGCTCCGCCCGGCGAGGAGGCGACGGCTCCCGCCGCGCCGACGGCGAGCGCGCCGCCTCCGGTCATCGTCGACGTCCGGATCGACGCCGACGTCGGCATCCCCACCGAGCAGATCCGCCGCTCGCTGCCGGTTCGCATGGCCGCGCCCTTCGACGCGACGGCCGAGGCGGCGGTGCGCCGTTTCCTCGCGTCGCTGCCGATCATCGGCCACAGCGAGCTCCACGTGGAGCCGAGCCCCGCGGGCGACGTGCTGGTGCTCGATCTCACGCGCCAGCCGGTGGTCCGCGAGATCGAGTTCGCGGGGATCTTCCCGGTCTTCGAGCGCGATGCGCTCAAGGCGCTGCGCATGCGCGCCGGCGACGCGTTCGACCCGAGCCTGTTGCCGGCGGAAGCCGAACGCGTCGCGAAGCTGATGGAGCAAAACGGCTTCCAGGGCTCGACCTGCTCGGCCGAATCCGCGGACGACGGCGGCGAGATCTCGATCCGTTATCCCTGTAGCCGCGGCTCGCTCACGCGCGTGGGAGCCATCACCGTCACGGGCTCGAGCGCGCTCTCCGACGACGAGGTGGGCTCGGCGCTCCGTCCGTGGATCTTCTTCACCCGCGACGATCTCACGAAGCGCGTCGAGAAGCTGGAAGCGCGCTACCGCGAGCTCGGCTACGTGCGGGTCCACGTCGACGCCGTGCCCGGCCCGGCCGACGCCGACGGTCACGTGCCGCTGGCGGTGACCGTGCGGCAGGGGAAGAAGCTCTCGGTCGAGCTCAGCGGCAACGAGAGCATCGACGAGGACGACCTCCGCGAGGTGCTGCCATTCGCTCGCGAGGGTGGCTACGGCATCTTCCTCGTCGAGGAGGGTGCCGAGGCGATCCGCGCGCTCTACGAGTCGAAGGGCTTCCCGAGCGTCGAGGTCGCGAAGGAGCGCGTCGAGCACGACGACGACGTGCGGGTCCGCTACACGATTCGCGAGGGCGCGGAGCGGTCGTTGGCGGCGGTGTGCATCGACGATCCGGCGATCGGCGCCGAGGAGGACGCGAACCCCGAGGACTGCCGGCGCTTCGTCCGCAAGCGCGCCGAGCCGCCCCCGGTCGCGGCCCCGGCCGATGCGAGTCGAGTCGCGCCCGCTGCGCCCGTCGCGCTAAAGCCGCAGGACGCGCTGGGCAGCGGTCGCTCGCGCTGGCTGCTGCTCGCGCCGCGTTGGCAGTCGGCGCTGCTGGAAGAAGATCGCGGTGCGCTGATCGACTACTACAAGTCCGTCGGCTTCGCCGAGGCCACCGTCGGCATCGCGCGGATGGAGTCGGTGGACGAGGGAGTGGTCGCGGTCTTTCCCGTCGACCGTGGCCCCCTCTACCGGATCGGCACCGTGTCGATCGAAGGGAGCCGCGCCGACATCGCGGACCTCGTGGCGGCGAAGCTCACGGCCGCCACCGGCGATCTCTATCGCACCGTCGACGTCGACGCCGTCGCCGCCGCGCTCGAGAAGGAGCTGCAGAGCGTCGGCTACCTGGCGGCACGGGTCGAGGCCTCGGTGGAGCTGGTCCCCACTCCGATCGCCGGCGGCGGAGAGCCGACCGAAGGCGCCGCCGAGGTCGCGTTTCGGATCGCGCCGGGGCCGCTCTACCGCGTGACGGATCTGGTGCTCTTGGGCGCGAACGAGACACGCAAGGGTGTCGTGAAACGCGCCTTCGCCCTCGAGCCGGGCGCCCTGCTCACCCCCGGCGGCCTGGCCGATACCCAGAAGAACGTGCGCGACCTCGAGGTCTTCGACGCCATCCAGGTGGCACCCGTCGGCCTCGACGTGAGCGCTCACGCGGATGCCGTCGTCGAGCCGATCGACGTGCCGGTGAAGGTCCAGGTTCGCGAGCGGCCGCGCACCGAGCTCGACCTGGGGTTCGGCTACGACACCGACCGCGGCGCCTCCGGTCGCTTCACCTTCCGCCAGCTCAATCTCTTCGACCGCGCCAAGAAGCTCACGGTCAACGGCACCTACGGCCAGCGTGACAAGGGCAGCACCGTGGTGCTCTCCGATCCGCGTCTCTTCGGCTCGAGCTTCAAGGGAGCGCTCTCGGGGGCGTACTCGGACACGGATCTCGAGGCCTTCGACCAGCGCTCGATCCGGGTCGGCGGCAGCGTGAGCCGCGCGTTGCCCTGGGACCTGACGGCCGCGTTCGAGGTGGGCTACGAGCTCACCGACACCAGCAACGTGGTCGCCGACGATCCCGATGCCCCCGAGCCGGGCACCTCGCGCGAGCTGCTGCTCACGCCCTCGCTCGCCTACGACTCCCGCGACGATCTGCTCTATCCCACGCGCGGCACGTTCGCGTCCGTGAGCATCGGGCTCTCGTCGCGGGCGTACCTCAGCGACGACAACTTCGTGCGCTACGACCTGCAGGCGCGCCGTTACCAGACGCTCGCGGACGGCATCGTCGCGGTGGCCTCGGTGCGCTTCACGGACGTGGATCTCTACGGCTCGACCACCGTCGTGCCGACTCCCGAGCTGCTCTTCACCGGTGGCACGAGCACCGTGCGCGGCTTCGAGGAGGATCGCATCGGGCCACTCGACTCGAACGGCAAGCCACTCGGCGGCGGCGCGCGCTTGCTGGGGAACCTGGAGCTGCGTTTCCCGCTGGTGTGGTTGCTCGAGGGCGCGCTCTTCGTCGACGCCGGCGAGATCACGCGGACGATCGCCGCTGCGACGATCGACAAGTTCCAGGTCGGCGCCGGTGCCGGCATTCGGCTGCGCTCGCCGGTGGGGCCGTTGCGTCTCGACGTGGGCTATCCGGTGGTGGCGGGCGCCGCTCCGGACGGCGTCGGCTTCCACTTCTCGTTCGGATACCCGTTCTGATGAAGAACGTGCTCCGCCGCGGTGCGCGGCTCGTGACCTGGCTCTTGCTGGGGTTCGCGGGCTTGCTCGCGTTGCTCGCGGTGCTGCTCGGCAACGACGCGTTCCTCACCTGGCTCGCGCCGCGGGTGCTGCCGCTGGTGGGGTTCGAGCTGCACGTTGGCCTGCTGGCGCACGATCTGGGGCGGCGCATCGAGATCCGCGACGCCACCTTCGGCACGCCTGGCGAGGAGCCGTGGATCCGCGTGAGCCGGCTCGCCCTCGAATACCGGGTCTCGAGCGTCGCGCCGCTCGCCGTGCGGGTCCGCTCGCTGACCATCGAGCAACCGCGGGTGCGCCTCGGCCTCGCCGACGACGGGACCTTTCAGTGGCCTCCCACCCCGGGCAAGGGAGCGCCGTCGCCGGTCGAGCCGGAGATCCCGGAGCCGCCGATCCCTCCGGGCGAGGACCATCTCATCCCGCCGCTACCGCTCAGGATCGAGGTGGGCGAGGTCCATCTCGCCGACGGCTATTTCGAGCTCGCCGACCACGGCGGCGGGGACGATCTGGAGGTCGAAGGGATCTCGCTGGAAGCGGGAGGCGTGGTCGAGCCCTCCGATCTGCACGCCAAGCTCGGGATCGTGGAGGCCCGCTACGGG
This sequence comes from bacterium, assembly GCA_046331705.1. Taxonomy (GTDB): domain Bacteria; phylum JADJOY01; class JADJOY01; order JADJOY01; family JADJOY01; genus JADJOY01. The sequence goes on along the minus strand of JAXLQJ010000005.1, from coordinate 191,928 downwards.
CGCGGCCAGGTGGGTCCCATCGCCATCGACGTGGCGCTCGACGGCGACGTGCTGCGCGTCGCGCGGGTCGACGTCGCGACCCCCGAAGGCGGCGTGCACGTGCTCGAAGGCACCTTCGAGCCGCTCACCCTCGCGACACACGCCAAGGTGCATCTCGATCGCGTGCGACTGGAGCCGATCGTGATGGCGTTCGCCGACGTTCCCGAGCTGCCGGGGCCGCTCACCGGCGACCTCACCCTCGACGGCGTGGTGCCGGATGCAGTCTCGATCGGCATCGCCTCGCTCTCCGGCGCGTATCTCGGTCAGGACCTCGGGCTGGAAGGCCAGGCCTCGGGCTCGTTCACCGACTACGAGAAGCTGGCGGTGAAGGGGCATTTCGGCGATCTCGCCTTCGATGCCGCGGGTCGCTTCGACGCGATCGGGTCGAACACCGATGTGCGGGTGAGCGCATCGGCGCCAACGCTCGCGCTCGCCGACGCACTGGCGGGCGGGATCGGGCTGACCGGCGCGGGCCTCACGCTCGACGCGCGAGCTTCCGGCGCGTTCGACGCGCTGCGGTTGCAGGCGAAGGCGGGGATCGCCGAGGCCGAGCTGCACGGCGCGCGCCTCGCCAAGCTCGCCGTCGACGGCGGCCTCGACGGCGACGCCGTCGAGGCGCGCCTCGCCTTCGACGATCTCGCGGCCCCCGGAGTCTCGCTGGGCGGCGGCTGGCTCACCGCCGGCGGCACGCTCGGGAAGCTCGACGTCGCGCTCGGCGTCGGCAGCGCGATCGAGGCGAAAGGCACGTTCGACACCGACTCGCTGCGGGTGGACGCGGCGGGCACGATTCGCAAGCTCGACCTCGAGCCGTTCCTGGCGCTGGTGGGCGCGCGCGACGCCGACGGCTCGATCGAGGACGCGAGCTTCCGCGCGCGTGGCCTCGTCACCGACCTGACCAAGCTGGATGGCGCGGCGACGGTGAACGGGCTGCGGGTGAGCGCCCATGGCGCGGCGCTGATCCAGACCACCCCGTTCGAGATCGAGCTGGCGGGCGGACGCGCGAACGGCCACGGCTCGTTGGCGCTGGTCCCGCTGACGCCGGCCGGCCAGCCCGCCGCCGGCCTGGACGATCGCACCATCGCGGCACGCGCCATCGTGGGGCTCAAGGATCACACCCTCGACGCGAACGTCGAGGGGAAGCTCGCTCTCGGCGAGGTGGTGTCGGTGGCGCGGCCGTTCGTGCCGATGCTGGCGCAGGGCTCGGGCTCGCTCGAGGTTCGCGCGTCGTTCCAGGGACCGCTTCGCGACCCGGCGACGAAGGCGTTCGTGAGCGGTCGCGACCTGGCGGTACGGCTGGTGCCGGGGGCGTCGGCGGCGCCCGTCGCCGCGGCCGCCGCGGACGCGTCCTCGCCAGCCGCTGCCCCCGCGCCCGCCCCGGGCAACGCCATCGACGTGAATCTGCGCGTGCTCGACTTCGGCGCCGCGGGCGATCTCACCAAGCTCTACGGCACGCTGTGGATCGACGGTGGCGAGGCCACCGCGTACGGCCGGCGGCTCTGGGACATGTCGGGCCTGGTCAAGCTCGACGGCGGCGACGTGTGGGTGAACGACGTGCGCATGGCGGCCGACGGCATCTGGTTGGTCGCGTACGGCAGCGTCGAGCACGACGGTCGCTTGGGCCTCAACCTGCGCAGCGAAGGGGGTCGCGTCGAGGCGATGAGCGACCTCACCAAGCAGGACCTCTCGGGTGCCCTCGACATCCAGGTGGCGAGCAGCGGCACGCTGCGCGCACCCGTCGCCAAGGCGCACATCAGCGCCACCGATCTCTACTTCCGCGAGCGCGCCATCGGCGATCTCGTCGCCGAGGCCGAGGCCGATGGCCAGCACGCCACGCTCAGCGTGAAGCTGCCTGGCGATGGCGTGGTCACGGCGGAGACCGGATTGGCCGCGGGATCACGGTTCTCGGCACAGGCGCGCGTGCGACGCTTGCCGCTCGACCCCGGGCTCAAGGGCTTCCAGGACGTGCTGCCGCCGCCGTTCCGCGACGCGAGCGGCTATCTGGCCTTCGATGCCGATCTCGCGGGACCGCTCGACGACCCCGCGGCGCTGTCGGGCACCGTGGTGTTGAACGCGTTCGAGATCGCGGGAGCGGACGCGAAGCTCGCGCTGGCGGCGCCGTGCACCGCGCGCGTCGACGGCAGCACGCTCGATCTCGATCGGGCGCGCCTCGTGCTCGGCGACGGCTTCGTGGAGGTGGGCGGGCGCGTCTCGCCCGCGCGGCAGGAGATCGACGTCGCGCTCGAGCTGGACCCGAAGCTCGCCGATGGGGTCGCCAAGGGAGTCGAGATCGGCAGCGGCCGCATCGTGCTCAGGGACGGTCGGATCGTGCGTGCCGGCGACGACCTGAACGTGCACGGCGTGCTAACCGCGGGCGTCGATTCGGTGACGATCCGCGGCATCCCCGATGCGATGCGCGACGTGAGCGTGGAGGCGCGCTTCGACGGCCGGCCGTGGAGCCTGTCGCGTGCGTTCTTTCGAATGGGCGACGGCGATCTCACGGCGTCGGCGAGCGGCAGCCTCGAAGACGTCTCGATCGCCGAATCCGAGATCGACTTCCACGCGCTGCCGTACCGCATGCCCAAGACGGTGCGCGCCGCGGCCAGCGGTAGGCTCGCGGTCGCTGGCGATCGCAACGACCTCCGCGTGACCGGCAAGGTGCGGATCGACGAGGCGCTCTACGAACGGGACGTCGAGGTTCTCCAGAACGTCATCAAGCCGATCGCGACGCCCGGTCGCAAGACGCGCACCTCGGCGAGCGAGCTTCCGGCGATCCTCGACGCGATTCATCTCGACGTGGCGGTGACGAGCGGCGAGGACCTGCTGGTGCGCAACAACGTCGCGCGTCTGGCGGCGACCGCCGACCTGAACGTGAAAGGGACGGCGGCGCGCCCGCAGGTGCTCGGGCAAGTGCGGGTGGGCGAGGGCACGGTGAAGCTCTTCGGGCGCTCGTTCGCCCTCGACACCGGGACCATCGACTTCTCGAACCCCCTCGCGATCGATCCCGACGTCCACATCGTCACGCGCAGCACCATCGACCGCGACAGCGGCAGCGTCGACGTGCTCATCAGCTTGGACGGTACCGTGAGCAAGGGCTTCGCGTTGGTGCTCAGCTCGTCGCCGGAATACCCGCAGGACGACATCGTCTTCCTCCTCGCCACCGGCAAGACGCGGGCCGAGCTCCAGTCGGGTGGCACCGGCGGCACCAGCATCACGGGGCCCGCGCTCATGGCCGTGAGCCTCCTGGGCGGCGACAAGGTGAAGGAAGCGCTCGGCCTCGAGGAGCTCGGGTTGGAGGAGAGCGCCACCGGCGGCGCGCGCGTGAGCGTGGCCAAGCGGCTCGGCGATCGCATGACCGTGCGGGCCATCAACGAGATCGGCGGCAAGGGCAAGGCGCCGCTCGCCGTGGCCGTCGAGTATCAGCTTCTCGATCGCGTGCTGCTGGTGGCGACGCCGCAATCGAACGGGGCCTTCGGCGCCGAGGTGCGCTTTCGCTTCCTGTTCCGCTGACGCGGCTCGACGCGCTTGCGGGGCGCGGGCCGGCGGGTTTAGCTCCGCCGAGAGACGACGCGATCGAGGTCGCAGAAACCGGGAGGATCGACGATGGTGGAAGTGGGCAAGGCCGCACCCGACTTCAAGCTCGCAGCGCACACCGGTGGCACGGTCGGCAAGAAGGATCTCGCCGGCAAGTGGGCCGTGCTCTACTTCTACCCGAAGGACTCGACCCCCGGTTGCACCACCGAAGCCTGTGATTTCCGCGACAACTGGAAACGCGTCGAGAAGGCGGGCGCGCTCGTCTACGGCGTGAGCGCGGACTCGATCAAGTCCCACGAGAAGTTCGCGGCGGCGCAGAAGCTGCCGTTCCCGCTGCTCAGCGATCCCGACAAGCAGATGATCGAGGCCTACGGCGCCTGGGGCGAGAAGAAGATGTACGGGCGCAGCATGATGGGAATCATCCGCAGCACCGTGCTGCTCGATCCGAAGGGTGTCGTGCGCGCGTCGTGGCCCAAGGTGAAGGTCGCGGGCCACGTCGACGAGGTGCTGGCGAAGCTCGAGGAGCTCCGCGGCTGAGCGGCGCGGATCGGCGCGACCGCCCCAGTCGTGCGCGCACGCTCGCGGCGGGCATCGGTCTCGCCACCTTCTTCGGGCTCGGCTACTTCGGCATCCCGAGACTGCTGGTGCGCGGCGGCGTTGCGGGAATCGACCTCGCGACGCCGCTCGATGCGGCGTTGCCGTACGTGCCGGCGGCGGCGTACGCCTACGCGCTCTGCTACCTCCAAATCCTGCTGCCACCGCTCGTGGCGCGCGACGCGCGGCTCTTCGTCACGGCGACACGCGCGGTCGCCGGGGTGCTGGCCGTGAGCTTCGCGACCTTCGTGCTGCTGCCGGCGCGGATGGCGTATCCGCCGCTCGGGGACGCCGCGGGCGAGTGGATCCTCCGCAAGAACGCGCTCTTCGCCGACTACGGCTTCAACGCCTTTCCGAGCCTGCACGTGGCGCTCGCGACCTGGTCGGCGCTCTCCATCCACGACACCTGCCCGCGCTGGCGCGCGCCGATCTGGCTCTCGACGGCGGCGATCGCCGTCTCCACCGTGCTGGTGAAGCGGCATTTCGTGGTGGACGTGCCGGCGGGCGCGCTGCTCGCGTGGCTGGTCTACCGCCGTTCGCTCGCCGCGTCCGCGCGCGCCTGGCGGGCGGCGCGAGTTGCGAGCTGGGATGAGTGAGCGGGCCGGTGGCCCGCGCGCGCCGTCCGCTGCGGGCGTCCCGTTGCTCGCTGTGCTCGGCGCGCTCGGCGCGCTCGGCCTCGCGAGCGCGCCGTCCGTGCGCGCCGCGACGAGCGAGGCCTCCTCCTCCTTCGAGCCGATCCGCGCCGAGCGCTATTTCGAGCCCGTCGAGATCGCCCCGGTCGGTGCGGGAGAACGTGTGTTCGCGTTCCAAGGCGACGCCTGGATCGCGGTGCCGCAGCAACGGCTGCCGGGTGCCGTGCCGACGGCCGTCGTGCTCGCCGAGAGCATCGGCGGCGAGGCGCCCGCCGCCCGCGCGGCGGGCCTGCGCGCCGTGCGCGTGCGCGATCCACTCGACGAAGCGCGGGGCTTCTTCTACGTCGGCACGGCGCCGGATGCGGTCGGATCGGACGCGAGCGCCGATTTCGCGCCGACGCTCTACGCCCGCGAGTCGCGTCGCATCACCGCGCGCTGCTACGACATCGCGTTCGAGGCGCACGATCCCGCGCTCTTCGCGACCCTGGCGGTGATGCCCCGCTGCGGAGGGAATGGGCGGAACGTCTTCGCCGGTCTCGAGTCCGCGTCGCAGGCACGGCTGATCGCGATCGGCGTGGACGTCGAGACCAATCGCGACGATCTGGTATCCGAGCTCCTCGACCTCGAGGGCGGCCCGATCGTCGTGCTGCGCGAGATCGGCTACCGGGTCCGGTTACCCTTCGGTCGCACCACCGCCGAGAGCACGCAGCAAGCGCGTTTCTACCCGTACCACTACACGTTTCCCGTGCGCCTCGAGCTGCCCGCGATCGTCGACTACGTGGTGAGTCGACTCACGATCGAGCTCTCCGGCTGGTGGCGCGCGGACGCGGCGCCGTTTCGGGTGCTGACGGGCGCCGGTGGCCGCGCCGTGCTCGACGGTCGCGGCGGGGACGCTCCTCTGCCGCTCGATGGAGAGCCGTTCACCGGCTGGCGTGTTTCCAGCGACGCAGCGACGATCGCGAACGTGTTGGTCCTCGATCCGGCCGCCCCCTTCGAGGCGCGGCTTCGCTGCGGCGACCAGCGAGTCGAGCGCGCCGGCGTGCCCGCGGTCGGCCCGCTCGGCTTCGTGCTCCGCTCCACCGGCGGCGTGAGCGGGCGCGCGTGGCGCGCGACCTCGGTCACGATCTTTCCTCGCCCTGGCGACGAGCGCGGTCCGGAGGAGTTCACGCGGCTCGTCGCGCATCCCCTCGAGGTGGCCCCAGGGCCGCGCGCGGACGAATGAGCGAGCCGCCGAGCACTCCCGCCGCGGCGCCCGATCCCGCCGCCGCGACGTCACCTCGTTCCGAGTCGCGCGGCCCGTGCGCTGGCGACGCGCTGCTCTCGCTGTGGCGTGCGGCGGTGATTCTCTTCTGGCACGTCGTGATCGCGATCCCGTCGCTGGTGCTGGTCGCGGTTCATCCCAACGGCGGCTCGATCGGCCAGGCGATCTTCGCGCGCTTCTGGGGGCGGGTGACGCTGGCGATGTGCGGCGTGCGGTGGACGGCCATCGGCTTCGAGCGGCTCGATCCGCGTCGCCCCTGGGTGCTGGTCGCCAATCACGCGAGCGAGTTCGACTTCTACGCCTTCGCCGCCGCCGCGCGCTTCCAGTGGCGCGCGCTCATGAAGCCCGGGTTGCGCAAGATCCCGGGCTACGGGTGGGCCGCGGAGAAGAGCGGCATGGTGTTCGTGCGCCTCGGCGATCCCGACACCCGCAGCCGCGCGTACCGCCTCGCGCTGGCCGAGATGGCGCGGGGCCACTCGCTGCTGGTCTTCGCCGAAGGCCGTCGCTCGTACGACGGCGAGCTCCGACCGCTCAAGCGCGGAGCCTTCGTGCTGGCCATCGAGGCGCAGGTGCCGCTGGTGCCCATCACCGTCGAAGAACGGCTGGCGGCGCCGCGACGGCGGGTGTTCGGCCGTGCGCTCGCGCACCGGATTCGCGAGCTGCGCGTGGTGGTGGGCGAGCCGATCGAGACCGCCGGCAAATCGCTGGCCGACGTCGACGCGTTGCGCGCTCTGGTGGCGCGGGCGATCGCGGCGGGCCACGTCGAGCCCCCCGAGGTGATCGCCGCCGATTCATGAGCCGAGCGGGGCGCGCACCGCACGAGCGGCCCGTGGAACGGCACCCGCGGCGGGTTGATGCGTGCGAGACGCGCACGTAGGCTCGTTGGTTCGGAGGTCTTCATGAGCACCAGCGCTGCCGTCGCGAACGTCGAGCCAGCCGTCCGCCACGATTGGTCCGTCGACGAGATCGTCTCCATCCTGAGCTCGCCGCTCCTCGAGCTGGTGCACCGCGCTAGCCTCGTGCACCACGCCCACAATCGCCCCAACACCGTGCAGCTCGCGACGTTGCTCAGCATCAAGACCGGCGGCTGCCCGGAGGACTGCGGCTATTGCCCGCAATCCGCGCATTACGAGACGCCCGTCGACAAGCAGCCGATGATGCTCGTGGACGACGTGCTGGCCGCGGCGCGGCGCGCCCGCGAGGTGGGCGCCTCGCGATTCTGCATGGGGGCGGCGTGGCGCGAGGTGCGCGACGGCGCCGAGTTCGACGCGGTGCTCGAGATGGTGCGCGGTGTGAGCGCGCTCGGGCTCGAGGCGTGCGTCACCCTCGGCATGCTCACCGCTTCGCAAGCCCACCGGCTCGCGGAGGCGGGCCTCACCGCGTACAACCACAATCTCGACACCAGCCCCGAGTACTACGGCGAGATCGTCAGCACCCGGACCTACGAGGATCGGCTGCGGACACTCGCGAACGTCCGCGAGGCGGGAATCACGGTGTGTTGCGGCGGGATCATCGGCATGGGCGAGTCGCTTCGCGACCGCGCCGGCCTGCTGGCGACGCTCGCGAATCTCGATCCGCACCCCGAGAGCGTGCCGATCAACGGTTTGGTGCGCGTCGAGGGGACGCCGCTCGAAGCGGAACGGAGCTTCGATCCGCTCGATCTCGTCCGCATGATCGCGACCGCGCGCATCCTGATGCCGAGCACCCAGGTGCGGCTCAGCGCCGGTCGCACCAGCCTCACGCGGGAAGCGCAGGTGCTGTGCTTCCTCGCCGGCGCCAACTCGATCTTCTACGGCGAGCGGCTGCTCACGACGCCGAATCCGGAGACGGACGCCGACGCCGAGCTCCTGCGCGCCATCGGCGTCGAGACGATGGCCGCGCCCGAGCCGCCCGTGCCGGCGCTGCGCCTCCGGACGCCTGCCCCGCGAATGCTGCCCGTCGCGCCGCGCTGATCCGCGCTCGCGAGCGGCGCTGGCGCGATCATGGGCGCCACTTGGGCGCTCGATCTCCCGCCGAGGCGAGGGATCGGGCCGCGCTCACGACGCAATTCGTGCGCTGGGTCGAAGTGGACTAGGACGGAATTGCCGATTCCGGTCGGTCCTGCTCGGGCGGCGCGCCGACGCACCGTCCGTGTTGGCAAAAGGTCCGACGTCGCGCGCGGTTAGGCGACGTGCCGGGTTCGTGCTCGCGTGGGCAGGAGCTTTGCAGTCACGGTTCGAGCGTCACGCGAGCCCGACATGCCCGCGGCAGGATGCCGGAGGGGCCATGAGAAGCGCACCACGAACCTCGGTTGCACGCATCGCCGGACGTCAGCGCGGGGCGATGGAACGAGTGGAAGACACTCGCACGCCGGCATCGGAAGCGCGCGAGCGGCGCGAGTTCATCCGTCACCCCGCCTCCATCCCGATCGCGGTGACCGTCGCCAGCGAGCGGCCCGCGCGCTTGCAGCCGATCCGAGATCTCGGCTACGGCGGCCTCGCGTTCTCCACCCCGAGCCCGATTCGTCCCGGCACCACGGTATCGATCCGCATTCGAGCGCTCGACCCCGCCGCCACCATCGTGGGGCAGGTGGCCTGGTGCAAGGCCACCGCGGACGGGTTCGACGTCGGCATCCAGTTCCTGGGCGGCGACACCGCCTACCGCGCGCGCATGATCGAGCAGGTCTGCCACATCCAGGAGTATCAGGAGCGGATACGCGTTCGCGAAGGCCGGAAGCTCACACGAAGCGAGGCCGCGTGCGAGTGGATCGCGAAGCACGCCGCCAGCTTTCCGGAGCCTGCGGCGGCAATTTGACGCCGGTCAGCTCGCGGAGGCTGCGGCGCGACCCGCCGCGACCCCGCTCGCCCACGCCCACTGGAAGTTGAAGCCGCCCAGTCGGCCGGTGACGTTCACGACCTCTCCGCAGAAATGCAGCCCGGGCGCGTCCCGCGCTTCGAGCGTGGTACGCCCGAGCGAAGCGAGCGGTATGCCTCCGCTCGTGACTTCGGCCTTGGCGTAGCCGGCGGTTCCGGCGAGCGGCAGTCGCACGCGTGCGACCGCGCGGAAGAGCTTGCGCCACTGGCCGAGCGGAAGGCTGTCGATGGCACGGCGCGCCTCGAGCCCGGCAACGGCGAGCACCCGCTCGACGAGTCGCTGCGGCAGCACCGCCGCAAGGGTGGGGCCGATGGCGCGCGCGTCCGCCACAGCGCCGACCTCCGCGTGAAATTCCTCGAACCGGATCGAGGCCGGCGCGAGATCGGGAGGCACGCAGGCTCCCGGCGGCTTCCCGGCGCGCGAAAAGCCGAAGGCCTCGCCACGGGTTCCGCCGAGCGCCCACAGGTCGGCGACCAGCTCGGCACCCTCGCCGGTCGCCAGGGAACGGGCGCAACCGGCGCTCACGTCGAGCGCTGCGGGACCGGAGATGCCGCGATGGGTCACGAGCAGACTGCCGGCAGCGCGGGCGAGGGGACGAAAGCGTGCTCCCGCGATCTGTTCGTCTGGCGTGCCGCGCTGCACCAGCGTGAGGAGCGCCGGCACGGTCATCCCGGCGAGCCCCTCGAGCGGGTGAGCGGGGCCGAGGACGAGCGGCGTCAGGGCCGGTTGCTGGGGAAGCACCGCGAGCCCGAGCGCTTCCGCGAAGCCGTACCCCGCGCCAGTCGAGCCGGTCTTCGGGAGACTTCGCCCGCCCGTCGCCACCACCAGTCGCGCTGCCGCGATCCCATCGTCGCGACCCGTGCGAGTGACGGCGAACCCGCCGTCGGCGCGCTCGAGCTTCGCGACGACGGCACCGAAATCGGTGTGAACGCCTGCGTCGACGAGCGCGCCGCCGAGCGCCGCGAGCACGGTGCGCGCATCGTCGGTGACGGGGAAGAGCTTGCCCAGGGCTTCCTCGTGGAGCGGCACACCGCGCGACGCGAAGAAGCGCCGGACCGCTTCGGGCGGGAACGCTGCGAGGATGGCGCGCAGCGCGTGAGGGGCGTCCGTCTCGAAGTCGGTGGGGCGCACGCGGGCATTGGTCACGTTGCAGCGCCCGCCGCCCGAGACCAGGATCTTCGCCCCCGGGCGCCGGCTGCCGTCGACGAGCAGCACCTCGGGCGACGTGGAGGCCGGCGTCCGGAAGGAGCCGTCGCCGGCGATCGCCCCGCGCGCGGCGAGCGCGGCGAAGATCCCGGCGGCACCCGCGCCGACCACGACCAGCGGTACGCGGCGTGTCGTCGTCATGGGATGAGGCGCGATCGAGAGTCGCCCTCTGTCCGTCCGGGAAGGGTCGCGTCGCGCTCGGCGGAATCGAAAACGGGCTCCCCGAGGGGAGCCCGTCGAGCGGCTCGCGGCGTCGGCGAGCCGGTTTCGCGCGATCCTCAGCGATACGTCGCGAGCATGCTCTTGAGTCGCGTGATCTGACCCGCGCTGAACTTGTTCATGCAGGAGTCGTCGGTGTAGTCCATGAAGTTCGTGATCGGGTCGAGGCCCGACTTGGTCTTGCAGCTGTCCCGACCCGTCGGGCAACCGTAGGCGGCGCTGCGCTCGGCGGGAGTGTCCGAGACGCTGTCGCCCGAGTTGGTGCAGGCGCCCTGGAAGGTGTGATAGAGCCCGACCCAGTGGCCGATCTCGTGGGTGGCCGTATCGCCCTCGTTGTAGGGAGCGGCGGTGCCGCCCGGCAGCGACGAGTAGAGGACGACCACGCCGTCGTCCTTGGGATTCGAGTTGTAGCTCCACGGGAACGTCGCCCAGCCGAGGATCCCGCCGCTCGGATTGGCGGTGTAGAGGTTGAGGTCGGCCTTGCCGCCCCGGCGCAACGCGGTCTTCGCTGCCGACTCCGCGGAGGTGCCGTCCGACATCGCGAACCAGGTGGCGTTGTTGGTGCGGTCGACACCGGCCAGCGTGAAGGAGAGGCCGGTTCCCGCGTAAGCGGCGTTCAGCACCGCGATCTGCGCCGAGATCTGAGAGTCCGGCACGTTGCCCGTCGTTCCGCTGTAGATCACGTGCACGTAGACGTTGATGGTGGCGGGGGTGCTGAGCTCGATGCCGGGATGGCGCGCGAGATGGTCGCGGACCTCGGCGTCGATCTCGGCAGCCGTGTCGGCGTCGACCTCGGGCGTCGCGCAGCGGCGTCCGCTCTTCACGAACGCCGCCTGGCTCGCGTACTCGGTGTCGCCGAGGGTGAACGGCCGATCGTCGGCACCTGCTTGGGCCACGCTCGCGCCGAGGGTGGCCGCCGCTGCAGCCGTGGCGACCAATCGGCCCCATCGCGTTCGATTCATGGATTCGCGCTCCTTCCCGCGCTGCATGGCGCGGATCGTGTGGATCCGGTCATCGTACGGATCGCGGAGCGCCGGGGTCAAGGGGCGTCGGTCTCCGTCGCGGGTCCGTGGATCGTTCGTCCGCAGGGCACCGCGTGTTCGACCTGCGGGGCCAATTCCAGGCGTCGCTTACGCTCGACGCGCGGCATTCGCCGTGCCGCTTGCGGCTGCACGCAGGCGTGTCGCCAAGACGCATCGGGCGGCGTCCGCGCCCGTCGTGTTGCGCGCTGCCGCGCGTTCGCGGTCTCGCGCCGCGGCACCGTGCTTGCTGGTTCGATCGCGGCAAGGCCTCGCGCCCGCCGCGCGGCGCGAACGCCTCGGGAGGTGACGATGTGGGTGGCGATGCTGGCTGCGCTCACCGCTGGCGCGATCCTCGCGGGAATCGGCTCGACTCGCTTGGTCGTCGGGTTTCCAACGTTCGTGGCGGCGAGCCGCGCAGGACACGACACACTCGCTCGCGCGATTCCCCTCGTGGCGGCGCTGCGGTTCGCGCTCGCCGGTCTCGCGCTCATCGGGCTGGGGATGGGCGGGATCTTCGCCGCGCCGTGGATCGTGACGCTGGCGCTGGTCTTCGGTCTCGAGGAGCTCTACGAGACGACGGCCGTGCTCGGGATCCTGCGGTGGGCGCAGCGCCGCGGCTGGCCGCGACCGGCGGCGTTCACGAGCGTGTCGTACCCCGTGATGGGCGCTGATTTCGTGCCGCCGGGTTGGTGGGCGGGCGCGGTGGGCTCGTCTCGGAGCGCTCGATCGTCGGCGAGCTCGCTCGCTCTCGGCGTTCCTCGAGCTCTTCCAGCGAGCGTGGCCAATCCTGCTTCATGAGCTTCGAGAGCGCGCGATCCGCCAGCAGCCGGCCGCCGGTCTGACAGCGCGCGCAGTAGTTGGCCTCGTTCGCTGCGAAGACCAGCCGCTGCACGGCAGCGCCACAGTCGGGGCACGGTTTTCCGAAGCGGCCATGGACCGCCATCGCGTCGTGGAAGGCGGTGACCTTCTCGGGGAAGCCGTCGCCGACCGCGGCGCGAAGTCGGTCCGTCCATTCGATCAAGGTCGTGCGCGTCGCCGCGAAGAGGCGGCCCCACTCCTCGTCGCCGAGGCGGCTCGTGAGGGTCAGGGGCGAGAGCCGCGCGCGGTGCAGGATCTCGTCGGAGTAGGCGTTGCCGATGCCGCTCACCAGGCGCGGATCGGTGAGCGCGCGCTTGAGGGTGCGGTTCTCGCGCGCGAGCGCCACGCGGAATGCCGCCGCGTCGCATTCGAGCGGCTCGATGCCGCCCGGATCGTGGGCGGCGAGCGCCGCTTCGCCGCGCACCAGGTGGACCGCGGCGCGCTTGTGGCTGCTCGCTTCGGTGACGAGCAGCGCCCCGCTCGGGAAGTCGAATGCGGCGAGGCCGAGCTTGCCGGGCACGGCGGCGCCCCGCTCGCGCCAGCGCAAGCGCCCCGCGATCATCAGGTGGATGATGAGGAAGAGATCGTCCTCGAGCGCCAGCACGATCCGCTTGCCCACGCGGCGCAATCCCGTCACGCGCTTGCCTTCGATCGCGCGAATGGGCGGGTCGGCCGTGCGCACCAGGAACGGGCTCTGGATGCGGACGCGCTCGATCGTCTGGCCGAGCACTCGCGGTGCCAAGCAACCGAGATAGACGGTGAGGTCGGGAAGCTCGGGCATTCAATCGAGGGCGGCCATGAGCTCGCGTGGATCGTGGAAGCGGCCGTCCTTCACCACGCGCCAGGCACGGCTCAGGTTCGCCAGATCGTCGAGTGGATTGGCGTCGGCGACGACCAGGTCCGCGATCATCCCAGGCCGGATCGCGCCGACCTCGCCTTCCATGCGCAAGGCCCTGGCACCGTGGGTGGTCGCCGAGCGCAGCACCTCGAGGCGGCTCAGCCCGGCGCGCTCCATGAGCGCCATCTCGCGGTACACGGAAGGTCCGTGGAGCGTGCCGATGTTGCCGGCGTCGGTGCCCATCACGATCGGGATGCCGGCGTCACGGACCGCTCGCAGGTTGTCGAGGAGCACCCGCGGCACGTCGATCGGGCCGCTGCGCGCCATGTACTTCCTCACGCGGTCGGGGATCTTCTCCGTGGGCATCCGGTCGAGGTCCCGCATGGAGGCGAGAATCCGCGGATCGGCGAGGCGTGACTCGGCATCGGTGGGGCGCCAGCGATTCGAGAGCGCGTAGTCGTAGCCCGATCCCACGAAGAGCGTCGGGCAATAGAGCGCGTGACGTTGCTTCGCGAGCGCCAGGAACTCGGCATCCACGGGCTCGTCCTCGACCGAGTGCACGAGGTAGTCGGCGCCGCAGCGCAGCGCCGCCTTGGCGGTCACCCGCTCGGTGGCGTGGACCGCGAGCGGCACCCCGGCGGCGTGGGCGGCGTCGGCGGCGGCCTTCACGATGACCGACTGCGCGGCGAGATCGTCACCTGAGTCGTGAATGAACCAAACCTTCACGTAGTCGGGCTGGCGGGCGAGCTCACGGGCGACGAGCGCTCGTGCTTCGTCCGCGGATGCGGCCCGGATGATCGGCGGATCGCCGAGGTCGAGTTGGGGCCGGTCGATCATGGACACCAGCGGCCCGGCGACCTTGACGATGGGCGCGAGCGGATTGGCGCGAGCGGCGTCGCGCACCTCGAAGTTCCACATCGGGCCGCCCACGTCCACGACACCCGTGACACCGCTCGCCAACCAGACCACGAAGGTGGCCGGCAATCGCGCTCGGTTGCGCGCCACCTCGGCGGCGTACGGCACCACGGCGTGGAAGTCCGCGACGTCCGGCCGCGTGTAGAGATTCCCGGACTGGAAGAAGTGCACGTGTCCGTCGACGAGGCCGGGCACCACCCATTTCCCGCTTCCGTCGACGATGGTCGCGCCTGCCGGCACCGCGACGGACTCGCGCGGTCCGACGGCGCGAATCCGCTCGCCCTCGATGACGAGGGTGGTGTCCGGCGCAACCGCCGCCGCCTCGTCGCGTTCGGGGTGGATGACGGTCGCGCCGACGATCGCGGTGATGGGGTGGCCGGTCGGCGGCGTCGCCTCCCGCTGGCCCGTCGCGGTGCCGAGCCGGGCACACGCGATGCCCGCAAGCAACGTCGTTCCGACGAGGATCGAGCCCACGGAGCGCAGCGGAGCGATCGGGCGGTGCGACGTCTGCGTGGCTCGGCGGGCTCGCATCGCTCATCTCCCGGTCGGCTTGGCCGGCGTCTCGGGCTTCGCGGGAGGTGCTGAAGGCGCCGTCGGCTTCGCTGGCGATTCGAGGAACGCCCTCGGGATCGGTGGGTGGATGCGCACGCCGCCGGGAATCTGCGCCGCGCCGTTCGAGGTCACGACGTCCAGGTCCGCATCGACGTAATCCGCGCCGGGGATCGCGACGGCATGTTGCACCTCCTTGATGCGCGTATCCTCGGCGCCACTTCCCTTTCGCGTGCGCTCGATCTCGATCTCCTTCGCGGCGGCGACGTAGGCCGGCACCACACTTCGCGAGACCCCGCTCGGCGGCGGCGGCGAGCGCGGGTCGCGCGGCGCTCGTTCCTGGGTGACCGCGGGAGGCATGCGCAGCTGCTCGAACCGAGCCCAGAGTCCTTTCATGTCCGGCAGCACCTCGACGCGATCGGCGCGTTGTCCCCCCACGAAGACCTGCGGGTTCTTCCAGAGACGGAGTCCCCGGATCACGAGCTCCTGAGCCTCACCGGCGCGCACCTCGTAGTGCGTCGTCTCCACGAGAGGCGCGGACGCCGCCGAGCTCCAGGAGGTTCCGGGGCCGCTGGTCGTGGGACGATCGTCGCTGGCCGCCGTACCGTATTGCGCAGACCGGCTGTGGCCGGTGGTCTCGCCATAACGTGCCGAGAGGATCGTCGTGGTCACCGCCGACGGATCGTAGGGCAAGCTCACGGCGAGCATGTTGCGGGCGTGCTCCGGCCAGAGATCCGTGGACCGGGCAGCGCCCACGAGCCACCACTGCCGGTGCGCGGGCGAGCCGTCGGGGTGATACCAGCGATAGCGGCCGTAGATCTTGAGATGGGTCGCGAGCGCGGGAATCGCGACCGACACCTGCATCGAGAGCTGCTCCGGAGTGTGCTCGAACGAGACCCGGCCCGAATCGTCGATCGCGAAGCGCGGGCCGATGAGCCAGCCGAATTGCTGGCGCCCGCGGACGTACCCCACCACGCGAGGGTGGCGCTCGATCGTCTGCAGGAGCTGCTGTGTCTGGTCGATCGTCTGGTTGAACTCCTTCGCGGCGATCCGATCCTTCTTCCCAGAGGCGGCGAGTGAGGCGATCAGCACGCGCATGCTCTCGCGTCCCGCGACGTCGGAGACGTTCTGCGCGTAGCTCTTGGGCTCGACGGAGTAGACGAAGCCCGTGCCACGTGCCAGCGGCTGCACGTGTTGGTCGTATCGATCGACGAGCGCCTGCCAGACGCGTTTCTCGGCCTGCGCGACGGTCTCGCCCGTTCGCTGGGCGAGGGCGACCCCCACCACGTGGGTCGGGATGCGGTCGTTCGGGAGCTGGCGCGGTTCGCTGATCCACAGCAGGTCGTAGAACGCGAATCGGTACCGGTCGGCGACCAGGTGGGCGAGGTCACGGCCCACCGCGACGCGGCGGGCCGGGTCGACCTCGGGTTGCCTTGCGTCGACCGCCATCCGGGATCTGTCGCCCTCCTGCAGAATCGCTTGCAGCGACGGAGCGCCGTGCTCGTCGTAGAGCGATTGGGATTCCGCGAGCAGGCGGCCTCGTTCCTCCTCGCCCAGCGACTTCTCGAAGATCCGCCGCTGGTACGAGGCGATCGTGGTGTTGATCTCGTTCTGGACGCTCTCGGCCCAGCGGTGGATGAACGTGCGCGCGCGGACGCTGTCCGGATCGTCGAACGCGGCGTCGTCCTTGGACGGTGCGTTCTTCGCTGCCGGTGTCTTTGGTGTGGGGTCCGTCGAAGGTGGTGCAGGTGCCGGCTCGTCGCCCTGATCCAGCGCGTCGATCTTCGTCGGCTGGCATCGGTCCTGATCTTGACCCTCCTGGTACCCGACGTTGCACAGCCAGAAGTCGAGGACGGCGTAGTCGGCATCGCTCTCGCCAGGCAGCACCGTCACGTCGAACTTGAGCGTGTAGATGGTTTGACCGAAGAGATCGTGCGCGTCGTCGAGCTCCACCTCGCGCAAGGAGGCGTTGACGGCGTTGCGGTACGCGAGCCGCTCCTCGAATTCCTCGATCGCCGTGAGCTTCGCTTGCGATCGGACGATCTTCGACGGATCGGGCAGCCCCGCCTCGGGCACGGCGGGTGCCTTGCTCCCCACTCCCGACGTCTCGTCGCTCGAGGCCGGTCCGACCGATGCCGCGGCCTCGACGAAGGTGCCCTGAAACCTCGTGAGCTGGCGCAGACCCTGGAGGCCGGGTTCCGTGTCGCGTTCGAGCTGCTTCTCGAGCCAGTACTGCTCGCGATTGCGCGCGGTCAGCAGTCGCTCCCGCGTGAAGACCTCCGGGTGATCGACGTAGATCCTCGGTGGCACGGCGCACGACGTGCAGATCGCGAGCAGCGTGGCGACGAACGGCCGCTGAAACCGCGCGGATGATGGCATCGAGGACCTCGTGCTCGGGAGAAGTGCCGCCGATCCTAGGGAAGATCCCGAGGGCCCGCAACGCGTGCGGAGTCGCCGGCGCGTGGCCTCGATCCGCCGCGTCGCCCTTCCTTCGATTGCGCCGGAACGAGGCCCTCGACTACGTTGCGCGTTTCACGCACATGCGACGGGGGCAATCGAATGAAGCTCAAGGTCGGCGACGCGGCGCCCGAGTTCACCACCCAGGACACCACCGGCAAGACCGTGAAGCTCGCCGATTTCCGGGGCAAGAAGGTGGTCCTCTACTTCTACCCGAAGGACGACACGCCGGGTTGCACCAAGGAGGCGTGCAGCTTCCGCGACCACATCTCCGAGATCCGCGCCAAAGGCGCCGAGGTGCTCGGCGTCTCGAGCGACGACGTCGCCTCGCACCAGAAGTTCACCAGCAAGTTCAAGCTCAACTTCCCGCTGCTCGCCGACCCGGATAAGGCCATCGGTAAGGCCTACGGCACCATCGGCGGGCTGATGGGCGTGCTCGGTCTCAACCGCCGCTGGACGTTCATCATCGACGAGAAGGGCAAGATCGCGCACGTCTTCGACGACGTGAACGCGGCGCGCCACGCCGACGAAGTGCTCGAAGTGCTGTGACCGGCGCGGCTCCGGTGCGCGCGTCGCTCGACGCTGCTCGCGGCCCGCGCGCCGTGCTCTTCGACATGGACGGCGTCCTGGTCGAGAGCTACGAGGTGTGGTTCCACCTGATCGACGGAGCCTCCCGCGATCTCGGCTACGCGCCGGTCTCGCGCGAGGCGTTCCACGCTTCGTGGGGGCAGGGTGTGGATGCGGACGTGGCCACGTTCTTCCCCCGCCACGGCGTCGACGAGATCGAGCGCTACTACACGCTCCATTTTCGGGATCACGGCGAGCATCTGCGCATCGATCCCGCCGCGGCACCCGTCCTCGCCGAGCTGCGGCAGCGCGGCGTGCGCACCGCGGTGATCACCAACACGCCTCGCGAGCTGGCGCGCGAGATCCTCGCGATCGCGTCGCTGCGGCCCGACGTGGTGGTGGGCGGCAACGACGTGGCACGCGCCAAGCCCGCGCCCGACATGGTCGAGCGTGCGTGCGAGCTGCTCGCGGTCGCTCGCGGCGAGGCGATCGTGGTGGGCGATTCGCGCTTCGACGAGGAGGCGGCGCGCGGCGCGGGGGTGCGATTCGTGGGCTTCCGCCGCCCCGGCGACCTCGACATCGAACGGCTCGCCCAGGTGCTGGACCTGATCGCCACCGAGGCGCGCGAGCCCTGACGGTGGTCGACGACGAGCTACGGATTCTCGACTGGCTCGTCCACACCGTGGGGCGCGCGCGGGACGCCGCCGAGACGCACGACACGCTCACGGCGTGGTGGCAATCGATCCGCGCCGAAACCGCGGATTGGCGCGTGCCCGTCGACCGCGCGATCGCGCGCGGCGCGCTCGCCGACCGCGTGGCGTTCGCTTTCGCCGCGGGCTATCAGGCGGCGCTCGCCCGGCTCGTGCCCGCGATTCCCGAGGAGCGCGTGGTCTCGCTCTGCGTGACGGAGGCGAAGGGCAATCATCCGCGCGCCCTCGAGACCACGCTCGTTCGCGCCGCCGCCGGCACGCTGCGGCTCAACGGGCGGAAGAGCTGGGCCACGCATTCGCCGCACGCAACGGAGCTGCTCGTCGCCGCGCGCGCCGGTCTCGCTGCCGACGGGCGGCCCGCGATCAAGCTGGTGCGCGTGCGCGGCGACGCCCCCGGCGTGACCGTCGAGCCGATGCACGGCATCGCGTTCGTCCCGGAGATCTCGCACGGCGCCGTGACGCTCGACGAGGTGGCCGTGGCCGACGACGACGTGCTCCCCGGCGACGGCTACGCGGACTACGTGAAGCCCTTCCGCACCGTCGAGGACGTGCACGTGGCGGCGGCGCTCGGCGCACACCTGACACGGCTCGCGTTCGTGTTCGACTGGCCGCGCGACCTTCGCGAGGATTTGCTCGCGCACCTGGTGGCGCTGCGCGGGCTCGCACTCGCCGATCCGCGCGCGATCGCCACGCATCTCGCGCTCGGCGGCGTGTTTCGCGACCAGGGGCGGCTGCTCGTCGCGATCGACCCCTGTTGGGCGCGCGTCGACGATGCGACCCGAGCGCGCTGGGAACGCGATCGCGCCTTGCTCGCGGTGGCCGGCAGCGCCCGCGAAAAGCGCCTCGAAGCCGCGTGGACGAGACTCAGCGCGCCCGACGGCTGAGCGATCGGCTTCGCCGCAGCGCGACCAACGCCGCGGAGAGGGCGGCTGTGAGCAGACCGTAGGATGCGGAGCGGTGGTTGGCCGTCGGGCCGATGCCGCCGCAGGGCATGGAGTCGCAGAGGTTGCCGAGGCCATCGCCGTCGGTGTCGCCTTGGTCGGTGTTGGCGAGGGTGGGGCAGTTGTCGCAGCCGTCGCCCACGAAGTCGCCGTCGGCGTCGAGCTGGGAGGCGTTCGCGAGAGTGGGGCAGTTGTCGCAAGCGTCGGCGAAGCCGTCGCCGTCCGTGTCGTCGCCGGTGCAGGTGACCTCGAAGGCGCCGCGATCGCAGACGGCGAGTCCGTCGCCGTCGCCGTCCTGCGGACGCTCGACGCCGCGTTGATCGGTACCTTCGCAGCGCAGGGCGAGCAGTGAGTCGATGGCGGGGCTACCGGGCAAGAGCGGCACGGTGGGCGTCGGGCCACCGTAGTTGCCGAGCGCGCCGAGCCCGGCGTTCGGCACCGACACGAGATCGCTCGGCTGGTCGAGACCGCAGGTGTTCCCAGGGCTCTCGAGATTCCCGCCACGGCTGGTGATCGTCGACCCCGCACCCAACACGCAGTCGCCATCGAGGATCGTGGCCGCTGACGAGACCGACGGTCCGTCGATCGATACCGCGTGGGCTCCCGTAGGATCCGTGTTTCCCGAGATCGTGGAGCTTGCGATGAAGACCGAGCTCGTCGCATCACCTTCGGAACACAGCCCGCTCCCTTGCTCTGCTGACACGTTCGCGACGATCGATGAGCTCGCCATTGCCAGGGTCGCGTTTTCTTGGAACGGATGGGACCACGCGATGCCCGCGCAGCGGATCGCCTGGTTTTCGGCGATCGTCGTTCGCGTCAGGGTTCGCATCGCGGAAGTCCCCAGGACCGTGCGAGAAGCCCCCGGCTTCGTCGCCGGCGTTCTCGCTCACCACGGAGTCCGTCAGAGTGAGATCTCCGTCGAGTCGGGCGCGGCGAGTATCTCCGGCGCCGAATGGCCGCACCGTTGTCGTGGACCGTGACCGGTCGGAGCGTGTTGGATCTCGAACGCCACGATCATGCCTGTTATGTGGATCGGCGCCGGGCATTCCAGCCACCAGCGCTCGAGTTTCCCGTGAACTCGCCTTCCCGCACGTCGAGATCGCCGACCGCCAGGACGGCGCCGCCACACGAGTCCGCGCGGATTGCTGATGAACGATGATGCCGCGAGCAGCGAGACCGGCAGTTCCAGGGCCGGTGCGGACTGCCGCTGGCGATTGCGCCCGCCGAGCTGGCCTGGAATTATTTCTACGAACGTAGCCCATGATGGAGATCACGCCTTCGTTCGAGCGGGAGATCTCGGCCCTGCCCAGGTAGAACAAGCTGCCGAGAAAGCCGGCGATTGCACCGAACTGGTGATTGGCCAGAAAGGACGAGTCGACGAACGTTGCTGTGGTGTTCGAGAGCCACACCGCGCCGCCGCCTGGATATCCGGCGGTATTGATCGAAGACGGCGTCATGCACCGCGACGGACCCGCCGATGCTCGCCAGTGCGCCACCGAGGCCGCCAGCGCGGTAGCCGGACGCCGAGAGCGGTGTCGCCATCGAATACCAAACGCTCGATGACGAGCGATGCGTCGACGCTCGCCACGCCCGCTGCCTGGTATCGTGGGCCTGCCCAGGTCGAGCTCCGCGTTGCCGTTGGTGATCGTGACGTCGCGGAGGGTGACGGTGTGGCCGCCATCGGCGATGTCGAGGGCGCGGGAGATGTGGTTGGCGTCGAGGATCGTGGCGTCGGCACCGGCGCCTTCGACGGTGAGGTCGCCTGCGATGTCGAGGTCGCCGACCAACGGTGAGTCGCTGTCGTCGGCAGGGCGCGGGATGGTGAGCGTGTAGCGCCCCGCGGGCAGGACGATCGTGTCCGCGCCGCTGCCGGCCGCGCAGCCATCGACGGCGACGTCGCCGTTCGCAGCGAGGATCGCCTCGCGCAGCGTGCAGTCGCCGTTCGGTCCGAGATCGAGATCGTCAGCCGTGCTCGTGACGGCGATCGTCGCCGCCAGGCTCGTCGAGCGCGCGACAAGCGCCACGATCGCGGCTTCAGCGCCGCCTCCAGCCTGCCATCGATCCGCGAATGCTGGAAACCATGCGCGCGCGTGCGGAATCAGGTCAGGAGTCCGTACATCCCCGCGCCACTACAGCACGAAACGAGCCAGCGGTGAGGGCCGTCGATGGCGCCCGTTTCGCGTGCGATCACCGCGCGCCGCCGGCGGGGACGGTCGGGACTGCGTACTTCGGGGGATGAGACTGCTACTTTCGTTGCGTCCCGCCCGTTCCGGGGGCGGCGACGGTTCGCGCCTTTCGCCCCGTGCCGATGCGATGGAGCACGCGCCTCGAGCGCGCGTGGATGGGCGACGCGACGGAGCGCGCTGCTCGCGGATGCGTGGGGTGACCCGAGGGACGACGTCAATCGTCGTCGTCGCCGCGGATGATCTCACCACGGGCGAGGCCTCGAGGCGGCCGCGCGCGCCTTCGAGGAGCGCCGCGGCTTCGGCTCCAGGTCTTCGTGAGATCGAGCTTCCAGGCGCCGTCTTCCTTCCGGAAGTCGAGGCCGCGCGGCGTGACCGCTGCGGTAGCGGATCGCGAGGGTGGCGTGATTGCCACTCGGCTCGGCGCCAATGAGCGCAGGCGCTTGGCGCGCGAAGTTCTCGAGGAAGCTCGCGAGCACGTGCTCGGGGACGTTGGTGGCGTGGATGGCGCGGGCCGTGCTCTCGATCGAGCCCATCAGCTCGAGCGTGCGGCTGGTGAGGAAGCGGCGCGCGTGCATCTCGTCTCGATCCGCCGCGGCGGCGAGCAATCCGCCGAGCGCGGCCTCCGGTGTCGCGGCGGGGGGCTCGCGGTGGCAGGAAGCGGCGAGCGCCGCGCACCCGACGAGCACGAGCGCGCGAAGCGGCGAGCGAATCGCTCGCCAACGCCGCCGGGGTGGAGCACCGCGCTCGAGTCGACTGCCGTCGAGCGAAGACGCGGCCGTGACGAGCAGGCTCACAGCTCCACGGCCGCTTCGTAGCGCGCGCTCATCTTCGCCACGCCACCGCTCATGAGCGCGCGTTTGGGCAACCCGAGGAAACGCAGCTCGTCGGCGATGGGGTGCTTGCCGAGGGTCAGGCTCGCGCCGCCGAGGCGAAAGCCGAGCCCGCTGCCGCTGGCGCTGAACGGCGTCTTCCGCAGCACGCCATCGAGGGTCGCGAGCGCCACCAGCGGTGCCTCGTGGAACGTGCGCTTGCCGCCGGCCTTCACCATCAGCGTGAGCACGTGGTCGTCGCCCGACGTGAGCGTGGCGATGCGCTTTCCGCTCTCCTCGCGGATGGAGATCTTCTCGACGGTCTTGGGCAGCCCCCAGATGGCGCGACCGGCTTCGCACGAGAACTCGGTGGTGACCGGTAGGCGATGGATGTAGGTGCCGATGTTGCCGCGCATCGAGTCGATGGTCATGCCGACGAGCGGCAGCGCGCGGCCGCCGCCCATCCGCACCACGAACGCGATCGCGAGCTCGTTGTATTGGCCGAGATCGTTCTCGCGATACTCGATCGCGGCGATGCTCGCCATCGCGCGACCAGGAAACACCTCGGCGAGCTCGACGCGCGGGTTCCCGATCACCGCCTTGGCCGCGCGGGTCGGCACGCTGAAGCTCGCGAACGCCACGCTCGCGTCGCGCACCCACACCGGCAGCGACACGATCCGATCGGCGATGCGGTATTGCCCGGGCTCGAGCACCTGCTCGGGCCGAGCGCGTTTGGCGGCGGATCTCATCGGTCGCGTCCTCTCACGCCGTGGCGTTCTTGATCAGATCGGCGCACTTCTCGCCGATCATGATCGACGGCGCGTTGGTGTTGCCGCCCACGATCTTGGGCATGATCGATGCGTCGGCCACGCGCAGCCGCTCCACGCCGCGCACCCGCAGCGCGTGGTTCACCACCGCGAGCGCGTCGTTGCCCATCTTGCAGGTGCCCACCGGGTGATAGATCGTCTTCGCGAAGAGCCGGATGTGGGCGCGAAGCTGGTCGGCGCTCGCGCAGCTCGATCCGGGCGTGCGCTCCGCGATCACGTATTGCTTGAAGGGATCCTGGCCGCCCACCTGGCGCGCGATCTCGAGGCCGCGCATCATCACCCGCATGTCGTCCTCGTGCTCGAGGTAGTGCGGGTCGATGAGCGGCGCGGCGTTGGGGTCGGTGCTCAGCAAGCGCACCTCGCCGCGGCTCTTCGGATAGATCATCCCCGCGAGCACCGTGAAGCTCGGCTTCTTCGAGATGACGCCCTTCTTGGGGCCGTCGTCGTTGGGTTCCGGATACGCCCACGGCAGGCCGAAGAACTGCAGGTCGGGAATCGGCTCCTCGCCGCGCGTCTTCACGAACGCGCCGCCTTCCAGGAACGTCTTCCCGAACCAGCCCGAGTTGAAGAGGAAGTCGCGCAGCATGCCCCCGAGGTAGTGGGGGGCCGTGCTGGTGTGGCCGGACGCCGCGGTGGTCTCGTAGCGAACGGGGACCATCAGGTGGTCGTGGAGGTTCTGACCGACGCCCGGCAGATCGGCCGCGACGTCGATGCCGAGCGAGCGCAGATGGTCCGCGGGGCCGACGCCCGAGAGCATCAGGATCTGCGGCGAGCCGATGGCGCCCGCCGAGAGGATCACCTCGGTGCCGGCGCGGGCGGTCACGAGCGCTCCGTTGCGCGAGTAGACGACACCGGTGGCGCGGCCGTTCTCGATCACGATCTTGTGGACGAGGGCCTTGTCGGCGACCTCGACGTTCCCGCGCTCCATGGCGGGGTAGAGAAACGCCACCGCGGTGCTGATGCGCTTTCGGTTGGCGCACGTCTGGTGGTACGAGCACGCGCCTTCCTGTTGCTCGCCGTTGAAATCGTCGATCACCGGCACGCCACACGCGCCGGCCATCGCCTTGTTGAAGGCGTGGGTGACGATCGACTGGCCGTCCTGGCTGGTCACGCCGAGCGGTCCGCGCCCGCCGTGGTAGGTGCTCTCGCCCTTCTCGAAGCCTTCCGACTTCTTGAAGTAGGGCAGGACCTCGTCGTAGCCCCAGCCCGGGTTCCCCCAATCGCGCCACTCGTCGTAGTTGGCGCGGTGTCCACGGATGTAGAGCATGCCGTTCACCGAGCTGCATCCGCCCAGCACCTTGCCGCGTGTCCACGGCATCACCCGGCCGTCCATGAACTTCTGGGGCGCGGTCTTGTAACCCCAATCGCTCATCGCCTTGAGCTGTGGGCTCTCGTAGACGATCGCCAGCGCGCCGGGTCGTCGAAACAGGAACGATTTGTCGCTGCCGCCGGCCTCGATGACGAGTATCCGCGTCTTGGGATCCTCGCCGAGTCGGTTGGCGATGACGCAACCGGCGGAACCGGCACCGATCACGATGTAGTCGTAGCTCGCGTTCGACATGGACGACGCTCCGATGGGGGGAAGAGGGTCCGATGTAGAACGTGTTCTATTTCGAGTCAAGTTTCTTGCGGGAGCCGTGCCGACCCCCGCCCATCGCGGCGAAGCCGCGCAGCGCGGCGCGCGGCGGCCGCGCAGGCTCCGCTCTCGGGCGGGACCGCTCCGACGGATGGACGCGCGCTACGTCGCGCTCGCGATCCAGCCGCTCGGCCCGGTGCTGCTCGCTTCCACGCCGGCGAGGTGCCGCAACGCGCGGGCGATCTCGCCGCCGCCGACCCCCCACGCGATCGCCGCGAACGGGATCGCCGCCGCGAAGATGCGCTCCGGCATGTCCAGCATGGCGGTGAACACCGAGACGTTGATGAAGAGTACCGGCACCAGGAACAGCACGCGCCGGTGCCAGGGCAGCGGCGCCATCACGCTCGCGTAGAAAGGCAGCGCGAGCATGAGGTAGCTCAACACCTGTCCGCCCAGCGTGTTCCGGTGACGCACGCCGAGGAAGAAGCGGAAGTACTTCGACGTCGGGTCCAGGAAGAGGGCGATCGCGCCGCGAATCGTCTGGGTGGTCAGCTCGGGCAGCGACCGCATCCCGAACACGTACCGGAACGTGGACGTGGGTGCGCCTGCGTAGGGGTTCGTCGCCAGCTCCTCGCGAGTCGGGCATCCCGAGCAGCCGGTGCCCTTCAGCGTCACGAACTCGTAGTTGCGCCACCACACGGCGTGGATGTTGGCCGAATGGAAGGCGTCGCCGTACTGCCGCTGGCACTGGACGAGATACGGACCGAGCACCACGATCGTCGCGGCCAGCGCGGGCACCAGCAACACCGGCCGCAGCCGGTTGCGTACCACGATGTACGCCACCAGCACGAGCACCGGCGGCAGGCTCGTGATGCGGATGCCGATGGTCGCCAGGCAGCCGACCGTGAGCCACGCCGCCCAGCGCCACGGGCTCAGCGCGGTGCCCGGAGTGACCGCGAGCCGCGCCAGCACCACGAGGCCGCTCAGGAAGTAGGTGTCGCGCACTCCCGAGCACGCGAGCGCCAGCATCTCCTGGTTCGAGAGGAAGACCGCTGCGCTCGCCCACGCGACCTCGAACCTCGGCACGATCGAGTACGCGAGCCGAAACACCTGGAGCGCCAGGATTGGGAACAACGCCGACGTCAGCAGCGCCGGCGCGATGCGGCCATCGCCGGCGATCCCGAGCGCGACGCGCGCGAGCCAGATCACGAGCGGCTCGCGCGGGCCGGTGTCGTAGGCGTGCGTCATGGCACGCGCCAGGTGGACATAAGCGGCCACGTCGGGCTCGAGTCCCGGAAGGCGCGCTCGCGAGAAGTACGCGACCACGCGCAGCGCACCGATCGCGAGGCACGCGAGTGACGAGATCGCGAGCGCCCGCGAAGCCCACCGCACGTTCGGGCCCTGGCCGCCGGCGCTCGCACCGCGCCCAGCGAGGCGCCGCTGGCTCGCATAGCCCGCCAGCGGGCGCGCACACGTCAGCGCCCCTGCGACAGCACCGAGAACCAACCAAGCGCCCCGAGCTTCCGCGTTGCGGATGCCGAAGGTCGGATCGAGCCCCACGATCGCCGCCGAGGACGAGTGGACGAACAGGAACGCGAGCGCGATGAGCAGCGCCACGCCGAGCGCCACCCGTGGCGGGGCGAAAGACGGCGCGGGCGACGCCGCGAGCGGCTCGGGCGTCGGCTGGCGTTCGCTACCGCTCATGGACGGCAAGGGTTCGGTGCGCGGTTGCGGTTCGCGTGCGTGGCTGGCTCGACGCGGCGGCGCGGGGGGCTTCGCGGCGCCGAGCCGCATCCCAGCGGCGACTCCCTCGCCAGCGCCGAGCGCGCGCGCCAAGATACACGCGCCCCGAATTCCCGTGCGGATCACCCACCAGCGCTTGCCAGTGCTCGATCCCTCGTCGTCGATGCGGCCGCAC
Source organism: bacterium (assembly GCA_046331705.1). Taxonomy (GTDB): domain Bacteria; phylum JADJOY01; class JADJOY01; order JADJOY01; family JADJOY01; genus JADJOY01. The sequence goes on along the minus strand of JAXLQJ010000005.1, from coordinate 165,420 downwards.
CCGATCCGAGCGCGTGCGCGCGTCTCGGGCCGACGTCCCGGGCCGGTCCGCCCGTCGCGCTCGCGCTCGCGCGCATTCGCGCGACGCTGAATCGAGGAGATCGACGTGGACTCGGCGCCTGTCGCTGCCCCATCGCCGGATGACCGTGGCGGGGCGATTCGAACGTCCGACCTCCTGGAGAACGTTCCGTGTCCGCTCTGTGGGAGCGAGCGGTTCTCGGTGATGCGCGCCGCCCGCTACCCGGCGGAGCTGACCCCGGCAACGCTGGCCGAGATCTATCGCTCGGCGAGCGACCGCGAGCTCTTCGACCAGCTCGTCCGCTGCGACCGCTGCTCGGTCGCGTACCTGAGCCCGCGGATTCGTGCCGATCTCATCGTGTCCGCCTACGCCGACGCGGTGGATCCGACCTTCTTCGAGCAGAACCCGATGCGCATCCGGACCTTCGACCGCAGCCTGCGGTGGTTGGAGCGGCAGCTCGCGCTCGACCCGCGCGCCACCCGCGTGCTCGACGTCGGCTGCGCCGGTGGCGCGTTTCCCGCTGCCGCGAAGCAACGCGGATACGCCGCGACGGGAGTCGAGCCGAGCCGCTGGCTCGCGAGCCAGGCGCGCGACGGCTACGGCGTGGACGTCCGGGCCGGCACGCTCGCGGAGCAGCGTTTTCCCGAGTCCTCGTTCGACCTGGTGACGCTGTGGGACGTCCTCGAGCATCTCACCGATCCGAGCGCGGCGATCACCGAGGTGCGGCGGGTCCTGCGCCCCGGCGGGCACCTGGTGGTGAGCTATCCGGATCTCTCGGGGGTCGTCGCCCGCGCGATGGGCTGGCGCTGGCCCTTCTTCCTCAGCGTCCATCTCACGTACTTCGACCGCGCCACGATCCGCCGCTTCCTGGACGAGCGCGGCTTCGACGTGCTCGCGATCCGGCCGCTCTGGCAGACCCTCGAATGGGGCTACGTGCTGCAGCGAGCGTCGCTGTGCGCGCGGCCGGTCGGACCGCTGCATCGCTTGGTCCGCGCGCTCGGGCTCGGGCACCTGCCGTTCACGTACCACCTGTCGCAGTTCCTGGTGCTCGCGCGGAGCCGTCCTTGAGCGTGCTCGCCGGGGTCGATGCGCTCATCTTCGATCTCGATGGCGTGCTCTGGGATTCCGCGGCGATCCACGGCGAGTCGTTCCGGCGCACGCTCGAGCCGTTCGGCGTCGCCGTCGACTACGCGCGGATCGCTGGCGTGCGCACCGACGAGGCGATCGCGCGGCTGCTGGGCGAGGCGGGCGTCGCCGTCGACGACGAGCTGCTGCGGACGCTGGTCGCGCGCAAGCGCGAGCTCGCTCGCGCGCACCTGCGCGCGGCGCCGCCCTTGGCGCCGCGCGTGGCCGAGACCCTCGCGGCGCTCGCCGCCCGCCACCGGCTGGCGCTCGCCAGCGCCGCCAGCCGCGACGCCGTCGAGATCTTCCTCGACGCTTCCCACAGCCGCGCGCTCTTCGCCAGCGTGATCAGCGGCGAGGACGTCCGCGCGGCCAAGCCCGCGCCGGAGATCTATCTACGCTCGCTGAGCGCGCTCGACGTTCCTCCCGGGGCGGTGCGGGTGGTCGAGGACTCCGCGGCCGGGATCGGCGCCGCACGCGCCGCCGGTTTGGCGGTGATCGGTTGCGCCGGGCTGCTGCTCCCCGAGGAGCTCGTGGCGCTGGGGGCCGAGACCGTCATCGACGGTGTCGCGGAGCTCGCGTCGTCGGAGCCCAGACGTGTGGTGGCGATCGCGGAGCTTCCGGATCGGCCGGTGCGGAAGGAGCGGTGGACGGCGATCATCCCCGCTGCAGGGCGCGGCTCGCGGCTCGGGCTGGATCGGCCCAAGCTGCTCTGTCCGGTGCTCGGACGGACCGCGCTCGACTGGCTCGTCGACGCGATCGAGCCGGTGGCGTCGCGGTTCGTGTTCGTGGTGGCGCCCGCGGCGCGCGCCGAGGTGGAGCCGATCGTGCGCGCCAGGCTGGGCGAGGCGGCGCGAGTGGTCGAGCAGCCCAGCCCCATCGGCATGGCCGACGCGGTGATCCGCGCGGAGCCCGAGGTGCGGACGCCCGGCGCGCTGGTGGTGTGGGGAGACCAGGTGCTGGTTCGGGAGCGGACCCTCGGCGCTTGCGTCGGCGCACACGAGCGCCGCCTGGGCGCCTTGCTCACCCTTCCCACGGTGATGCGCGACGATCCCTACATCCGCTTCGAGCGCGATACGCAGGGCCGGCTCCTCCGTGTCCGACAGCAGCGCGAGGGAGACCCGATGGGCGCCGGGCCCGGCGAGAGCGATTGCGGTGTGTTCGCGTTCGACGCCGCCGCGTTGTTCTCGGTCTTGCGCGAGCTCGGCGATCCGGCGGCGCGCGGCTCGCGCACGGGCGAGCTCAATCTGCTGCCGCTGCTCCCGCGCTTCGAGCGAGGCGCGGGGAGCGTGCTCGCGGTGCGTCTCGACGACGTCACCGAGAGCTTCGGCATCAACACCGCCGACGATCTCGCGCTGGCGAGCGCCGAGCTGCGCCGGCGCACGTCGGCGGCGCCACCGTGACCGTTCCCGAGTCGATCGCGTGAGAGGATGAACGATGAAGACGCTCAGTATCGTCGTGCCGGCCTTCAACGAGGGCCCCCATCTCGCCGAGGTGCTGCGGCGGGTGTTCGCCGTGGATACCGAGCGGCTCGGGTACGCGAAGGAGATCGTGGTGGTCGACGACGGTTCGAAGGACGACACCCGTTCGGTCGCCGAGTCGGTCGGCTTCGCGCGCGTGCTGCACCAGGAGAACCGCGGCAAGGGGGCCGCCGTGCAGCACGGCGTGCGCGAGGCGACCGGCGACTTCGTGCTCGTCCAGGATGCCGATCTCGAGTACGACCCGAGTGATTACCGGCCGATGCTCGAGGCGTTGCGCGGGGAAGATCGCGTCGCGGTGTACGGGAGCCGGCCGCTGGGCGTGCTCCGCGACCGTGGCTGGCGCTGGCCGACGCCGGCGCGACATCCGCGTCAGGGGCTCGGTCCGTGGGGGATGAACATCCTCCTCTCGACGCTGACGCTGGCGCTCTACGGCCGCTGGCTGACCGACCTGCTCACCGCCTACAAGATCTACCCGACCTCGTTCCTGCGCAGCATCACGGTGGAGACCGCCGGGTTCGAGACCGATCACGAGCTGACCGCGAAGCTCATCCATCAAGGGATCCCGATTCGTGAGGTCCCCATCGCATACGTGCCGCGCTCGGTCGAGGAGGGCAAGAAGATCCGCGCGATCGACGGGCTCATCGCGATCCAGACCTTGCTGCGCTACCGGTTCCGCTGACCGGCCGTCGTCGCGCCCGATGCGCCAGACTCTTCTCGCGAGATCCCCGTGAGCACGGTAGCGCTGGTCAGTCCCAATCTGTTGGTGCAGCGCAGCGATCGCTTCACCACGGGCATCGTCTACATGCCCATCGGCCTCGCGTCGCTGGCCGCCACGTTGCGCGGCGCCGGTCACGACGTGCGCGTGATCGACGCCTTCGCGAGCGCTCCGCGCCAGGTCCGGCGCGAGCACGGGTTCATGGTGCTGGGGCTCGAGCCCGCCGAGGTGGCGGAGCGGATCCCCGACGATGCCGTGGGCGTGTTCGTCTACGCGAACCAGGTGGTGAACCACCTGGCGGTGGTGTCGATCCTGCGCGCGCTGCGCGAGCGGCACCCCGCGCTGCCGCGGATCGTGGTCGAGAACACGCAGGCCGTCACGGCGTACGCGCTCGAGCCCGTGGCGGGCTCCTTGTTCGAGGCGGGCGCGGATTACCTGCTGACCGGCGAGCCGGAGCGCCGAGGGTTGCGGGTGGTCGCGGCGCTCGCATCCGACCGCGCCTCGCTGGCACAGGTCGACGGCGTGCTGAGCCCGTCCTTTCGCAACGAGCCAGCAGGCTTCGACCGAGCGCTCGACCAGCTCCCGTTTCCGGCCTGGGATCTCTTCCCGGTCGAGAGCTATTGGCGGCTCCACTTCGCCCACGGCCCGCTCACCAGCGACCGCTACCTGCCCATCCTCACGTCACGTGGCTGTCCGTACCCGTGTCGGTTCTGCGTGGTCCCCAAGACCAACCGCCGCACCTGGCGGCCGCGTTCGGCGACCAGCGTGGTGGACGAGATGGAGCACTTCGCGCGCACCCTGGGCGTGCGCGAGTTCCACGTCGAGGACTTGAACCCGACCATCGACGACCGCCGCACGCGCGCGATCTGCCGGGAGATCCTCGATCGCAAGCTCGAGGTCACGTGGAAGATCGTCGCCGGCACCAAGGTCGAGACCCTCAAGGACGAGGAGACGATCGACCTGATGGCGGCCGCCGGCTGCCGGTACGTCTCGATCTCGCCCGAGAGCGGCTCGGCACGGGTGCTGGATCTGATCGAGAAGCCGTTCGACCCCGGCCACGCGCTGCGGCTGGTGCGGCGCATGAACGAGGTCGGGATCCGATCGCAGGCCTGCTTCGTGCTCGGCTTCCCCGGGGAGACCGGGGCCGATCTCGAGCAAACGGCCGATCTCGCGCGATCGCTCACGCTCGGGGGCCTCGACGAGATCGCGCTCTTCGTGGTGGCGCCGATCCCCGGCGCCGCGATCTTTCCCGAGCTCACCGGCTACGAGACGCTATCCGAGCTCAGCTTCAGCCCGAGCTGGCGCGCCGACTACGCCGCGCTCTCGCTCTTCCGGATGAAGCTCTATCGCTCGTTCTTGCTGCTCAAGCTGCTCAGCCATCCCCTCAAGATCGTCCGCCAGGCGATCAACTTCGTGCGGCGGCGTTTCGAGACCAAGATGGAGATGGCGCCCTATCGCGCGCTCGTCTGGACGGCTCTCGACTCGCGCTTCTGAAGCGTTCGGCGCAGCGCGAGGCGCAGGCGTTGCGTCACCAGCCGCGCGATCACCTGCAGGCCGCCGCCGACCCGGGTCTTCTTGCCCTGGGCCTTGGTGCGCGGCGCGTAGGACACGGGGACCTCGAGGATGTACTCGTGCGCCTCGCAGAGCTTGGCGACGATCTCGCCTTCGAGATCGACGCCCCGGGCGCGCAGGTCGAGCGATTTGAGCAGCGACGCGTCGAAGGCCTTGAGCGTCGTGAGCGGATCGGTGACGAAGCGGTTGTAGAGCAAGAGCGACGCGATGCTGATCGCGATGCCTCCGTACTTGCCCACCAGGTAGCCGAGCGTGTCGTCGCCGTAGATCGACTTGAGCCGTCCGGTGAGGTCCACGCACTTCACCGCGCGGCTGCCGAAGACCGCGAGGTACTCGTCGGCGAGCACGGGCTCCACCACGCGCAGCACGTCGGAGGCGCGGTACTCGCCGTCGGCGGGGAAGAACACGATCACGTTGCCGCGCGCTTTCTCGATCCCGAGCCTGAGCGCGGCACCCCGCCCGGAGCCGCGTGCCAGCTCGTAGACCCGCACGCCGGCCCGGGAACGTGCGATCGAGGCGGTGGCGTCGAGCGAGCCGCCATCGACCAGCACGACCTCGAGCTCGAGTGTCGGCGCCGCGAAGCGCAGCGCCAAGAGCTCGTCGAGCACGGCGCCCACGCTGCGCTCCTCGTCGAGCGCGGGCACCACGATCGACACCATCTCGCGCGTCGGCCGCACCCGTAGGCCCTGGGCGCTGCCCACCAGCCGCAAGATCTCCTCCACGGTCATCCCCGCGGAGTGGCGACCGCCGCCGAGCTCCCAGTCGCGCGCGGTGATCGAGGCGAAGTCGGCCGGAGTCTCGAGCGGAAGACACGTCGCGAGCGGGTTGGTGCCCGTCGCGACGGCGTCGGGCGCGTGCGCGAAGAGCCGGGTGACCAGCGTCGGCGGCGGCCGCCGCGTCGGTTGCTTGCCGCTCATGTAGAAAGCGAAGAGGTCGAGGATCTCGGCGAGCGAGCGATCGCGGATGTCGTGGTCCTCGTGGAGGTTGGCGATGAAGACCTTGACGGCGCGCTGGTTGGCCGCGATGGCGTCGGGAACGGCGCGGGTCAGATAGCTCGGGAAGAGCGAGGAGTGCTGGGTTCCCGGGCCGTACACGATGACGTCCGCGTGCTCGAGCGCCGCGACGGCCGCCGGGTTCGGCTCGGGAGCGCGTTCCCGCTCGCGCAGGAAACGGCGGCGGCCCGCGAGGTCGAGACGCTCGAGATCGCGGCGTTCGTCCGCGCCGAGATAGTCCGGCAGCAAGAAGATCTCCTCGATCGCCGTCGCGTCCTGGGGAGCGACGATCGAGGCTTCGTCGGGCAGGAATCGTCCGTCCGCCTTCAAGCCGACCAGCACCAGGTTCCGGCCGTCCGTCAGATTGCAGATCCGTGCGCGCGACTCGCAGAGCGCACCGAACCAGTCGACGGCGGCGTTGAAGTCGTGTCCGCGGTCGAGGTATCCGCCCGTGAACACCAGGTTCCCCAGCGAGCAGTCGCCGAACTCGAAGTCCGTCCCCGCGCGATGGGCGGCCTCCTCGTGCGCCGCGAAGGCGTCCAGCGCGCGCGCGAGCTCGCTCGCCTGGCGGAGGCTCAACTGCGGCAGAAGCTGCGCGTGACGGAAATCGACCGGCGCCTCGCCGCGGCCCGCGAGGGCGCGAAGGACGGCGCGTGCCGCGTCACGCGAGATCCCTTCGGGAAGCCGGTGCTCGAGGATGGCTTGCAGGGCGCGCTGGCAACGCTCGTCCGTCGGCATCAGCGCCGCGGCGTTCTTGCGCACGTCCGAGGGACCGAGCATGCCGGGGACGAAGCGCCGCAGCCGGCCGGTCGAGAGTCCGTCGTCGTACGCGTTCACCAGCACCGTCAGACGCACCTGCGGGTGCGCGACCAGCGCCCGCGCGATCGAGCTGGTGCCGCGTCCGCCGCTGAACAGGATCACCGAGATGCCGCGCAGCTCGGATGGCGCTTCGAGCTGGCGGACCAGCGGCACGTCGCGGCTAGCAGGGGCGTGGGAGCTCATCGGGCTCGGCACGTCGTTCGTCGCGAGTCGTCGATGCCTGACGCCGGCGGCGTGATCGGTGCGGTCGAGAAACTCGAGTGCGGCGTCCGCCGTGAACGGTTCCGCCGGCGGAGGGTTTGCGTGCCCGTCCCAACGCCGCCCATGCGCCAACCATACCAGTCCGCTCCCGGGTCAGCGGGCGGCCGCGCGGGAGCCGGGCGAGCCGCTCAGCGGCGGCGGGCGGGGCCGCGCGTGGCGTGCTTGGTGGCCGACCGGTGCACGGGCGAGGGGCGCGGTGGTGGCGGCGTGTCGGGCGACTGCACGAGCGCCTTGCCCACCCGGTCCAGCTCGGCTTGCAGCGTCGTGAGGTCCGTTCGGATGGACCCCAGCGTCTGGGTCACTTCGATCCGCATGCCGCGGAGCTCGTCGAGCATCTCGCGAAGCAGATCGATCACGACGTCGGCGGCGCGGGCGAAGCTCGACACGTTCTCGATCATGGAAGTCTCCAGAGGGTACGTCTTGGGCGTCAGAGGTGTGACGAACCGTCAGGTGGTCGGCGGTCTGCGGGCCAGGCGGTTTCGCGTGGCATGCCGAGCCCATCGGGAAACGGCCGAGTTCATTCGGATTGTCACCAATCGTCGGCAGGCCGCTCGCGGCTCGCGTCCGGCGCGATCGGTACGGAAACTGCTTTCCCCGCTACCAAGGCTTCCATGCTCACGGAAGCTCGGTCGAGGGCGGGGCGACGACTCATGCGAATCACCTGTGAAAAGTGTCAGGCGGCGTTCAATCTGAACCTGGATGGCATCCACCATCAGCGCTTCCAGTTCAAGTGCCCGAGCTGTGCCGCGTTGGTGATCGTGGATCGAAACCAGGCGCCGAGCAACATCAAGCTCGCCGGTGCCCCGTCCGCCGAGGCGCCATCGGCTGTCTCCGCGCCCCCCTCCGCGCCTGCCGTGTCGCCGCCCCCACCGCCCGCCACGCCACCTCCTCGTGGTGCGCCCGGGGTCGCGGAGGCTTCCGCGGCCGCCGCGGCCCCCGCGAGTGGTGGCGACAGGGAATCGCGGTTTCGCGAGGCCCCCACCGATCGCGTGGACACGCCGCGTTCGCCCTCGCCTGCGGAGATCCCACCGCACCTGAGCGCGCCGGCGCGCCCGGCGGCGCTGGCGCAGATCGCGACCGCCGAGGCGAAGCCCGCTGCGGCGGTGATCACGCCGGCCGCGCCGAGCGCACCTCAAGCTGCCAAGCCGGTGGTGCTCCCGCTGCACCCCGCGAAGCCGGCGGCGACGGCGACGCCCACGGCCGCGAGCGCGGTCGCGCCCGCGGCGACGACGCCCGGCGCCGAGACCAAGCCCGCCGCGCCCGAGCCGGCGAAGGCGCCCGACTCGATGGAAGCCGCGCGGACGGAGCTCCTCGCGCAGCACGCCGAGCTCATGAAGCGCAACTGGTTCGAGCTCTTGGGCGTCAAGCAGGACGCACCGCTCGACGAGATCAAATCGGCCTACTTCAAGCTCGCCAAGCAATACCATCCCGACCGCTTCCTCTCGGTCATGAAAGAGGACGAGCTCTCCAAGGTGCGCGAGCTCGCGTCGCGCTTGAACCAAGCGTTCCAGGACCTGCGCACCGACGCGAGCCGTCAGGAGTACCTGAAGAAGCTCGCCGACCCCGAGCGCGAGAAGAAGCGCCTCGAGGCCAGCGCCATCATCGAGGCGATGATCGACCACGAGAAGGGACGGCTGGCCTTCAAGCAGGCGAACTTCGAGGTGGCGATCCAGCACTTCCAGCGAGCGATCGCGCTTCACGCGACCGAGGCCGAGTACCACTTCCTGCTCGCGCAATCGCTGCAGCGCGCGCGCGGCGTGGAGAGCTCGGCGAATCGCCAGGCGATCGAGGCGTCGCTGCGCAAGGCGGTCGATCTACAGCCGAACAACGCGTCCTATCGGATCGGGGTCGGCCATTACTGGAAGGCCCGCGGCGACGTCGACAAGGCGCTCAGCTACTACCGCGCGGCGCTCAAGCTCGATCCCAAGAGCCACGAAGCCCTGCGCGAGATTCGGCTCTTCGAGTCGCGCAAGGAGAAAGAGCGCGAGGAACGCAAGAACGCCAGCAGCTCACGGCGCTCGGGGCTCGGTTTCGCCGCCGAGAAGCTGCGCTTCGGTGCGCGCTGAATGGGCGGTACCCGCCGCCTCGAGGTCGAAACGAGGCGGATGATGCGATCCCCGCCGGGTGGCTCCGCGCGGGTCGCAGTGGCGCTGCTCTAGCGCGCGGACCCGTGTCGATGCGATTCTCTTGAGCAGCACCGGGCGAGGTCGTTCACCCGGGAAGGTCGAGGCCCTGAATCCATGTTGTTCGAGCCACCTTCCCGCAGTGGGGGCGACCACGGTGGGGTCGCGCGCTCGGCGTACAGCCATCTCGTCGAGCGCGTCCACCGCTTGCCCGAAGTGCTGCGCGGATTCTCGCGGCGGCTTCCCGAACGCGACATCCCCGACGTCTTGCTGGAGGCGGTGGACACGCTCTTCCAGCCGCGCCGGATCATCGTGCTGCTGCGCGCTCAGCGCGGCGGACCCGTCGAGCCGCGGGCGCTCAAGGGTTACGAGCAGGACCGGCGCAGCAGCTTCGACGTCGAGCCCGGCATCGGGCTCGTGGGCCGGGCGGCGATGGGCGCCGTGGTGGTGAGCCGCGACGCGGCGCGTGGCCTGTTCGCGATCAACGATCGTGAGCGCCGTCCCGTTCGCCCCTGCGACGACGGGCTCGACGTGGCCGCGCCGATCGTGTGGGAGCGCGAGGTGCTGGGCGTCGTCGCGATGGGCGGCGTCGAGCCGGGCCTGACACCGGGTACCAAGAGCTTGCTCGCGAGCCTCGGCGTGGTGGCGGGCACGGCGCTCAAGCAGGCGGCGCTCACGCGCCAGCTCGAGGAGCGCGCCGAGTCCGACTCGCTCACCGGTCTCAAGAACAAGCGCTATTTCCTCGACAATCTCGCGCGCGAGGTCGAGGAGGCGCGCGACACCGGCAAGCAGCTCTCGCTCTTCCTCTTCGACATCGACTGGTTCAAGCACTACAACGACACCAACGGCCATCCCGCGGGAGACGCGGTGCTCTCCGAGCTGGCGATGCTCGTGAAGAAGAACTTCCCGCGCGCCGTGGACGTGTCGGCACGCTACGGCGGCGAGGAGTTCGTGGTGCTCTTCCGCCGCACGCCCAAGGACGTGGCCGAGTTCATGGCCGATCGCTTCCGGCGCTTCGTCGAGAAGCACCCGTTCCCGCACGCGGAGCGCCAGCCGCGCGGCGCCGTGACGCTGAGCGGCGGCATCGCGACCTTTCCCGAGGACGCCGCCACCGCCGACGAGCTCTTGAAGAGCGCGGACGAGTGGCTCTACGAAGCCAAGCGGTCGGGGCGCAACCGCGTCCTCGCAGCCATGCCCGGCCAGAAGTCTCGCCTCACCGACATCACCGAGAACCGGTGAGTCGCCTGCCGCGGAAGCCAACGGCGCGTTCGTTCCTCAGCCTCTTCGACGATCTCGACCCGGGCTTGCTCTTTCCCGCGATCGAGCTCGCGGGATTGCCCGAGGTTGCAGTTCCCGTCGAGCACTTCCTCGGGCCACCCCCACCCGGCTTCGCGCTCCAGCGCGCCGCCACGCTGCTCGGACCGCCCGAGCTGCCCGCTGGTGGATTGCGGTCGCTCTACGACGTCGCGGACGGCGCCGAGATCTGCATCCTCCGATCGGAACGCGGGCCGGAGCCGTTGCTCCGACTGCTACCCATCGTCGACTGGCTTCCCGCGACGCGGCGCCTTCAGCCTGGCGGTGATCTTCGGTGGATCGTCGAGCGCAACAAGTGGACGGCCGCCGCTTCGATCTACCCGCCCGACGATTCTTGGCTCGTCTTCGGCTGCTCGTCGAGCCACGGCTTCTTGACGCTCGTTCGAAGCGGCGATCGCGCCGGTCACGTGCACTACCTTGCACCCGAGTCGCGCCGCAACGTGATCCATCCGCTGGCGAAGACGGCCGCGTCCTTTCTGGAGCGAGTGGCGAGTGACGTTTCGTCGGTGCTGCACGATTGTGAGGCCCAGGCGAGTTTCGAAGGGCGGGATCCGCGCAATCCGCGGCATCGCGCGCCCTGGGCGCGCGAACCGAGCGAGTATTGGCCGGATCTTGGTGATCATCCGCTGCGGCAGGCGGAACCGCCGCGGCCCCCAGAGTCGGGTCTGTTTCGAGCGGCGACGCAGCGATTCGCGAGCTGGTTCCGCTGAGCTGCGAATGCGCCGCTCGCGCCGCTCGCGCTGGTGAGTGGACGTCCTCATTCGCGGCCGCGGAAGAGGCGTTCCTTGGCGGCGAAGTAGGCGGGTTTGGGTGCGAGGGACTCGTCGAAGAGCAACGGCGAAAGCCCTGGCGCGAGAAACCAGTTCAGCCACGAGACGGAGTCGTCGATCCCCCACCAGGTGATCGAGCCGCAGCGCGGCGCGGCGAGGCACGCGTCGATGAGGCGAACGGTGCGGTCGGCCTGAATCTGGAGCCGATCCGGCGAGAACGGCAGCACCGGCACGTCCACCTCGGAGAACCCGGTCGCGAGGCCGAGGGCCGAGAGCCGCGCCAGCGTGTCGCGCACGATCTCCCAGTCCGCCTCGCCCACGAAGAGATGGCCTTGGAGGCTCACGCCGTCGATCGGAACGCCGCGTTCCACCAGATCGCGCGCCAGCCGCACCAGCGCGTCCGCCTTCTTGGGCTCGTACTCGGTGAGGATCTCGTTGAGCCAGCGTTGGGATCGCGGCGCCTCGTCGGCGGCGATCCGGAACGCCTCCGCGATGTAGTCCGGACCGAGCACGCGGTGGAAGTGGTTGGGATAGAGAACGTCGTCGAAGTAGCGGTGCGGCTCGTTGACGACGTTCCAGCGCGTCACCTGTTTGCCGTAGCGCTGGCCCAGCATGCGCATGTGCTCGCGCATCACCGCCCGCAGCTCGTCGGGATCGGTGATCGCCTTCACCCAGTCGGGGGTGGAGCTGATGGGCACCGCCTGGTCCCACAGAAAGTGCGTAGCGGTCGTTTCCAGGTGATGCGCCGCCGCGAACGCGAGGGTGCGATCGGCGGCGTCGAAGTCCCAGCGGTCACGCGCAGGGTGGACGTGTTCCCAGAGCAGCTCGCCTTCGAGGCTGAGCGCGTCGAATTCGCGCGTGACCAGCGTCTCGACGGCGAGATCGCCCGGTGCGGCGGCCACGCCCACGCGAATGCCCGCGGTCGCAGCGGCGTCGGCGAGGCTGCACGCTCGGGGGTCGAAACAGTCCGCGGGGGCGGTGGGTGCGTTCGATTCGCAGCTCGCCGCGACCAGCGCCGTGAGGACGAGCGCCGCGATTCCTGCCCGTCGGGCGGTGCCGTGGGAAGCTCGGAAGTTCACAACCCGCTCGTCCGCTCGCGAGCGGGTTTCGCATGCTCCGACGAGCGCACGCAAGGACGACGCAGGAGCGAAGGCCACACAAAAAAGGACCGACCTCGCGAGCCTCGCTGGGAAGCGGGGCTCGGAGGCCGGTCTCGCGCAGTCGGCGCGACCCTGGGGAGAGGGATTCGCGAAGTGCCCTGACCCCATCGCAAGCGAGGTGCCAGGGAGCCATCGACTCGTCCCCGGGCCCCACACCCGAAAAAGTCTCGTGATTTCCGAGGCGCGCTCGCGTGCATCGCGCGCGGGAGCACGAATCCGGTCTCGAGCTGCCGAACCAGCCCGTTCAGATTCGACACACGGAGGCCAGAAACGTGACGCAGATGACACAGCGAGTGGGCGCGAGATCTCGCTCCGCCGGAGCTTGCTGCGACCCGATCGCGTGCACCCGCTCGTGCTGCTCGGAGGCAGCAGAGATCGCCGGCTCGAAGGTGGCACCTCCGGGCGGGCACCTCCGGGCGGCTTCCTCGGGGGCGTGCGTGCGCGTCGTGAGCGCACGGTCCGCGTCGGCGTGGAGTCGGTCCTCCGACCGTGCGGCGGGTACGTGCGGCGGGTGCCCCGCCCGCACGTACCGAGCGCGCGCTCTCGTCGCTGACGTTGTGCAGGACGCTCAGCTCGGGGCAGAGGGACTCGGCATCGCGGCTTCGAGGATTTGCGCCAGCTCGGCCTTGCGGAACGGCTTGGCGAGGGCGGCGATGAAGCCCGCCTCCCGATACTGGGACATCGTCGGGTCATCGGAGTAGCCGCTCGCGACCACGGCGCGCGCTCGCGGATCGATCGCGAGGATCTCGGTGATCGCCTGCCGGCCGCCCATGCCGCCGGGAATGGTGAGGTCCATGATCAGGAGATCGAATGGGGCGCCGCGCTCCAAGCGCTCGGCGTAGCGCTCCACCGCCGCACGCCCGTCGGCGACCGTTTCGACGGTGTAGCCCCATTGCTCGAGCATGCGCTTCAGGACGTTTCGGACCAGCGGCTCGTCGTCCAGCACGAGGATGCTGCCGATACCGACCGGGCGTGCCGCAGGTGGCGCCGCCGGCTCGGCGACGGGCTCGCTCGCTGCCGGGAAGTACGCGCTGAACGTCGTGCCCTCGCCGACCCGCGAGGTGAACGTCAGCGCGCCCCCGTGGTTGCGGCAGATCGTGAACGCGGTCGTGAGCCCGAGACCGTTGTTGCCACTCTTGGTGGTGAAGTACGGATCGAAGACGCGGCCGCGGATGTCGTCAGCGATGCCGCTGCCGTTGTCCTCGAAATCGATCCGTACGTAGCGTGACTCGTCCGTCGTGCCGCCATTCACGGGAGCGCTCTGGCAATTCGACGCGCGGACCACCAGCCGCCCACCCTGGGCGGTCGCCTGCTGCGCGTTGACGACGAGATTGCTGACGACCTGGCTGAACTGGCTGGCGTCGACGTGAGCGGGCCACAGGTCGTCGGGGATCTCGTAGTCCACGCGCATGTGCGAGCCGGCCCCGGCCAGCGCCACGGCGTCGCGGAGGAGCCGTCCGGTGTTGGTGGGGCGGCGCGCGGGTTGCCCTCCACGAGCGAACGCGAGCAGTTGATTGGTGAGGCGGCGCGCGCCGAGCGCCGCCTTCTCCGCGAGATCGAGCATCTCCGCCCGCTCATGCGGCTCGCCTTCCCGTGCCAGCGACACGTGGCCGATGATTCCGGTGAGCGCGTTGTTGAAGTCGTGGGCGATGCCTCCGGCGAGGGCGCCGAGCGATTGCATCTTGGCGTCGCGCTGAAGCGCCTCCTCCTGAATGCGCGACTTGGTGATGTCGCGGATGCTCACCAGTCGGCACGCACGGCCGGAGAGCGCCACCGCGCTGCCGCGGATCTCGGTCCAGCGGGTTTGGCCCGAGGGCTCGCTCGCGCAGTCGTCCACGGCGAGCGGCTCGCCCACCGTGGCCGTGTCGAGCGCGCGGCACAGCGCCTGGCGAATCCACTGCGGCTCGAGGGTGTCGATCGTCTGCGTCGTCGCCGCCGATCGTCCGCCGCACAGGGCTCGGGCGGGATCGTTGAGGTCGAGCACGCGGCGCGTGCCGCTCTCGATCAGAAAGGTTGGCACGACCGAGCTCTGGAAGAGCGCGCGGTAGCGCTGTTCGGACTCGGCGAGGGCGCGCTGCGCTCGGCCTCGCAGCGTGTAGAGGACACCGAGCAGCACGAGGCTGCCACCGAGCAGGCCGCTACCGGCCCAGAGCCAGCGAAGCTGCGTGCTGCGCGATGCGGCGAGCTGCTCGGCTGCCGCCAGCTCGTGCTCGCGCTCCCGCAGTCGATAGTGCGCTTCGAGCTCGGCGACGTGGCGCTTCGAGCGCTCGTCGTCGAGTGTGGTCTGCAACTCGTGAAATCGGCGATACGCGGCCAGCGCACCGCTCGAGTCGCCAGCCACCTCACGGGCTTTCGCGAGCGCCTCGAGCTGCGCGATCTGGTCCAGCCGATCGCCGATCTCCTCGGCGAGAGCGATCGCCTGCTCGTGAAGGGCGATGGCGGCCGCGGTCTCGCCGCGTTCGAGCCGGACTGCGGCGATCGCGCCCGTGGTGCGCACGATTCCGTCCTTGTCTCCGATGTGCTCTCGCAGCGCGAGCGCCTGCTCGTGGAACGCGATCGCCCGCGCCGGCTCGTGGAGCGCCTGTTGCGCCCAGCCGAGGTTGCTCAGGTCCTTGGCTTGCCCGAACAGGTTCCCGGATTCCCGATCCAGCGCCAGTGCGCGCTCCAGATACGGGATGCCCTCGAGGGGGCGGCCGAGCTCGAGCAGCACCATGCCCACGTTGTTGAGCGTGTTCGCGAGGTTCTCGAGCGGGCCCACGCGCTCGTGGATCGCGAGCGCCCGCTCGAGCGCGGTGAGCGCCTCCTGGTTGCGCTTGAGATCCCAGTAGACGAGCCCGATGTTGTTGTGTGAGCGCGCAGCCGATTGCTCGTCACCGATCGCCTCGCTCGCGCGCAGCGCGGTGAGATAGCTCTCGAGCGCGGCGTCGAGGCTGCCCTCCGAGTGGTGAACTCCGCCGATCAGGTTGAGCGTGCGCACCAGGGCCACCGAGTCGCCGCGCCGCGACTGGAGGCTGCGGGCCTGCTCGGCGTGCTCGAGCGCTTCCGAATAGCGCGCCATTCGCCACTCGGCGAGTCCCACGTGGTAGAGCGCTTCGCCGAGCAGCGCGTCGTCCCTTGTCATGCGCGCGGCACGTTCGGCCCGCTGCGCTTCCGCGAGCGCCGCCGGGTAATCGCCCTGTGCCTGTAGCGCGTAACTGCGGGCGCTGCGCGCCGCCACTTCGTCGACCACCGAAGGTCGGAGGGCGAGCAGCGTGATCGCCTCGTCGGCGAGCCGAATCACGTCTCCGGGCTGGTCGCGCTTGCGCGCTGCGAGCTCGAGAAGCACCGGAATGCGGGCGGTGCCGGTGGTCGCCGCGAGCTGCTGCTCGAGCGCCGCCGTCTCGTGTCTCGGCTGTTGGGCGTCGCTGATCGCGGGTGCCGCTGCGCAGAGCGCGACACCGATCGCGATTCGGGTGACGAGCCGAGAGACGCGCATGACGCTCGCATCGCCTACACCCGAGCTGCGCGTCATCGCGGACCGCTCAGGGCGCGGCCGAGCTGCGGAAGTATGTAGAGGATTGCGGCGGGAAGACAGCGGTCCCCGGAGGCCCCGACCACGCGAATGCGAGCACGGGTCGACGCCGCGGAGGCAGCCCTCCGAGCTTCGACACGAAGGGATCCGGAGCGAGTCGCCGAGGTCCCAGCGAGCCGGAGCGGTCACCTCGTGGCGCCGGATCCTCCGAGGAGCCGAGAGCGTCCACGCGCTCGCGCGCTCGACGAGCTCGAGGTTCGAGGGGTTCGAGGGGTTGCCCGGGGGTGGGCGGCGGCCCATCTTGCGGGGCATGTCCGCGAACGCGCAGCAAGTGGGAGTGCTGGTCGGCGTCCAGCTTTCGGGCGTTTCCGACGAGGAGTTCGAGTCGTCGCTGGAAGAGCTGGCGCGGCTCGCCAAGACGCTCGGGGTTCGCGTGGTGGGGCGCGTGACGCAGCGACGCGCGTCGCTCGCCGCCTCGGCGGTGGTCGGCGCGGGCAAGCTGCGGGAGCTCGCGCGCTGGACCGGTGGCACCGGCGTGGTCCCGATCGGCCCGCCCAAGCGCCGGAGCAAGGACGCCGCGGCGGAGGAGCGCGAGCACGAGGTCGACGAGCCGGTCGAGGAGCCGGACGCCGAGGACCTCGACGAGGGGGAAGCGCACGAGGCCCCGTCCGCCGCGCCGCCGCGCGAGAAGGCCTCGGTCGTGATCCTCGACCACGACGTCTCGCCTTCCCAGGCGCGCAATCTCGAGCGCGCCACCGGCGCCGAGATCCTGGATCGCACTTCGGTGATCCTCGCGATCTTCCGGCGCCACGCGCGCAGCCGCGAGGCGGCGCTCGAGGTGGAGATCGCGCGGCTCACCTATCAGGCGCCGCGGGTGCGCGAGAGCGGCATCGGCAAGGATCGCCAGAAGGGCGGGGTGGGTGGGAAGGGCGCCGGCGAAGCCTACGTCGAGCTGGATCGCCGCAAGATCCGCGATCGGATCGCCGAGCTGCGCGCCGAGCTCGAGGTCATCGAGCAGCAGGCGGCGACGCGCCGCGATCGCCGTGCGCGGCAGGCGACCGTCGCGCTGGTCGGCTACACCAACGCCGGCAAGTCGTCGTGGATGCGCTTGCTCACGGGCAGCGGGGTGCTGGTGGAGGACAAGCTCTTCGCGACCCTCGACACCACGGTGCGAGCCCTCCACCCGGAGACGCGTCCGCGCATCCTGGTGAGCGATACGGTTGGCTTCATCAAGAAGCTGCCGCACGCGCTGGTCGCGTCGTTTCGCTCGACGCTCGCCGAGGCGCGCGAGGCGTCACTCGTGTTGCACGTGGTGGATGCATCGGACCCCGTGTTTCGTCAGCACATGGAGGTGACGCGCGGCGTTCTGCGCGAGCTCGAGGCCGGCGACTCGCCGGAGCTGGTGCTGCTCAACAAGGCCGATCGGCTGGACGACGCCGCGCGCCAAGCGTGCGCCGCCGAGTTTCCGGATGCGCTGGTCGTGTCGGCGAAGCGCAGTGCGGACGTGGAGCGGGTGCGGAGGCGCATCGTCGAGTTCTTCGAGCGCGGGATGGTGGACGGCGACGTCTTCGTGCCGTACACGAAGGCGCGCTGGGTCTCGGAGGTGCACGCGCGCTGTCGGGTGCTCTCCGAGTCCTACGAGGAGCACGGCACCCGCATGGTGGTGCGCACCCACGCCGGTGAGCTGGAGCGTTTGCGGGCGGCGATCGCCGCCTGACCCGAAGCGGGCCGAGCGTCCTCGCGCCGATGCGGCGCGGGCGTGCAGCCGCCGCTCAGGACGAGAGGCCCGCGGAGAGCTCCGCCGGCCCCCGCGCATCCCGGTCTTCGGGCTCGTCGGTCTCGCGGGCGCGCATGAGGTCGGTCTCGGCGACCTCCGCGGGGAACTCGCCGTTCGGCCAGCGGCACACGCGGGTCTCGGTGCCGGGCAGATCGCGCACCGGCTTGGCGAAGAGGTAACCCTGGAGCAGATCGCAGCCGAGCTCGATCACCTTCTGCTGCTCCTCGATGGTCTCGACGCCTTCCACGATCATGCGCACGCCCATGTCGCGACACATGTCGGCGAGCGAGCGGATCACGCGGGCCTTGGTGGGGCTCTTGTGCACGTCGCGCACGATCCCCATGTCGATCTTGACGATCTCGGGCGAGAGCTGGGCGAACACGCTCAGCGCGGCGTAGCCCGCGCCCAGGTCGTCCACGGCGATCTGGAAGCCGAGCCGCCGCAGCCGCGCGACGCGGTGGTCGAGGTCGTTGACGCCGTCCAGCGACGCGCGCTCGGTGATCTCGAGGACCACGCGGTGCGCGACCCGCGAGAGCGGGCTGGTGGGCTGGTAGAGATCGTCGTCGCGGATGTCGCTGGGATGCAGGTTGACGAAGAGCATCGTGCCGGGCGGCAGCTCGGCGGCGGCGTCGGCGGCCCGCGCGCGCGCGATCCGGCCGACCTCCCAGACTCGCCCCAGCCGCTCGGCGAGGGCGATCAGCGAATGCGGGTCCGAGAGCCCGGGCTCCTCGGCGCGCAGCAGCGCTTCCCAGCCGATGATGCGGCGGTCCACCCAGCTCACGATCGGCTGGTAGGCGAGCCAGATCCCGGCGATGGCGCGCTGGAAGGTCGCCTCGATCTGGGGGTCGCTGCGGCGTGTCGGCGACTCCCCGGCAGCGGCGCGGAACGCGAATCCCCGATCGATGTTGTCGAGCAGGTCGAAGCGCAGGATCACCTCGCCCACGTGGATCTTGTCTCCGGCGTTGACGATGGCTTCCTGGATGCGCTGGCCGTTGAGCCAGGTGCCGTTGGTGCTGCCGAGATCCCGGATGCGTACGACGATGTCGAGCCCGTCGACCTGGCGCACGTCGAAGCGCGCGTGGCTGCGCGACACCGTATGGTCGTCCACGAAGAGATCACACGTGGACTCGCGCCCCAGCACGTAGCTGCGCTTGCTGGGCAGGAGCGGGAAAACCCGCCCCATGCCGGGACCGCGCACCAGCGTGAGCGTGGGCTCGCGACGCTCGCTCTGGGTGAGCGCGACCTGATAGCGGGCGGTGTGGCTGACGGAGGTCAATCGCGACATGGGGCGGTGGGGTTCGGGGGTGGTCATCGGTGTCGATCCGGTGAGAACCGCATCCGAGCGGGGCGTGAATGGCCTGCGGGTCCGGGAGCGGAACCGCGCAGCGACCACCCGTGGCCGAGATCCGAAGCGGATCGATCCGTGTGCGCCAAGCTAGGGCTTCACAAGAAGCGTGCCGGAGAGCACACGGCAACTGTTGATATCGATTGTCAACAAAATCCGATGGTTGGGCGCCGGCACCCCCGCGGTGGCCCGTTCAAAACGACCGATTTCGTCAAGTGGTTGACGAAAATGGGCAATGAAATCGGATTCGTGCCAAGGTCGTGCGAGCGGGCGATCCGGCGGCCGTGCGGGCGCGCGGGCGAGCCGCCCGACCCGATCGTCGCATGGCCCGGAGCGCGCCCGGCACGGGGCGCGCCGCGTCAGCGATGACCTGCGTCGAGGGTGGCGACGGCGGTGGCGATCTCGTCGGCGAGCTGCCCGAGCGCGGCGCTGAGCGCGGCCACGATCTCGCGCGTGTCGGTGCCGGCGGCGCGAGGTGCGAGCACGCTGTCGCGCTGGATGCGCGGTCCGTCGCCGCCGAGCCGCTTCACGTCCCAGCGCGCGCTCAACTGGATCTCGCCTTTCGCCGTGGCCTCGAACGAGCGCAGATCGATGCGTACCTGGTAGGTCGGTTCCTGAGTGGCATACCAGGGGTAGGGCGTCACGCGATCGAGCCCGAGCCGGGTCGAGAGGTCCTGAGCGAGCACTCGCGCGATGCCCTTGTCGAGCGACTCGCTCCAGCGATCGAACGAGGAAGGACGGATCTCGGTGGCGCTCTCGCGCACCACCAGCTCGGGGCGTTGGAGGTAGCTCGGGATGTCGATGGGGCCGAGCCCGAGGGTGCGGCTCGGATCGAGAGCGCCGGCGGGCGCGGTCGCGGGCGCCGCCGCCAGAACGAAGAAACGCGTGGGGTCCGGCTTCGCCGCGAATGCCGACAGACCGCAGCCCGCGGCCGTCAGGCTCGCCGCGGCGACGAGGCCGAGCAGCGCGCGAGGCCCTGCGGCGGACCCGCGCGGGTGTCGACTGGATGACGGCGCTGGGGTCACGGCGTGCTCCTCTCGGGCGGTCGGCCCACGACGATGGCGTTCGGATTGCGCTGCAGATAGTCGGCGAGAATGCGCACGGCCTGGGACGCCTGGCCGAGGCTCTGAAGCGCGTCCTTCAGCTCGTACGCGAGCGGCGAGGCGGGATCGACCAAGGTCTTCACGTTGCGCAGCGTGTCGCGCAGCTCCGCCTCGACGGCCAGCGTGCGCTCGGCGGTGGCCTGCAGGCTCTGCGCCGTGCCCACGACGCTCTGGGCGAGCGGCCCGACGTTGGCGTTGAGGGTGTCGGCGAACTGGCGGATCGAGCCCATCGTCTGGTTGAGCGAATCGAGCGCCGTGCGGATCTCCGAGGAGCGAGCCAGCCCGCTGATGGCATCCGCGGTGTGGGTGAGCTGCTCGACGAGGCCGTGGAAGTCGATCTTGTCGAGGCGATTCAGCACCTCGCGCACGGCGTTTTGCACCTGCTCGAGCTGGGTGGGCAGGGTCGGGATCTCTTGGAGCTGCCCCGATTGCGCCACGAGGTTGGCGGCGGTGTCGGGGTAGTAGTCGAGGTAGACGTAGAGCACACCGGTGACGAAGCTCTCCATCTCGAGCCGGCCACGCAGCCCGAGCTCGACGGCCTTCGCCATCACGCGACGATCGCCGAAGTCGCCGGTGACGCCGGCGGACTTGAGCTTGTCGTCGTCGATCTCGACCAGCACCGGGATGTGGGTGTCGCGCTCCGACTGGTCGAGGCGTAGGCGGATCTGGGTGACCGAGCCGATCTCGACGCCCTTGAACTTGACCGGCGCGCCGATGCGCAACCCGTTCACGTTGCTGTCGAAGTAGAGGACGAACGGATAGGTGGTGCGAAACAGGCGTCCCGAGCCGAACACCAGGATGCCGGTCACCGTCAGCACCACGGCGCCCACGACGAACGCGCCGATCAGGGTGGGGTTGGCCTTCTTTCCCATGGCTTGAGCTTTCTCGCGGCGGATTGGCGGGATCGGTTCAGGCCGCGGCTTCGGCGCCGCCGCGGGTGAGGAAGCGGCGCACGCGCGGGTCGTCGCACTCGGCGAGCAGCGTTCGCGGGTGCCCGCGAGCGATGATCGTCCGCGCCTCGGGCTCGAGGAAGATCGAGTTGTCGCCGATCGCGAAGATGCTCGCCAGCTCGTGGGTGACGATCACCACCGTGGCGCCCAGGCTGTCCCGAAGCTCCAGGATCAAGTCGTCCAAGAGCTTCGAGCTGATCGGGTCCAGGCCCGCCGACGGCTCGTCGAAGAAGAGCACCTCCGGGTCGAGCGCCATGGCGCGCGCCAACGCGGCGCGCTTCTGCATGCCGCCGCTGATCTGGCTGGGGAAGAAGTCCTCGAAGCCCTTGAGGCCCACGAGCGCGAGCTTCAGGTCGGCGACCTCGCGCATGTCGCGCGGGCTCAGGTCCGTGTACTCGCCGAGCGGCAGCATCACGTTCTCGGCGAGCGTCATCGAGCTGAAGAGCGCGCCCTTCTGGTAGAGGACGCCGAAGCGACGCTGGATCGCGGCCTTGAGCGTCGGATCGGCGCTCGAGAAGTTGTCGGCGCCGTACCAGATCTCGCCGATGGTCGTCTCCTTCAAGCCGATCAGGTACTTGAGCAGCGTGCTCTTCCCGCACCCCGAGCCGCCCATGATGATGAAGATGTCGCCGCGGCGCACGGTGAACGTGACGTCGCGCATCAGGACGAAGCTGCCGTAGGCCATCGTCAGCCCGCGCACCTCGATGTGCGGCGGTCGCGACTGGGCTGCGGCCTCGGAAGCGGTGGGGGACATGGTCGCGGGAGCCCGTGCCTTCACACGCCGAGGACGTTGAAGATCACCGCGAAGAGCCCGTCGGTGACGACGATGAGCACGATGCAGGTCACCACGGCCGAGGTCGCCGCTTCCCCCACCGAGGATGCGCTGGTGCCGCATTGCATCCCGCGCAGACAGCCGCAGATCGCCACGATCACTCCGAAGATCACCGCCTTCACGAGCCCGGTGCCGAAATGCGTGAGGGTGACGGCACCGACGGTCTGGTCCCAGTAGAGCGCGGGCGCCAGCCCCAGCATGCCGATGCCCACGACCGCGCCGCCGATCATGCCCACGACGTTCGCGTAGATCGCGAGCAACGGCATCATCAGGCTGAGCGCGAGCATGCGCGGCAGCACCAGGAACTCGATGGGATCGAGACCCATCGTGCTGAGCGCGTCGAGCTCCTCGGTGACCTTCATGGTGCCGAGCTGGGCGGCGAACGCGGCGCCGGTGCGGCCCGCCATGATGATCGCGGTCATCATCGCGGCCATCTCGCGCGCCATCGCGATCGCCACCAGGTTGGCCACGTAGATCGAAGCGCCGAACAGCTCGAGCTGGACGGAGCCCACGAACGCCATGATCAGGCCCACCAAGAAGCTGATGAGCGTGACGATCGGCAGGGCTTGCGCGCCGCATTCCTGCACGACCAACCAGAAGTCCGAAGGCCGGAAGCGCGCCTGGAAGCGCACCAAGCGTGAGGCGGCGATGGTGGCCTCGCCGACGAAGCGCACGAATGCGACGGTGCCGTCGAACGTCGCCAGCGCCGCCAGGCCGACCCGCTCGAGCCATGGCTTGCGCTGAGTGTCGGCGCGGGCGCCTTTCTTCTCCGGCACGGTCTCGGCGAGCGCCAGGAGCCGATTGACGCCGTCCGGCAACCCGCCCCGGTCGATCGTGAGCGAGCGCGCTCGCGCGAGCTCCTCGACGCGGGCGAGGAAGGTGAGGATGGCGGTGTCCCAGCCCACCAGCGCGCTCCCGTCGAAGGCGAGTCGTCGCGTCGGAACGCGCGCGGCCTCGCTCAGCACGGCATCCGCGCTGGGGCGCGGCGCGGTGATCTGCCAGCGGCCCGCGAGGCGCACGAGCAACGTCTCGTGCTCGGGGCGCTCGAAGGTGAGCGCCGCGGCTTCGGGCGTGGCGGGCGAGGGTGCGTTGGGCATGAGCGCGCAAGCCTAACGTGGACGCGGCCGGCTGCCTGTGGCGTCTGCAGTTGGTGACGCATCGGCGCGAAACTCAGTGATCCGCATCACAGAGTTACGATTTCGTATCGCGTTTTTCTTGACCCTGATGTCGCCCGTTGGTAAGGTCGCCCCGATTCCTGCCTATTTCGGTCGCGCCGCGCGAGCGGTCCGCGACATCTCGCCCCCCCGGATAACGGGAACGGTTGCTGGCTGAGAGGTCGGTAGCGTAGCGGACGTCGATCACGGACGAGGTACATCGGGCCGCCAGTCGGGTGCTTGGTAGCGAATGAGCCACGCCATTCCACACGTTCCGACGGACAACGTTCATTTCGATCCCGTCGACGGGCGCGCGCCGCTCATCCTCGGCACCCACGACTTCCATTCCATCACCGAGGCCGTCGCCGCGCCGATCGAGAATCGCGCGCCGCTCGGGTGGTGGATCTGTCTGGCGGTCGCCCTCGGGTTGCTGGCGATCTTCGGCCTTTCCATCGCGTGGCTCTTCTGGGAAGGCATCGGCATCTGGGGCGTGATGGTCCCCGTCGGCTGGGGATTCGCGATCGTCAACTTCGTCTTCTGGGTCGGTATCGGGCACGCGGGAACGCTGATATCGGCCGTCCTTTTTCTCTTCCGCCAGCATTGGCGCACGTCGATCAACCGATCGGCCGAGGCCATGACCATCTTCGCGGTCATGTGCGCGCTGATCTTCCCGGGGATCCACGTGGGGCGGGTGTGGGTCGCGTACTGGATGTTCCCGCTGCCCAATCAGATGGGCATGTGGCCGAACTTCCGCAGCCCGCTGCTCTGGGACGTGTTCGCCGTGAGCGTGTACGGCACCGTGTCGGCGCTGTTCTGGTACGTCGGGTTGATCCCCGACCTCGCCACCTTCCGCGATCGATCCAAGACCAAGGTTCGCAAGATCGCCTACGGCATGTTCGCGCTGGGTTGGCGTGGATCCGCGCGGCATTGGCAGCATTACGAGGCGGCGTACCTGCTGTTGGCGGCGCTCGCGACGCCGCTGGTCCTGTCCGTCCACTCGATCGTGTCGATGGACTTCGCCGTGTCCCAGCTGCCCGGCTGGCACACCACGATCTTCCCGCCCTATTTCGTCGCCGGCGCGATCTTCTCCGGATTCGCCATGGTGACGACGCTGATGCTCATCACGCGCGTCGCCTTCAAGCTCGAGCACATCGTGACCATGCGTCACCTCGAGAACATGGCGAAGATCATGCTGCTGACCGGCTCGCTGGTCGGCTACGCGTACGGGATGGAGTTCTTCATCGCGTGGTTCAGTGGAAGCCCGTACGAGCAGTTCATCTTCATCAATCGCGCGTTCGGACCGTACAAGTGGGCGTACTGGATCATGATCGGCTGCAACGTGCTCTCGCCGCAGGTGTTCTGGTTCAAGAAGCTGCGCACCAGCGTGCCGGTGCTGTTCCTGATGTCGATCACGATCAACATCGGCATGTGGTTCGAGCGCTTCGTGATCGTGGCGTCGTCGCTGCACCGCGACTTCCTGCCATCGAGCTGGGGCTACTACAGGCCCACGGTCTGGGACTTCGCGACGCTGGCGGGCAGCTTCGGTCTCTTCTTCACGATGTTCTGTCTGTTCGTGCGTTTCCTGCCGATGGTGGCCACCGCCGAGGTGAAGACCGTGATGCCGGCGGCACACGTCCACTTCGGCGCGGGGCGAGGGGGGCATTGAGATGGGCTTGTTGATGCCGTCCCTGCCCGAGGGCGAGCATTTCGGCGCGCTCGCCGAGCTGGACTCGCCCCAGGCGCTCTACGAAGCCTGCGAGCAGGTGCGCGACGCGGGTTACACGAGATGGGACGCGCACACGCCGTTTCCCATTCACGGGCTCGACCGCGCGATGGGGCTCCGGCGCTCACGGCTGCCGTTCCTGGTGCTCGCGCTCGGGCTGGTCGGCGCCGCCAGCGCGCTCCTGATGCAGTGGTGGATGAGCGTCGTCGACTATCCCATCGTCTACAGCGGCAAGCCGTATTTCAGCTGGCCGGCGTTCATTCCCATCGTCTTCGAGCTGGGTGTGCTGTTCGCCGCGTTCGCCGCGGTCTTCGGCATGTTCGGCCTGAATCAACTGCCCATGCTCTTCCATCCGCTGTTTCACGCGGAGCGGTTCGCGCGTGCGAGCGACGACGGGTTCTTCATCTCGATCGAATCGTGGGACCCGCGCTTCGATCCGCAGCGGACACCGGACTTTCTCCGCGGGATCGGCGCCAAGCACGTCGAGCTGGTGCCGCGGCGGGCGTGATGCCCCGCGGTCGGAACTCGGGACGCAGAGGAGCTCGCGAGCCTTGAGCGACGCCGCACATTCCCTTCGCCCGGATCGCGCCTCCATCCCCCCCGGAAATGGCTGGGGGCGACTGCCCGCGGCGGGCGGGATCGCGTTGGTCGTCGGGCTGATCGGTTCGTTGGCTCTCGGTCGCGCAGACCTCAAGCAGTTCTACTTCTCCTGGCTGGTGGCGTTCCTGTACTTCCTGAGCATCGCGCTCGGGGCGCTCTTCTTCGTCCTGATCCACTACATCTCGAAGGCTGGCTGGAGCACGGCCGTGCGGCGCATCGCCGAGAACGCCATGGCGACGTTGCCGGCGTTCGCGGTGCTGGTGTTGCCGATCGCGCTGGGGATGTCGGAGCTCTTCATCTGGACGGACGCGGACCTGGTCGCGAAGGATCCGGCGCTCCACTCGAAGGCACCGTACCTCGACACGCGCTTCTTCCTCGTCCGGCTGGTGATCTACGTGGTGGTGTGGTTCGCGATGTCGGTCTACTTCGGTCGAGCGTCGCGGCGGCAGGACGCAACCGGAGACCACGACATCACGCGCCGACTGCAGATGGCCGCCGCGCCCTCCCTCTTCGTGTTCGCGCTCTCGATCACGTTCGCCTCGATCGACTGGATCATGTCGCTCGACCCGCATTGGTACTCGACCATCTTCGGCCTCTACTTCTTCGCGGGAGCGGTGGTCGCGGCGCATGCGTTCATCGCGATCGTCACGGTCGGTTTGCACCGCAGCGGTCTGGTGACCGGGGTCTTCACCACCGATCATTTCCACGATCTCGGCAAGCTGCTCCACGGCTTCACGATCTTCTGGACGTACATCGGCTTCTCGCAGTTCTTCCTGATCTGGTACGCGAACATCCCCGAAGAGACGATCTGGTTCCGGCACCGGCTCGCCGGTTCCTGGAAGACCGTGACCATCGCTCTGGCGATCGGGCATTTCGTGATCCCGTTCTTCGCCATCATGGCCCGCTCCGTGAAACGCAACCCGGCGCTGCTGCGCCTGGGCGCGATCTGGATGCTGGCGATGCACTACCTGGATCTCCACTGGCTCGTGATGCCGAACATTCACGAGCACGGATTCGCGCCGACGGCGCTGGATCTCACGACGTGGGTCGCGGTGGGCGGCGCGTTCCTGGCCGTGTTCGGTTTCAACCTGACCCGCGCGGCCTTGATTCCCATTCGCGACCCACGATTGCCCGAGTCGTTGACCTACGAAAACGCCTGAACCCCGGAAACGGATCCGAGGAGGAGACTCAGTCATGTTGCGAGCGCGTGTTCTCGGTGTCGTCGCCAGCGCCCAAGCGCTGTGCGTTGGCGTGGCCTTGGCCGGAACGATCGAGGGATCGGTGAGCTATTCGGGCGCCGTGCCGAATCTGAAGCCAGTGTCCATGGACGCGGACCCGACCTGTGCCGGGAAGCACACGAGCCCGGTTGCCAACGACATCCTGGTGCTGGGAGACGGCAACGCCCTCGGGAACGTGGCCGTGAGCGTCGAGTCGGGGCTACCCGCAGGAAAGACGTATCCCGCCCCGAGCGGCCCGGCGGAAATCGATCAGAACGGCTGCATGTACGTTCCCCACGTGCTGGGGATCCAGACCGGTCAGCAGCTCAAGTTCAAGAACTCCGACGCGATCCTGCACAACGTTCACGCGCTGCCGCAGCTCAACAAGGAGTTCAACCTGGCCATGCCCGGCAACGTGACCGAGAAGGAGGCGAGCTTTCCGAAGGAGGAAGGCTTCTTCAAGGTCAAGTGCGACGTCCATCCCTGGATGAACGCGTACGTGCGCGTCTACGCGCACCCGTTCTTCAGCGTCACGGGCAAGGACGGCAAGTTCAAGATCGCGAACGTGCCGGCGGGGACCTACGAGCTGAGCGCGTGGCACGAGAAGCTCGGCACGCAGAAGCAGTCGGTGACGATCGCCGAGGGCGACACCAAGAGCATCACGTTCACGTTCAGCGCCCCGGGAAAGTGAGCTCGGCCCTCCGGCGGCGGCACGGCGGCCGGTCGCAGCCCGCCGCAGCGCCCGCACCAACGTGCCGGAGCCGATTGCCGTTCGACCGCAGCGCCTCGATCGCCACGGGTAGAGGGAGAATCGCCTGATGAGCTCGTCGCATGAGCACCATTCGAGTCACGGCGGAGGCCATGGCCATCCCGAGCATCACGAGCTCGGGTTCTGGCGGAAGTACGTGTTCTCGACCGATCACAAGGTCATCGGCATTCAATACGGGCTCACGGCGCTCGCGTTCCTGTTCTTCGGTTTCTGCTTGATGATGCTGATGCGGTGGCAGCTCGCCTTCCCGGGCAAGCCGCTCCCCTTCGGCCTCGGCAAGCTCTTCAGCGACGCGGTGATGCCGGGCGGCGCGATGGCGCCCGACTTCTACAATCAGCTCGGCGCCATGCACGGCACGATCATGGTGTTCCTGGGGGTCGTGCCGCTCGGCGTGGGCGCCTTCGGGAATTTCGTGCTGCCACTGCAGATCGGCGCGCCCGACATGGCCTTCCCGCGCATCAACATGGCGAGCTACTGGGTCTATGCCATGGGCGGCGTCGTCATGTTGGCGAGCTTCTTCCTGCCCGGCGGCGCCGCGCAATCGGGGTGGACGTCGTATCCGCCGTTGTCCGACATCTCGCCCGGCCAGACCACGTGGCTCGTGGGGATGATCTTCCTGATCACCTCGTCACTGCTCGGCTCCATCAACTTCATCGTCACCACGATCCAGCTCCGCACCAAGGGGCTCACGTTCATGCGATTGCCGTTCTTCGTGTGGGCGCAGCTCGTGACCGCGTTTCTGTTGCTGCTCGCGTTCCCGCCGCTCGAGGCCGCCGGCATCCTGCAGCTCATGGATCGCGTGGCGGGCACCAGCTTCTTCCTGCCGAGCGGTCTGGTCGTGAGCGGCAAGATGCTGAACGTCAGCGGTGGCGGTAGCCCGCTGCTCTGGCAGCACCTGTTCTGGTTCCTCGCGCATCCGGAGGTCTACGTTCTCATCCTGCCGGCCATGGGCATCGTGGCCGAGGTGGTCGCGAACAACACGCGCAAACCGCTCTGGGGCTATCGCGCGATGGTCTACGCGGTGGTGTTCCTGGGCTTCATGTCGTTCGTGGTGTGGGCGCATCACATGTTCATCACCGGCATGGGCAGCGTGATGGCCGCGTTCTTCCAGACCACGACGATGATCATCTCGATCCCTTCGGTGATCGTCCTCACCGCGTTCTTCGTCTCGTTGTGGGGCGGCTCGATTCGATTCACCACACCAATGCTCTTCGCGTTGGCTTTCTTGCCGATGTTCGGCATCGGCGGGCTCACGGGACTGCCGCTCGGGCTGTCGTTTCCCGACATCCATCTGCACGACACGCTCTACGTGATCGGGCACTTCCACTACGTGGTCGCGCCGGGAACGATCTTCGCGCTGTTCGCGGGCGTCTATTACTGGTTTCCGAAGGCGACCGGACGTCGCATGAGCGAGTCCCTCGGCAAGCTGCACTTCTGGCCGTCGTTCGTGTTCATGAACGGAATCTTCTTCCCGATGTTCATCCAAGGCCTCGCCGGGATGTCACGCCGCATGGCCGACGGCGGCGAGACCTACGCACACGTCGCGCACTACCTGTACCTGAACAAGGTGATGTCCTTCTCGGCGTGGGGTCTGGCGGTCTCGCAGATCCCGTTCATGATCAATCTATTCACGAGCATTCGCGGCGGCGAGAAGGTTTCCGACAATCCGTGGGATGCGACCACGCTCGAGTGGGCGGCGCCGTCGCCACCGCCGCACGGCAACTTCGTCACCATCCCCGAGGCGCATCGCGGGCCTTACGAGTACAGCGCGCCGGGGCACGCGACCGATTTCTTCCCGCAATTCGATCCGGCCAGGGGGTGAGCGAGCATGGAGATCCCGTACACCGTCGACCCCCGCCCGGATACCGGGCTGACGAATGGGAAGATCGGCATCTGGCTCTTCCTGGCGTCGGAGGTGATGCTCTTCGGCGGCCTTTTCGCCGCCTACATCATGCTGCGCGTCGGCGCCTCCGAGTGGCCGGCTGGACGCACCATCCTGAACATCAAGATGGCGTTCACCAACACCCTGGTGCTGATCAGCTCCAGCATCACCGTGGTGCTCGCTTGGGCGTCGCTGGTGCGACGCGACCTCGGGAAGTTCCGCCAATGGATGGGGATCACGATCCTCTGCGGCTGCATCTTCCTGGTCATCAAGTACTTCGAGTACACGACCAAGTTCCATCACGGTCTCTTCCCGCGAACCAACACGTTCCTGGCGATCTACTTCACGCTCACCGGTTTGCACGGTTTGCACGTGATCGGCGGGATGGCGGTCAACGCGTATCTGCTGGGCCCGGGCTCGAGGCTCTTCGAGACCAATCCGCAATGGTTCACGAATCGTGTGGAAAATGCCGGCCTGTTCTGGCACCTGGTGGATCTGGTCTGGATCTTCCTCTTTCCGGTTCTCTACCTGCTGTGACGGTGGCGGAGGCGAGATGAGCGCGAATCACGCTGTGGACCACCACGCCGCGGACCTCGACAAGCACGTACGTTCGGCGTTGATCGTCTTCGGTAGCCTGCTGGCCTTGACCGTGGTGACGGTGGTCGTCGCGGAGCTCGATCTGCCGAAGCGCGAGGCGATCGCGCTCGCGCTGGTCATCGCCACCATCAAGGGCTCGTTGGTGGCCGCGTACTTCATGCACCTGCTCTCGGAACGCAAGACGATCTTCGCGGTGCTGGGATTGACGGTCGGCTTCTTCTTCGTGCTGTTGCTGACGCCCACCGCGACTTCCATCGTGGACCACGTCGGCAAGCTGACTCATCCCGACAAGGTCGCGCAGCCCGCTGGCGAGCACGGCGCCCACGCGGGCCACTGAGCACCACCGTGAATCTCAAGGGCTTTCACGTCGTGTTCATCCTGGTGGCGACGCTCACGGTGTTCGGTTTCGGGGCGTGGGGAATCGCCGAGGGGCGCAGCACGAGCGACGTGGGAATGGTGCTGATGGGTGCCGCGTCGACGGCAGCCGGGGTGGCGTTGCTCAGCTACGGCGGCTGGTTCCTGCGCAAGCTGCGGGGCCTCGAGTCGTGAGCGCGATGGCGAGAGTCCCGCTCGTCGCGCTGCTCGCGACGGCAGCGCTGACGCTCTCGAGCTCCGCCGTCTGGGCCTGCCCCGCCTGCTACGGCGAGGCCACGGGACCGATGATCGACGGCGCGCGGCTCGGGGCGTGGCTGCTGATCGCCGTGGTGGCGTCGATGTGGATCGGCTTCCTCACGTTCTTCGTCTACTTGTCGAGGCGCGCCCGACGATTCAGCGGAGCCGCCGCGCTCGCAGCCGCGCCGGCCGCGTGTGAGAACCCGAGTTAACGCGAGCGGAGGATCGGATGCACGAGTGGTTGTCTCTCCCGCAGCTTGCGTCCGAGCACGGGGCCAAGGTCGATCAGGTGATCGGCTACGTGCACGTCTTGATGGCCTTGCTGTTCGTGGGCTGGGGCGCGTTCTTCGTCTACACGCTCATCCGCTTCCGAGCGAGCGCGAACCCGAAAGCGGACTACGTCGGCGTCACGGGACACAAGAACACCTACCTGGAAGTGGCGGTGGCGTTGGTCGAGGCCGTGATCTTGGTGGGCTTCTCGATCCCGCTCTGGTCGGTTCGCGTCGACAAGTTCCCGGCCGAGAAGGACGCGGTCGTGGTGCGGGTGGTCGCGGAGCAATTCGCCTGGAACTTCCACTACCCCGGCGCGGACGGTGTCTTCGGTCACACGGACCCGCGCTTCGTCGACGCGCAGACGAACCCGCTGGGTCTCGATCCCGAGGACGCGCACGGCAAGGACGACATCACGACCGTGAATCAGCTTCATCTGCCGGCCCACAAACCGGTCATCGTGCGTCTCAGCAGCAAGGACGTGATCCACAGCTTCGCTCTGTGGGAGATGCGGGTGAAGCAGGATGCCATCCCCGGAATCGAGTCGCCGCTGTGGTTCGAGCCGACGGTGACGACCGAGGAGATGCGCGCTCGAACGGGCGATCCGAAGTTCACCTACGAGATCGGTTGCGCGCAGCTCTGCGGTCTCGGTCATTACCGCATGCGTGGTTTCGTCACGATCCACACGCAGGCGGAGTTCGACCAGTGGCTCGCGGCGCAAGCACCGAAGCCCGGTGAAGGCGGCGACGAGTTCTGGGGCTGAGCGACCGGCACGGACGCGCGCGCGTTGGAGGCGCGCTGGCGCCGGAGTGGCGGCTCACAACCGCTCGGGCTTGCCGAATACCCGGGCCGCTGGCATTCGCGAGCGGATTTCCGCGAGCGTGCGCTCGTCGATCACCGTGATCCCGCGCTCGCGGCAGTGGGCTTCGACCGTGCGCGTCACCATGCCGCGCACGAAGGCCGGGATCTGCTTCATTCGCTCCAGCGCCGCGGGGTCCCAGCGCAGCCCCGGTGCGGCTCGCTCGCCGTAGCCTTCGTCGCGGCGCGCGATCGAGGGCAGGTCCTTGAAGCGCCCGACCTCGTGGGCGCACAGCGGATCGGCCGCCATGTAGTCGCCGCTCGTGCCGTGCGCGCGCGCGCGGCATCCGCCGCAGGCGGACTTGAGCTCGCAGTCGCCGCACCGTCCGCCCAAGGAGTCGCGCTTGCGGATGCGCTGGAAGAGCTCCGAGTCGGTCCAGATCTCGCCGAGCGAATCGCTGCGCAAGTTCCCCGCGAAGACTGGCAGGTAGGGGCACGGCGTGACGTCGCCGTTCGGCCGGATCCCCAGGTAGTGGGTCCCGGCCGGGCAACCGCCGGCGCCGCCGGCGTAGGTCCGCGGCAAGGGCGCGTCGGGATCGTGCGCGAGCGCCGTCCGCACGTGGTGGGGCGCGCACTTGGCGTTCACCAGCATGCGCCCGGAGAAGCGCCGTTGCAGGTGGTAGAGGCGCTCGAGGACGCCGTCGTAGGTCGCGGGGTCGAGGTCGGAGACGTACTCGCCGCGACCGCTGGGGACCAGGAAGTAGAGGTTCCAGACCTTGGCTCCGAGGCGCTCGTGCGCCAGCTCCGCGATGGCCTCGAGGTCGTCCACGTTGTGACGCGCGACGGTCGTCTGGATCAAGAACGGCATGCCCACACGGGCGAGGACGTGCGCCGCTTCGACGGTGTTGGCGAAGGCGCCGCGCACGTTGCGAAAGGCGTCGTGCGCCGCGCCGTCGACGGCATCGAGCGAGAGCGCCACGCCGCGTGCGCCGTTTGCCGCCAGCTGCGAGGCGACGTTCTCGGTGATCCGCACACCGTTCGTGCCGACCACGACCCACAGCCCGCGGCTCGCGGCGTGGGCGACGATCGCCAGGATGTCGCGGCGCAACAGCGGTTCGCCGCCGGTCAGGATCGTCACGCACTCGGGCGCGAGCTGCGCGATCTGGTCCGCGACCGCGAAACATTCCTCCGTGCCGAGCTCGCTCCGGTCCGCGAAGGCGTCGCTGGCGACCAGCGGATTCGGGCCGGCGTCGAGGTAGCAGTGCTCGCACGCCAGATTGCACCGATACGTGAGGTTCCACGAGACGACGTAGGGGCGATCGAATACCGCCGTCGGTTCCGCCGGAAGCGCGGGATTCATGGCGACGTCGCTCGGGCCGGTCGAGGTGAGCGTGAGGCGTGCGCGCGCGCCGTCACATCCCGAAGAAGTCCTTGGCCTCGTCCATGACCCGCTCGTCGATGCGGGCGTAGCCGCGCTCGCGTGCGAAACGTTCGACGCCGGTGCGCGCCATGGGCCGCGCGAACGACGGCACGTTGTCGAGCCGACGTTCCGCCTCGGCGGTCCACGTGAGCGGGCCCGCGTCCGTCGACGCGGTCGGGAGCGGCTCGGCTTCGCCGCGCGCGATGCCCGCGATGGGGCACTTCGAGGCGCCCGCCGTCGGCGCGCTGGGCGCGCCACCCGGCTCGACGTTCACACCGAGCGAGCCCACCACCTGGGTCTCGAAGGGGTTCGTCAGCATCGCCATCTCGTAACCGCAGGCCGGGCACGCGTAGAGCAGCGTGAGCGAGCCGCGATCCGGCGGCTTGGTCTCGACGAGGCGCATCGGGGAATCGCAGGGGACGCAGAGGAACTTCACGGGACCTCCTCGAGCGCGGCGATCACGCGTTCCACGATCGCGGCGACGGCGGCGGCGGACGGCAGCGTGGGCGGCGCGAAGACCGACTCGCCGCGATCGCAGCGCGCCGCCAGCGCGGGGTCGAACGGAACGCTTCCCAGGAACCGCGCCGCGAGCTCGCGCGGTTGCTCGCTCGGGAACAGCGGCTGGGTGCTGGCGCATCCGATGCAGTGATAGCCGCTCATGTTCTCGACGTATCCGAGCACGCGGTTGGGAGTCTTCGCGAGCGCCGCGAGCGAGCGCGCCACCACGCCGCGTGCCAGCGAGCTGGGGATCGTGATCACGACGAATCGCACCGCCGCCCCGAGGAACTCCGCGAACTGGACGGCGCGCTCCGCGCCCGGCGGTAGGTCGATCACGAGGTCGTCGAGCGGACCCCACGCGACCGTGCCGAGCAGCTCCTCGAGCAAGGTGAACTCGCGCGTGGCGCGCCAGGTGTGCATCTCGCCGCTGGCGACGGTGTCGAAGCGCAGCTCTTCGCCTTCGGGCACCAGTGCGCCGATCGAGACCACGCCGATGCCGTGCGCGGTTCGGGGAAGCGCGACGCGACCGTCGCTCGTCGGCACCAGCGGTTTGAGACCGAGCCCCGTGAGCCGAGCCTGGCTGGGGCCGTTGAGATCCGCGTCGAGGATCGCGACGCGGCGACCGGCGTCGTGAAGGCCCGCGGCGAGCTGGGTCGCGAGCGTGCTCTTGCCGACGCCCCCCTTGCCCGACGCCACCGCGATCAGGTTGCGGATCTCGCTCAGGTTGCGCGCGCGCCGCGCGCGGATCGCTTGGACTTGGCCCAGGACGTTGGCGCCGCCGTCCCCGACGATGTCGTGGTAACTCTTCATGACGGTCCGCGCGAGGCTACCCGACGCTCACGTCGAGCGAAAATCGAGACCAGCGGCGCTCGCTGCGAAAGCCGAGCGCGGCCAGCAAGTCGATCGAGACCTCGTCCGTGCCGAGTCGCGGGATACGCAGCCGTGCTGCGCCGCGCGCCGCCAGCGCATCGACGAGCGGCGCGAGCGCCGCGTCCGAGCCGGGCGCCCCGAGCGCCGCGATCGAGAGCTCGGCGCCGTCGGGGCCGTGCTCGAAGAGGCAGAAGGCCTCGACGCGATCGGAGAGGATCGCCAGGCCCTCGAGCTCTCCGGCGCGGCGCTTGAGGGTCGCGCGGGCGCGCGTCCACGACTCGCACGAACCGATCGTGCCCACCGCGGCCAGCTCGTCGAAGGTGACTGGCGTGGCGAGATCGGGAAGCGCTTGCGGGGGGCGAGGCGCGGCGTGCGTTTCGCTCTCCCGGACCAGGTCCGCGAGCTCGCCGGTCTCGCGCCATCCGCACGCCGCGAGCAGTCCGTGGGTCGCCGCATCCGTCGCGTCGACCTCGAAGATCAGTCGCGGGGGGCCGAGAATCTCGAGCTTCTGGGCGAGCGATCCGAGCAGATGGCGCGCATGCCCCTGACGTCGATGGTCCGGGTGCAGCCCGACGGCGAGGAGGCAGGTTGCTGCCGTGCGCTTGGCTGCGAGCAGCACGCCGATCGGGCCGTCATCGCCGAACGCCAGCATCGAGCTCGAGGCCCAGAAGTCGACGTTGCGCCCGCGCCGTTTCAGTCGCTCCGCCGTGAGCGCGGGTGCGCCGGGCACGTGCGCGGCGATGCAGCGGTTGTACGCATCCGCCAGCAAGCCGAGATCGTCGGTTCGGCAGAACCGATAGCCGGGCATCGCGACGAGGCTCGATCGGGCGGACGCTCGACGCAGCGGCAGTGCGCGGAGCTCAGTTGTCGGCGCTCTCGCCGCCCTGGCCGCCCTGCCGCATCGCGCTCAGCGCGGACATGATGCCGACCTCGTTGAGCGGAACGGGCTCGCTCGCGGATCCCGGTCGCGCGAGCGCCGGTGCGGACGGCGCGGTCACGACGCGCCGCGCGGCCTCGGGGTTGGCCGCGTAGCCCTGGATCATCTCGGCCATGAGCTGTCGGCTCGCGCCGATCGCTTCCTCCACCAGCGCCAGGTCGATGACCACGCTCTGGCGCTCGTCGGCCAGCGCCTCGATGCGCTCCTGGGTCTTGGTTCGCATGAAGCCCGCGGGTACCCGGAAGACGCGCTGCACGGCGTCCGCGGTCCATTTGCGGGTGGAGAAGAGCGGGTTCTTCTTGTCGTCGCGCGCGATCAGCTTCTTGCCGTCGTCGAGCGTGAGCCCCGCGGCTTCGGCGGAGCCTGCGCTCGTCGGCTCGCGCTCGCCCAGCGCGAGCGGCGCGCCGAGCTCGTCCTCGATCGCGCCGCGCGCGAGCTCGAGCGTCACGGTGTCGAGCCGCTTGAGCCGGACCGATTTCTCGATCCGCGCCTTGGTGCGGCGGCGCTGGTAGGGTTCCTTGAGCGTCCACAACGCGCGCTTCGCGTCCTGGGTCCAGGTCAGCGAGCGGCCATCGTAGGTGGTCTCGGCCTCGGCGCCGCCTTCCATGCGGATGATCTCGGCGACTTGCGCGGCGCTGATCTTGTCGAAGGTGGTCGCGCCGCACACCGCGCACTTGACCGGCTCGGTCTCGCTCGCGGTGACGCCGCAACGCCGGCACACCGCCACCGGCTGCTCCTTCGCGCGCTCGAGGATGAGTGCCTCGGCGAACTTGGTGGTCGCCTCGGCGGTCGCCTTCGGCATGTAGCGGTCCATCGCCTCGTCGAGCAGCGAGCTGGTGATCACGCTATGACCCTGCTCGACCGCGAGCCGGTAGATCGCGGTGCGCGCGATCCCTTGGACGAGCGGCGGCACGTTGGTCATCCGCTCCTCCGCCTCGGGCGTCCAGCGGATGGTCTCCTCGGCCTTCACGTCGAGCTCGGGGTGCTCGACGCGCGTCGTGAGCAGCACGTTGCAAGGCGCCTGGCGCAGCAGGTTCTCGGTGTTGCTTCCCAGCGAGCGCTCGTCGCTCGGGCTGTGGACGCCGATTCGTCCCAGCACCAAGAGCCAGGGGCGCGTCTTGCGGACGTGGTCGAGCACCTTCTGGAAGGCCTTGCCGTCGAGCAAGGTGCGCGTGATCTCGACGCCCACCGAGCGCGCCATGTGCTCGGCGACCTTCAGGTGCGACTCGTAGATCTGGGCGAGACCGGTGTCGATGATCTCCTCGTGGAGCTGGTTCTGCTCCTCGAAGCGGAACACCTTGGCCGCCTTCTCGGTGAGCACGTCGACCACGCTCGCGAACACCGAGTAGTGCAGGTAAGGATCGTAGACGGCGACGGCCTCGACGCGCTTGCCGAGCTTTCGCGCGAGCTCGATGGCGGTCATCAGCGCGCCGAAGGACTGCGGGCTGCCGTCGATGCCGACCAGGATCGTGTCGCTGGTCGCCTCGCGGGTGCCGTCCTTGGCCGGGACGTCCTTGATGACGAGCACGTCGCGGGTGGTGCTGCGCACCACGCGCTCGCACACCGAGCCGATCTGGCTGTCGCGTACGCGTCCCAGCCCGAGGGCGCCCAGCACCACCAGATCGTAGCCGTGCGCGTCGATGTCGCGCAGCAGCTCCACCGAGTGCTTGCCGTCCATCATGCGGGGCTCGAACTCGAGCCCCGCGGTGGCACACGTTTCCGCCATCGGCGCCAAGTAGCTGTCGGAGATGAGCTTGAGCCCCATGGTGATGAGGCTGTCGTGGATCTTGCGCTGGCGCATGAGCTCGTTCTCCTCGAGGTACTCCTCGGGGAGCGTGAACTCCATCTGCTTGAAGCGGTAGTCGTGCATGCGCGCGGCGTAGACGTGACAGCCCACCATGCGGCTCGAGAAGGCCTTGCCGAGCTCGACGCCGAGGTGGATCGCCTCGTTCGAGTGGGGGGAGTTGTCGACGGGCACGTAGATCGTTTCGTACATGAGCCCTCCAGCCTTTCGCTACGACGGCGCTGGTGCGCGATCAGCTCGCCTTGCGACGACGCCGCGCCACGGCGATCACCACCAGCTCCACCGCGAGTACCGAGCCCGCCGCCCGCGCCATCGGTGCGACCGGCGACTCGGGCGTGCCCGCCTCGACGTAGAGGTGGTACCAGGTCGTGAGCCCGCGCTTGTTGCCGCGCTCACGGTTGAAGCCATCCCAGACGCTGAACGCGACGGGGGTGAACTTGCCTTCCTCGAGATGGGCGCCGCCGCGGCTGCGCAAGGGACGCTTGAAGATCGCCGTCCAGCGCCCCTGTTCGTATTGCTTGATCGCGCTGAGGTCACCGGCGCCCTGCGACTCCAAGGACTCGTAGCCCTTGCCCACGTACTGCACGGGGTTGGCGTGAGCGAGGTCGAGGAACCACAGATCCACCGCGTGGCCCGCGTCGCCGAAGATGAAGTACGGGCGGCGAACCTCGGTGGCCTCGTCGAGCGGAAACTGGATCGCGACCGCGTCCGAGAACTCAGTCTCCGGGGTCTGGCTGGCCGCGGCGGGCTCGGATTCGCCCTCGCCCCAGAAGTCGCCGCCGGCACCGGATGCGGCGGTCCCGCCTGCGGCGGGTGTCGCCACCTCGTCTCCCCACACGTCGCCGGAGTCGGTCGCCGGAGCCGCCGCTTTGGGAGCCCCGCCGAACGGATCGTCCTTCCAGTCGGGGACCTTCTGGGCGGGGTCGTTCTTGCCGCTGGTCTCGGCCCGCATGTCCGTCCAACGCAAACGAATCGCGATGTCCGTGCCGTTCTGGACGGCCGTCACCTCGATGCCGTTGCACGATGGGTGAAACTCGCGTCCCGGTTGCGAGATCTGACCGACGACGGGAAAGAAGGCGGGCTCCGCGCTGGCGAAGGTCTCGTCTGCCTGGGTGATGTCGAGCTCGCCGTTGACGCGCGCTACGCGCACCAGATTCGAGTAATTGGGTTGCTCACGCCCGGAGAGCGACGCGATGAAATCGACGAGCTGCCAACGCTGCTCCTCGCTCAGCGCCTCCTGGAACGCCGGCATCGGAGTGCCGGTCAGACCGGTGGTGATGGCGCGGAAGATGTCGGCGCGCGTCGCGCCTCCGCGAAAGGTCCAGGGGCGCTCGAGAACGGCAGGGTGGAGATGGTTTCCCCAATCGTCCTTGAGCGTCGGCGCCGAAGGGCCGTCGCCACGCCCGGCGACGCCGTGGCAGCGCGCGCACCCCGTGTCCGCGTAGAGCTTCTTGCCCTGCTCGGCGCGCTCCTTCGAGAAAGGTGGCGGCTGGGGCAGCGGGACCGGATCCGCGTTCGAC
Source organism: bacterium (assembly GCA_046331705.1). Lineage (GTDB taxonomy): Bacteria > JADJOY01 > JADJOY01 > JADJOY01 > JADJOY01 > JADJOY01. The sequence continues at coordinate 126,884 of JAXLQJ010000005.1, read as the reverse complement.
TCGGCGTCGGAGAAGTGCGGGGAGAAACTCTTCACGTAATAAGCGAGCGATTGGAGCTCGTCGTCCTTGAAGCTCGGCCAGGCGGGCATCGTGCTGTACGGCATGCCGTGGCGGATGATGCGCACGAGGTCGGCGGTGGTCGGAACGGAACCGCCAGGCGTGCTACGGATCTTGAACTTGCCTTTGGTGAAGTCGCGAGGCTTGGGCTTCAGGTGGGCGGCGGCGACCCCAGCGCCATCGCCTTTCTCACCGTGGCATTGGCTGCAGTATTTCTCGTAGAGCAGCTTGCCGGCGTCGCGTTGCGCCGGAGTGCCGAGATCGGGGGTGGCCGCCGAAGCGAGCCCGAGGCTCGCGGCCAATCCGAGCCCACCGAGGGCTGCGACGCGAATCGCTCTCATTCGTGCGCGCCGTGCTCTTCCAGAGCTCTGGGCTGCATGCCGGTGAAATCGTAGAGGAAGAGAATCACCTCCCACATCTCGTCGTTGCTCAAGAACTTCTCCCAGGGCGGCATCGCGGAGTCGCCGGGGCCGCCCTCGTCGGGCATGCCCGGACCACCCTTGGACACCCGCCAGAAGAAGAAGGACGACTGGAAGTTCGGCAGGACGTTGGGGTCGGTGAACTTGGTGGGGAGCGGGTTGTATCCGTGCGCGAACACCCCATCGCCACCGAGGCCGTCGCCATGACAGTAGAAGCAATTCTGGTAGTAGGTCGCGCGCCCGGCATCGATGTGCCGTCTGTACGCGTCGGAATCGCTTTCCTTGAGATGCCGGAACGGATTCTCCGTCTTGATCAGGTCCACGGCCGCGTCGTGAACCGTGATGCTGGTCGGGGGCGACGGATGGATCGTGCGAGCGAAGAACGGGGCCTCGATGGGCGCAGTCCGCGTCTTGTAGACGTCGAAAGCGACGAGCGCCGGGATCGCCACGGCCACCAGCGCGAGCAACGGGGTGTAGCGCGGCTCCGCGAGCAGCTTGCCGAGCGGGCCGGTGATCTGAGCGGCGCGCTCGGCAGAAGTGAACGCGTAGACGAACAGGGCGAGGGTCGTGATCGAGAGGTAGATCTTGACGGCCGAGGCGGGCACCGGCGTCGTGAATCCCAAGCGAACCAGCGCGAACACCGCGAGCCAGCACGCCGATAGCCAGATCGGCAGCGGCGGCCTGACGAACCGCAGCACGATCAGCACCGCGACGATCCCGGCGATGACGATGAGGTTCACGGTGATCTCTCTCGGGCCCGCGAGCGCGTTTCGCAGGTGTCTCAGTCGGCCTTTGGCCGGTACTTGTGCGTGGTCTTGAGGGTGACGTTCGGCGTGCCGCCCTGGCTCTGGAGCCAAGCCATCACGGCGAGGATCTCCTCGTCGGTCAGGCCGATGGGAGCCTTGTTGATGGTGGGCATGCCCTTGTTGAACCCCGGTACGACGAACGCGTCGGGCTCGTAGAGCGACTCGGCGAAGTAGTCGACGTCGCTGTAGCCGGGCTTGCGAGTCTTGGCGCGCTCTCCCACGCCTTGCAGGTCGGGGTAACGAAGCGCACCGGTCTTGCCGATCGTGTGGCAGGTGCTGCACATGCCTTTGCCGTGCGCGATCTCGTCACCGACCTTGATCAAGTCCGCGGTGGTCATGTCCTTCGAGATCTTCACCTCCGCGGGCGGCTGGATCTCCTTCTGGGGCACCAGCTGGCCGACGTAGGTGTAGAACGCAGTGGTCGCGATCACGAGCACCACCACGTTGAGCGCGGGCGGAATCCTCATGCCGCCGCTCCTTCGCCGGCGTGGTGCCCGCCCGCGCCCGGGCTGGCCGGCTCCGCGCCCTTGGCGGTCCAATCGGGGGCGTGGGAGAGGCCCGCGAGCCAGAAGACCATGCCGATCAGCGCGAAGAAGATCAGGACTGTCACCGAAACCACCTTGGTCGCGAAGCCCAGCGTGGGCGTGAAGGCGTCGACCGAGTTGTCACGGACGACGCCGTACACGTGCCAGTGCATCCGCAGCCCGGAGCGCACGTAACCCATGAGGCCCATGAGCCACGTGAAGGTGACCGCGATGAAGATCAGGATGTATTGCGAGAGCGGCGGCATTCGCCCCCAGCGGGTCTCACCGGTGGAGCGCGCGCCGCGATAGAGCGGGACGTCGATGGCGGTGATCGCCACCATCGCGAACAGCACCGCCACCACCTGGTAGACCGAGTAGCCGATGCGCACCTTGGCTTCGACGAAGTAGCCGCGGATGCCGAAGAAGATCACCCAGGCCGCGGCGCCGAAGAAGAGCGCGAACTGAACCAGGTTCGCCTTCGTGGCCCACTCGCGAACGGATTGCTTTCCCGAGCGGCGGTAGAGCAGGAAGCTCATGAACGTGGTGAGGATCAGGATGTTGACCGCCGTGTTCTTGGCCGACATCACACCCAGGAAGCCGAGCGCGGGGTGAGTCGAACCGCCCATCGCGCGAATCTCGGAGACCGTGGAGATGATGGAGCGCGGCGTGGCCCACACCGCGAAGCACAAGGCGATCGTGAGGAGCAGGTACTTGATGAACTTCTGGAACGGCTGGGCGCCCTCGATCCGGCCCATGCCGAGCCACAGGTAGGCGTTGGCGGCCAGGAAGAGATTGCCGATCAGCACCGCTTGAATGATGAAGAGCCAAGAGAACGCTCCGCCCATCATCATGATGCCGAGTGCCTGGTTGTAGCCGTAGATCTCGCGCGCCAGGTAGTAGCCCGCGAAGGGCAGCGGCAGGAACGCCAGGATCGCGACGAAGTTGCCGATGTAGCCCATCCAGTCGTAGTGGGCTCGCTCTTCGTCCGTGGTGGCGCCCAGGTACTTCCACGCCGCGTAAGCAGCAGCCACGGATCCGCCGAACGCCACGTTGGCGATGATCCGGTGGATGTTGATGGGCATCCACGTGAAGTTCATGGCGGCTTCCATCACGTTCAGGACCGCGCCGTTCTCCGACACACCGGCGGGCGACATCATGAACGAGACCCAGGAGTTCGCGATGAACATGATCGCCGTGCCGACGAGGTTGAGCCCCAGCCCCAGACCGATGTGGACGAGCGGGTGAAACTTTCCCCAGCCGTAGTAGTAGCTGTAGAGAAAGAACGCCTCCGCGAAGAAGAGCCCGACGTACGGCGCGAAGGTCGGGCTGAAGACGCTCATCAGGTAGGTCGTGAACTTGGGATAGAGCGCGATGAGCAGGAAGGTCAGCATCGCGCCGAAGGTCGCGGTGATCGAGAACGACACCGAGAGCAGCTTCGTGAACTCGTAGGCGAGGCGGTCGTAGCGCGAGTCCTTGGTCGCGTAGCCGATGATCTCGATGATGATCGCGAACATCGGCACGGCGAGCACGAAGGCGGCGAAGAGCAGGTGGAGCTGAGCGGCTACCCACACCGCCACGCGGCTGCCGACGACCGGAAACTTCCGATACTCGACTTCCTTGTAAGGCGTCGCCTTGGCCTCGGCCGCGCTCTTCTTCGCGATGTCCTCGAGGGCCTGAGCGCGCGGCGTGCTCGCCTCCGACTCGCCCCGGATGGGTGCGTGGTACGCGCGGTGCTCGAGCTGAGACCAGACCCCGACGAGCGAGGCGGCGCCGAGCACCACTGCCACCACGGCCATCGGCACCAGCACGCGCAGTTTCACGGGCTCTCCTGGCGCTCGAGCTCGCGCACGAACGCGACGATCGCCCACCGGTCGTGGGTGGGAATCGGCCATCGATAGGACGGCATGAGCCCCGAGCCGTTGGTGATCACGTCGAAGAGCTGGCCGTCCGGCATGTTCACGATCTTCTCGGAGTGCATGCTCGGCGTCGGCACGTTGGCGCGCTCGTAGAGGATGCCTTTGCCGCGACCGCGGCTGTCGTGGCAGGGCGCGCAGTAGATGGCGAATCGATCGCGGCCGCGGGCCACCAGCGCTTCGTCGGTTCCGGCGGGATTGGTCTTCACGAAAGCGTCGGCGGCGTCTTTTCCGGTTTGCAGCGCGCGATCGAGATGAAGCTCGCCCCGCGCGATGGTTCCAGGCACCGGTGCGCGCATCGAGGAGCCGTCGTAGAAGAAGGCGCTTTCCGACTGCGGATCGTAGCGCGGCTGGTAGTCCATGCTGGGGTTGAGGTGGATTGGCTCGCGGCTCGAGGTGCAGCCGCGGGCGCAGCCGCCGCCGAAGAGCCCGAAGGACGCCGCGCCGATGCAGGTCGCGATCCACGCGCGGACGCGTCGCTCGGCCAATCGCGAGGGGCTCATGCGCTTCACGCTTTCGCCAGGTCCGGGTTCGGGTTGCGGATCCGCGCCAGGTACGAGGTCCGCGGCTTGGTGTTGAGCTCGGCGAGCAGCTCGTAGTTGCGCGGGCTCGCCTTGGCGCGAGAGACGCGGCTTTCGGGATCGCGGATGTCGCCGAACTCGATCGCCCGCGCGGGGCACGCTTGCTGGCAGGCGGTGCGCACGTCGCCGTCCGCGAGGGGGCGGTCGTCGAGCTTGGCGCGCTGCCGCGCGGCGTTGAGCCGCTGCAAGCAATAGGTGCACTTTTCCATCACGCCGCGGGCCCGAACCGTGACGTTCGGGTTCATCGCCATCTTGAGCGTTTCCGGCGTGTCTTTCGTGAAGTTGTAGTAGTTGAAGCGCCGCACCTTGTAGGGGCAGTTGTTGGAGCAGTAACGGGTCCCGATGCAGCGGTTGTAGACCATGGCGTTGAGGCCGTGGTCGTCGTGGACGGTGGCGGCGACCGGGCACACCTGCTCGCACGGCGCGTTCTCGCATTGCATGCAGGGAATGGGCTGCACGACCATCGCTTCCGGATCGTTCGGGTCACCCTTGAAGTAGCGGTCGACGCGGATCCAGTGCATCTCGCGGCCGCGACGTACCTGATCCGGCCCGACCGCGGGGATGTTGTTCTCGGCCTGGCAGGCGGTCACGCACGCGTTGCAGCCGGTGCAGGCGTTGAGGTCGATGGTCATGCCCCATTGGGGGCTCTCGGCGTACGCGCGCTCTTGCCACAGCGATTCGAGCGGCGGGTGCTCCACCATCTCCTTGGCGAACTCGGGCTCGTGCAGGAACTCGGCGAGGCTGCCCTCGCGGATCAGCGTGGGCACCCGTCGATCGCGTTCCTTGGCGCCGAGATCGTCGATGATCCAATGGTCTTGGGTCAGGGCGAGCTCCGCCTGGCGACCGAGACGCTCGATTCGCGCGCCGGAGGTGCCGGCGAGCGTTCGCGTCGTGCGCAGGTGGTAGGCGTTCGCGCCGACCTTGGAGCCGACGCGCCCCGCGGTCTCGCGGCCGTAGCCGAGCGCCACCGTCACGGTGTGGTCGGCCTGTCCCGGATTGATGATGACCGGGATCTCGATCTTCTCGTCGCCCACGACGAGCGTGACCAGGTCCTCGTCCACGACGCCGAGCTCGCGCGCCGTCGCGTAGCTCAGCAGCGCGGCGTTGGACCACGTCAGCTTGGTGCTGAGATCCGGCAGCTCTTGTAGCCAGGCGATGTTGGCGAATCGGCCGTCGTAGACGTTGAACGACGGCGCGAAGGAGAGCTCGAGCGCAGCCGCGCTCGGGGCGGGCGTCGAATCCACGAGCGTCGCCTCGGTGGGCGTGGGCGTGGAGAGCGCGGTGAGCTCGTTGGCGGTGGCGCTTCCGGCGAGGACGCCGTCGTGGAGCACGCGCTCCCAGCGCGACTCGAGATCCGCGTCGCCGAGGATTCGCTGCCATGTCTCGCGAACCAGCTCATAGCCGGTCGTTGGTTCCTTCTGCGCCGGATTCGCCGCCAGGGCCGCGAGGATCTCTGCGGTCGAACGGCCGCCGTGCAGGGGCAGGATCAGCGGCTGCACCACGCTGAGCGTGCCGTCCGCGTCGCGCGCATCGCCCCAGCTTTCCAGGAAGTGAGCGAGGGGCAGATGCCAGTGGGCGAGCTTCGACGTTTCGTCGACCTTCGTGCCGACGCGGATGCGTGTCGGCACCTTTTCCAACGCGGCGGCGAACCCGACATCGCTCGGAGCGTCGTAGACGGGGTTCCCGCCGAGCACGACGAGTGTCGAGACCTCACCCGCCCGCATGGCGGCGGTCAGCTCGGTCAGCTCGGTGACGCTGGAGCGGGTGCCATCGCGCGGCTCGCGGTAGCTGAGCGTGGCTCCGAGATTGCCGAGATGCGCGTTGATCGCGAGCACCCAGGCGTGAACCGCCGGCGGCAGATGGGCGCCGGCGACCACCAGGCTCGCACCGCGGTGCGCCGCGAGGTCTTGCGCCGCCGCGCGAACCCAGCGCGCGTCGATGTCCGCGCTGGGCGGCGCGGGAGCGGCGAGGCCGAGCTCGCCGGCGAGGGCCGCGATCACGGCGGGCATCCGACCGCGTCGCAAACGCAAGCGATGGTCCGCCATGCCGCCAGTCGCGGTGAAAGCGCCTTCGACGACGTAGAGGCGATTGAGCGTTGGCGGGGCTTCGCCGCCGTGCTCCGCGGGCGCAGCAACCTCGCGTCCGGCGGCGAACCCGCGCGCATGACGAACCGCTTCCAGGTCGGTGCCGAACGGATCGGCGTCGATTGCCAGCACGACTTTCGCCTGCTGGTAGTCGGCGAGCGCCTCGAGCGCTCGACCGGTGAGTGCTGCGACGCCTGCGCGCTCGTTCTCGTTGCCGAGCGGCTCGTAGGTGGCCCAGCGCGCCTCGGGGAAGGTCTCGAGGAACTTGCTTCGCAGGCGCGCCAGCGTCGGCGACGTGAACGGCTCGCTCAGGACGGCGAGGCCGGCCCCGCGCGCCGTGACGAGTGACGCGGCGTGCTCTTTCCAGAAGGCATCGAACTCCGCCCAGTCGGCCGGCGCGTCTCGTTTGCGCACCGGGCCGGCGCGGTCGGGATCGTAGAGATCGTAGATCGCCGCCTGCATCCAGGCGCTCGAGGCGCCGCTCGTCGCGGGATGCAGCTCGTTCCCTTCGAGCTTGGTGGGCCGCCCCTCGTGGCTCTCGACCACGACGCCGTACGCGCTGCGCCCGAACGGCATCGTGGTGGCGTAGTAGCGCGCCACGCCCGGAATGATCTCCTCGGGCGGCTTGACGTAGGGGACGATCTTCTCGAGGGGGCGGCGACACGCGGCGAGCCCGGCGATGGAGAGGGTCACCCCGGAGAGCCCGAGCATCTGGCGCCGGGACACGGCATCGGGCGGCTGATCGGCACCATCGGGAAACTCAGGGGTCGTTGCGTCGCTCGCGTCGCGCCCGACCTCGATCTGCGCGACGGTGCGCCAGTACCTGACGTCGTCCCGCGGGGGCTGTGGCGAGGTCATCGATGGCACCCCGAGCAGTCGAGCGGTGGCGCGAGGTGCTTCTCGGCGATGATCCGCTCGCCGGCGCGCCGCTGATCCGCGGGCGCTTGCCAGCGCATGTTGGTGACCTGCTCGGTGGGGCGCAGGTGCGGGGCCGGATCGCGGTGGCAGTCGAGGCACCAGCTCATGCTGAGTGGCTCCGCTTGGGTGACGACGTCCATCTCGTCGATGCGCCCATGGCACTCGACGCAGCCGACGCCGGCGCGCACGTGGACCGCGTGGTGGAAGAATGCGAAGTCCGGCAGGTTGTGCACGCGCACCCATTGCATGGGCTGGCCCGTGGCGTAGCTCGCGCGAATCGGGGCGAGCAGCGCGCTGTCGCGCTTCACCAGCGAGTGACAGTTCATGCACACCTGCGTCGGCGGCACGTTCGCGACCGCCGAGCGCTCGACCGAGGCGTGGCAGTACTTGCAGTCGAGGCCGAGGGTGCCGACGTGCAGGCGATGGCTATAGGGGACCGGCTGTTTTGGCGCGAAGCCGACGTCCGTGTAACGAGGCGAGAAGTAGTACCAGACGACGCCAATCGCGAGAGTCGCGGCCACGAGCCCGCCAACCGCCAACGCGACGGCGGCCCGATTGCTCGATTCCGGGAAGACCTGCGCCAAGCGCTCGACCTCCACCTACGACCAACGAGGATCCAGTGCAGCGGGACCGTGCGTTGCCGGCCCCTCCTGGGCCCTACTAGACTCGCGAGCGAAGCTGGATTTTTCGACTTGTCGTCTGTGACGAATGTCACTCAACGAGCAACGGGCCGCGAGTGTAGAACCGCTCGGAGTCGCGGTCAACCCTAACTTCACCATTTCGTAACGGGTTCCCGATTCCTCGCGGACACCAACTCGTAACGAGCGCAGCGGCGCGCCGGCCTGGCACGCAAGCGACACGGAGAGAACGTGGAGATGGCCACCGTCGAGCGCCCCGGGGGCGCTGAGCCGCCGCTCGCTGCGAGCCAAGCGCAATTCGTGCGTCGCGCGCTCCGTCGCAAGAAGCTCTTCTTGGCTCTCAGCGTGATCGGCGTCGTCGCCGGGCTCGGCTTGGCGGTGCTCTACACCGTGCTGCGGGTGCGCAATCCACACTTCGAGGTGAGCGCGCGGGCGGTCATCGTCGTCTTGGTGCTGCTCAACGCGCGACAGAACCTGCGCCAGTACCGCTATGCCGAAGTCCTCGAAAAGGCATTCGGGGCGAGCTTGGGCGGCTCCGACGCTCGATGACCGACTCACAGGCGCGCGAACGCGAGTTTCTCGACTGGCGATTCTTCGTCACAGCGTTCGTGATCGGCGCCGTTTCGCTGACGGCCATCCGGCCGCTGCTGCGGCGAGATCCCGAACCCCCGCCGGTGCTTGGCTCGGTTCCGGCCTTCCGTCTCGTCGATGTCGAAGGCCAGGCGTTCGACTCCAGCCAGCTCGCTGGCCAGGTCTACATCGCCAACTTCTTCTTCACGCAATGCCCGTCGATCTGCCCGGGGCTGATGCAGTCGATGTCCGAGCTGGGGCAGCTCCTCGAGCAGCGGCACGTCGAGGGCGTTCGGCTGCTGAGCATCTCGGTCGACCCGGAGCACGACACGCCGGCGGTGCTGCGCGACTACGCGGCGAAGGTCGGTGCGCTGGCGCCGCGCTGGCGCCTGCTCACGGGTGCGCGCCGCGAGATCGTCGATCTCGCCGAGCACGGCTTCCGGGTCCCGGTGGGTGACGCGCCGTCGCCGAGCGTCGACCCCTACGAGATCGCGCACACCGGCAGGTTCGTGCTGGTGGATCGAATGGGCCGAGTTCGCGGTTATTACGAGCGCTCCTCGGAATGGGGAATGAACGAGATCCTCGAGCGGTCACTGCAGCTGCTCGAGGAGCGTTCCCCCTGAGTCGGCGACCGGGCCGCGGGGCGAGGCGAGCGACGTGGAAGAGGCGGGTCGGCGTCCACGGGCGGATCGTCCACGCGTCGTGGACGTGGCCATCGTCGGCGGCGGGATCAGTGGTCTCGCCGCGGCGCTCGAGCTCGCCGATGCGCCGCGGCCGCCGCGCTTCGTGGTGCTCGAGGCCAGCCATCGGCCGGGCGGTCAGATCGAGACGGAGACGCTCCACGAGTGCCTGCTCGAGGCCGGCCCGGACACGCTGCTTGCGGCGAAGCCCCATGGAGTGAAGCTCTGCGAGCGGCTCGGGCTCGGTGGCGAGCTCCAGCCATTCGCGGCGCCTCGTGTCCCGCTCGAGATCCTGCACCGCGGTCGGCTCACGCCGCTGCCGGAGGGATTCGCGCTCATGACGCCCACGAGGTGGGCGCCAGTGCTGCGCTCTCCGCTCTTTTCGATATCCGGAATAGCACGGATGCTCGCCGAGCGTTTCGTTCCACCGCGCGGCGGCGACGGAGAGGACGAGAGCTTGACCTCGTTCGTCACGCGCCGGTTCGGGCGTGAGCTGCACGAGCGTATCGTCGAGCCGATCGTCGCCGGGTTGCTGATCGCGGACGCCGATCGCTTGAGCGTGCGCGCCGCGCTGCCGCGATTCCTCGAGATGGAGCGGGCGCACGGCAGCGTGTCGCGCGCCGTGGCGCGCCAGGCCGCGCCGCTGGGGCAGGGCGCCTATCTGCGTGGGGGGATGCGGCGCCTCGTCGACGCGCTGGTGGAGCGGCTCGGGGCAGACCGCGTCGAGACCCAGGCGCATGTCGACTCGGTGTCGCGCAGTGCGTCGGGTGGTGTTCGGCTGCGCCTCCAGGACGGGCGCGAATTGCTCGCGAACACCGTGATTCTCGCATGCCCGGCGCATGCGGCCGCGCGGCTCGTCGCGTCTCTCGCGCCCGGCCTCGGCCGCGAGCTCGAGCGCCTTCGCTACGCGCCGTGCGTCACGGTGAACCTGATCTACCCCACGGCCGCGCTCGACCGCGTACCGCGCAGCGCCGGCTTCTTCGTGCCGCGCGCGGAGCGCAGCACGCTCTTGGCTTGCAGCTTCGTCACCACCAAGTTCGACGGGCGCGCCCCGCCGGATCGCGTGGTGCTGCGTGCGTTCTTGGGGGGTGCCGCGAGGCCGCCCGAGGTGATCCAAGGCGACGACGCGGAGCTGGTCGAACGTGCCCACGCGGCGCTCGCGCCCGCGGTCGGGATCCGTGCTGCTCCGAGCGCCTCACGAGTCCATCGATACCCGGATGCGATGCCGCAATTCGATGTAGGACATCTGGACTGGGTCGCGCGCACGCGAGCTGCGGCGGCGACGGTCGAAGGCCTCTGGCTGGCGGGCGGTAGTCTGGGAATGGTCGGCATACCCGATTGCATCGCGTCCGGTGTGGATGCGGCGCAGCGCGCTCTCGCCGTCGCGTCGCGGGGGCCGGGTGCGGTCGAACGCGCCGCGGTCGGCGAGTGACGGCGGCGTCCGCGACGTGACAACCTCGGAAATCCGTGCGCGGCAGTGCGCCGCGATGCCGTGCCCGACGTGCGCTTGACACACTGCGTTGCTTGGCGATAGACGCCCGTGACGGTGCGGAAACAACGTGATCTGCGTCACGGTGTCGGCGCTCGAAATTCGAGACAGTCGCGGGGTTGATTCAAGGTCGCACGCAATGTATACTGTATACATTCCACGCGCATCTTGTTAATTCATCAGTAAATTCAAGTGGTTGTCGGCGCTTGAAGCGTTCGACGAGTGCCCAAGGGACCGATGGCCCAGATTTTTCACCGGAGCACCAACACTCTCGCCCGCGCATCGATCTTCGGTGCGGGGTTGGTTGCTGTGGGTATCTTCGCGCTCGGCTATGCGTTTCAGCGCTCGTCGTACGTCACCGGCGTGAACATCCCGCGTCACCAGACCGTTCCGTTCAGCCATCAGCACCACGTGCAAGGCGTGGGTTTGGACTGCCGGTACTGTCACACCTCTGTCGAAGAGTCCTCCTTCGCCGGAATCCCGCCCACCCAGACCTGCATGAATTGTCACTCGCAGATCTGGACCGAGGCGCCGGTTCTGGAGCCTGTGCGGCAGAGCTGGAAGACCGGCCAGCCGCTCGAGTGGGTGCGGGTCCACGATCTCGCTGACTTCGTCTACTTCCCGCACAACGTCCACGTTGCCAAGGGCGTCGCGTGTGTGACGTGTCACGGGCGCGTCGACCGCATGGCGCTCACCTGGAAGTCCAACTCGCTCTACATGGAATGGTGTCTCGGTTGCCACCGTGACCCCGCCAAGTATCTGAGTCCAGCGGACGCCGTCTTCCGCATGGATGCCGAGCCGCCGGAGGATCCGGAGGCGCGCGGGCAAGAGTTGATGAAGCAGAACCAAGTCCATACCCGAACCGACTGCTCGACGTGTCACCGATGAACGACACCACCGCAAGCGATCGCGCAACGCGCTGGGAAATCGCGACGCTCCGCGAGCGTCTGCGCGGGCTCGAGGGGCGCCGCTTCTGGCGTGGACTCGACGAGCTCGCCGAAGCGCCCGAGTTCACCGAGATGCTGACGCGCGAGTTTCCGGATCGCGCGGACGAATGGCTGGATCCCGTGAGCCGGCGCCGCTTCGTGCACATCATGGGCGCGTCGTTCGCGTTCGCCGGGCTCACGGCGTGCTCCGGTCCCAAGACCGGCAAGATCCTGCCCTACGTCAAGCAGCCCGAGCAGCTGGTGCTCGGCAAGCCGCTCTACTACGCGACGGCGCTCACGCTCGGGGGCGTCGCGACCGGCGTGTTGGTGGAGAGTCACGAAGGCCGCCCGACCAAGATCGAGGGCAACCCCGATCACCCCTCGAGCCTCGGCTCGAGCGACGTCTTCATGCAGGCGTCGGTGCTCGAGCTCTTCGATCCCGATCGCTCGAAGACCGTCACCTTCCGCGGCGAGATCCACGGCTACTCGGATTTCGTGACCGCCATGCGCGACATGCTCGCGCTGCAGAAGGTGAAGGCTGGCGCGGGACTGCGAATTCTCACCGAGAACGTCGGATCGCCGACGCTCGGCGCGCAGCTCGAGGCGGTCTTGGCCGACTTGCCGCTCGCTCGCTGGCATCAATGGGAGCCGGTGGCGAATCGGGACGCCCAGCGTGCCGCCTCGCTGGCCGTGTTCGGCCGCGACACCGTGCCGCTTCTGCGCCTCGACCGAGCCGACGTGGTCGTTTCGCTCGATGCCGATTTCCTCGCGTCCGGCCCCAACCACGTGCGACACGCGCGCGATTTCGGCGCGCGCCGAACGCCGGCCGTCGGCGAGGGGCATGGCCACGGCGGGTCCGGGCATGCGCTCAATCGCCTCTACGTGTTCGAGAGCATGCCGACCTCGACTGGTGCGGTCGCCGACCATCGGTGGCGCGTTCGCTCCTCGGACGTCGCCGCTGTCGCGCAGGCACTCGCCGGCTCGCTCGGAGTCACGGGCGTGTCGGCAGGCACACTCCCGGAGGGCCTGGCGTCGACGAAGATCGCGGCGATCGTGGCCGACCTGCGCGCCAACAAGGGGCGCGCCGTGGTGGTCGCCGGCGAGGCGCAGCCTGCCTACGTGCACGCGCTCGCCAACGCCATCAACGACGCGATCGGTGCCACTGGAAGCGTCGTCGACTATCTGGAGCCGCCGGCGGCGCGCTCCGAGGATCACGGCCAATCGATCTCGGATCTGGTCGCGGACATGCGCGCCGGCAAGGTCGAGGTGCTGCTCGTTCTCGGCGGCAATCCAGTGGTGAACGCGCCCGCCGAGCTCGGTTTCAAGGATGCGCTCGACAAGGTGGCGCTTCGAGTCCACGCCGGCCTCTATCAAGACGAGACGGCCCAGCGGTGCCACTGGCACGTTCCCACCACGCACGACCTCGAGGCGTGGAGCGATGCGCGGGCCTGGGATGGGACGACGTCGATCGTTCAGCCCCTCATCGAGCCGCTCTACGGCGGGAAGAGCTTTCACGAGATCCTCGGAACGCTGAGCGCGAAGCCGACTCGCCCGGGGCTCGACATCGTGAAAGAGCGCTGGGCGGCCGAGTTCGGCGCAGAAGCCGACAAGGCGTGGCGCCGGGCTCTCCACGATGGTTTCGTCGCTGGTTCGGCGCGAGCACCGGTGGCTGTCGCGGTGCAGGGCGGGTGGCAGGAGGCGCTGCACGCTCCCGTGAAGTCGGAGGGGATGGAGGTCGTGCTGCGGCCCGATCCGTCCGTCTTCGATGGCCGCTTCGCGAACAACGGCTGGCTGCAAGAGCTGCCGCGACCCATGACCAAGCTGGTGTGGGACAACGCGCTGCTGATGAGCCCGGCCAGCGCGGAGAAGCTCGGTGTCGTCGACGAGGACGTGCTCGAGATCAAGTCGGGCGAGCGCTCGATTCGAGGTCCCGTCTGGATCGTGCCGGGGCACGCGAACGACTCGGTCACGGTCTACCTCGGCTACGGTCGCGTGCGCGCCGGACGCGTGGGCAGCGACATCGGTTTCGACGCGTATCCCCTCCGCACCGTCGCAGCGCCTTGGATCGTGACGAACGCCACGATCGCCAAGACCGGCGGGCATTACCAGCTGGTGAAGACCCACGGTCACCACCAGATGGAAGGACGCGCGCTGGTCCGATACGCGTCCGCCGAGGAGTTCGCGAAGAATCCGCACTTCGCGCACGAAGGGCAGGAAGAGCCCGAGCACAGCATGTACGCCGCGCATCCCTACGATCGTTATTCGTGGGGGCTCGCGATCAACCTCTCGTCGTGCATCGGCTGCAACGCTTGCACGATGGCGTGCGTCGCCGAGAACAACATCCCGATCGTCGGCAAGGAGCAGGTCCGCCGCGGTCGCGAGATGCACTGGATCCGGGTGGATCGTTACTTCGAGGGCGACCTCGACGATCCCGTCGTCTGGCACCAGCCGGTGCCCTGCATGCAGTGCGAGAACGCGCCTTGCGAGCAGGTCTGTCCGGTCGCGGCAACGGCTCACTCCAGCGAAGGCCTGAACGACATGGCCTACAACCGCTGCGTGGGCACGCGGTATTGCTCGAACAACTGCCCGTACAAGGTTCGTCGCTTCAACTTCCTCGCGTACTCGGATTTCTCGACCGAGAGCCTCAAGCTGGCACGCAATCCCGACGTCACCGTGCGCAGCCGTGGCGTCATGGAGAAGTGCACCTACTGCGTGCAGCGGATCAACGCCGCGCGGAACGAAGCGGAGCGGCAGGGCCGCACCATTCGGGACGGTGAGATCGTCACGGCCTGCCAGCAGGCGTGTCCGACCCAGGCGATCGCGTTCGGCAACCTCAACGATCGTGACAGTCGGATCGTGAAGGCCAAGTCGGATCCACGCAACTACGGCATTCTCGCCGAGCTGAACACGCGGCCGCGGACCACGTACTTGGCCGCCGTGCGCAACCCCAATCCCGCTCTCGGAAGCGAGCACGGCTGACGGGCGCACGCCGCCGAGTGAGCACGCGAGATGGAACTCGAGCCCCTATCCTCCGCCGAAGTCGCGCCGATGCGAAGCGCGCCGCCCCCGATCGTGGGCGGCGAGCAATCGTTCGCCACGGTGACCGACAAGATCAGCTCGTTCGTGTTGTCGAAGTCGACCGCACGGACCTGGTTCATCGGATTCACGATCGGCTTCGGCATGCTGTGCATGCTGTTGCTCAGCGTCGGCTGGCTTCTGGCCAAGGGCGTCGGCGTCTGGGGCGTGAACGTCCCGGTCGGCTGGGGCTTCGACATCATCAACTTCGTCTGGTGGATCGGCATCGGCCACGCCGGAACGCTCATCTCGGCGATCTTGCTCTTGCTACGCCAGTCCTGGCGACGATCGATCAATCGCTTCGCCGAGGCGATGACGATCTTCGCGGTGGCGTGCGCCGGCATGTACCCGATCCTCCACATGGGGCGTCCCTGGTTCGCGTATTGGCTCTTGCCGTACCCGAACATCATGGGGTTGTGGCCCAACTTCCGCAGCCCGCTGGTCTGGGACGTCTTCGCCGTGTCCACGTACGCGACGGTCTCGATGCTGTTCTGGTACGTGGGCATGATCCCCGACCTCGCGACCTTGCGTGACCGCGCGCAGAACCAGTTCGCGAAGATCGCCTACGGCATCTTCTCGCTGGGCTGGCGCGGTGCGGCGAGCCACTGGCACCGCTACGAGACGGCGTGCTTGCTGCTCGCCGGGCTCTCGACGCCGCTGGTGCTCTCCGTTCACACGGTGGTCAGCTTCGACTTCACCATCGGCATCATTCCCGGCTGGCACGCGACGATCTTTCCACCCTATTTCGTTGCCGGCGCGATCTACGCCGGCTTCGCGATGGTGTTGTTGATCTCCATCCCGTTGCGTGCCGTGTGCAAGCTCGAGGACTTCATCACCCAGAAGCACCTGACCAACATGGCGAGCATCATGCTCGCGACTGGGCTCATCGTGTGCTTCGGCTACGCGATGGAGGCCTTCTTCGCGTACTACAGCGGCAACTTCTACGAACGGTTCATGCTCACGAACCGCATGTTCGGTCAGTACGGCTGGGCCTATTGGTCGCTGCTGTTCTGCAACTTCCTGACTCCCCAGGTGCTGTGGTTCAAGAAGTTCCGCACCAGCCCGAAATGGCTGTTCCTCGTCTCGATCGTCGTCAGCGTCGGCATGTGGCTCGAGCGCTTCGTGATCATCGTGACGAGCCTCGCGAACGACTTCGTGCCTTCCTCCTGGGGCCGTTACGTACCGACCCGCTGGGACTTCGCCACGTTCCTCGGCACGATCGGCCTCTTCGTCAGCTTGTTGTTCCTGTTCCTCCGCTTCCTTCCCATGATGTCGATGTACGAGATGCGCGCGATTCTGCCGTCCGCGAAGCTCAACGGCAGCAAGCAAGCGCACGGGAGCGGCCATGGCGCGTAAGCAACCGCTTCACGGCCTGATGGTCGAGTTCGTGGATCCCGCCGACGTCGTGCGCGCGGCGCACGCAGCGTACGAGGCCGGGTACCGCAAGATGGACGCGTACTCGCCCTATCCGATCGAGGAGCTGGCGGAAGCGCTCGGCCGCCACAAGCGCGGCCGGCTGCCGATCCTCGTTCTCCTCGGCGGGATCACCGGCCTCTTCGCAGGGCTCGGCCTCGAGTACTACGCCTCGGTCATCTCGTATCCGCTGAACATCGGCGGTCGGCCTTTCGCGAGCTGGCCCGCGTTCATCCCGCCAGCCTTCGAGACGACGGTGCTCTTCGCCGCCTTCGCCGCGGTGTTCGGCATGATCGCGCTCAACGGCCTGCCGATGCCATATCACCCCGTCTTCAACGTCCCCGAGTTCGCGCTCGCGAGCCGTGACCGCTTCTTCCTCTGCATCGAGGCGAGCGATCCGAAGTTCGAGCGCGGCTCCACCCGACAGTTTCTCGAGGCCCTCGAGCCCAAGGCGATCTATGAAGTCGACCAGTGACCCCCGAGCGCGCGCCGCGCTGCTGGTGACGCTGGCCCTCGTCGTCGGCTGCCGGCAGCGGATGGCGGACCAGCCTGCGCCGCGGCCATTGACGCCGAGCAACTTCTTCGCCGACGGGCAGTCGAGCCGTTCGCTCGTGGAGGGCGCCGTCGCCCGCGGCGACCTGAACGAGGACGAGGCGCTCTACACCGGCAAGAGCGGCGGCCAGCTCGTGGAGGAGTTCCCGATCGGAGTCACCCGCGAAATGCTCACGCGCGGCCACGAGCGGTTCGACATCTATTGCTCGCCCTGCCACGACCGCGTCGGCGAGGGCAAGGGCGTGGTCGTGCAGCGCGGTTATGCGCAGCCGCCGTCCTTTCACACCGCGCGGCTGCGTGAAGCGCGCCCGGGTTACGTGTTCGACGTCATCAGTCACGGCTTCGGTCGGATGCCGGCTTACGGGCCGCAGATCCCGGTTCAGGATCGCTGGGCGATCGTGGCGTATCTCAAGGCACTTCAGCGCAGCCAGAATGCCAAGGTCGATGACGTCCCGGCGTCCGAGCGAACCGCGCTGCTCGAGGCGCCCAAGGCCGCGGCTGCTGGGAGTGGGGCGGCGACGCACGGGGAGCACCCATGAGCCCGAGCGAGTTGGCACGTCTGGGCGAGATCCGCGCGCCGGAAGCGTGGGCGGCCAAGCGTCGGCTGTCGCTCATCGTCGGTGCCGTGGCGACCGCGTTGATGGCCGTGGGATTCTTCCTGAACCGCGAGCAGTTCCTGCGCTCATGGCTGCTCGGCTGGGTGTTCTGGGTCGGGCTCGGGATCGGGTGTCTCGCCATCCTCATGCTCCAGTATCTGACTGGCGGAGCGTGGGGGATGATGATTCGCCGGTTGCTCGAGGCCGGGACTCGCACGATCTGGCTGCTCGCCATCCTGGGCCTGCCGATCTTCGTCGGCGTCAAGGCTCTTTACGTCTGGGCCGGGCCGGAGGCTGCCGCCGACGAGGTTCTCCGCGCCAAGGCCGGCTACCTGAACGTCACGTTCTTCCTGGTGAGAGCCGCCCTCTACTTCGGGCTCTGGCTCTTCCTGGCGGCAAATCTGAACCGTTGGTCGGCGGAGCTCGACCGGACGCGTGACTACGCGATCGAGAAGAAGATCAAGATGTTCGCGGGCCCGGGGCTCGCGCTGTACGTCCTTTCGATCGCCTTCGCGGCCGTCGACTGGGTGATGTCGCTGGAGCCGCACTGGTTCTCGACGATCTTCGGTTTGCTGTGGTTGGCCAGCCAGGCGCTGTCGACGCAATCGTTCGTGATCGCGATCTTGTTCTTCCTGACGCGCAGCGGGCCGATGGCGGAGCTGGTGAATCGGGCGCACTTCCACGACTTGGCGAAGCTGTTGTTCGCGTTCGTCATGGTCTGGGCCTACTTCGCGTTCTCGCAATATCTGATCATCTGGAGCGGCAATCTCCCGGAAGAGATCACCTGGTACGTGGCGCGCTTGCACGGCGGGTGGCAATGGTTCGGCATCGCGCTGGTGGTCTTTCAGTTCCTGGTGCCGTTCCTGCTGCTCTTGCCTCGAAGCTTCAACTTCAACGCGGCGCTGGTGCTCAAGGTCGCCGGGTTGATCCTGTTCATGCGGCTGGTCGACCTGTTCTGGATGACGGCCCCGGCGTTTCACCCGCAGAAGCTCTCGATCCACTGGATGGACTTCGTGGCGCCGGTAGCGATCGGCGGCTGGTGGCTTTCCGAGTATCTGCGGCAGCTCGCAGCACGCCCTCTGCTGATGGTGGGTGCTTCGGGCCTCGAGGAGGCGCTTCAGCATGGCGGGCACTGAGCACGCGGGCGCCACGTCGTACGAGAAGCGCGACGTATCCGTTCGCCCGGTGGTGATCATCACCGGCGCGATTCTCGTCGCGGGTTTCGTCGTCATGATTCCCGTTCGATTGTTGTTCGTGTACTTCCACGATCGGGAGCAGGCCCGACAGCCGGAGCCGGTTTCCGTCACGCGCAGCGAGGTGCCCGAGGTGGTGCCCGCGCCGCGGCTGGAGCCGAAGATCGGCGAGACGCTGGCCGAGCTTCGGGCGCACGAGCGCGAGCGCCTCGGCACGTACGAGTGGATCGACAAGTCCGGTGGCGTGGTGCGCATTCCGATCGATCGCGCGATCGAGGTCGTTGCCTCCGAGGGTCTTCCCGTGCGGCAGGGTGCTCAGCCCTATCAGCGCTTCGCGGCCACGAACCGCGGCTCGGATGGTGCGGGCGGGTCCGATTCGCGCGCCACGGTGGCCCCGGCGGAGCCGAAGGCAGGACACGAATGAGGACGCGTTTTTCCTGGATCGCGCCGTGGCTGGTCGCGGCGCTGGCGAGCGCTGCGTCCGCGGCCACGGCCAGCGATCCGGTCGCGAGCCATCTGCCCAAGACGCTCGAGGGAGTCACCTTCGAGCAGCAGCTCGGCGCGCAGCTGCCGCTCGACGCTCGCTTCGCCGATGAGCTCGGCACGGTTCGTCCGTTGCGGGACTTCCTGCGCGGCCGGCCGGTGATTCTCACGCTCAACTACTTCGAGTGCCCGATGCTCTGCACCGTGGAGCTCAACGGCTTGGTCTCCGCGCTCAAGCCCCTCGGCCTTGCGGTCGGCAACGACTTCGACATCGTCACGGTTAGCTTCAATCCGGCAGAGGGCCCCGAGCTCGCGGCGCAGAAGAAGGCCGAGTATCTGAAGAGCTACGGACGCCCGGAGGCCGCCGAAGGCTGGCGCTTCCTCACCGGCACCCCTGACTCGATTCGCGCGCTCACCGAGAGTGTCGGCTTCCACTATCGCTACGACGAGGCCACGCAGCAGTTCGCGCACGCGGCCGGGGTCGTGGTGCTCACCCCCGACGGGCGCGCGTCGCGCTACTTCTTCGGGGTGGAATTCGCGCCGCGCGATCTCAAGCTCGCACTGGTCGAGTCGTCGCAAGGAAAGATCGGCACGCTAGTCGATCGCGTCTTGTTGTTCTGCTTCCACTATGACCCCGCCGAGGCGAAATACGGGATCGCCGCGCTGAACCTCGTGCGCGCTGGCGGCGCGGTCACGGTGATCGGCCTCGTGGCGTTCGTGGTGCTCGGCAACCGTGGCGGCGCCGGTCGCACGGTCCACTCGACGTCACGGGAGGTGACCCATGGGGTCTAACGTCCCGTTGTTTCCCGAAGCAGCCTCGTCGGTTGCGCTGCGAGTCGACGCGCTCTTCTATTTCTGGCTCGCGATCGCGCTCTTCTTCGGCGTGCTCATCTTCGTGCTCGTGCCGGTGCTCGCGGTCAAGTACCGGCGCCGCCCGGACAATATCACGCCGGAGCCGTTGCACGGTTCCACGCCGCTCGAGATCGGTTGGACGGTGGCGCCGTTCATCATCGCGCTGGTGTTGTTCGGCTGGGGCGCCGTGGTCTTCTTCCACATCTATCGCCCGCCGAACGACAGCATGAACGTGGACGTCGTGGGCAAGCGCTGGATGTGGAAGCTGCAGCATTCGAACGGCAAGCGCGAGATCAACGAGCTGCACGTCCCGCTCGGGCGCGCCGTGAAGCTCCGCATGACCTCGGAAGACGTGATCCACAGCTTCTACGTGCCCGCGTTCCGCGTGAAGACGGACGTGCTGCCCGGGCGCTACACGACGCTCTGGTTCCGCGCGATCAAGCCGGGACGCTATCACCTGTTCTGCGCGGAATATTGCGGAACCGAGCACTCGAAGATGGGCGGTTGGATCGAGGTGATGCAGCCGGAGGACTTCCAGCGCTGGCTCTCGGGCGGTGGTGCCGCGCCCGGCCAGGCACAGGTCTCACCGGTTGCCGCGGGTGCAGCGCTGTTCACGAAGTTCGCGTGCGTGAGCTGCCACCGGAAGCCTGGCCCCGGCGAGCCGCCGGCGCTCGGTCCGAATCTGCAGGGCGTGTTCGGGCACCCGGTGAAGTTGAAGAGCGGTGACACGGTCATCGCCGACGAGGCGTACGTCCGCCGCTCGATCCTCGAGCCGCTCGCGGACGTCGTCGATGGTTTCAATCCGGTCATGCCCACCTTCAAGGGCCAAGTGGACGAGGAACAGCTCTTGGCACTGATCGAGTACGTGAAGTCGCTGAAGGCGCCGGAGGCTGGCGTCGACGCCCCGGCGACGGCGGCAGGAGCTGCGCCATGAGCACCGTGGCATCGGAAACGGACCTGCACGACGAACCGCAGGACTACATCAACGTCAGCTACGGCATTCGGTCGTGGCTGCTGACGATCGATCACAAGCGCATCGCGGTTCTCTATCTGTGCTCGGTGACGGCAGCTTTCCTCTTGGGGGCGGTCTTTGCCGGGCTGGTGCGGCTCGAGCTTCTCACGCCCGCCGGCGATCTGATGGAAGCGGAGACCTACAACAAGGTCTTCACGATGCACGGCGTGATGATGGTGTTCTTCTTCCTCATTCCCGCCATTCCCGCGGTGCTGGGGAACTTCCTGGTGCCGCTGATGATCGGTGCCAAGGACCTCGCGTTTCCGCGGATCAACCTCGCGAGCTGGTACGTCTACAACATCGGCATCGCGCTCACGCTCTATGGCATCGCGACTGGCGGCATCGACACGGGGTGGACGTTCTACGTTCCGTACAGCACCCAGTGGTCGACGTCCAACGTCATCCCGGTTGGCTTGGGCGTGTTCGTCATCGGATTCTCGTCGATTCTGACCGGCCTCAACTTCCTGGTGACCATTCACCGGATGCGAGCGCCCGGCCTGACGTGGTTCCGTTTGCCGCTTTTCATCTGGGCTCATTACGCGACGTCGCTGGTCATCATGCTCGGCACGCCGGTGGTGGCGATCACCGTGGTGCTGCTCGCGCTGGAGCGCATCTTCCACCTCGGGATCTTCGACGCCTCGCTGGGCGGTGACCCGGTGCTCTTCCAGCACCTCTTCTGGTTCTACTCGCACCCGGCCGTCTACATCATGATTCTCCCCGCGATGGGCGTGATCAGCGAGCTCATCTCGACGTTCTCCCGGAAGCGCGTGTTCGGGTACGAGTTCGTCGCTTTCTCCAGCCTCGCGATCGCCTTGATCGGCTTCTTGGTCTGGGGTCACCACATGTTCGTGGCCGGCCAGTCGGTTTACGCCGGGCTCGTGTTCTCGGCGCTGACGATGCTCGTGGCGGTGCCCTCGGCCGTGAAGGTCTTCAATTGGACGGCGACGCTCTACAAGGGATCCGTCTCGTTCGAGACGCCGATGCTCTACGCGCTCGGATTCATCGGGCTGTTCGTGATCGGTGGGCTCACCGGCGTGTTCCTCGGGACCATGGGCCTCGACGTGCACGTCCACGACACCTACTTCGTCGTCGCGCACTTCCACTACGTCATGGTGGGCGGCACGATCATGGCGTACATGGGCGGCCTCCATTTCTGGTGGCCGAAGATCAGCGGCAAGCTCTACCCGGAATTCTGGGGCAAGATCTCGGCCTCGCTGGTGTTCGTGGGCTTCAACCTCACGTTCTTCCCGCAGTTCATCCTCGGCTACATGGGCATGCCGCGGCGGTATTGGTCCTATCCGCCGGAGTTCCAGGTGCTCAACGTGCTCTCGACGGCGGGCGCGTCGATCCTCGGCCTCGGCTACCTGCTGCCGCTGATCTACCTGATCTGGTCGATGCGCTACGGCAAGGACGCGCCGGAGAATCCGTACGGGGCGACTGGGCTCGAGTGGCGCACCCCGTCGCCGCCGCCGACGGAGAACTTCGCGGTCACCCCGACCGTCACGTGGGAAGCGTACGATTACACGAGCGCGCCCGAGCCGGAGGTGTCCGTTGGCTGACGCGATGACGACTCACGCGCCGGGCGGGCATCCAGTCGCCCACCAGTTCGCGAACGCGCGTCAGCAGCGAGAGGCTGCGACGCTCGGCATGTGGTTCTTCCTGGTGCAGGAAGTGCTGTTCTTCGGTGGGTTGTTCGTGACCTACGCCGTGTATCGGTTCCGCTTCCCGGAGGCTTGGGCGGAGGCGAGCCGTGAGCTCAACGTCCTGCTCGGCGGGATCAACACGGCCGTGCTGATCATGAGCTCGTTGACCATGGCGATGGCGGTCCACGGTGCTCAGACCAGCAATCGGCGTGGGCAAGTGCTGGCGTTGCTGGGCACGATCGTGCTCGGCTCGATGTTCCTCGTGATCAAGGGCTTCGAGTACCACCACAAGTGGGTCGAGCACCTGATCCCCGGCCCGCACTTCCAGTTCCACGGCCCCGAGGCGCCGCACGCACGCATCTTCTTCGCGATCTACTTCGCGATGACCGGGATGCACGCGTTCCACATGGTGATCGGGATCGGGCTGCTCTTCTGGCTGCTCAAGAACGCGATGAAGGGTGCCTACGACGCGGAATACAACACGCCCGTCGAGAACGTGGGCCTCTACTGGCACTTCGTGGACATCGTGTGGATCTTCCTCTTCCCCTTGCTCTATCTCGTCCACCGGCACTGACGAGCAGGGCCGTGCCCGAGGCGCATGCCATGTCGCACGACGACGAACACGCTGGCGGTCACGTCGGATCGCTCAGTACCTATTTTGCGATCTTCGGCGCGTTGCTGCTCGGAACCGCCATCACCGTCGGGGCCGCCTACCACGATTTCGGTTCGCTCGGTCTGCCGATCGCCATGCTCATCGCGATCGTCAAGGCGACCCTCGTGGTGCTCTTCTTCATGCACGTGAAGTACGAGATGCCGTTGGTCAAGGCGTTGGTGCCGATGGCGATCGCGTTTCTGCTGGTGCTCTTCGGCTTCATCTTCACCGATTACGTGGGGCGCACCTGGCCTCTGTGGTGAGGGCCGCTCTGGTGAGGGCGGCCGGCTGATCGAGCCGCCGTCAGCCGAAGTCCGCTTTCGTGATCGGGACGTGCCGCGGCACGGCGGCGACGCGCGCTAGCCAGCCGCGGACGCGCGGGTAGCGCGCGAGGTCGAAGCTGCCCTCGTGGGCGACGTGCGTGTACGCGTAGAGCGCGACGTCCGCGATCGAGTAGCGCTCCCCCACGAAATAGCTCCTGCCCTCGAGATGGCGCTCCATGACGTCGAGCGCCGCGTAACCTTTCTCGAGCTTCTCGGGGAGCTGCGCCCGCCGCTTGTCGTCCAGCCCGAAGATGTGGAGCCAAGCGCGCGCCACCGCCACGTACGGCTCGTGGCTGTACTGCTCGAAGAACATCCATTGCAGCACCTGCGCGCGCTCGAAGGAGTCCGAGGGAAGGAACTCGGTCCCGTCGGCGAAGTACCAGAGGATCGCGTTCGACTCGGCGAGGCGGCGACCGTCGCCGAGATCGATGGCGGGGATACGGCCGTTGGGATTGATGGCGAGGAACTCGGGAGTCCGGGTCTCCCCCTTGACGATGTCCTTCTGCACCAGCGTGAACGGGATGCCGAGCTGGTGCAGCAGCAAGCGGACCTTGTATCCGTTTCCGGACGAGAGGTAGTCGTAGAGCGTGATCACGGGATCGTTCTCCTCGACCGCGAGGGCCGATGCGTCGTGCGGCGAGCGCGCGCGGCGCCTCACGCGCCGGACGTGGGAAGCGCCAGAATACAGTGTTCCCAGGGGCCGAGCTCGACGCGCAGGGTGGCCATCTCGGCGATGGCGCCGCGGGGTGCATGGGTCGCGAGGTCGATGACGTTGCGCTCGCCGGGCGCGTGCAGGTCGTCTTGCCTGAGCTCGATCGTCGCCGCGACGGGCTCGGCGGACCAGTTGACGGCGACGGCGACCACCTCCTCGTCGGCGCGCCACCGCCAGGCGAGGATCGGGGACTCGCTCGAGGCGCGCGGGGGCTCCTCGACCGCATGCAGCAGCGACCAGGTGCCGCGCGTGAACGCCGCCGCGCGCGTGAGCTCGAGCATCTCGCGCTGGAACCGGCCCTCGTCGGGCAGCTCGTCCGCGGCGGCCGCTCGCGCGAGGTGGATGGGGGCGCGTAGCGCGGCGCCCTCCAGCTGGCCATCGTGGATCATCGGCATTCCGGGCAACGTGAGCATCACCACCGTCGCCGCGCGCGCCCGCTCCCTGCCGAACGCAACCTGCGCCCGCTCCTCGTCGTGGTTCTCCACGAAATGAACTCCGCGCGCCAACCACGAGCGCGCCGAGCCGAGGTGCGCTCGCAGCGCGCCGAGACGGTCGGCGAGCAGCAGGTCGTAGATCGTCTTGTCGTAAGCGAAGTCGAAACCGAGCTCCAACAGATCCGGCTCGAGCCCCCAATACGCCTCCGCGATGAGCAGGGTGCTCGGACAGCGCTTCCGGGCTCGGGCGACGAGCTCGGACCAGAGCTCGGCCTGGGCGGGTCCGCCGACCGGCAAGAGCTCACCCCAGGTCCTGGCGACCACGCGATTGAGGCCGAGCATCGCCAGATCGATGCGGATGCCGTCTGCGAGCTCCGCGATTCGCGCCAGCTCTCCCGCCAGCGCCGCGCGCGCGTCGGCGTTCGTGTAGTCGACCTGGACGGTGTCTCGCCATGGCGGAAAGTTCGGATCGCGGCCGTGGGCGAAGTGCGCTCCGCCTGGCCCGCCGAAGAACCAATCGGGATGCTCCACGACCTCTCGATCGCTCCCGCGCAGCAACCGCCACGGGTGGGTCGTCACCCACGGATGGTCACACCCCAGGTGATTGGGGACGAAATCCAGCACCAACCGCAAGCCCAGGCGATTGAGCTGGGCGCGCAGCTTGGCGATCTCGCCCTCGTCGCCCAGCCCCGGCGCGATCGAATAGTCGTGGATCGCATACGGCGAGCCGAGGATGTCGTCGTCGCCGAGATCTGGAACGATCTGCTGCCACTGCTGGCGCGCGGGTGACGTCAGCGCGAGCGCCCGCGACGCGGGGCTGCGCTTCCACACGCCCATCACCCAGACCAGCCCGAAGCCGAGATCGGCGAGCTCGCTCCACACCTCGTCGGGAACGGTGGCGAGTGTCAGCGGCCTGCCGATTCGGCGCGCCTGTCGGTGCAGCCATGCGGGGGCATGAAGCTCGTAGATCTTCGGCTGGGAACGCATGCGATCGCTCCGAGGGGCTCGCGCGCGGGTCACGTGGCCGACACGCGACCCGCGCACTGGGGTTCGAGGGGGGCGGGTGAAGGCGCGGCAACCTCCGGGCGCGCGCGGCGGCGGCGAATCTCGGGTGTGCGCCTCGGCGCCGGTGACGCGAGGCGCCGCGGCACGAACCGCTCCAGGGAACCGTGGCCCCACGGCATCGGCGGGACGTCACCGGTTCCCCGCGCACGCGGGCTAGGCTCGGTGATGCGAGGCGCTGGATCAAGTCCGGCTCGCGCTACGGCGGCGAGCGGCGTCCTCCGTCGCGGCGATCGGCCGCGCTGGACGCGGGGTAGGGTGGCGTCACTGGGAGCGGATAGATTCCCGCGGCCATGTCCATCGTGCCGCGCGTGATGGAGGGTCTCGCGAGCGCAGGTCTCGATCTGGTGGCCGCGTTCTCGGTGCAGCGCTACAACGAGCAGGTTGCGCCGCGCTACCAGCTTCCCGAGTTCGGGCGCGCCGGCACCCTGGGCGTGGTGATCGGCAACTCGCGGCGGATCTGGTCGCCCTTCCTCGAGTCGCTGGCGCGCGATCCCCGCGAGCTGCGCTCCCTCCATCCGCTCGATCGATACGCCGAAGGAGCGATTCGCCGCGCGCTCACGACGCTCGGCGTTCGGCATCAGGTGCGCTGGGCGCACGCGCGCCTGACGCGGCTCGTCGCGATCCAGCGCGCGGCGTACGTCGCCGGCCTGGCATCGCAAGCCCCGTGTCGCCTCGCGATCCACCCGCGCTTCGGCCTCTGGATCGGGCTCCGCGCGGCGGTGGCGTTCGATCTGCCGTGGGATCCGGCCGACACTCCCGCGGGATCCGGCGCGCATCCGTGCGACGGCTGCCATCGCCCCTGTGTCAGCGCCTTCGAACGAGCGTTCGCGGCCACCCGAGGCCAGCGGGGGTGCGACGTCTCGCCGTGGCTGGCGGTGCGTGAGGCCTGTCCGCTGGCCGCCGACGAGCGCTACGACGACCTCGAGATCCGCTATCACTACACCAAGGACCGGGGCTTGCTGCGCGGCGCGGTCGCCGCCCACCCACGTTCGACATAGGTTCGACGCAGGTTCGTTGACGCACTGCGGCGCGGCTCAATATCTTCTGACCGACCGCCATCCCTCGTCCCCACGGGGATGGCCCGCCTTCCGTAACCCCATCTCGATCGTTCCGGGTCCGCCGTGCACGCGCACGGCCACCGTCGCGGCCCGTGCGAGAGAGGAGCCATCATGAAGCGAGAGATCCGCAAGGTCGCCGTGTTGGGCTCGGGTGTCATGGGCAGCGCCATCGCGGCACACCTGGCCAACGCCGGTATCCCGTCGATCCTGCTCGACATCGTCCCGAAAGCGCTGGATCCGGCCGAGGAGAAGGCCGGGCTCACGCTGCAATCGAAGGCCGTGCGGAACCGTTTCGCGCGCGTGGCGCTCGAGAACGCCACCAAGGCCAAGCCGGCGCCGTTCTTCGACACGGCGCTCACCTCGCTCATCGAGATCGGCAACTTCGACGACGACTTCGCGCGCGTCGGCGAGTGCGACTGGATCGTCGAGGTGGTGGTCGAGAACCTCGAGATCAAGAAGCAGGTGATGTCGCGGATCGCCGAGCATCGCAAGCCCGGCTCGATCGTGAGCTCGAACACCTCGGGCATCCCCATCGGCGCCATGAGCGCCCACTGCCCAAGCGAGTTCCGCCAGAACTTCCTGGGCACGCACTTCTTCAACCCCGTTCGCTACATGAAGCTGCTCGAGATCATCCCGGGACCGGACACGCTGCCGGAGGTGCTCGCGTTCATGAGCGAGTTCGGCGAGCGCGTGCTCGGCAAGGGCATCGTGCGCTGCAAGGACACGCCCAACTTCGTCGCCAACCGCATCGGCGTCTTCGGGATGCTCCGCACCATGCACCTGATGGAGGAGCTCAAGTACACGATCGACGAGGTCGACGCGATCACCGGGCCGCCCATGGCGCACCCACGCTCGGCGTCGTTCCGCACCGGCGACCTGGCCGGCGTCGACACCCTCGTCCACGTCTGTGACAACGTGTTCGCGAGCGTCCCCAACGACGAGATGCGCGACACCTTCAAGGTGCCGGAGTTCGTCCGGCAGATGGTCGCGGCCAAGCGCCTGGGCGACAAGACGGGCGGCGGCTTCTACAAGAAGGGCAAGAGCCCCACGGGCGAGCGCCAGAACCTGACGCTCGATCCCGCGAGCGGCGAGTACAAGCCCTCCGAGAAGATCAAGATCGACTCGCTGGGCGTCGCGAAGAACCTCGACGATCCCGCGGATCGCCTGAAAAGCACCGTCTACGCCGAGGATCGCGCCGGCGCGTTCGCGTGGCCGCTGATGCGCGACACGCTGGTCTACTCCGCGAATCGCGTGCCCGAGATCGCGGATTCGCTCTCGGAGCTCGATCGCGCGATGCGTTGGGGCTTCAACTGGGATCTCGGCCCGTTCGAATCGTGGGACGCCATCGGCGTTGCCGCCTCGGTCGACAAGATGAAGGCCGAGAAGGTGAAGGTCCCGGCGTGGGTCGTCGAGATGCTCGCCTCGGGCAAGGAAACCTTCTACGTCCGCAAGGACGGCGTGCGGCACGTCTACGACCCGGCGAAGAAGGACTACGTCGCCGAGACCGTGCATCCCAAGGTCATCCTCCTGCCGTCCCTCAAGGACCGCAAGAAGACGATCCAGGAGAACTCCAGCGCCTCGCTGGTCGACATCGGCGACGGTGTTGCGTGCCTCGA
Source organism: bacterium (assembly GCA_046331705.1). Taxonomy (GTDB): domain Bacteria; phylum JADJOY01; class JADJOY01; order JADJOY01; family JADJOY01; genus JADJOY01. Next base: position 98,600 of record JAXLQJ010000005.1, on the reverse strand, counting down.
GTTCCACTCGAAGATGAACGCGGTGGACGCGGACCTCATCTCGCTGCTGGGCGCCGCGCTCGACGAGGTCGCGAAGAACGGCGAAGGCCTCGTGATCGCCAACCACGATCCCCAGGCTTTCAGCGCCGGCGCCAACCTGATGCTCATCTACATGGCGGCTCAGCAGCAGATGTGGGCCGACATCGAGAAGCTCTCGGCCGAGTTCCAGCAGGCCAACATGCGGCTCAAGACCTCACCGAAGCCGGTGGTGGTGGCGCCCGCGGGGCTCGCGCTCGGCGGCGGCTGCGAGATCGTGCTTCACGGCCCGGCGGTGCGCGCCCACGGCGAGCTCTACTGCGGGTTGGTGGAGGTGGGCGTCGGCCTCATCCCTGGCGCCGGCGGCTGCAAGGAGATGGCGGTGCGCGCCACCCAGGGCCTGCCGCAGGGCGGCATGGTGGCCGTCGATCCGGCGCCGTTCGTCGCGCGCGCGTTCGAGGCCATCGCGATGGCGAAGGTTTCCACCAGCGCCGTCGAGGCTCGCAACCTCGGTTTCCTGCGGGTGAGCGACGGCATCACGCTCAACCGTGACCACCTGATCCAGGACGCCAAGGACGAAGTGCTGCACATGGCGAAGATGGGCTATCGCCCGCTGCAGCCGCGCGCGGACGTGGTCGTGGGCGGCGAGCCGGTGTGCGCGGCGCTGGTCGCCGCGGTGCAGGGCATGAAGCGCGGCGGCATGGTCAGCGATCACGACGTGAAGATCGCCAGCAAGGTGGCGTACGTGATCACCGGCGGCCCGGTGGCGGCCGGCACCAAGGTCAGCGAGCAGTACCTCCTCGACCTCGAGCGCGAGGCGTTCCTGAGCCTGGTGGGCGAGGTGAAGTCGCAGGAGCGGATCCAGCACATGCTCATGAAGGGCAAGCCGCTCCGGAACTGATCCGGTGCCGACACCCAACGACGCTCGAGGCAAACACTCGGAACGATCCAGGAGGACGCCATGGAAGATGCAGTGATCGTGTCGTCGGTTCGCACCGCGGCCGGAAAGGCGCCACGTGGAACCTTGCGCTACACCCGCCCGGACGACATGGGCGGCGTTGCCATCAAGGCGGCGCTCGACCGCGCCCCGGGCGTGGACGCGGCGGAGATCGGCGACGTGGTGATGGGCTGCGCCATGCCGGAAGGCGAGCAGGGCATGAACGTGGCTCGCGTCGCCGCCACCATCGCCGGGCTGCCCAACAGCGTCTCGGCCTTCACCGTGAACCGCTTCTGCAGCTCCGGCCTGCAGGCCATCGCCGTGGCCGCCGAGCGCATCATGCTGGGCGCCGAGACCGCGGCGATCGGAGGCGGGCTCGAGTCGATGAGCCTGGTGCCGATGGGCGGCAACAAGATCGTGCCCAACCCCAAGCTCGTCGAGACCTACCCCGACGTCTACATCGGCATGGGTCATACCGCCGAGGCGGTCGCGCAGCGCTTCGAGGTGAGCCGCCGCGAGCAGGACGAGTTCGCCGTGAGCAGCCACGCGAAGGCGGCCGCCGCCATCGCCGGCGGCAAGTTCAAGGACGAGATCGTGCCGCTGGACGCCAAGGTCTACGGCGTCGGCAAGGACGGCCGGCCGATGGCCACCACCAAGGTTTTCGAGGTGGACGAAGGCGTGCGTGCCGACACCACCCTCGAGGGGCTCTCCAAGCTGCGGCCGGCCTTCCATCCGGCCGGCAGCGTGACGGCTGGCAACTCGTCGCAGACGAGCGACGGCGCGGCCGCGAGCGTGTTGCTCTCGGCGAAGCGCGCCAAGGAGCTCAAGCTCGCGCCGCTCGGCATCTACCGCGGCTTCGCGGTCGCGGGCTGCGATCCCGACATCATGGGCATCGGTCCGGCGCTGGCGATTCCCAGGCTGCTCGACAAACTGGGCGTGAAGCTCGCGGACATCGACCTCTTCGAGATCAACGAGGCCTTCGCCTCGCAGGCGGTGTACGTGGTGCGCAAGCTCGGCATCGACCCCGCCAAGGTGAACGTGAACGGCGGCGCCATCGCGCTCGGGCATCCGCTCGGCTGCACGGGCGCCAAGCTGACCGCCACGCTGCTCCACGAGATGGGCCGCCGCAAGGCGCGCTACGGCATCGTGAGCATGTGCATCGGCGGCGGCATGGGTGCCGCGGGGCTGTTCGAGCGCCCGGCCTGATCGTTCGCTCGCGTACCACCTGCGCGCCGCCGTCGCGGCCCGCTTCCGAGGCCCCCGGGATCCCGTCCCGGGGGCTTCTTCGCGTCTGGCGCCGAACGCGCGCCGGCGCCGACCATCCAGATCGATCCGACGCCTGCGGTACGACGCTTGCTCTGCCGTCCTCGCGGTCGAGACGGATCTCGGCCGACTCCACCTGCATCGAGCGAGCTTCCAACATGGATCGTGATCGAGCTCGGAATTCGTCACTGTCTTGCGTGTCGCGCCCGCGACGACGCGCCGCACGCCCACCTGCATGGGTCGCGCTGGTGCTCGTGGCCAGCCTCTCGGTCGGCGCGTGCGCAGGCCAGAAACCACAAGCGCCGCAGCCGGTTGAGACGCGCTCGCCCGTGGCCGGCGGGGTCGAGTCGGCGCTGACCAGGTCCGACTCCCGTGGCACCGAGGACACCCGCGCGCGCGTGCAGGCGTTGCTCGCGTCGCGAAGCGCGCAGGTCAGCCCGAGCGACTATTCGGTCGGCCCCGGCGACGTGCTCAAGATCGCCGTGTTCGACGTGCCCGAACTGGACCGCACGGCAAGAGTTGCCGAGTCGGGCGAGATCACCTTGCCGCTGGTCGGCAGCGTCGCTGTCGCCGGACTGACGGTCCAGGGCGTCCACGATCGGCTGGCCGCGTTGCTCGGCCACCGATTCGTCGTCGATCCCCAGGTGGACGTTCGCGTCGAGACCTACGCCAGTCAGCGTGTGGCGGTGATGGGGCGGGTCGAGAAGCCCGGCATCTATCCGTTGTCGCGCTCGGCGAGCCGGATCGTCGATCTCGTCGGCCAGGCGGGGGGATTGTCCGCGCAAGCGGCGCGTCGCATCGAGCTCTATCCCGTCGAGGAGCGGCCCGCCGCGGGTGCGGTCGCGAGCGGCGCGGAGGTGAAGGACCCATCGCTGGCGGCACTGCGCGGCCGGCAACCGATCCCCATCGACCTCTTCGATCTGATGAACCTCTCCGACCCCATCTCGACGCTCGTGCTGCGCGACGGCGATGTCGTCTTCATTCCCGATCACGGCGACTTCTTCGTGGGCGGTGAGGTGCGCAGGCCGGGCAAGTACGGTCTCTCCGAGACCTCCACGTTGATCACGGCGATCGCCGAAGCGGGCGGTCTCGGCGATTTCCCGATCAGTGACGAGGTGCTCGTGGTGCGTCATCGCGGACCCTCGGAGAAGATCACGATGTCGCTCGACCTCGACGCGATCACCGCCGGTGCCGAGCCGGATGTGTCCATCGAAGAGGGCGACCAGGTGATCGTGCAGCGCAGCATGCTGCGCGCGGGACTGTCGAAGGTCGTCGAGACGATGGGCCGGTTCGTCGGCGTCGGTCTCTCGGCACCGCTCTGAGCTCGTCCGCTGCTCGAGCGGTCGTCGCGCGGCGGCGGCGAGACCGAGCCGTGGCGGCGCTGCGAACGCGCCGCGTCTCGGCGTGTGATCGCGATCGTGACCGTCCGCGTTCCTGACGCGCCTCGGTTCCCGTGCGCGATCCGTTCGCGCTCCCATCGGCGACGCGCGTGCTCGGTGACGTGAGCGGCGATCGTTTCCGTTTCGCGCCGTAACGCGGCACTGGGTCGTAACGGACCATCGCCTGGGTCGAATTGGCCAGCAGCGGACGGTCCGTGAGCGCGCACGATGGGCAGCAACGGCGCGAGCTCGAGTCGGCGGGGCGGATCGTTGCCGCGCTCGCTGGCCCGTGAGCGAGGCGAATTGCCCGACAAGCGCCGCGATTTGCGCGTGACGAGGCCGCGCGCTCGTGTGTCGGAATCCGTGCGCGGCGCTGCACCAAGCGCGAGAGGCACGACCGTTGCAAAACGTGTCTGCAGCAGTCGCAGTCCCTGGCTCTCAATCCCAACGAGGAGTCGACATGACGACGCCACGGCGCCGTAAGGCCATTCCCTTGCTCATCGCTGCCGCGATGCTCTCGAAGAGCGCGCTCGGGCCGACCACCTCCCACGCCAACCCGACGTCGCCGGGCCTGGCCGGTCTGGTGCTCGCGGATGGAGGCGCGCCGGTCGCCGGCTCACCGGTCGGCCTGATCGATTCGGCGACCGGTGCGCTGAGCGCCAAGACCGAGACCCGCTCGTCGGGAGAGTTCCGGTTCGACTCGGTGCGGCCCGGCCGTTATCGGCTCGCGATCGGCACCGCCGGCGGCTCGTTCACGTCGGCCGCCTTCGTGGCGACCCTCCCCGACCGATCTGGCGGGGACGTGCGCGTGGATTGGACGCTCTATCCCGCGAGCACTCGGCCGCCCGAACCGCGCACGCTCGTCGCCCAGGCGTCACGATCGGTCGCGGGCGTGGTGGACCATCCCGAGGCGACCACGGCGCTCGCGCAGCCCGGCTTCGTCGCCGAGGTTCCGGTGTGGGTCCTCGCAGCGGGCGCGACGGGCGGCGCGGCGGGAATCACGCTCGGATCGCTGTGTCTGTCGGGCAACGTGCTCTGCGAGGAAGACAAGGCGGTCGCGAGCCCTCAGCAGTGAGCCCCGCGCGGGGCGTCGCGGCGATACCGGCCGCCGTCCCGCGCCTCTCGACGTCTCGATCGAAGGGAATCGATCATGTCCAACGTACGGCCCGAGAATGGGCGCGAAGACGGCTCCTCGGACAACCAGCTCACGCGCACGGTCGTCGATGGCCAGGTGGTGAGCGTGCTGACGACGACGGCGCCGCTCGGCTACGGCGGCTATCCCGCCGGCGTGTACGCGCCTCATCCGTTCGAGCATCCGGGCGCCGCCATCGGGCTGCGCGAGCTCTACGCGCTGCTGCGCGGCCAGCGACGCTTGATCCTGGCGGTGTTCGCCGTGGTGACGCTGGCGACCGCGCTCTACGTGCTGACCCGCACACCGCTCTACACCGCGGGTGTGACGGTCCAGATCGATCGCGACAATCCGAACATCCTCACGTTCGAGGACGTCGTTCCGGGTCAGAAGGGCTACGTCGGTCCCTACGACGAGTATTCCCAGACGCAGTTCTCGATCCTCAAGAGCCGGGTGCTGGCCGCGCGCGTGATCCGCAAGCTTGGGCTCGAGAACGAGCCCTCGCTCACGGGAGAACGTGCGCGACTCTCGCTGCGCGCCGCGCTCGGCAGGCTGGTGAGCGCCGTGCGGGGGCCGAGCAGCATGCCCGACGAAGCAGCGTCGGCGGCGGTGGAGCCCGGCACCTTGGGAGTGGATGCGCGCCTGATCGACCGCTACCTCGAGGCGCTCGAGGTGAAGCCGGTGCGCAACACGCGGCTGGTTCGCATCGCGTTCACGACGCCGGTGCCCGCGCTCAGCGCGCGGGTCGCCGATGGCATCGCCGACGGCTACAAGGCGTACTCGCTCGAGACCAAGCTCGCGTTGTCGGTGGAGGGGCGCGATTTCCTCGAACGGCAGCTGCACGATCTCGAGGAGCGGCTGCGCAGCGCCGAGGGATCGCTCGCCGCGTATCGGCAGGAGCATCAGCTCGTCTCGCTCGAGGCCGGTGAGAATCCGACCATCCAGGAGATGCAGCACCTCAATCAGCTGCTCACCGAGGCCGTGGCGGAGCGGATCGAGAAGCAATCGCAGTACGACCTGGTCCGCGCAGGCGGACAGGATTCGCTGCCGGCGGTGCTCGCGAGCCCGCTCATCGTCGAGCTCAAGCAGCGTCGCGCCGAGCTCGAGCGCGAGTACGCGCGGCTCTCCAAGAAGTACCTGCCGGATTACCCGCAGATGCAGCAGCTGCGATCGCAGGTCGACGAGGCGCGCGCCAGCCTCGGGCAGGAGATGGGTCGGATCGCGCGCGGCGTCGAGCGCGAGTTCCTCGCGGCGCAGCAACGAGAAGGCGCGCTGCGCGAGCAGGTGAAGCGCAGCGAGCAGGAAGCGCTGACGCAGAAATCCGACAGCGTCGAGTATTCGTTGCTCAAGCGCGAGGTCGACCTCAACCGATCGATCCACGACTCGCTGCTGCAGCGCATGAAGGAGATGACCGTCGCAGCCGGTCTCAAGACCGGCAACATCCGCGTCGTCGATCCGGCGGAGCTGCCGACCGTGCCGTCGGCGCCGCAGCGGTTGCGATCGCTCGCGATGGGCATGCTGCTGGGTCTGGTGCTGGGGATCGCGGCGGCGCTCACGCGCGCAGCGCTGGACAACTCGATTCGCACTCCGGCGGCGGCCTCGCGTGCGCTGGGGCTGCGGACCTTGGCACTGGTGCCGAGCATGCGCGCCAGCGAATGGACCTCGGGACGCGTCGGCCAGCGGGCCGCGACGCTGCTGGCGTCGCGCCGAGGGTCGCCGGCGCGGCCGCGGCCGGAGCAGCCGACCGGAGTCGAGCTGGTCACGCTCGCCTCCGACCCGACTCCCGGCTCGGAGGCGTACCGGATCTTCCGCACCGCCTTGCTGCTGCTGCGGATGGATCCGGCGCCGCGCAAGATCCTCTTCACGAGCAGCATCGCCGGCGAGGGAAAGACGTCCACGGCCATCAACACCTGCATCTCGCTCGCGCAAGCGGGCAAGCGCGTGGCGCTGGTGGACGCGGATCTGCGCTGCCCGCGCATCCATCGGGTGGCCGGGATGTCGAGCAAGATCGGCCTCACCACGTATCTGCAGTCGGGAGTGAGCCTGGCGAGCGTCGGCGCGACGGCGTTGCACCGCAGTCTGTGGGTGATGCCTGCCGGTCCCATCCCGGCGAACCCCTCCGAGCTCTTGAGCACCGATCGCATGCACGAGGCCATCGCCGAGCTGGCGTCGCGCTTCGATTACGTGGTGGTCGATTCCGGTCCCACGCTGCCGGTGCCGGACGCGCTGGTGCTGTCGCGGCTGGTCGATGGAGTGGTGCTGGTGGTCGATTCCTCGCGCACCGCGCGCGAGCTGGTCCAGGCGGCACGAGATCGCCTCGACCAGGCCGGCGCGCGCATGCTGGGCGTGGTGCTCAATCAGGTCGACGCGCGCTACGGCTACGGCTATGGCTCGCAGGCCTATCGCGGCTACCAGGCGTACGGCGCCGGCGCGAACGCGACCGCGGCCTGATCGGATCCGGCACGACGCTCGGAGCGCGCGACATGACGGCCGACGCGGCGACGCCCTTCGACGGTCACGTCGACTGCGAGACCGCGCGCGCCCGTCTCGCCGGCTGGGCGCTCGGATGGCGAACCACCGGGCTCGCGAGCCTGCAGCTCGTGGGATACGCGGCGTTCCTGTTCTTCCAGCTCGGGTCCGCGTCCGCGCTCGGCGCGACGGGCTACGGCGCGCTCGCCCACGCGCTGGCCTTGGGCTCGTTCATCGCGTTGGTCGGAGTCTTCGGCAGCGATCGCCTGTTGGTGCGCGAGCTGGCGCAGCGCCCGTTCGGGTTGGCGCGGGCAGGCTTGGCGCGCGCGGCGCTCGCACAGCGCCTCATGCTGGCCGTTCCCACCGCGGTGATCATCGGTGCCGCGATCGAGCGCACCTCGCCCGGTGCCGGGCTCGCGTGGCCGGTGGCGGCGTTCCAGCTGATCCAGGCGCTCGACCTGATGAGCGTCTTCGACAGCGGCCGCGCCGCGTGGCTCCACGTCGCCGGGTTCGCGGCGCGAAACGTCTTGCTGCTGGTGACCTTCACGGCAGCCGCCGCGCTCGGCGACCTGTCGCCCGCCGCGGTCGCATGGCTGATGGTCGCTGCCGGCGCCGCGTTCTGGGCGTTCCAGGCGTCGGTCGCCGTCCGTCGCGGGTGGCTTGCCGCGGGTGGCGCCGATTGGGCCTTGATCGCGAGGCTGCTCCGGCTCTCGTGGCCGCTCGCGATCGCGAGCGCCGCCGTCCAGCTCTACCAGCAGCTTCCCATCCTCGTGCTGGGCTGGGTCGACACCGGCGCCGCCACCGGCCGCTACGCGATCGCGTCGCAGCTGGTCTTCGCGCTGCTCGGCATCATCGGCCTCGCCTATCGGCTCATCCTCCCCGAGCTGGCGGTGCTGGCGCGGGAGTCACGCGCCGAAGCGTGGCGCCGCACCTGGAACGTGTCGGCAGCGATGCTGCTCGGGGCGACCCTCGTCGCGCTCGGCGCGTGGGCGGTTGGCCCCATCGTCATCACGTGGGCGAAGCCGGAGTACGCATCGGCCCTCGAGGCGTTCCGCCTGCTGTTGCTGGCGGTCCCGGTGGTCGCCTGCGGGAGCGTGTTCGGGAACGCGTTCCTCGCGCTCGGCGAGGTGCGCAGCTTCGTGGTGCCGATCCTGTGCGGCGCGGCCGCGAGCCTGGTCGCGTCGCTGGTGCTGATCCCCGCTCGAGGTGCTGCCGGCGCCGCGTGCGCGCTCGTGCTGGCGCAGGTCGTCGTCGTGAGCGCCAGCGCGGTCGCGTTCGCGCGGTCGCGACCGAGTCGACGGCGTCGCGCCGCTCGCGCCGCTGTCGAGCGCTCCCCGGTCGCGGCCGAGCCAGCGCCGGCGCTCGGCGATTGCCGAATCGTCGAGCTGGACGCTTCGGATCCCAATCACCGTCGTCATCTCGCGCGCTACGCGTTCGCCGCGCGGCGGCTCGGCGCGGGCGTGGTCGTCGATGCGGCTTGCGGCACCGGCTATGGCGGCCGGGTGCTCGCGCGCGCCGGAGCGGCTCGACGCGTGGTCGGCGTGGATCTGTCGAGGATCGCCGTCGAGCACGCGCGCCGCCGCGCCGGCGACGCGGACACGCAGCACCACCTCACCGCCGACGTCGGCGCGCTGCCGCTCGCGGATCGATCGGTGGACGCGTTGGTGAGCTTCGAGACCATCGAGCACGTCGAGTGCCCGGAGTCGTTTCTGCACGAGGTGACGCGGGTCCTCAAGGACGCGGGCGCGTGCGTCGTGAGCACGCCCAACCGTCGCTTCTCGAGCCCGTGGCGAGCGCACGGCCCGCCGCGCAACCCGTTTCACGCCACCGAGTGGTTCCCGGACGACTTCTACGCGCTGCTCGAACGGCATTTCGAGCAGGTCGAGCGCCTCGGTCAGGTGCCCGTGAACGAGCCGCGCACCCACGAGGTCCGGTGTCTCGCGCGCGGCTGGCTCGACGCGCGGTTCGCACGGCCGATCCATCGGGCGATCGCCCATCCCGGGTTGCACCGCGCGTTGCGTCGCGCGTATCGCCGCATCGTCGGTGGCGATCCGGCGGTGGTCGGCCCCGTCGCATCGCGTGCTTCGAGCACGTCTCGCGCGGCGGGCGTCGCGACGTGCGACGAGTTCGCCGTCGAGCCCGTGCCCGCGGGAGCGGAGCCGCTGGTCATGGTCGCGGTCTGCCGCCACCCACGCCGGGGGCCGGCCCCGCACGGAGTCGAGTCATGAAGGTGCTGTTGATGCCGGTCGCCGTCACGCAGGCGCCGCTCTATCTCGCGCTCGCGCACGCGCTTCGCGATCTCGGTCACGAGGCCGATCTGCTGCCAATCTTCCCGCGCACGAAGAGCTTCCTCGCGCGTCGCGGCATCCCGACGCTCGATTTCGCGGGACCGTACCGGAGCCTCTATCGGAGCGCCGACGCGGTGCCGTCGGCGGAGCTCGCCGAGCTCGCGGATTTCGAGCTGCGCATCGCGCGCGCCGAGGTCCGCCCGCGGCTGGCGCGCGCCTGCGCGGCCGTGAGCGCTTTCTTCGGCACGCTCCAGTCTCGCCGCGGTTACCAGCGCGTGGTGCTCAACAACGGCTCTGGCTTCTTGTGCGGCGCGGCGAAACGCGAGCTGAGGGCTCGGGGTGTCGAGCTGGCCTGGCACACCGAGGCCGGGTTCCTGCCCAACACGCTGGTGCTCGATCCGCACGGGGTGAACCGGCGCGGCGCGCTGATGGATCTCGCCACCGAAAGCCTCCCCGAGCCCGCGCCCGATACCGCCTCGTACCTCGTCGCGCTCCTCGCGGGACGGGTGCGTCCGCGCCCGTGGGCCTCGGCACTCGATTCCTGGACCAGCCACGTCGACTCGCTGGCGATGCTGCGCCAGGAGATGGCGGCGATCAACGGCCGCACCAGCTGGCAGATCGCGCGGCAATTCCTGGTGCCCAAGCTGGCGGCTCGCCTCGAGCCCGGCGACCGCGTGGAGCCGCGCGAGCTCGGCCGCTACGTGTTCGTGCCGCTGCAGGTCCACGACGACACCCAGGTGCTGGTCAACAGCGATCGCATCCGCGACATGGAGGCACTCGTGAGCGCGGTCGCGCGTGCGCTGCCCGCGGATCTTCGTCTGGTGGTGAAGCCGCACCCGATGGATCGGGGAAGGTCCCGCTCGAGCGGTGTGCGGCGCGCGCTCGCGGCGCTCGGTAGCCGCGCGACGCTGGTGCGACACGCACCGTCCATGGAGCTGGTCCGCCACGCCCAGTGCGTGGTCACGCTCAACTCGACGGTCGGGTTCGAGGGACTGCTCCACGGCCGTCCCGTCGCGACGCTGGGCGCGGCCTGGTACGCGAAACGGGGGCTCGCCACACCGATCGCCGATCCGACGGACCTGTCCGCGTGGCTCCGCGATCCGCGCCCACCGGAACCCCACGAGGTGCTGCGCTGGCTCTCGTTTCTGCGGCACCACTATCTGCTGCCGGGCGGATTTCGCGACGTCACTCCCGTCGAGGCGCGCGGGATCGCGGCGCGAATCGTCGCGCCCGCTGCGCCGCCCAGCGCCGTCGCGGCTGCGCACGCGTGAGCTCGTCGTGATCGAGTCTCGGGCACTCATCTTCGTCGCGACCTTGCTCGCGTCGATGCTGCTCTTGGCGCCGATGCTCACCGCGGCGTTGCGCCGCACGCTTCGTCTGATGCACCCGGCCGTGATCTTTCCGGTGCTGCTCGTCTATCAGTCGCTCGTGCCCGTCGTGACCGCGCTCGGCGGCGACACGATGAAGATCACCAGCCAAGCGTTCCTGGGCGATCCCTGGTTCCTGGTGCGAGCCCTCGCGATCCAGGCGCTGGCGTTCGCCTGCTTCCTCGTCGGTGTGCGCCTCGTGGGCACCCCGATCGTGGCTGCGCGCGCCGACCTGTGGGACCTCGACCATCCGAATCTGCCGGTCTTCCGCGGCGTGTCGCCGGCGATGGTGCTGGTCACCGGGGTGCTGCTGCTGGCGGGCGCGACCTCGGTGAAGCTCTACGAGCTGCAGCGTTACGGCGGCGGTGTCCTCGAGTCGTTGCGTGACATCCGCGGGTTCATCTTCGGCACCGGCTACGGCCACTACTGGATGCACGTCGTCTTCACCAGTGCGTTCCTCATCCCCGCCGTGCTCTTCGTCAGCAGCCGCAGTCACGGTGTGGTGGCGTTGCTGGTCGCGGCGCCGATCACGTTGCTGTCGATGTCGAAGGCCGGGATCATCCGCATCGCGACCGCCGTGCTCACGTACTCGCAGGCGCGCATCTTTCGCGGCGCGGGCGGCCCCTGGATCGCCGCGGTGGTCGCGTCCGCGGTGCTGCTGGTGGTGCCGCGCGCCGTCGCCGTCATCACCCAGACGCCGGGCGAGAGCGTGAGCGCGAGCCGAGCCGTCGAAGCGCTGCTGCACCGCGAGTACTCGTTCGAGCTCTTCGCGGTGATCGTCGCCGGTGACGGCGACATCGGCCTGGAGCACTCCCACGGGACGTGGCTGCGCGACGAGCTGAGCCAGCTCGTGCCGCGGGCGCTGTGGCCCGACAAGCCGCTGAGCCGCGCCCTCGAGATCGGGCCGCTCTACATGCCGCGCGACTTCTCGCCAGCGGTGCCGATGTTCGTCGCGCCGCACCTCTTCGGGTTCCTGTTCGCCGAGGGAGGGCTGCCGGGGGTCTTGCTCGGCAGCCTGGTGGTGGGCTCGTCCCTGGGCGGCTTCTACGGCTCCGCGCACCGCGCGAGCCGGCGTCGCGGCGATCGCTTCCCGCTGCTCTGCTACCTGTGCGCCGCGGCGGGGCTCAAGGGGCTGGTCGACGGTGGGATCGCGAACTACGTGATGCAGACCGTATTCGGGATCGGGCTCATCGCGCTGTGGTCCGCGCTGGCCTCGACCTTCGTGTGGCTGCGCCGAGTGAGCGCATGAGGATCCTCTATTTCGGAACCCTCGGCTGGGGCGGCACCAGCCTGCAACGCTGCGAGGCGCTGCGGCGCGTCGCCCACGTCTACGCCGTCGACACGCGACGCTTCGTGCCCGAGGTGGGCTGGGGCCGGCGCCCCTGGCACTCGCTCGCGCATCGCCTCGGTTGGGGACCGCTCGTGACGCGGGTCAGCGGCGAGCTGGTGCGCGAGGCGCGGCGATTCGAGCCCGACTGGGTGTGGGTGGACCAAGGGCTGCTGGTGAGCCGCGCCGCGATCGAGGAGGTCCGCAGCGGGTGCCGAGCGCGGGTGGCGCACTACACCCCGGACTCGCTCGCAAGCCCTGGCTTCTCGAATCGCTGCTTTCGCGAGGCGGTCGGCGCCTACGACCTCTGCATCACCACCAAGCCGAACGAGCCGTCGCGCTACTTGGCCCTGGGCGCCAAGCAGGTTCGTTTCTCGCAGCAGGGATACGATCCCGGCATCCATCGGCCGATCGCGCTCTCGTCCGAGGCGCGCGCGCGCTTCGGCGCCGACGTGGCGTTCGTGGGAGAGCACAACGCCGCCCGCGCTCGCTCGCTGGCGACGCTCGCGCGCAGTGAGGTGTGCACGCTGGCGATCTACGGGCGCCGCTGGGAGCGCGGCGCCACCGGCACGGTCCTTCGCCGCTTGCAGCGCGGCTGGGTCTACGGCGACGACTACGCGCGCGCGCTCAGCGCCGCTCGCATCGGTCTCGGCTTCCTCAATCACGACGTGGGCGACGTCTACACCACGCGCTCGTTCGAGATCCCCGCGTGCGGCACGCTGCTCCTCGCGGAGCGCACCGACGCGCACCGCGAGCTCTTCAGCGAGGATCACGAGGCGGTGTTCTTCGGCAGCGACGAGGAGCTGCTCGACAAGGTCCGCTTCTATCTGCTGCACGACGCCGCCCGCGCCTCCATCGCCGCGCAGGGCCACCGCCGCGTGGCCGGCTACACCTGGCAGGCGCGCATGGCCGAGTGCGTGACCGCGCTCGCCGAGGTCTCGTGACGTGCGCGCGTGCGGCGATCCCTCGCGGCCCGTGCTCGGCACCGGCGCGCTTCCGCGCCGCGGCTTCGGCGACGCGCTCGACCTCGCGAGTCCCCGGGTGCTCTTCTGGCTGCCGCACGGCATCGGCGACGCGATCCTCGCTTCGCCGGCGATCTCGGGACTCAGGCGCGCCCATCCCGACGCCCGCATCGAGCTCGCGTTCTTTCGCGACGCCTCGCGCGCGGTGCTCGCCGGGCACCCGGACGTGGATCTCACGCACGTCCTCGACGAGCGTGGGGTCGCGTTCTGGCGGGCGCTCGCGCGCCTGCGTCATCGCTACGACCTCGCCGTGCTGCCGGGAGGGCTCACGCTCTGGAAGCACCGCTGGGCGATGCGCGTGGTGGCGCCCCGAGCGTGCGCGGGAGTGTGGCCGCGGCACCTGCGGCGGCCGTGGTTCAGTCACGGCGTGGTGGCGAGCCGCGGCGAGCACGCGGCCACGCTGCTGGTGGAGGCGTTGCGGCGCGCGTTGCCGCGCGTCGACGCGGGCTCCCCGTTCGCGGCGCTGCGCGGGGAAGACCATCATCTGGCCGCGTCGCTGTGGGACTCGCACGGTTTCGCCGGGAGGCCGGTGTTGGTGGTCGCCACCGGCTGCGAGCCGGCGAATCCCTACAAGCGTTGGCCGCTCGACCGCTTCCTGGAGGTCGTGCGGCGCTTCCTGCACGCGCATCCCGACTGGCGGGTCTGGATTCCCGTCGGTCCGGGAGAGACCGATCATGCGCACGCCTGGCGGACGATCGGCGACGATCGTGTCGCGGTCAGCACCGACGTGCGGCTCTCGACGGTGACGGCGGCGCTGGCACGCGCGCGTCTTCTCCTCGCCAACGATTCCGGGCTCGCGCATCTGGCGGGAGCGGTCGCGCTGCCGTCGGTGGTGATCTTCGGGCCGACCGATCCGGGGCTGACGCATCCGCTCGGCAGTGCGTGGTCGGTGGTGAAACGCGGTGGATGCGATCGGCAGCCGTGCTTTCCTCACTTCGGCGAGCGGTTCGATCCCGCACGCTGCACGCACGAGCACGCGTGCCTCGGGGCGATCCCCGTCGAGCCGGTGCTCGCCGCGATGGAACGGCGCCTCACGCTCGGCACTCCCGAGTGGGTCGAGTGGGGCGGCGCGCCCAGCGTCGCCCAGCGCGCACCGGTCCAATCGCCGCCGCGCGCGACGGCGCTCTCCGGTGCGCTCCGCCAGCGCGGCGCGTGACGCGGAAAACGCAAGCCCCCCGGCAAATTCTTCCCTCGAGACGGTCGGTTGCGTGCCGTGCGCGATCGGCCGTGGATCGCTCTTGCCTCTCGATCCGCGCGCATGCCGAGTGGCCGCGGTGCGTGACGCCGCGCCGCGTGTGACCAGAAACACGGTGTGTGGCGCTGCTCACAGCGCGCCTCGCGCGTTCGTGCCCGGGTCCAGCTGCGATCGTCACGGGATCGCGCGACGGGCTTCGCGGGCCTCAGGACCGCTGGCATCGCCTTCGCAAAGACAGGGCGAGATGCCCGATCGCGCTCGCGTCCCGCTTCGGGGCGCGCCGGTTGCGCGGGCCGTCCGCGACGCCCGTGACAGCAGATCTCCCCGACGAGGATCGGCACGTTCGACGCGATCCGTGAGCGAGGACCTCGATGCACGCCGATTCCTCGAGCGCCACCACCGAGACGGTCGGCTCGACCGCAGCGGATACGAGCGATCGCTGGCCGCTGGTGTCGCTCATCATGCCGATCCGCAACGAGTCCGACTTCATCGCGCGCAGCCTGGGCGCGGTCCTGGCCCAGAGTTACCCCGCGGAACGACTGGAGATCCTGGTCGCCGACGGGATGTCCACCGACGATACCCGCGCCATCGTCGCCGCGCTGGCGCGGGCCGACGCGCGGCGCACGGCGAGCGGCGCGGGCCGCGTGCGCATCGTCGAGAATCCCGAACGCATCGTCCCCACGGGCATGAACCGCGCGATGGCGCTGGCCCGCGGCGAGGTCGTGGTGCGAGTGGACGGCCACTGCGAGGTGCCGCCGGGCTACGTGGCTCGCGCGGTCGAGCTGCTCGAGCGTGACGGGGTCGCCGGCGTCGGTGGTCCCGTCGAGACGGTCGGATCGTCCGCGACCGCACGGGCCATTTCGCTCGCCATGAGCAGCGCCTTCGGTGTGGGAGGCGGTTCGTTCCGGACCGCGCATGCAGGCGAGCGCGACGCCGACACCGTGCCGTTTCCGGCCTACCGGCGCCGGGTGATCGACACCGCTGGCCCGTACGACGAAGAGCTCGTCCGAAACCAGGACGACGAATACAACTACCGGCTGCGGAAGCTCGGCTGGAAGCTGGTGCTGAGCCCGGAGCTCGCCAGCCGCTATCACGCCCGCTCGACGTTCCGGGGGCTCGTGCGTCAGTACGCCGGCTACGGCTACTGGAAGGTGCGGGTGCTCCAGAAGCATCCGCGTCAGATGCGCTCGCGCCAGTTCGCGCCGCCGCTCGCGTGCGCGGTGGCGCTCGCGCTGATCGCGCTCGCGCCGGTGAGCGCCTTGGCCCGCGAGGGCCTGGCGATGGCGACGGTTGCCTACGTGCTGCTGGCGGGTGCCGCTGCGGCGTGGGCCGTCCGCCGCGAGGGCGCTGGCGCCTGGCCGAGCGTCGTCCTCGCGTTCGCCTCGATGCACGTCGCCTACGGAATGGGCTTCCTGATCGGGCTGTGGCGCTTTCGCGATCGATGGTCACGACGATCCGGTGCCGCACCGCGAGCCTCGGGATCGCCGGAAGCGGCGGGTGCGCCATGACGGCGCACGTCCTGGGCGCCGCGCTCGAGGCGGACCTCGCGACGGAGCGCGCGCGCATTCGCGCCGAGTACGCGCGTCGCGAGCTCGAGGTCCCGGCGGATCTGTGGGCGCCGTGGCAGCCGGCGGCGAGCTTCCTGGTGGGCCGCCGGCGGGCGCTCGCCGCCCGGCTCCTTCACGAGCGCGCGGTCTTCCCGCGCGCGGGAGATCGCTGTCTCGAGGTTGGCTGCGGCAGCGTCGGCTGGCTGGGGGAGCTGATCTCGTGGGGCCTCGGCGAGTCCGACTTGGCAGGGATCGATCTCGAGCCACGGCGGCTCGCCCGCGCGCGGCGGGCGTTGCCCGGCGCGGATCTGGTGCTCGGCGACGCGGCGGCGCTGCCGTGGGCGAGCGGACGGTTCGCGCTGGTGATCGCGTCGACCGTGCTGAGCTCGGTGCACTCGCTCGCGATGCGTCGCGCGATCGCTCACGAGATGGCACGCGTGCTGCGGCCCGACGGTGCGGTGCTCTGGTACGACCTCGCGATCTCCAATCCGACGAATCCCGGGGTCCAGCCAGTGTCGCGTGCCGAGCTGCTCGGGCTCTTTCCCGGGTTCGCCGCCATCGTGCGGCGCGCGACCCTGGCGGCGCCGCTCGCGCGCCGGATCGTGCCGTGGAGCGAGACGGCGGCGCTCGTCCTCGAAGCCTGCCCGTGGCTTCGTACCCATTGGCTCGCCGTCCTGACTCGGGAGTCGTGATCCATGGCCGCCAACGTCACGGAGAGCTTCGAAGCCGCCGCCGTCGTCAACGCGGCACCCGTCGCATCGGTGCCGTTCTATCGCCCCGATCTGGGCGAGGACGAGATCGACGAGGTCGTGGCGACGTTACGCGGCGGCTGGCTCACCACGGGCCCGCGCGCGCGCCGCTTCGAGGAGGTCTTTCGCGACGCCGTCGGTGCGCGTCACGCGGTGGCCGTGAACTCGTGCACCGCGGCGCTGCACCTGGCGCTGGAAGCCTTGGGGCTCGGCGCGGACCGTAGCGTGCTCGTGCCCACGCTGACCTTCGCCGCGACCGCCGAGGTGGTGCGGTATCCGGGCGCCTATCCGTTGCTGGTCGATTGCGAGGAGCACACCCTCAACCTCGACGTGTCCCACGCGGAGGCCCAGTGCGCCACGTGGCTCGGTGGCCGCGATCGCGCCGGACGCGTCGTGCCGGAGCGGGTGGCGGGTGTGATCCCGGTACACGTCGGCGGCTCGATGCTCGATCTCGATCCGGTGGCGGCGCTCGCCGAGCGTCACGGTGCGTGGGTGGTGGAGGACGCGGCGCACGCGTTCCCCGCTGCGTGGCGGCGTGGGCCGCGGGCGCGTTGGCAGCGCTGCGGCGAGGGCACCGCGGCGGTGACCTGCTTCTCGTTCTACGCCAACAAGACCATCACCACCGGCGAGGGCGGGATGGCGGTGACCGACGACGAGCGCCTCGCCGAGCGCATGCGTCTCATGTCGCTTCACGGGCTCACGCTGGACGCGGTGAACCGTTACGCCACCAGCGGTCGTCCCGACTACGAGATCACGGCGCCTGGCTTCAAGTACAACCTGACCGACGTCGCCGCGGCCCTGGGGATCCATCAGGTCGCACGCGCCGAGGCGATGCGCGCACGACGCGCGGCGATCGCGGCGCGCTATCTCGACGCGTGGGCGGATCTCGACGAGGTCGAGCTGCCGCCGGTGCTCGCCGACCGACTCCCTTCCTGGCACCTCTTTCCGGTCCGGCTGCGGCTCGACCTGCTCGACGTCGCGCGCGACGAGGTCATCGCCGAGCTCAAGGCCCACGGAGTGGGCTGCTCGGTGCACTGGAAGCCGCTTCATCTGCACGCCTACTACCGCGAGACCTACGGCTGCCGCCCCGAGGACTTCCCGGTGGCGAGCGCCGTGTGGCGGCGGCTGGTGAGCGTGCCGATCTTCTCGGCGATGAGCGACGAGGAGGTCGAGCACGTCGTCGAGACCGTCGCGAGGGTGTGCCGCCGTCATGCGCGCTGAGGCGAGTCTCGCCGAGCCCGCGAACGCGGGTGCGCCGGCACGGGCGGGACTGCCGCGCCTCGTGGAGGTGCCGCTCGCGCTGGCGGGCCTCCTCGCGGTGCTGCCCGTGCTCGGCGTCGCCGCGCTCGCCGTCGCGATCGACTCGGGCTTTCCCGTGCTCTTCCGTCAGATCCGCGTGGGTCAGCACGGTCGGAGCTTCGTGTTCTTCAAGCTGCGCACCATGCGTCCGCGCGCGGGGCTCGCCGTCACCGCCGCGGACGATGCGCGCATCACCGCGGTGGGTCGGGTGCTGCGGCGCCTCAAGGTCGACGAGCTGCCGAGCTTGTGGAACGTCGTGAAGGGCGATCTGAGCCTGGTGGGACCGCGTCCCGAGGTCCCCGACTTCGTCGTGCCGAGCGACGCGCGCTGGCGGCGGGTGCTGAGCGTGCGCCCCGGCTTGACCGATCCGGTGACGATCGCGCTGCGCGACGAGGAGCGGATCCTCGAGCGCGTGGGCGGCGATCGAGAGCGCTTCTATCGAGAGGTCTGGCTGCCGCGAAAGCTCGCGGGCTACCTCGCGTACCAGTCGCGGCGCACCGCCGCTCGCGATCTCGAGGTGTTGGCCCGCACGGCCGCCGCCGTGCTGGTGCCGCGGCTCGCGACGCCCGCTGCGTGGCCGGCGGTGGCCGACCCCGGCCACGGAGGTTCGAGTCATGAGATCCCGGTTGCTTGACTGGCGCGCCCGCGCCGCGAGCGGAGCGACGCTGTCGCTCGACCTGTTGCGGCGTCACCGCCGCGCGCTGATCCTGACGGCGAACGCGCTGGTGGTGGCGGCGTCGTATCTCGCGGCGTTCTGGCTGCGCTTCGACTATTCGATCCCCAGCCGCGAGCTGAGCACGGCGTTGCGCACGCTGCCGCTCGTGATCGCGTGGAAGCTCGTGGTGTTCCGGTGGTTCGCCGTCGATCGGGGGTGGTGGCGCTTCACCGGCGTGTCGGACCTCTTCGACATCGTGAAGGCGAGCCTGGTCGCGTCGGTGGGCACGGTGTGGGTGGTCTTCTACGTGTTCCGACTCGACGGGTATCCGCGCACCGTGCCGCTCCTCGATCTGGTGCTCAGCGCCTCGGGACTCGCCGGCGCTCGCGTGATCACGCGCAAGCTCTTCGAGGTCCTGGACGCGTGGCGAGCCCGCGGCTCCCACGCCCAGCGGCGGATTCTCGTCGTCGGCGCGGGGCGGCACGGTGTCGCGCTGGTCGACGAGCTGAGCCGAGATGGGGCCAGCGGCTACCGGGTGGTCGGCTTCGTCGACGACGATCCGGCCAAGCGCGACTCGGTGGTGCGTGGGCTGCGCGTGCTCGGCGACAGCAGCGAGATCCCGCGGCTGGTGCAGGAGCTCGCCGTCCAAGAGATCGTGCTCGCGGTGCCGAGCGCCGCTGCACCAGACGTACAGCGCATCCAGGCCCGGTGCGAAGAGGCGAACGCCCGTTATCGGACGCTGCCGACGCTCAAGGACCTGGCGCGCGGTCAGGTGCTCTTCGAGCAGGCACGGCAGGTGAAGGACACCGACATCATCGGTCGGCCGGTGGCGCGCCGCGACTTGGCGTTGCCGCGCAAGCTCGTCGAGGGTCGACGCGTGGTGGTGACGGGAGCGGCGGGCTCGATCGGCTCCGAGATCGTGCGCCAGCTCGCGGAGCTCGAGCCGGCGCTCTTGGTGTTGCTCGATCACGCCGAGACGCCGCTCTTCTACCTCGAGCGAGAGCTGCGCGGGCGGTTCCCCGCGCTCGCGCTCAAGGTGCTCACGGGTTCGATCGTGGACCCCGAATGGCTGGAGGTCGAGCTCGGCGCCGTGCGTCCGGAGCTCGTCTTCCACTGCGCCGCCTACAAGCACGTGCCGCTGATGCAGACCAACGTGCGCGCGGCGCTGCGCACGAATCTGCTGGGCAGCTACCGGCTCGCGAAGCTGGCCGCGAGCCTCGACGTCGAGTGCATGGTGAACGTCTCGACCGACAAGGCGGTGTGCCCGAGCACGGTGATGGGGCTGACCAAGCGCCTCGCGGAGCTGGCGCTCAAGGAGCTCGACAGGATCGCGCCTCGCACCCGGTTCGTGAGCGTGCGCTTCGGCAACGTGATGGACTCGCAGGGCAGCGTGGTGCCGATCTTCCGAGCGCAGATCGAGCGGCATGAGCCGGTGACCGTCACGGATCCCGAGGCGACGCGCTACTTCATCACGATCGCCGAGGCGGCGCATCTGGTGCTGCAGGCGGCGGCGCGCGGCAAGGGCGGGGAGATCTTCCTCCTCGACATGGGCGAGCCCGTGCGGATCGGCACGCTCGCCGAGAAGCTCATCCGCATGTCCGGCTTCGAGCCCCATCGCGAGATCCCGATTCGCCAGCTGGGGCTGCGGGGCGGCGAGAAGATGCACGAGCGCCTGCATTGCCCGGACGGCGACCGGCTGCGGCGGATCGGCGACGGGCTGATGATCGTGGAGAGCGACGCGCGGTTGCCGCTCGCGGTCGAGGAGATCTACGCGCTCCTGGAAGCGCGCTTGTCCACGGCGGCGCTCGATCGGCTGCCCGAGAGCTGCTTGGTCTCCGAGCTGCTGCCGGAGATCGCCGGTTGCACGGAGCTGCGCCGCCCGTCGCGCGCGCCACGTCCCGCGACACAGCCTCCCGCGGCGCAGGAGCCGGCGTGGACGCAGCACGCGTGAGCCCGGTGCCGTCGAGTCGCGGGGGCGCACGCCGCCGCGGCTCGCAGCTCGGCGCGTCCCTCGAGACGGCGGGGAGGGCGTCGGGGTGGATCCTCGGCGTGACGCTCGCGATCGCGCCGTTCTTGCTCGGGGGCGTGCCGACGCGCGCGAGGCTGGCGTTGGGCATCGCCGTGCTGCTCGCGGCGCTCGTCGCGCTCGGGGCCGGCACGGCGCGGGCGCGCTCGCGCCGAGGGAGTCGCGCAGGCGAGCCTGGCGTTGCGTGGCATCGCGCGCTGCTGGTGGTGTCGCTGGCGTGGGTGGCGTGGGTCGCGGCGACGCTGGTACCGCTTCCGCTCACGGCGCTCGCCCGCGTGTCGCCCGGAAAGGCGCGCATCCTGAGCCAAGCGCTCGGGGACGCGTCGGCGGCCGTGAGCGCCGCACACCTCGCGCACCCGCTCAGCCTCTCGCCAGGCGACACGGCGGATGCCCTCGTCTGGTTGATCGCCGTGCTCGCGGTGGTGCAGCTCGTCGCGGCCACGGGCACCCTCGGCGAGCGCGGGATCGGCGCGCGCGGCGTGCGACCGGCGACGCGGGCGCTCGCCTGTGTCGCGCTCGTCGGCACTCTCGTCTCGCTCCTCGCGCTGTTGCAGCAAGCGACCTGGAACGGCCGGATCCTGTGGCTGGTGCGACCCGTGGAATGGGGAATGGCGATCCCCGACGGCAGCCGTGCCAGCGGACCGTTCGTGAATCCGGATCAATTCGCCTCGTTCGCGTTTCTCGCCGGTGTGGCCGCCGTCACGCTGATCGCCCAGGCGTGGTTCTCGAGCCACGTGCTGTCGCCGCGCGCTCGCGACGGCCTGGGAGCGCTCGGTGTCGCTGGCACGATGGTCACCACGCTCGGCGTGATCGCGAGCGGCTCGCGAACCGCGTTCGCGTTGATGGCGCTCTTCGGCGTGGTGACCGCGACGCGGATGCGCAGTTGGCTGAGCGCGCGCGGCGAGAAGCCCGGCGGCGCGGGCCGTGGGCGTCGCGAGTCCGTCGCACCGCTGGTGCTGGTCGTCCTCGTGGTCGCGGCGCTGGGTGTGAGCCTCCTGTCGGAGAACGTGCGGGCGGTCGTCGTTCGCTGGCTGGCGGTGCTCACGCCGGGCGCGCAGCGCGGCTCGTGGGCCGCGCGCGTCGCCGTGTGGCGACAGTCGATCGCGATGATCGACGCCTTGCCCCTCGGAGTGGGGCTCGGCGCCTGGGCCGTGCTCCATCCGCTCTTCGTCGCGCCGCCGGTCCACGCGCTGGTGTGGCATCACGCGCACAGCGATGCGCTGGAGGCGATCGCGGAGGCGGGGATCCCGGGGGCGGTCTTGCTGATCGGCGGTGTGGCGACCGTGGTGCGCGCCATCGTGGTGCCCGCGCGAGAGGCGGCGCCACACGAGCTTTCGGTTCGCGCTCGCACGGTGCTGCTCACCGGTCTCGCGGGGTTCGCCGTTCACGCGTGCGTGGACTCACCGCTCAGGGCGCCAGCCACCGCGCTTGCGCTCGGCGTGCTCGTCGGCGCGGGAGCGCGGCGCCGGTGCGACGAGCGAGCGAGGGAGTCGGCTGCCGACTCCGCGGACCTCGTCGCGACACCCGATCGCCGCTGGACGGCGCGTCTCGAGAGCGTGGCGGGCGGAGCGGGCGCGCTGGCGGTGGCGTGGAGCCTGTGCGTCTCCGTCGCCGACTTCGAGCCAAGGCTCGCGCGCTGGCGCGTGGCCCCGCGATCCGCGGAGCGCGAGCTCGGCGAGGGGCGCGCGTTGCTGGCGGCGGTGGGCGGCGCGGGCCAGCTCGGTGCGCACGATCGCGAGGAGGCGGCGGAGCGGTTTCGCCGCGCCATCCGGCTCAGCCCGTTGCGGGCGGCTGCGCATCACGGCTTGGCCATCACGTCGTCGGATCCCGAAGAGGCGGCCCGTGCGCTCGAGCGAGCGGCGGCATTCGCGCCGTGGTCGTCGCTCTACCAGGATCAGCTCGCGATGCTCGAGCTCGCGCGCGGCAACGAGGACGCGGCGCTCGGTCACGTGACGCGCGCGCTGCGCTCGAGCCCGAGCCTCGAGGCTCACGCTTACCTCGCGGCGAACGGAGCTCGTGGGCTGGGCTCGCGTCTCGTGGACGCCGTCGAGTCGGGGCTCTCGCGAGCGATGTCCGAAGGAGGCGATCCAGAGCTCGCTGGCGACGCGCTGGCGCGCTTGCTCGAGAGCCGCGGCGAGCACGCGCGCGAGGGCGAGGTGTTGGCGATGCTGGCGGCGCGGGACGGTGCGCCGCGCCGCTGGTCGCTGGCGGCGGTGCGCGCCTTCCGGCGCAGCGGGGAGCTCGGGCGAGCGGACGCGGAGGAGCGACGCTTGCTGGAGCGGGCAGGTGCCGCCGACGTCGCCACTCAGATCGAGCTCGCTTGCGAGGTCGACGCGCCGCTCGGAGACTTCGAGCGAGCCGAGCGCAGGCTGGCGCGCGCGGCGGATCGAGCAGGACGCGATGCGCGAATCGCCCTCGCCCGCGGACGCATCGCCAGCTTGCGCGGCGACGTGCACGCAGCGAGCGAGGCGTTTCGGACCGCTGCCGAATGGGCGCCGTCGAGCGCGGACGCGCAGCTCGCGCTGGCCGAGGCGTTGCGCTCCCAGCAGCGCTACGGCGAGGCGCTCACGGCCTTCGAACGCGCCATCGATCTCGGCAGCGGCACGCCGGCGGTGTGGGCGCGCGTCGCGGAGGTGCGCGAGAAGCGTCGCGAGTACCGTCAGGCTGCCGCCGCCTACCGGGAGGTCTTGCGCCGGCGTCCGGGGGACGGTTGGGTGGTGGCCGCGTTGGAACGCACGGAGCGGCTCGCGCGCGGCGAAGCGACGGACGGCGCGAGCTGAGCCTGAAACCGCCTCCGTCGTCTGCCGCGACCGACGTGGGCCACGCCGCGGGCGCGTCCGCTCGGTTCGCGAACGGCGCTCATCCGTGCCGCAGCGTGAGCTTCTCGAGCCAGATCTCGCTGGTGCCGAGCTTGGTCAGGCGCACCACCGCCGCGGTCTCGTGGGGCAGGTCGAAGTCGAGGCGGACGGCACGATAGCGCCGCTTGCCGAGCTCGCTGGTCTTCACCACGCGTCGCGCGATCTCCGTGTGGGCGCGGTCGTCGAGCACGCGTACCTCGAGGATGTCGTCGTCGCCGTGCTCGCGAAGCCCGCCCGCGAGGCGTAGGTGGATCTCCAGCGAATGCGGCCCGCCGACCGTGGGGCCGAGGTCGAGGCGGGCGATTCGGGTGTTGGCCGGAACCTCGGCGGGGACGCGCAAGGCCGGACGCGGCTCGGCGCGCTCGCGGCTGCCGGCGCCTGGCGCATCGTCGTCGACGACGAGGCCCTTCAACGGCTCGATCGACGGCTCGCCGGTCAATCCGTAGGTCACCGTCAGCGCTTCGCTTCGCAGCGGAACCGGATCGATCGCGCCGTGACCGGCGCCCACCACCCAGCCGAAGGGATGGCGCACGATGGCGTCGAGAAGCGCGACGCGCATGTGTGTCGCGTCCGGGAGCAAGCCCGCCGACCAGGTTTCGCCACCCAGCCCGGCGGGGAGCGTGTAGACCGCGCTCACGCCCACCAGCGCGACCAGCGGCGCGGCGACGCCGAACGCCGAAGAGCGGCGCGCGCCCGCCGCTGGACTCGCGGGTGATCCGTGCGCTCCCGCCGCCGGGCGCGACAGGGCGACGAGCGCGAATGCGTTGACCGCGACGATCAGGCCGAGCCAGTAGCCGACGAGCGGCGCCGTGCGCACGCCCGCGTCGGCGGGCGGCAGCACCAAGCGCGGAAACGAGAGAACCGGCCGATACCCGAACGCGCTCTGCGCGTGCATCCCGTGCTCGAGGCGCGAATAGCTCCGCGAGTAGGCGAGCGCATCGTCGAGCGACACGACCAGCAGCACGCCGACGAGCCAGGCGACAGCTCGGTGCGCGCGCGCTGCGCGCGCCAGCTCGAAGAATCCCAGCGCGGCGAAGGGCACCGCCGTGACGATCAGCCGCGCCGGCGTCGAGCCGCCTCCCCACCAGTCGAAGTGGGCCGTCGCCTGCACGATCAGGAGCGTCGCGAGCGCCGCGATGCGCAGCACCCGGCCGCGGTTGGCGCGCCATGCGAGCACGGCTGCTGTGGGAAGCAACGCGTAGATCGGGGAATAGGCGAGGATCCCGAAGGTGCGATCGAAGAGCAGCCCGATGACCGCCTTCGGAATGCCGGCCGGTTCGAGCGGCTCGTGACCCGGGATCACGGCCCACATCGAGGTGGGCAGGATGCTGCCGGTGATGCGGTAGTAGTAGAGCGCTTGCAGCGCCAACGACGTGGCGTAGGTGCCCAGAAACGCCATCAGCACGCCAACGCCGCGCGGGTGGCGCACGACGAACCAGCCGACCAGGAACAGGCTCGGCAGCGCAAATCGATTGTGCAGCCACGGCAGGTAGCCGGCGAGCAGTCCCAGCCACGCGGCGCTGCCGAGCGTGGCGGGTGTTCCGAGCTCCAGGCGGCGAACCAGCACCATCAGCACCAGCCCGGCCGCGACCTCCGGGTAGTACTGACCGTGGAACGGAAAGAGCGGGATCGTGAGCCCCGTGGCGAGTGCCACGGCCGCCGAGAGGCGCGGCATGCGGGTGGTGTCGCGTAGCAACCGGTAGAGCGCCGTCACCCAGCAGGCGAACAGCAGCGCGACGGCGGTGCTGGTCACGTAGAGCGAGTTGGGAACGCCCAGCTCGATTCCACCGAACTCGGAAAGCCACAAGCGGTCGATCGCGTAGGGGACGAGCAACAAGAACGAGAACCCCGGCAGGTGGACTTGATAGGTCCCGCCGTCCTTGCCGCGGATGAACCAGCCGTCGTGGTGGGTCGCGCGGTTGAACGTCGGCGGCGCCGCTCCGCGCAGGATCGCGCCCAGATCGCGGAGCATCGCCGGCACTTCGTCGCCGATCGTGGACGCGAGCGCTCGGGGAAAGCCGAGCCAGCTCACGTCGCCGAAGCCCATCCGACCGTAGAGGCGAACCTTCTCGACGTCGAAGCCTTGCGTCTGCAGCAGCACCTCGCAGAAGCGGATGTACTTGGGCTCGTCGCCGGCGACGAGCCCCTGGAAGCGAGTGAGCTGCGATCCCGCCGCGATCCCGAGCAGCGTCACCGCGAAGACGATCCAGGCCAGGCGTGGTCTGGGGATCCACGACGGGATGCGCTCGAATGCGCGATCGATCCGGTCCGCGAGATCGCTCGGACCCGTGATGTGCCACCCGCGTGCGAGGCACCACCCGATCGCCGTCGCGCCGATCCAGAGCCGGAGGTCGTACGTGAAGTGGCAGAGCGGTCCCAGGACCGGCGCGTGCTCGACGAGCAAGCGCGCGTACGGCACCAGCGTCGTCGCCACGAGCCAGAGCGGGCGGAGCGAGCCGCGCAGCGCGAGGATCGGTGCGGCGGCCGACTGCGCGGGGACGTCGCGAGCGCGTCGCGCGAGCCAGCCGAGCACGACCAGGTTCGCCGTCACCAGCCCGGGGAGCAGCCGCGCGCTCGCCGTCACGAACACCACCGAGGGCATCGGCGTGGCCGGCGTGCCGATCCAGCGCCCGAATCCGAGCCAGAGCGCCAAGCTCACCAGCAACGCCAGCGCCGTGAGCTCGCCCCATGCACGGAGCTCGGCCGGCGACGGCAGCCGTGCGCGCGCCGGACCCGCGACCAGGAGCGGCGAGTCGGTCACGGGGGCGCGACGAGCGCCGTTCGCGACGGGCCACGGCGACACGGCGGGCTCGCCGCGCCGCGGCTCATGGCGCGGCGTCGTGGCCGGCGCTCGCCACCGCGGCCGCCGGCGGGCCGTGCCAGATCCGCCCCGGCAACTCGCCGGACTCGAGACGCGGCTTGAGCGCAGCCCACGTCTCGTTCACCTTCTGCGCGCGCGCCGGCTCTTCTTGCTGGATGCGCGTGGCGATCGCGTCCATCTTGCGAATCGCGTCGGGAAGCGAGCGTTTGGCGAGGTTCAGGAGGAGGCTCTCGGGGAGGATGCTCAAGATCCCTTTGAGCCCGAAGGCGAACTGGAACACGCCCAGCGTTTCCTTGCGCTCGGGATCCCACAGGTACGCGTGAACGCCTTCGTTGCGCTGGAAGTCGCCTTTGATCTGGTGGAACGTCTGACCGGTGGGTGGGTCGGCGTATTCCGCGATGGAGGTGAACTCGTAGGTCGGCAGCAGGAACGCCGGCTTCACGGTCATGTAGAAGATCTTCCCGCGGGGCTCGGCGCGCATGATGCAGACCCCCGTGATCTCCGGGAAGTTCTGCACCGCGATGACCGAGTCGGTGGCCACGTCGAAGATCGAGACCGGGTGGTTCTTCATGTAGCCGATGCCGCGCGCCATGCGGTCTTCCTTGCTGTACTCGACGATCTGCACGACGATCTCGCCGCGCTGCACGGCGGCCCATTCCGACTCGCTGAGCTGGATGTCCTGGGCGTCCGGGATCGGCAGCAGCGGCTTCGGATTGTCGAAGACCTTGAGCTCGGGCGGCACGTCCGCCTCGGGGATGGTTTCGCCAGCGCGGGTGGGGATGGCCGCGCTCGTGCTCAGCGCGAACGCCGTGAAGGCGAGGAGAACTTGGCGAGCGCGCGCAACGCGGGGAGATCGCGAACGGTGGGTCACGGCAAAGGCTCCTTCGGAGGTGGCGAGAGGGTCGTGGTCGCGACGGACGAGGGATTGGCGGGCCATACCCGCGCCGGCCAGGTGCCCGCGCCGAGCTCGCGTTCCAGGCTCGCCCATTCCTGGTCCCAGCGCGCCGCGCGGGCGGCGTCGCGAGCCCGGACCGTGTCGACCATGGATTCCACGGACCGCATCGCGTTGGGGAGATTGCGTCCGGCCAACGACAGGATGAAGGACTCGGGCACCAGGCTCAAGATCCCCTTCATCGCGAGATCGAACGTGAACACGGCGAGGGTCTCGCGACGAGCCGGGTCCCACAGGAACGACTGACTGCCCTCGTTGCGATCGAAATCACCCTCGATCTGCGACCAGCAGAGCGCCGTCCGCGACGGGTTCCAGCAGCCCGTCATCGTGTAGTGGAAGTCCGGCAACAGCATCGAGACGTCGGCGGTGGCGCGGAAGCGCTTGCCGTTCTCCCAGCGCTCGAGCTCCTCGAACTGGACGATCTCTCGGTACATCTCGCGCTGCAGGCTGCCGTCGCCCGCCACCGAGAAGAGCTCCACGGGGTTGTGCTTGAGGTAGCCGATGGCGCGCGCCTGGCGGTCCTCGGCGGTGCGCGCCACCGTCTTCACCACGATCTCGCCTGCTTGGATCCGCGCGCGCTCGGCGTCGCTGAGCGTGACATCGCTCGCGTCCGGGATCAGCGGCAGCGCGGCCTCGCCCGGGCGCGTCGTCACTCGTTCCGCGGCGCTCGCGCCGACGCCGACGACCCACGCCGCGACGAGCGCGATGGCGATGCGCCGGGAGCGATCCCAGGTCATGCGATCGAAGCTGGCCCCGTGCGCGCAGCCTGTCAACGCGCTCGCGGGCGTAACGGGGGCGGCCCGGGATGCGACCATCGTGCGAGACCCGCGGGTCGGAGGGCAGCGGCCGTGATCGTCGTGTGCGCATGGTGCGCGCGGACCTTGGGTGTGAAGGCGCCGATCGCTCGAACGGAGGCCACCCACGGCATCTGTCGCGAGTGCCGCGACGCGCTGCTCGCCGGCCCGTCCACAGCGTCCTCCGCGGTCGTCGAAGGTGCGGTTGCGCCGCGCGCGCCCGGCGCGCTCAGGTGCCCCTGCGATTCGCACGCGGCCTGACGGACACGCCTGGACGTCGCTCTCCGCGCGACGCCATACTTCCCGTTCTCGCCTCGTCCCGCTTCGCCTCGACGCCGCGCGCAACGCGCGAAGGGTCCGCCACGATGGTCGCCGACGCCGCCTCAGTCTCCCTCTTCGATCCCACCGAGGAGCACCGGATGCTCCGCGACACGGTGCGCGACTTCACGCGCAACGAGGTCGAGCCGCAGGCCGACGAGTACGACAAGCGCGGGGTGCTCAATCGTCCCCTGCTCGAGAAGCTTGGCGAGCTGGGGATCCTGGGCATCACGGTTCCCGCCGAGGAAGGCGGCGCCGGCATGGACGCGGTGGCGGCCGTGATCGTCCATCACGAGCTGGCGAAGTCGGATCCCGGCTTCGCGCTCGCTTACCTCTCGCATTCGATGCTGTTCGTGAACAACTTCATGCACGCGTCGAACCCGGAGCAGCGCGCGCGCTACTTGCCCAAGACCCTCACGGGCGAGTGGGTGGCCGGCATGGGCATGACCGAGCCCGCCGTCGGCACCGACGTGCTGGGCATGCAGACCACGGCGGTCAAGGACGGGAAGCACTACGTCCTCAACGGCCGCAAGATGTTCATCACCAACGGTCCCGACGGGTTCTGCTTCCTGGTGTACGCCAAGGTGAACGGGCGCGTGACCGCGTTCGTCGTCGATCGCGACTGCCCCGGGTTCTCGAACAGCCCCAAGATCGACAAGATGGGCATGCGCGGCTCGACCATGTCGGAGCTGGTCTTCGACGATTGCCGCGTGCCGGTGGAGAATCTCCTCGGCGTCGAGGGTGGCGGCGTCACCCACATGATGCGGAACCTCGAGATCGAACGACTGACGCTCGCCGCCATGAGCCTCGGCATCGCGGACCGCTGCCTGGACGTGATGATCCGCTACGCCGATCAGCGCAAGGCCTTCGGCCAGCCGCTCCACGCCTTCGGGCAGATCCAAGAGCACATCGCGGTCTCGTACGCGAAGACCGAGGCGCTGCGCACGCTCATCTACAACGTCGCTCGCGACGTGAGCCCCGAGAAGCGCAACCGCATCGGCTCGGATGCCGCCAAGCTCTTCGGCGGACCGGTCGGCAAGGAAGTGGCCGACCGCGCCATGCAGGTCCTCGGCGGCTACGGCTACTGCCGCGAGTACACGGTGGAGCGCTTGCTGCGCGACGCCAAGCTCATCGAGATCGGCGGCGGCACGCTGGAAGCCCACACCAAGAACCTCACCCGCGACCTCGTGCAATCGTGGGCGAAGTGAACGCCGCCCACGGGGCGCCGCCCGCCGGCGCGGCGCTCCGCGCGCTCCTCGATGGATGACTACGTAGGCCTGGCGCTCGCGGCCTACGTGATCTGGGGGGTCTCGAACTTCCTGGACCGCGTGGTCGTGTCGACGCGTGGAGTGTCGGCGGGAGCGTACGTGATCCTGGGCGCGTGGTGCGCTCCCGCGCTGCTCGCGTTCCTGCCGTGGGTCGAGATGGCGCGGCCGAGCTTGCGGGAGCTCGGTCTCGCGCTCACCGCCGGCGCGGTGTTCCTGGTCGTGCTGTGGCCGTACTACACGGCGCTCGAGACCGAGGAAGCCTCGCGCGTGGTGCCGCTCTGGCACCTGGAGCCGATCTTCATCCTGATCGCGACCAAGCTCCTCTGGGACGAAGGATTGCCCGGCGCCGCGAAGCTCGCGTTCCCGATGCTGCTGGTCGGCAGCGCGGTGCTCTCGGTGGACGACCTGCGCGACTTCACCCGGATCCGCCCGCGCGCGCTCTGGATGCTTCCCGCGGTGGCCGCGGCGGCGGCGCACGCGCTGCTGACGCGCGCGCTGGTGCGAACCTACGACCCCTTCGCCGCGGCGCTGCTCATTCGCTGGTGTTGCGCCGGTCTGACCGTGCTCTTGATGTTCGTGCCGGCGGTGCGCCGCCGGGCCCTGGCCCAGGCGCTCGACACCGACTTCCCCTCGATCGCGCTCACCGGCGTGACGCTCCTGCTCGGGTCGATCGGGTTCTTCCTCTACAACCGCGCCCTCAAGCTCGGCCCGGCGGCGATCGCCACCGCGATGAGCGGCATCACGGCGGTGGTGGTGCTGGCGCTGGCGATCGCGGCGAAGCGCGTGGCGCCGGGATGGGTCGAAGAGCGCGTCGATCGCGAATCGCTGGTGCAGAAGGCGATCGGCATCGCGCTGATGGCCGGCGGCGTCGTCGTCTTGTCGCTCTGGCATTGACGCGGGCGCGGGGACGGACAACGCTCGTTTCCCTCGGCTCTTGACGTATTCTTCCCCCCGCTGCGCGCCGCGGAGCCGCGTCACCGATGACCCCATCCGATCGAGCTCCCAGCGTGACCGTCTGCGTCACGGGTGGCATCGCGGCGTACAAGGCGTGCCTGGTGGTGCGGGGCTTGATGCGCGCCGGCCTCCGGGTGGACGTGCTGATGACGCCGTCGGCCACCAAGTTCGTGAGCCCGCTCACCTTCGAGGGCTTGACCCAGCGCGCGGTGCAGAGCGATCTGTGGGATCGCGGCGATTCGATCGCGCACGTCGAGCAGGCGCACGCCACCGAGCTCTTCGTGGTGGCGCCGGCGACCGCGCACACCATCGCGCGGCTGGCGCTGGGGATGGCGGACGACGTGGTGACCGCGACCATCCTCGCCTCGCCGGCGCCCGTGCTCGTCGCGCCGGCGATGGAGACCGGCATGTGGCGGAACCCGCTCGTCCAGGGGCACATCGAGCGGCTGGTGGCGCTGGGACGATTCTCGACCATCGGCCCCGAGGACGGGTTGCTCGCCAGCGGCCGCTCCGGTGAAGGACGGATGAGCGAGCCCGAGCCGATCGTGGCGCGGGCGCTCGCGCTCGTGAAGCGTGCCTCGGCGAGCGCCGTCGAGCCGCCGACGCCTTCGGTCGCGGGTGCGCTCGCTGGAGTGCGGGCGGTCGTGACCGCCGGTCCCACCCGCGAGTTCCTCGATCCGGTGCGATTCGTCAGCAATCCATCGAGCGGCAAGATGGGCTTCGCCGTGGCGCACGCGCTCGTGGAGGCTGGTGCCGAGGTGACGCTGATCCACGGGCCGGTCTCGATCGCCCCGCCTCGCGTGGCGCACGTCGTGCCCGTGGTGAGCGCCGAGGACATGTGCGACGCGGTGCTGTCGCGCGCCGGCGAGACGGACGTCTACGTCGGCGCCGCGGCCATCGCCGACTACACCCCGGTGGTCGTCGCCGCCGACAAGGTGAAGAAGACCGAGGGCAACCAGCTGGTCGAGTTCCGGCGCACGCCGGACGTGATCGCCGCCCTGGTCGAGCGCCTCGAAGCGCTCGGACGGCGCGAGCGCGCCGTCGTCATGGGTTTCGCGGTCGAGACCCGCGATCTCCTCGGCTACGCCCGCGACAAGCTCGAGCGCAAGCGGCTCGATCTCATCGCGGCCAACGACGTGTCGAAGCCGGGCGTCGGTTTCGCCGGTGATTCCAACGAGCTCACGGTGGTGTCGCGCGGGAGCGACGAGCCCGTGGCGCTCGGGCCGGCCTCCAAGATGGACGTGGCGCGGGCGGTGACGCGCATCCTCGCCGAGCGATTCGCGGCGAAGCAGCGAGGCGCACCGTGACCGCGGCCAGCCCGCAGCGGCCGCGGAGCGCGGTCGTGCTGCTCTCGGGCGGCCTCGACTCCGCGACGGTCCTGGCCATCGCGAAAGCGCGGGGCTACGCCTGCCACGCGCTCACGGTGCGCTACGGCCAGCGGCACGCGCACGAGATCGAAGCGGCGGCGCGAGTCGCGCGGAGCCTGGGCGTGGTCGCGCATCGGGTCATCGATCTCGACCTCAAGTCCTTCGGCGGCTCGGCGCTGGTGGGCGACGGCGAGATCCCGCTCGATCGGAACGAGGCCGAGATCGGCGGCGGAGGGATCCCGTCCACCTACGTCCCGGCGCGAAACACGGTCTTTCTGTCGCTGGCGCTCGCGTGGGCGGAGGCGCTCGGCGGCGCCGATCTCTTCATCGGCGTCAACGCCCTCGATTACAGCGGCTATCCCGACTGTCGTCCGGAGTTCATCGAGGCGTTTCGGGCGCTGGCGCGCGTCGCCACGAGGATCGGTGTCACCGGCGAGTTCGCCGTGGACGTCCAGGCACCGCTCGTGTCGATGAGCAAGGCGGAGATCATCCGCAAGGCGCACGAGCTGGGCGTGGATCTCGCGCTCACGCATTCGTGCTACCAGCCGGACGCCGAAGGCCGCGCCTGCGGCCGCTGCGACAGCTGCCTGCTGCGCCGCAAGGGCTTCCTCGAAGCCGGCGTCGCCGACCCCACCGTCTACGTGCGGAGCGACCCGTGACGCAAGCCCGTCTCGCCCGGCGCGTGCCGGCGCTCGCGTCGATGGTCGCAGCGCTGTGCACGGCCTGTGGCGGCAGCGGCGGCGGCTCGCCGCGCGCTGCGGACGCGGTGGCGTGCCTGGTCGACTCGGCGTGCAATCGCGTGGTCGCGGTGTCGAGCCGCGGTAGCCGCTTCTTCGCGCCCGAGGAGACCGTCGCGGCGAACGATCTGGGCGTCGCATTCGGCGCCGAGGCCATCTCCTTCGACGTGCGTCGCTCCGCGGACGGATTCGTGGTGCTCATGCACGACCCGACGGTGGATCGCACCTGCACCGGCACCGGCGCGATCGCGGACCTCTCCTTCGACGCGCTTCGCGGCATCGAGGTGCTGCCCCCGGATCAGCGCGGCGAGCTCGGCAGCGACGAGGTGATCTTCCTCGCCACCACGGGCCTCAAGGTGCTGGTGCGCACGCCGCAGCCGATTCCCACGCTGGACGACGCCGCGCGCGGATTGCGCGGTCGCGCGGCGATGGTGGTGAACCTGGAGGTGGACGTGGCGGCCGGCGTGGCGCAGGTGGTGCGCCAGGTGCGGGCCCTCGCGAAGCTCGACGAGACGGTGTTCGTGGCGGATTCGGCGGCGGAGGCACGCGCCGTTCTCGCCGAGGAGCCGAGCGCCGTGGTCGCGGTTCGGCCCTACGACGCAGGCGCGTGGACGCAGATGAAGAACGAGCTGGGTGCAGCGGGCACTCGCATCGTGAAGATGAACCCCGGGGATCCGGGCTTCGACGCGGTTCGCGAGGACGTGCTGGCGAGCGGCCGCAAGCTCTTCGTGGAGGTCCTCGGCAGCACCGACACGCTCGCGACGCTCGCGCAACGCACCGCCACCATGCAGGGCGCGCCTCCCGAGGAGGCGTTGGCGGCGGCGCGCTACGTCTATCAGGCGAGCTACGACTCGACGCGGTTGCGCATGGTCGAGACCGATCGGATCGACACGGTCGCGCCGTTCACGGCGGACTACAACCTGGCGCTGGGAGACGATCCCGTGCCACCGGCACCGCCCGGAGGGTGACCCGCGTGAATCTCGACGGCCGAGTCGCGATCGTCACGGGTGCGGGAAGCGGCATCGGTGCCGCGATCGCGCGCTTGCTCGCCGAGCGCGGCGCACGCGTGGCCGTCACCGATCTCGACGCTGCCGCCGCCGAGCGAGTCGCTGCGGCGATCCGCGAGCAGCGCGGCGACGCGCAGGCGTGGCGCCTCGATGTCTCGAGTCACGCCGACGCGCGCGACGGGATCGTGGCCGTGCGCGCGCGCTTCGGCGCGATCGACGTGCTCGTGAACAACGCGGGCTGGGACAAGGCCGAGCCGTTCCTGGAGAGCCAGCCCGAGACGTGGGAGCGCCTGGTGCGCGTCAATCTGCTCGGCCCCATCCACCTCACGCACGCCGTGCTGCCCGTCATGATCGAGGCGCGCCGCGGACGGATCGTGAACATCGCCTCGGACGCCGGCCGCGTGGGCTCGAGCGGCGAGGTCGTGTACTCGGCCACCAAGGGCGGCGTCATCGCCTTCACCAAAGGCATCGCCCGCGAGGTCGCTCGTCACGGGATCACCGTGAACAGCGTCGCTCCCGGGCCGACCGACACGCCGCTGTTCGCCGGCCTCGCCGCCGATCAACCCAAGCTCGGTGATGCGCTCAAGCGCGCCATCCCGCTGGGACGGCTTGCCGAGCCCCTCGACATCGCCCGCGCGGTCGCGTTCCTCGCCTCCGACGACGCGGCCTACATCACCGGCCAGACGCTCAGCGTCTCGGGTGGCCTGACGATGATGTGACGCGTTCGCGCTTCGGCGCCGAGCCGAGCGCGCGCGAACGACGACGCCTCACAGCGGGTAGGGCAGGCTCGCCCCGAGAACGGTGACCAGCGTCAGCACCACCGGGAAGAGCACCAGCGCGACCAGGAACGTGAACCCCATCACGTCGCGAGCGCGCAGCCCCAAGAGCGCCAGCACCGGCAGCATCCAGAACGGCTGCACCAGATTGGCGATGGCTTCTCCCAGGTCGTAGCAGCTCACGGTCCAGCCGATGTGCGCACCCATCTCGTGCGCCGCGCGAATCACGTACGGCGCCTCGATGATCCATTTGCCGCCGCCCGACGGCACGAACACCCCGAGCACTGCCGAGTACGCGGCGACCAACGCCGGGAACGTGAGCTTGGTCGAGACCCCCACGAAGAGATGGGCGATCTTCGCGTTGAGCGCGGTGCTCGCGATCATGCCCGAGATCGCACCGTAGAACGGGAACTGGAGCAGCACGCCCCAGGTCGCGGGCGTGGCCTCGCGCACCGCCTTCATGAGCCGCGCCGGCGTGCCGTGGAGCACGAAGCCCACCAGCAGCATCGCCAGGTTGATGGTGTTGACCGTGAGGCCGGTGATCCCGGTCTTGCGCAGTGAGAGCGCGAGGTAGGTGGCGCCGAGCGCCGCGATCGCGAGCATGAGCGCAGGGGAGTGCTCGATCCGCTCGCCGGGCGTGCGAGGCGGCGGCAGCTCGTCCGCTCGATCGAGGGGCGGGCCGAGATCGATGCCGAGGGCGGCCGCGTCTCGGGCGGCGGCTCCGCGCGGCGCCGCCAGCGCCATCACCACCGTGACGACGACGATCTCGATGGCGACGGCGGCAAGGCTCTGCCAGAGAAAGATCGTGTGATCGAAGCGCACGATGCCGTCGGGGATCGCGCCGTCGTGGGCGACGATGTCGCGCACGGCCTTGGGCAGCGCCGACGCCGTCGCCATCTGCAGCGCGGCGGAGCCCGAGAGCCCTTGCGCCCACACGCTGCCGAGCCCCAGGAAAGACGCCGCGGCGAGCGCCCGGTAGTCGACGCCGCGTGTCCGGCGAGCGAGCTCCTTCGCCAGCACCGCCGAGAAGATCAGGCTGAATCCCCAGTTGAACCAGGACGACACCATCGCGAAGAGCGCGACGGTGGCCACGGCGCCGCGCGGCGAGTGGGGAGCACGATCGGCGATCCAGCCGATGGCGCGATAGATCGGCCGCGAGGACGCCACCACGTAGCCGGTCACGATCACCAGCGCCATCTGCATCGTGAACGCGAGCAGCTCGGGAAAGCCCGTCCCCCACGCCTCGACGAGCTTCACGGGCGGCTCGCCGATGGCGACGCCGGCCACGAACACCAGCACCGTCGCGCCCAGCGCGAACACGAACGCGTCGGGGAGCCAGCGCTCCGCGAACGCCGTGAAGCGCACGGCGACGCGGGCCAGCACCGAGGCTTTGGCTTCGCCGGCGCTGGGCGAGGCGTCGGTCCGCCCGGGCGCCGCCGGCGCGCTCACTTCGTGGCCGTCTCGGCCGAGGTCGCGAGCGCGCGCAGCGCTTCACCCGTGACCCGGTGCACGGTCCACTCGCCCATCGGTTGCGAGCCGAGCGAGCGGTAGAACGCGATCGCCGGCTCGTTCCAGTCGAGCACCGCCCATTCGAGGCGGCCGCAGCCGCGCTCGGCGGCGATCGCGGCCACCCGTTTGAGCAGCGCTTTGCCCACGCCCTGGCCGCGCCGCTCGGGCAGCACGAACAGGTCCTCGAGATAGATCCCGGGCAAGGCCAGGAAGGTGGAGAACGTGTGGAAGAACAGCGCGAAGCCGGCGGGTTGGCCGTCCGCCTCGGCAAGGATGCACTCGGCGTAGCGCTGCCCGCCGAAGAGCGCCCGCCGGATGCGCTCGGGGGTCGCGACCACCTCGTGGCCGAGCTTCTCGTATTCCGCCAGCCGCCGCACGAAATCGAGGATCTGCTCGACGTCGGCGGGGTTGGCGGAGCGAATCTCGAGGTTGGCCATGGGCTGCCGGACGGCGACTGGCGTGAGATCCATTTGCCGTGTCTCCGTCGGCGCGGCAAGAGCGGCCTCGGCGGCGGCCCTGCGCCCTGCGCGCGTTCTCTTGCTGCGTCGGCTCATGCGAGCGCAACCGCGAGCCGGCTCAGCTCGTCGGGATCGGACGTCGTCGGTACCAAGAGCAGCTCGTCGGCGCCGAGATCGCGGACCATCTTCACGGCGTCGCGCAACGCGGTTGCCGAGCGCACCTGGCACATCGCGCGCAGCTGCTCGGCGTCATGATC
Organism: bacterium; assembly: GCA_046331705.1. GTDB lineage: Bacteria > JADJOY01 > JADJOY01 > JADJOY01 > JADJOY01 > JADJOY01. Next base: position 61,857 of record JAXLQJ010000005.1, on the reverse strand, counting down.
GCCGAAGAAGCCGAGATAGCGGCGCAGATACTCGTCCATCCGCCGGTCGGCCTCGGCGCCCAGGGCGAACCAGAAGCTGGTCACGAGCCGCGGTGGTTGGGCGCGACCTTGGTCGCGCCAGGCGACGCGGGCGCCCTCGAATTGCAGCGCGATCTCGTCGGCCGAGGGCGCGAAGCTGAAGCCGCAGATGCCGTCGGCCCAACGCGCGGCGCGGCGAATCGACTGGGGCAGCAGCGATCCTGCCCAGATCTTCGGGCCGCCAGGCTGAAGCGGTCGCGGCTCGATCGGATGGGCACCCTCGACCACCCGTTCGCCCGCCCACGCTCGGCGCATCAGCGCCGCGTCGGCCTCCAGCCGACCGAGACGCTTGCCGTCGAAGGGTGCGCCGGCGGCGCGGTAGTCGTCCTCGCGAGCGCCCACGCCCAGGCCGACGATCAGCCGTCCGCCCGAGAGCACGTCGAGCGTCGCCACCTGTTTCGCCAGCACCAGTGGCGCGTGCAGCGGGCTCACCAGGACGGTGAACGCGAGCTGCACGCGCTCCGTCACCGCCGCCGCCACCGACATCGCGACCAGCGCCTCGGGGTTGGGGAAGGTGTTTCGCTCGCCCACGGCGAGCGTCGAGAACGCTCCCGCGTCGATGCGACGGCACCACTCGAGAACGGTGGCGCGATCGAGCCCTGGCACCATCACCGGAAGATTGATGCCGATCTTCACGGCGAGGTTGTAACGCGCACGCGGCCGCGGGACGAGCCTGCCGTCAGGGGCTGGCACTCGTGGCGGCTTCGCTTTGCGCCTCGAGCTTCTTCAGCACCTCCTGCACCTCGGGAGAACGGTCGCTGCTGGGAAGCATGGATTCGATGCGGCTCGCCCACGTCGCCGGATCGCTCGAGTCGGCATCCTCCGCCGCTGGATCGATGACCTTGGAGAGCGCCTCGGCGACCGCGTCCACGGCTGGGCCGAGGCGCTTCGCGACCGCCGGCGAGGTGTCGCGGAGCAGCTGCATTCGAATCGCATTCGTCATCATGTCGCGCAGGCCGGCGCGGTCACCGGCGCGGATCACGATTCCGTCGTGCGTCTCCGATCCGACGATCGTCACCGTCGCCCAGCCCATCGAGCTCGTGTCGTCGTCGTCGGCGTGGGGGGCGAAGGTCATCAACGACCACGTTCCCGGGCCGAGGCCCCGCAAGGCGAACCGGCCCTCCGCATCCGCGGTGGCAGGCTCGACACCGCCGTCCATGCCCGCGTGCTCCATCGCCTCGAGATCGCTGCGCATCGCCATGATCCGGATCCCCGCGCGGGGACGTCCACGCGCATCGATCACGCTGCCGCGGATGGTCGCTCCTGTCGTCAGCCGCACCGTGCCGACCTGCACCTCCGTGCCCGCATCCGAATCGAATGGGCCGAGGGTGACGGTGGCATAGCCCTCGGCAACGACCGTCGCGGTCTTTCGCTCCTTGCTCAGGCCCGGGTACGTGAACGTGCCGTCGGCGGTGGTGAACCGGTGGTAGTCGATCCGGAACGAATGGATCGGCTCGCCGCTCGCCGCGTCGACCACGCGCCCGACCAGCTTGGTCGCGGCCTTCATCTCGATCCGCGCGTCGTGGGTGCCGGAGTGGATACCGCTCACCTCGGCGCGCTCGAGCCCGTCCTTCATGCCGTGCAGCACGTAGGTCCCCGAGTCGAGGCCCGCGAGGTGGAAACGGCCGTCGCGATCGGTCGTCGCCGGCTTCGACCAGGGATTCGAGGCGGCGTCGTCGGTTGGCACGACGGTGGATCGCGCCCACACGTAGACGTCGGCGAGCGGATCGCCCTTCGTGCTCACCACTTGCCCCTCGATCACCTCACCGAGCGCGAGCCGCAGCGTGATCCCGTCGACCACCTGCTCGGTCGCGATCTGGATCGGCCCGTGTTTCAGCCGGATCATCCCCTTGCCCTCGGCCTGCAAGTCGAAGGTGCCCTCGGGGATGCCGCGGAGCTCGAAGCGGCCTCCGTGCTTCGAGGCGGCGCTGGGGAGCGTCACGTCCTCCGCTTCCTCGTCGTCGTCCGCTGCGCCACGGCGGCTGGCGCCTTTCGCGTTCGCAGCCTCGCTTTCCCGATGGCGCACGATCGCGACGCCGATGCCGTCGAGCGGCTCGTCGTCCGGACCGAGGACCATGCCGAGGATCGCGCCGCCGCGCTCGAGAGCGACATCGACCCGAACGCTCTCGCCGGGGACCAGCCCGCCCGCCCGAACGTGCTTGGCGATGAACGCCGGGTGGGTGACCTCGATGTCGACGGAAGCGCCGCTCGTCTCCGAGCCATCGGCGCCGCTCGGCCTGGCGCTGCCGGCCAGGCCGTCGATCCGGAACTCGCCCTTCGCGTCGCTCTTCGCCTTCTTCGCGGTCCGGTCCTGGGGCTGGATGGTCGCGCCGACCACGGGCGTGCCGCCCGAGTCGGTGACCCGTCCCTCGAGGGTCGCTCCTCGTTCGAGCGAGAGGTCCACCGTGCGCCGCTCGCGCGCCGCGACCGTGACGGTGATCGGCTCCGCCAGTCGCGCGTCGCTCGCATCCACCGCCATCGTGTAGACGCCCGGCGGGACGCCCGCGAGCTCGTAGTGGCCGTCGTCGTCGCTCCACGCCTCGCGAACGGCACCGCGGTGCTCCTGGTGCAAGCCGATCTTGGCGCCGGTCACCGGAGCGTCGTTCGGGTTGGTGAACGCCCGTCCCGCGATCGTCGCGCCTTCGTCGAGACGCAGCAACACGTCTTCCTTGCTCTCGCCGCGAGCGAGCTCGATCTGCTGGATCGCCTCCGAGGTCTGTGTGCCTTTCTCGGCCCAGACCTTGTACTTGCCCGCACCCAGGTCTTCGACGCGGAACGAGCCGTCGGCGCGCGTACGCGGGCTCTCGCTCTCGGCGCCGATCACCTGCACCGTCGCGTCGGCGACACCGGCGCCACGCGCGTCCTGGACGTGCCCGGCGAGAACCCCGCCGCGCGCGAGCGTGAGCACCACGTCGTCGCCGGGGCTCACCTCGCTCTCGAGCGCAGATGCGAAGCCGCGTGCGCTGGCGTAGAGGTAGTACGTGGCGCTGCCGAGGGATGGAATCGAGAAGCGCCCGTCGGTGGCGCTCAGCACGCGGCCGATGCCACCCACCTCGAGCTCGGAGAGGGCGACCACCGTGGCGCCGCGCACGGCGTCGTGGGTTTCCGTGCGGACCGAGCCGCGCACCTCGATCGCCGGCGTCAGCGTGATCTCCGTCGGCGCCGCCTCCGCCGTGCCCACCGCCACGTTCGATGCCCAGCCGGCCGCCATCCCGGGCGCTCGCGCCCACACCCGATAGCGATCCTGGGCGAGGTTCGCGAACCCGAACGAGCCGTCGGCGCCAGCCGTGGTGCTGACCTGCGCGGGCGGCTCGGCGTCGGCCTTGCGCACCAGCTCGGGCAGAAGCTTCTTGGCGCGGGCGCAGCGGCAACGGATCAGCAGCTCGCCGCAGCTGCAATCGCACAGGCGCTTCACCAGCGGCGAGAGCGACAACACCGACTCCGACGCGAGCTTCACGGTTGCGCCTGGGATGGGTTGGCCGGACTCGTCGATCACCCGCCCGGCGAGGGCCAGCTCGCCGTGCAGCGTGGGCAAGGAGATGCGCTGCGGCGCCGGCGCGGCGCTCGGCGCCGTCGTGGTTTGGAGCGCTTCATTCGCGGGGGCGGGATGCGTGGCGGCGACGGGACGCGCCGGGATCGCCGTCGGCGGCGAGCTTGCGCGGTCGATCCACCACCACGCGGCCACGGCGCTCGCCACGAGCACGAGCGCGCCTATCGACAAAACCCGTATCCGCATATCCAATTCCTCGGGCGCATTCTACGCTCCGGCGCGGACGGGGTCACGCCCGCCCGTCAGCCGGCGCGGCGGCGCTCGCGGGCGCGTCGCAGCTCTTCCAAGGAGCTCGTCACGTCGGCGGTGAGGGCCGTCGGTGGGATCCGTGCGGCGGCGCGCTCGACCAGATCGTCGTGGGACTCGGGGTCCGCGCCCGCGCGAGCGTCGGATGCGATCACGCCCATCATCGCGTCGGCGATCACGCGTGTGGCCGTCTGAACCCGTACCCACTGCGAGTCGTTGGACTCCCAGGTCTGGCGCCCTTCGCTCCGCATGACCTCGTACGCGAGGTCCTCGGCGATCCAGTCGATGAGCACGCCCTGCTTGCCGAGCTGGATCAGCACTTCGTCGGCGGAGCGATTCCAGGCGAGCCGAAGCGCCGTCGTGCCGCGGGCGGGCTCGGGTGGCTCGCTGCGCTCGGCGCGAGCGGTGAGCATCCACAGCTGGTCGTTCAGGTCGTCGAACCTGAATCGCCCGTCGCCGCTCGTCGTGGTCTCCGAGCGATACGGAAGACGACCGCGCGCGACGGCGACCACGCGGGCGTTCTCGACACCGTCGCCGTTCGCGTCGATCACCCGCCCGTGGAGCGTCGACCCACGCTCGAGCCGGAGCGTCGTGTGGAGAGCCGGTGGGTACTCGCCGTGGTCCACGGGGTCGAGCGTCGCCGGTACGTAACTCGGCGCGCGGATCTCGATCGCGTCGCCGGGAGCGTCGCCGAGCGTGAGCTCGAAGACGCCGCCGGTCCCCTCGAACCACTCGTCGCCCACGCGGAAGCCAGGCACGGGAAGCTTCGAGGCCGCGTCCACCACGCAGCCCACCACGCGCGCGGTGGGCGCGAGCGTCAACACGATCTCACGCGCTCCCGATGCGACGTGCTCGCGCGAGGAACGTCGATGGTCGTCGGCGAGCGTGCGAAGCGTGTAGAGGCCTGCTCCGAGCCCGGTCAGCTGGAACGATCCGGAGGCGTTCGACCGCGCGACCGCCGCTGCCTCGGGTGGCTCGGCTTCCGAGCTGGCGCGGACGAGCACCTCCGCGAGCGGCGCGCCGCCAGCATCCGTGACGCGACCTTCGATCGTTGCTCCCGGGCGCGGCGTGCGCGTCACGTCGCTCGGCGAACCCGCCGTCGACGGGTGCGGGTGCGCGGCGCGGAACGCACGCGCGATCTCGTCCTGCTGGGCGAGGGGGCCGCACGGCGACTCGCGCGCGACCGGTGGGGTGGCCTGGCGACGGTCCGATCGGAGCGAGATCGGCAGCAGGAGCAGGGCCACGGCGACGACTGTCGCGGCGAGCACCCACCGCCACGGCGCGTTCACGCGCGCCGCGGGCGCCACCCGCCAGCCGCGACCGACGCTCCGGGATCGACGCAACGAAGCGCCGTGGCGCCGAGCGTGGGAGCGAGGCGAGCCCTCGGGCTCACGGCGCGCCGATGGGCGTCTCGCGCGCTGGGACGCTCAGCGCGTGTGCTTCCCATGCTTGCCCGAGCCGTGCGTCGATCTCGAGGGAGCGACTGCTTCCGCGCCGCCGCCGGGCGCCGCGGCGGCGCCCTCGGACGGCATGGTGGCGATGGCCGCGGCGGCGGCTTGCGCGGCGACGTTCGCGCCTCCCGAGCGCCACGCGGCGAGCTTGGGCTCGATGCGCTTGCGGATGAAGAGCGGGTCCCACCAATCCTTGGGATCGACCGCGACACCGTGGACGTACATGCCGAAGTGGAGGTGGTCTCCGAACGCGAGCCCCGTGGTGCCGGTGCGGCCGACGATCTGGTTCTGGGTCACCTTGTCGCCCTCGGCGACGCTCATGCTGCTCAGGTGGCCGTAGAGCGTGGCCAGGCCCATCCCGTGGTCGATGATCACGCAGTTGCCGTAGATCCCGAGGTCGCTGGCATGGATCACCACGCCGGCGCCCGCGGCCGGCACCGGGAAGTTCTGAAGCGCCGCGATGTCCACGCCCAGATGCACCTGCTGATCGATCTCCTTGCCCTGCCAGAGGTAGTGCCGGGTCTCGGCGAAGCGGCTCACCGGCTTGCCGTTCATGCGCCCGAACGCCCCCGACCAGTACGCCTCCGGCGCGGTCTTCTCGAGCACTTTCGCCAGCGTTTCGTGGTTCTGGACGCGCAGCTTGCTGTTCACTTCCAGGAACGCCGCGGTGTCGTCGAGCGAGGGCGGCAGCGCGAAGCGATCGCGGACGGCTTGGATCCACTCCGGTTTGAGCTGCACCTCTTCGTCCGGGTATTTCCGCGGCATCACCTTGTAGTTGAAGCGCACCTCGGCCTCGTTGCCGATCTCGTCGCGGGCGAAGACCGTGGGGTCGGCGCCCTCGGGCTCGCGGAACGAGAGCGCGAAGAGACAGATGTGGACGGCCGAGTCGGCGGGCGACGGATAGCCCGGGAACGTGCGCGCGCCGACCCGCACGCCGTCCTCCACGGCGCTCGCGCCCACCCGGTACGCGACCATCATCGAGCCGCCGAACTCGATGTTGTGCTGGTCGCTCAGCAGCTCCACTTGCGGCGGCCGCAAGCGCGCCGCCAGCGTCAGCGGCTCGGCGGTCGCGGTGTTGCCCTGACCGCCGTTGCGCCGCGAGTGGTCGGTCGCCGTGACCACCAGCTTGACGTCGCCGTCGCGGATGCCGAGCTCGCGCGGATCGAACTCGACGACCTTCTCCCAGCTCTTGGGCGGTTGGCCGTCCGGCCCGGCCACCACGGTCTCCTCGAGCACCGTCTTCACGACCGGCGGTGTCGCGGCCTGCTCGATCGTGACGGTCAGCTTCGCGATTCCGGCGCCGGAGTCGGTGACCTTGAGCCCGAGCTGCGCCTTGCGACCGATGGCCTTGGGTGGGTTCACCCACTCGATCACCGGCGGCGCGGATTCGTAGAGCCGCCACGCGGACACGGCGCCGAAGCCGCCGCCTGCCAGCACGCCGAGGATCAGGACGAAGGTGATGGTTCGCCGCATGGCGGCCTCGCAGGGAAGCGGATGCGGGCGTCGGGAGGAATCGCCGCGCGGATGTCCGTTCGCGACCGACCTTAACCCGCATCGGTGCGAGTGGCTGCCCGTCGCGGGCGGCGGCGGAAGGCGGCGCCGCGGCGTTTCGCGCGCGCTCGCCGCACACGCGGAGAGCGGTTGATCTTCGCGCCAGCCTGGTTACCTTGGCGCGACTGGCCTGGCGCCGCCCGCACGATCCGGCGGGGCCAACGGTGCGCCGCCCGCTTCGCGACGCGGTTTCGGCACGCCATCGTCACGCATGCAGCGCGGGGGCCCCGCACCCACCGCCCGGAGGTTCCGCACATGAGCTTGCCCGATCTCAGCAAGGACGAAGTCGCACGCTATTCTCGTCACCTGATCCTCGAGGACGTGGGGATGGAGGGGCAGCGCAAGCTGAAGGCGGGAAGCGTCCTGTGCGTGGGCACCGGCGGCCTCGGCTCGCCGCTCTTGCTCTATCTCGCCGCGGCGGGCGTGGGGCGGATCGGATTGGTGGACTTCGACGTCGTCGACGAGTCGAACCTCCAGCGGCAGATCATCCACGGCACGTCCAAGATCGGCGTGCGCAAGGTGGTGTCCGCGGCCGAGCGCATTCGCGACATCAACCCGCACGTGAAGCTCGACATCTACGAGGAGCCGCTCACCAGCGAGAACGCGATGCGGGTGCTGGCGCCCTACGACGTGGTCGTGGACGGCACCGACAACTTCCCCACGCGCTACCTGGTGAACGACGCGTGCGTGCTGCTCGGCAAGCCGAACGTCTACGGCTCGATCTTCAAGTTCGAGGGTCAGGCCTCGGTGTTCAACTACCAGGGCGGCCCGCAATACCGCGACCTCTACCCGGAGCCCCCGCCGCCAGGGCTCGTGCCCTCCTGCGCCGAGGGCGGCGTGCTGGGCATCTTGCCGGGCGTCATCGGCTGCATCCAGGCCACCGAGACCATCAAGATCCTGCTCGGCAAGGGAGAGACGCTCTCGGGACGGCTCCTGATCTACGACGCGCTCAACATGCGCTTCCGCGAGGTCAAGCTGCGCAAGGACCCGAGCCTCGAGCCCGTGACCGAGCTCATCGACTACCAGCAATTCTGCGGCTTCGGCGGCCAGGCACACGAGGAGGAGCCGGTGAGCAACGGCTTCCATCGCATCTCGGTGAAGGACGCGAAGGCCAAGCTCGACGGTGGCTGGAATCCCTACATCCTCGACGTGCGCAAGCCCCACGAAGCCGAGATCGTGAAGCTCGCGTTCGCCGATCGGCTCCAGCCGCACGAGGACGTGGTGGCGATCGCCAGCGAGCTTCCCCAGGACCGCGACATCCTGATCCACTGCAAGTCGGGCGCTCGCTCGGCGACCGCCGCCGGGGAGCTTTCGAAGCTCGGCTTCAAGCGGCTCTACAACCTGGAAGGCGGCATTCTCGCCTGGGCCCGCGAGATCGATCCGAGCCTGCCCACGTACTGATCCCGGCATCACCTGAACGACGTTCCGAAAGCCGGCTCTCGCGAGCCGGCTTTCGTGCGTCTGGCGGACCCGCCGGCCTCGTGCGCGGTGGCTTCGCGGATTCCTTGATGGCGCGCGGCGCGCGCGCTAGCGTCCCGCGCGTCGCTGACAGGGCGGGGGGAGCGCGATGAACGAGTGGCTGGAGCGGCGTTTCCACCTCGGCGAGCGCGGCACGTCGGTTCGCACCGAGGTCGTCGCCGGCGCGACGACGTTCGCGACCATGGCGTACATCCTGTTCGTCCAGCCGGTGGTTCTCGGCGCGGCCGGCATGGATCCGGGCGCGGTGTTCGTGGCGACCTGTGTCGCGAGCGCGCTCGCGTGCCTCTTGATGGCGTTCCTCGCCAACTATCCGGTGGCGCTGGCGCCGGGGATGGGCCACAACTTCTACTTCGCCTACGGCGTGGTGCTCGGCATGAAGGTGCCGTGGACGATCGCGCTGGGGGCGATCGCGATCGCCGGCACGATCTTCATCCTGCTCGCGGGCGTGGGGCTCCGCGAGAAGCTGATCGAGGTGATCCCGAGCTCGCTCAAGCGCGGAATCGCCGCGGGCATCGGCCTGCTCATCACGCTCGTCGGTCTGGAGTACGGCGGGCTCGTCGTCCACGACTCCGCCACGGGGCTCGCGCTCGGCAGCCTGCGTTCGCCGGCGGCGCTGCTCACGGTGTTCGGGCTGGTGGTGTCGATCGTGCTGCTGGTGCGGGGGATCCGGGGCTCGCTCTTGATCGGGATCGGCGCGACCACGCTGGTGTCGCTGGCGCTCGGCTACACGCGGTTCCACGGCATCGTCTCGGCGCCGCCGTCGCTCGCGCCCACGTTCCTGAAGCTCGATCCGCTGGGCGCGCTGACGCCCCAGATGGCGCCGGTGATCTTCGTGTTCTTGTTCCTGGCGCTCTTCGACACGGTCGGAACGCTGGTGGGCGTGTCCGAGAAGGCGGGGCTCATGACCGCCGACGGCAAGCTTCCCAAGGCGAGGGAGGCGCTGCTCGCGGACTCGATTTCCACGGTGGTGGGAGCGGTCGCGGGCACCAGCACCGTCACCAGCTACATCGAGAGCGCCGCCGGAGTGTCGGCGGGGGGCCGCACGGGGCTCACCAGCGTGGTCACGGCGGTGCTGCTCTTGCTGGCGCTCTTCATCACGCCGCTGGTGCAGATGGTGAGCGGCGAGATCCAGATCGGCGGCGCCTCGTTCCATCCGGCGATCGCGCCGTCGCTGATCTTGGTCGGCTACTTCATGATCGAGGCGATCGCCGGGGTCGAGTGGCACGACGCCGAGGAGGCCATCCCCGCGTTTCTCGCCATCGTCATCATGCCGCTGGCGCTTTCCATCACCGAGGGGATCGCCTTCGGCTTCATCGCCTACTCGCTGATCAAGCTGGTGCGCGGCAAGGCCGGCCAGACGCATTGGCTGGTGCACCTGTTCGCGGTGCTCTTTCTGCTGCGCTACGCGCTGTTGCGCGCCTGAGCGGCGCGGTCACCACATCACGCCGAGCGTGAGCTCGGGACCGTCCAGGCTCTCGTCGCCGGTGGCGAGATGACGGTAGCCGGGCCTGAGCGTCACGAATGGGACGTGGATCGCGAGCCCGCCGCGGTAGTCCTCGACGAGGTTGCCGCCCACGAACGCCCACTTGAACGAGCTCTCCACGCCGAGGTACCGCCACGGGTAGATCGCGATCGGGATGCCGATCTCCCAGCCGTCGTGGTGCGCCTCGCCGTGGAAGCCGCGGTAGCCGGTGGCGATGTCGAACTCGAAGCCCTCGCCGGCAGCGAAACGGAACAACACGTCGGCCGAGTAGGAATCCAGGCGGCTCGCCGGGCGATCTTCCCAGAACCGTGCGAACTCGAAGCTGGCGCCGAATGCGCCGTAGCCCGCTTGCGCTTGCACCGAGTACGCGTCGACGTCGTCGGGGACGAGCGCGTACGTATCGTCGACGCGCAGGAACGGGATCGTGGGAGCGCCAGCCGCGCGCCCGGATCCGTAGCGATTGGTCGCACCCGGCAGCCCGTGTCGCTCGGGCGTCTCGCGGGACGGTGGAGGCGGGCTCGGCTCGCGGCTACCCGACGCCGTCGTGCCGTCGCCGGGCTCCGGTGGCGCGGGAGTGCCGGCCATCGTCCCGAGCCACTCGCGGTCCTCGTCGTGATCCGGCCCGAAGAGCGTCCAGTCCACCGCTTCGCCCACCGCCTGGCCCGCGCTCCGGATGACGGCCTCGGCGAGCCCGGCGAGGATGGTGGTGAGGACGCACTCGAGAAAGCCGTCGCAATCGTCGTCGTCGCCAAAGCTCGACGACGAGCGCTGCGCCGGTCGCTCCATCTCTTTCTCGAGATCGGAGAGCTGGCCCGCGAAGGCTCGCGCCGGCGCGAGGACGAGGCCTGGCAATAGCAGGAACGCGAGCGCCGACTGACGCAGGGTGGGCCGTGGCATGACCCGAATCCTACCTCGCTCGTGGCGGCGTGTACGCTTCAAAACGAGGCTCGTGTGCAACGGCTCTTCGTCTACGGAAGCCTGAAGCGCGGCGAGCGCCATCACGCCGAGCTGGCGGGGGCGCGCTTCGTGCGGGTCGCGCGCACGGCGCCGCGCTACGCGCTGGTGCTCGCCGGCGAGTACCCGGGGCTCGTGGCGGAGGGTGCGTCGCGGGTGTGCGGCGAGGTCTTCGAGGTCGACGTGGCGTCGCTGGCCGGGCTCGATGCCTTCGAGGAAGTCCCCGATTCGTACCTGCGCGACTGGATCGAGCTCGACGACGGCGAGCGGGTGCTCGCGTACCTGCTGGCGCCGCGGCTGGCGCGCGAGGCGGTGCCGCTCGCCTCGGATTGCTGGCCGATCGGCTGATCCCTCGCCGGCTCGGCCCGCGCGGCCGCCCGTGCCCCGCTCGGCGCGTCCGTCACACGTCCAGCAGGTAGACGCGCGGATCGAGCGCGCGTCCGGTCGCGCGCCGCACCAGCTCGTCCCAGCGCACGCTCGCGCCTGGGCGGATCACCTGGTGGAGCAGGAAATGCCCGGCGCCGGCGTTGCCGACGACCCCGCGCCCGGTGCGCTCGCGAATGGTCTGGCCGAGCTGCGCCGCGAGGGTCTCGCCCAGCAGGTAGTTCTGGTAGTAGACGGGACTCGTCGAGAGATGGATCTTCGCCGCCCAGTCCGGTGCCGCGCGTCCGGGTGGTCGGCGAATCTCCTGGTGGCGCTCGACCAGGTCCCACCAGCGCGCATCGAGGTCGTCGTCGGGGTCGGCGTAGAGCGCGCTCTCGAATCGGATGACCGTCAGACACCAGCGCGCGAGCACCAGCCGCGCGACTTGCCGCGTGTCGATCAGCGCGCGGTCGAGCTCGCCGAGCCGCGCGGGATCGAAGCCGGCGTCGTTCTCGAGCCATTCGGGCTCGAAGACCAGCCGGCCCATGAGCATCGCCACCGCCTCGGTGGTGAGCGGGTGCGCCGGGCAGCGCAGCAGGAACGGCAGGGCGGGATCGACGTAGAGGTCGTACGCGGCGTGCCCGAACTCGTGGAGCATGGTGCCGGCCCAGTACGCGACCGGCTCCACGTTGGCGAGCACCCGCACGTCGCGCTCGCGGTCGATCGCGATGCAGAACGCGTGCTGGCATTTGCCGGGACGCGGGAGAAGGTCGCTGCGGCGCAGCGTCTCGTCGACGGGGAGGCCGATCGCGCGAAAGGTCGCGAGCGCCGCGGCAACCAGATCGACCTGGCGAAAGCTCGGATCGAGGCGCGTGGCGGGGTCCTCGGGCGGCTCCTGGAAGAACGGATCGGTGTAGTGCCAGGGCAGCAGCCCCGAGACCGGCACGCCGAAGCGTCGCGCCAGCTCGGCGTCGAAGCGCGTCTTGAACGCGCGGAACGGCTCGCGCGTGAGCTCGTCCATCTCGTCGAGGAAGCGGTCGAGCCAGGCCTCGTCGATCTCGCACACGGCGAGCGCCAGCGAGCGGTAGTTGCGAAAGCCGAGGCGCCGCGCGGAGGCGTTGCGGATGCGCACCAGCTCGCGCAGCCGATCGGCGACGCGCGCGCCGATGGCCTTCGAGGCGATCCACGCGTCGCGGCGCAACGCGGAGTCGTTCTCGTCGAGCAGGATCCGGCGGATCTCGTTGTCGTCGCGCGGCTCGCCGTCGAGCAGGCCGCGGTGCGTGTTGAACTCGTTCTCGATCTCGGTCTCGAGGCGCACCCGCTCGCCGAGCGTGGTCTCGTCGATCTGGCCCTCGAGATACGCGAGTCGCAGGAGATGGACCTGGCGGTGGAGCAGCGGATCGACGTCGGCGCGCTCGCGCAGGATGCGATCGAAGGAATTGGCGCGCGTGTAGGCGCCGAGATCGGCGAAGAGCCGCCGGATCTCGATCTCGAGCGCGGTCTTCTCGTCCGCGTGCTCGGCGAGGCCGGTGGTGGCGAGGTTCCACGCCGCCTCGGCGGCTGCGATCGAGAGCGGACGAAAGCGCCGCTCGTGGTCGAGGACGAACGCCGCCGCCGCGCCGACCGGATCGTGTCCTTGCGGGATGCTCATCGCGTGAAGCCTCGGGTGTCGCGGTCGCGAGGATACTCGGGCGTGCGGCACCGCGCACAAGCCGCTGGATCGCCGCGCGAGCGCGCGGGCGTCCGGTCAGTCCGCGCGCACCAGCTCGATCCCGGGGGCGGCCAGCGCCGCGCCGAGGGCCGGCGACAGCAAGGCCGCGAGATCGCGGTTGCGGTCGTGAGAGCCGCCCCGCGCGATCGCTCCCGCATCGGCATCGCCGGGATGGGTGACGATCTCCGTGAGCCCCGGGGCCGCGCGCGCCACCGCGTGCGCCACCCAGTCCGGCTCGAGAGGGAGACCCTCGGCGAGCCCCGCGAGCGCCGTCGCCCGCGCCGTCGGCGGGAGCCTCACGCGCCGGGCGACGATGGCCGAGAGCACAGCCAGCGCCGTCCGCTCCGCGCGCGTCCCGGCGCTCACACCGCGCGGGCTCGCGAGCGGCACCTCGCGCACGAACGCGAGCGCGTGCTGGCGCGCTACACGCGCCACGCAACGCGCGAGGCCCGGGAAGACGTGCGCGTGGCGATGGCCGTCGAGATGGCGCGGCGCGATCCCCGCCGCGCGCAGCCGTTCCAGCTGGGCGCGGATCTCGCGATCGACGTGCTCGCGTCGCACCGCGCCGAGGAGCAGCGCCGTCACCAGCCGCCGCGAGCGACGGCGAAATCGTCCGTCGGGATCGGCGAGCGTCGCGATGGACGCGGGATCGGCGGCGCACCGGAAGTCCGTGAGATCGAGGTGCAGGCCCACCGAGATCGAACGCGCTTCGCAGAGCACCTCGAGCGCCCGCTCGAAGCTCGGACCCGTCGCGAGCACGCTGATCGCCGAGACCGTCCCCGCGGCGACGGCGGTGCCGATGCCGCGATTCACCGCATCCGACCAGCCCAGATCGTCGGCGGTGATGCGGATGCGCACCGGCCGCGTGGTCATCGGCGCGAGCACGCGCGGCGCCGTGGGCGCGGCGTCATGCGGCGGCCGACGCGTTCGGGCCCGGCGCGCCCGCCGCCTCGAGCGCGTCGGAGAGCAGCGTGCCGCGCACCCGGTCCCAGAGCGGAAACGAGACGTTGAAGTTGCCGAGCGTCATGCGGCGCGGGTCGTGATGGCGCGTGTGGTGCGCGCGCAGCGCCGAGATCCAGCGCCGGCGGCCGATCCAGCTCGAGCGCGGGAGATGGTGGATCAGGTGCAGCCATTCGTAGATCAGGTAGTACGTGATCGCGCTCGCGAAGAAGATCCGCGCCGCGTTGGCCGAGATCAGGATCCCGGCGGCGAGCGGCAGCGGCGAGGTGAGCGCGATGAAGAACGGCAGCGCGAACGGCGGGAAGAGCACCATCTTGAGCTCGCGCGCGCTCGCGATCTCCATGTCGCGATCGGTGAAGTACGCGTGGTGCGAGAGCGTGTGCCGGTCGTAGAGCTCGCGCAGATGAGGCCACGGGTGGTGCATCGGACCGCGGTGGATCCACCACTCGAAGGCGTTGGCGAACACCAGGAAGAGCGGCGCGAGCGCGATCTCGAAGGCCGTGGGCCGATCGAGCCCGGCGAGCGCCGCCCCGATCACCGCGAGCGCCAGCGCGTTGAAGTACCCGACGTGCAGCGCGCCCGAGTACCGCCGCGGGATGTTGGCGGCGGCGATCCGTGCTCGGCGCTCGGCGCGATCGGCGAGCGCGTCGGCGGCGTTCGCCGTGTCCGTCACGGCGTCGTCGCCCCTTGCAGCGCGGGCGAGATGCGCGGCCCCCGCGGCTCCGCCGCGCCCGACGTCACTTGCTCGGGAGTGGGGCGGTTGGCGTCGTCCGCCGCGGGCATCTCGACGTCGAGCTTCTCGAGGTTCGTGGCGGTGGCCCGGTCGAGCGCCGCGATGGCGATCTGGTGGTCGGCGCGGGCGCGGTTCAACGTGCCCAGGGCGCGCGCGTAGGCGTCGATCTTGCGGATCACGTCGTCGGTGCGGCTGGCGCCGAGCGAGTAGCGTTTGGCCTCGGATTCGAGGTTGTCGCGCGCGCGATCGAGGGCGATCGAGCTGGTCTCGATGCGCGCGGCCATCGTCGTGACGTCGTCCACGGCGCGCCGCACCTCCAGCTCCACGTCCTGCCGGATCCGCTCCAGGCTGCGCTCCGCGGTGCGGCGCCGGAGCCGCGCCACCTGCGCCTCGTGATCCGCGCTGTCGCTGGTGAGCGGCACGCGCAGCTCGAGGCCCACCGTCCAGTCGTAGTAGTCGCCGGATCCGAGCTTGTCGTAACTGTCGAGAAAGCTGCCGGTGAAAGGCGAGACCAGATCCTCGCCGCCGAAGCTGGTCGCTCGGCCGCTGCCCGCCAGCCCGTTGAGCCCGGCGCCGGCGACGAGATCGAGGTTGGGGAGCCGGTCGTTCTCGGCGGCGTCGACGTCGACGCCGCGCTGCTCGATCTCGTTGGCGCCGCGCGCGAGCTCCTCGCGATTCGCGAGCGCCTGCGCCACCAGCCCGTCGACGGCGCCTCCGTCCAGGCCGCGTGCAGCCGGGCGATCGGCCGCGAGCAGCTGCGGCCCGGCGAGGGGCAGCCCGAGATCGCGCCGCAGCCGATCGCTGGCGGCGCGCAGCACCGAGCGGGTGCGCACCAGCTCGTCCTCGAGCCGCGCCACCGACGCCTCGTCGTCGAGGAGGTCCGGTCGCGGCAGCACGCCGACCTCGAAGCGCCGCCGATCGTTCGCGAGCAACGTCTTGCCCAGATCGAGCGCCAGCCGGTTGATGCGCACCTGCTGCATCGCGAAGTGGAGCTCCCAGTAGTCGCGCTCCACCGCGCGCGCCACGTCGCGCACCGTCTGAACCAGCGCGAGCGACGCCTGGTTGCGCTCGATCTCGGCGAGGCGGATCTGGGCGCGGCTGCGGTCGATGAGCAGGTCGCGAAGCAATGGCTGATCGAGCCGCAGCGCCAGCGTCGGCACGTACGACGGCGAGAGCGAGGTGAAGCTCGAGTTGGTCTTGTCGATCTCGTTCTCGAGGCTGAGCCGCACGCTGCCGCCGCTCACCGGGATCGGCTGCTCGAGGCCGGCGCCGAAGCGCTGGGAGCGCAGATCGATGTCGTCGGCGCCGGCGAGCGCCGATGCTTGCGGGGTCACGCTCTGCGCCGCCGAGGCGTCGGCGAAGAACGTGAGCGCGTAGACGCCGCGTCGCGCCGCCAGCTCGGCGTCGCTCACCACGGGGCCGAGCAGCTGCTCGCGGATCTCGGGACTTCGCGCGAGGGCCGTGGCGATCGCCTCGCGCAGCACCAGCGGGCTCCCCTCGACCTCGGTGAGGGTCGCCCTCGCCATCTCGTCGACGGCCAGATTCGTGCCTGCGAGCAGGCCTGGTGGAACCAGCGGGTCGATCGGCGCGGACTGCGCCAGCGCGAGGGTCGCGCAGGCGAGAAGCGCCGAGCACGCGCTCGCGAGAATCCGGTGAGGAGTCACGGTGCGACCTCGGGAACGAGCTCGGTGAGGGTACGGCGCGAAGGACCGGCCGCGAGTGTGGCGCGGGCGGGAGCGACGGTCTAGGAGCCCGTCGCGCATCGTGGCTCGCGCCGTCAGGGGCTCCGGGCTCGGCGCCCCTCGGGGTCTGATCGAGCGCCCCGTCCGATCCTCGGCCGCCTGCTACGCTGCGCGATCATGCCTGCGTTCCTGCTGCACGCCACCGCGTCCGACTTGCTCGCGCGGCGGCGCGAGCTGCCGGAGCGCTTCGCGCGGGCGTTCGCGAGCGCGGCCGGTGCGCGGCGGTTGGGCGCCGTTTTCGTGGACTTGCCGTATTTCACGAGCTTTCCGCTGCAGGTGGCGCGGCATCTCGTGGGCAGGGTGTCGCTCGGCGATCCCTGGGGCCACGTGTTCCACACCCGCGGGGTGGGGCGGCTGGCGCTCGCGTCGATCGCGGCCATCCGTCGTCGTCACCTCGATTCTCGCGAGGACGGCGCGCCGGCGATCGCGTTCCTCGGCGGCTACCTCTCGCACCACGCGATGGACCGTCTCATCCATCCGGTGGTGCAGCGACACGTCCGCGAGGCGCTCGCCGTCGGCGGGGGCTGGTTCGAATCGCACCACACCGAGGCCGAGAAGTACCAGAGTCTCTTCTTCCACGAGGAGACCCTCGGCCGCGACATCATGGGCAGCGCGTACCCGCGGGAGATCACGGCGACGTTCCCCGGCGCCTCGCCGTGGGCGGCGCGCCTGCCCGACGAGCTCGCGAGCGTGATCGAGAACGCGATCGTCGAGGTGCACGCGCGCACCCCTGGGCGGTCTCGCTTGAACGCGTGGCTGCGCTGGACGACCTGGTACGGACGGCTGCTCTCGAGCGGGCAAGGCTGGCGTGAGGGGATCGCGGCGCTCCGCGACGCCGATGCGCTTCGGCGGCGCTACTACACGGACACCGGCATCGCGTCGCTCGTGGACCAGGCGACCGAGCTCACCCTCGACTACCTGCGCGCTGCCGACGAGGCGCTCGCCGTCGAGAGCCTGGACCGCGCGGCGCGCCGGCGCTTCCTGGGGGTCGTCCCCGATCTCGACCTCGACGTCGGCGCCTAGCCCCGATTAGCTTCGCTCCCCTTCCGGTCGTCCCCCCACGCCATCCACAGCTCGAAAGGGAGTCGGGTCGCACCATGACCATCGATCACGCGTCTCGGCGCGGCGCGCCGAGCGTTCCTCCACCGGGTTGGCGACGCGCTGCGTGGCTGGCGCTGAGTGCCCTCGCGATCCTCGCGACGCCGGGATGGGCCGCCAACGCGCGGTGGACCGCGCGCATGGTCGAGGTCGCTGGCCACTCCCGGATCGCCCTGCGCAACCCCGCGGGCACGGAGCTGCGTCTCGACGCTCCTGCGAACGCCGACGACCTGCACCCGAGCGTGGCGGTGGCGCCGAGCGGCGCGGCGCACGTCGTGTTCACCCGCCGGGCGCACGGCGTGTCGGCGATCTGGCACGCCGTCGTCACCGCCGACGGGCGCGTGCTGCGCGCGTCCGCCATCGCTGGGGGCGAGGTGGGCTACGCGGCGGACGTGGCGGTGGCGGCCGATGGCGCGGTGCTGGCGGCCTGGTCGAGCGGCGGCGCACCGGTCGAGCAGGTGGTGGTGGCGACACTGGATCCGCTGGCGCGCGATGGCGCGGTCGTGCCGCGCGCGCTCGCCTACGCGGACGGCAAGCTGCGCACGTATCCATCGCTCGGCTTCGATCGCGGATTGCCCGTGCTCGCCTGGATGCGCGCCGAGAAGCTCGGCTACCGAATCGAGCTGGTGCGCTGCGAGGATCGTGAGTGCGCGCACGCGTCGGAGCCGCAGGATCTCGCCGACGGCATCTATCCGGAGCTGGGCGGCGGAACCACCTCGTCGAGCGGCGCGACGCTGCTGATCCGCAACGGTGGCGCGCTCGCGGCGCTCGATCTCGCGGGTCGCGGGCTGACCCGGCCCGTGCCCGCTGCGGACGATCTGGCGGCCGCGGCGGAGACGCTCGACGGCCGGCTGGCGTGGGCCTCGGGTGGGGTCGGCGGCGCGGTCTGGGCGCGCTCCCTCGCGGGGGCCGACCTGGTGCCGCTTGCCGAGGGACCCAGCGTGGCGCTCGTGGCCAACCGCATGATGGCGTACGGCGACAGCGTGACCTGGGGCTACTTCGACGAGTGCAATTCCTGGGATTACCCGGCCCATCCCGCCGGCTATCCGAAGCGCATCGAGCCCTGGATCGAGCTCACGTACCAGCGCGCGTTCGACATGCGCAACCTCGCCGTGCCGGGCGAGGACTCGGCCGAGGGTGCGAGCCGCTTCGCGTCCGCGTTCAACTCGGTGCTGCCCTCCTACGTGATGATCATGGAAGGGCAGAACAACTACTTCAGCGACAAGTCGTACTCGTCCTGGTCGAACGACCTGTCCTCGATGGTGGCTTTCTCGGTCGCGCGCGGCGCCAAGGTGCTGCTCAACGCCAACGCGCCGGTCTCGAACACCGCGCGGGCGGATCAGTACAACTGGATGAAGGGCTTCAACCCTCCCAACGGCTATTACCCGAGCATCGCCACCGCGTACGGCATCCCGTACGCGAACGTGTGGGGCGATTTCACGAGCCAGCCCGGCTGGGCCACGGCGCTCTTGGCCTACAACGACGGCAAGTACAACCACCCGAACTGCGCGGGCTACGACGTCATCGCCGACACGGTCTACGAGCGTTGGGTCTCGTCCCGGCTGCTCGAGCTCGACGGCGACGGCGACGGCGTCCCCGATGCCAGTGACAACTGCCCGACGGTCTCGAACTCGAACCAGGCGGATGCCGACGGCGATCACGTCGGCGACAAATGCGACAACTGCAAGAACGCCGCGAACTCCAATCAGGCCGATGGCGATCACGACGGCGACGGTGACGCGTGCGACAACTGCCCGTCCGTCTCCAACGGCAACCAGGCCGACGGCGACGGTGATGGCGACGGCGACGTCTGCGACAACTGCCCGACGGTCTCGAACGCGAATCAGGCCGACGGCGATGGCGACAAGGACGGCGACGCTTGCGACAACTGCCCGACGATCGCCAACGCCGATCAGCTGGACGGCGACGTCGATGCGGTCGGAGACGTCTGCGACAATTGCCCGGACATCGCCAATCCGGGCCAGGAAGACACCGACGGCGATGGCATCGGCAACCACTGCGATCCCAACTCGTGTGCCGCCTTGGTCGGTCCGAGGGGACGACCCTCGTGGTGGTCGCTGGCGTTGCCGCTGGCCGCCGTGCTCACCTTGACCGCGCGACTGCGTCGCCGCCGTGCGCCGCGCCCGGGTTGACGGATGCTGCTACCGGCGGCGCTCGAGCGCCTCGTGCGCGAGCTCAAGAAGCTCCCTGGCATCGGCGAGAAGAGCGCCGGACGTCTCGCGCTCCACATCCTCACCTCGAAGCGGGTGGACCCCGTGGCGCTGGCGAGCGCGATCGGCGAGCTGCGTGAACGCGTCCACCCGTGCCCGATCTGCGGCTTCTACACCGACCAGCCCGAGTGCTCGATCTGCCGCGATCCCAACCGCGACACGCGCGTGCTGTGCGTGGTGGAGCAGCCGAGCGACCTGATCGCGATCGAGCGCTCGGGCGGCTATCGCGGTCGCTACCACGTCCTCGGCGGCGCGCTCTCGCCCCTCGACGGCATCGGTCCCGACGACCTGCGCATCCGCGAGCTCGTCGATCGGGTCGCGGCGGAGGGCGTGACCGAAGCGATCCTGGCCACCGGCACGGCCGTCGCCGGTGAGGCGACCGCCGTGTACATCGCCCGGCTCTTGCGCGACAAGGACGTGCGTGTGACGCGCCTCGCGCACGGGGTGCCGATCGGCAGCGACCTCGAGTACCTCGACGGCGCGACGCTCGAGCGAGCGCTCAGCGGCCGCCGCGAGCTCTGACCGACCGCGCCTCGCCGCCGATCACATCCGGCGGAACAGCTCGAAGACCGGGTCCACCATCGGCTCGATCGGCTTCGCCTCGATCGTGTACGTCTCGGCGTGGCGGAGCTTCCACGCGAAGCTGAGTGCCGCGAGCCCTGCGGTGAAGAGCAGCGCCGCCACCAGGGCCGCCAGGATCTCGGGGGCGATCAGGACCATCGTCGCCAAGCCGATCAGGATCGCACCGGGGAGATAAGCGCGCCACGAAACCAGCCCGCGAGCTCGTCGCTCCTCGAATGTCCAACGTGTCATCGTCGACTCCTTCTTGGTTGACTCGGAAGGTGCGCACGATGGCCGCGAAGTCAACTTGCGGGCGCCGACGCCGCGCCGGGGGATCGCGGCCCGGACGCCGCGCTCGGGCCAGCTCGGGACGCGATCGTGGCGACCGAGTCAGGGCGTGGGCGCGTCGGCGAAGGCGAAGTCGATGGCCACGCGACGACCGTCCCACGGCGCTTGCACGCCGCGTCGAGCCGCGGCTCGCACCAGCGGATCGGCGTCTGCGATCGCCGCGTACTGCGCCACCGCCTGCTCCCGGGCACCCGTGCGGTCGAGGGCGCGCGCTCGCCACAACGCGAACGTCGCCGCGCGCTCGGCGTCGGGATGCCCGAGCGTGACGGCCTCGGTGAGCTCGGCCAGCGCCGCGCCCCCATCGTCGCCGAGCAACGCCAGCAGACCCGCGATGAAGTGGAACAGCGCTTCGCGTGGCCGCGCCGCGCAGGCGCGTTGCATGTGCCTGCGTGCGGCGCTCAGGTCCTCGTGGTTGAAATACGCTTCGTACGCATCGCGATAGCAGTCGAAGGCGGGCGCCGCCTCGGCGCTCGCGGCTTCGCCGCCGGTCAGCGTGCCGAGGTCGGGACGTGCCTGAGCGCGAGTCAGGTCGAACGCCACGAACGGGCGGCTCGACGTGGGCGCGCGACCCGTCCCCACCCACACGAGGCCCTCGTCCGGGCTCATCACCGTGGAGCCGACGGTCATGAGCGCGGCGATGGCGCGAGAGATGCGGCACGAGCCGTCGCCGACGTCGCCGAGGATGGCGGAGATCGCATCGGCATCGAGCGCGCCGCGCTGGTCCGCGAGGATCTCGTTGACGCGGTGGTAGCGGGCCGCGTTCCAGCGCCACTGCGACGGATACGTGAACCGCTCGGTGGAGGCGAGGTCGCGGTCCAGG
Source organism: bacterium (assembly GCA_046331705.1). Classification (GTDB taxonomy): domain Bacteria; phylum JADJOY01; class JADJOY01; order JADJOY01; family JADJOY01; genus JADJOY01. The sequence continues at coordinate 40,498 of JAXLQJ010000005.1, read as the reverse complement.
TACATGTTCGAGTAGCCGAAGGTGTCACCGTCGGCGTGGAACCAAGCGCGCCGCGCGGCGGTCACCTCGTAACAGAGCACGGCCTGCTCGCGCGCGGAGCCGACGAGATACGTCCAGCTGCCGTTCGGGCGGTGCTCGTCGAGGATGCGGCGAGCGTCGTCGAGGTTACGCGCCTCGCGCATCACGCTGTCGCCCGCGATGCCCACGGGGAGCCCGCCCAGCGCCACGTCGACGGTGGAGAGGTGCTGGTGAACCGCGAGGGTGAGCCCCGCCTCGTTCATCGCGGTGATGCCGCCGAGGTGGATCCCGGCCGCCGAGATCGAGACGTAGCGCTGCGCGCCCGTGGGGGCGTAGAAGAAGACCGCGGACTCGCGGTCCCACGCGCCCACGCCCTGGTAGTCGAAGTTGCGGCCGTGCCGGAAGCGGCCATCGCGGCTCGCCGCGCCCCACGCGAACGCGCTGGTGCAACCGAAGTGCGGGACTCCGAAGCGCGGCGCGGCCTCGAAGCCGCGCACGCGGGTGTAGCGGGAGATGGCCCACAGGAACGTCTCGGGCATCGTGATCGCACCGACCAGGAGCTTGCGATCGAGCTCCGCGCCCTCCGCCAAGCCGTCGAGCGCCTCGCGTACGTGGGGCGGAAAGCGGCGCGCGACACGCGTGCTCACGGTCGAGGCGAGGAGCTTGGCCAAGGGGCCGCCGACGCCGCCGAGGTTCTCGCGCAGCAGTCGATCGACGTAGCGCGCGAAGTAGGGCACCGGCCCGCGTCGGATCGCATGGCCGAGCAGCAGCCCGTGTCGATAGCCCATCTCGCGATCCGATCCCGCGAGGCGCACCACGTGGATGCCGGCGTGGCGCTCGTAGTCGGGTAGCGACGCGAGCGTCGGGATCGTGGCGGTGGTCATGGGCCTCTCCCGTGGATGAAGCGCCGCCGCGCACCATCCGTTCGTGCGACGTCGGCTGGTCGAGCGGCGCGCCGCTCTCGATTCTCAGCGTGGATTTGGAATCGGCAATCCCGATCGGTGGCCGGTGCGCGCGCCGTTTCGCGCCCGGTCGCGGGCACGGCGACTTCCTCGGTGCGCACAGCGGCGCCGCCGCGCCCCGGTGCAGGCGACTACAGCCTCGTGGGCCCTTCCGGATGATCGGCGCGGTAACGCTCGAACGCCGTGCGTAGCTCGCTCAGGCCGCGCTCGACCATCTCCACCTGCTTCGCCACGCTCACGTCGTTCGGAACCAGCTCCTTGAGCTTGCGGAAGTGCACGAGCGCTTCCTCGAAGCACTGGATCTTCTTCTGCACGTCGGGCTCGCGATTGCCGCGCTTCAAGTGATAGGTGCCCTGCGCGATGGCGTCGTCGGCCTCTTGGCGGGCCTTCGCGTCCGCCGGCTTGGCGGGCACCTGCATGCCCATTTCCTCGGCCCACGACTTGGGCTTCTCCGGCGCGCCGCGCTTGCTCGCCGCGCCTTCCTTGCCCTTCGTCTTGCCCTTCTCGCCCTTGTCGTCGCCCGGCGTCGCGCCGATCGGCTGATTCAGCACCTCCACGAAGCGCTTGAACCGATCGGTGAGCGATTTCGGCTCCTCGTCGCGTGCGGCGGGACGCGGTTCACCGCGCGGCTTGGGAGCGGACACGGTGGGCTCGGGGTCCGGCTGGGATTCGGGATGCTTGCGGCGTCGTTCGGCGAAGAGATCGAGCTTCATGGGCAGCTCATTGGAAGTGATAGAGCACCAGGACCAGCGCCAGGCAGGCGCCATAGATCGCGAGACCCACGAGCACGGGACCGTCGAAGATCCGAGCGCGCGCGGGCGCCGTGGGCGGCGGCGTCGATGGCGGCGACGCGGAGCTCGCGGACGATGACATTCGGCTCACCTCGGGGCGCCCTTGGCGTCTCGTCATCGTACCACCCGATCCGCGAGGTCGCCCGCGCGAGCCCGCGCTCAACCCTCGCGACGCGCGTCGTCGACGGCGCTCGTGCGCGCCGGGCGCTGCTCGATCCACGCCACCGCGAGCCCCACGCCGAGAAACGCCAAGCCGCCCGCCACCAACCACCATCCCGCCTGCTGAACTCCCAGATAGAACGCGCGCTTGCCGCGAGCATTTTCCAGGTCGCGCGGTGAGGTGTCGGGGTCGGCGTCCTCGGCCGCGCGTTCCAGCCGGACGATGTTGACGTCGTAGTCGGTGGCCTTGTCGCGGCCGATCCACAGGTTCACGCCGCCCAGCGTGATCAACGCCGCGCCGATCACGCACAGCGTGAGAATCGAGCGGGTCGGGCCACCGCGCTCGCTGGACATGGCGTTCTCCGCGGCTCACCGTGCGGAGCGGGCACGCGCCAGCTCCGCGTCGAGCGCGTCCACGATCCAGGCGACGTCCGCGTCGGCAAGCGCCGGGAAGATCGGCAGGCGCAGGATGCGCGCGCAGGTATCGGCGGTGACCGGCAGCTCCGCGGGCGCGCTCGGCCAGGTCGCGCGCATGAACGGCGAGTCGTGCAGCGTCTGGAAATGCGCGGCGACCTGGATGCCGCGGGCGCGCATCCCGCGGCTCACGTCGTCTCGATCGACTCCGCGGGGAACGAGCACGTGGACGATGTGGTGGTTGAAGCGCTCTCCCGCAGTGGGGTGGGGCGCGAGCGTGAGCCCGTGCCGCTCGGCGAGCGGCTCGAGCAGAGCCTGGTAGCGCGCCGCGACGCGTGCTCGCTCGCGCGCGATGGCATCGCGCGCCGCGAGCTGGACCTCGAGCACGGCGGCGAGCACCTCGGCGAGGGTGAAGCTCGAGCCCGGGCTCACCCAGGTGTAGTGCGGCGTCTCGCCGCGCACCGCAGCGGCGCGGTTCGTGCCCTTGTCGCGAATGGTCTCGACGGCGCTCGCGAGCGTTGCGTCGTCGGTGAAGAGCGCGCCGCCCTCGCCGCAGCTCACGTTCTTGCTCTCGTGAAAGCTCATGCAGCCGGCGAGTCCGAGCGTGCCCACGGGGCGCCCCGAGGAGGAGAGCGAGCCGAATCCCTGCGCCGCGTCTTCGAGCACCGGGATGCCGCGTACCGCGCCGAGCGCCACCAGCTCCTCGATTCGGCAGGGCATGCCGCCGTAGTGGACCGCGAAGATCGCCCGGGTGCGTGGGGTGATCGCGGCCGCCACTCGCGCCGGATCGAGGCCGAGACGCGTGGGCTCGATGTCCACGAACACCGGCCTCGCCCCCTGCCGCGCCACGGCCGCCGCCAGGGACACGTAGAGGAAGCCCGGCACGATCACCTCGTGCCCGGCGCCGATCCCGAGCGCCATCAGGCACGCCTCCATCGCGTGCGTGCAGCTCGTGGTGAGCAGCGCCTGCGTGCTGCCGAGGATCCGCGAGAGCTCGCGCTCGACGCGCTGACCCACGGTGCCACCGCCGCCGGTGTGCCCCGACTCGAGCACGGCGCGGACCGCCGCCACGTCGGAGTCGCCGTGCGAGGTGCGGTGGAACGGGATCGTCTTGGCGGTCATCGGCACGAGGTCGAGCGAGGCGCACTCTCTCCCGGCCGCCGGCGCGCTGGCAAGTCCGCGAAGGCGCAGCGTCGGTGGACTCGTGGGGCGCTGCCTGTTTTTTCGCCAATGCCGAAATCTTGGGCGCTCCTCGCCAGGGACGAAGTCGCGAAATGCGGCGCAATTCTCGGAAATTCGCGGTGGTACGGAACTTGCCCTTCGGCCCGCTGGTTGCGGCTTGGGGGCGAGCCGCAGTCAGTCAGCAAAACCGACCGGCAGGCGGTTCTCACATCGGAAAGGGGCACTTCATGGCGGCGACGATGGTTCGGTTTGGGTGCGAGGAGGCGACGCGCGGGTGGACCCGCGCGGTGTGGACCCTGTTGCTCACGGTCGTGCTCGCGGCCAGTGCGCTCGGCGGCGTGGCCCGCGCGGAAGGTGCGGCGACGAAGGCGGACCCGAGCCTCGAGCAGCGGATCGCGGACTTGGAAGCGTACGTGAACAACGGCGCGCGGGTCGGCGACGCGGATGCCAGCATCGCGTCGAAGGTGGGCGGCTCCGGTCCCGGTCACAACGGCTGGATGATGACCTCGGCGGCATTGGTGCTCTTCATGACGCTGCCGGGGCTCGCGCTCTTCTATGGCGGCTTGGTGCGAACCAAGAACGTGCTGTCGGTGCTGGCGCAATGCTTCGGCATCGCCGGGCTGGTGACGATCCTGTGGTGGGCGTTCGGATACAGCTTCGTGTTCGCGAGCGGCTCGCCGATCCTGGGCGGATTCACCCACCTGTTCTTGCGGGGCGTCGATTCGGCGCCCAACACGAACTATTCGTATTGGGTGTCGCACAACGTCTTCGCGATGTACCAGATGATGTTCGCCATCATCACCCCGGCGCTCATCATCGGCGCCATCGCCGAGCGCATGAAGTACCTGGCGGTGATGGTGTTCGTGGCGCTGTGGATGCTGGTGGTCTACTTCCCGCTCGCGCACATGGTGTGGGGAATCGACGGGTTGATGAACGGCGTCTGGAACGCGAAGGCCGCAGTGAAGGCCATCGACTTCGCGGGCGGCACCGTGGTGCACATGTCGTCGGGTTGGTCGGCGTTGGTGCTCTGCCTGATGCTCGGCAAGCGCATCGGCCTGGGCAAGGAATCGATGCTGCCGCACAGCATGGTGCTGTGCATGGTGGGCACCGGGATGCTGTGGGTCGGTTGGTACGGCTTCAACGCCGGTAGCGCCGTCGCGGCGGACGGTGTGGCGGCGAACGCGTTCACCACCACCACGCTGGCGGCGGCCGTGGCGGCCTTCACGTGGGCGATGATCGAGTACGTCGAGAAGGGCAAGCCCAGCATTCTGGGCTTCTGCTCGGGAGCGGTGGCGGGCTTGGTCGTGATCACGCCGGCGTGCGGCTTCGTGAAGCCGGGCTCGGCGGTGCTGATCGGGATCCTGGCCGGCGTGGTGCCGTTCCTCGCGTGCACCAAGCTCAAGGCCAAGTTCGGCTACGACGACGCGCTGGACACGTTCGGCGTCCACGCGGTGGGTGGGACGCTCGGCGCGTTCGTGACCGGCATCTTCGCGAACATCGAGTCCAACCCGAACCTGGCGACCAACTTGAAGGACGTGGTCGGCCACACGCTCTGGCTCGAGCAGCTCAAGGCGATGATCCTGACGATCGTCATGTCGGTGGTCGCCACCGTGGTGATCGGCACGCTGCTCAAGCGGACCATCGGTCTGCGCGCGGAGCCGGACGTCGAGCGCCAGGGGCTGGATCTCATCGAGCACGGCGAGGTCGGCTACAACTACTGATCGCGCGTCACGCAGGCCCTCTCTCCCCTTTCTCTGCAGTCTCGATGGCCCCGGCGATCGCTTCGCCGGGGCCATCGCTCGCTCCGTGACCGTCGCCGAGCCGTCGCGTTTGATAGAGTCCGCCGCACCTCTCGCGTGGGTGGGCTCGGATGACGGCGATGGAACTTCGTGAGGCAGTGGCGCGTCACCGGCGGGAGCGGCGCGCGGCTGCTCCAATGCCGCTCAAGGTGGGCATCTGGGGGCCGGGGCGGCGCGCCGCGGGCTACTACGCGCCGATCGTCCGCGCCCTCGGCGACGAGCTCGAGTTGGTGGGCGTGGCTGGTCGCCACAGGGCGCGCGCGCTGGCCGTCGCAGAACCGTACGAGTGTGCGGCCTTCGACTCGATCGAAGAGCTGATCGAGAAGACGCGCCCGGATCTCTTGATCGTTTGCGTGAGCTACGGCATGAACGGCGTCGCTGCGCTGCGCGCGCTCGACTTCGGCATCCCGCTGCTCCTCGAGACCCCGCTCTCGTCGCGGCTTCGCGAATGCGACGCGATCGTGCAGCTCGTCGCCGAGAAGGGCATTCCCGTTCAGGTCGCCGAGCAGAACGTCCTCTTCCCCGTGGAGCAGATGAAGACGCTGCTGGTCGGCGAAGGTCTCTTCGGCGACGTGCTCACGGTCCAGAACGACTACTGGGGCTTCCGCTACCACGGGATGAGCCAGCTACGGATGCTCGCGGGATTCTCGAACCCGGTGACGCGGGTGCGTGGGATGGAACGGACCGTGCGGGTGTGGCCGCACCCCTCGCGCTGGGACGGCAATCCCGCCCGCGAGGACGAGCGCTGGTGGTGGGGTTGGCTCGAGCACGCGTGGGGCACCGTGAGCCTCTACCACTACACGTCGATCGCCTACGACGCGCCGATTCGTGGCGAACGCGCCCTCAAGTTCTACGGCACCGGCGGATACGGCGCGAACGAGCACTATTGGTGCTTCGACGCCGATCGCACGGGTCGCGAAGAGCTACGCGTGGAGTGGGAATGGAACGATCTCGGTGATGGGGTGAGGGCGCTTGCAGCGCTGGTGGCCAAGCCGAGGGGGCGAGCGGAGATTCGCTGGTCGAATCCGTTCACCGATCTGCCGTTCGACGACGATCACATCGGCGTGGCGTGTGCGCTCATGGAGCTGGTGCGGGCGATCCGCGCTGGCCGCAGCGACGTGCGCTACGGGGTCGAAGGCGGTCGAATCGATCAAGAGCTCTGCACTGCGATCGAGGTGAGCCACCGGCGGGGCGGTGAGCCGCTCGCGTTCCCGCTCGACCGCGCGTTGCTCGGTGAATGGGATTGAGCGCGATCGTTCGATCGCTGGTCGCCGCGCTGGCTCTGCTCGTGGCGCTCGTGTGGCCGAGCCACGCGGGCGAGGGGATCACGCCGCTCTACGTCGGCGGCGACGAGGACCTGTGTGCGCGGCTGGCGCTCGATCGGATGATCTTCCCGGAGTGCGTGTCCGCGATCGGTGCGGCGCGTGGCTCGCGCGAGGCGTCGTTGGTGATTCTTCACGACGTCGCGGCCTCTGGCGACGACCTCGTTCGCCTGCTCGACCGCGCGCGCTCGGGTGCGACGCTGCTGGTGATCTCGGGTCGCGAGCACGGGCCGGGGCTCGCAGCCGAGACCGCGCGGGCTGCCGGGGCGGCGATCGAGCTCGTCGATCGCGCCGATACGGTGTCCATCGCCGCCCACGAGAAGGAGCCGAGCGACATCGCCTGGCGCTCGGCGCCGCAGGTGCGGGAGCGCACCGTGCCTCGGGTTCCAGTCGATGCGCTCGAAGCACTCGTCACCAGCGACGGCGGCGAGGTGTTGCTCGGACGTCTGCGCGTTGGTGCCGGCCAGGTGCTCTTCCTGGCGCCCTGGCTCGACATCCAAGACGCGCGCGCCGCGCGCCTCGAGGAGAAGGGCAGCAACTATTCGTTCCGGAGCTGGCCCTATTTCAACTACTGGCTCTACCGGATCGAGGCGGAAGCCGCGCACGGAACGCCGCTCGCCTTTCACGAATGGCCCGGCTCGCCGGTTCCGCATCCGCGCGAGTTCCCCACGATCCTCGCGCTCTTCGGCGGCATGTTCACGCTGAACCTGCTCGTCTTCGTGCTCGTTCGTCGCCACAGCCTTCGACATCCGGAGCTCTTGCAGCGTTTCTTCGCGCGCGCCGCGCCCGGCGACGCGGGGCGCGATGGCTCGCAACAGCAACCCGCCGCTTCGGCCTCCGCCGCGTGGGAAACCGTGGGCTTCCGCCGCCCGCTCGCGGGCTTCCTCTATCTCTTCGCGGTGTCGCTCTTGTTCCTGGTGCCCGGATTCCTGGGTGTGCTCTCGTTCAACTACAACCACGTCTCGCCGTTCCCCGAGTCCGTCGGTGCCTGGCACATCATTCAGGGCTTGATGGGCGTCTTCTGGATCTTCCTGGATCTCGGCACCGGCTACGCCTTCGTCAAGTACTTCGCCGAGTACCGGGTCTCGGATCCGGGACGCGGCGTCATGTACGCGCAGCTCTTCGTGTGGTGGCAGGCGCTTTCCGGTATCGCGCAGGTGGGCGCGGTGGCGTTGGTGGCGGCCGGCGTGCTGCCGCAGACCACGTACGCCTATCTCGCGTGGGCGTTCTTGCTGCACGCGATCATCCAGTACCCCGGGTTCTTGAAGCTCTTCGCGCATCTCTTCAACGCGCTGCAGCGCTTCGACCTGCACCAGACCATGGGTGTGCTCGCGATGGTGCTGGCGGTTCCCACCAACTTCATCGCGGTCCTGGCGATGCGCGGCTGGGGCGCTCGCCACCCCGTGTTCGGCGAGGCCACCGGCGCCACCTTCGGCATGGTGCTCGGCGGCTATCTGAACGAGGTGCTGATCTTCGTGGTGGGTATGGGGTTCCTGCGCGGGCTCGGCGTTCGGATCCGCGTGCTCTTCCTCGCGCATTTCGACGTGGCGGTGGTGAAGAGCGCCCTGGGCTACGGGATCGTCGTGGCGCTGGGCGGAGCCGCCGCCGCGGCGGGGATGTTCGGGCAGAGCTACCTGCTCGCGACCCGCTTGCCGAACTACCCGCAGATGTCGGGAGTCCTGCAGGTTTCGCTGAGCGCCTTGGTCGGCTACCTCTTCACCCAGCGCTTCATCGACACCCTGGTGCCGACGATCTCCGAGTCGTTCGCCCACGGCAAGCGGGCGCTCACCCAGTACACGATCGGCGAGACGGTGCGCTGGTCGACGCTCTCGACGCTCTGCTACGGCGCGCCGTTCGTCGCGATCTCCGATCTCTTCATCCTGGGAGTGCTCGGCCCACAATGGGAACGCGCCGCCGAGTACACGCGTGCGCTGCACCTGTGGGGAATGACGCAGTTCCTCGGGCTCATCCCCGACTCGATCGCGTTGGGGGCGGGACGCACGCGCATCTACACGGGCACCGTGGCGGCCGAGCAGCTGGTGAAGATCGCGGTGGCGTGGGTGCTGGTGCCGCGAATCGGCCTCTGGGGAATCATCGTGGCGTCGCTCGTCGCGACTCTCCTGGCGAAGATCTCGAGCTCGTGGTGGCTGGTGAATCGCTCGATCATCCGCGTCCACTTGCCGTGGTGGCAGGCGGTGGTGGCGCCGACCCTCGCGGCGGCGATCGTGGGAGTGGCGGTGCGGACGTTCAGCCTGGCGGTGTGGACGCCGACGCCCGCACGCAGCTTCGGCCTGGTGCTGATGGCGCTCTTCGTGGGAACGCCGGCGATCCTCTTCCTCACCGCTCTCCTCGGCGGGTGGGACCGCAACACGCTGCGCGAGCTCGACGACTCGATCGCGCTCACCGGCACCAGCCGCTGGCTGGTGAAGCTCTTCTTCCGGTTCCCCGCGTTCGGCGCGCGGTTCAGCCCGTGGCACGGGCGCTTCCCCGTCGCCGCCTTCGACGACGCGGCGCGCGAAGCCGCCGAGCTCACCCAGGCCCGGGCGGAAGCGCTGGGCGCGTGGGGCGGCGCCTCGCACGGCGCATGACGCGCGCCCGGCGCACGCCCGGCGCACGAACGCCTCGGGTGCCGCGACGGTGAGCGTTGGCGCCGCGCTTCCCAGCGATCGGGGTTGACGACGCGTGGCGGGCGCTCCAGCCTTCGCTTCCAGGTCCACGCACAGCACGTCGACGAGAGAGGAGATCGCCATGGCCACGCGCATCGAGCGCGACAGCATGGGAGAGATCGAGGTCCCCGCGGATCGGTATTGGGGGGCCCAGACGCAACGGTCTTTCCAGAACTTCAAGATCGGCGACGAGCATCTGCCCAAGCCGCTGATCCGGTCGCTGGCGCTCGTGAAGCATGCGGCGGCGGAGGTGAACGCGGCGCTCGGCGATCTCGATCCCAAGATCGCCGCCGAGATCCAGGCCGCGGCGCAAGAGGTCATCGACGGCAAGCTCGACGGCGAGTTCCCGCTGGTGGTCTGGCAGACGGGCAGCGGCACGCAGTCGAACATGAACGTGAACGAGGTGATCGCGAATCGCGCCAACGAGCGCTTGGGCGGCAAGCGCGGCGACAAGGGGCTCGTGCATCCCAACGATCACGTGAACCGCGCCCAGTCGACCAACGACGCGTTTCCCACGGCGATCCACGTCGCCACGGCGGTGGAGCTGCGTGATCAGCTCGTGCCGGCGCTCGCGGCGCTGCGCGCGACGCTCGACAAGAAGGCCGCCGCGTTCGCGGACATCGTGAAGATCGGCCGCACCCATCTTCAGGACGCGACGCCGCTCACGCTCGGCCAGGAGTTCTCGGGCTACGTGGCGCAGCTCGATCTCTCCATCCGCGCCGTCGAGCAGAGTTACGTCGGCCTCGCCGAGCTGCCCATCGGCGGTACGGCGGTGGGCACGGGGCTCAACACCAAGCCCGGCTACGCGCCCAAGATGGCCGAGGCCCTCGCCAAGCGCACCGGTTTCCCGTTCGTGCCGGCGCCCAACAAGTTCGCGTCGATGGCGGGCAAGGAGGCGTTGGTGCAGGCCTCCGGGGCGCTCAAGACGGTGGCCTGCGCGCTCAACAAGATCGCCAACGACATCCGCTGGCTGGCGAGCGGGCCACGCTCGGGCATCGGCGAGCTCCGGATCCCCGAGAACGAGCCGGGCTCGTCGATCATGCCGGGCAAGGTGAACCCGACACAGTCCGAGGCGATGACGATGGTGGCGGCGCGCGTGCTCGGCAACGACGTGACCGTGGGGATCGCGGGTGCCTCGGGCAACTTCGAGCTCAACGTGTTCATGCCGGTGATCGGCTACGCGCTGCTGCAGTCGGTGCGGCTGTTGGCGGACGCCACCCGCTCGTTCGACGAGCATTGCGCGGTGGGGATCGAGCCCAACCAGGACCGCCTGACCGAGAACCTCAACCGCTCGCTCATGCTGGTGACGGCGCTCAATCCGCACATCGGCTACGACAAGGCGGCGGACGTGGCGAAGACCGCGTACAAGCAAGGCAAGACGCTGCGCGAGGTGGCCGTGGAGAAGGGCTATCTCTCGGGCGAGGAGTTCGATCGCATCGTGGTGCCGTCGCAGATGTGTGGGCCGCGGTGAGCACCGACTCGTAGGGTCAGCAACCAGCCGAGCGCGCCGGCACGCCGACGCGGTCTCGTTTTCGAGGAGGCGTCATGGCCATCGTTGCATCGCTGATGAAGACCGAGATGGTGACGGTTTCGCCCGACGACACCGTCGCGGCGGCGGCCCGACTGATGAATCAGAACAAGGTGGGCGCCGTGCTCGTGGTCGCGGGCGGAGCGGCCACGGGGTTGTTCTCCGAGCGCGATCTGCTGACGCGCGTGGTGGCGGCGGGCACGGATCCGAGCAAGGTGCGCGTCAGCGAGGTCGCGTCGTCGCCGGTGATCGCCGTGGCGCGAACCGCGTCGGTGCGCGAGTGCGTCGATCTGCTCCGGGCCAAGAGGATCCGCCACCTCGCGGTGGTCGATGGCGGCAAGCCGATCGGCATCCTGTCGGCGCGCGACTTCCTCGAAGCGGTCGTCGAGGGGTTCGAGAAGCTGGTCGACAAGAACCAATACGACGCGGTGGTCGCCTCCGGCGCCGATCCGTACGATCACATCGGCGGGAGCTACGGCCGCTGATCGTCGGGTCGCGAGCGGCGACGCGGGCTCGGCGATGCGCCGACGGGTGGCGCCGAACCCGAAAACCATCCACAGGAATTCCACAGGCGACCGCCAGGCGATCGTAACGCGGTCGCGACGTGGTCGAGCACGGTTAGCCGAGCTCACCACCTGACGGGAAACGGCTTTTTCCTGGGCCGCTGGGGCGCTGCCTACCGGACGCGCGCCCATGCGAGGCGCTCGCTCGCCGTTCTAGAATGATGTTTGATTTCGCCCTTCGGCGAGTCGAAAAATCGCTTGGACAAGCGCTTTTTCGCATGTTTTCTTGCGGCGGCCTCAGGCACGGACGCCGCCATGAGAGTCGCCGAGAAACGCACCCTCGCCCCGCGCAAAGCTCGCATCGAGCAGCTGCCGCTGCCGTTCGACTCGCCGCGCGAGCGTCTTCGGCGCCGTCTGCGTCCGCTCCTCGATGACGGCATGGTGTTGGTGGACAACTCGAACGGCGTGAACCTCTTCTCGTTCGAGCGGCTGGCCGGGCTGACGACGTTGCGCGTCTCCGATCGCCTCGCGTCGGCGCCCATCGACGTGTTGCGTGACGTGGTCGCGTGGGCCCGTGGCGGGTCGGGCGCGATGCGCGCCGCGAAGGAGGTGCGATCGTACATCGCGCGTCTGCCGCACGAGCCGTCGCAGCGTCGTCCCCCGCGCCTGGTGGCGCGAGGCGAGGTCCACGACCTATCGGTGCTCATGGCGCGCGTGAGCCGCGCGCACTTCCGGCACGTCGACCTGCGCATCCGCGCCGTGGGCTGGGGCGCCGGGCGCCGTCACCCGAACCGCCGCAGCGGCAGCGTGCGGCTCGCTTCCTACCAGGAGGCGACGCGCACGGTCCGCATCCACCCCGCGCTCGACGTCGACCTCGTCCCGACGTGGGTGATCGAGTTCTTGCTCTTCCACGAGCTGCTGCACGCCGAGCTCGGCCACGACAAGGACGCCGCCGGGCATCTTCGCTACCACACGCCCGAGTTTCGCCGTCGCGAGCGGCTGCACCCCGATCACGATCGTTTCCTCGCGTGGCAGAACGGCCCGCTGCAGGTCACGCTCAGCCGCTGGGATCGTCGCCGCTCCTGACGAGCTCGCCGGTCGCCACGGCGATCGGACGGTCGCGACGCGCGCGAGCTCCCGCCGTCAGCCGACCGCCGCCGTCGCCGCGGCGAGCCAAGCGCGATCGGCCGGATCGGCGAGCAGCGGCGTGAGCGCCTCGCGCACGCGAGCGTGATACGCGTCGAACCACTCGATCTGCGCTGCCGACATCTGCGCCGTGTCCACGAGCGTGCGGTCGATGGGGCACAGCGTGATCGTCTCGAACCGGAAGAAATCACGCCCGAGCTCGGCATTGCTGCGCGTCTCGTCGCGGACCACGTGCACCAGGTTCTCGATGCGGATGCCGTAGGCGCCCGTCTCGTAGTAGCCAGGCTCGTTGGACGAGATCATGCCCGGCTCGAGCGGGACGTCGGCGGCGCGCGGCGAGATGCTGAACGGACCCTCGTGCACGTTGAGGAAGAAGCCCACGCCGTGTCCGGTGCCGTGGCCGTAGTCGAGGCCCACGTCCCAGAGCGGCAGACGCGCCGCCAGCTCGAGCTGGTGGCCGCCCGAGCCGCGCGGGAACGACAGCCTCGCCAGCTCGATGTGGCCGCGCAGCACGCGGGTGAAGCGGTCGCGCGCCTCGGCGTCGACGGGGCCGAGCGCCACGGTGCGTGTGATGTCGGTGGTGCCGTCGAGGTATTGGCCGCCGGAATCCACCAGGTAGAGACCGCGCGGCTCGAGCGCCAGGTTGCTCTCGTCGGTCACGCGGTAGTGGGGGATCGCGGCGTGCGCGCCGTAGGCACTGATCGTCTCGAACGACGGGCCGCGAAAGCGCGGGCATTCGGCGCGCAGGCCGTCGAGTCGCGCGGCCGCGGACGCTTCCGTGATCCCGCCCGCGGGCACCGCCTCGGCGAGCCAGCGCAGGAAGCGCACCATCGCGACGCCGTCGCGGATGTGCGCCTGGCGCATGCCCGCTAGCTCCACCTCGCTCTTGACCGCCTTGAGCTTGGCGATCGGGCTCAGCGCGCGCACGATCGGTGCGTCGGCGAGCTTTCCCAGAACCCAATCGCTCGCCGCGGCCGGATCGATCCAGGTGCGCGTCTTGGCGCTGCCGAGCGCCGCGAGCGCCTCGCCGAACGCTTCGTAAGGCCGAATCGTGACGGTGGGCTCGAGCCGTCGCTGAACGTCGCTCGGCACCTTGCTCGGATCGACGAACCACGCGGCGCCGTCGGCGGTCACCAGCGCGTACGAGATCACCACGGGGTTGTAGGGGATGTCGGTGCCGCGCACGTTGAAGAGCCACGCGATCGCGTCGAGGGTGGTGATCACCAGCGCGCGCGCATCCGACTTCGCCATCTTCTCGCGAACCTTGGCGAGCTTGTCGGCGACGCTCTCGCCGGCGATCTCGTCGGGCAGGGTGAACGCCAGCTCGCGCGGAGGCGCCAGCGCTTCGGGCCGCACCGCATCCACCAGATTGCCCTCGATGCCCACGAGCGCCAGCCCGCGCCCAGCGAGCTTCGACCGCAGTCGCTCGGCCGACTCGACCGACAGCGTCTGCGGGTCGTAGCCGACGCGCTGACCTTCGCCGAGCTCGGCACAGAGCCACTCGTCGAGGGCGGGAACGTCGGGCAGCTGGGCTCGAAAGAGCGTGTACACCGCGGCGTCGAGCTCCGTCTCGGCCTGCAGGTAGTAGCGCGAGTCGGTCCACAAGCCGGCCTTGGTCGCCGTGACCGCGGCGGTGCCGGCCGAGCCGGTGAAACCGCTGATCCACGCGCGCCGCTGCCAGCACGTGGGCACGTACTCGTTCTGGTGCGCGTCCGAGGTGGGAATCAGGTAGCCGCCCAGGCCGTGGGAGGCGAGCGCGCCGCGCAACGCGGCGACTCGCTCGGCGATGGTCGAAGGGCTGTCGCTCATGTGACTCGATCTCCCCGTGCCGTCGGACTCAGTGGTGAAGCGACGGCCGTAGCGCGCGCCGGAAGCAGCGCAGTCGCGCGCGCCGCTCGGCGTCGTAGCCGATCCATTTGGACGCCGGCAGGTCGCGAGCCTCGATCTCGCGGAACCCCTCGCGCACGAAGTAGCGCGCCGCGGCCTCCCGGGTGGTGCACGCGAACAGGCTGGCGAGACTGAGCGCCGTGGCTTCGGCGGCGATCCGCTCGATCAGGTGCTTGCCGATTCCCTCGCCCTGGAACCGTGTGAGCGTGTAGAGCGAGACCAGCTCGCCCGCGCTCTCCTGCCGATAGACGCGCAGCGCGCCGATCCCGGCGAGGTGCCGGTCGTCGATGAACGCGCCGAACGCGCGCGCCAGCACCCGATCGAGGTCGGGCTCGCTGCGGGGCTGCAGGAAGCCCTCCTCGACGCCACGCGCGATGAGCGACGCGGCCGCGTCCAGATCGTCGATGCCGAGATGGCGCACCGTCACGTAGCGGCGGGTGGTGAAGAGCGTGCCCGAGCCGGTGTAGCTGAAGAGCTCCGCATCGAGCCCTCGGGGCGTGCAGAGATTCACGGTCTCGCCCGCGCTCAGCGCGTTCTCGATCTCGCGCAGGAGCGGCTCGCGCGCTCCCGCGCCGCGGCGCAGCTGATCGCGCAGCGAGACCAGGTCCACGAACGAGGACGTGCTCTCGTCGCGGGTGCCCACGCCGCCTTCGGGATCGAGGATCACGAGCTTCGCGACGTGCAGCTGGCCGATGAGCCGGCGCACCGCCGGCAGGATCGGCTGATCGTCGACGGGGACCCACACCGCGCGGTCGTGGCGAGCGGCGCGCCAGGTGGCCGGCAAGAACGGCTCGGCCGAGGGGGCCAGCACCTCGGCATCGCAGACCAGTCGGCTCGGCGCGTCGCTCGGCAGCAGCAGCAGGACGTGCGTGCCGTTGGCGAGCAGCGTGTCGACCACGGCGCGCACCGCGTCGACGGACGCCGGACGAAGCGCATCGGGGAGCGCCGTGAGGGCGAGCGTCCTCCCGTGGAACTCCTCGAGATAGAAGAGCCGCTCGTCGAAGGGGACCACGCCGCTCGCGGTCGGCGTGGGCGTCGTTCGTTCGCTCATCGTCGTCGTGGCGGTTAGGCGGCCGAGTCGCGAGCGCGTGCGCCGATGTGCGCTACGCTCGGGCGCGCATTGTAGCCAACAAGCCGCGGCGAGCCCGTGGGCGCCGGGAGTGGCGGATGATCGTCCGGGTATACGTCGAGCGCGGCCCCCTTCCCGAAGCGGTTCACGAGGTGGACGCGGTCGTCGTCGATGGCGCGGGCAAGCTCAGGCTGTGCGCCGGCGATCCCGAAGGTCTCGTCTGTCTGCGCTCGGCGGCCAAGCCGATCCAGGCGCTGGCCGTGGTGGAGTCCGGTGCCGCGGACGCCTTCGGTTTCGGCGCGGCGGAGCGCGCGCTGATGTGCGCCTCGCACAACGGCGAGCGCGTTCACGTCGAGCGCGCGGCGGCGATGCTCGCCGCCATCGGTTGCAGCGAGCACGATCTCGAATGCGGCATCCATCCGCCCGCGGACGCCGCGGCAGCGGCGGAGCTCGCGGCGCGCGCGGAGGCGCCGCGTGCGATCCACAACAACTGCTCGGGAAAGCACGCGGGCATGCTGGCGCTGGCGCGCCACCTGGGCGTCGAGACACGCGGCTACACCGCGGCCGACCACCTGGTGCAGCGCACCATCCGCCGCCAGCTCGAGACCCTCACGGGCGCGCGCGACATCCCCATCGCCGTGGACGGTTGCAGCGCCGTCACGTACTTCCTGCCGCTGCGCGCGGTCGCGTTGCTGTTTCGCGATCTCGTGGTCGGTCACGACTCGGCGCTCGCGAGCCTGCGCGACGCGATGATGGCGCACCCGTATCTGGTCGCCGGTCGAGAGCGTTTCGACACCGCGATGATGCAGGCGTTGCCGGGACGCGCGGTCTCCAAGGTGGGCGCCGAGGCGCTGCAATGCCTCGGGTTGCGCGGCGCGGACGGCGAGGTCTACGGCATCGCGGTGAAGGCGCGCGATGGCCAGACGCGCGGCTCGGAGCCGGCGCTGCTCGCGATCCTCGAGCGTCTCGGTGCGCTCGACGACGGCGCGCGCGGGTCGCTTCTCGGCTACGCATCGCCGGTCCGCACCAACCACCGCGGGCTCGTCGTGGGACGGGTCCGCGCCGCGATCGCGGACTGAGCGAGAGACGCGCGGATGGCCGACCCGACGCTTTCGCCGGATTGGCGCAGCCGCGTTCCCCGCCATCGGGACGTCTACTGGATCGTGCCGTTGGTCGCGGCGGCGCTCGCCGCGTGTCTGCCGAGCTGGCTCGGCGAGATCCGCGAGGCGCCGCTCGGGACGTGGCGCACCGCGTACTACCCGTCGGGGATCTATTGGCTCGATCGAGCGCTGCACGGGCTCGGTTTTCGCGACACGGTCGTGCTCGGGAAGGCGATCCTGCTGGCCCTCGGGCTGGGCGCGCTGGCCCTCGCGGCGCGGCGCAGTCTCGGCCCGGGCTGGGCCGCGTGGTGGGTGATGATGGCGGCGGCGCTGCACCCGCGCCTCTGTTACGACGCCATGAGCTACCGCGACACCGCGGGCGAGCTGGCTGGGTTGGGTGGCGGGCTGCTGGCGCTCACCTATCTCGCCTTTCCTCGTCCAGCGAGCTCGCGCACTGCGGAGTGGCTCGCGGGGGCCGGGGCATGGCTCGCGTTCACGCTCGGGGCGTTGGTCCGGGTCACCACCCTCACCACGGCACTGGTGGTGGTCGCCGGCGCGATCGTGTGCGTGCGCGCGGCCACGAAGCGTCGCGTGCTGGCGGTCCTGTTGGCGGCGCTCGGCGTGTCGGCGCTCGGGCTCTGCGCGCGCAACGCTCGCGTCGTGGGCGCGTTCCGGCTCTCGACGAACTTGGGCTACATCCTCTACATGGGGAACCATCCGCTCTATCTGCGGGCGCATCCCCAATACGACGTCGACGAGTTCTTCGAGCGCGAGTTCCTGCCCGTGGTGCTCGCCGAGCGACGTCGCGACGCCGGCGAAGCCGTGGACGACGAGACGGCGAGCGATCGGTGGTTCTCGCAGGAGGCGATCGCGATGATCGAGCGCGCGCCGGCGGCGTTCGTCTATCGGCTGGTGCTCAAGTCGTACTGGTACTGGTTCGGGATCGAGCACCTGCCGGCGCTCGGCGACGGCGGACACCTCTCCGCGGACGGACGCGCGGTGATCATCGACGCCACCGACAGCCCGCGGCGCATGTGGGTCCGGCTACCGTACGTCCTCTATCGGCTCGCGTTCGTGCCGGCGACGATCGGCCTCGCGTGGGCGCTGGCGCGGCGGCGGATCCCACGTGAGTGGGCGCTCTTCGCGCTGCCGCTCGTCGGGCTGTGGCCGCCCAGCGTGCTCACGTTCCCGGACACCCGCTACCACCTCGTCGCCGAGCCGTGGCTCGTGATCGCGGCGGTCGCCTGGTTGCGCCAGGTGCTGGTCGGCGACGTCGACCGCGGGCGCGGCGCGATCAGCTGACGCGCTCCATTCCCCGCCTTTCGCCGTCGCACACGATCGGCATTCCCTCCGAGGGCAGGTACGCGACCGTGTGCCTGGCCACCCGCATGCGGTAGCCCGGCGCAGCGCGAAAGCGCTTGCGGACGCACAGCTCGGCGAGCACGACGCGCATCTCCCCGAGCGCCAAGTGCATCCCCACGCAGCGTCGCATGCCGCCTCCGAAGGGCAGGAAGTGGAACGGATTGGAGCGCTCGGCCGCGAGGAAGCGGCCGGGATCGAAGCGCGTGGGGTCGGGCCAGCGCCGCGGATCGCGGTGCGCCAGGTAGAGGCACGCCGCGACGTCGGTGCCGGCGGGGAGGGTGCGGTCGCCGAGATCGAGGTCGGTCGCGAGCCGCCGCTTCGCGAGGGTGATCACCGGGCTCGAGCGCAGCGTCTCGCGGATGACGGCCTCGAGCACGGGCCGGCGGTCGGGCGCTTCGTCGCTGCCCGGCGGGGGTGGCAGCGCTGCGCCAGCGTCCGTCGCCTCGATCGCGATGCGTTCGATCCACGCGGGATTCTCGACCAGATGGTGCACGGCCCACGCGAGGGCATTGGGTGTCGTCTCGCAGCCCGCCCAGAGCAGCGTCACCAGCTGATCCCGGATCTCGCGCGGAGTGAGCACGTCGCCGCCGATCTCGAAGGGACGTGCCAGGCGATCGAGCGCACCCCGCGGCGGCTCCCCGCGCGCCGCGCGTTCGCGGGCGCTCACGATCTCGCTCGCGAGCGCCGCGTCGAGCCGGGCGAGCAGGCGCCGCACCCGCCGCCACGCGGGCAGCGCCGCGAACACCGGGGCGCGCCCGACCAGCATCCAGGTGAGCGTGGTGGTGGTGCGCGAGAGCAGGGCGAGCAGCTCGCGGACGCCGTCGCGGATGGCGGCGGTCCGCGGTCCCGGCTCGAGCCCGAGCACGTCCTCCAGCATCCCGTCCAGGGTCAGGTCCTCGAACGCCGCGTGGACGGGGAAGGCCCGCCCGACCGGCAGATCCTCGAGCCAGGCGCGCGTGCGTCTGCCGAGCGCGTCGAGCGTTCCCGAGACTTGGGCTCGGCCGAACGGCACCGCGAGCGCGCGGCGGATGCGCAGATGGCGTGCGCCGTCGAGCACCACGGGAGAGTGGTGACCCACGACCGGCTCGAGCATGCCGTTCATGCAGCCCGCGTCGATCGCGCGCAATCCCACGCTGAAGAGCTTGCGCACGTCGTCCGGGTCGCTCACCACCACCAGCGGCCGCTGGAAAGGGAAGCGGAGCGTGAAGGAGGCGCCGTAGCGCGCCGCGCAGGCGTCGAGCAGCTCGCACGGCGTGGTGATCCAGTCGTGGAGCTGGACGACGGAGAAGCGCCCCGGTCCCGGTGGTAGCGAGCGGTCAAGCATGCGCCGATGAGCTGCGCGCGGCGCGGACCGGGCGGCACCGGCGAGCGCGCTCCGCGTTCACCTTGACCCCCCGGAGACGGCGCCGGTACGATCCGCGCGGGTCGCGCGCCGTGTCGGTCGCGCCGATTCGCGGCTTCGCCGGCGCGCCGCGAATCGAACGTTTCGGTGTCCGAATGCGTCGATCCACGCTCATCGGCTGACCAGCGCCGAATCTATCACGCAGCATCGTTCGCTCTGGACGGCCAATCGAGGCGACCGAAGGTCGAGAGGGAGTCGGCGATGGCCAACGGACGATTGCTCCTGGTGAAGGCCAGCGTCCCCGCGGCCGTGCGGACGATCGCGAGCCCACCGCTCGGTCTGGCGGCGCTCGCCGCCGTGGCCCGCGAGCGTTGCGGCTTCGACGTCTCGATCCTCGACACCTACCTCGAAAGCGACCCCGAGGCCGCGCTCGATGCCGCGCTCCGTCGCTTCGAGCCGACGGTGATCGGGTTGAGCGGGCTCACCGCCGAGCGCGCCTCGCTCGCCGCGCTCGCCGAGCGCGCGCGCAGGGCATGCCCGGCGGCGCCGATCTTGATCGGCGGGCCGCACGCGAGCGCGGATCCGATGGACGCGCTCACCTTCGGCTCGCCGGACGCCGTGATCACCGGAGAGGGCGAGGCCACGCTCGTCGAGGTGCTCGGTCGCCTGGCGTCGCGTGAGCCGCTCGACGGCACCGCCGGCGCGGTGATCCGCGGTGGCGACGGCTCGCCGGTGGTGGGACCCGAGCGGCCGTTCATCGAAGACCTGGACTCGCTGCCGTTCCCCGCGTGGGATCTGCTCGCGATCGATCGCTACGCGACGCTCCAGGGGATGACGTGCGTCGGGCTGCGTCGCTACATGCTTCTGTTCACGAGCCGTGGTTGTCCGTATCGGTGCAATTATTGCCACGACATCCAAGGGAAACGCTTCCGCGGCGCGAGCCCCGAGTACGTCCTCGGCATGATCGATCGGCTCGTGAACGACTTCGACGTGCACGACTTCGACGTCGTCGACGACATCTTCAACTGGGACGGGCCGCGCATGGAACGGATCCTCGACGGGATGGCCGCGCGCTTTCCCGGGGTCCGCTTCACGCTGCCCAACGGCGTGCGCTGCGATCGCCTCGACGCCGCGCAGGTCGACAAGCTCGCGCGCGCCGGGTGCGAGCACCTCTGCCTCGCGTTCGAGACCGCTTCGCCGCGCCTGCAGCGCTGGACGCGCAAGCACTTGAAGATCGATCGCGTGGTCGAGGTCGCGCGACTGGCGGAGCAGCGGCGCGTGTTCACCACCGGCTTCTTCATGCTCGGTTTCCCCACGGAGACCGAGGCCGAGATGCGCGCGACCATCGCGCTCGCGGCGCGCTCGCGGCTGCACACGGCGATGTTCTTCACGGTCACGCCCTACGCCGGGACGGGGTTGCGAGACTCCGTCGACGAGCAGCGCCTCGCGACGTTCACCGATCTGGATCGCCACACCGCGCGCCAGTTCTCGAACCTGAGCCTGGTCCCCGACCGCACGTTCGCGAGCCTGCGGGCGCAAGCGTATCTGCGCTTCTACGGCGACCCGCGCCGCATGTGGCGCATCCTGCGCGACCTGCCGCGCTTCAACATGCTCGCCTCGTGTCTGCGCAACCTCGCGGCGATCTTCGTGCGCTCGCTCGCCACCGCCGTCGAGCGCAGCATGCGGATCGCCGGCGGCGGAACGCTGCCGCTTCCGGCGAAGCAGTCCGCGTTCGGGTGACGGCCGAGCCGCGCGCGCAAGGGTCGCGCCGCGAGCTTCTCGGCCGCGCGCTGCTCCACCTGGCCCACGCGCCGCCGATCACCGTCCTCACCGTGTGGCTGGTGCCGCTCGCCGCGCGGCTGGAGCGGCGATTCGGTGCGACGGGGACGGTGTGGCGACGACTCCGCGCCGCTTACTACCTCGGCGTGCTGGCGTTCGCCGCGCTGGTGCAGAGCTACGTCCCCTACCTCACGCGATCCGATCTCGGATCCGTGGCGTTCGTCGCCGTGCTCACCTTCGTGGCGACTCGCTCGGGGCGGAGCGGCGCTCGCGCCGAGCGAGTCGGCGGCGTCGCTCGGGCGTTGCTCCTCGCCGTGGGGGTCGCCGGATTCGCGGCATTCGTTCCGCCGTTGCCGCTCGCCGGTACCGCCCGGATGGTGCTCGCCGCGGTGTTCGGCGGCGGCGTGCTCGTGCTCTTTGCGATCGGCGGCGCCGCGCTCGCGCGCCCCGCGCTCACGCTCTCGCTCGCGGTCGCGCTCGCCAACGGCGGCGTCCGCCTGCGCCAGTGGGTCTTCTACAACGTCACCGCAGGCTCGCTCGCCGAGCGCATCGAGCGCACGCCGGGGGTCCGGACGATCGTGGTGCCGCTCGCGGGATTGCTCGACGGCATCCGGGATTCGCCCACCCTCGCGATCAACTGGAACCATCTGGGCGGACCGCTGATGGAGTCGTGCGACGGCGAGTCGTACCTGATGGGCCAGCTCGGGCGCACGCTCGAGATTCCCCGCGCGGGCGGAAGCGAGCCGCTGGGACGTGTGCAAGTGGGGTTCAGCAGGATCTGCTGGCTCGACTGCGCGCGTGACGTGCTGCACCTGGGCAACACCTCGACCTCGGGGGCGAACGAGCTCGTGGACGTGGGCCTTTCGCCGTTGCGCGTGGTGCGGCGCGTTCCCCATTGCACGGATCGCGCGCCGGACACCGTGCGCGCCGATCCGGCGCGCAACCGCGCGTGGTGGGTGGACGACACCGGCGAGATCTCCGGCCTCGACGTCGAGCGATTCGCGTGCGCGGAGCGCGTGCCCGGCGATTTCGCGCGCGACCTCGCGGTGGAGCCGCGCACCGGCGATCTCTTCGTCCTCGACATGGGGCGGGTGCGGCGCTTCAGCCAAGCCGCTCGCGCATACGTGAGCGAGGCGAAGCTGCCCAGCCTGCCGTGGGCGTTGCCGAGCACGCGGGTGGGACATCGGTTGGGCCAGCTGCTCTTCGACGTCGAGCACGAGCGGCTCTTCGCCACCGACATGAACACCGGCACGCTCACCGTGCTGCGGGCAGGCGATCTCGGCATCGAGCGCTCGACGCACCTCGGGCTCGGCATCCGCCATCTCGCCCTCGACCCGCGCCACGGGCGGCTCTTCGTCGGCAACTTCCTCAGCGGCGAGCTCGTGGTGCTCGACCGCGCCGGCGAGCGGGAGCTCGGTCGGATCGACGTGGGGCCGCGGATCCAGGCGATCACGCTCTCGCGCGACGAGCGCCGGCTCTCGTTCATCAACGCCTCGAGCGGCGTGGTGATCGACCTCGATCGCCTCGCGCTGTGAGCCGCCGCCACGCACGATTCGCCCCGCGCTCGCTCGCCGCGAGCCGTCCGCCGCGCACGATGCGGTCTACAATCGCGCGCCATGGCCCTCACGCGCCGCGCGCTCGCCCAGCGCATCGGTTGGATCGCGTACTCGCTCGCGGTGCCGCTCGGCATGGTGCCGGGCGCCGAGAGATGGTCGCACCTCGGCGGGCCGTGGCTCGCCGACGTCGCCAGCCGTCACGGCATCCGCACCGAGACCGGCTATTTCTTCGGCGCCGCCGGAGCGGGCTTTCTGGCCTTGACCGTGATTCCCGCGGCGGCGGGGCTCGCGGGCTACCTCGTGGGCACGGTGGTGGGGCTCGCGTCCGGTCGCGAGCCGGGACCGCGGCCCGCGTTCGGCCGCGAGGCGCTGGCGATCCTCGGCATCCTGCCCATCTGGGGGCTGGTGCTCGCGCCGTTCTCCTTCCTCGCGGTCGCCACCTTGCCGTTGCTGCGGCGGTTGCGAGCGCGTCTCGGCGAGACGCGCTCGATCGCGCTCACGTTCTGCCGCGTCGTGCTCTTCTTGCTGGTGGCGATCCAGTTCTGGTTGCTGGCGAGCTGGGCGCCGCTGCTGCCCAATCGCGAGGTCGCGTGCTGCGCGCTGGTGTTCGTGGCCTTCCTGGCGTCGCTGCGCGCGCGTGCCCGCGCTCACGTGCCGTGGGTGCTCGTCGGTGCAGCGCTGCTTCCCGGCCTCGTCGGTCCCTTCGCGATGCCGGCGAGATGGCGCGTGCTGAGCGTGCTCGGGCACGCAGCGGTGCTGCTGCCGCCCTGGCTGATCTTTCGCGGCCGCCTGGTGCAGGAGAGCGGGCGCGCCGTGCTCGCGTGCTTCGTCACGTTCACGCTCTTCTGGGGCCGGCTCGCCCAGACCTCGTTCATGCCCTCCTCGGAGCCGCTCGCCGAGCCGGTGGTGAGCGCGGTGTTCCGCGGCGACGAGGCGCACATTCGCTCGGGTGCCTTCTTCCTCTCCCAGCCGTGCGCGGGCTGGCCGATCGTGGCGGGAAGCAAGGAGCGCGAGCGGGGATTGGTGGTGTTTCCGCCGGATGGCGGGCCGGCGATCGCGAGCATGCGCTTCATGGCCTCGGACAACTACACGGCCGATTGCGCGAGCAACGCGATGTACGTCGCGGATTTCATGGAAGCGAGGCTCTACCGTTTGGCGCTCGCCGGCGCGGCGGACGAGGGCCCGCGGCTCGGGCCGCTTCGCATCGAAGCGCTGCCGCACCGCTGCGACGTGCACGGACCGTGGTGGCTCGCGCTGGATCGCGGCCGCAGGTCGCTCTACGTCCTCGACGAGCAGA
This sequence comes from bacterium, assembly GCA_046331705.1. Classification (GTDB taxonomy): domain Bacteria; phylum JADJOY01; class JADJOY01; order JADJOY01; family JADJOY01; genus JADJOY01. Next base: position 16,616 of record JAXLQJ010000005.1, on the reverse strand, counting down.
ACGAGATCGCGCGCGCCGACCTCGAGACCGGCGAGTGCGCCATCGCCGTGACCGGAACCAAGCTCTGGGACTTCGTCATCGACGACGATCGCGACCAGCTGATCGTGGGCGATTCCGGGCGCGTGCGCGTCGTCTCCAAGTCGGACGGACGCGACCTGGACTCGATCGATCTACCGGGGCGCTGGCGCTTCATCCTCCCGGCGGCCCACAAGACCAAGGTGGCGTTGAGCGCCGACGGTGCCGTCTACGCCGCCTACTTCAACGCCGGCACGGTGGCGAAGCTCGCGCGCGACCCGTTGCGCGTCGTGGCGACCCATTCGCTCGATCGGGGCGTGCGGCTCATGCTCTGGGACGAGCGCCGCCGGGTGGTCTACGTCGGCAACCGCAACACCGGCGCGCTCGATGCGCTCGATGGCGAGACGCTCGCGGTTCGCGGCCACGTCCACGTGGGGCGCCGGATGCGGACGTTGTCGCTCACCCCCGACGGCCGCTGGCTGATGCTGGGCTCGGTGGTCGGCGGTGTGCGCGTCGACCTCGACCGGCTCGTCGGCGCCACGCGCTGAGCGTCGCTCCGTGGCTGCATGAGCGGCGCGGCGGCCGCGACGGCTCAGCGGGGATCGAGGTCGAGGTCGACGACCAGGGGCAGGTGGTCCGAGGCCTCGCGCGCGAGCTTGAGACGGGACGTGAAGTGGTGCCGGAACTGCAACGCCCCGCGCCCGTAGACGCAATCCAGCGCGCCCACCGGCCGCCACGCCGGCCACGTCCGCGTCCGGCGGTTGCCGATCCCCGACGCCGGCGTGAAGCCGCCGCGCTTCACGAGCCAGCGACCGACCGCGCCGGACCAGTCGTTGGCATCGCCCGCGATAACGAGTCGACTGTGCGGGTCGAGATGCTTGAGCGCGCTCGCGCGCATGAGCTTGGCGACCTGCCAGCGTCGCTCGAGCGCCGAGAGCCCCAGATGCCAGTTGGCGATGTGCACCGAGAAGCGGCGGTCCTGGCCCGGCACGGCCAGCTCGGTCAAGAGCGCGCCGCGCGCCTTCTTCGGCTTGAGCGTGAGATTCACGTTGACGGTGTGCACCATCGGAAAGCGCGCCAGCGTGGCGTTGCCGTAGTGCCCGTGCTTGAGCTTCACGTTGGGCGCGAAGGCGCGATGCGTGAAGCCGAGGGCGTCGCCGAGAACGTCCACCTGCCGATGGTGCCTGGACCGCGGCACGTCCTCGTCGATCTCCTGGAGCAGCACGACGTCGGGCTCGTGATGACGAATGACCTCCACGATCCGATCCGGATCGTAGCGGCGGTCGAGCCCGCCGATGCCCTTGTGGATGTTCCAGGTGAGAAGTCGCATGGTGACGACGGCGCCCGCGGTCATGAGCGCCGGAACGAGCGCCATTTTGCCCGAGCACGACGCCGCGCAGAAGTCGACCCGCCGCGTCCCTCCGCGCGCGGCTGGTGCGGCTCCTTCGTGGTATACGCACTCGGTCGATCCCGATTCGCGTCCATCGACGGAGCCAGCCCATGACCGAGCGCTTGAAGCGCGTCGCCGTGCCGCGCCACTACGACCTCGACTTCGCGCCCGATCTCGACGCGGGCCGGGTCGCGGTGCGCGAGCGCATCCACCTCGAGGTGCGCCGACCGACGCGCAAGCTGGTGCTGCACGGTGTGGGGCTGGAGGTCCGCTCCGCCTCGCTGCGCGCCGCTGGGCGCAAGGTCGCGGTCACCGCCAAGCCGGGCGGCGACGGCCAGACGCTCGCCTTCCAGCTCGCCAGCGAGATCCCGCCCGGGCCGGCGCGCCTCGACCTCTCGCTGGTGGCCGAGCTGCGCTCGAGCCTGAGCGGCATGTACGTGGCGCGCCACGAGGAGGATCGATTCGTCGTGACCCAGTTCGAGTCGACGGACGCGCGCGGCGCATTCGCCTGCCTCGACGAGCCGGACGCGAAGGCCACCTTCGACGTCGCGGTCTCCGGGCCGGCGGATTGGTTGGTGGTGTCGAACCAGGCGGAAGCCGTCGCCGAACCGCTCGCGAAGGGCCGCGTGCGAAGGCGCTTCCGCCGCACGCGCCCGCTGCCGACCTACCTGGTGGCGGTCTGCGCCGGGCCCTGGGAGGCGAGCGAGACGCGCCACGTGGGGCGCACTCCGGTGCGCGTCCTGGCACCGCGCGGGCGCGGCCACCTCGCCGGAACGGCCCTCGACCTCGCCTGCAAGACGCTGGCGGCGCTGGAGCGCTACTTCGACCTCGAGTACCCGTTCGGGAAGGTGGATCACGTCGCCGTCCCGGATTTCGCCGCCGGAGCGATGGAGAACGCCGGCTGCATCACGTACCGCGAGGCGTTGCTGCTGGTCGATCCGCGCACCATCGGCATCGCGCAGCTGCGCGACATCGCCAACATCATCACCCACGAGCTCGCGCACCATTGGTTCGGGAACCTGGTGACGCCCGTCTGGTGGTCCGATCTGTGGCTCAACGAGAGCTTCGCGACCTGGATCTCGGAGCGGATCCTCGACGATCTCTTCCCGGACTGGCACGTGTGGACGACGTTCGAGAACACCAAGTCCGAGGCCTTCCATCTCGATGCGCTGGAGAGCACGCACGCCATTCGCAACGACGCCGCGACGCTCCCCGAGATCCTCGAGTCCTTCGACGCGATCACCTACAACAAGGGCGCCGCCGTGTTGCGCATGCTCGAGAGCTATCTCGGCGTGGACGTGATGCGCGCCGGGATCCGCGCCTACATCCGGCGTCACGCCGACGGCAACGCCACCGGCGAAGACCTGTGGCGCGCGCTCTCCGAGGCCTCGGGGCAGGACGTCTCGCGGCTGCTCAGCAAGTGGATCACCGCGCCCGGCTTCCCCGTGCTCGAGGCGCGGCGGCGCCGCGATCGCGTGACCCTCGCACAGCGGCGCTTCTCGTGGGCGCCGGGCCGCGCCTCCGCCAAGTCGGAGCGCTGGCAGGTGCCGCTCGTGCTGCGAGCCGGCGAGCACTCTCAGCGAGTGCTGCTCGATCGCGAGCGCATGGACGTGACGCTCGCCGCGGCGCCCACCAGCTGGGTGGTGGCGAACGCGGACTCCGCGGGCTTCTTCCGTACCGTGTACGACGCCGAGACGCTGGTCGCGCTCACGGAATCCTTCACGAGCCTCGAGCCCGCCGAGCGCGCCGGGCTGCTCGGCGACCTGTGGGCGATGGCGCGCGCGGGCCGGGTCGACATCGGGCGCGTCCTCGAGGTGGTGGGCCGCATCGGTGACGAGCCGAGCCGGGTGGTGCTGGGCCGCGCGGCACAGGTGCTGCGCGCCCTCGACGACGGCATCGTTCCCGCCGAGCTTCGACCGCGCTTCCACGCCTGGATCGACCAGGTCTTCCGCAGCCGGCTCGACGAGCTGGGCGTGGAGGGATCGCGCCGCGAGCCGGACGAACGACGCATGGCGCGCGCGGTGGTGGTCGACGTCCTGGGCGACGTGGTGCGCGATCCGACCGTTCGCGAGACCATGGCGGACGCGGGCCGCCGCGCGATCGGCTCGCCGCGCTCGATCGATCCCGAGCTGTTCACGGTGGCGCTGCGCATCGCCGCCCGGGGCGGCGATGCGTCGCTCTTCGCGCGACTCGACCGGGCGCGCTCCCGAGCGGCGACGCCGCAGCTCGAACGCGCGTTGCTGCTCGCGCGCGCGGACTTCGAGGATCCGGTGCTCGTCCGCCACCTGCTCGAGGAGACGCTGACCGAGTCGATCCGTTCGCAGGACCTCGCCTTGGTCTACGTCCGCTTGCTCCAGAATCCGGCGGCGCGCTGGCACGCGTGGCACTTCCTGCGGCAGAGCTTCGAGTCGGTCGACGCGCGCGCGGTGTGGTTCATGTGGAAGCGCATCGCGGACACGCTGCCGATGCTCGGCACCGAGCAAGGGTTGCGGGAGGTGCGCGCGTTCTTTCACGCGCACCCGCTTCCGAACACCGAGCAAGGCATGAAGCAGACGCTCGAGTGGATGGCGCTCGACCTCAAGTTCCGGCGTCGCGCGCGCGCCCAGGTGACGCGTTGGCTGGAGGCGCGCGCCGGCGCCTCGCGCGTTTGACGCGTCGCGACATCGGGGGCTAGCTTCGGCGGTTCGACGGCATTTCCCGCATCCCGACGAGGAGATCAGCCATGAAACGGTTTGCAGTCTGCGTTTGGACGCTCATCGTGTGCGCGTCGTTCGCGTCGGCGGCGCACGCGCAGTTCGCGGTGCCCGCGCAGCGGCCGAGCGTCGAGCCCGCGGGGAGCTTCATCCTCTATCCCACCCTCGGCGTGGTGCACGACGGTGACCCGGATTTCACCGACGTGGCGATCATGATCCGCGGCCGCTACAGCCTTCTCGACCAGCTCTCGGTGAGCGCTCAGCTCGGCGGCGCGTTCGGCGACGCGGACGATTTCGTGTTCGGCTTCGGCACCAAGTTCCAGCTGATGGACCAGACGTCGAACCTGCCGGTGCAGGTGTCGCTCTTCGGCGCCTTCGACGTCGCGATCGGTGATCTCGACGCGCAGAGCCTGGCGTTCGGCCCGCTGATCGGTCATCGCTTCGACATGGGCAACGTGGCGCTCACGCCGTACGGCGGCTTCGCCGTGGGGTTCACCCACGCGAGCATCGACACCGGCAACGACGACGCGGACTCCGAAGGCAACACGGACGCGCTCTTCGGCATCATCCTCGGCAGCGACCTCGCGCTCAGCCGCGAGCTCTCGGCCGACATGGAGTTCACGCTGGGCGCGACCGACGGCTTGCCGGTGCTCAACTGGCATTTCGGCGTGGCGTACGCGCTGCTCTCGGCGCCCAAGTACGTTCCGCCGCCGCCGTCGAACTACGGCAACTACTGAACGCGATTCACGAGTCGGCGTGAGTCGAGCGCCGGGGCGGCCGCGGGGTCGCCCGTGGATCTGGCCGCCACGGACCGCGTTCGTCGGCAGCGAGCGCGCCCCGACGAGAGAGACCTCCCGAGGAGATTCGAGTCATGGCGACACAGCCGGGCGGCAATCTGGTCGCGAAGACGCTCAAGGCCGAAGGTGTCTCGCACGTGTTCACGCTGTGCGGCGGGCACATCCAGGCCATCTACGACGGATGCCTGGACGAAGGCATTCGCGTGGTGGACGTGCGCCACGAGCAGAGCGCCGGCCATGCCGCCGACGGCTGGGCGCGCGTCACGGGTGAGCCCGGTGTCGCTCTCGTCACCGCCGGTCCGGGCGTGACCGACGTGGTCACCGGGGTGGCGAACGCGTTTCGCGCCGGCGTGCCGATGATCGTCCTCGGCGGCCAGGGCCCGCTGCACTACAAGGGGATGGGCTCGCTCCAGGAGATGGACCACGTCGGCTTGATGGCGAGCATCACCAAGTGGTCGGACACCATCCCCGAGACGCGCCGCATTCCGGACTACCTGGCCAAGGCGTACCGGATCGCCACCACCGGCGTGCCCGGACCGGTGTTCCTGGAGGTGCCCATCGACGTGCTGATGGGTGACGCGGACGCACCGATCCCCACGGGCTATCGCACCACCGCGCGGCCGGCGGGTGACCCCGCGACCATCGAGCGGGTCGCCGCGCTGTTGCGGGATTGCGAGCGGCCGATGGCGATCGTGGGCAGCCAGCTCTGGTGGTCGTCGCGGCGCGAGGCGTTCCAGCAGTTCCTCGCACGCTGTCCCATGCCCACCTACCTGAACGGCATGGGTCGCGGTGCCTTGCCGCCGGGACACCCGTGCCTCTTCACGCAATCGCGGAAGTTCTCGCTCGCCGCGGCGGACGTGATCTTGATCTTCGGGACGCCGATCGATTTCCGCTTGAGCTACGGCGCCGATCACGTGTTCGCGCCCGACGCGAAGCTGGTGCAGATCGACCTCGATGGCTCGATCATCGGCCAGAACCGCCACATCGCCGAAGGGATCGTCGGGGACACCGGTCTGGTCTTCGCGGCCCTGGCCGACGCGCTGCCCGCGAAGGGCAAGGACCGCGGCGAGTGGCTGGGGCGGGTGCGTGCCGAGGAGGATCGCAAGCTCGCGCGCATCCTCGAGAGCCGCGAGTCGAGCTCCGTTCCCATCGATCCGATTCGCATGTGCTCGGAACTCGCCAAGTTCGTGGACGAGGACGCGATCGTGATCGGCGACGGTGGCGACATCGTCGGCACCGGTGCCTACGTGATCCAGGTGCACAAGCAGGGCCATTGGCTGGATCCCGGGCCGCTCGGGACGCTCGGCGTCGGCCCGGCCTTCGCGATGGCAGCGAAGCTCGCCAAGCCCAACTCGCGCGTGTTCGTGCTCTACGGCGACGGCTCGTTCGGGCTGAACGGCATGGAGTTCGAGGCCGCCGCTCGTCAGGGCATCCCCTTCGTCGGCGTGATCGGCAACGACGCTGCCTGGATGCAGATCCGCCGCGGACAGGTCCAGCTCTACGGCGAGGAGCGCGCGGTGGCGACGGCGCTCGACTTCACGCGCTACGACAAGGTGGTCGAGGCGCTCGGCGGCTACGGCGAGTGGGTCGTGGAGCCCGGACAGATCGCGCCCGCCATCCAGCGGGCGCTCGATTCCGGCCGACCGGCGCTGGTGAACGTGAAGATCGGTCAGAGCGACTTCCGCGCGGGCTCGATCTCGGTGTGACGCGGCCGCCGCGGCTCACGTAGACTCGGCGCGGAGCGGCCCGAGGCACGCGTCTCGGGCCATGCGAGAGACCGAGCGCCCGCGATGCCGCGTACCGCCGCGATCCTGGTGATCGGCAACGAGGTTCTGTCGGGCAAGGTCCACGACAGAAACTCGTATTTCCTGTGCCGCGAGCTGCGCGCCCTCGGCGTGCAGGTCGCGCGGATCGTCGGCATCCTCGACGACATCCCCACCATCGGCCGGGAAGCGCGCTCGCTCGCCGAGACTCACGACTTCGTCTTCACCTCGGGCGGAGTCGGTCCCACCCACGACGACATGACGATGGAGGGCATCGCCCATGGCTTCGGAGTGCGCGCGATCCACCACCCGGTGCTGGAGGCGATCCTGCGCAAGCACTACGGCGGTGAGGTGAGCGCCGCTCGTCTCAAGATGGCCCTGGTGCCCGAGGGCGCCGAGCTGGTCGACGCCGAAGGGCTCTTCTACCCGGTGCCGCTGTTCCGCAACATCTACGTGCTGCCCGGCGTCCCGGAGATCCTGGAGCAGAAGTTCCGCGGGATCCGCGAGCGGTTCCGCGACGAGCCCTTCCACCTGAAGCGGCTCTACCTGAACGCGCTCGAGAGCGCCATCGCCGACACCTTGAGCGCCGTCGTGGCTGCCTTTCCCGGCACCGACATCGGCAGCTATCCGACCTGGAACTTCGACGAGTACAAGGTGCTCGTCACCGTCGAGTCGCGCGACGCGGAGCTGCTGGCGCGGGCGTTCGCTTCGCTCCTCGAGCGGATTCCTGCCGAGTGGGTGGTGAAGACGGGCTGATCGGGAAGAGGGTGGGCTGGCGAGCGGCGCCCAGCACGTCGCTCCAGAGCCGGCGGGTCAGGGTGGAGATGCCGCGCGCAGGCGGCTCGTCGGCGCGCACCCAATGGGCGTCCTCGCCGTCGAGCGCGGAACGCTCGGCCACGCGTTCGTCTGCGAGGCGGGCGCGGAACACGCGGGCGTCGACGCGTCGATGGCTGAGCACGTGGGTCCGCCGCGCCGCTTCCGCTTCGAGCTCGAGGCGCGCGTCGATCGCGGCGCCGATTCGCGCCGCGAGGACATCCATCGGCAGCGGGCTCGCACCGTCGGTCTCGACCCCCGGCAGGTCCCAGAGCCCGGCCCACAGGCCGCGCTCCGGGCGGCGCATCAGGAGCACGCGGCCGTCGCGTTCGATCCACGCGAGGTCGAGGCGCAGCTCGCGTACGCGGGTGGCGACCTTGCCGGAGGGGAACGCCTCGGCGTCGCCGTGACGGCGCGCCTCGCAACGACGGGCCAGCGGGCAGGACGCGCAACGCGGCTTGCGCGGCGTGCAGACCGTCGCACCCAGCTCCATCAGCCCCTGATTGAGCTCCGCGGGCCGCGAGCCGCGAACCAGCTCGCGCGCCAGTCGCCAGATTCGTTGCTTGGCGCCGCCGAGGCCGTCCTCGATGCGAAAGAGGCGCGACAGCACGCGGATCACGTTGCCGTCGACGAGCGGCGCTTCCTCGTGGAAAGCGATGGAGCGAATCGCGCCGGCGGTGTAGTCACCGATGCCGGGCAGCGCCAGCAGCGCGGCCTCGTCGCTCGGCAGCTGGCCGCGGTGGCGCTCGACCACCGCGCGGGCACAGGCGCGCAGGTTCGCGGCGCGGCGGTAGTAGCCGAGCCCCGCCCACAAGGCGTTGACCTCGTCGGCGCTGGCGCTCGCGAGCGCCTCGAACGTGGGCAGCCGAGCGAGAAAGCGCTCGTAGTAGGGGATCACCGTCTCGACGCGGGTCTGCTGGAGCATCGCCTCCGAGACCAGGATCGCGTACGGATCGCGGGTGCGCCGCCACGGCAGATCGCGCTGGTTGGCGCGAAACCAATCCTGAAGCTCGTCGCGGACCTGGCCGAGCCGACGCGCGGGTGGCAGCGCGTCGTCCGCGGCCTGCCGGTCGGGACGCGCGTTCTTGCGCCGACCGCTCACGAGCGCAAAGGCGCGCCGAACGCGTGGTAAAAGATCGCTCGCCACACCGGCGGCCGGAGATCCTCATCGATGGCGGATGACACCACCGAAGACGAGGCCATCCACGGCGAGCTGGCGCGCGTGATGCGCGCCGTCCAATGGTTCCTGGTCTTTCCGCTGGTGCTGCCGTTCGCGCGGCTGTTGCGGTCGCAACCGTTGCCGCCGCGACTCGACGGGCTGGAGATCACGGTGTGGATCCTCACGGCGGCGGCATTCTACTCGGGCTTCCGTGGCCGTCCCCGCGATCCGCACACGTGGGCGGCGGCGAGTGTCTTCTCGGTGCTGGGAGTCGCCGCCTTGGCGCGGATCGGCGCGAGCGTTCAGGCGCTGGCGTTGGTGCCGTTCGTGTGCGCCGTGCTCGCGGTGCTGCTCGTCCCGCCGCGCGCTCAGCAGCCGGCCAGCGACGATCAGCTCCTCGACCCTGGGCACCCGCTCGCCACCGTCGCCATGCTCGAACGCCACGCCGCGGAGATGGAGGCGGAGGGGCGTGCGGGAGAGGCCCAGAAGCTGCGCGAGCGTGCCGAGAGGATCCGCCGCAAGAGCGGAGGTCCGCGAGGCGCGCAGTGAGCGCATCGAGGAATCCCGCGAGAAACAGATGACCAGCCTGTCGTGCGCCGGCGAGCGATCGTTAGCCGGCGCGCTCGCGCTTGCCCCCGCGGGCTGGCCCCCAACCCGAATCACCGGCGACGAGGATGCGAAGCATGTCCATGGCACGAGTGGAGAAGGTGCGCCCGCGGGTGAGCGTCATCACCCTCGATGACCCCGGCACGCTCAACGCGATGTCGTTCGAGCTGGTCGGCGCGCTCTACGAAGCGCTGGACACGGTCGGCAAGGACAACGACTGCCATGCCGTGGTGCTGACGGGAGCCGGGCGGGGCTTCTGCTCGGGGATGAACCTCGAGTACGTGGGCCTGCCGCCCCACGCCGACGGCCTCACGATGGCGCGGCTCGCCACTCGCGCGATGTCGTTCATGGCGAACATCGTGCCGGCGATGCGCGACATCCCGCAGCCGATCATCGCCGCCATCAACGGGCCGGCGTTCGGCGGTGGCATGTGCTTGCCGCTGGGCGCGGACATCCGCCTCGCGGGACGCGCCGCGCGGTTCTGCGCGGCGGGCATTCGCAACGGGCTCACCGGCACCGAGCTCGGCGTGAGCTACCTGCTGCCGCGACTGATCGGCGCCTCGCGCGCCAACGAGATCATCCTGAGCGGCCGCGAGGTCGATGCGGACGAGGCGGAGCGGGTGGGGCTGGTGTCGCGCGTGGTGGACGACGCGGAGCTCCTGCCCGCGGCCATCGAGCTCGCCGAGCGCATCGCCGAGTTCAGCGGCCACGGCGTCGCGATGACCAAGGAAGTGCTGTGGTCGAGCCTGGAATGCGGCAGCTTGCGCGCCGCCATCGACCTCGAGAACCGCAATCAGCTCCTGGTCCGCATGACCACCCGCAACCTGGAGGAGGCGATCCAGGCCCGCAAGCAGCGCCGCAAGCCGGTGTTCGAGGACTGATCGATGAGCGCCGTGCGCACGCTCCGCGCCGCCGAGCGTGTGCTGCTGCTCTGGCTCGTGGGGCTCGCCCCTCTTCACGCGTGGTGCGCGGCGGCCGCGCTCGTGTGGGTCACGAGTCGGTTGCCGGGCGCCGCGGCCGCCGAGCTCGCGACCGTGCTGGCTCGCCATCCGATTGCCCTCACGCTGCTCGGAACCGTCGCGCTTCACGTTGCCTGGTCGGCGTCGCGCGCTGCGACGAGCGCCGCGTCGCGGCGGGTGCGTGCGCTGCTCACCGTGCTCGCCGTCGCCGCGCTCGCGAGCCCGTTCGCCGCGCGCGCGATTCGCACCCGCGTGGTCGCCGGGTTTCCGCCACTGGTTCGGGCCATCGAGCAATCGATCGCCCTCGCCCGTGAGCGAGGCGATGGCAGCGGCAGGTGCTCCGAGTCGGACCCGACGAGCGGCTGCGCGTTCGAGCTGGTCGAAGCCATCGCCCCTGCCGGACGACCGTTCGGTGGCGCTGGGAAGAGCGTGGTGCGCGTCGCATTGCGCGATCCGGCGAGCGGCGCGATCGAACATTACGAGTGCGAAGCCGACGGGCTCGCCCTCTGTCGAGCCGCGCAGTGAAGGCCGACAAGCGCTCGCGGACCGAGCTCTTCACCGCGGCGCTGCTCGCGGCGGTGCTGGCGCTGGCGACCGCGGCGGTGATCGGCCGCCCGCCGGGCTCGGATGCGACGGCGCTCGTGCTGCCGTATCTCGGCGTGCAGGCGCGAGCCGCTGCTCTCGGCCAGCCATTCCCCACCTGGGACGACACCGTGTTCGGCGGGGTGCCGCTCATCGCGGATCCGCGTCACCAGCTCTTCTATCCGCTGGCTTGGCTCGCGCTGGTGATGAATCCGCTCCGGGCGATGGCCGCCGGTGTCGCGATTCATCTCGTGGTGGCCGCGTTCGGAGCCCGTGCGCTGGCGCGAAGCTCGGGCACCTCGCGTGCCGGCGCCAACCTCGCGGCGCTCGTCTACGTCCTCGCCCAGGTCACGTTCTTCGACGTGCTCGTGGAGGGCTTCGTCGACTACGCGCCCGGGATGGCGTGGTCGCCGTGGGTGCTCCACTTCGCGCTTCGCGCGATCCGCTCTGGCGCGGCCCGCGCCCACGCGTGGGGTGCCGTCTGTCTGGCGTTGTTCGTGCTCGGGACGCACGCGAACGCCGTGCTCGTCGGGCTGCCGCTGCTGGCGCTCGCGCTGGCCTGCTCCGCGCTGCTGCGCCGATCCGCGGCTCGCCGTGGTCACGCCGTGCGCGCCTTCGTGTTCATCGGTACCGCGGGGATCTTGCTCGCCGCGCCGCGCTGGCTGCCCATCGTCGCGTACCTCGGGGAGTCCACTCGCGCCTCGGTCGCCGACGCCGCGGTCACGTTCAACGAGGACATGAGCGGCTTCCAGATCGGCGCACGCTTCCTCGGCGGCACGTGGGCTGGGCTGGTGCCGCTGGTGCTGGCGCTGATCGCGCTGGCGCCCGGTCGGGGGGCTCAACGGCGGTGGGTTCCGATGGGTGGCCTGCTCCTGGCGGCGCTGGGCGCCGTCCTCGTCACCGTCGGACCCCGCACGTGGCTGGGGCGCGCGGTCTTCGGGTTGCCCTTCGTTCGCCAGGTCAACGCCCAGGGGCTCTGTCTGTGGTTCGTGGCGCTCGCCGTGGGGATTGCCGCGGGGCGCGGTCACGATCGGATGCGGCGCCTGACCCGGGCCGCGGGGCTTTCCGAGATCGTGCTGGCGCTGGGCGTGGGCTCGTGCCTCGCCGTCGCCATGCTCGTGCTGCGCGGGGAGTTGCCGTTCTATGCGACCGATCTCCGGCCCCGCATCGCTTTCTTCGAGGGCATCCCCAGCGCCACCGACCCGGCGATGCTCGACTCGCACGGTCCCGCCGGCGACGTGCGCGCAGTCGCCAACTTGATCGTGCCGATGCGCCGGTTGCTCGCCGCGGGAAGCGTGTGCGCCATGTGGCTCGCGCTGACGCTCGGGAGCGCCGCACGCGTGCGCTGGCGATCGACCGTCGTCGCGGCGGTGCCGATCGCGGCGCTGGTCGCCGATCTCGCGATGTCGCACTACGACTTCGTCCGGAGGTACTGGGAACGCGCCGAGCCGCCGCGGGCTCCGACACTGCCCCACGACGGCCATCGGATCGCCGCGCTCGGGGTGACGGGGGCAGACGCCGCGTCCGCCGTCTCCGGCGTCGGCGCGCGGCTGCACGGCTTTCGCGGAGTGCTCGGGAACGGTCTTTGGATGAGCACGGGCTTCGCCGATCTCCTCGAGGCACGCCAGGGGGTGCCGCTCGGCAGTCCGCGATTGGAGCCGCGCACGCTGCTGCTCGCGTCGCTCGACTCGACGCTGGCGCGCATGCTCGACGTCGCGTGGCTCGCGCGCGCGGACGGAGCTGGCGGCTCCACCCTCGAGCCGGCGTCCGCGGCGCCGCTCGGCAGCGCGTGGATCGTGCCGCGAGCTTCGTTGGTGGCGAGTCGCGCGGACGCGCGGGCAGCCGTGGCGCGTGCCGACTTCGATCCCGCGGCGGAGGTGGTGATCGAGGCGGAGGACGCGGCCGCCGCGGCCGTCGCCCCCTCGGCAGCGGCGACCGGCGCCGGCGCGACGGAGGACCACGGGCGCGGCGAGTCGCTCGCGCTCGAGCGCCCGTCCGCGTCGCGCCTGCTCGTCCATCTGGAGCCGACTGGCGCGCCGCGCGGCCAGCGCTGGTTGGTCGTGTCCGAGAGCTACGCGAGCGGCTGGCGTGCGTGGGTCGACGGCCGGAGCGTGCCGGTGCTCCGCGGCGATCTGGCGCTTCGTGCGGTGCCGATCCCACCTGTCGCCAGGACCGTCGAGCTGCGTTTTCGCCCGCGCTCGCTCCGTGCGGGCCTGGGTTGCGCGGCGATCGGCGCCGTCGCCGTGGCCTGGACGCTGCTCGGAAGACGGCGTCCGCGCTGACCGCGTCTGGGCGGATTGGATGGACGCGTGCGGCCCTGCGGCGCGTGGACGCCGATGTGTATGATCGTCGATCGAATCGCGAGCTTCGGAGAGCACCATGACCGGATTTTCACGACTGGGAGTCGCGGCCGCGCTGATCGCCGGCATTGCCGCTTGCACCGCGAACCCGGAGCAGCCGGAGACCCCGGCGTTCCTGCGCGACGTGGCGATGGTCACGCCGCAGGGTGATTTCAGCCATCCCCACATCCCGCCGCTTCGCACCACCGCCGACGGGCGCGTGGGCATCGCCGTCGAAGGCGGATCCGCCGAGCTGCGCTTCTACCTGCTGGCGCCGGAGAAGCTCGATCGTCCGGTCGTGGAAGGTCCCGCGGGGGCGACCATTCTCGCCGACACCAACCCGTTCGCCGGTGGCGTTCCTCACGCTCCCGGCGGTCACGGCATCGGTCACAACACGCTCTGCGACGTGCGCGGCGAGCTGGTCGAGCCACCGCGCCGGCCGAATCCGTATCCGTGCGATTCCGATCCTTCCCGCGATTGCTACGACGTCGTGCACATGGGCTTCGAGTCGGGCAGCAACCCGTCGCGGCTCTGGGGAACGCCGGTCCACATCGAGGTCAGCGCGCCCAAGACCGCCGCGGCGCAGATCGCCGACATCCAGCTCGGTGAGCCCGTTGCGGGCCCGCCGCTGCCCGGCCCGGTGTGGTTCGAGCCGATGGTGACGTGGGACGGACGGCTGCTGACCGGGCGCAGGCTCGACACCGCCGCCTTGCTCTACGAATGGACCAACCCGGAGACGGGCCAGAAGCTCACGCGCGCCTACGACCTCATGTACTCGCTCATGAGCGACGCCGCCGACGCGTGCGACGTCACGGCATGGCGCGATTTCCATCCCGTGAGCCACGCTCACCACGACCCGCGGATGCGCGGACGCTACGACTTCGCGACGTTCCAGCTTCGCGACGGCGAAGGGAATCTGGTGGCCGACGGCGAGGACATGGGAGTCTCGTACCCGTGGCTCGATCGGGCGGGGAAGAACCTGTTCATGACCGCCGTGTCCGACACCATCGAGGGCATGGCGCCGGGGCGGTACCCGTATCGCTGCGTGGAGTCGTGTGACGATCGCTGGCTCTTCGAGCCCGGCGTCGTCCGCGGTCACGTGGTCGCCGGACTCTGGACGTACGGGAAGATGGTCCACATCGACACGCTCTTGAACAGCAGCGATTGGGCGACGCCGATCGATCCGCGCAATCACATCCTCGTCGACATGTTCCACGACCCCGACGGCACGCCGGTGGAGGTGCGCGTGGGCAGCTCCCGCACCGTGGGGCGGCACGAGGATCCGACGCTCCCGCCCGGCTGGAGCGGCAACACCAACGTCCTCGACTCGCTGGAAAATCTCTTCAACTTCCACGCGCAGATGCGTCCCGTCACGCCGCGCGACATCGTGTGGACGCTCTCCAACGGGCACGCCACCGACGAGTTCGCCTTCGACGACTACCTCGATCCGGACGCGTTCATCGTGTCGAGCATGATCGCGTCGATCGTGGCGGACCCGGCGTCGGGCTTGGTCCACTACCCGTATTACAAGAACGGCTATCCGTTGCTGCCGATCTCGTTGCCGCCCGAGGACGTTCACCTGCAAAACGCCGCGACCCCGTTGCCGGACCGCTGGAACGTGCCGGCGTTCGGTCGCGTCGCGGTGGGGACCGGGCGCGCCGAGTCCAACGCGCTCGGTGGCGTGATCGGCCGCGGTTTCTGGCTCACCGGCACGAACCGCATCGAGTACTCCGTGCCCGCGCAGCCGCAGGACATCCGCGCCAAGAGCTGGTACGTGGGGATCTTCCTCGATCCGCACGTTCCCGACGACGCCGCGGAGCGCGTGCTCTTGTCGTTCCCCGACGGCAGCCAGGTGCGCCTCGAGGGACGCCGCGCGTTGCGTTACGTCGACGCAGCCGGTGACACGGTCCGCTCGATCGAGCTGCCCGCCCTCTCGCCGAGCCCAGCGTGGGTGCACCTGGCGATCGAGCTTGCGCCGGGCAATCGTCAGGTCACGCTGCTGGTGAACGGCTTCGCATACGATTCGTTCGCGCACGACGAGCCGCTCTTCGAGCTCGTCCCCGGCGCCCTCGTGATCGGTGCTCCGCCAGGAGCGACCGCTGGCGGCGTGCGCGGCTGGGTGGACGACTTCAAGGTCATCGCCCGGCGGATGGATCCCGAGCTCGCGTGCAACCACGCGGATGGGACGCTGATCGGTCTGGTCGCGAACGCCGAGTGGTCCGAGGTCGCGTCGCGCTACCCAGCTTGGGCGCACGCGGAGGTCACGGCGGCGCTCGCGAGCGCCGCCCAGCCCACGTATCCCGCCTACGCGTGCTTTCACGACTACTCCCGCGACTACGCCGCTCATCCGGGCAAGATCCCCGCGGGCGCGGTGGGTGTGCGCCGCGCGCTTCATTTTCCGGAAGGGCCACTGCGCCTCGGCGAGCCGCGCCCCGATTCCACGGCCAACCCGTTCTGCACGACGTGTCACGTGCCGGGTGCGCCGGCTGGACTCTCGCCGCGCGCCCTGGAGCGGCATCCCGACGTGAACGCCGAGGACGACCCGCGCCGGCAGCCGTCACAGCCGCTGCCGCTCGTCCACGGCAACGTCCCGGCGCATTGGATCGCGCCAGGCACCGGTCCCGGCGGTCCGAGCCAGACGCTGACGGCGCCCGATGCGGGCCTGCCCGTGGATCCCTGGGTGCTCGCGGGCGGGTGAGCCGAGATCACACCCGACTGGGTGCCTCGAGGACGCCGCGGAGGCGGTGCTCCTCGTTCCAGTCGATGGGGAGTCGAGCGAGCAGCAGCGCCCCGTCGTGCCGAACGCGGTCCCGGATCTCCAGCAGGCGCTGAGCGGGGTCAGGGGCGCGGCTCCTGCTCGTCGAGGTCACCGAGCAGGCGGTCGAGCGCGAGGCGCAGGTCGTCTTCGAACGCGACCTCGGCTGGCTGCAAGACCCAGATCTCGCGAAACGCGCGCAGCCTCGGCACCGCCGAGGAATCTGCCTGACGCGCCAGCGTATCCACGAGCGTACGCGCTCGGTCGTGGTGCGCTCGGGCCTCGGCGAACGATGCGCCGTTCTCGTCCTCCCACCAGCCCGGCTCGAACTTCGATGGTGCGTTCGCCCACCACCCGCGCTCTCGATCGAGCGCGTCAAGCATCGGCGCGATGCCCGCACGCCCGCAACCTGCCACGAGACTGACGAGGAGCGTGCGATCCTCGAGCGTCTAGCTCGCCCTGGTCAGTAGGTCGGAGAGCGCGGGCAATGCCGCATCTCCGGCGCGCTCGATCGGTGGGAGCGCGCGGTGGCGGATGCCGACCAGCGCGATCCCGGAAGGCGAGAATCGGACGAAGTCGGCGTCGGCCGTGTCGTAGAAGCCTACGAGCTCGCGCACGCGAGTCGCGGGATCGGGCTCGGCCTGAGCCGCCGCGAGTCGGGCGCGCGCCTCGTCAAGGCCGCGCACGGCGGGGCGAAGCTCGGCCTCGGTGAGAAGCGATAGCAGCACCACCGGACCCGGGTTGA